>NZ_JANHKS010000026.1 GCF_028682175.1 Pseudomonas putida | reverse complement strand
GCACGGCTTGCCGGCGGGAGCGGTGGATCAGTGACAAATGTGTGTCTGACACACCGCCCCCGCCGGCAAGCCGTGCTGCTACGGGACCGCGTCAACGCTGCATCAAAATGCGAATTAATCTCAAATAGATCCTTGCTATTCTTCAGATAAGAATTATTCTCATTGAAAGCCTTTCAAGGAGAACGAACATGACTTACCTGATCGATGCGTGGCTGGATCGCCCACACCCTTACCTGCGCATCCTGCACCGTGAAACCGGTGAGGTCTGTGCCGTGCTGGAAGAAGACGCTCTGGATGAATTGCGCGACCAGGGTGACCTGGACGTCCACAGCCTCAGCTCATCGGAGCCGGGTGTGCAAAAGGAGATGGTGCGCAGCCTGTTTCTGTTCTGCTATGCCCGAGCATTGCGCCCGGCCTGCGTAGAGCAGCTACAAGTTGCAAGCTTCAAGCCTCAAGCTGTTCGTCACTGACTGAACGCTTAGCGCCAGTCAGCAAAGAGCCGCTTTGACTTGCAGCTTGCAACTTGCCGCTTAAAGCTGCTTACAGTACGTCGAGCAGCTCTACGTCGAACACCAGCACGCTGTGCGGCGGGATGCTGCCAACGCCTTGTGCGCCGTAGGCCAGTTCGCTAGGAACGTGCAGGCGCCATTTGCTGCCGGCTTTCATCAGTTGCAGGGCTTCGGTCCAGCCGGCGATCACGCCGCCGACCGGGAATTCGGCAGGCTCGCCACGATCGTAGGAGCTGTCGAACACGGTGCCGTCGATCAGCATGCCGTGGTAGTGGGTGCGCACGTTGCTTTCGCGGCTTGGCTGAGCGCCTTCGCCGGAAGTGATCACTTCGTACTGCAGGCCCGAGGCCAGAGTAGTCACGCCTTCGCGCTTGGCGTTTTCAGCCAGGTACTCTTTGCCAGCACCGGCAGCGGCTTCGGCCTTGGCGGCAGCTTCTGCCTGCATGATTTCACGAATGACTTTGAAGCTTGCAGCCATTTCTTCCTGGCTGACGCGGCTCGGGACACCACCGAACGCATCGGTCAGGCCGGCGAGGATGGCATCCAGGCTGACACCCGGTGGCGGGTTGTCGCGCAGTTGGTCGCCCAGCTGACGACCAATGCCGTAGCTGACGCGGGTTTCGTCGGTGGACAGATTGACTTCGGACATGGTGCTGCTCCGTTGAAGGGCACCCGCAGGCACCCTGAACTAAAAGGCCGAGCAGCCTAGCACAAGCTGAAAACCGAGGTAATGACTACCAGGCCGAACGAATCGACATCGGCACCCGCACGGTCTGTTCTTCGTCATCACGGATGCCGCACATCTCGTCGTGCACCACGGCGTGAACCAGATTGAACGGCATCGGGGTGATCGCGTGCAGCACATCCCGGGCGTGCTCGACCGAGCGCAAGTGCAAGGTCTTGCCGTGGGCATCGTTCAAGGGGTGCGCCGCGCCGTGCATCCGCGCTTCGAGCAGATAAATGCCGCCTTCCATGGAGATCAGATTCAGCTCGTCGATATGCCCTGCGCTGGCGTGGGCGGTGAGTTCCTGTAGATTCATGAGAGGACCCTCGTCGATCTCGGACTTCTGTGAGCGAACTACAAGTTTCGCCCAGTCTGGCCGCAGATCAAGGGGCCGGCGGTGCCGCTGGTCTATTTGGTTGGCAACACCGACCGTAGCAGCACGGCTTGCCGGCGGGGGCGTCGTGTCAGACACGCATCTGTCACTGATCCACCGCTCCCGCCGGCAAGCCGTGCTGCTACGGGACGGGGGTAGGCCAACATCAATGTGGCTGACACACCGCCGTCGCGGGCAAGCGCGCTCCTACAGGGGGCAAGCTGGATCAATGCTTGGTCAGCTTGTCCAGATAACCCATCGCAAACGCCGATACGACGAAAGTCATGTGAATGATCACGTACCACATCAGGTATTGCGGCTCGATGTTCTTGGCGTCCATGAACACCCGCAGCAGGTGGATCGACGAAATCGCAACGATGGACGCCGCGACCTTCATCTTCAACGACGAAGAGTCCATCTTGCCCAGCCAACTGAGCTTCTCTTTACCCTCGTCGATGTTCAGTTCCGAGACGAAGTTTTCGTAGCCGGAGATCATCACCATCACCAGCAGGCCGCCCACCAGCGCCATGTCGATCAGCGACAGCAGTACCAGGATCAGGTCCGATTCGGCCAGCGAAAAAACGTTGGGGATGACGTGGAAGATTTCCTGAAAGAACTTCAGCGCCAGCGCCAGCAGGCCCAGCGACAAACCAATGTAAATCGGCGCCAGCAACCAGCGCGATGCGTACATGGCATTTTCGATAAAACGTTCCATTGAAACTCACAGTTGATTGAAAGCCCGCGAGTATAGGGCGAAGGCCGTGACACACAAGCGCTCGCGACAAGACTTGAAACAATTAACTTGAGAGGAAGGCTGATGCAGTACTCGACGAATTCCACGCTACAGCCCTGCCGTGCAGGAATAACAGACGTGGCCTTCGTCGAGGCAAGTTGTCAGTGGGCGGGAGAGGTTCGCTGGTTGTGAGTCGAGCCGTTGATCCGTCGCAGCTCGCCTTGCAGGTGCAGGCTCCAGATCGGTATCTCTTCTGCGGTCTGATAGCCATGCAGCGCAAGGCTTTCTGCAATCGCGTCAAGCACCGACTCGGCAGCGACCGGACCGTGAAACGGGCCTTGGGCTTTTAACGCGGAAGGCTGCTCCCCGGACATCCCGGCGGCAAACAACAGTGTCCACATACCGTTGTCACCAGACAGAGGGCGAATCACACATTCGATACGGGTCACCAGACCCAGGCATTGGCGAGTAAGACAGAGGCTGCGCGGCATGGCGAGCTCCTCATTGATTGCAGTATTCATTTCCTTGAACAGGCCAGGAAACGCGTCAGTCCTTTTGACAACTGCTGTAACGCGACAATAACGAACAAATACCCTCAAGGAAAAGAGTGAAAACAAAAAAGGGCGCCGAATGGTCATTTGGCCATCAGGCGCCCTGTTTAGTTGACGTCAAACACTCAACTTTTCAGTTCGGGCTGTAATTGTGGCGCCTCTTTTTCGAGCTCTTTGAGGTCCTCGTCACTGAGCATTTCAGCGATGTCGCGCAGGCGATCCACCACCCGCCCGTTGACCGAGTTTTCCGGGAACTGGCCTTCCTCGTCCACCTCGCCAACCGCTTCGCCCACCAGCAGGCTGAGGGCTTCGTCCACCTGACGCACGGCGTACACGTGGAACTGCCCGGCACGCACCGCTTGCAGCACGCGCTCGTCGAGCATCAGGGTTGCCACGTTGGCCTGCGGGATGATCGCGCCCTGATCGCCGGTCAGGCCTCGGGCTTCGCAGAGCCTGAAGAAGCCTTCGATCTTCTCGTTGACCCCGCCCACCGCCTGCACTTCACCAAACTGGTTGATGGAGCCGGTGATGGCGAAACACTGCTTGAGCGGCGTTTTCGACAGGGCCGAGATCAGCGTGCACACCTCGCCAAGCGAGGCGCTGTCACCGTCCACGTAACCGTAGGACTGCTCCAGCGCGATGCTCGCGGAAATCGCCAACGGAAATTCCTGCGCGTAACGGCTGCCCAGGTAGCCGGTAAGGATCATCACACCCTTGGAGTGAATCGGCTGGCCGAGGTTGACCTCACGCTCGATGTCGACGATGCCGCTGCCGCCCGGATAGACCGTGGCGGAAATCCGCGCCGGCACACCGAACGCCGAGTCGCCGACTTCCAGCACTGTCAGGCCGTTGCACTTGCCGACAGCAGCGCCTGCGGTGTCGATGAGGATGATGCCGGCGAGCATGTCGTCCAGAATCCGCGCCGACACCCGACCGGTGCGCGTGGCCTTGGCCTTGAGCGCGCGCTCGATGTGACCGGCGTCCGTGCGCTCATCGTTAGCCAGGCTGCGAATGAAATCCGCCTCGCTGACCAACTGGAACAGGTCACCGATGCGCGCCGACAACCGCCCCTGATGCTCGGCCAATCGTGCGCTGTAGGTCGCAAGGCGCGCCACCGCATCGGCGGTCAGCGGCGCCATGCCTTCTTCGGAGGTGCGCGTCTTGAGCAACTGGGCGAACTGCTCCAGGCTCTCGTCGACCATCGGGATGTCTTCGTCGAAGTCCACCAGCACCCGGAACATCTCCTGGAAGTCCGGATCCAGGTCCTGCAGCGTGTAGTACAGCGACCGCGCGCCAATGATGATGACCTTGACCTGCAGCGGGATGGTCTGCGGGGTCAGGGTTACGGTGGCAATGCGGCCCAGCTCGCCCAGCGGCGATTCCATTTTCAGCTTGCGCGATTGCAGCGAGCGCTTGAGGGCGTCCCACACGAACGGCTCGCTGAGCATCTTCTCGGCTTCCAGAATCAGGAAGCCGCCGTTGGCCCGATGAAACGCACCGGGGCGCAGCTGGCGATAGGTGGTGTACAGCGCGCCCTGGTCGGTGCTGTATTCGATACGGCCGAACAGGTTGTCGTAGGTCGGGTGCGGTTCGAACACCACCGGCGCCCCGCCGCTGGCCGAGTGACCCACCACCAGGCTTGGGCAGTATTGCTCTTCGAGCAGCTTGCGCGCCTGGGCGTCGGTCTTGCTGTCGTCGACCAGTTGCTCGACGACGGTTTTCAGCAGGTTGACCTGCATCGCCTGCAAGTAGGCGCACACTGCCGCGTTCTCGGCGTACTGCTCCGACAGCGGCGCCAGCAGCGGCTGCAGGGCCAGGATGATGGTCTCTTCGTTGAGCTGACGCATCTGGTTATTGGACTCGCGCTTCCATTGCGGCAGGCTCGCGAGTTCCTCGTTCAGGCGTTCTTCGAGCGCCGAGATATCGGTGTGAAAACGTTCGCGCTCGGCTTCCGGCAACTGCGAAAACTCGGCCTCGTCCAGCGCCTTGCCTTCGAGCATCGGGGTGAAGGCGATGTTGCTGCTGTCGCGGTACAGGGCGATGTCTTTTTCCAGCGCCAGGCGCTCGATCACATCCAGGGCGCGGTCATAGCGTTGATTGAACGCGCGGTCGATGGCGCTTTTTTTCTGCTGGTAGGACGGATGCTCGAACACGGCAGGAAAAGTCGACAAGAGGTTGTCGACCAGCCCGTTGATGTCGGACATGAACGAGCTGGCACTGCCCGGTGGCAGCTCCACGGCGCGTGGCTCGCGGGGCTCGTCGAAGTTGTTGACGTAGACCCAGTCCGACGGGGTCTGCATGCGCTTGCCCTCGGCCTTGAGGTAGCGTTTGACGAACGAGAAGCGACCGGTGCCAGGCTCGCCCATGACGAACACGTTGTAGCCGGGGCGCGGCATCGCCACCCCGAATTGCAGGGCCTCGACCGCTCGTTCCTGACCGAGCACGCCGCGAAAGGGTTCCAGATCGTTGGTTGTCGTGAAGCTGAACTGTTCAGCGGAGAAGGGACGGGTCAGCGCCTCAGGCGCAAGTCGCAGGCTGGCAGCTACAGAATCGGGCATCGGACATCCTTACATCAGGCGGGGCAGATGGGGGCATTCTGGCGCTCGGCGCACCAGACTGGCAAGGAAGGAAACACCTGAATATGTTTTAGCTTGATGAACATTCCCACAGCCTTTTAAGACGCGGCCTGCATACAACAAAACGCAATAAATCACGGAACGTTCAGATCCTGCCTAAACTCCAACCTGCGCGGCCGGTAACAAATCAATAAACCGGCCCTCCCTGGCCCTGTTTTCGGCCAGGAATCCGACCCTTGGTTGAAACAACAGAGACTAAAGCTATGAAACGGATTCTTCTTGGTACTCTCTTCGCCGCTGTGTCCATAAACGCCATGGCTCAAGCTCCCGGCGGTCCAGACTGCGGTTGGGGCAACATGCTGTTCGAAGGGCAGCGCGGCACCCCGGCACACTTCCTCGCTTCCACCACCAACGGCACCTCCGGTAACGCCACTTTCGGCATGACCTCAGGCACCAACGGCTGCTCCACCAACGCGGCCCTGACCTACGGCGGCAAGTCGTGGCTGGCCATGAACGGCATGATGGACGAACTCTCCAAAGACATGGCCATGGGCCAGGGCGAGGCGCTCACCACCTACGCGGTCGTGCTCGGCGTGGCACCGCAGGATCGTGCCCGTTTCGCCGCAGTCACTCATGACCACTACCAACAGATCTTCAACAAGGCTGATGCCACTGCCGAGGACGTGCACACCAACACCCTCGACGTGCTGAAGAACGACCCGGCTCTGGCCAAATACGCAACCCAGGCCTAAAGTCGCGCAAACCTGCCCTCTTTCGAGAGGGCAGGCATTCACTGCTTCCGATCCCATCTGACTAGTTGCCAATCTATGCTCAAACGCCTCGCCTGGCTGGCGCTCTGTGTCTGTGCCCCGCTGTCTGCCGCACCGCAAGTCGACCAAGATCGTTTGCAGCAACTGGCCTCCTCCAGATTCTGGATTGCCATCGGACATTACGAAGCCGGCAAGCTCGGTGGCTGGCGCAGCTATGTGGACGATGCCAAATTCTTCCTCGCCAAAAACGGCGCCCATGACCCGAAGGCCGAACTGGCCGCAACCCTCGAGGCGATCTACCGCCCGGTCGTTGCAGGGCAGGAAGATGCACATCCGCAGTGCGTTTACCCTTCCCGCACCCGTTACCTGCGCGACGAGCTGAAACTGACCGACCTGCCTGCCGTCGATTGCAAGGAGTTCAACAAGTGGTTTTCTGACGTAGCGCCGGACAGTACGGTGATGATCTTCCCTGCGGCCTACCTCAACAGCCCCTCATCGATGTTCGGCCACACCCTGCTACGCATCGACCAGGCTGACGTGCAGGCCAACAAGACCGCCCTGCTCAGCTATGCGATCAACTTCGGCGCCTACATCGAAGGCTCCGACAACAGCATCCTCTATGCCTGGAAAGGCTTGATGGGCGGCTACCCCGGCCTGTTCGCGCTGGTGCCCTACCAGGAGAAACTTTCCGAATACAGCAGCCTGGAAAACCGCGACTTGTGGGAGTACCGCCTGAACCTGACCCCGGAAGAAACCCGGCGCATGGTCGAGCACGTGTGGGAACTCAAGCAGATCCGCTTCGGCTATTTCTTCTTCGACGAAAACTGCTCCTACCGCCTGCTGGAACTGCTGCAAGTGGCGCGCCCCAGCCTTGATCTCACGCCGCAGTTCCGCCTGACCGCCATCCCCACCGACACCGTGCGCGCGGTCAAGGAGGCCGGGCTGGTGGAGAAGATCGACTATCGGCCCTCCAAGGAGCGCGAGTTGCTCAGCCGCGCCGAGCCCCTGAGCCACGATGAAAAGCAGCAGGTGCTGAAAGTCAGCGCCGATCAGAAGCAGATGCAAAGCCATGATTACCTTGCTCTGCCCAAGGAGCGCCGGGCGTTGATTCAGGACGCGGCCTACCGCCTTGAGCGTTACCGCGCCAATGGCGAGGAACGTGACCCTGCCCGCTCGCAGCGCAGTTATGACCTGCTGCGCGCCATCAGCACCAACCCGCCGCCGGCCCTTGAAATCGAGCGACCCGGCCTGCCTGAAGACGGCCATGAGTCGCGCACCTGGCAACTGGGCGTGGGCACCCGTGATGACAAGGCCTTTGCCGAATATGGCCTGCGCATGGCCTATCACGACCTGAACGACAACGCCTATGGCTTCCCCCTGGGCGCGCAGATCGAGATCCTGCAGCTCAAGCTGCGCCAGTACGAAGACAGCCACTGGCAAGTGCAGCGGCTGGACCTGGCAACCATTCGCTCGCTGACCCCGCGCAATGAGTTGCTCAAGCCCTGGTCATGGCAAGTGGCTGGCGGCCTTGAGCGAGTGCTGGGCAAGCACGGCGACGAAAATCTGGTCAGCCACGTCAACGGCGGCGCGGGCGGCACCTGGAAACTGGGCGACGACGTATTGGGCTTTGCGCTGGGCACGGTGCGGCTGGAGCACAACAATGACTTCTCGGCCCTCGTCTCACCGGCAGCGGGCTTCAACACCGGCGTGCTGTGGCGCAATCCACTGGGCAATTTTAGCCTGGAAACCAAGGGCGACTACTTCACCAACGGCGAGGTGCGTCGCACGATCAGTCTGAATCAGCAGTGGGAATTGTCGCGCAACCTGGGCGTGCGCCTCAGTGCGCAACGGGATTTCAGCCAGATGAGTTCCCCGGTGAACGAGGTGATGCTTGAGTTGAAGTGGTATCACTATTGACCAGATCGTTCCCGTATCGCGGGCAAACACAAAACCTGTAGGACCGCGCTTGCCCGCGACGGCGGTGGGTCAGCCAACCAATCTGTCACTGACACGACGCTATCGCGAGCAAGCTCACTCCTACAGGAGATCGGTTGCAGACCCTTCGTGTGATGGTCACGCAATCTGGACGCTGTAACCCTCTTCTTCGATCAACCCGATCACTTGTTCCGCCGCCAACCGGCTTTGCACGGCCACTTCGCCTTTGGGCAGGTCAACCTGCACCTCGGCGGCCGGATCTTCGCCCTTGATTGCATTGGTCACCGCGCGAACGCAGTGGCCGCAGGTCATGCCTTGAACGTTGAATGTTTGCATCGGATGACTCCTCGCTGGAAGAAATGTGACCAGATGTCGTGATCTTCCACCTTCCCACCATGGCAAGGTCAAGTTTGTGGCGTTTCTGCCGGGCTGGTATTCCATGGAAAGCTGAGCCAAAGTGTTTCATCAACGTACATCAGGAGACATCGGCCATGGGCTGGTCAGCCTTTCGCATTGCAGGTTTTATCGGTCTGGTGGCCTGCGCATCCTGGGCACAGGCCGATCAGGATTATGGGGTGCTCATCATTTCTCGCGAGCGGCTGGAAGTGGCGACGTCCTGTGAGATTGGCATTTACATGCAGGATCAGTTGGTAGGCCGGCTGTTTCAGGAGGAGTCGCGTTCGTTCAATCTGCCGGCGGGGGATCTGTCGGTGCGCCTGCGGGTGTTGCCGGGGCAGGCGCCGGGGTGTTTGCCGGGGATCGAGGCGCAGAACAATACGCGGCTGCATATTAATGCGGGGGACGTGTTGAAGTATCGGATCGCGTCGGGGCCTAATGGGATGTATCTCAAGCGGGCTGAGTTGAATTATTGATGGGTGAGGCTGCGCCCTGTGGTTCGGCGGTTTGTGAGCATATCCGTTTATGATTTTGACCCGGAATCAGCCTTCCGCCCTTACGGCGGGTCACTTTTGGCATTCGCCCCAAAAGTAACCAAAAGGTCTTGGCGACAGGCTGGGGTCCTTCGGACTTCCCTCGACTCCGGCGCCGTTCCGGGGGCACGCCGTGATGGGCCGTCCCTGGCCCGCACGGCTTTCGCGGCATCCATGCCGCTCATCCCCCTACACAACGCCTGCGCTCGGCCTGGCGCCTTAACGTCGCATTCGGCGGCGCCTGTGCCATCGCGCACAAAGATCAAGAGCAAGATCAAAATCTAAAGCACACCACCGTCCCGTAGCAGTCCGGCTTGCCGGCGTCAGCGTCTTCGAAATCGCCGACGCCGGCAAGCCGGACTGCTACGGGCGGGTTACCTCACTCCTGTAGGAGCGCGCTTGGTCTGGGCCGCATTCGGACGACGGCGCCCTTGAGATCGCCCCCGCCGGCAAGCCGTGCTGCTACGGGGGTGTGGTGAGATTGCGCTGGCGTTCGGAATCGCCATTTCCTGCAACACATCTGACGGTTTGTAGCCCCTTTCTGACAGGCTTCTCCCTTTCTTATGCAGGACATTTCCTAGAAACTCTCAGGCGCTTGTGCAGCGCGATCTGAGTGCTAATCTGCGGCCGTCGCTGGGAATCAGCGATCGGGTTTAGCAGCCTGAATCAACTCAGATCAACGCACTCCATCCTATGGTGGCTTTGCGCGGGGCACCTTCGGGTGCGCCGGGTTCTGAGGTCCCGGTCTGCTAACCCGTTGTCAAAGCCGCCACCCTTCATTTGTTTAGCAGCGAAGATGCCGGTGGTCCCAGACCTCAGGATGAAAAATGCTAAAAATCACCCCCGACCCACCCAACCCCACACTTGAAGACTCCCTCGCCCAGATCTCCGGGCTGTTACGCTGCGCCAAGGCTACCGCCTACGAAAGCGCCGACGCTCAGAGCGGCAGCAAGCGCGATCTGGCGTTTTCCGTAGTGCATCTGATCGACATGGCGCGAACCATTGCCGAGCAGTCGCTGGACCAGATCGAAGTGCGTTGATGCGCTGAAAAACGGGACTTGACCTTGCCAACGTGGCAAGGTTGATCCTTGCTGGCAATAGCCTTCAAGGAGTGTCCGCGATGCCCAGTCCTCAGACGTTTGATCTGCCCATCACCGGCATGACCTGCGCCAGTTGCGCAGGCCGTGTCGAGCGTGCGTTGCGCAAGGTGCCCGGCGTAACGGTTGCGACAGTGAACCTTGCCAACGAACGCGCCCACGTCGAAGTGCAGGAGCGTATCGACCCCGCCAGCCTGATCGCGGCGGTGGACAAGGCCGGTTACGGCGCAACCCTGGAGCAGGACCGTGCCGCGCAGCAGGCCGATCAGCTCAAGCGCCACGACAGCGAGCGCTGGCATCTGCTGCTGGCGATCGTCCTGGCCTTGCCGCTGGTCCTGCCGATGCTGTTGCAACCCTTCGGTATCGAGTGGATGCTGCCCGCCTGGGTCCAGTTCGCCTTGGCAACCCCGGTGCAATTTTTCCTCGGCGCGCGCTTCTATGTCGCCGCTTACAAGGCCGTGCGTGCGGGCGCGGGCAACATGGATTTGCTGGTGGCGCTGGGCACCAGTGCCGGTTATGGCCTGAGCGTCTATCAGTGGCTGGCCAGCGCCCATCACGACATGCCCCACCTGTATTTCGAAGCCTCGGCGGTGGTCATCACTTTGGTATTGCTGGGCAAATACCTGGAAAGCAGCGCCAAGCGCCAGACCGCCAGCGCCATCCGCGCCCTCGAAGCCTTGCGGCCGGAACGGGCGATTCAGGTGGTCGACGGTCAGGAGCAAGAGGTAGCGATCAGCGCGCTGAAGCTGGGCGATCAGGTGCTGGTCAAACCCGGCGAACGCTTCCCGGTGGACGGCGTCGTGATCGACGGCCAGAGCCACGCCGACGAAGCGCTCATCAGCGGCGAGAGCCTGCCGGTGCCCAAGCAGCCGGGCGACAAGGTCACGGGCGGTGCGATCAACGGCGAAGGTCGTCTGCTGGTGCGCACTGAAGCCCTGGGCGGCGAAACCGTGCTGGCGCGGATCATTCGCCTGGTCGAAGATGCGCAATCGGCCAAGGCCCCGATCCAGAAGCTGGTGGAAAAAGTCAGCCAGGTGTTCGTGCCGGTGGTCCTGCTGCTTGCCCTAGCCACGCTGGGCGGCTGGTTGTTGGCCGGAGTGCCACTGGAAACTGCCATCATCAACGCCGTGGCCGTGCTGGTCATCGCCTGCCCTTGCGCACTGGGGCTGGCCACGCCGACCGCGATCATGGCCGGAACCGGCGTCGCGGCGCGCCATGGCATCCTGATCAAGGACGCCGAAGCGCTGGAGCGTGCCCATCAGGTGAGCGCAGTGGTCTTCGACAAGACCGGCACATTGACCAGCGGCACACCACGCATCGCCCACATGACCGCCATCGATGCCGATGAGAACACATTGCTGCTGATGGCCGGAGCGCTGCAACGGGGCAGCGAACACCCACTGGCCAAGGCCGTTCTGGACCTCTGCGCTGAACGCAACCTCAAGCCCGAAGACGTCAGCAACAGCCGCTCCCTCGCCGGGCGCGGTATCGCCGGCACGTTGCATGGGCGCGAACTGGCGCTGGGCAACAAACGCCTGCTGGACGAAAGCGGCCTGGCTGCCGATGCCCTCGCAGGCACCGCAAGCGATTGGGAAGCCGAAGGCCGTACGCTCTCCTGGCTGATCGAAACCGCTCCGCAGCCCCACGTGCTCGGCCTGTTCGCCTTTGGCGATACCCTCAAGCCCGGCGCCGCGCAGGCCATCGTGCAACTCAAGCAACGGCACATCAGCAGCCACTTGCTGACCGGCGACAATCGCGGCAGCGCCAGAGTGGTCGCCGAGGCGCTGGGCATCGATGACGTGCACGCCGAAGTCCTGCCCGGGGACAAGGCCGCCACTGTGGTTGCATTGAAGAAAACCGGCGTCGTGGCCATGGTCGGCGATGGCATCAACGACGCCCCGGCCCTGGCCGCCGCCGACGTGGGCATCGCCATGGGCGGCGGTACCGACGTGGCCATGCACGCTGCAGGCATCACCCTGATGCGCGGCGACCCGCGCCTGATCCCCGCCGCCCTGGACATCAGCCGCAGGACCTACGCCAAGATCCGCCAGAACCTGTTCTGGGCCTTCGTCTACAACCTGATCGGCATCCCGCTGGCCGCCTTCGGCCTGCTCAACCCGGTGCTTGCAGGCGCAGCCATGGCGTTATCCAGCGTCAGCGTGGTGAGCAATGCACTGTTGCTGAAAACCTGGAAACCAGACGGGCAAACGCAAAATCACGGAGACCCACAATGAACATCGGCCAAGCCGCAAAAACCAGTGGCCTGAGCGCCAAGATGATCCGCTACTACGAATCCATCGGCCTGCTGCAGGCCGCCCATCGCACCGACAGCGGCTACCGGCTGTACGGCAAGGACGACCTGCACACCCTGGCCTTCATCAAGCGCTCGCGGGACATGGGGTTTTCACTGGAAGAAGTCGGCAAGCTGCTCACACTCTGGCAAGACAGAGGCCGCGCCAGCGCCGATGTAAAGGCCCTGGCCGGACAGCATATCGAAGAACTCAACCGCAAGATCGCCGAGCTGACAGGGCTGCGCGATACCTTGCAGGACCTGGTGCAGCATTGCCATGGAGATGACCGGCCGGATTGTCCGATATTGAAGGATCTGGAGTCGGGCGGGTGTTGTGCGTGACGTTTAAACCAGGCATCGACGTTCGCAACCGATCCTCGCGATATGCCGACACACCTTGATCGCGAATCAATATAACTTCGCCCGGAAAAACCCGCTTCACTTTACAAGGTGAATAACGACGCTCCCCATCATTGGACAACATGAAAAGGAATTCCCATGAGCGACAATTCCCTGCGCGCGACCACGGTGGAAATTCGTGACAACAACATCGTGCTCGCCAACAACGTACGCATCCAGGCTGACGGTTCCTGGAGTTTCCTGACCTCCACCTTGGCCCCGGGCGCTCATACCTTTACGGCCCATGCCGACGGTCAGATGTCCAACAACTGGGTGATCAGTGTCGGAACGAGTCAGATGGATCTCAGGGCGCCGCATTTCCGGGGCGCAACAGGCGTGGGCCAGAACCGTGAAGAAATCAATTACTATGCCCAGGAAGGTGACGGCTTCGTCGAAATTCCCGATTACGGGATGAACCCAGGGGACACGGTGCGCCTGACGTGGGTGGGCCGAAGGGTGACGGTGCAATCTGAAGTCCAGCCTGTGGCCAATCCTCCGAGGCCCTTGGTGTTCAAGATCTCCATGTACGAGATCATCGACTGCATTGGGGTCAACGCGACCATGACCTACACCGTGGTGAGGGCACCGGCCGGCCCTTCCACATCACAATCCATGTCCCTTTCGGTGTTTGGACATGTCGGCGCCATCGATGCGCCCACCATCAACTCGCCGAACAATAACAACATCCGCGTGCAGTTCGCTCAGAACTATTACTCCGCACAAGTGCGGTTCATCGGGCTGACCACCGTTGAAAGCGCGGTACGGGAATTCCATGGCGACTACATCAACTTTGCCATCAACGAAACATGGCGCGCTCAGAACCGGGGTAAGCCCGTGCTGTTCAACTACAGCTTGAAAAGGTTCGACAACACCCAGATCTTCTACTCACAGATTCTGAGGGTCAATAATCTTTAACGCTCAGCGCCTTCGCGATTGCAATCGCCGGCAAGCCGGAAGCGGCGAAGCGGGTAAAAAAAACGCCGGGGCATGGATCCCCGGCGCTTCATTCACTGCTCGATCACTGCATCCACGGCGGAGGCGGTTCCTCGGTCTTGTCACGCGGGGCATCTTCTGCCGCTCGCGCTGCCTGCCTGCGGGCTTCATCCCGTTGCGCCGCCTCGATCTCGCGCAGCACGCTGTTCACGTCGGCGACGTCGTCGGGGTCAGCGAACTCGCCGGTCAGCACCGTGGCCGGCGAGAGCGTGCCGGCTTCGTAGTGGGACCACATCTCCCTGGCATAGCGGGTTTTTTTCAATTCCGGCGCAAAGTGGCCGAAGTAAGCGGCCATGTTGCCAACGTCGCGCTCCAGCATGCTGAAGGCGTGGTTGTTGCCTGCGGCGTCCACCGCCTGCGGCAGGTCGATGATGACCGGACCTTCGGGCGAGAGCAGCACGTTGAACTCGGAAAGGTCACCGTGCACCAGTCCGGCACACAGCATCAACACGATTTGCTGGATCAGGAAGGCGTGGTACTCGCGCGCCTGATCGGGTTCCAGGGTCACGTCATTGAGGCGCGGCGCCGCATCGCCGTAGCCGTCGGACACCATTTCCATGAGCAGCACGCCTTCGAGGAAGTCATACGGCTTGGGAACACGCACCCCCGCGTTCGCCAGGCGGAACAGGGCTGCAACTTCGGCGTTCTGCCACGCATCCTCGGCTTCCTTGCGCCCGAATTTGGAGCCCTTGGCCATGGCGCGGGCATCGCGACTGTTGCGCACCTTGCGGCCTTCCTGATACTCGGCCGCCTGACGAAAACTGCGTTTGTTCGCCTCCTTGTAAACCTTCGCGCAGCGCAACTCTTTGCCGCAGCGCACCACATAAACAGCTGCCTCTTTACCGCTCATGAGCGGGCGCAGCACCTCGTCTACCAGACCGTCTTCGATCAGCGGTTCAATGCGTTTTGGAGTCTTCATCAGCTTTTATTGTGGGTCCTTCGTGGCCAGACACGCGATTGTTGCTCGTTATACGGCAATCCTCAGCCTGCGAGTAGTGGTGCGGTGAATGCAGTCATGGATTCGATTGCAGATCATAGGTTCCGCCGATAATGGCAAGCACCTTTCATGCCGCAGCGCAGCATAGACCAATGTAGGCACCCGAAGGCCGGCCAGCTGTGAGCGAATATGACCACCCATGGGGTCGATCAGGCACCCGGCAGCGAACGCCAGACACAAGAAAGGGGCCTGTCACGGCCCCTTTCATTACCGCAAATGATTGCCTCTTCGTTACCAGCTGTAGCGAACCCCCACGTTCACGCCCCAAGGCTGCTCGATATTCTTGCCATTGCTGTAATCGACATCGGCATGCAACTGCAGCACGTCGGTCAGTTGCGCAGCAATACCTGCACCCAGCTCGCCACGGCTGCCGGACAGATCGTTGCTGAAAGTGTTGTCGTTGACCTTGACCCGGTTGCTGTTGGCGAATTCATGGGCCAGCGCCACCTTCACGTAGGGTTGCACGTAGCCGCCCTTGTCCAGCGGGAAGTTGCGGCCCACGGTGGTGCCGACCTTGCCCAGGAAAGAGTCGGCCTTGTTGCTGTCGGCACGCATGCCGTTGTCCAGCGAGTAGTCGGCGCCCTGTACCCAGAGGCTTGAGAGTTGCGCGTAGGGCTCGACGAACCAGTCGTCCTGCAGCTTGATGTGCTTGCCTGCTTCGACCGAGGCACCGATGCCGTTGGTGTTGTAGTCGCCACCGGTCTTGGCGCCATCGCTCATGCGCACGTCCGAGGTGTTCTTGAAGCGGTTGGCCTTGATCACGGCGTCGATGTAGTAGCCGCTGTCGGACAGCCAGGTGGTGTAGGCACCCAGGTAGTAGCTGTCGACGTGGCCGGAGGTGCCTGCGGCGATGTCCAGGTCAGAGCGGCTGTAACCGGCCAGCACACCCACCAGCCACTGGCCGTCGGACACCGGCAACGGTGCGTCGGCACCGAAGGAGATACCGTGCTGATTCTGCTGGTAAGCGGTGCCGCCAGCTGCGGACATGTTGTACTTGTTGCCGTAGGCGCGGGTCCAGGCGCCGCCCTGGCTCTGGCCGTAGCGCAATTCGCCCATGCGGCTGCGCAGGGTGCTCAGTTCGCCATACCAGACGGTCGGCGCGGCGCTGAACAGGCTGATGACCGACTCGGTGCCGGGGGTCACGATCGGGTTGCCGTCGTCATCGAATTTCTGCACCAGGAACCAGTCGGTGCCGCGCTGCTCCAGGTCATAGGCGAAGGTCCCGAAATCCACCTGCCCGCCGACCACCGCAAAACCTGCGGTGCTGCCTGTACCGGTGTGCACCACCTGTTGATCCGGGCCGCCCTTGACCGGGTCCACGCCGGTGTTGCGGATCAGCAAGTCATAGCTGCCGCTGGCTTGGCCGGAGACGCTCACCAGGTCACCCTGCTGTGCGCCAAGGTTGGTGTCCATGATGAACCGGCCATTACCCGACAGCGTGCCGAGGTTCAGGGTTTCGAAGGTGCCATCACCCGAACCCAGCTTGACCGTGCCGGCATTCATGGCGAGATTGGTCACGCCCTGGCCGTCGTTGGTGGTCCAGGTGGAGTTGTCCAGGCTCAGGTTGGTGACGTTGCTCAGGTTACCGGTGACCGACGAGTTGCCGGTCAGGTTGAAGTTCTCCACATCACTGACGTTGCCGCTGACGCTGGAATTGTTGCTTGCGGTGAGGTTGGTGGTGCGGGTCAAGTTGCCTGAAAGGCTGGAGCCGTTGTTCAGGGTGAAGTCCGCGACGTTGGTAATGTTACCCGTCGCGCTCGAGTTGTTGTCCAGCAGTACCGTGGCACTGGAGCCGTCCTGCACCAGGATACCGCCGTTCAATCTGCTGCTGTCTACGGTGACCTGAGCGGTGCTGTCTGCGCCGACCTCCAGCGCCAGGCCGTTGCCGCCATTGAGTTGCGCACCATTGGCGATGATGATGTTGGCGCTGACCGGCGTGCCGGCATCCAGCGAGCCCAGGAACAAGGCGCTTGAGGCCGTACCCGTCACGGTCGATCCATCGATCAGCAGGGTGTTGTTACCCTCCCCCACGCCACCGATGCTGTCGTGTGTCATGTACACGCCGTAGTTCGCCCCCGTCACGGAACTGCCAGCGAGCACCGTGGCATTCCCGCCTGTCAGGAGAATCCCGGTGCCATCGACCAGTGGGTCGAGGGTTCCAGACGCAGCTCCGTTGACCACCGTTCCATTGAGCACCACCGAGCTTTCGAACGTCGCAAAGATCCCGGCGCCGGCGCCACTGATGCTGCCGCCGGTGACACTGGCGCTGGAAGGAGGGCCGAACAGGGCGTTGCGGTTGATGAGCAGCCCGAAGCTGCCGGTGCTGGTCACGTTAGTGTCGACGAGTGTGGCGGTGGAGCCGAACAAGGTGATGCCCTCGCCCGCTCCCCCGGTCACGGTCGAACCCTGCATGTTCAGCGTCCCACCGTCGAACGAGGTAATGTTCAGCGTATTGGTGCCCGGCAAGGTGTTGAGGATCGATCCACTGTTGAGCGTCCAGGTCTCGACTGGATCGTCGGGGCCGATGGTGACTTCCAGATCGGGGATTATATTACCGGCTTGGGCGTATGAATTCATTGCGAGAAATACAACCGCTGCCGCTAATGAATGGTTGAAAGACTGAAAGACCAGTTGTTTTTTCACATTAAGATCCTTGACTGCCGCGAGTCATGAACCGGGCAGTTATCGGGAGGCAAGAAGCGCGGTAGTAGACATGAACTTGTCTGTAAGATCTGTAGGATGTGTCCGCGCACGGCGTAGGAGACTTCCTACATTGCAAGCTCACCCCTCAATGCCGCCAACCATCATCCATTTGTACGCACTCATTCGAGCAGCAAGTTCAGCGGGCAACCCCGCGCCACCTTGCAACACAGATCAAAACCGCATTAAACACGGCCTTCCTATGCCAACATAGCTCTTAACGCTTGGCGAGTTAGTTTGATTCGCGATAGAGATTACTTCGAATAGCTATAACTAATGTAGTTAGAGCCCATCGCTATTGTCTCAATTGCCAATCAATCTAAATGGCGCCAAATGCCTGAACTAGCCTTCGAATGCGGTAAATTGAAACCTGACGCGAATGTCCATGGATGGAACGAAGTCATGTTCCCCTTCCCATGCTCAGGATTGAAGCGGCTCTATGGGCAATGGCCCGTAGAGCCAACACAGACACGTCAGCGTTATCGAACATGACTCCAACCTCGAGGATGAGAAAGATGGACAATTCCCCCCTTCCCCTGAAAACCAGGCTCAAATATGGAGACAAACTCTCCGTTGCCGTGGCACGGCCCCAGCCCGTGACCCCAGCCGGTGCGCCCGCCCCGAAAGCCGTAGATCCGGCTCTGAGCGCGCCAACCGTCGCCGGCCAGTTCGCCAGCAAGAAAATCCCGGTGGCCGAAGCCGATGCTGGCATCAGAGTCGAGGTTCCTCGCTGGCCGACAATGCTGGCGACGTACCGCATCCGGATCACCTGGGATGGCAATGATGCTTCCAACGTGGTGCCCACAGTGCCGCCGTTTTACGAAATCACGGCCGCCGATGTGATGGACCCCAACTTCAAATGGACCGTTCAGCTACCGGCGTCACTCACCGCGCAGGAAGGCACTCACGTGGTCAGCTATCGGGTGACCACCCGTCTGGGCGGAAACGCAACCTGGCCGACTGCCGGCACAACGATCATCGTTGATCGCACCGCTCCCGGTGGTGAGTTGCTGCCGATTCTGTTGGGTGACGATGAACAACAGCTTCCTCCTTTGATCACCGCCGCAAACTTCATCAACGACGAGTTCATCACCACTGTTTCCGACTACGACGGGATTGAACTCAACGATGTGCTGGTTCCATGGATACAGCGAGGCACGGACCCGATTGTGCGCCTGCCGGGATCCGCCGAACTTGTCGATGCCGACGAAGTGCATACCCGCAAGGTCAAGCTGCGCTTCAAGAGGTCGGACGTCGAAACCCTGGCCGATGGCGTGATCAACTTCGGCTATAACATCACCGACGAGCCGGGTAACGTTTCTTTCGACTCTCCGGCGGCGAGGATTCGAGTCATTCTTCTCGACGTTCCCTCCCAGCTCGAAGCACCGATCGTGCCGGCCTTTCTCAATGACGGCGTGGTGAGCTATAGCGATGCGGTGGCAGGGGTGGATGTGCAGATTCCGATCTATCGTGATCCTCATCTGGCCGACGTTATCGTGGTCGACTGGGGCGGGCAGAAATCGGCGCCGTATTCGTTGACCACCGCCGACCTCACTCAGGACCCCGTGACCACCATCAAGCTGCTGTTTCCTGTGGTCGCGACGGCCGGTTCCAATCCACGGCTTCCCGTGTCGTACACGGTCTCGCGTGAAGGTTTGCCTTATCCATCTCCTGTGCTGGAGGTTAATGTCGACCTTCGAGTACCGGGCGGACCCGATCCCGAGACGAACCTGAAGCAAATCGTGATTGAAAGTGGCACCGGAGACATCGACCGCATCTCCGAAGCGGCCTTCAGCCTGACGGCATTCGCCATCGTCAGTAACCGGACCAACGATACTCCCCCTCAACCTTCTTTCGTTGCCGGCGACATCATCACCGTCACTTGGGGTGGAACGGACGTAGCTCCTCCTTATACTGTTGCCACGGGTGACAATGCTCAACCATTGCGCCTGGCCGTACCTCCTGGATATTTCCAGGCGACGGGAAATATCCCGGTGAACTACCGTATCTCGCGCGAACTGCAACCGCCTTATACACCTCCGGTACGCGAAGAAGGAGCGCCGCTGCCGAAACTGATTCCGGTGGAGTCCAGCCAGGGCAAACCCAACGATGGCCAACCCTTCTCCGGCCCGACCTATCCGGACAAGAACGCCGATGACATCATTGACCGTGAAACAGCACAAAGACCGGTGCGCGTACGGACCCAGGTTGCATTGACGAACATGGCCGCAGGAGACGACGTCGAACTCACACTCAAAGGTGTCGACTTTGATTCAGGGGCGGATCTGCCCGTGCCACCACTGGTGCAAGATCATACGATTTCCCCTGAGGAGTTTGCGCGGGGTTATTACGACTTCATCGTGAATAGAGACTTCCTGCGCAGCATTTGCCAGGGCTACATGGTGGGGACCTACAAACTGACCAACAGCAGAGGGTCGGGTATCTCGGACGCCTCCAGCGTGATCGTCGACCTGGCCAACACGGAGTTTCCGTTCTGCGAAGCGTAACCGCGCAGTGACTCGACCAGGGGCGAATCCTGACCCAGGAATCGCCCCGCTTTTACACTCAATACTGAATCGGCCATGTTCAACCATGGCCGATTCTGCAGGGTGGATGTGCCACGGCGCAGGCCGCCCAAGGAAGGGTATACAACATGGACGCACTCTCTGACATCGGCATACTGGCGCTGTTTCGCCCCAGCATTCCCGTGGTCGATCAGGCAAACAAAGGCGGGCTCGGCGTACTGGAACTCAGGAAAAACCCACCGGAGCCGGTGGTTGTCACAGCCCCTATCGCGCTGGGGATGCAGCCCAACACCACGCTGGTCCTGTACTGGGACAACCGAGTGGTGGACTCCTACAAGATTTCGCCAGAACAATTGGGCACCGGGCTGATCGTTTTCAGAGTGCAGCCACACCTGATACTGGACAACGACAATGCCGTCCTCTACTACACCTCCGCCTCGCCGATAGGTGGAAACCCGGACACATCGCCCACCAGGACGGTCATCGTCAATACCCAGGTGCCTGGCAATCCTCCCCTCAACCCCACCGACCCGATCAATACCAACCTGCAACCGCCGCGCAACATTCCCAATCCTGTGACGGATGCCAATTCGGCCAACGGCATCACAGTGACGATTCCCAACTGGGTGAACATGGAGGTGGGTGACATCCTTACCCTGACCTGGGGACAAACCCGCATCCCCTTCGGTCGTCCGCTGGTGCAGTCAGACCTGGACCGCCCTTTGACGATTCATGTGAGCCAGGCGACGGTTCTGGCGAACTCCAACATGCTGGGCCTCAAAGTCTTCTACGACATACGCGACATCGTCGGTAACTGGTCGCTCAACTCCCGGGCGTTCGTTACCGATATCGAGGCGGGCTCGAACATCATGCCTGCGCCCAGGATCAACGAAGCCGATGCCAATGGAGATATTGATCTGGCGAGACTGGGCGCCGGCAATGTGCATGTCGTGGTACCGGTCTACTCGCCGTGGACGGCCCAAGACCACGTCGCCATCCGCTGGCACGGGCTGACGGCCGGTGGCAGCAGCGTCGATGAGACGGTGGAATTCGACATGACGCCCGGCGATGAAGGCTTTCCGGTTACCAAAGAGATCCAGAACCCGACCGTGACGGCCATCGCCGGTGGCACCGCGGTGGTCTACTACGAAGTGAACAATGTACGGCGCTCGCGACGTCGGTCGCTGACGGTCAGTGGCACTGTTCCTCCGCTGGCAAGGCCGCAAGTGCTCGAGGCGCAGAACGGGGTGCTCGACCCCGCTATCCTTCCCGGCACCGGTGCGACCGTGGTGGTGCCGCAATATGCGGGGATGGACAAAGACGACAAGATCTATCTGTATTGGGAGGGCACGACAGCAGCAGGTGACGCGACCCATTACTCCGCCGAACATACCGTCGGCACCATTGGCTTCGTACAATTTTCTGTCCCGACTGCCGCCAACGTCACGCCTCTGGCAGGGGGCAGTGTGAAGATCTACTACACGGTGGTGGTCGGACTGGTGAGCAGAACCTCCGATACCCTGCAACTGAGCGTGAGCCGCAACCAGCCGGTAGAACTGACCGAGGCTTTCGACATGGTTGGCAACAATATCATTCGCGCAGGCAACTCGATCCGGCCGCCTCACACGCTGATCTCGTTCGCGAGTGGCGCAGGCACTGCAGGTGTCAACGACGTGTACGACCCGGTGAGCCAGGGCGGTGACCCTGCATTGTTCCAGCGCCCGGCGTTGCAGGTGTGCATTGCCGATGTGGGGGTCCAGACGATCCTGATCGACCTGTTGCAGACATGGGATAGGGTCACGATCAACGTACTCGGCGCAGTACACGGGCGAACAACGCTCGAATTCCGGGATGAGCTCGACCGCTTTCTTTACGGCACCACGCCGCCTTCCGGAAGCCCGAGGAATCAGACACTGCAGTATTCAGCCAATGGCGGCACACCGATCCGCTACTTGCGGATCTTCGGCCAGCAAAACTGGACCGTGTGGGACAACATCAAAATGATCCGTTAACCCAAGCTCGTATCCTTGACTGCAAACGGGAGAAACACACCATGGCCAGTAACTTCAGAGCGCCCACATCGCCGGATGCGAACAACGGCTTTTTAAATCCTGCCGTTCTCACCAATGGCGCTCGTATCGATGTGCGATATGACGATATGTCAGTCAATGACTACATCATCGTGCATTGGGGCGCAGGCTACGAGACCGATCCGCAACCCGGCAGCAATGGCCCCGTAGTGCAGATTCTCATTCCCGCAGCCGAGGTGGTGAAGACCGCAGGACAAACCTTGCAGGTCACTTATACCGTCATTTTTCCGGGCGGCCCTGGCCTCTCGAACGCAAGCACGTTCATCGTGCCGGCGAATGCGACGGTGGTGGCGATCACCCAGGTGCTGGACAGCAATAACGTGTCGATTCCCAACGGTGGAACCACGACGTCTACGCGGGTGACTGTAAGAGGCTTGGTATCCTGATCGCTGTGCGTGTTCACTTCGGCTACGCCCGAAAAAGCTCCCCCGGCGTGAAGCCGAACAGGGTCTTGAAGGCGGCAATGAACGCCGACGTCGAGTCATAACCGCAATTGAGGGCGGTGCTGGTCACGCTGTCGCCCTCCTCCAGCGCATTGAGCGAAGCCAGCAGTCTCGCTCGTTGGCGCCAGCCTCTGAAGCTCAGGCCGGTTTCGCGCTGGAACAGGCGCATCAGGGTTTTTTCCGACATGCTCAAACGTGACGCCCACTCGGTGAGCGTGATGTCCTGGCCGGGTGCTTCGACCAGTTCCTGACACAGTGCCAGTAGCCGGGCATGGCGTGGCAGTGGCAGGGAGAAGCCGACTTCGGGGAGGTTGGACAGTTGGTCGAGGAGCACCTGCACCAGGCGGGCTTCCTGGCTGTCTTGCTGGGGGTAATCGGGGGGCAGGAGGCAGAATGCCTTGATGAGTTCCCGGGCCAGGGGCGTGACTTCCAGCACCCGGCAACGGCCCGGCGCCCAGAGCGAGTCCTGGGTGCGCACGTAGAGGCTGCGCATTTCGGCGCGGGTGGAGGTGACCACCTCGTGATCCAGCCCCGCCGGAATCCACACGCCCCACTGCGGCGGCGCGAAGAAACTGCCCTGCTCGGTGTGCACGCCGAGTACGCCGCTGATGGCGTAGGAAAACTGCACCCAGTCATGGCGATGGGTCGGCGTCCATGACCCGGCGCTCAGGCTTTCGGCACGGGCATACAGCGGCCGGGGCAGGTCGGTCAGCGCAGGGATCGAGCGCAGCGTTTCGGGGCTGCGCGAGGGGGAATGTCCGTTGCTCGGCATGGGCGGGCCTTTTGTCGTGAATAAGCAGTTTATCCAGAACGACATCAAACCTGTAGGTGCGCGCTTGCTCTGGGCCGCATCCGGACGATGGCGGTGGGTCAGGTGTGAATATGTATCTGACACACCGCGGTCGCGGGCAAGCGCGCTCCTACAGGGCAACGTCCGCCTTGGCGGCGGGGCGATTTCAGCGTTCGAGGATGGCCGTCACGCCCTGGCCACCTGCTGCGCAGATGGAGATCAAGCCGCGACCCTGCCCTGCCACGCTGAGCAACTTGGCGAGGTTGGCGACGATCCGCCCGCCGGTGGCGGCGAAGGGGTGGCCGGCGGCCAGTGAGCTGCCTTTGACGTTGAGCTTGCTGCGGTCGATCGACCCGAGCGGCGCACCCAGGCCCAGGCGGGTCTTGCAGTAATCGGCATCTTCCCAGGCCTTCAAGGTGCACAGCACCTGGGCGGCGAAGGCTTCGTGGATTTCGTAGAAGTCAAAGTCCTGCAAGGTCAGGCCGTTACGCGCCAGCAACCGGGGCACGGCGTATACCGGTGCCATCAACAAGCCCTCCTCGCCGCGCACGAAATCCACGGCCGCCGCCTCGCCATCGCGCCAGTACGCCAGCACCGGCAAGCCACGTTCCCGGGCCCAGTCTTCGCTGGCGAGCAACACCAGGGAGGCACCGTCGGTGAGGGGCGTCGAGTTGCCAGCGGTCAGGGTGCCCTTGGCGCTGCGCTCATAGGCCGGCTTGAGCGAGGCGAGCTTTTCAAGGCTGGCGTCGGGGCGCAGGTTGTTGTCCCGGGTCAGGCTGTGGAACGGCGTCAGCAGATCGTCGTGCCAGCCTTCGGCGTAGGCATTGGCCATCTTCTGATGACTTTCGAGCGCCAACTGATCCTGCGCCTGGCGCGGGATCTGCCAGGTCTGCGCCATCAGCTCGCAATGCTGCCCCATCGAGAGCCCCGTGCGCGGCTCGCCATTGCGCGGCAACTCGGGCTTGAGGTTATGCGGACGCAGCTGGGTGAGCGCCTTGAGCTTGTCGCCGGTGCTCTTGGCGCGATTGACCTGCAGGAGGATCTGGCGCAGGTCTTCATTCACCCCAATCGGCGCGTCGGAGGTGGTATCGACGCCACCGGCGATGCCGCATTCGATCTGCCCCAGGGCAATCTTGTTGGCCACCAGCAACGCCGCTTCAAGCCCGGTGCCGCAGGCCTGTTGCAGATCATAGGCGGGGGTTTGCGCCGACAGCCGCGAGCCCAGCACACACTCGCGGGTGAGGTTGAAATCCCGTGAATGTTTGAGCACGGCCCCCGCCACCACCTCGCCCATGCGCAGGCCGTGCAGGTTGAAGCGCTCGATCATCCCCTCCAGCGCGGCGGTCAGCATGTCCTGGTTGCTGGCAGTGGCGTAGGCGCCGTTGGAGCGCGCGAAAGGAATGCGATTGCCACCTATGATTGCCACGCGGCGTGTCTGATTCATGGAAAACTCCCTTTTTTGAGTGGGTGGTGCATGCAGATCCTGTAGGAGTGAGCTTGCTCGCGATGGCGATCTGTCTGACACATCTACAGTGACTGAACTGACGCTATCGCGAGCAAGCTCACTCCTACAGGAGCGCGTGAGAGCGTAGGACA
The DNA here is from genome assembly GCF_028682175.1 of Pseudomonas putida. Classification (GTDB taxonomy): domain Bacteria; phylum Pseudomonadota; class Gammaproteobacteria; order Pseudomonadales; family Pseudomonadaceae; genus Aquipseudomonas; species Aquipseudomonas putida_AD. The sequence goes on along the minus strand of NZ_JANHKS010000026.1, from coordinate 58,590 downwards.
GTGGATGCCAGCCAATAGCGTAGGACCTTCTACCTGACAGTGTGGTCCACTGCTTTGAACCCAGCCTCAAGGAGAGTGTTCCATGGCATCTGATCGCTACATTGACTTCGCCAACTCGGATATCGGTCGTCGGTTGGTCGGGGCAGTCGGGCTGCCGGCTCCCGTGCGCCTGGAGCGCTGGCAGGCCGGGCGGTTGCGGCCGGTGGAGGGCGCGCTGCTGCTCAGCAGTGGTCCGTTGGCCGAGCAGGTCGCAGGTTTTGCCCCGCGCATGACCGACCTGCTGTTCAGCTCTGGCGGCGAGGTCAGCGGCGCACACCCATGGAGCGCCGAGCAGGGTTCGAAGATCAAGGCCGTGGTGTTCGACGCCAGTCACCTTCTGCACACGTCTGAACTGGCGCAGTTGCGGGACTTCTTCCAGCCGGTGCTGCGCAGTCTCGATCACAGCGCGCACATCGTGATTCTGGCCCGCGATCCCGCCACCCAGAGCGATCCGCTCGCGTCGAGCACGCAACAGGCCATCGAAGGTTTCAGCCGCTCGCTGGCCAAGGAAATGCGTAACGGCGGCACCGTGCAACTGTTGCAAGTGGAAGACGGCGCAGAAGATCAACTCGAAGGCGCGCTGCGGTTTTTCCTCTCGCCCAAGAGCGCGTTTATCTCCGGGCAGGTCATTCGCCTGAGCGCCTGCGCCAGCAAGGTTCAGGACTGGAGCCGCCCGCTGGCTGGCCGCAAGGCGCTGGTGACTGGCGCCGCACGTGGCATTGGCGCTGCCATCGCCGAAACACTGGCCCGGGATGGCGCAGAAATCGTGTTGCTGGATGTGCCACAGGCCAAGGCAGACCTCGAAGCCCTGGCCGCGCGGCTTGACGGCCAGGCGCTGGTGCTGGACATCTGCGCCCCGGACGCGGCCACGCAGTTGATCGAGCAGATCCCCGGCGGGCTGGACATCGTGGTGCACAACGCCGGCATCACTCGCGACAAGACGCTGGCCAACATGACCGCCGATTTCTGGGATCAGGTGCTCAACGTCAACCTCAACGCCCCGCAGGTACTGACCCAGGCACTGATCGACGCCGGCGCCTTGCACGATAACGGCAGCGTGATCCTCATGGCCTCCATCAGCGGCCTGGCGGGCAATCGCGGGCAGACCAACTACACCACCAGCAAGGCCGGGTTGATTGGCCTGGCCCGGGCCATGGCGCCTGTGCTCAAGGCGCGGGGCATCAGCATCAACGCGGTGGCGCCGGGCTTCATCGAAACCAGCATGACCGCGCACATGCCCTTCGCCCTGCGCGAGGCCGGGCGGCGCATGAGCTCGCTGGGCCAGGGCGGCCTGCCGCAAGACGTCGCCGAAGCCGTGGCGTGGCTGAGCCAGCCGGGCAGCGGTGCCGTCAGCGGCCAGGTGTTGCGAGTATGCGGGCAGAGCGTGATCGGCGCCTGAACCAGCCTGTGGATGAAATGCACATGAGGATTAGCGCGGGAGAAAGTCGATGAGTGCGCATTGGCGTTATCTGGATACCCCACCGGCGTTGCCGGGCCTGTTCATGCAAGCGGCGCTGCGGCGCAAGGTCAGCGGTACGCAGTTGCCCGATCAGGGGCTGCGCTGCTGGGTCTCGGTGGATCCGCAGAAGGTCGAGGCCTTCGCCAAGGTCTGTGGATATGTTCCGGGCAGCCTGCTGCCGCCGACTTATCCACATGTGCTCGCCTTCCCGTTGCAGATGAAGCTGCTGACCGACAAGGACTTCCCCTTCCCGCTGCTGGGCCTGGTGCACCTGCAGAACCGGATCAGCATCCGTCGCCCGCTGGGCAACGTGATCAAGGCGCAGGTCAGCGTGCGCGTTGCCCGTCTGCGGCCCCACGCCAAGGGCGCGACGTTCAGCCTGATTACCCAGATCGAGGACGCGCTAGGCCTGCTGTGGGAAGAAGACAGCACCATGCTCTGCCGTGGCGTGCAGATACCCGGCGACGTCGAAGGCGCCTACGAGCCCGCGCCACTGCCCATGACCGAGCTGGCGACCTGGTACGCGCCGTCGGACATAGGCCGGCAATACGCCAAGGTCAGCGGCGATTACAACCCGATCCACCTGAGCGACAGCAGCGCGAAGCTGTTCGGCTTCCCCAAGGCCATCGCCCACGGCCTGTGGATAAAAAGCCGCACCCTGGCCGCGCTGGACGATCACTTGCCGGCGTCGAATGTGGATATTTCGGTGGAGTTCCAGAAGCCCGTGCGCCTGCCCAGTGAGGTGACGCTGTCGGCCAGCGCGGCAGGGTCTCATGGGCAGTTGAAGGTCCAGGGCAAGGAAGGGATCGTGCATATGATCGGGACATGGCAGCCTGCGGCTGATTGATAACCTGTAGGAGCGCGCTTGCCCGCGACGCGATCTTTCTGCCGGATATGTATCGAGTGACACGCCGCCGTCGCGGGCAAGCGCGCTCCTACGGGGGGCGGGGCTTGATTCCGCCATCCATCCCCCTGAAGCTACGCACCTTCAGGAGACCTGCCCATGAACCTCGACGAACTCACCCAACGCCTGCATCGCATCCGCGATACCAACGACTGGCGGCAATTCCACAGCCCGAAGAACCTTGCCATGGCCGCCAGTGTGGAAATGGCCGAGCTGGTGGAGATCTTCCAGTGGAAAACCGAGGACCAGTCACGCCAGTTGCCCGCTGACGAACTGGCTCATGCCGGACAGGAAGTGGGTGACATCGTGCTGTATCTGCTGCTGATGTGCAGCGAACTGGGGCTGGACATGAACGAAGTGGTAAGCGCCAAGCTGGCCGACAGCGAGCGGCGGTTCGCCAAATGAGTGATCGTCATTTCGACCAGTTGGCGACCCGTTTCGCCGAGAAGATCTACGGCGGTGCCAAGGGCGCGATTCGCCTGGCAGTGTTGCAGGCGGATTTGTCCGAGTGCTTACCGGATCGCCCATTGAAAGTGCTGGATATCGGCGGCGGATTGGGCCACATGTCGTTGTGGCTGGCTGAACGGGGCCACGACGTTACGTTCACCGAGCCTGCCGAACCGATGCTCGAAGGCGCGCGCCAGCGCTTTGCCGAAGCCGGGCAGACCGCGACCTTCATCCAGGCGCCTTGGCAGGATCTGCCAAGCCTGTTGAGCGAGCCCTATGACCTGGTGATCTGCCACGCAGTGCTTGAATGGCTCGCCGAGCCGTTCACCATCCTGCCCGTGCTACGCCAGTTGACCCGCGCCGACGGCTGGTTGTCTCTGGCGTTTTACAACCGCGACGCGCTGATCTACCGCAATCTGCTCAAGGGCCATTTCCGCAAGATGCGCAAAAACACCATGGCCGGTGAAAAACAGAGCCTGACCCCGCAACAACCCCTTGATCCGCGCGAATTAGCGGCGCAACTTGAAGGTATGTGGCGAGTCGAAAGCAGAAGTGGCGTTCGGGTTTTCCACGACTACATGCCCGTGGAATTCCAGGCCAAAGCCGAGCTTGCCGACCTGCTGGAGATGGAACTCGCGCACCGACGTCACCCAGGCTTCGCCGGATTGGGACGCTATCTGCACTGGATGTGCCGACCTGTTTGAGGCTACTTGCGGAGACCATCATGAAACGCCGTCTTGCTTTGCTCGCCCTGTGCGCAGGCCTTGCTGCCTGCCAGAGTCAAAACCCGTACCGTGCCGTCTCCGCCGCGATCCCGCCTGCCCCGCCGCAAGCGGCCAACGTCCTGGACATGAGCGCCTACCCTGCCGCGCCCCGGGATTTCGGCCGTTATCGCAACTGGACCTGGCTCAACAATCAGTTGCCGCCGGGTACCCAATGGGCCGATTCGGCGCAACTCGCCGAGGCGGTGAGCAACGGGCTGGATCAGCGTGGCTTGCGGCCTTCGCGCAATCCCCAGGCGGCCGACCTGAGCATCGCCGCCGACACCCGCGTGGAAACCCGGCTGCGCCAGGTGCGTGACGATTATTACGACCCGTACTATGGCGGCACGGGCGTGGGCTGCTACAACGGCTATCGCCACGGCTGCGGCGGTTACGCCAGCGTGCCCATCGTCAGAACCTATCAAGAGCAAGTGGTCGTGGTGCGCATCAGTATGTTCGATGCCCGCAGCGGCCAGCCCGTGTGGAGCGCCAGTGCCGAGACCGGCAGTGGCGGCGATCAGTCCGATCGCGCCAAAGCCCTGCGCCAGGCGGTACAGCAGGCTTTGACCGCCTACCCACCTACGTAATACTCGTTACGGTATCGGAGAGCCATCATGTTCCGCTGCATCGCTGTCGTGTGTGTTGCCCTGCTGCTCAGCGCCTGCCAGACCGATCGGGTCAATCGTGACTTCGACGCGCAGCGGGACTTCGGCGGGTATCGAACCTGGGCCTGGAAAGAGCCTGGCCTGCAATATCAACCCAATGATCCAAGGATCAAGAGCGACCTGACCGAGCAGCGCATTCGCCAGTCGGTCGGCGATCAGCTCGACCAGCGCGGCCTGCGCCCTGCCGCACCCGGCACCCGGGCCGATGTGCAGGTGCAGGCCTGGCTGATCGTCGAGGACCGCCAGCAAATGGTCACCACCAACTACGGCGGTGGCGGCTATTGGGGCAACCCGTGGGGCGGCTACTGGGGCGGCCCGATAGGCACCGAGACGCGTAATGTGAGCTACAAGGTTTCGACCTTGCAGATCGACCTGCTCGACGGCAAGGACGGCAAGCTGGTCTGGCGCGGCAGCACCGAACAGAGCGCCACCGACGGCAGCGCCAACCCCGCAGCCCGCGAACTGGCGCTGCGCCAGACAGTGCAGAAAATCCTGCAGCAATATCCGCCGCATTGATAAGGCACCTGTAGCAGCACGGCTTGCCGGCGGGCTGGCGCGCAGCGGCAGTAAACCCTGACAACAAGGTTTATCTGACACTCCCAAGGCGTCTGATTTTACTGCCGCTACGCGCCAGCCCGCCGGCAAGCCGTGCTGCTACGGGGCGATGTCACCCGCAGGATGATTGCCCAGCCAATGTCCGGCACGCACGCAAAGCCTCAGCTAGACTCCTCCACAACTCGGGTGAGTAGCGACGGCTTTGCCGAAGGAGTGCTGGATGTCTCCCCTGATGTACCCCTGCGCCCGCCGGGACCGGCAGCGTGGTGCCATAGGATTGATGGCAGCGCTGACGATGGCCCTGGCCCTGTTGTGCACCCTGGTCGTAGTCGACAGCGGTCGGCTGTACATGGAAAAACGCACCTTGCAGCGGGTCGCCGACATGGCCGCGCTGGAGGCGGCGAGCCTGAACGGCAACTGCACCGGCGCAAGCTCCGCCAAGGCTTACGCCACCCAGAGCGCGACCCGCAACGGCTTCACCGTCACCGACGCCAGCCGCACCCTGACCACCCTGTGCGGCACCCTCGCGGTGGGCGCCAACAGCCGCCGGGCGTTCACCCTGGACGCCAGCAGATCCGACGCCATCCAGGTCACCGTCAGCCACTCCGTGCCGCGCAGCATCGCCGCCGGCATCGGCGCGATGTTCGGCAGCGCCACACCTGCCGATGTCGCACTCACCGCAGTGGCAGTTGCCTCCAAGCCGTCGCCGCCCATGGCGCAACTGACCATCCGCAGCTCGCTGCTGAGCGTGAACGTTGATCAGAGCCGCGCCAACTCACTGAATTCGGCCCTCAGCGCCCTGCTCGGCTCCACCGTCAACCTGAGCCTGGCCAGTTGGAAAGGGCTGCTGGACACGGACGTGAACCTGCTCAAGTTTGCCGATCAACTGGCCATCGCCCTGAACGTGAAGGCAGGCGACTACACCCAGTTGCTGGCCACCAACACCACGCTGACCAAGCTGATCGGCGCTTCCATCAGTGCCCTGCAACAGAGCGGCGCCACGGCAACCATCACCGCCGCCATCAACGGCCTGACCAGCCTGCAAACGGCGGTGGCGGGATCGGGCGCCGGGTCTTCGCTGGTCAAGCTGGGGGACCTGCTCAACGTGCAAAGCGGCACGCCCAGCGCGGGGCTCGACGCCGGGCTTCAGGCGTTTCAACTGGTGCAGACCCTCGCGCAACTGGCTAACAGCAAGAACGCCGCGGCCATCACCCAGTCGATCAGCGTGCCGGGCCTGGCGCTGATTTCGGCCAAGGTCAAAGTGATCGAGCCGCCGCAACTGTCGGCGGTGGGCAACCCGCTGCTGGCCAAGGCAGACCCGATGGGCGCCAACCGGATCTACGTGCGTACCGCGCAGGTCCGGGCGCTGGTCACGGTCGATCTGCCGCTGCTGACGGGCGTGGTCGGCCTGGTCAACACAGTGGCGGGGCTGACCGGCCCGCTCACCTCCACCCTCAACGGCCTGCTGAACCTGAACCTGAGCGCGGTCGGTTGCCTGCTGGGCACCAAATGCACCCAGACCGATCCGCAAGTGCTGCCCAATGGGGTGAAGGTCTCGTTGGGACTGGAACTCGCGGCCGCCAATGCCCACGTCACCGACGTCAACTGCACCACCGACGCCACCAAGACCCTGACCACCCAGACCAACACCGCGCTGGCGACGGTCAGGGTCGGGACCATCGACGAGACCACCTTCTTCTCGAGCCTGACGCCGACCAATGCCGACCCGCTGGCCATCGTGGACATCGGCACCAAGGCCTGCAGCAATCTGCTGCTGATTCCGCTCACCTGCGATCCGCGCAAGCCCTTCGCGGCCGGTGGGCTGGGGCTGACGCTCAATACCTCGCTGGTCGGCAACGCCGCGCCATACACCTACGTGTTCAATCAGCCGCCTGAATTGACCAAGCCGCCGGCCATGCAACCCGCGCCGCCCAACGACATCGTCAACAGCCTGAGCACGACGCTGTCGGGGATCAGCATCAACCAGTTCGGCCCCAACGCCAATGCCACGGGGCTGGGAGCGCTGCTCAATACGGTGGCCAGTACGTTTAGCGGCGTCACCAATCTGGTCGGTGCGCTCATCAAGAGCACCCTGAGCCCGCTGCTCGATCCGTTGCTCAACAGCCTGCTGAGTAATTTGGGGATTGATGTGACCAACATCGATATCGGCGCCAACCTCAGTTGTCATCCAGGGCAGGCGCAGTTGGTGATTTGAAACTGCCTACCTGTAGGAGTGAGCTTGCTCGCGATGCGCTGTGTCAGGCATTGACGCTGTGACTGATACACCACATCGCGAGCAAGCTCACTCCTACAGGAATGGGGGCACGCGGAACCGTAGCAGCACGGCTTGCCGGCGGGAGCGTTGTGTCAGTCAACTCATCTGTGACAGACACACCGCCGTCGCGGGCAAGCGCGCTCCTACAGGTGGTGGCGCATGTTTCGGGGTAGGTGTCAGACCAGCGCGATGGGCAAGGCGATGCGGAAACAGGCGCCTTCACTCGCGTTGCTGACGCTCAGCCGCCCGCCCATCTGTTCGACGATGCCATAACTCACCGACAACCCCAGCCCGGTGCCCACGCCCACCGGTTTGGTGGTGAAGAACGGCTCGAAAATCCGCTCCAGCAACCTTGGGTCAATACCGCCGCCGTTGTCCTCGACCACCAGCCACAGCGTCTGGTCATCCTGTTCCACCCGCAACGCGATCCAGGGTTCGAAATCGCGGTCCTTGTCGCGCTTGGAGAGCAATGCATCCCGGGCGTTGACCATCAGGTTGATCAGCACCTGTTCAAGCTGATCCACATGCCCGCGCACCTGCACCCGCTCACCGTACTCGCCCACCCGCAGGTCGACGCCCTTGCCTTTCATGCCCTCGGTGAGCATGTTCAGGGTGCCTTCCACCGCCTCGATCGGGTCGAACAATTGCTGCTCGATTTCCGAACGCCGGCCGAACACGCGCATATGATTGACCACCCGCGCCGCGCGCTGGACCTGGGCGTCGATGCGGTTGAGTTTGTCGGTCAGGTAGTCGATTTCCACCTCGCCGTTGCTCAGGCGCTTGAGCACGTTGACCACCGCCATGCGCATGACGTTGAGCGGCTGGTTGATCTCGTGGGCAAGCCCGGTCGCCATCTCGCCCAGCGTCGCCATTTTCGCGCTCTGGTTGAGCTGCATGCGGGTGCGGCGGATTTCCGTGTTGTCGCGGCCCACGGCCTGGATTTCGATCAGTTCGCCGGCATCGTTGAACACCCCACGGTCGGCCCAGATCCACCAGGCATGCTCGCGGCCCGGCAGTTCGAGGCAGATCTCCGCCGTGCTCATCGGCGATTCAGGCGTCAGGTCGTCGATGCGCCGCAGGAAGGCCTCTTTCTGCTCGGCAGAAAACCATTCGCCCAGATTGACCCCTGGCAGTTGCGCGGGGGTGCATTCCAGGTAATCGGCCAGGGGCCGGTTGCCGAAGTTCAGGATCAGGTCCGGGGTGTAGCGGCAGATCATGGCCGGGGAATCTTCCACCAGAATCCGGTAGCGCTCCTCGCTCTCACGCACGCGCTCGGTGGCTTGGGTGGCGTCGGTCACATCCAGCCACAATCCCACCGCTTCCACCGGCATGCCGAGGTCATCACGCAGCAGCCGCGCCTCGTCCAGCAGCCAGTGGTAGCTGCCCTTTTTATCGCGCAGACGATAACGGCAACTGACCACGCCCTCGCGCAGCAATTGACGCGTGCGCTGGAACCAGATGTCGCGGTCATCGGGGTGAATGTACTGGGTGAGCTGGCCATCGCTGCACTCGGCCTGGGTCCAGCCCAGCAGCGGCGTGAGGCTGGCGCTGAAGAACGTAGGCTCGAGGCTGCCATGGTCGTAGCCCAGCACATAAATCACCGCAGGGGAGCTGGCGATCAGGTTATCGAGACGGGCGTGGGCGGCAGCGGCCTGGATTTCCTGGTTCTTGATATCGCTGACATCGAGCATGAAGCCCAGCACCCGACGCACCTGCCCGCTGACCAGCACCTGCCCCTGGATCCGCAGCCAGACCGGCGCCTGACCCGGATCGTCCTGACGTAACCTCACGCAGGACAGCATGGCGGTGCCGTGGTCACGCAAAAGGCTGAGGCGGCTTTCCAGTTCGTGGCGGTCAGCCGGGTGAATCAGTTGCAGCCAGGCGTCCAGCGCCAGCACATCGCGAGTCTCGGGCAAGCCCAGGGTGCGCGCCAGTTGCGGGGCCAACTGGATGTCTTCGCCACCGGGCAACAATTCCCACCAGCCGGTGCCCAGCAGATCCTGCAACACCGCCAGGCGCTCCAACTGGTGGCGGTGCACCTGATCGGCCTGGCGGTAGAGAATGGGGCCGGCCAGCGCCGCACACAGGTTCATCCACTCGCGATCACCCAGCTCGGGGGCCTGATGCGCGGCGTTGTAGAAACCGAACAGCAGCCAGGCCTTGATCGAGCCTTCCTTGTGATGGGGCAACAGGAAACCCTCGGCGTTGCCGAAGGCACTTTGCAGGTGAACCTGGGCGACAGGTGCGCCAAAGTCGATCTGGTGGGTGACGGTGCTGTTCAGTGAATCGAGATCGGTGCCCAGGCGCTGGCCGTCCTGCCACAGCTGCGGCGCGGTCTGGGCGTTGTAGTGGGCATAGATGCGCCAGCCCACGCCGCCGGGCTCGGCCAGGGCCAGGGCCAGGCAAGGCACGCGGTAGTTCTGCGCCAGTTCTTCGAGTTGCTCGGCAGTCACCGCCTGCAACCGCTCCAGATGACACCCCCGGACCTTCTCGGCCAACTGCCCGGCCAGGCGCAGGCACTGCTGACGGCTCTGGGCCGCGCTGGCCTGCTCTATGAGGTCGCCGATATCCAGCAGTTGCAGCAGCCAGTCACTGCCCTGCGCCTGCACCCAGCCACGGGTGTGCAGTACCTGACCGTTGGGGCGCCTGAAATCCAGGTCGAGCATGTGGCCCAGCCAGTCCTGCGGGGTGCCCTCCACCACCAGTGCGCTGCTGGGCATCAGGTAGCCGAGCAGGCGCTGCGCCGGCGTCACGGCCCCGCTCACCCCCAGCGCCGTACGCAGCGCCTTGCTGATGCCCGTGACCCGCCCCTCTTCGTCCAGCTGCATGTTCCAGTCGGCACTGACCGACGCAGGCTCGCTCACCTGAGGCAGGCGTTGCGGCGCGGGCTCGGCGGGCGCATCGGTTCGCCCCAGCCAACGATTGAGGATTTCGTTCTTAAGGGGCAAGTTGCAGGCTCGCTTCGGCTGAAAGGTAGGTCGGCAGATTCGGCACGTTGCCGATTCCGGGCAGGGTCATGACCGGCATGACCTGGGTCAGCTTGCTTCGCGGGTAATTGATGCGGACACTGAGCAGTTTGCCGTCGAAGGTCACCACGGCATCGGTGGCCACATTGAAGGCGAAGGCCGCGGGTATCCAGGCCAGTTGGCCGCTCAGCACCGAACTGGCCTGGGTGGTGACCACGCTGTTGTAGTTGTTCACGCTGGGGCTGATGGCGACGCTCTGGCGCACGGCTTCGGCGGTGGCGTTGTTGAATGACTGCATCATCAACAGCGGCAGGCTGTAGGTCACCAGGCCATAGAAAATGCCGAAGAAAATCACGAACGCCAACGCAAACTCGATGGCAGCGGCGCCGTTTTGTCCTGCGGGGGAAAAGTTGCGTGAGGTCCTTCGCATGCCGACGTCTACCCTGACAGTGCTACCTTGCATGGAGCATAGATTCTTTCCGGAAAACAGGACGTTTTTTACCCGATGAATTTACTTTTCCTACTCATCTGGTTTGCCGTTTGCGCGGACCAGGATGCGCGCAGCAGAAGGGTTTCCAACTGGCTGACATTCGGGGCCGCGTTGTTCGCCCTGATCTACCTGCTGAGCACCGGCACCAGTTGGCTGGGTGTGCCCATGGCGCAAACGGGCTGGGGCGTGGCCGTGGCGCTGCTCCTGACATTGCCGGGCTATGCACTGAATCGCCTCGGGGCCGGTGATGTGAAACTTCTCGTCGCACTGGCCCTGGCCAGCGGGCATCTGTACATACTCGGCACCTTCATCGGCGCCGGAGTGGCCAGCCTGGCCTGGCTGCTGGCGCGTCAAAAAGCCTGGCCCCTGCTCGCTCAAGGGCTTAGCAATCGCTACTCCAGGATGGCGCCGCAGGCGTCAAGCAAACAGCCCTTCGTGCCCTTTCTGTTCGCCGGTTTTCTGGTGATGGCGCTATGGCTCCATTAGTCGCATTGCCCGCTCTATCTATGTACATAGTCAGAAAGTGAGACTAGGTTTAGCCCTACGTCCGGACAGTGATAGTCCTACGAGGATTGCCGTGAAGGATTACATGGCGCCGGACCCGGTTCAGTTGTATTCGCAGCAGGGAGTAGCGGGTGAACAAGCATTCGGCAGTAAAGGTCCTGGTGGTCGACGATCAACCCCTGATCGTCGATGAGATCACTGAATTTCTGGAAGGCTGCGGCTATCGCTGCGCGCCTTGTTATTCGAGCCGCGAGGCGCTGGAGCGGTTCCGCGAGGACCACAGCATCGCCATTGTCCTGTGCGATCTGGACATGCCGGGCATGAACGGCATCGAGCTGGTGCAGGCGCTGAAAGTGCTGGCCGGCAAGACGCGCATCTTCGAATCCATCATGCTCACCGGGCGCGCCGAAAAGCAGGATGTCATCAAGGCCCTGCGTGCGGGCATCGCCGATTATTATCAGAAACCGGTCGATCTGAACGAGTTGCTCCAGGGCGTGCAGCGCCAGGAAGAGTCGCTGGAAGAGCGGGTCAAGAACGTCCAGCACCTGGGGCATCTGAACGACAAATTGCAGTTTCTGGCGGCGTCGATCGATGACCTCTGCCAGGACCTGGACAAGTCGCGCCAGGCCGCCCAGCCCGGTTTCGCCGAGGGCAACGGCGAGTTCGTGATTCCGGCCATCTTCGAGCAACTGTCGCCGCGTCAGCTGGACGTGGCCAAGCTGGTCAGCCAGGGCAAGACCAACTATCAGATCGCCTGTGAACTGGGGATTACCGAGAACACGGTGAAGCTCTATGTGTCTCAGGTGTTGCGCCTGACCCACATGCACAACCGCACGCAACTGGCGCTGGCGTTATCGCCGACCAACGCGGCGGCCCGGGGGCGGGTGACCGCGCACTAGGTTCCCGGCTTTGTGGGAGCGGGCTTGCCCGCGAAGGCGGTGTGTCATACCGCCCTGATGGTGACTGACCGAACGCCTTCGCGGGCGAGCCCGCTCCCACAGGAATCGGCAAGCACAGGAACGGAATGGGTGTGCCAGCAAGAATTTGATCACACAGGCTTTAGTTGCCGCCCGAGCCGCCACTGCCTGACACGCTGCCGCCCTTCTTCTGCTCGAAGAACTCCGGAATCTGATGCTGATAACTGTCCAGCCAGCGCTGCATGCTCAGGTCGCGTTCAATGGGAGCGGCCGCTTGCGGGATGGGGGATGCGGCGTGGCCGCTGGCTTGCAGGTTGAGCCAGGTTTCGGTCTGCTTTTGCGAGGGCGAGGACGGCCCCGGCTCTATCCCCAGCGCCGTGCCGCAGATCACTGAAAGGCCCAGTGCACTGATGATGAACCGGTTCATGGCTGTCTCCCTGTGTCAGGCACGTCGCTCACCGCCGCCACCTTGACGGCCTTGATGGTCAGCCCTGCGGGGCTGGCCCTGAGTTTTTCCGCGCGGGCCTGGGCATCGTTGACCTGATCGGGCGTCAAGCCGCTGCGGGACACAAGCTCGGCGGCCTGGGTCCATTCATCCTGATAGATCAGCAAGGTCACCAGGTTCAACGCCGCCAGCGTGTCGGACTGCTTGAGCTCCATGGCCGTCAGAAACTGGAACCGCGCCTGATCGAGCTTGAGCTGGTTGAGATAGACCACCCCCAGATCGTTGCGAATCTTCTCGTCGGTGGGCGACAGCTTCACGGCAGCCTGCAAATGCATCAGCGCCTGATTGTTATCGCCCCGCGCCGCCGCCAACTGGCCCAGACCATGTTCGCCCTCGGCGGCCCGACAGGTGCCCAGCAGGCTCCTGTACAGCGGCTCGGACTCGCGACTGCCCAACAGGCGCAGCACCCGCGCCTTGCGCAGGCGCACCTCGGGGAGCGTCGGCGGCAAGCTCTCCAGATGCGCCAGGCTCGCGTGCAGGCGGCCTTCGTCGGCCATGTCCTGGGCCATGTTCAACGCCAGCTCCTGATCGGAGCTAGGCTTGGCGCAACTGCCGCCACCAGCTTGGGCCAGCCACGGCGCCGAGCCGTCAGTGGCGCAGCCGCTCAGCAGGATGAGGCTCAACGCTGCAATCATTGCTTTCATTCAAACTCCCTAATGCGAAGTCAACGCCTTGCTGATCGCCATAAACCCGGGCCCCGCCAACACGATCAGCAAGGCCGGAAACAGAAACACCATCATCACCACCGACATCTTCGCCGAGAGCTTGGAGATGTACTCCTGCAACCGGGTGAGCCTGCGGTCATCGATCAATTGCTTGAGCGACAGCAGCGACTTCATCGCGCCACCGCCCTGATGAATCAACTGGTTGAGAATCACGCAGGTGTCGCTGAACTCATCCACCGCCAGCAGCGTGGCGACCTTGTTCAACTCGTTGCCCAGTTCCAGCCCCGAATCCACACGCACCAGCATCGCCCGCAGCTCCGATGCCAGCACCGGCAACAGCCGCCCGCCTTCATTGCTGAGCACCCGCAGCGCCTGCTCGACCGCCATGCCGGACTCGAACAGGATCCGCAGCAGCGGGATAAAAGTGGAAACCTCCACCACTACGCGTTTCTGCCGTGCAGAGGCCGCCGCGGCCAGAATCCGCTTGGGCGCCAGATAGCCCAGGCCCAGGGCAAATGCCGGTGCCATGATCGGGTAGGCGGTGTCACTGAAGAACAGCGTCTGAATCAACACCACCACACTGAACGCCAGCACCGGAACACCCACCTGGCAAGCCGCGAACATTGAACGCTGGCTCGCCCGGCGCCAGCCGATGCGGTTGAGCAGTAGCTGGGTTTCGCTGTCCAGGCTCACCGAGCGCTGCCCGAAACGGCTGTCGCCCAACAGCCGCAGCAGGATGCCGACACGGCTGTCGCGCCCCACCCGCCCCTGCAGACGCGACAACGCCAGGCGCTCGGCGCGACGCTGGCGGGCCAGAGTCAGCAGCAGGAAAAACCCGGCCAGGGCGAACAGCAGCGCACTCAGCATCAAGGCCATCTCAGACGCTCCGCAACATGCGCCACAGCGCAAGGCAACCCAGGGTTTGCATCACGAACGCAACCGCAAGCATTTTCCATCCTGACTCGTCATTCCACATGTGCAGCAAGTACGTCGGGTTGACCACCATGAAGTACCCCACCATGCCCACCGGCAACAGCCCCAGGACCACCGCCGTCATGCGCGTTTCCCCGGTCATGGCCCGCAACTGGCGCGCACCCTGCTCACGCTCGCGGATCAACCGGATCAGGTTCTCCAGCAGCTCGCTGGCATTCCCGCCGTAACGGTGGTTGACCCGCAGCCCCAGGGCGAACAGCTGGAATTCGTCGCGCTCATACAACTCGGCGAAGTCCTGCACCGCATCGGGCAGGGTGATGCCCAACTGCACATTGCGCTTGATCCGCGACATGGCCTCGCTCAGCGGACGGTCCGCGGCGTCGATGCTATTGAGCACCGCATCGCCCAGGGTGCGTCCGGATTTGAGGCTGCGCACCGTGTGATCGAGCAACTGCGGCAACTGGGCAATCATGCGCTGCATGCGCCGCCGGTAACGGAAGCTGACGTAAAAGCGCAGCACGATAACCGGCAGCAGAATGCCCAGCGCCAGACCAAAGCCGTCGTACATCGCATAGCCCAGCAGCATGGTCATCAGCCAGATCGTCAGGGCCAGCGGCAAGCGCTCGGTGGGACGACCCAGACCGGCTCGCAGGAACGCCCGCTCGATGGCCGCCAGAGCGGGTCTGGCAGCGACTTTCTCGGGCTGCCCCAATGCCAGCCGGGCCATGATCCGTTCGTTGGCGCCCTTGTTCAGGCCGCGATAGAACAGATACAGCGACAGCCCTGTCAGCAGCATGAATATCAGCCCGAGGACGATGGCTCCCTTCACTGTCGGATCTCCCTGAGCTGCGCCTGTGAGCGGTGCCTAGTAATCGAGCTGGCGCAGCTTGTCGCCCGCCGGGTTGATCGCCTCGCGCAGGAAGCCAAACCCGGTGCGCCGGTCCAGGCGGAACAGGGTGTTGGTCACGTACACGTCTTCACGGGTGCCGACCACCTCCACCACCTCGCTGACACAGCGGCGTCCGTCGGGCATGCGGGTCAGCTGGATGATCACGTCCAGCGCCGCGCAGATCATCTGGCGCAGGGTCTTTTCGGCGATCTGCCGCCCGGTCAGGCCCACCAGGGTTTCCAGGCGCAGCAGCGCGTCCTGGGCATTGTTGGCGTGCACCGTACTCATCGAGCCATCGTGGCCGGTGTTCATGGCGGTCATCACATCGAGCACTTCGACGCCGCGAATTTCCCCCAGGATGATGCGGTCCGGGCGCATCCGCAGGGCGTTGCGAATCAGGTCGCTGGCGCGCACCTCGCCATGACCTTCGGCATTCGGCGGACGGGTTTCCAGGCGCACCACGTGGGGGTGGCCCAGCTGCAATTCGGCGACGTCTTCGATGGTCACCAGCCGCTGATGAGTGTCGATCATCTGGCTCAAGACGTTGAGCATGGTGGTCTTGCCGGTGCCGGTACCGCCACTGATGAGGATGTTGCAGCGCTTGTTCACGGCGCTGGCGAGGAAGTCATAGATGGGCTGGTCGATGGTCTGCATGGCCACCAGATCGGAGCTTCTGAGCATGTCCTTGCGAAATTTCCGGATCGACACGCAGGGGCCGTCCAGCGCAATCGGCGGGATAATCGCGTTGACCCGGCTGCCATCGGGCAGGCGCGCATCGACCATCGGCGAGGACTCGTCCAGCCGCCGGCCCAGCGGCGCAAGAATGCGCTGGATGACGCGCTCGACGTGATGCGAGTCGATGAAACGCAGGTCCGAATGGTGCAGCACGCCTTCGCGCTCGATGAACACCTTGTTGGGGCCGTTGACCAGAATCTCGGTCACCGACTTGTCGCGCAGCAGCACTTCCAGAGGGCCGAAACCGGTGAGCTCGTCCACCAGTTCCTCGGCCAGGCGCTCCATCTCGTAGCGGGAGATCGCAAGCTTAAGGCGGGCGACATATTCGGCCACCTTGTCGGTAACGAACTGCGCCAGCGCCGGGCGCGTGCCTTCGAGCAGGTTGCGCCCGCTCTCTTCGATGGCGTCGATGATGTAGCGATGCAATACCAGCTTCAGGCCCTGCCCATCGCCGCCGCTTTCCGTTGGCCGGGACGACACGCCAAAGAGTTTTTCATTCTTCATTTGTTGGCCCTCAAGAGCCGGCCCAGCCAGCCATCACGCGGCTTGCTGGCGGTATCGGACTGACTGGCCAGGCGCTCGCCCAGATTGCGCAGGCCCGCGCTCAACGACTCCCGTGGCGACAGCTCGAACAGCGACAGGCCCTGATTCTTGGCGTTCAGGCGCACCTCGGGGCTGAGTGGCAGCACCACCATGGCAGGCAGGCCGAAGGTCTTCTCCAGCGCCTCGGAATTGGGTGTGACCTGGCGCAGGTATTTGTCCACCAACAGCCCGGCCTGCTGCAGCTTCAGGCCCTTTTCCCGCCACAGATTGAGGATCGCCAGATTGCGCCGGCACTCGATGACGTTCTGGTCCACGTACCACAGCAACTGGTCGCAATGGGCGACGAAGGTGCGCAGCGATTCGCTGTCCGGCTGGCCCACGAGATTGACCACCACGTGCTGGAAATGCTGGCGCAAGGCGCTGAGCAGCATGTACAGCTCGGCGGCGCTGGTGTGCTCCAGCGGCATGTCGTCCTCGCCGTAGGCCAGGATGCGCAACTGGCTGGGATGGACGGTGAAGGCGCTGTCGATCAGGGTCGAGTCGAGCCTGCGCAAATGACGCACCGAGTCGCCGAAGGTGAACGACGATTCCAGGCTGAGCATCGCCAGGCTGTCGCCGCGCGGGGTGCCCAGGTCGAGCAGCAGCGTGCGCTGGCCTTTCTGTTGCGCCACCAATGCCAGGTGCGCCGACACCAGGGCGCCATCGCCGTCGCACTGGGCGCCGTAGATCACGGTCAGGCCACCCATGTTCGGGTTGGGCGCCACGGCCGGCAGGCGCTTGCCAAGGCGCCGCACGAGCCCGGCCACTTCGCTCGAGCGTGAACCGTAGGCCACGAAATCCCGAGCCCCGGCGCGCATGGCGTTGAGCACCAACTGGTTGTCCATGCCGTCACCCAGGGCGACGATGGCCAGCATCGGCTTGGCTTCCAGGGCACCTTCAATCAACGCGCTCTGGTTCATCAGGTGCTCGCGGTCGAGCCCCACGAACACCACGCTGGCAAAGGTCACGTCCACCAGCGCCAGCAGTTCGTCGAGGCTGCCGGTGCCGGCACTGACCACCTGGCCCAGCGGCGCCAACGCGCCTTGCAGCCATTCAAGGTCGGTGGTGTTGCGCGTGATCGCCAGAAACGTCTGGCTGAGGCTCGGTCCCTGGCTCATTGCGATAACCCGCTGCGGCGATCGAAGCTGCCGTTTTCGAGGAAATACATCTTGTAGAAATTCGGGTCGTAGTTGCGCAGCGCCTCGCCCGGCAGCGACGGCAACTGCGCGTTGGCGGCCAGTGGCTGCACCAGGTGCGGGGTGACGATCATCAGCAGTTCACGTTCGTCGCGGTTGATCTGCGAACTGCGAAACAGCGCGCCCAGCACCGGGATATCGCCCAGGCCCGGAAACTTGTCCACAGACGCAATGTTGCTGGTGTTGATCAGGCCGCTGATGACGAAGCTCTCGCCATCGGCCAGCGACACGCTGGTGTCGGTGCGTCGCACATTCAGTGCCGGCACGGTGGTTCCGGCGATGGTCACGCCGGCGGTGAAGTCCAGCTCGCTGACCTCCGGCGCCACTTTCAGGGAGATACGGTTGCGCCCGACGACGGTGGGCGTCAGGGTCAGGCGCACGCCGTATTCCTTGTACTCGATGGAAATACCGTTGCTTTCGCCATTGGGCACCGGCACCGGGAACTCGCCACCGGCCAGGAAACTTGCGCTCTGTCCGCTCAAGGCCACAAGACTGGGTCGCGCCAGGGTGTAGGCGAAGCCGCTGCTTTCCATCGCGTTGAGCATACCCAGCACCTTGCTGCTACCGCCGCCCCAGACGATGTTGAAGTTGTTGTTGTTCAGCGGAATATTGGGCCGCGTACCGCCAACCGTGCCGGGGGTCACGGTCACGCCCGGCACTGTGCCGGGGGACCCGAACAGGAAGTTGTTCGAGCCTCTGCCGAAGATCGAGGTGCTGGCTTCCTTGAGCTTGGTGCGGCTGACTTCGACGAAGCGGATGTCGGTCTGCACCTGGCTGGGCAGCAGCGGGTCTTCCGAGGGTGGCAGCAAGGTGTCGGTCATGGCCGCCTTGGCCGCACCGCGCACGAAGACCATGCTCTGCCGAGGGGCGGTGGAACAATTGGTCCAGATCATCAGGCTGGTGGTGCCCGGCCCCACGCCGGTCAGCAGGAAGGCGCCGTTGTCGTTGCCGTTGACCTGCACGTCAGCGATCTTCGGCTCGCCTACCGCCAGGCGCGTGATCGCCACCGGCGAGCGCATTTCCTGCTGCACGCCCTGCCCGATCTCCAGCGCAGCCGGCATCGCCGACAACGCGGAACAGTTGCCCGCAGCGGCTTCGACAGTCCCCTGATACAACCCCGCAGCCAAAAAGGCCGACACGATACGGTTCAAAACCGGCTTGAAACGGTTACTCATGAATGTGCGGTCCTTGCTCGGTCAGGGGGTTTGCGCGGTGGCCTGGCTGCCACGAATGACTTCGATGGGCTTCGGTCCGCGCGGTGTGCTGCTGCCTGCCGGCTGGACGCGGGCGGCTGTGCTTTGCATGCTCAGCTGATTGAAATGCACGAGGTTGCGATTGACCGTGTCCAGTTGCGTGGCGATGTCGCTGTCCCCGGCCCAGTAGCGTTCCAGGTTCTTCTCCTGGGCACTGCGTACGGCCAGCCGCAAGGGACCTGCCTGGGACGCCAGCATCAGGCGGCTCAACAGTTGCTCCGGCACCGCGAGCACGACGCTGCGCGCATTGACCTTGAGTTTCTGCTGCTGCAGACGCTCATCGCGGCTGACGTTTTGATCGTCCTGCCCCTGGTTCACCGGACCCAGCAATGCGCCAACGCTGAGTACCCGCAGGGCAGGCACGACGGTCTGGGCGCTGCGGTCCGTGGAGGTCTGATCAGACGGGAGGTAAAGCAAGACGTCTACGTAATCGCCGGGGCTGATCTGGCCGCCGGCGCCGATGATTTCGTCGGTGGACAACGCCAGCGCCCGTTCGCCGGGACGAATCATCCGCGCCAGGCTGCCACCGGCTTCGAAGCTGTTCTCGGTAAGCCAGGTGCCCGCCGCAAGCGGGCGCCAGGACATGCGCCCCACGGCCTCTTCAGTGCGGGAAAAACTGCCGGGCGGCGCGACCTTGAGGCGCTCGACGATCAGGTCGTCGGCCTTGATGGGCTCGTAGGCGGGAATGTCCCGGGCCAGCACCACGACGGGCTGACGGGTGGGGTCCTGGGAAGGCTGTTCAGCGGCCGCGGGGACGGCTGCAGGCGCCTGAGCCTGGCTGACGGGCGCCACCGCTGCCGGCGCAGGCTGACGACTCAACACCAGCCCCCAATACCCGGCAAACAACGCCCCCAACAGAAAAAACACGGCCAGCCCCATTGTGACGCGACTGCTCATGACGGCCCTCCCGTGCCTGACTACAACCTCGAAAACGTTACGAGACAACCTGTCATTCAGTTGGCTATGAACATTCATCCTTTTCGCTATTAGAAGGTAGTCGAGGTCATCCAAAACGCCATCAGTTGTCGGAAATTTCCGCGCATTCACTCCGTTCGGGTGTCAGGGTGCAGAGCGGCCCATGCGGCTGCCACTACTACTTTCCGACTAATGCTTTCTTGTGATTGTGGAGTACGGGTTTGGGGTCAATGCTGTGGGTACGAAGGATTGTTCAACGCTGCAAACGCGTAGTAGCGCTCTAGGGCGCTGAGGAGAAGTCAGATGTACCTAACCTACCTGTCGGCCCTGTTACGTCGCTTCGTCAAGAACGAGGAAGCCGCATCGGCCATCGAATATGCCGTGATCGTGGCGATGGTCGCCCTGGTGCTGTTTGCGATGATCACGCCTATGGGCACTGCCATCAGAGCCCGGTTCAACGAAATCATTGTGGCCCTTGGAGGCACGGCAGCAACGTGACTCAGCGCGAGTTGGCAATTCTTTTGTTCAATCAGCCAAGGCCGTGAAAATGCCCGCTCCTACACGCCAACAACTGCTGCTCGTTGACGACGAAGAGGACGCCAACGAAGAACTCGCCGAATTGCTCGAAGGTGAGGGTTTCTGCTGCTTTACCGCGCCGTCGGTCAAGGTGGCGCTGAAGATTCTGACCGAGCACCCGGATATCGCACTGGTGATCACGGATCTGCGCATGCCCGAAGAAAGCGGCATCTCGCTGATCAAGCGCCTGCGCGAGCACACGTCACGCCAGCACCTGCCGGTGATCGTCACCTCAGGCCACGCCGAC
The DNA here is from genome assembly GCF_028682175.1 of Pseudomonas putida. Taxonomy (GTDB): domain Bacteria; phylum Pseudomonadota; class Gammaproteobacteria; order Pseudomonadales; family Pseudomonadaceae; genus Aquipseudomonas; species Aquipseudomonas putida_AD. The sequence continues at coordinate 38,112 of NZ_JANHKS010000026.1, read as the reverse complement.
ATGGAGGATGTCAGCGATTTGCTTCGCCTGCAGGTGCTGGATCTATTCCGCAAACCCATCTACCACGTACGGCTGCTGGAAACGCTCAACAATCTGTTTCCAGAGCCGAAGGTGTACAAGGTCGGGCAGTAGTCCCGACCTTCCCTCGTTCGCCTTCAGGACACCCCCGCCGGCAAGCCGTGCTGCTACGGGAGATCGGGCGTGCGCACCCTCGTCGCTTATCCCCGATCCGTAGCAGTCCGGCTTGCCGGCGTCCTGGCGCAGCGGCATTGCCCAGGCAAAAAAAAGACAGGGGATCATCCGATTCCCCTGTCTGAACAGGCGCAGGCGTTGAATGAAAAGCCGCGACCAAGGCACGCCGGAGAAAGAACACTGCATCGCAGACCACTTGCTTGCGATAGTTCTCACACTGCCCGGCACTGCATGCCTCCAGTTCGCTGCCACTCCATTCAAACCACCGCCCAACACGCCTGTTACCCCGTTGAGCAACCCACCGATACCACCGGTGGATGTGCCTCATGGCTCCATGACACGCCTTGGGAAGGAATGGGGCAATCCGTAACTTGGTATTAACCCCTTGGATAACTGAGCGATCAGGCGCCAAACCCACGAATAAATTCCATACATATCAACGACTAAATCTCTCCAAGCCGACAAGCCAGACGAAAGTTGTATAGTCGCAATTGACTAGCGCACACGGAATTGGCGTTTTTACGGCGACCTCAATCCACCACACTGAACTCCACGCGCGCGGTCTGGCCGCTTTCGTCGAGCACGCTCAACTGATAGCGACCAAGGCGGCTGAAGGTGTGGCTCCAGATCTCCTGATTGCCCGTGTCCCCCAGCGGCGCGCCGTCGATGAACCACCAGCGGCGCCCGTTACCGCCCAGTGCCGACAATTGCAGCCGCAACTGCTGCTGGCTGCCCGCAGGCAAACGCAACTGATCGCCGTCGCGCACGCCGACGATGGAAATCGGCGCCGCGAGGCTCAAGCCCTGTGGCGCACAACCGGGGTCGATGGCGGGCAGGCGCGCTTCTCGTCGTTCGGCCTTCGGCAGCCAGGGTTCGAGCGGTGCCGGCCAGAGCGCTATCTCACGGGCCTGCGCCTGCGGACACGTGGCATCGACGCGCAATCCCTTGTCGTTGACCCAGATTTTTTCCAGCAGCCCCAACCCCAGCGGTTGGTCGGTGGCCTGCAAGGTCGGCGGCGTGGTGCCATCCAGCGTCCAGGCAAAACGCTGGCGGCGGCAGTTGGGGTCGCTCTTGCTCATCGGCTGACCCAGCGGCCAGCAGATGGCCGCTACGCCCACATTCAGCGGCACCGGCAACACCGGCGGCAGGATGTTGCGCTGGGCGTCGCGGTTCACCAGCAGGTCATGCACCTGAATCATCAGCGGTGCGGCAGAGGCCAGGCCGAACTGTCCCGGCACCGGCGTGCCGTCGGGGCGACCGATCCACACCCCGATCAGGAAACGCGGCCCCACGCCAATCGACCAGGCATCGCGAAAGCCATAACTGGTGCCAGTCTTCCAGGCCAGTTGCGGGCGCTGCACCAGTTCGGCGTGAGGGTCCAGATCGGGCCGCGACTGGCCACTGAGGATGCGCCGGATGATCCACGCCGCCCCCGGCGACATCATCGGCCGGTCGCGCAGGCGGTCATCGGGTTGCAGGCGAATATCGGCGCTGCGCCCGCCTCGGGCAAACGCGGCGTAACCACCTACAAGATCCTCCAGGCGACTGCCCGCCCCACCCAGAATCAAGGCCAGGTTCGGCTGGGCCAGTGGCGGCAAGGTCAGCGGCACCCCGCCGTTGCGCAGTTCGGCGGCGAAGCGTTTCGGGCCGTAGGCTTCGAGCAGTTGCACCGCCGGCAGGTTGAGCGACATCGACAGCGCCGAGCTGGCCGCCACCGCGCCATTGAAACCCGATGAAAAATTCCCCGGACGGTAATCGCCATAACGACGCGGCACGTCCTGTAGCAGCGATTCGGAGTGAATCAGCCCGGCGTCCAGCGCCTTGCCGTACAAAAACGGTTTGAGGGTCGAACCCGGGGAGCGCATCGCGCTGACCATGTCCACGTGCCCGAAGCGTCTGGCATCGCCGATGTCCACGGAGCCGACGTACGCCCGCACCGCCATGTTCTGCGCCTCGACCACCAGAATCGCCGCCGAGGTGCGCTCCGGCAGACGCGCTCTCCAGCCCAGCAGCAGGTCTTCAAGACGACGTTGAAGGCTGGCGTCCAGCGTGGTGCGGATCAATGGCGGGCTGTCGGGCCGGTTCAGGCGACGGGCCAGCAGCGGGGCCAGGCTGGGCTCCTGTCGCGGCGCCAGCAACAACGGTTCTTCCAGCGCTTCGGTTACGGCCTGCTGCGGCCAGACGTCAAACTCGGCCAGGCGCTTGAGCACCTTGTCCCGTGCGGCCTGGGCTCGCTGTGGGTGGCGGTCGGGGCGCAAGCGGCTCGGTGCCTGGGGCAACACCGCCAGGAGCGCTGCGTCGGCGCGGGTCAGTTGCTGTGGAGACTTGCCCAGATACGCCCAACTGGCGGCCGCAACGCCTTGCAGGGTGCCGCCAAACGGTGCGCGGTTCAGATAAAGTCCGAGGATCTCGGGCTTGGACAGATGCCATTCCAGTTGCGCCGTGCGCCAGAGCTGGCGCAGTTTGCCCGCCAGTGTGCGCGAATGCGGATCGAGCAGCCGCGCCACCTGCATCGACAACGTGCTGCCGCCGGACACCACATGGCCGCCACTCAGGTTCTGCCAGGTCGCGCGCACCAGCGCCATGGGGTTCACCCCCGGATGCTGATAGAACCAGCGGTCCTCGTAGGTCAGCAGCGCTTCGAGGTAATAGGGCGACACCTGATCCACCGTCACCGGATAGCGCCACACGCCATTGGCATCGGCAAAACGCCACAACGGCGTGCCATCTTCGGCCAGCACTACGCGGGCCAGATCATCCCTGGGCAAAGGCAGCGGCCAGATGCGGTCAGCCAGCCAGAGCGCCAGGCACAGGAGCAAAATGCTGGCAGCGATCCAGCGAACGAGCCGTTTCATGCCAGACTGCCTCTACCGGTCAGGGAACTCGCTCTGGCCTGTGATAGCCCAAGTGAACAATCCCCTCTCCATTCAATGCCCGTCATCAGGAAAAACATATGCAGGTAGAAAGCGTTTTCGAATGGCTCGGCCAGGTCATCGGCGCAGTGATTCGTTTCGTCGTCGACGGTTTGAGCTGGTTGTTCAACATGTTCACTCATGCGGGTGGCAATTTTGTCGACGGACTGGCGCGCACGCTGGGCATGAACACCTCGATCGTCAGCATCGCCGGGCTGATCGTGGGGCTGATGCTGCTGTACTCGGCGATCCGCGCGTTCATGCGCGGCTCGATCATCATCGGCATTATCTGGTTGTTTCTGGGGTTGTGGTTGTTGAGCTGGATTATTCATTGATCCGGGGTGAATCCGCCTTAACGGGCGCCCTCAAGATCGCTCCCGCCGGCAAGCCGTGCTGCTACGGGACTGGGGACACCTCACACCCGTAGCAGCACGGCTTGCCGGCGGGGGCGGTAGGTCAGACACCCTCATGGGTACAGACCCACCGCCATCGTCCGGATGCGGCCCAAACCAAGCGCGCTCCTACAAGCTGCCTATTTCTTCGCTTTCACGACCAACTGCGCAGGCGCGTCGCCCAGGGCTTGCCAGTTCGGGCGGTACATCGACTCGACCTGCGGCGGCGGTACGCGGTAGGTGCCTGGGGTCACGGCCCGGGCCAGGTACAACAGGTGCACGGTGTTGAACCCTTGCAGGTCCACCGCCGCCACGTAGCGGTCGCCACGGAATTCCTGATGCTTGAGCCCGGCGTTCTCCATCGATTCGCGCCACTGTTTCACCGACTCGCTGGCGTCTTCCAGGCTGGCCGCGCTCTGGGCCAGGTTCTGGTTCTCGATCTCGAGCCCGGCAGGCAACAGGTCAACCACCAGCGCATCCGGCACGCGCTCCTTGGACTTGAGTTCAAGATGCACCAGCACCAGCTCGCCGCTCTTCAAGGCATTGAGGTTCAGCGCCTCGCCGTCCATTCCCAGGTACTCGCGACGAATGCTCAGGTTCTCGCCACCGGCCACAGGCGGCTGCGACGGATAACCCGAAATGGTCATCTGCTGATACAAAGTTTCGCCACTGCTGCTCTGCACCGTCAGCGGTGAAGCCAGCACCGAACTGTCGAGCTTCACCCCCGGCTGGTCGTTGCTCAGTTCGCGATTGCTGCTGCCGCTGGACAGCGTCGCCGCCCACTTGGCCTCGGGTTTGCCCAGCAGATCACGCCCGGCGAGGAACAGCGAGTTGCGCTCCTGAGTCGACAGATAGCGGCTGGCCGCCACCTGATCGGACAGCGCAAACAGCCGCTCCTCGACCTTGTCCTGGGCCAGTTTGTTTTCTTCAAGCAGCGACAGGATCAACGCCTGGTCGCGCAGCGGGCTGCCATAGTCGGCCAGCCAGTCATTGGCCTTGCGACCTGCAGCAAGCCCGGCCAGCAACGCTTGATCGGCACGCGGCTTGTCGCCCATTTTCTCCAGCGCGATGGACAGTTGCACCAGCGGCAAACCGGAGCGCGCATCGCTGCGACGGTCGAACAGGCTGCGCAGCGCACCCAGCGGCGCCTGCTGGCTGCGGGACAACACCAGCCCCGCGTAGGCCTGCACGGCGAAGCGGGTGTGGTCGGCGTTTTCGCTGTAGTTGACCTCGATCTGGTTGCGCTCCTGCAAGTAGCGCAACAGGCGTTCGCTGGCCCTCTTCAGCGCGTCCGGCGGCACAGCGTAGCCCTGGTCGCGGGCACGCAGCAGGAAGTCGGTGACGTAGGCGGTCAGCCAGTACTCCTCATCGCCGTCCGCGCCCCACAGGCCGAAGCTGCCGTTGTAGCGCTGCATGCCGAGCAGGCGCTCGATACCCACCTCGATCTTGCGCTTGCGCACCGCGTCGGCCTCACCTTCCAGCCCCAGGCGCTTGAGGGTTGCGGCGTCAGCGTAGAGCGACGGATACAGGCCGCTGGTGGTCTGCTCCAGGCAACCGTAGGGGTAAGCCTTGAGCGCACGAATCTGCTCGCCCAGGTTCAACGGAGGCCGGCTCGACACCGACAGCATCGCTTCGCGTCCCGCAGGTTCGAAGGCGTCCAGCGCGCCGTCCGGCAGGCTCCAGGCCTGATCCTTGAGCACGGCGCGATACTGCCTGAGCATGGCCGGATAGGCCGGGCGCACGCCGATGGTCCACTCGCGACTGAACGCTGGCAGGTTCTCGCCCGGCAACTCCAGGCCATTGACCGTGACCTTGATCGTGCCCTGACCGAAACCGCCCTGGGCCTTGACCGGAATCTGCAAGGTGGTGCGCTGCCCCTGGGTCAGATTGATCGCCTTGCCAGCATCCGGCTGCGCCAGGTTCAACTGGCCCTCGGCACTGACCTGAACATTGAGCTTCTGCGCCTGCCCCGACAGGTTCGACACATCCAGCGCCACGCTGGTCTGGTCACCACCGGCCAGAAAGCGCGGCGCCGACAACTCTGCAATCAACGGCGCGGCCACCCTGGTCTTGGCCTCGGCCATGCCGTAGCGCTCGTCGGTCCAGGCCTGGGCCATGATCCGCAGTTCGCCGTTGAAGTCCGGAATATCGACGCTGACTTCTGCATCGCCCTGCTCGTTCAGGGTCACCGGCGCGCTCTGCAGGGCGACGATGGTGACGCTGGTTTCCGGACGCTTGCCGCCCTTGGCCAGGGCTGCGTCACCACCAAATGCCAGGCTGGCCAGGCGATTGCGCCCCGCCTCGATCAACTGGCCATAGATGTCGAGCTGGTCGGCGCCGTATTCCTTGCGCCCGAACAGGCTGGCGAACGGATCGGGGGTGGCGTATTCGGTGATATTGAGGATCCCAACGTCCACCGCCGCAACCAGCACGTGCACGTCTTTGGGGATCGAACCGTCAGCGTTCTTCGCGTTGACCTTTAGCCTGAGCGGCTGCTTGGGCCGCATCTTCTCAGGGGCGGTCACGGTCAGTGCCAGTTTGCGTTCCGAGCGATCCAGCGGCAGGTGCAGCACGCCCACTGCGCGCTTGGGCGTGACGTTGGCCTTGCGCTCGCCGGGGCGGATCACCAGCGCGCTGACGTAAAGGTCATGCCGCGCCCACTTTTTATCCACAGGCACGTCGAAGGTCTTGCCCTCGGCCGGGACGTCGATTTCCTGCCACCACAACGGCCCTTCGCTGGACTCCACCAGCAGGTAGCCCTTGCCCGCGCTCGGCGGGGTGACCGTGACCTTGGCCGTGTCGCCATCGGCGTAGGCCGGTTTGTCCAGCGCCAGCTTGACCTGATCCGGACGCACCGCACCGCCTTCGGCGTTGTCCTGCCAGCGGTAACCGGCCCAGAAACGCACGCTGCTGATCAGGCCCGTTTCCGGATCCTCGACCTCGACGCGGTACGGGCCCCACTCCACCGGGAAGCTGACCTTGGCGGTGGAATCCTTCTTCACGCTGAGGGTTTCTTCGGACAGGTTCAGAAACTTCTCGTTGTAGTGATAGCTCCAGCCGTCGCTGTCCGAGTAGTTCCAGTAGTAGTCACGGCGCTCGCGAATCAGCCGGACCTTGAGATTCTCGGCCGCCAGTTTGTGGCCCTCGGCATCGGCCATCAGCACTTCGAATTCCACCGGGCCATCGCCATCGGTGGCTTCACCGTCGAACAGGCCACGCAGGCCCGGCAGTTTTTCCGCCGGCCACACCGGCTGGGTCAGGCGGCGGGTGATCGGCCGCCCGCCCGACTCCTGCAAGCTGGCCTGCAACACCAGTTGCAGCGGCGACCTGGCCTTGGCCCACTGGCTGTCGATGCTCAGGTCCAGTTCACCGTTGGCGTCCAGCACGCTGTCTTCGACTTCCAGATCCTGCTTGAGGTCTTCTTCGGTAATCGAACCGAACTGATAACCCGGCAGCCCTGGCACCGCTTCACGCAGCGGACGCACGTACAACTGGCCGGTCAGGCGGTTGCCCGAAGCGGGGGCGCCATAGAGGTAACGACCGTTGATGGACACATCCAGCGCTGCATCGGGGGTGATGGGCGTGTCGCTGCCCTTGAGTTCCAGCGCCATGCGCTCGGGCAGGAAATCCTCGACCTGGAATTCATACAGCTGCGGTTTGCCGTCGCCCAGGTCGAACACCAGTTGCCAGCGCCCGGTTGGGGCTTCGTCTGACAGTTGCAGTTGGTATTGATACAGCCCGCTTGCATCGGCATCCCACACAAACTTGCGACTGACCTGATCGTCTGGCCGACGCACTTCCACGGTGATGGGTTGAGCTTTCACACGCTTGCCGTCGTTGTCGCGCAGCAGGCCGTTGAGCAGCACCACTTCACCGGGGCGATACAGGTCGCGGGGGCCGAAGATGAAGAACTGCAACGGGTGGGCCTGGGGCCCGGTGATGTCGAATTCGGCCAGGTCCAGGGCGGCGCTGTTCAGGCGCAGCAGGCTGGTCTGTTCGGCCTGTTTGGCCAGCAGCACTTCGGCCTTGGCAGGCAGCGGCAGTTCGGCGTGACCGGCGTTGTCGGTCTTGCCCTGACCGACCATGCGGCCCTTGTCGTCGTAGAGTTCGAGATCGATGCCGTTGAGCGCCTTGCCGCCCTCCAGCGCCTGAGTGAACACGTCGAGGCGGTTGGCGTAGCGGTGCACCGACAGGCCGATGTCGCTCAAGGTGAACAGCGTTGCAGGCTGGGAGTAGTTATAGGTGCCCGAGGCGCGCATCACTGCCAGGTACACGCCCGGTTGCTGCAACTGCTTGAGCCCGGCGATGGGCAGCAGCACGGTTTCCCGGGTGTTACGCGCAGGGTTCAGGTCGAACCGGCCGCCGTAGACCAGATCGGCCATGGGCAGCAGCTCTTTGGATTCGTAGCTTTGCAGGCTCGACGAACCTTCCCAGGAACTGAGAAATGCAGGGAGCGAGTCAGGCTTGATGCGGAAGAATTCGACATCGACCTTATCGACGTTCAGCGCAATCACCGGCAAGCCTTCCGCCAAGCGGGTCGGCAGCAGGCTGCCACGGCTGGCGAAGCCTACCGTGGCTTGCAGGTCCGAGGTTTCCAGGCGCGCGGAATACTCGGCCGCCAGGGTGTTGTTGTTGACGGCCGCCAGGCCAGGGTCGATGGTCAGCACCAGTTTGCGCTTGGGCTCCAGATGACGCAGGCGCAACTCCATGAGGTTGTCCGACAGCTCCCACGCGCCATCGACCTTGCCGTTGACGCTGTCCACCAGATGCACTTTCTCGGCGAATTTCTGATCGGGATTGAGCGGCACCGAGAAACTCAGCGACAGCGTGCTGGCGCCGTCGAGCTGGATTTCCGAGACATCCACCACCGTCAACTCGCGCCCTGCATAGCGCTTGCTCAGCGCGGGAATGTCCACCGCAGGCTTGGGCTTGGCCGCTTCCACGGCAGCAGCTTGCGGCGCTGCAGGCTGCGCGGGGGCAGGCGCGGGTTTGTCGGAGGTAGAGGAATCGCAGGCACTGAGCAGTACCAGCGCACAGGCCAGGAACAATCCTTTGTTAAGCATGAGGCACTCATTGGCGGCAGTTGTGATGAGAAGCAGCAGTTATAGCATCGCAACGCTGAACGTACAGCGCAGCGCGGGAATAGACCTTGGGTTTGTGGGTTTGTTCGCAGCGGCGTGACGTTGCACACGGTCCACGAATGCACACAAAACCTGTAGGAGTGAGCTTGCTCGCGATAGCGGACTGCCAGACAACTCTGCTGCGACAGACCAAACGCCATCGCGAGCAAGCTCACTCCTACAGGTGCCCGGTACCCGCTACAATGCCGCCCTTCCCCGGGAGCCTTATGTCCAACTTCTTCGCAGACTGGCGTCAGCGTGCCACCCACCGGCAGGTGTGGGCGCTGGCTGCGCCGATGATTCTGTCCAACATCTCCGTGCCGCTGGTGACTCTGGTCGACAGCAGCGTGATCGGCCATCTGCCCCACGCCCACCAATTGGGCGCGGTGGCCGTAGGTGGCACCTTGTACAGTTTTCTGGCCTGGGCGATGAGTTTCCTGCGCATGGGCACCACCGGCTTTGCCGCTCAGGCGGCCGGGCGCAAGGACGGTGCGGCGCTGCGCCAGGTGCTGCTGCAAGGCCTGCTGCTGGCCATGGGCTTCGCGGTGCTGCTGGGGCTGATCGGGCTGCCCTTCCAGCATCTGGCGCTGCAACTGATGCAGCCCTCGCCGGACCTCAACGAACTCACCCAGGATTTCTTTCATACCCGGCTGTTTGGCTTGCCCGCAGCGCTCGCCAGTTATGCCTTGGTCGGCTGGTTCCTGGGCCTGCAAAACGCCCGGGCGCCGCTGGCGATTCTGCTGACCACCAACCTGGTCAACATCGCCCTGAACCTGTGGTTCGTGCTCGGCCTGGACTGGGGCGTGGTCGGCAGCGCCCGGGCGTCGGTGGTGGCCGAGTGGATTGGCGCGCTGCTGGGCCTGGCCCTGACCCACAAAGGCCTGCGCGATTACCCCGGACACCTGGCTTTGGCCGCCCTCAAGCGCTGGCAAAGCTGGCGACCGCTGCTGATGGTCAACCGCGATATCTTCATTCGCAGCCTGGTGCTGCAATCGGTGTTCTTTCTCATCACCACCCAGGGCGCACGGCTGGGCGATGCCACGGTGGCGGCCAACGCGCTGCTGCTCAACGGCCTGCTCCTGACCGCCAACGCGCTGGATGGCCTGGCCCATGCGGTGGAAGCCCTCTGCGGCCACGCCATCGGCGCGCGGGACCGCAACGCCCTGCGCCGTTCGTTGAACGTGGCCGGGGGCTGGTCGCTGATTTGCAGCCTGGGGTTCGCCGTGCTGTTCCTGCTCTGCGGGCACCTGTTCATCGCAATGCAGACCGACATCGTTCAGGTGCGGGAAATCGCCTTCATCTATCTGCCTTATCTCGCCGTACTGCCGCTGGTGGCCGTCTGGAGCTACCTGCTCGACGGCCTGTTCATCGGCGCCACCCGGGCCCGGGAGATGCGCAATGCGATGGTTGTCACCGCGTTGCTCACAGCGCCCTTTGCCTGGGTGGCGGGCGGCTTGGGCAACCACGCCCTGTGGTGGGTGTTCTTGCTGTTCATGGCGCTGCGGGCCGTGACGCTGGGCGTGATCGCCAGGCGCCTGAACCGCAGCGATGGCTGGTTTCACGGCTGATCGGGCTCGCCTGGCTGCGCTTGCGCCTCGGCCCTGGCAATGGACGAGAGCATGACCTTCAGGCCGCTCAGTGACAGGGTCCGTGAATCGATGGTCACCAGGCTCGCGCCCACCCTGAAATGCAGCTCGTTGTTGCGGGCCAGGCGCACGATCAGCTTGTCGTCAACGGAGAACTGCCGGGACTCGTCCAGAAACAGTTCCTTGTCGATGCGAGTGGTGATCACCCTGCGCGGAACCACGGCCGGGTCGGGCTTGGCGCGCGGGTTGATGTCCGGATCCCACAACCGGTGGCTGACGTAGGGATAGCTGGGGTTACCGTCACGGAAGTTCACCACCACCTCCATACCGCCCCACCATGGGTTCTTGCCGTTGATGAGCGCAGGATCGATGGGCACCCAGCAGTCGTTGAACCGTGCGCCATCACCCTGGTGCCCCCATTCGAAGCGCACCTTCAGCCGGCCCCTTGCATCCAGCTTCACCGGTTCGAACAGCCCGCCCACCACACAGGCGCGCTGCATGTTCATGGGCGCGTCCTTTGCCGGATCGATCTTGCGCGGCTCGCTGGGGAGTTGCGTCGCCTGGGCGACAGAGGCTTCACGCGCCTGTGGCGACTGGTCGGTGAACACCACGACATGCCGCTTGCGGGTGTGCAGGAAGTAATAGTGCATGCCTTCCTCGTCACACAGGCGTTGCAGCAGGGACAGATCGCTCTCGCGGTACTGGGCGCAGAAGTCACGCTCCACGCACGGCTGGCTGCGTTGCCAGACGTAGCCCGCGTCGTCGATGCCGTGCTCGCTCAGCACCTGGTTGATGATCTGGTCGGCGTTCATCCCCTGGAAGATGCGCTGGTTGTGCCGGAAGGCCATCAACCCCAGCCGGGGGCCCAGGGTGATAATGAAACGCGTGGGCCGCATCTGCGCCAGGTTGCTGGGCGCAGGCTCCGTAGTGCTGCGCACGATACTCTGGATATGCCCGTGGATGCCCCAGGCCAGGTCATGGGTATGTAAGTAGGCGCCGCTGAACAGTAATTCATGGGCGTCCAGATCGCCGCCGGGATGGACGATTTCCAGTTCATAGGAATAGGGCTGATTGAAGACCTCGCCCCCCGTGCATGTCAGCACTTCGAACGAGCGCTTGGGGCGACCGGTTTCCAGACGCAGGGGCTTTGAGTCGGCGAACTGAAGCATAAAGCGGATGACCTCTACGGGTAGTTGCGAGAGGCCAGCGATTCTGGGGCAGAAGATCCGCCAAGTAGAGGGGGTAAAAGCAGAACAGGAAATAGCCTACAACCGTGGGCGGCAGGTTGTGGCGAATTGTAGGAGAGGCGCGTGCCAGCAGGGCCGCACCGTGCCAGCAAGATCGCTCCCGCGGGCAAGCCCGGCTGCTACGAAGAGCAGGCGCGCCCTCATCCCGTAGCAGCACGGCTTGCCGGCGGGGGCGTCGTCGGGGGCGCCATCGCCGGCAAGTCAGGCCGTCATCACGAAGACAGGTACGAAGACCGTGTCAGCCCCAGGCGCAACGCGTCCAGGTACTGGGTGCGCTCACGTGGGGAAATCCGCGCGCTGGCCACCTTGTCGCGGTAGTGCGTCATCAACTCCTCCGGCGACAGGTGCACATAGCGCAGCATGTCTTCGATGGTGTCGTGGGTTTCGATGCCTGCGTGGTAAACGCTGCCGTCGGCGTTCTGGTAGATGTTCACCGAATCGGTGTCGCCGAACAGGTTGTGCATGTCACCCAGGATTTCCTGGTACGCGCCCACCAGGAACACGCCCAGCAGGTAATCCTCACCCTCGTTCAGCCCGTGGACCGGCAGGCTGGTCTCGATGCTTTGCTCGTCGACGTACTGGTTGATCTTGCCATCCGAGTCACAGGTCAGGTCCTGCAGCACGGCGCGACGGTTCGGCTCTTCGTTCAGACGGTGCAGCGGGATGATCGGCAATACCTGATCGATCGCCCAGGTGTCCGGCAGGCTCTGGAACACCGAGAAGTTGCAGATGTACTTGTCGGCCAGCTTGTCGTTGAGTTCGTCCAGAACCTGACGGTGCGAGCGCTGACGGGCCTTCAACGAGTTGTGCAGGCGACGGCACACGGCGAAGTAGCACTGCTCGCCCAGCGCTTTTTGCGCCAGGGTCAGCTTGCCGTCCGAATACTGCGCGGCCAGGTCGCTCATGTAGTGGGTGGCGCGCCAGTAGGTCTCGGTGACCATCTCGATGTCGGTCGGGCCGAGAAGATCGACCAGCCATTGCAGGGTTTCGGGCAGGCTTTCCTTGTCCTCGATTTCCGGCACTTCGTCGTTGTGACGTTCCACGTCGGTGACCTGGATCACCAGCATCGCGTGGTGCGCGGTCAGCGAGCGGCCGCTCTCGGAGAAAATGTGCGGATGCGGCAGGCCCTGGGCGTCGCAGAACTCCTTGAGCATGCCGACCACGACACCGGCGTAATCGTCCATGTCGTAGTTGATCGAACTGGCATTACGCGAATGGGTGCCGTCGTAGTCCACACCCAGACCACCGCCGACGTCGATGTGATCGACCGGCAGGCCCAGGTTGCGCAGCTCGCCGTAGTAACGGATGGCTTCCTTGAAACCGTGCTGGTAGTCGGCCAGGTTGGCGATCTGCGAGCCCATGTGGAAGTGCAGCAGGCGAATGCCCTGGTCAAGCCCCGCCTTGGTGAAGCGCTCGACCACCGACAGCAGTTGCGCGGCAGACAGACCGAACTTGGACTTCTCGCCACCGGTGTCCGCCCACTTGCTCGACGCCAGCGAAGACAGACGAACCCGCAGGCCCACCTGTGGCGCGACTTTCAGCTCGGCGGCCTCTTCGATCACCAGTTCGACTTCGGATTCTTTCTCGATGACGATAAAGACGTTGTGGCCCAGCTTCTGGCCCATCAGCGCCAGACGGATGAACTCACGGTCCTTGTAACCGTTGCAGACGATGGTGCCGCCCTTCGGCGCCAGTGCCAGCACGGCCATCAGCTCGGGCTTGGAACCAGCCTCAAGGCCGATGGAAACGTTCTGCGTGGCGATGATGTTTTCCACCACCGCTTCCTGCTGGTTGACCTTGATCGGGTACAGCGCGGTGTACTTGCTCTGGTATTCCAGGCGCGCGATATTGGCGTCGAACGCACCGGTCAACTGACGCACACGGTCTTGCAGGATATCGGGGAAACGCACCAGCAATGGCAGGGAAAGGCCGCTCTTGCGCAGCTCCTCTACCTGCTCGTAGAGATCGATGGGCGAACTGCCTGGCCCGTTGGGGCGAACTTCAACACGGCCGGCTTCGTTGATTGCAAAATAACCAGCCCCCCAATGGCGAATCCCGTAGACACTGCGGCTGTCCGCCACGGTCCATTGGCTACCATCGTCTTTGCGTGTGCGTCGTACGGACATCGAAGTCCCCTGTATAAAAGTCAATAAAGCCCCGGCCTGACCGGCTGGGCGCAGTGTATAGAGTGCAAATGACGGTTTGGCACCCGCCTGCCGTGGGTAATAGACCCGAGGTGCAGACCGGAGTTTGTTTTGAACGTGAATGCCAGACCGAAGGGGCAATGCCAGGCATGAGCCCAAGAGCGAAAAGTGGCGACTCAGCCGCCGGACTTTTTCGCCTTGAAGCCCTGCTTGACCAGTTCTGCCAGCAGCGTCTCGACGTGATCGCCCTGAATCTCGATCACGCCATCCTTGAGCGCACCACCGGTTCCGCAACGACGCTTGAGCGTAGTCGCCAGTTCCTTGAGTGCATCTTCAGGCAGCGGCACGCCGGTGATGGTGGTGACGGTCTTGCCGCCACGGCCCTTGCTCTCGCGACGAACGCGGGCAATGCCATCACCTTCGGGGATAACCGATTTCTTGCAGATGCAGGCATCGACAGGCTGACGGCATTCGGGACAATGCCGTCCTGCGTCGGTGGAAAATACCAGGCCGCCGAGGGCAGCGAAGGATGCGGCTTTTTTGGCCACGGGCAATCCTCTTCTTGAGGACCAAAGTCTAGCCGACGGGAGCCGACCGCGAAGCCCCACTCAGGCAGGGGCAGCGCTACCGGACCGTGAAGACAGTCCGGCTTGAAAAGTCGCGCAGTGTAACGGCAAAAAGCGCTGCTGCTAAGTGCAAATATGCGCCAATTTACGGGCGTTTTGCGACGTCGCCCAGATAGCGCTTCAACGCAGCCAGAGAGTCCGGGCAATAAGGCTTCTCGACGGTTTCGCGCAGGACCTGATCGATGCTGATGAAACGCGCTTCGAGCACCTCTTCAGGCTGCAGTTTCAAGGGCCCGTCCCAGACGGCGGAGAAGACTGCACACCACAGGCGGTTGTCCGGCTGATCGAAGAAAAACTGCTCATGGGCGGTCAGCTCGACGCCAGCCACCCCCAGTTCTTCCTCCAACTCCCGCGCCGCCGACAGCTCATAGCTTTCATCGGCCTGGACCATGCCGCCCGCCGCCACGTCCCAGTAGCCCGGGTAGATGGCCTTGCTCAGGGTGCGCCGATGCACGCACAGCTCACCGGCGGAGTTGAACAGCAGGATATAGGTGCCCCGCCCGATCAGGCCGCGCTCGCGCAATTCGGCCCGCGGCATCGAACCCAGCAGTTGATCCTGACGATCGACCCAGGCGATCTGCTCGGCATCGGAAGCCGCGCGATGCGCGACTTCGTTTTCAGAGACGGCCACCGATCAACCCTGCGACAACAACTGGCGCAGGTCGATGACTGCGGCGTTGGCGCGGGACAGGTAGTTGGCCATGACCAGCGAGTGGTTGGCGAACACGCCGTATGGGCTGCCGTTGAGGATCAACGGGCTCCACATCGGTTCCTGCGAGGCCTCCAGCTCACGGATGATCTGACGCACGCTGACGGTGGCGTTCTTCTTGGCCAGTACATCGGCGAAATCGACTTCGATGGCCCGCAGCAGCAGGGACAGCGCCCAGGCCTGACCGCGCGCTTCATAGAACACGTTGTCGATCTGCATCCACGGGGTTTCGACGATTTCTTCGTCTACCTGCGGCACTTCACCCGGCTTCACGGTCACCGTGGACTGGGCTTCGGTCTTCAGGGTGCTGTTGAGCTTGACCCGACCGACGCTGGCCGACAGGCGCTGCGACAGCGAGCCCAGGCGGGTCCCGACATCACCCAGCCAGTTGTTCAGGTTGTCGGCACGGGTATAGAACAGCGCGCCGCGCTGGTTCGGATCGGACAGACGCGCCTGATAACGGGTCAGGGCAGCGATACCGTCGCGGTACTGGGATTCGCTCGACGGCAGGATCCAGCTCTTGTTGTCGAAGTTGAACAGCGGCTCGGCGCGGCCCAGATCGCCGTCTTCGGCCGACTGCGACTGGGAGCGGGCGAAGTCCTTGCGCAGGGCGCGGGTCAGGTCACGCACCTGGACCAGCACGCCGTATTCCCAGCTCGGCATGTTGTCCATCCACAGGCCTGGCGGGAAGCGGTCGTTGGAAATGTAGCCGCCCGGCTTGTCGAGCAGGGTCGAGACGACAGTCTTGAGGGTCTCGACGGTGGTGTAGCCAATCACCATCGGCTTGCCGTCACGCTCGGCGGCCGCCTGGGCCTGCTGCTGGACCGGAAACAAGGCCGGCTCGCTGCTCCACCAGATGCCCAGGACGACGGTCACCAGCAGGTAGATCGCCACCACCGCGCCCACCGCCCGGCTGAACAGCAGCCCGCTCCAATACCCGCGCGCGGCACGAGGTGCCTTGCCCACAGGTTTCCCGTCTACGCGCTCGCCCCCGCCCGCAGTGTCCGAGCGCTTCTTCCAATCCAGCATGGCCTTGTCCTTTCAATCACGGAATTCAGTGCTTAGGACCGCAACCTTACAGCAAGGTGCGTTTGGCAGGAACGCGAGGGATGGTCCATTTGCGTAATCCAGTGGTCCGTCTGCGCCATCCTTCGGCACCATGCCCTGTGCATGCATCGGGAAAACCCTGACTGGCCGGTCGCGACGTGAATCTTTGGCCACTGAAAATCCATCGCCTCAACACGCTTGAGCGGTGAAAATTTGACGCAAAAAAACCCTGAAAAAATGACAACTAAATGACTTGCGGCGCACTTGCGTCATAAAAGTAGTGCTAGCATAGCGCCAGCATTTGTATCAGGGTTTCCCCGATAAGTAGTCAGGACATGACCGAGCCAGAAGATTCGAGCCCAGACCGTCTCAAACACCACTTCGCCCAACGCGTCATCCACCAGGCCAGGCAGATCCTGGAGGTGTGGCAGCGCTTGCAGCAAAGCGAATGGTCGGTTGCGGATATGGAAGAACTCAGCGACGCCAACCAGCGCCTGCTGCGTTTTGCCGAACGCTTCGAACAGGCCGAGCATGCGCAACTGGCGCGCGGCATCAACCGCTCGCTGGAAGAGGTCCACGCCAACCGTGGCCGACTGAGCAGCGCCCTGATTACCGACCTCAACCGCTTGATGCAGCGCTTGTCACGTACCGGCCTGCGCCACGGCGACCGTCTGGAACACACCTCCCTGCCGCCCCTGCGCAAGCCCATCTACGTGATGCTGCAGGATCACGATCGCGGCGAGCGGCTGGCCAAGCAGCTTGAGTTCTTTGGACTGAGCGCCCAGGCGCTGAACACGGTCCAGGCCTTCCACGCGACCCTGGCCGAGCGCCTGCCGGCGGCGGTGGTGATGGACGTGGACTTCGGCGGGATCGGCGAAGGGCTGAAACTGGCGGCCAAGATGCAGGAAGGCCTGGAGCAGAAGCTGCCGCTGCTGTTCTTCAGCCATCACGAAACCGATACGCCAACCCGCCTGGCGGCGGTGCGTGCCGGTGGCGAGGAATTCCTCACGGGCACCCTTGAAGCGTCGAGCCTGCTGGAAAAGATCGAGATCCTGACCCGGGTTGCGCAGTACGAACCCTACAAGGTGCTCATCATCGATGACTCCCGCGCCCAGGCCACCCACACCGAGCGGCTGCTCAATAGCGCCGGGATCGTCACGCGCACGTTGTTCGACCCCATCAAGACCATGTCCGAACTGGCCGAATTCCAGCCCGACCTGATCATCCTCGACATGTACATGCCCGGCTGCACCGGTACGGAGCTGGCGAAAGTGATTCGCCACAACGACCGCTACGTCAGCGTGCCGATCATTTACCTGTCTGCCGAGGACGATCTGGATAAACAGCTGGATGCGATGAGCGAAGGCGGCGATGACTTCCTGACCAAACCGATCAAGCCTCGGCACCTGATCACTACCGTGCGCAACCGCGCGGCCCGGGCGCGCAACCTCAAGGCGCGGATGGTGCGCGACAGCCTGACCGGGCTGTACAACCACACCCACATCCTGCAACTGCTCGAAGACTGCAGCTTCCGCGCACGCCGCGAGAACAAGCCGCTCAGTTTCGTCATGCTCGACATCGACCACTTCAAGAAGGTCAACGATACCCACGGCCACCCCATGGGCGACCGCGTCATCAAGAGCCTGGCGCTGTTTCTCAAGCAACGCCTGCGTAAGACCGACTACATCGGCCGTTACGGCGGCGAAGAGTTTGCGGTGGTCATGCCCGATACCGACCTGGCCGCAGCCCACAGCGTACTCGACGAAATCCGTCGCCGCTTCGCCGAAATCCACTACCCCGCCCAGCCAGCAGACCTGTTCTGTACCTTCAGCGCAGGCGTGGTCGAACTGGGTGAACACGACGACGCACTGCTCATGGCCTCCCACGCGGACGACGCGCTGTACCGCGCGAAGAAGGCCGGGCGCAATCAGGTGCATTCAGCGCGCGATGAGATCGCGAAAGCGAAGATGGAGACGATGGCAACCATCCCGTAGCAGCCCGGCCGGGCGGCGCTCCGCTTGCCGGCGGGGGCGTACTGATGATCGCCCCCGCCGGCAAGCCGTGCTGCTACGGATCGCGTCATGTCCGTTATGATGCGCGCATGTTCGAGATGCGAGATCGCCATGCGCCGCCTGCTTTTTCTGATACTGCTGACCTTTGCCCTGCCCGCCTTCAGCGCCAGCCTGCTGGACAATCGCCCCGCCGGCGGGCTGGGCAGTGCCGCAGTCGATAACAGCAAGGATTTCCTGCCGGTTCGCCAGGCCTTCCAGCTCAACCTGATCGACTCGACGCCCGAGGCGATCAAGCTGCAATTCGTCGCCACCGAAGGCTATTACCTCTATCGCCACCGCTTTCAATTTCGCACCGAGCCTGCCGACATCGGCCTCGGCGCCGCGCAATTGCCTGATGGGGAAAAGAAGCACGACGAGTACTTCGGCGACGTCGAGGTGTACCACGGCATTCTCGACGTCACCCTGCCACGCAAGGCAGGCGATAATCGCGCCTTCACCCTGGTCGTGACCTACCAGGGCTGCGCCGACAAGGGCCTGTGCTACCCGCCAGAAACCGAGCGGTTGAAGATCGATGGCGGCGCCCCCGGCGCCACGGCCACAGGCGAACCCGGTGTCACCAAAGCCGTTTTCAGCTGGAAACAACTGGCGCTGTTCTTCCTCGCAGGCGTCGGCCTCACCTTCACGCCTTGCGTGCTGCCGATGCTGCCGATCCTCTCCGGCGTGGTTCTGCGCGGGCAAGTGGGCGGCATGCGCGGCTTCTCGCTGTCACTGGCCTACGTGCTGCCCATGGCGATCTGTTTCGCCCTGCTCGGCGCCCTGATGGGTATGTTCGGCGCCAGCCTGAATTTGCAGGCACGGTTGCAATCGGCCTGGGTACTGGTGCCGTTTTCGCTGTTCTTCGTGGTGTTCGCCATCGCCATGTTCGGCGTCTTCGAGCTGCGCCTGCCCCGGGCGCTCAACGACCGGCTCGAACGCATTGCCGGCAACACCCAGGGCGGCTCGTTGTGGGGCGCTGCGGTGCTGGGCGCCGTTTCCAGCCTGGTGGTGTCGCCCTGCGTGTCTGCGCCGCTGGCCGGTGCCTTGCTTTATATAAGTGCCAGCGGCGATGCATTGGGCGGCGCCTTGAAGCTGTTCGTGCTCGGACTGGGCATGGGTGCGCCCCTGGTGCTGGTGGCAACGGGCGGCGCGGCCTGGCTGCCGAAAAGCGGCCCTTGGCTGGTGACGGTGAAGAACATCATCGGCGTGTTGCTGCTGGCCCTGGCCATCGGCCTGTTGAGCCGGGTGATTCCCGGGCAATTCACCCTGATGCTGATCGGCGCGCTCTGGGCCGGCGTTGCGCTGTTTCTCGGCGCGCTGGAGTTCGTCGAGAAATCCACTCGCGGGCGGCTCAATCAACTGCTCGGCATTCTGTTGTTGGTCTACGCTCTGTGCTGCTGGTTCGGCGGCCTCGGCGGGCAGACCGATCCGCTGCGCCCACTGGGCGGCTCGCAAAACGCGCAACTGGCCCGGCAAGGCGGTAGTGAGGCATCTGCCTGGCAAACCGTGACCGATGCCAGCGAGCTGGACCGGATTCTGGAAACATCGGGCAACACAGGCCAACCGGTGCTCGTCGACTGGTATGCCGACTGGTGCATCAGCTGCAAGGTGATCGAGCACCAGGTTCTGCCCGATCCGAAAATTGTCAGCCAACTCAAGGGGTTCCGGTTGATTCGTTTCGACATGACGGCCAGCGGCGCCGAACAGCGCGCCTTGCTCGATCGCTACAAATTGTTCGGTCCACCGGCGCTGCTGTTCTTCGGAAAAGACGGGAACGAGCTGACAAATGCGCGTGTCGTCGGCGAAATCGACGCTGAGGGCTTCTCTGAGCACATAACTAGAGCAAATGACCAAATTTAGCTGCATAGTCACAAACT
The DNA here is from genome assembly GCF_028682175.1 of Pseudomonas putida. Classification (GTDB taxonomy): domain Bacteria; phylum Pseudomonadota; class Gammaproteobacteria; order Pseudomonadales; family Pseudomonadaceae; genus Aquipseudomonas; species Aquipseudomonas putida_AD. The sequence continues at coordinate 18,212 of NZ_JANHKS010000026.1, read as the reverse complement.
TTGCGCGAACATCGGTCATCGTGCTAGGTATTGTCGGTAACTGGACAGTCCATTGCGCTTTCCGGCATAGTCGCTGCGCATCAACGGCTCATACCTATGTATGAGCGTCGACAACGCACCTAACCAAGGACACACGATGGCGACTTTTCTGGTTCTCCACGGACCTAACCTGAACCTGCTGGGCACCCGCGAGCCGGGCATCTACGGCGCGGTCACGTTGGCCGATATCAACCAGGACCTGGAAAAGCGTGCGCGCGAAGCCGGTCACCATCTGATGTATCTGCAGAGCAATGCCGAGTACGAGTTGATCGACCGCATTCACGCAGCACGCGACGAAGGCGTGGACTTCATCCTGATCAATCCGGCTGCTTTCACTCACACAAGTGTCGCAATACGTGACGCGCTGCTTGGAGTGAGCATCCCATTCATCGAAGTGCACCTGTCGAACGTGCACAAGCGCGAACCTTTCCGCCATCACTCCTACTTTTCAGATGTCGCTGTAGGAGTGATCTGCGGCCTTGGCGCCAGCGGATACCGACTGGCCCTGGAGGCTGCCCTGGAACAACTGGCCACCCGTTCGAAGGCATGAACGGCGCAGTTTCGCACTGAGCCACATAGCCCGAACCGGCTACCCAATACCCCTGACCGTCCCCTGGGAGTTGATGATTAATGGATATCCGTAAAGTCAAGAAACTGATCGAACTGCTGGAAGAGTCCGGCATTGACGAACTGGAAATCAAAGAAGGCGAAGAGTCCGTACGGATCAGCCGCCACAGCAAGACCCCGGCACAGCAGTACTACGCGCCAGCTCCAATGGCCGCTCCGGCCGCAGCCCCTGCTCCAGCCGCCGCGCCTGCAGCAGCTGCCCCGGCAGAAGCTTCCGCGCCAAAACTGAACGGCACCGTTGCCCGTTCGCCAATGGTCGGTACCTTCTACCGCAAGGCTTCGCCTACCTCGCCGGCCTTCGTTGAAGTTGGCCAGACCGTGAAGAAAGGCGACACCCTGTGCATCGTCGAAGCGATGAAAATGATGAACCACATCGAAGCTGAAACCAGCGGTGTGATCGAGTCCATCCTCGTTGAAGATGGCCAGCCGGTTGAATTCGACCAGCCGCTGTTCACCATCGTTTGAACCGCGAGGAGCCAATGATGTTGAAACCTGCGAAGCTGGAAAAAGTCCTGATCGCCAACCGCGGTGAAATCGCTCTGCGAATCCTGCGCGCTTGCAAGGAACTGGACATCAAGACTGTCGCCGTCTACTCCAAGGCCGACAAAGAACTGATGCACCTGGGCCTGGCTGACGAATCCGTTTGCATCGGTCCGGCATCGGCTGCGCAGTCCTACCTGCACATCCCGGCGATCATCGCGGCAGCGGAAGTCACCGGCGCCACGGCGATCCACCCTGGCTACGGCTTCCTGGCCGAAAACGCCGACTTCGCCGAACAGGTCGAGAAATCCGGCTTTGCCTTCATCGGCCCGAACGCCGAGACCATTCGCCTGATGGGCGACAAGGTGTCGGCCAAGGACGCCATGATCAAGGCAGGCGTGCCAACCGTTCCAGGCTCTGACGGCCCGCTGCCTGAAGACGAAGAAGAAGCCCTGCGCATTGGCCGCGAAGTCGGTTACCCGGTGATCATCAAGGCCGCTGGCGGCGGCGGTGGTCGCGGCATGCGCGTGGTGCACAAGGAAGAAGACCTGATCTCGTCGGCCAAGCTGACCCGTTCGGAAGCCGGTGCAGCCTTCGGCAACCCGATGGTCTACCTGGAGAAGTTCCTGACCAACCCGCGTCACGTGGAAGTTCAGGTGCTGTCCGACGGCCAGGGCCAGGCGATCCACCTGGGCGACCGTGACTGCTCGCTGCAACGCCGCCACCAGAAGGTGCTTGAAGAAGCGCCGGCGCCTGGCATCGACGAAAAAGCGCGCCAGGAAGTGCTGGCTCGCTGCGTCAAGGCGTGCATCGACATCGGTTACCGCGGTGCCGGTACGTTCGAATTCCTGTACGAAAACGGCGCGTTCTATTTCATCGAAATGAACACCCGCGTTCAGGTCGAGCACCCGGTTTCGGAAATGGTCACCGGTATCGACATCGTCAAGGAGATGCTGAGCATCGCCGCTGGCAACAAATTGTCGTTCACCCAGGACGACGTGAAGATCCACGGTCACGCGCTGGAATGCCGTATCAACGCCGAAGACCCGAAGACCTTCATGCCAAGCCCTGGCACGGTCAAGCATTTCCACGCACCAGGCGGCAACGGCGTTCGCGTCGATTCGCACCTGTACAGCGGTTATGCGGTTCCACCGAACTACGACTCGCTGATCGGCAAGCTGATCACCTGGGGCGCAACCCGCGATGAAGCCATGGCTCGCATGCGCAACGCCCTGGACGAAATCGTGGTCGATGGCATCAAGACCAACATCCCGCTGCACCGTGAACTGACCCGCGACGAAAGCTTCTGCAAAGGCGGCGTCAACATTCACTACCTGGAACACAAGCTGGCCGGTGAGAAACACTGATCCGTCAGTAAATGTTGCAGACCAACAAGGCCGCTTTCGAGCGGCTTTGTTGTTTTTGATCCATCAGATGCCGCAATTCCTGTAGGAGTGAGCTTGCTCGCGATAGCATCCTTACAGGTGCCATAGTATCGACTGGCAAATCGCAATCGCGAGCAAGCTCACTCCTACAGAGACATGCGCATGCATGCTCTTTGTTGTTTCCCCCCGAACCCCGTAAACTTGCCGGTCTTTCGCGGCATTTGCGCCGCCTGTCATTTTTTCTATTCGAAGGTAATCCGCCATGCCTTGGCTGCAAGTCCGTCTCGCCATCAGCCCAGAACAAGCCGAAACCTACGAAGACGCGCTTCTTGAAGTCGGCGCCGTGTCCGTGACGTTCATGGACGCTGAAGACCAGCCCATCTTCGAACCGGAACTCAACACCACGCCGCTGTGGTCGCACACCCACCTGCTGGCCCTGTTCGAGGCCGACACCGACGCCGACATGGCGCTCAATCACCTCAAGCTTCTGACCGGCGCCGAGCTGCCGGAGCACTCTCACGAAGTGATCGAAGACCAGGATTGGGAACGCAGCTGGATGGACAACTTCCAGCCAATGCGCTTTGGACAGCGCCTGTGGATCGTGCCGAGCTGGCACGCAGCGCCGGAGCCTGATGCGGTGAACCTGCTGCTCGACCCGGGCCTGGCTTTCGGCACCGGTACCCACCCCACTACCGCCCTGTGCCTGGAATGGCTCGATGGCCAGGACCTGAACGACGCCAACGTCCTGGACTTCGGCTGCGGCTCGGGCATCCTGGCCATCGCCGCGTTGCTGCTGGGCGCAAAGCACGCCGTCGGCACCGACATCGACGTGCAGGCGCTGGAAGCCTCCCGCGACAACGCCGGGCGCAACAATGTGCCGGCCGAGAAATTCCCGCTCTACCTGCCCGAAGATCTGCCAAAAGAGCCGGCCGACGTATTGGTGGCTAATATTCTGGCAGGACCACTGGTTTCGCTGGCACCTGTGCTCGCAAGCCTGGTCAAACCCGGTGGACGCCTGGCGTTGTCCGGCATTCTTGCCGAGCAAGGCGATGAAGTGGCCGCTGCCTACGCCGACACATTCGACCTGGACCCGATCGCCAACCGCGACGGCTGGGTACGGATCACCGGCCGTCGTCGCTGACACTCCCCCAGTTTTCAGGCGCTCTACTCTCCGGATACCCGAATGACCGACAGTTTCGTCACCCAGTGCCCCCACTGCCAGACCAGCTTCCGCGTCAGTCACGCTCAACTGAGCGTGGCCCGCGGCATGGTTCGCTGTGGCTCCTGCCTGCAAGTGTTCAACGCGGCAAAACAGCTGCTGGAGCAGCGTGCCGAGGAAATCGCTGCACAGTTGCCCGAGGCTGCGCCAAGGGTCATCGAGCTTCCGGCGGAGTCCGCGCCAACTGTCGCCCCGCAAGAGCAGTTGCCCATACCGGTGCCTGTACCTGTGAAACGGGAGAAGGCCCCCGTCGATCTCGACAGCCTGGATCTGGACGATCTTGACGTGGAACTGGCGCGCCTGGAGCAGCGGGAGATTCAACTGCCCGAATCCTTCGGCCGCGCAGGTCACCCCACCGAGCACGAGCACGAGCGGGTCGAGTCGTTCAGCGCCAGCCGGGACGAACCGCAAGTCAGCAGTGAGAAGTGGGACCACGGCCTGAGCGACGACGATGTCAGCCAGTTGCCCGAGTTGCGCGCCGAAGCCACCTACGAGGGCAACGACGAACGGGACGAGCCGGCGCTGCTGACCGAGACGGCTAACGAGGATGTCGATCACGACGATGACCACCGCACCGAGCCTTCGCTGTCGATGGCTCCGGTGGATCTGGACGACGAGCCGGCGCACGGGCAACGCCTGAGCGCCGATTCGCGCCACGACGAGGAGCATCACGAGCACCACGCGCATCACGATCACGAACACCGCGGCGAGCGGTTTTCGGCGCTCGACGGCGACGAGGATCAGCGCCATCGCGATCACGACGACCTGGACGACGATGACGAGGACGACCGCCGCCACAATCACGGCAAGCGCGCTCGCAGCGAACCTGCCCTGCGCGACCCGGCCCTGCATGATCTGATGGACGACCCGCTGCAACTGTCCTGGCAGAAGCCCAAGCCACGCTGGGGCCGTCGGATGCTCTGGCTGTTGCTGGTGCTGATCGCTCTGGGCGCATTGGTCGGCCAGTACGTCTGGTATCACTTCGACGAACTGGCCCGCCAGGACCAGTACCGCCCCTGGTTCCAGGAACTGTGCCCACAAGTGGGGTGCAAAGTCCCCTCCCGCGTGGACATCAAGCTGCTGAAAAGCAGCAACCTGGTGGTCCGCACCCATCCTGAATTCCAGGGGGCGCTGGTGGTGGATGCGATCATCTACAACCGCGCGTCGTTTTCCCAACCTTTCCCGTTGCTGGAATTGCGCTTTGCCGACACCGGCGGTCAGTTGATTGCCAGTCGTCGGTTCAAGCCAGGCGAATATCTCTCCGGAGAACTGGCCGGCAAGGACGAAATGCCGCCCCAGACGCCTATCCACATCGCGCTGGACATTCTGGACCCGGGTCCCAAGGCAGTGAATTACAGTTTGAGTTTCCGCTCTCCGGAGTAAACTCCAGAACGGACCCGGCTGAACCGCCCTACCTGCAGCAGCATTGCAAATGCACTGATATGCGGCACAGAGCGGTCGATAATCCGACGACAGTTTAATGACAGCGCGAACCTGCACCTTACCGTTCGCGATAAGAAAGCAACTGTTCAGATTTTATCCAATTCAGCCTTTATCCGGTCATCGAGAGCGGGTATCATGCCAACCCTTTTTCATACTCCGGGTCCTGTCTGAAAAGTGCCATACCTGATGGGCAAGCACTTTTCGGACCCGACCTCGTGATACGGCCCCACAACAGGTCACCCTATGTCGGCGGTACGCATCGGCCCATATACATTGCAGAACGGCTTGATCCTCGCCCCCATGGCGGGCGTCACCGACCAGCCTTTCCGCCAGCTGTGCCGCCAACTCGGCGCCGGGCTGGTGGTATCGGAAATGGTCACCAGTGACATGAGCCTGTGGAACAGCCGCAAGTCGCGGCTGCGCATGATCCACGAAGGTGATCCCGAGCCGCGCTCGGTACAGATCGCCGGTGGAGATCCGCAGATGCTTGCGGATGCAGCACGTGCCAACGTCGAATTTGGCGCGCAGATCATCGACATCAACATGGGCTGTCCGGCAAAGAAGGTCTGTAACAAGGCCGCAGGTTCGGCGCTGTTGAAAGATGAGCAGTTGGTGACCGAAATCCTGCACGCGGTGGTCGCGGCAGTCGAGGTACCGGTCACCCTGAAGATTCGCACCGGCTGGGACCGGGCGAACAAGAACGGTCTGACAGTCGCCCGTATCGCCGAACAAGCCGGCATCCAGGCGCTGGCGGTTCACGGACGGACCCGTGCGGACCTCTACACCGGCGAAGCCGAGTACGACACCATCGCCGCGATAAAGCAGGCGGTGTCGATCCCGGTGTTCGCCAATGGCGACATCGATTCACCCGAGAAAGCCCGGCACGTGCTGCACGCGACCGGCGCCGACGGACTGTTGATTGGCCGGGCCGCCCAAGGGCGCCCATGGATTTTTCGCGAGATAGAACACTACCTGCGCACCGGGGAAAAACTCCCTGCGCTTGCGCTGCATGAAGTGGAACGCATTCTGCTAGAGCATCTGGCAGCACTTCATACGTTCTATGGCGACGTGATGGGTGTGCGAATCGCACGCAAGCATGTCGGCTGGTATCTCGCAACCTTGCCGGGCGCCAGGGAGTTTCGCGCCCTTTTCAATCGTTTGGAAGATACGGAAGCACAGTGCGCCAACGTTCGGGAATTCTTTGCCGAACGCATAAAAAGCCCGAAGTCAGGGACCGAACAAGAGGTGGCCGCATGACGATGATGACAGAGACTTTAGTGAGTGGAACAACACCCGTGAGCGACAACGTCAATTTGAAACAGCACCTCAACACGCCAAGCGAAGAGGGTCAGACCCTGCGCGGAAGCGTCGAAAAGGCGCTGCACAATTATTTCGCTCACCTTGAAGGTGCTGCCGTCACCGATGTCTACAACCTGGTGCTCTCGGAAGTCGAAGCCCCGTTGCTCGAGTGCGTGATGAACTACGTCAAGGGCAACCAGACGAAGGCGTCCGAGCTGCTGGGCCTGAACCGTGGCACCTTGCGCAAGAAACTCAAGCAGTACGACCTGCTGTAAGCATCCAAAACACAAAAAGCGACCTCATTCCCTGCGGTCGTTTTTTTTGCTGAATTGATAATGGAAGTTGAGATGACCGACCAGACTACCCGCCTGCCGATCCGCCGCGCCTTGATCAGCGTTTCCGACAAGACCGGCATCCTTGAATTCGCCCGTGAACTCGAAGCCCTGGGCGTCGAGATCCTGTCCACTGGCGGCACCTTCAAGCTACTCAAGGACAACGGCGTTGCAGCGGTAGAAGTCGCGGACTACACAGGCTTCGCAGAAATGATGGACGGCCGGGTCAAGACCCTGCACCCGAAAATCCACGGCGGCATCCTGGGCCGTCGCGGCACCGACGACGCCATCATGGCCGAGCACGGCATCAAGCCGATCGACCTGGTTGCGGTGAACCTCTATCCATTCGAAGCCACTGTTTCCAAGCCAGGTTGCGACCTGCCGACCGCCATCGAAAACATCGACATCGGCGGCCCGACCATGGTCCGTTCGGCAGCGAAAAACCATAAGGACGTGGCCATCGTGGTCAACGCCAGCGACTACGGCCAGGTGCTGGAAAGCCTGAAAGCCGGCGGCCTGACCTACGCCCAGCGCTTTGACCTGATGCTCAAGGCGTTCGAGCACACTGCCGCCTACGACGGCATGATCGCCAACTACCTGGGCAGCGTCGACCAGAGCGCCGAGACCCTCTCCACCGAAGGCCGCAGCGAGTTCCCGCGCACCTTCAACACCCAGTTCATCAAGGCCCAGGAAATGCGCTACGGCGAGAACCCGCACCAGAGCGCGGCGTTCTACGTGGAAGCCAAGCCTGCCGAAGTCGGCATCGCCACCGCGACCCAACTGCAGGGTAAAGAGCTGTCCTACAACAACGTGGCCGACACCGACGCCGCGCTGGAATGCGTGAAGAGCTTCGTCAAGCCAGCCTGCGTCATCGTCAAGCACGCCAACCCGTGCGGCGTGGCCGTAAGCCCGGACGCCGAAGGCGGCATTCGCCAGGCCTACGAGCTGGCCTACGCCACTGACAGCGAATCGGCATTTGGCGGCATCATCGCCTTCAACCGCGAGCTGGACGCCGAGACGGCGAAAGCCATCGTCGAGCGCCAGTTCGTCGAAGTCATCATCGCCCCAAGCGTCAGCGCCGAAGCCCAGGCCATCGTTGCCGCCAAAGCCAACGTGCGCCTGCTGACCAGCGGCCAGTGGGCTGCCGACCGCGCCCCGGCGTGGGACTACAAGCGCGTCAACGGCGGCCTGCTGGTACAGAGCCGCGATATCGGCATGATCAGCGCCGATGACCTGAAAGTCGTGACCAAGCGCGCCCCGACCGAACAGGAAATCAACGACCTGATCTTCGCCTGGAAAGTGGCCAAGTACGTCAAGTCCAACGCCATCGTCTACGCCAAGAACCGCCAGACCATCGGTGTCGGCGCCGGCCAGATGAGCCGCGTGAACTCCGCACGCATCGCTGCAATCAAGGCCGAGCATGCTGGCCTGCAAGTGGCAGGTTCGGTGATGGCATCGGACGCGTTCTTCCCGTTCCGCGACGGCCTGGACAACGCGGCCAAGGTCGGTATCACTGCGGTGATCCAGCCGGGTGGTTCGATGCGTGATGCTGAAGTGATTGCTGCCGCTGACGAAGCGGGGATTGCAATGGTGTTCACCGGCATGCGCCATTTCAGGCACTGATACGACGTCAGCCGCGTGATTACACGCGGCCGATTGATTCGACCGAAATACCCTGTGGGAGCGAGCTTGCTCGCGAATGCGATCTGCGATTGATATCAACGTCGCCTGACACACCGCCTTCGCGAGCAAGCTCGCTCCCACAGAAAAGCAGCTTTGATGCTGCATACAGAATTAGCGTCATCGAGGTTTTAGACATGAACGTACTCATCATCGGCAGCGGTGGCCGTGAACACGCGCTGGCCTGGAAGGTCGCGCAGGATCCTCGCGTGCAGAAGGTTTTCGTCGCGCCGGGCAACGCCGGTACCGCCATCGAAGCCAAGTGCGAGAACGTCGCTATCGACGTGCTGGCCCTCGAGCAACTGGCCGACTTCGCCGAGAAGAACGTTTCGCTGACCATCGTCGGTCCAGAAGTGCCGCTGGTGGCGGGCGTGGTCGATCTGTTCCGCTCCCGTGGCCTGGACTGCTTCGGTCCGACCAAGGGCGCAGCGCAACTGGAAGGTTCGAAAGCCTTCACCAAGGACTTCCTGGCGCGTCACAAGATCCCGACTGCCGACTACCAGAACTTCACCGAGATCGAGCCGGCCCTGGCGTACCTGCAAGAGAAAGGCGCACCGATCGTCATCAAGGCCGACGGCCTGGCTGCCGGTAAAGGCGTGATCGTCGCCATGACCCTGGCCGAAGCCGAAGAAGCCGTACGCGACATGCTCGCCGGCAACGCATTTGGAGACGCCGGTTCGCGCGTGGTCATCGAGGAATTCCTCGACGGCGAAGAAGCCAGCTTCATCGTCATGGTCGACGGCAAGAACGTACTGCCAATGGCCACCAGCCAAGACCACAAGCGTGTCGGCGACGGCGACAGCGGCCCGAACACCGGCGGCATGGGTGCTTATTCCCCGGCGCCAGTGGTCACCGCCGACGTGCACCAGCGCGTGATGGACCAGGTCATCTGGCCGACCGTCCGGGGCATGGCCGAGGAAGGTAACGTTTATACCGGTTTCCTCTATGCTGGTCTGATGATCGACAAGGCCGGGAACCCGAAAGTCATCGAGTTCAACTGCCGTTTCGGCGATCCGGAAACCCAACCGGTGATGCTGCGCCTGCAATCGAGCCTGGTCTTGCTGGTCGAGGCTGCATTGGCGCAAGCTCTGGATAAAGTGGAAGCCCAATGGGATCCGCGTCCGAGCCTGGGTATCGTGCTGGCCGCCGGCGGCTACCCTGGCGACTACGCCAAGGGCGCGGCGATCGGCGGTCTGGACGCAGCAGCGAGCCTGCCGGGCAAGGTGTTCCACGCCGGTACCGCACTGAAAGATGGCCAGGTCGTCACTTCCGGTGGTCGTGTGCTCTGTGCGACCGCGCTGGGCGACAGCGTAGGCGATGCACAGAAACACGCGTACGAACTGGCTGCAAAGATTGACTGGCAAGGCTGTTTCTACCGCAAGGACATTGGCTACCGTGCCATTGCCCGGGAACGCGGCGAACATCTGGAGTAAGTCCAGGCCGGGCAGTCATCCACTGGATGGCTGCCCGATCATCCTGTGCCGCCCCAGAGTAAACTGGCTTCATTCACGAAGGGATTTCGCCGTGCGCTGGCTCAGGATTGCCACTTGTTTGATCATCACGATGATGACACTGCTCTGTGTACCCACGGCAAACGCCGAGGTCAGTGCAGGCTGGTCGACGCTTGTCGACGATCAGGCCAACCTTCAGCTCAGCGACATTCGCTCACCCCATTACGATTCCCAGTTCAGCCCGGTCGAACTCGACCAGGTTCGCGCCATCAATCGCGATTCCGCGTTGTGGCTGCATTACCGCCTCGCCCCCACCGACCACGAACAGCTGGTGCGCATCTTCGCCCCTGACCTGGCCACGGTGGACATGTACGTGCTGGACGGCGAGAACCTCGTGGACCATTCGCGCTCCGGCAACAAGGTCCCGCGCGCCGCGCAACCCTTGCCTTCCATCGACTTCCTGCTGCCCGTGCCCCAGAGCGAACGGCCGCTGGATCTGTATCTGCGGCTCAAGTCCGAACAGGAACTGCGCCCCAACATCTCGCTGGAAGCAGCCGTGGATGTTGCCGCCGATGAGCGTCGCCCGCTTTTGCTGGGGTTGTTCTTCGGCTCGCTGATCATGCTGATCGTGCAGAACATCACCCGCTACGCCCAGTCACGCTCGGTCAGCAGCCTGTGGCTTGCCGCCTGCGAGGCATTTCTGGGGCTCAGTGCGCTGCTTCTGCTCAACCTGCAGGCGCCCTGGCTGCCTCACTGGCATCTGGCACAAACCCCAAGCGCGCACCTTGCGCTATTGCTCGCGGCCGCCACGGGCCTGATCTACACCTACTGTTTCTTCATTCAGCGGGGGGTCGAGTCGCTCAACCGATTGCTGATGAGCGTGCTGCTGGTGGTCGGCTTTGGCGGGCTGCTGGTGCTGTTCGTCAACACCCTGCCGCTGAACATCCTGACGTTCCTGTTGGTGGCCCTGACGACGCTGACCATCACGCTGGTGTCGATCTACCACCTGCAAAAAGGCTATGCGCCGGCGCGTCCGTTCGTCATCGCCATGATCGTCTTCAACATGGGCAATCTGGTGATCCTGCCCGCCATGCTCTGGCTGACCACCATTGCCGCGCAGACCCTCATCATCGCGGTGCTGGGCATGTTCTGCCTGTGCGGGCTGCTGATGAGCATCGCCCTGAGCGAACGGCATCGCAGCATCACCGAAGACAACTTCAGCATCAGCCGCGAGCTTGCCGCCAGCACCGCCGAGATCAACGCCAAGGCCGAGTTCCTGGCCAAGATCAGCCACGAAATCCGCACCCCCATGAACGGCGTACTCGGCATGACCGAGCTGCTGCTGGGCACCCCGCTGTCGGTCAAGCAGCGCGATTATGTGCAGACCATTCACAGCGCCGGCAATGAACTGCTGACGCTGATCAACGAAATTCTCGACATCACCAAGCTCGAATCCGGGCAGATCGAACTGGACGACGTGCAGTTCGACCTCAACGCGATGATCGAAGACTGCCTGAACATCTTCCGCGCCAAGGCCGAGCAGCAGAGCGTGGAGCTGATCAGTTTCATCCAGCCGCAGGTGCCTCGGGTCATCAGCGGCGACCCTACGCGCCTGCGCCAGACGCTGCTGAGCCTTCTGGAAAACGCCCTGAAGAAGACCGACGAGGGCGAAATCCTGCTGGTGGTGGCGCTCGACTCGCGGGGCGGCAAACCCCGGCTGCGCATCGCCGTGCAGGACAGCGGCACGCCGCTGACGCCCAAGGAACGCGATGCGCTGCTGCACGCCGAACTGCACAGCAAGAACTTCCTGGCTGCCAGCAAGGTGGGCGGACACCTGGGCCTGGTGATCGCCCGCCAGTTGATCCTGTTGATGAATGGCGAATTCGGCATCCAGAGCGGCAGCAATCAAGGCAGCACCCTGTGGCTGAGCCTGCCGCTGGACCCGGAGCGCCTCGAACAGCCGCCGTCGGATCTGGACAGCCCGCTCAAGGGTGCGCGGGTGCTGGTGGTCGACGACAACGACACCTGTCGCAAGGTGCTCGTGCAGCAGTGCAGCGCCTGGGGCCTGAACGTCAGCGCCGTGCCATCGGGCAAGGAAGCGCTGGCGCTATTGCGCACCAAGGCGCACCTGCGTGACTACTTCGACATTGTCCTGCTCGACCAGAACATGCCCGGCATGACCGGCATGCAGCTGGCCGCCAAGATCAAGGAAGACCCGAGCCTGAACCATGACATCCTGCTGATCATGCTCACCGGCATCAGCAATGCGCCGAGCAAGGTCATCGCGCGCAACGCCGGGGTCAAGCGGATCCTGGCCAAGCCGGTGGCGGGCTACACCCTCAAGACCACGCTGGCCGACGAGTTGAACCAGCGCAACAAGGGGCAGGCGCCGTTTCCGCCGGCACCGAACCTGATCCCCGAAATCGACGTGCCCAGCGACTTCCGCATTCTGGTGGCCGAAGACAACAGCATCTCCACCAAGGTGATTCGCGGCATGCTGGGCAAACTCAACCTGCAACCCGACACCGCCAGCAATGGCGAAGAAGCCTTGCGCGCCATGAAGGCCCAGCGCTATGACCTGGTGCTGATGGACTGCGAGATGCCGATCCTCGACGGCTTCTCGGCGACCCAGCAACTGCGCGCCTGGGAGATGGGCAACCAGCGGGTGCGCACGCCGGTGGTGGCGTTGACCGCGCACATCCTGGCCGAGCACAAGGATCGCGCCCGCCAGTCAGGCATGGACGGGCACATGTCCAAACCTGTCGAGCTGTCGCAACTGCGCGAGCTGGTCGAATACTGGGTCGAGCAGCGAGCCCTGCAGCAGGCAGGCATCGCCTCGGATGACCAGGACCGCTACCAGCAAAACTGACACCGCCCTCAAGCGCGGCGCCTGATAGACTTGCCCCGTCCCGAGTCTGCCGCCAAGAGCCGATACCATGCTGCATGTGCTGTTCAGCGTTTACCTGAAGATGCTGGTGCTCTATAGCCCGTTCTTCGTCCTCTCCTGCTTCATCAGCCTGAGCCGCGGTTATTCGCGCAAGGAACGCCGCTACCTGGCCTGGAAGATCGCCTTCGCGACGCTGGTGTCCAGCGTGCTGCTGTACCTGTTCGGGCGAGTGATCTTCGGCGTGTTCGGCATCACCGCCGACGCCTTCCGCATTGGCGCGGGCAGCGTGCTGTTCATTTCGGCGCTGGGCATGGCCCAGGGCAAGTCAGGGGTTCAGACCGACAACGTGCAGCAGGATGTCGCCATCGTCCCCCTGACCATCCCGATCACCGTCGGCCCCGGCACCATCGGCGCCTTGCTGGTCATGGGCGTCAGCCAGCCGCACTGGGATGACAAGCTCACGGCAATCGTCAGCATCGCCCTGGCCAGCTTCACCGTTGGCGTGGTGCTGTACCTGTCCAACAGCATCGAGCGAATCCTGGGCGACCAGGGCCTGCAGATCGTCAGCCGGTTGATGGGGCTGTTCGTCTGTGCCCTGGCCGCGCAGATCATCTTTACCGGCATCAAGGGCTACCTGCTGCCGGGCTGACTTCACTAGGCAGGCTTGGCGCCGTACCACCTTGGCGTGTAGACCCACGCAGTGCCGTCGGCACGGGGGAACACACAGGTGAGCGAAGACCCCACCAGCACCATGGTGCGCATGTCGACCATCTCCGGCGTGAGCTCACCCAGGGTGACGACCCGTAGCGTCTGGCCCGGACGACCGATGTCACGCCCCAGCGTCACGGGTGTTTCAGGGGAGCGATGCTGACGCACGATTTCCAGCGCACGGCCCAGTTGCCAAGGGCGAGAGCGGGAAATCGGGTTGTAGAAGGCCAGCGCCAGGTCAGCCTGGCAGGCCAGGTCCAGACGCTTTTCGATGATGTCCCAGGGCTTGAGATTGTCCGAGAGTGACATTACGCAGAAGTCATGCCCCAGCGGTGCGCCCGCCTGAGCGGCCGTTGCCAGCGAGGCTGAAACGCCGGGCAAGATCTCCAGATCGACTGCGTGCCAGTGCGGATTGTCGGACTCATGCAGCGCTTCGAGCACCGCAGCGGCCATGGCGAATACCCCGGGGTCACCCGACGACACCACCACCACCGAACGACCTTGGGCAGCCAGTTCGAAGGCGTGCCGGGCGCGCTGCATCTCTTCGCGGTTGTCGGTGCAATGCAGCACCTGGTCCGGGCGGAAAGGTCCGGCCATGCGCACATAGGTTTCGTAACCCAGTACGTCATTGGCGCGGGCCAGTTCAGCCTTGACCGCAGGAATCATGAACTCGGTAGCACCCGGGCCCAGGCCGATAACGGCCAGTCGCCCACGAGGGCGTCCGATCCGCTCGATGTCCAGCGGCTGTTGCGCGACGGCAATCGCAATGCCTTCGACCGGCGTGATCGGCAACAGCAACTGCGGCAAAGCTTGCTGCGCCATCTCGCTCGCCGATGCCGCAGCGGTGAAGCGCACAGGCACGCCCAAGTCTTCAGCCGCAGCGCGCAATGCCGGGTCGGCCATGTGCTGCTCGCTCGCCAGCAGGCAGGCGAGCGCCTGCACGGCGATGCGTGAATCGTGCAGGGTGGCCCGGACCACCTGCGCCAGGTTCTCCAGCGTGCCGTCCACCGCCACCAGCACATTGCGCGGGTAGATCAGCAGCTCATGGGCTGAGGGCTCGCGCTCGGCGTAGCCCACGTGAATCGCCAGTTGCGCCTGATCGCTTTCAGGCAGTTGCGCCTGGGCCAGCCACGGCGCGGCACCTTCGATGCGCACGCTCTCGCCAGACAGCAGATCGGAGACGAAGCGCTTGCCGAGTTCCAGGTCGCCCAGCGCGTAGCCGGCCGGAGGGTTGAGCAGGCAGGTGCCAAAGCGCAGCTCGCCGCTGGTGGTAATGGCTGGCGCAGTATCCAGCCCGGCGCCGATTTCCCGGGCCATGACATTGACCCCGCCAAGCCCGCCGAGCAGCGGCACCACGGCGCTGCCATCTTCGGCCACGGCCAGCACCGGCGGCTCGGCGCCCTTCTCCAGCAACACCGGCGCCAGGGTACGAATGACGATGCCCGCCGCGCACAGAGCGATGATCGGTGTGTCCTGCTGGTACAACTGGCGCAGGGTTGCACCGAAATCGGCATAGCTGCGATCCGTCCCTTCGACGCGCTCGGCCAAGCCGTGAATCAGCGCCTGTGGGTAGATCTGCTGGATCCGTCGCGCCGTCGCCAGCGCGCCCTTGCCCAGAATGACGATGGCCGGCTCTCTCATGTTCGAAGCCCCCATCAGCCCTGCCACCTTTCACCGGGAACGATGATCAGCGAAAAGTAGGGTGAAGACGTCGGATCGACCTCGGCCAGCGGCACGATCTTCTGATTGCTCATGGTCGCGCGTTCGACGTACAGCGCGCGTTCTGCGAGGCCAGTGTCCACCAGCACCTGACGCACCTTGGGCAGGTTGCGCCCCAGCTTCATGATGACCGCAGCATCGGCGTCCACCAGCTTGCGCTTGAGTTCGTCAGCCGAGAGCACGCCAGACAGCACCGACAGGCTCTGGTTGCGATACACCAGCGGCGCACCGAGCACCGAAGCGCCACCCAGCATCGAGCAGACGCCCGGAATCACCTGGGCCTCGTAGCGCTCGGCGAGGCGATCGTGCAGGTACATGTAGGAGCCGTAGAAGAACGGATCGCCTTCGCAGATCACCGCCACGTCGCGCCCGGCATCCAGGTGCGCGGCCACGTCCAGGCTGGCGGTGTCGTAGAAATCACTGATGATCTGCTCGTAGGACATGGGCTCGGGCAACACCTCGGTGGTGACCGGGTACACCAGCGGCATCAGGGTTTGCGCGTCCTGCAAGTGTCCTTCGATGATGCCGAAGGCGTTGCCTTTCTTGCCCTTGGCGACGAAGTAGGCCACCACCGGCGACTCGCGCAACAGGCGCAGCGCCTTGACGGTAATGAGTTCCGGATCCCCGGGCCCGACGCCCAACCCGATCAGACGACCACGAGCCTGCATCATTCGACCTCCGTGGCCAGTGCGTTGACCGCCGCAGCCGCCATCGCGCTGCCGCCGCGACGGCCCTGCATGATGACGTAGGGCACGCCGCGGCTGTCGGCAGCGAGCATGTCCTTGGACTCGGCCGCGCCAACAAAGCCCACCGGGAAGCCCAGAATCAGCGCGGGCTTGGGCGCGCCGGCGTCGATCATTTCCAGCAGGTAGAACAGCGCCGTCGGCGCGTTGCCGATCACCACCACCGCGCCTTCCAGATGCGGGCGCCACAGCTCCAGCGCCGCCGCCGAACGGGTGTTGCCCAGCTCCTGGGCGAGTGCCGGCACGCCTTCGTTCTTGAGGGTGCAGATCACCTGATTGTTGGCCGGCAGCCGTGCCCGGGTCACGCCCTCGGCGACCATGTGGGCGTCACACAGGATCGGCGCGCCGGCGGCCAGCGCCTGGCGCCCCGCAGTACCCGCGCCAGGGGAGAACCGCAGGCCGTCGACCGCATCGACCATGCCGCAGGCGTGAATCACCCGCACGGCGAGCTTTTCCAGATCGGCCGGGATCCTGTCGAGGTTGGCTTCGGCGCGAATGATCGCGAAGGAGTTGCGATAGATCTCCTGGCCGTCGCGGATGTAATCAATCATCGGTGTTGCTCCGTGAGTCGGCGGTCAACAACGCACCGACTGCTTCAATAGTGAGGTCTCGCCCACGCAACTGGCCGAAACCCGGCGCGTCTGCGTGGTGAAAATAAAGGTCGTAACGCCCGGCGCTCACCGCAAGCAGGGTGATCGGCGCGGTATGGGCAGCGGCGCAGGAGCGCTCGCAACCGGAAAGGTGTACAGCCCGGGCCACCGAATGTCGTTGCAGACAGTCGGCCAGTTGCAACGCGTCGGCCTTGGTATCGGCCAGGCCCTTTGCGCACGCAGCGGAACCGGTACAGGCGATCACCTGCGCCAGGGCCTGGCCGGCATCGACCAACAGGCCGGCGCGGGCCAAACCCTCCAGCGCCAGCGCGACCCGAGCGGTGGGCACATTGCGCAGCATCAGGCTCTGCCAAGGGGTCATCACCAGCGCGCCGTCGCCCAGTTCCTCGGCAAGCCTCGCGGCACCGCGCAACATGGACGGCGTCAGACGGCCCAAAGGCACGACACCACCGACACAGGCCAGATTGGCCTGCACCTGAGGGTAAACGCCGATATGCGCATTGGCCTTGTCGGGCGCTCGCTTGCGAGTAGTGACGGCAGGGCCGGTCATCAACGGCACCGACAGCCGCGAAGCCAGATCTGCGAGCAACTGCTCGACAGGGACTTCCTGCAACAGATGCCGCATACGCGCCTGATCGGGCCGGGCACGATCAAGGAACAGCTCAAGCACGGCGACCACCAACTCATGGCCTGCCGCAACCGGCACCGCCGCCAGCGGCGAATCCCTGGCAGGACAACCGGCCAGGCCGAAGCCCAGCAGCGTATCGCCCTCGACCTGCAATGCAGACAGCCACAAATCGTGCGGGTGTTCGAGCATCGCCAGGCCTTCGCCTGCGTCCAGCGACAGGGCGAACTTGGGCGACAGCTCGTGAAAACGGGGGTGATTTTCCAGCGAGTGCAGAATCTGCGCAGCAAGCGGCCGAGCATCGAACAACTGCTGCGGATCGACGCCAGCGGCAGGGCTGAGCATCAGATTGCGCACGTCATCGCTGGCAGGATTTTTCGGGCCCAGGCCCGCATCGACTAGGGCTGCGATCAAGCCGTCATGATCGGCCCCGATGCCACGAATCTGTAGATTGCCCCGATTGGTCGCCTCGATCACGCCGCCGGCAAAACCCTCGGCAGCATCGGCCACCGCAAGCGCCTGGCTGGCCGTGATGACACCACCTGGCAACTTGATCCGGCAGATCCCGCCGTCCAGCGCCGGCACGATACGCAACAACCCCGGACAAGCCGAAGGGCGCAGAGGCGTAGCAGACGGGCGAGCGGACAACGGCTCGGACAAGGGATCACCTGACAGGGACGGGCTGGAAAGCGCCATATTATGCCTGCTTTGACGCCGGGCATGAAAAGGCGGTTGGTCGGGTGGTTACGCCTGCGCTGAATCATCCGCTGGTCAAGCGCCTTTACCAGAAAAATACTTAAGCGTTGCCCGCATCGCTGATGCCCCCACTGACTGCTCAACACATTTGCTCTGGTGCACCCCGATCATGTCACAGGAAGCGTCCTTCAGACTTCCGCGACTCGTCCTACATACCCCGCCCGACCGTTCCGTTAGCGTTCGCCTCCCATAGCGGTTTACCAAACCG
>NZ_JANHKS010000025.1 GCF_028682175.1 Pseudomonas putida | reverse complement strand
GTTTACCTGATACACCGCTCCCGCCGGCAAGCCGTGCTGCTACGGATCTCTGCGCACAGGACAGATCCCCGCAATGCCTTTATCATGCCTGCCATGATCAAAGACCCCTTCGCAAGACTCGGCCTTGACCGGGAAGTCCTTACTGTCAGCCAGCTCAACGGCCGTGCGCGCGTGCTGCTGGAAGATGTGTTTTCGAACATCTGGGTTGAGGGCGAGATTTCCAACCTTTCGCGTCCGGCCTCCGGCCACGTCTACTTCACCCTCAAGGACAGCGGTGCCCAAGTGCGTTGCGCGCTGTTTCGCAGCAATGCGGCGCGGGTTCGGCAAGTGCTCAAGGACGGTCTGGCGGTCAAGGTGCGCGGCAAGGTTTCGCTGTTCGAAGGGCGCGGCGATTACCAGCTGATTCTCGACACCGTGGAGCCCGCCGGCGATGGCGCGTTGCGGATGGCCTTCGATGCCCTGAAGGACAAGCTCAACGCCGAAGGGCTGTTCAGCGCCGAACGCAAGGTCGCCCTGCCCCTGCATCCGCAGCGCATCGGCATCATCAGTTCGCCCACGGGCGCGGTGATCCGCGACATCATCAGCGTGTTCCGCCGCCGTGCGCCGCAGGTCGAGCTAACCCTGATCCCCACCGCCGTGCAAGGCCGCGAGGCGATCGCCCAGATCGTGCGCGCGCTCAAGCTCGCCGATGCCCGAGGCTTCGATGCGCTGATCCTGGCCCGTGGCGGCGGTTCGCTGGAAGATCTGTGGTGCTTCAACGAAGAGGCCGTGGCCCGCGCCATCGACGCGTGCGTGACGCCTATCGTCAGTGCGGTCGGGCATGAAACCGATGTCTCGATCAGTGACTTCGTGGCCGACGTGCGCGCCCCCACGCCCTCGGCCGCCGCCGAACTGCTGGCCCCGGACTCCAGCGATCTGCATCGGCGCGTCGACAGCCTGCAACGGCGTCTGGTCAGCCGCATGCAGGATCGCCTGATGCGCGAGAAGCTGCGGCTGGACGGCATCTCCCGCCGCCTTCGCCATCCCGGTGAGCGTCTGCGCCAGCGGGCACAGCGCCTGGACGACCTGGACATGCGCATGCGTCGCGCCTTCGAGCAGCAAATGCACAAACGCCAGGTGCGCATGAGCCATCTGGAGAGCCGGCTGGCCGCGCAGCATCCGGGGCGCACCCTGGCGTTCCTGCGCCAGCGCCTGGATGTGCTGGCCGAGCGCCTGCCCCGGGCCATCAAGGAAAATATCAAAACCCGCCGCCTGCAACTGCAAAGCCAGGTGCAGACGCTGAACGTGGTCAGCCCGTTGGCGACCCTTGGCCGTGGCTACAGCATTCTGCTGGATGATCGCGGCAGGGCCATCCGCTCGGCCGAGCAGACGCAAACCGGCCAACGCCTGACCGCGAAGCTGGCCGAGGGCGAACTGCAAGTGCGCGTGGAAGACAACCATCTGACGCCCGTCACCCTTTCTCTTCTGGATTGATCGATGCTGCCTTTTATTTCCCGCTCTCTGGCTGGCGCTGCGCTGGCGATGTGCCTGGCGCTTCCGGCCCATGCTGACAGCTACATTTCCCGCCTGCTGAACAAGCCCGTGCCGGGTGGCGTTGCCGTGGTCGATCTGGGCCCGGCGGCGCAAGCGCCCAAGGCCACGTATCAAGGCAAGCCGGTGCTGGTGGTCAAGGACCAGGACGCGCGCTGGCTGGCGATTGTCGGCATCCCGCTCAGCGTCAAACCCGGCACCTCACAGCAGGTCAGCAGCGGCGGTCGCAACCTGCCGTTCAGCGTGGGCAACAAGAAATACCCCGAGCAGCACATCACCCTGAAGAACCAGCGTCAGGTCAATCCGAACCCGGATGATCTCAAGCGTATCGAGCAGGAGCTGGACGTGCAGGTCCGCGCCTACCGCAGCTTCAGCCCGGTCACGCCAAGCAACCTGTTGCTGGACAAACCGGTCGATGGCCCGCTGTCGAGCAAGTTCGGCGTTCGCCGCTTCTTCAATGGCGAAGAGCGCAACCCCCACGCCGGTCTGGACTTCGCCGTGCCGGCGGGCACGCCGATCAAGTCGCCGGCGGCGGGCAAGGTGATCCTGATCGGCAATTACTTCTTCAATGGCAACACGGTGTTCGTGGATCACGGCCAGGGCTTTATCAGCATGTTCTGCCATATGTCGAAGATCGACGTGAAGGTCGGGGACGCCGTGGCGCGTGGTGGTGAGGTCGGGCGTGTGGGTTCGACGGGGCGTGCGACAGGGCCGCACATGCACTGGAACGTGAGCCTGAACGATGCGCGAGTTGATCCGGCTATCTTTATCAATGCCTTCCAGCCCTGACATCGCACCTGTAGGAGTGAGCTTGCTCGCGATAGCGCCAGGTCAGTGAATATTAATGTCATAGAAGGACCGCAATCGCGAGCAAGCTCACTCCTACAGGGACTGGGTTGCGCGGACCAAACCAGCTCGGCAATAAAATCTCATTAGATGTCGAAAATCTGCCATAAAATCTCCAAAAAACAGCAAGCCCGACATTTCCTCCCAATTTTTTCCAACTACTTGCCAGCTTTCACCCCATTGGTTACGGTTGGACCTATGAAAACCGCTCAAACCCTCATCCTGCTGCGTCAACATCGCTGCCTCAGTCTCGTCAGTGCACGACTGCCAGGTTGAATTGCGGTGCCTCGCCCCCTCTATTCGTAACAACCGGTTGGCCGCCTTCTCTCGGCCCTGAGTACAAAAAGGATTATTCACATGACCATGCTCAAAGATCCCTCGAAGAAGTACCGTCCGTTTCCTGTCATCGACCTGCCTGATCGCACCTGGCCTTCCAAGACCATCACCGAAGTGCCGATCTGGTGCAGCTCTGACCTGCGCGACGGTAACCAATCGCTGATCGAGCCAATGGACTCGGTCAAGAAACTGCGCTTCTGGAAAACCCTGGTGCAGGTGGGCGTGAAGGAAATCGAAGCCTCGTTCCCTGCGGCCTCGCAGACCGACTTCGACTTCGTGCGCACCCTGATCGAAGATGGCCACATCCCGGACGACACCACCATCCAGGTGCTGACCCAGGGCCGTGAAGACCTGATCGAGCGCACCTTCGAATCCTTGCGTGGCGCCAAGAAGGCTATCGTTCACCTGTACAACGCCACCTCCCCTTCTTTCCGTCGCATCGTGTTCAACCAGGACAAGGACGGCATCAAGGCCATCGCGGTCAACGCGGCCAAGCTGTTCGTCAAATACGCCGCCCAGCAGCCGGAAACCCAGTGGCAGTTCGAGTACTCGCCTGAAACCTTCAGCGCCACCGAACTCGATTTCGCCAAGGAAGTGTGTGACGCCGTGATCGAAGTGTGGAACGCCACGCCGCAGAACAAGGTGATCCTCAACCTGCCGGCCACCGTTGAAGTGGCGACGCCAAACATCTACGCCGACCAGATCGAGTGGTTTTGCCGCAACATCAACCGTCGTGACAGCGTCATCATCAGCCTGCACACCCACAACGACCGTGGCACCGGCGTTGCCGCGACCGAGCTGGGCCTGATGGCCGGTGCCGATCGCGTCGAAGGCTGCCTGTTCGGCAACGGCGAGCGCACCGGTAACGTCGACCTGGTGACTGTTGCCCTCAACATGTACACCCAGGGTCTGAACCCGCAACTGGACTTTTCCGACATCGACGGTGTGCGCAAGGTCGTCGAGGAGTGCAACCAGATTCCGGTTCACCCACGTCACCCCTACGTGGGCGATCTGGTTCACACCGCGTTCTCCGGCTCGCACCAGGATGCCATCCGCAAGGGCTTCACCCAGCAGAAAGAGGATGCGCTGTGGGAAGTGCCGTACCTGCCGATCGACCCGGCAGACATCGGCCGCAGCTACGAAGCGGTGATTCGTGTGAACAGCCAGTCCGGCAAAGGTGGCATCACCTACTTGCTGGAACAGGAATACGGCATCTCCCTGCCTCGTCGCATGCAGATCGAGTTCAGCCAGGTGGTTCAGGGTGAAACCGACCGTCTGGGCCTGGAAATGACTGCGCAGCAGATCTACTCGCTGTTCAAGAACGAGTACCTGCAAGCCAACAAGCCGTACGCGCTGGTCAGCCATCGTCTGCAGGAAGAAAACGGTCACAGTGCGGTGGAAGTCGAGGTCACTGGCAAAGGTGACGGCGAGAGCAACCTGCACTGGCGCGGCAAGGGCAACGGCGCGCTGGAAGCACTGGTCGCCGGCCTGCCGGTTCCGGTGGAGATCATGGACTACAACGAACACGCCATCGGCGCGGGCACCACGGCCAAGGCCGCTGCCTACATCGAGTTGCGCGTGAACGGCGACCGTGCGGTACACGGCGTGGGCATCGATGAAAACATCACCACCGCGAGCTTCAAGGCGCTGTTCAGTGCGCTGAACCGTGGTTTGATCCAGGCAGAAGTGGCCGCCAAGGCCGCCTGATGGCCGGGGGCGTTCTCAAGGACGCCCCCGCCGGCAAGCCGTGCTGCTACGGGTGTTGAGGTGGTCGATAGATCTGTGAACGCCCACATCCCGTAGCAGCCGGGCTTGCCCGCGGGGCGATCTTGAGGCGATAAAAAAGGCCCTGACGCAAACGCTTCAGGGCCTTTTTTGTGGATGCGGATCGGTCAGGCGGTAGTGTTGACGGAGCCTTTCATGAGCTCCAGCAACGACGCCTGCAACGCCATCAATTGTGACGTGGTGTTGGCAATCTGCTGCGAAATGGCCGACACCTGCGCGGCCTTGTCCTGCTCCGCCAGTTTGCTGTGCTGAATCGCCGCCAGTTGTTTCTGCTGTTCCTGGAGCCGTTTCTGCACTTCTTTGATCTGTTCCTGAATCTGCTTGATCATCTGCTCGCGCGTGGTGGTGCCCACGGTCGAAGGCTTGCTCGGCGCAACGGCTGTGCTCAGGTCAGCCGCCACCTTCACCGAGTCGTCTTTCGTGGACTCGTCATTCTTGAAGCCAGCCGTGAAAACGCTGGGATAAGCGCTCAGGCCACCGACATTGATCGTTGTCATGATGAACTCCTTTTTCAGTGCCCTTTGTATCGGCCGGCTTACAAAGAACTGAAGTCCACTGATCGAGCACGCACGAAAACACCCCACGGCGTTGGCCATGGAGTGCTTCTTCAAGCGTTTGTCAGGCGGTGGTGTTGATGCTGCCGGATTTCTGCAATTGAACCAGCGCCGCTTCCTGGGTCGCCAGGCTGGCGGTAGTAGTGGAAATCTGCCCTTGAATGGCCATTACCCGCTGGGCTTTCTCTTCATCGGAACCCTTGCTCGCCTGAGCCGCAGCCAGTTGCTGCTCCTGCTCTTGCAGGCGTTTCTCGGTTTCCTTGATCTGCTGCTCGAGCTTCTCGATGGCCTGCTCGCTTTCGCTGGAGGAATCAGAGCTTGAGCCAGCGCCGCCGGCACCGGCTGCCCCACCCGCCGCACCCGACGCCGAGGCGGAAGTGGTCGAGGCGGCAGCGGCGGTCGAGCTGTCGGTGTCAGTGGCGTCGGTCGTGGTGTCTTTCTTGACCGCTACGGTGAAACTGCTGGTGTAGGCACTCAATGAGGATGTACTGATGGTGGTCATACCGATCTCCTGTTTTGGTACAACCGCTATCGACCGCACACCCCGCAAACTCCATGCACTTAGTGTATCTCGAATGTATCAGCGTCGAGATATGCCGGGAACCGCTGCCGGTACGCCGCCAGGCTCTCGGCAGACAGGCTGACGTGGAACACGCCGTCGGCCTCGCCGATGTTCAGCAGGCTCTCGCCCTGGAAGTCCAGCACCTGGCTGTCGCCGGTGTAGGCAAAGCCTTTGCCGTCCGTGCCGATGCGGTTGACCGCCGCGACGTAGCACAGGTTCTCGATGGCCCGGGCAGGCAACAGACGGTTCCAGTGCTGGCGACGGGCTCCCGGCCAGTTCGCGGTGTACAGCAGCAGGTCGGTGTCTTGCGAACCACGGCTCCAGACCGGGAAGCGCAGGTCGTAGCAAATCAGCGGACGAATCCGCCAGCCCTTGAGTTCGAACTGCACCTGCCTGTCACCCGGGCTGTAATGCTCATGCTCGCCAGCCATGCGGAACAGGTGGCGCTTGTCGTAATGCAGCAACTCGCCGTCCGGCCGCGCCCACAGCAGGCGATTGCGATGACTGCCGTCGGCGGCGCGAATGATCACGCTGCCGGTGACCACGGCATTGATACGCTTGGCCTGGTTGAGCAGCCATTTGGCAGTGACACCGTGCTCAGGCTCGGCCAGGGTGTCGGAATCCATGGAGAAGCCGGTGGTGAACATCTCCGGCAGAATCACCAGATCAGCACCCTGGGCCTGGTCGAGCAACTCCTCGAAGTGCGCGTGGTTGGCCTTGCAGTCGTGCCAGACCAGCGTGGTCTGCACCAGGGCGATGTTCAGGTTGGGCAATTGACTCAGATCGCGCATAGTTTTTCCGCTGCCTTGAGCAACGTCTCCTCACGCTTGGGAAAGCACAGGCGAATCAGACGCTGGCCTTCGGGCGGATTCTGGTAGAACACTGAAATCGGGATGCTGGCCACGCCGTGCTCGCGGGTCATCCACAGTGACATCTCGACGTCGTTGAGGTCCGGGCGGATCTTCGAATAGTCCACCAGCTGGAAGTAGGTGCCGCTGGCGCGGGTGAAGCTGAAACGCGAAGCCTCAAGGCGGTCGCAGAAGAAATCGCGCTTGGCCTGATAGAACCCAGGCAGCTCCTCGACATGCTCGGGGCATGCCGCCATGAAATCCGCCAGCGCCCACTGCAAGGGCGTCACGCCACAGAAGCCGACGAACTGGTGAATCTTGCGCATCTCGGCAGTCAGCGCGGGCGGCGCTACCAGGTAGCCAGTTTTCCAGCCAGTGACGTGGTAGGTCTTGCCGAAGGAACTGACCACGAACGCACGCTGATACAGCTCATCATGGGCCAGCACACTGGCGTGTTTCACGCCATCGAACACCAGATGCTCGTACACCTCGTCGCTGACCAGATAGATATCCCGATCGCGAATCAGCGCGGCCAGCTTGTCCAGCTCGCTGCGGGTAATCAGCGCGCCGCTGGGGTTGTGCGGACTGTTGATGATAATCATGCGGGTGCGCGGGCTTAAGGCGGCGCCGAGCTTTTCCCAGTCGATGGAGAAGTCGCCGTCGGTTAGCTGGACGTGCACGCAGCGGCCACCGGCCAGTTCCACCGAAGGCTCGTAGCTGTCGTAGCTCGGATCGAAGACGATGACTTCGTCACCTGGCCGCACCACGGTCTGGATGGCGCAGAAAATGGCGTGGGTCGCACCGGGGGTAATGGTGATCTCGCTGTCGAGATTGACCTGGCGGCCGTAGGAACGGGCGATCTTGGCGGCCACCTGCTCGCGCAACGCAGGCAGGCCGGCCATGGGCGCGTACTGGTTGTGGCCTTCCATCGTGTGGCGGCACAGGGCCTCACGCAGTGCGTCGGGCCCGTCGAAATCGGGAAAACCCTGGGAAAGATTGATCGCCCCGGTCTCGGCTGCAAGCTGGGACATCACGGTGAAGATGGTGGTGCCAACATTCGGTAATTTGCTGGTGATCATAGGGTTTTCCTGCTCCACACCCCACTCAAGAACGGCAGGGGAACCCGCAGGATAGCCCGAATGACAAGCACAAAAAAAGGCGCCATTGGCGCCTTTTCGAAGAAAGTCCGTTACAGAATCAGCGCTTGTCCTTGCGCTTCTTCTCGGCCTTCTTGTGGTGCGACATCAAGCGACGCTTCTTGTTGACCTGGCGGTCGGTCAGCGTGTTCTTGTTGCCTTCGTACGGGTTTTCGCCACCCTTGAACTCGATGCGGATCGGCGTACCGACCAGTTTGAGCACGCGGCGATAGGTGTTCTCAAGGTAACGAATGTACGACTTGGGCACCTTCTCGACTTGGTTGCCGTGGATCACGATCAGCGGCGGGTTCGCACCACCCAGGTGAGCGTAGCGCAGCTTGATCCGGCGGCCATTGACCATCGGCGGCTGGTGCTCGCTGACGGCGTCTTCGAGAATCTGGGTCAGGCGGCTGGTCGGCCAGCGGGTGACCGCCGACTTGAACGAAGCCTGCACCGACTGGTACAGGTTGCCGACGCCGGTGCCGTGCAGCGCGGAAATGAAGTGAATGTCGGCGAAGTCGACGAAGAACAGCCGACGCTGCAGTTCGGTCTTCACGTAGTCACGTTCGCTCGGCTCCATGCCGTCCCACTTGTTCAGCGCGATGACCAGCGCACGACCGGCCTCCAGTGCGAAGCCCAGCAGGTTCAGGTCATGGTCGACCACGCCTTCGCGGGCGTCCATGACGAAGATCACCACGTTGGCGTCCTTGATCGCCTGCAGCGTCTTGACCACCGAGAACTTCTCGACTTCCTCGTGGATCTTGCCGCGCTTGCGCACACCGGCGGTGTCGATCAGCGTGTACTTCTCGTCGTTGCGCTCGAACGGGATGTAGATGCTGTCGCGGGTGGTGCCGGGCTGGTCATAGACGATGACCCGATCTTCACCCAGCATGCGGTTGACCAGCGTGGATTTGCCCACGTTCGGACGACCGATGATGGCGATCTTGATGCCGTCTTTCTCGCCCGGGCCCGGAATGCGCTTGGCTTCCTCGCCCTCGGCGACTTCCTCTTCTTCGCCTTCTTCGACTTCGTCGGCGTCCTTGGGGAAACGGCTCAGCGCGACTTCCAGCATCTGCGTGATGCCGCGACCGTGAGCACCGGCGATCGGGATCGCGTCGCCCATGCCCAGCGGGGCGAACTCGGCGCGGGCCATGTCAGGGTCGATGTTGTCGACCTTGTTGGCGACCACGAACGAGGTCTTGTTGCGCTTGCGCAGGTGCTCGCCAATCATCTGGTCGGCAGCGGTGAAGCCGGCCTTGGCGTCCACCAGGAACAGCACGACATCGGCTTCTTCGATGGCCAGCAGCGACTGCTCGGCCATCTTTTCGTCCATGCCATGCTCGTCACCGGAGATACCGCCGGTGTCGATCACAATGTAGGAACGCCCTTGCCACTTGGCCTCACCGTACTGGCGATCGCGGGTCAGACCGGACAAGTCACCGACGATGGCGTCGCGACTCCTGGTCAGGCGGTTGAACAAGGTGGACTTGCCGACGTTCGGTCGACCCACCAGGGCGATTACGGGAACCATGCGGCTCTCCACTTCGTTATTTCAGAAAATACAAAAGCCGCTGCAAGGCAGCGGCCGGAGTTCGGAGCGGCACCCGAAGTGCCGCAAGCCCCGTCAGGCGGGGCCGCGAGGGGAACGCCGGTCACCGGCCTCCCCAAGCATAGACAGCCATCACTTGATCGTCAGGGCTTCCAGCTTGCCGCTGTTGCCAAAGACGTAAATGGTGTTGCCCGACACCAGAGGGCGGGCACGCAGGCCGTCGCTGTCGATCTTTTCACGGGCGACGAAGTGACCGTCGACCTGGCTGAGCAGGTGCAGATAGCCTTCCATGTCGCCGACCGCCACGTAGCTGGAGAACACTTCCGGCGAGCCCAGTTGACGACGGGCCAGCGAGTCGTTGCTCCACAGTGCAGTTGACGAACGCTCGTCGACGCCTTCCACGGTGCCACTGGCCAGGGAAACGTAGACGCTGCCGAAGCCCTGGGCGACACCCGAGTAGCTCGATGCATCACGCTGCCACAGCACGCGGCCGCTCTGCAGCTCCAGGCCCGCAACGCGACCCTGGTAGGTGGCGACATACAGCGTGCTGCCGGACAACAGCAGACCACCGTCGATATCCACCACACGATCCAGCTCCGAGCGACCTTGTGGAATCGCTACGCGCTGCTCCCACACAGGCACGCCGTTGCTGGTGTCCAGCGCCACGACCTTGCCGGTGGAAAGACCGGCAACGGCCAGCTGGCCGGTGACGATCGGTGCGCCGGTGCCGCGCAGGGTCAGCACCGCAGGACTGCTTTCATAGATCCAGCGCTGGTTGCCGGTCGCGGCATCGTAGCCGATGACCTTGTCGTCCTGGGTCTGGGCGACGACCACGTCACCGTTGGTGGCAGGAGCCGACAGCACTTCGCTGGTGGCCTTGGCCTTCCACTTCTGCTCGCCGGTGGACTGGTCCAGCACGATCACTTCGCCACGCAGGGTGCCGAGCATGACCATGCCGGAACCTACGCCCACGGCGCCGGAAACAGGCTGTTCGATTTCTTTCTTCCACAGCACGTCGCCGTTGCTGCGGTCGATGGCCATGACCAGACCATTGGCGTCGGCGGCGTAGATGTGCTCGCCGTCGATGGCCGGAACCAGCATGTTGTAGATGTCGCCCTGGCCGTCACCGACCGAGCGGCTCCACAGTTTCTGCAGGGTCACTTCGGGTTTGAAGTCGACCAGATCCGCAGGAGGCAATTCCTTTTTGCTGTTGCTGCTGCAACCCGCGGCCAGAACGACCAGAGCCAGCACTGCCGCATGTTTCCAACGAATCACGTCACGCATCCCCTTTCGCCAGATCGTCGAGCTTCATTTGCAGGCCGCCCACTGCCGATTGCTCGGACAGCGAAGCCTTGGCCTTCTTGTATGCAGCGTAGGCATCGTCGGTACGACCCAACTGAACCAGCAGGTCGCCACGCAGTTCTTCACGGCTGGCGGCGAACGCCTTGTCAGCGTCGCCGTCGAGCAGTTTCAGGGCTTCGTCAGCCTTGTTCTGCGCCGCCAGTACACGGGCCAGACGCTGACGGGCGATCTCGCCCAGCGTCGGGTTGGCCGGTTTGTCGCTGACAGCCTTCAATTCGCTCGCCGCGTCGTCCAGCTTGCCGGTGTCGACAGCCACCTTGGCCACGAACAGGCTGCCGTACTGGGCGTAGGCAGTGCCGCCGAAATCGCTTTTCAGCTTGCCGGCGATCTGGGCCACCTGGCCAGCATCGGCCTGGCCGCTTGGCGTCAGGGCTGTTTCCAGCAATTGCTGATACAGGGCCGAAGCGCCTTGCGCCTGGTTGTTCTGATAGCGATGCCAGGCTTGCCAGCCCAGCACAACGATCACTGCCAGCAGGCCACCAGTGACCAGGGGCTTGCCGTTACGCTGCCACCAGTCCTTGACCGCGGCCAACTGCTCATCATCAGTATTCGACACCCCAACACTCCTATTCGCTAATTCTGCTTGTTATCAGGCCTGGCCTGGCTTCAACCCTGCGCAATGCAGGTGGCCAGGTGCTCGGACAGAGCATCCCAGGCAATGTTTTGTTGTTCGCCCTGACCACGCAGAGGCTTGACGCCCACTTCCTTGCGCGCCAGCTCTTCATCGCCCAGGATCAGCGCGTACAACGCACCGCTCTTGTCGGCTTTCTTGAACTGGCTCTTGAAGCTGCCGGCGCCGGCATTGACCTGCAGGCGCAGGTTCGGCGCCTGGTCACGCAACTGCTCGGACAGCGTCAGTGCGGCCAGTTCGGCGGCTTCGCCAAAGGCGCAGACGTAAACGTCGATGGTGCGCGAGATTTCTTCCGGGACTTGCTCCAGGGTTTCCAGCAGCAGCACCAGACGTTCGATGCCCATGGCAAAACCGACGCCGGTGGTGGGCTTGCCGCCCATCTGCTCTACCAGACCGTCGTAACGGCCGCCCGCGCACACGGTGCCCTGGGCGCCGAGCTGGTCGGTGACCCATTCGAAAACGGTCTTGCTGTAGTAATCCAGGCCGCGAACCAGTTTCGGGTTGATCACGTAAGGAATGCCGGCAGCGTCCAGACGCGCCTTGAGGCCTTCGAAGTGAACCCGCGATTCTTCGTCCAGGTAGTCCGCAAGCTTGGGTGCATCGACCAGCACGGCCTGGGTCTCAGGATGCTTGGTGTCGAGCACGCGCAGCGGGTTGGTCTTCAGGCGGCGCTGGCTGTCTTCGTCCAGTTGGTCATGGCGGGCCGAGAGGTACTCGACCAGCGCTTCTCGATAACGCCCACGGGCCTCGCTGGTGCCCAGGCTGTTGAGTTCGAGCTTGACAGCGTTGCGGATGCCCAGCAGGCCCCACAGGCGCCAGGTCAGCACGATCAGCTCGGCGTCGATGTCCGGGCCGTCCAGGTTGAACACTTCGCAACCGATCTGGTGGAACTGGCGATAGCGGCCTTTCTGCGGGCGCTCGTGGCGGAACATCGGGCCGATGTACCAGAGTTTCTGCACCTGGCCACCGCCGGTGATGCCGTGTTCCAGCACCGCGCGCACGCAGGCCGCCGTGCCTTCAGGGCGCAGGGTCAGCGAGTCGCCGTTGCGATCGGCGAAGGTGTACATCTCTTTTTCGACGATGTCGGTGACTTCGCCGATGGAGCGCTTGAACAGGTCGGTGAACTCGACGATCGGCATGCGGATCTGGCGATAACCGTAGTTATCCAGCAGACCGGCCACGGTGCCCTCGAAATAGCGCCACAGTGGCGTCTGGTCCGGCAGGATGTCGTTCATGCCACGAATGGCTTGCAGAGACTTACTCACAAAAATTCCTTGAAAACGGGTTAGCCGCGAACGATCAGCGCTGCGTCGGCCTGGACCTTTTCGGCCGCTTTCTCGCGGATCAGGCGTTCAAGCTCGTCCACAAGGTTGTCATTGGTCAGCTTTTGCGACGGCTTGCCATCGATGTAGATCAGGTTCGGCGTACCGCCGGTGAGGCCGACATGGGCCTCCTTGGCTTCGCCTGGACCGTTGACCACACAACCGATCACCGCCACGTCCAGCGGCACCAGCAGGTCTTCAAGGCGCCCTTCCAGCTCATTCATGGTCTTGACCACATCGAAGTTCTGCCGCGAGCAGCTCGGGCAGGCGATGAAGTTGATGCCACGGGAACGCAGGTGCAGCGACTTGAGGATGTCGTAGCCGACTTTCACTTCTTCCACAGGATCGGCGGCCAGCGAGATACGGATGGTATCGCCGATTCCTTCGGCCAGCAGCATACCTAGGCCGACGGCCGATTTCACTGTGCCTGAACGCAAACCACCGGCTTCGGTGATGCCCAGGTGCAGCGGCTGGACGATTTCCTTGGCCAGCAGGCGGTAGGCTTCAACGGCCATGAACACGTCGGAGGCTTTAACGCTGACCTTGAAGTCCTGGAAATTCAGGCGCTCCAGATGTTCGACGTGGCGCAGGGCGGACTCGACCAGGGCCGCCGGCGTCGGCTCGCCGTACTTCTTCTGCAGGTCCTTTTCCAGGGAGCCTGCGTTGACGCCGATCCGGATCGGGATGCCGCGATCACGCGCAGCATCGACCACAGCACGCACGCGGTCTTCGCGGCCGATGTTGCCCGGGTTGATGCGCAGGCAATCGACACCCAGCTCAGCCACGCGCAGGGCGATCTTGTAGTCGAAGTGGATGTCGGCGACCAGAGGCACCTTGACCAGTTGCTTGATGCGGCCGAACGCCTCGGCGGCGTCCATGTCAGGCACGGACACGCGAACGATGTCCACGCCCGCCGCTTCCAGACGGTTGATCTGGACGACCGTGGCGGCCACATCGTTGGTGTCGCTGTTGGTCATGCTCTGTACTGCGATCGGGGCATCGCCACCGACCGGCACCGAGCCGACCCAGATTTTACGAGATTCGCGACGCTTGATCGGGGATTCACCGTGCATGACTTATTGCCCCAGTTTCATACGGGCGGTCTGGCCCGAGGTAAATGGTGCGACATCCACAGGCTGTCCGTTGTAGCTCACTTGCGCGGCACGGGCGACGCCCAGGCGCACGGCCAGCGGCGGCTTGCCACTGACGTTGATGCTGTCGCCGCTGCGTTTGAGGCCACTGGTCAGGACCTTGCCATTGGCGTCGGTGACCTGGAACCAGCAATCGGCGCTGAACTGGATCTGGACCTGGCCAAAACCTGCCGGGGTCGGTGCAGTTTCAGTCGCTGCAGGCGCAGGCGCAGTGGCCGGGGCTGGAGCAGTTGCGGTCGCCGCCGTTGGTGCAGGTGCAGTGTGCGCAGGCGCAACCGGTGCGGCCGGGTTGGCAACGGTGCCGTGGGCAGGCGCTGTGGCGGTGGCCGTGGCAGGCGCAGTGGTGGACGGCGCAGGCGCGGTTGGCGCAGCAGGCGTCGTGGTGGCGGGCGCGGCCGGCTCGGCATTGTTGAGCGGCAGCGGCGCGGTGGTGCTGTTCTGGGCCTGGGTCGCAGCCTGTTCTTCAGGCTCGTCCAGTGGGTGAATCTGGGTGGTGCCGTCGGCGCTTTCGACTTCGACGTGTTCCATGCCCAGGCTGGTCGGTTCCTTGCCGCGCAGGGTCGCCTGATCCTGCCACCAGACGAAGCCGCCGCCGATCAGGGCGACCAGCAGCAACAGGCTGACGATGCGCAGGATGTTGTGGGACAGGCGCACGGGTTCTTCGATGCGCCCCAGGGCATGGACGTTGCTGCCCTTGCCGTCGGTGCCGGTGTACTGGTCGAAATCGTTGACCAGGGCTGCCTGGTCCAGGCCCAGCAATTTCGCGTAGGCACGGATGTAGCCCCGGGCAAAGGTATGGCCGGGGAGCTTGTCAAAATCGCCCGCTTCCACATAACCCAGGGAAGTCGAGGTGAGGTTCAGCCTCAAAGCCACATCTGGCAGCGACCAGTTTCTGCTCTCGCGAGCCTGGCGCAGGGTTTCACCAGGGTTCGTGCGAGTGGCTGCTACAACTTCGGGATGCGCCGCTTTCATCATTGCTCCGACAGGTATTGCTGATATTCCGGGGTACCGGGATAGAGTCTTTTGAGTAGCAGGCCATAACTGGCCGCCTTGTTGCGATCGTCATAAATCTTCGCCAAGCGAGTGCCGAGCAACAGACTGCGTGCATTCTGCTCGCTAAGCTGGCTGAAACGGTCGTAATAGTCACGCGCCGGCACATAATGCCTGTCTTCGTAAGACAACTCAGCCATTTCCAGCAAAGCGCGTGGTTGTTGACGATCGAGCCTCAAGGCTTTGTTGAAGTGCTCCAGCGCCTGGGCGCGGTCATCGAGCTTGAGCGCCGTCATGCCCAGGTTTTCGAACACCCTGGCACGCTCAGCGTAGAGATTATCATCGGCGGCCTGCTCAAAGCGCGCGTAGGCTTCCTTGTAGCGCTTCTGCTCGTAGAGGAAACCGCCGTAGTTGTTGAGGATGCGGGCATCTCCGGGCCGCGAGGACAGCGCCTTGGCGTAATACTCATCGGCCAGTTGCGGCTCGAGCTCGGTCTGGAATACCAGGGCCAGGGCGGCGTTGGCGTCGGCATCGGAGCTGTTGAGTTCCAGCGCCTTCTTCAGCGGCGCCTTGGCCCGTTCCGTCTGACCTTGCTGAAGATATCCCAGCCCCAGTTGCACATACGCCTGACGAGCCTCATCACGTCCCTTGCTGGTACTCAGCGGATCGACATTGCCGGTGGACACACAACCGGCCATCAACGTGACAAGACACAGCAGCAGCGCAGCGCGCAGGGACATAGAGATCCTCTCGGTCAAGTTCGCAGTCAGTTGCGAGCGGCAGCGGCCTGGGCCCCGTCGGGCTCGGCGCTGAGTTCGCGCACAGCGATGTAGCGTTCGCTGCGACGAGTGCGGTCCATTACCTGCCCGACCAACTGGCCGCAGGCAGCATCGATGTCTTCACCGCGGGTGGTGCGCACGGTGACGTTGAATCCAGCCTGGTGCAGCAGATCCTGGAAACGACGGATCGCGTTGTTGCTCGGGCGCTCGTAACCGGAATGCGGGAACGGGTTGAACGGAATCAGGTTGATCTTGCAGGGAGTGTCCTTGAGCAGCTCGATCATCTCGACCGCGTGCTCAGGCTTGTCGTTGATATCCTTGAGCAAGGTGTACTCGATGGTCAGGACGCGCTTCTCGCCCAGCGCCGACATGTAGTTGCGGCAGGACTCGAGCAGCATCTTGAGCGGGTATTTCTTGTTGATCGGCACCAACTGGTTGCGCAGCGCGTCGTTTGGCGCGTGCAGCGACAGGGCCAGGGAGACGTCGATGTGCTGGGCCAGCACGTCGATCATCGGCACCACGCCGGAGGTAGACAGGGTCACCCGACGTTTGGAAATGCCATAGCCAAAGTCGTCCATCATCAGACGCATGGCCGAAATGACATTATCGAAGTTCAGCAATGGCTCGCCCATGCCCATCATCACCACGTTGGTGATGGCACGGTCGACGGTCGCCGGGACACTGCCGAAGGATTTGTTGGCAATCCACACCTGGCCAATGACTTCGGCGGCGGTGAGGTTGCTGTTGAAGCCTTGCTTGCCGGTGGAGCAGAAACTGCAATCCAGGGCGCAGCCCGCCTGGGAAGACACGCACAAGGTGCCGCGCTTGCCCTGCGGAATGTAGACGGTCTCGACGCAGCTGCCGGACGCCACGCGAACGACCCATTTACGGGTACCGTCGCTGGAGATGTCCTCGCTGACGACTTCAGGACCACGAATTTCGGCACGACGCTCGAGCTTTTCGCGCAGCGCCTTGCCGACGTTCGTCATGGCTTCGAAGTTATCGACGCCATAGTGGTGAATCCACTTCATGACCTGACCGGCACGG
Source organism: Pseudomonas putida (assembly GCF_028682175.1). Lineage (GTDB taxonomy): Bacteria > Pseudomonadota > Gammaproteobacteria > Pseudomonadales > Pseudomonadaceae > Aquipseudomonas > Aquipseudomonas putida_AD. Next base: position 70,181 of record NZ_JANHKS010000025.1, on the reverse strand, counting down.
AAGCGTTTCTCCCCGATGGACTCGAAGAATTTTTCCATTTCCGGCTGGGTCAGGCCCAACAGGTTGATTTTACCAGTTGTATCAGTCATGGATTCACCCTCACTCGCAGCGGCAGCTTAGCGAGTGGTTACCTCGGTAGCAGCGAAGAAGTAAGCGATTTCGCGAGCAGCAGCAGCTTCGGAGTCCGAACCGTGAACGGCGTTGGCGTCGATGGACTCGGCGAAGTCAGCGCGGATGGTGCCGGCAGCAGCTTCTTTAGGGTTGGTAGCGCCCATCAGCTCACGGTTTGCCAGGATGGCGTTTTCGCCTTCCAGAACCTGAACGACAACTGGACCGGAAGTCATGAAGGCAACCAGGTCACCGAAGAAACCGCGAGCGCTGTGCTCAGCGTAGAAACCTTCTGCTTCGGCTTTGGACAGTTGCTTCAGTTTCGAAGCCACGACGCGCAGACCGGCTTTTTCGAAGCGGGTGGTGATCTCGCCGATTACGTTTTTGGCAACGGCATCAGGCTTGATGATCGAGAAAGTACGTTGAACAGCCATGGTGTAACTCCAGAAACAGTGAGTTTTGCGAAAAATTAAACCCGCGAATTATACGCGGGTTCTCATGTATTGCCTAACCTGCAGAGACGATCAGTCTATTTCGTCGACCCAAAGGGTCTGAACCGCCTCCAGGACCTTCTCGCCGACCCGGCCAGAAGTGTCATCGAAATCCGGCAGTTGCTGAATCATCTGTTGCAGTTTGACGAACCCTACCGAGTACGGATCGACGCCCGGATGGGCTTCGGCCAGCTCTTCGGCGATGCGTTGTACGTCATTCCAACCGTAGCTCATGACAATCCCTCGGTCAGTGCGGCGCTTCGGCTGCATGGTTAAGCGAATATTTCGGGATTTCGACGGTCAGGTCTTCGGTCCCGACCTTGGCCTGGCACGCCAGGCGCGAAGTCGCCTCAAGGCCCCAGGCACGATCGAGGTAGTCTTCTTCCAGCTCATCGGCTTCTTCCAGCGAGTTGAAGCCTTCGCGGATGATGCAGTGGCAAGTGGTGCAGGCACAGACGCCGCCGCAGGCACTTTCCATCTCGATATGGTGCTCGTGGGCGAGCTCCAGGATCGACGTGCCCGGCTCAGCCTCGACCACCAGCCCGTCCGGGCAGAATTCCTTGTGGGGCAGAAAAATCACCTGCGGCATCGTTATTCCTCAATCTCATTCAGGTTGCGCCCGGCCAACGCGGCTTTCACCGTCGAGTCCAGGCGGCGGGCCGCGAACGCATCGGTCACCTGCGACAGACGCTTGGTCTGCTGCTCGATGGCCGCACCGTCGGTGCCCTTCATCAATTCACGGAGTTCTTCGACCTGCATCTCGATGACCATGCGCTCTTCGGCGTCGAGCAAACGCTCGCCGTCGGCCTGCAGCGCGCCTTCGACGGCTTCGATCAGGCGCTGGGCATCGACCTGCTGCTCACGCAGCACACGGGCCACCTTGTCATCACCGGCATACTGGAACGAATCCTTGAGCATGCGGGCGATTTCGCCGTCGGTCAGGCCGTAGGACGGCTTGACCTGAATGCTCGACTCCACGCCCGAAGCCAGCTCGCGAGCGGAAACACTCAGCAGACCGTCGGCATCGACCTGGAAGGTGACACGAATCTTCGCAGCGCCGGCCACCATGGCCGGAATGCCGCGCAGATCAAAGCGGGCCAACGAACGGCAGTCGCTGATCAGTTCACGCTCGCCTTGCAGCACGTGAATCATCATGGCCGACTGGCCGTCCTTGTAAGTGGTGAATTCCTGGGCACGGGCCACGGGAATCGTGGTGTTGCGCGGAATGACCTTTTCCATCAGGCCGCCCATGGTCTCAAGACCCAGGGACAGCGGAATCACATCCAGCAGCAGCAACTCGCCACCATCGCGCTTGTTGCCTGCCAGCGTATCGGCCTGGATCGCTGCACCAATGGCAACCACCTGATCCGGATCGATTTCGGTCAACGGCTGGCGGCCGAACAGCTCGGCAACCGCGTCACGCACGCGAGGCACGCGGGTCGATCCACCGACCATGACCACCGCCTCGACTTCGTCCAGCTCGATGCCGCTGTCACGCACGGCGCGACGGCAGGCCTTGAGGCTACGGGCGATCATCGGTTCGATCAGCGCGTCGAAACCGCTGCGGCTCAGCACGCCAGTCCACGAGCCATAAGCGACGTCCACCGAATCGGCATCGGTCAGCGCTTCTTTTGCGGCGCAAGCGGTCTGCATCAGGCTGCGCTGGGCTGCTGGGTCCAGGTCGTCCGACAGACCAGCCTCGGCAATGATCCAACTGGCAATGGCGTAGTCGAAGTCGTCACCGCCCAGGGCGCTGTCGCCGCCGGTGGCCATGACTTCGAACACACCGCCGGTCAGGCGCAGGATCGAGATATCGAATGTGCCGCCGCCCAGGTCATAGATGGCCACGATGCCTTCGGCGTTCTGGTCCAGACCATAGGCCACCGCCGCAGCGGTGGGCTCGTTGAGCAGGCGCAGCACGGTCAGGCCCGCCAGCTTGGCGGCGTCCTTGGTGGCCTGGCGCTGAGCATCGTCAAAGTAGGCAGGAACGGTAATCACCGCACCGACCAGCTCGCCACCCAGCGTGGCTTCTGCGCGCTGGCGCAGCACCTTGAGGATGTCGGCGGACACTTCAACCGGGCTTTTCGCACCCTGAACGGTCTCGATGAACGGCATGTGCGACTCGCCGCCGATGAAGCGGTAAGGCAACTGCTCGCCCAGGTGCTTCACATCGGAAATACCACGCCCCATGAGGCGCTTGACCGAAATGATGGTGTTCAAGGGATCGGTGGCGGCAGCGTCCTTGGCGGACTGGCCGACCTCGACGCGATCGGCGTGATAACGCACGGCCGACGGCAGGATGACCTGGCCATCCTGATCCGGGAGCGGCTCACTGATGCCACTGCGCAGGGCAGCAACCAGCGAGTTGGTGGTGCCGAGATCGATCCCGACGGCCAGACGGCGCTGGTGTGGTTTTGGACTTTGGCCGGGTTCGGCGATCTGCAGTAGAGCCATTGCTTTTCTGATATCACTGGCGCGCCGCCCAAAAGGCGGCGCGGGGTTAATCGTCGAGGCGCTCTTCGAGCTGGCGCACTTCGTAGGAGAGCTTGTCGAGGAACTGCATGCGGCGCATCAGCCTTTCGGCCTGCTCACGCTGTGCAGCATCGTCCCAACAGGCCGCGAAGCTATCGTTCAGTTGTTCCTGCGCCACCTTCAGGCGACGCTTGAACGTCGCCACGCCATCCAGGTCCGCTTCGTCCTGCAGGTCTTCGAGTTCTTCGCGCCACTGCATCTGCTGCATCAGGAAGTCAGGGTCGTGCACTGTGACTTCCAGGGGCACTTCGCCCTTGAGCGCCAGCAGGTAACGCGCCCGCTTAGGCGCATTCTTGAGCGTCTGGTAGGCATCGTTCAGGCTTGCCGAGCGCTCCAGCGCAACACGTTGCTCACGCTCGGAAGCGTCGGCAAAACGGTCGGGGTGCACACTACGGGCAAGCTCGCGATAGCGCGTGGCCAGCAAATCGAGGTCCAGCAGGAAACCCGGCTGCAGATCGAACAGAGCAAAGTGACAAGGAGTACCCACGATAAGCCTCAGACGTTGAAGCTTTCGCCGCAGCCACATTCACCGCGCGAGTTGGGGTTGTTGAACTTGAAGCCTTCGTTCAACCCTTCCTTGACGAAATCAAGCTCAGTGCCGTCCAGGTAAACCAGGCTCTTGGGATCGATGATCACCTTGACGCCGTGGTGCTCGAACACCGTGTCTTCGCTTTCCGGCTGGTCGACGAACTCGAGTACGTACGCCAGGCCCGAACAGCCAGTCGTGCGAACGCCCAGACGAATGCCATCACCCTTGCCGCGCCCTTCGAGGGAACGGCGCACGTGGTTGGCGGCAGCTTCGGTCATGCTGATAGCCATCGTGACTCCTTACTTGCAAGCGGGATGAAGACTGCTCAGAGCAGGCCTTTCTTCTGCTTGTAATCGCGAACGGCGGCCTTGATGGCGTCTTCGGCGAGTACGGAGCAGTGAATTTTCACTGGCGGCAGGGCCAGTTCTTCAGCCAGCTGGGTGTTCTTGATGGTCTCTGCTTCGTCCAGGGTCTTGCCCTTCATCCACTCGGTGGCGAGGGAGCTGGAAGCAATGGCCGAACCGCAGCCGTAAGTCTTGAACTTGGCGTCTTCGATGATGCCCTGCTCGTTGACCTTGATCTGCAGGCGCATGACGTCGCCGCACGCCGGGGCGCCGACCATGCCGGTGCCGACATCAGGGTCTTCCGCGTTCATCTTGCCGACGTTGCGCGGGTTCTCGTAGTGGTCGATGACCTTTTCGCTGTAAGCCATGGTTCATATCCTCATCAAATCAGACTGTCGCTCTGGCGACACTTCAAAAACCCGGTTTTCAAAGCGCCGCATTCATGTGGCGACTTTAAATTAGTGTGCGGCCCACTCGATCTTCGAGATGTCGACGCCGTCCTTGAACATGTCCCACAGCGGCGACAGAGCGCGCAGCTTGGTGACGGCTTCGCAGACTTTCTGCGCAGCCCAGTCGATTTCTTCTTCGGTGGTGAAGCGGCCGAAGGTGAAGCGGATCGAGCTGTGTGCCAGTTCGTCGTTGCGGCCCAGGGCGCGCAGGACGTACGAAGGCTCGAGCGAGGCCGAGGTACAGGCCGAACCGGACGAAACGGCCAGGTCCTTGAGCGCCATGATCAGCGACTCGCCTTCGACGTAGTTGAAGCTCAGGTTCAGGTTGTGCGGCACGCGGGCAGTCAGGCTGCCGTTGACGTACAGCTCTTCCAGATGCTCGACCTGCTTGTAGAAACGGTCGCTCAGCGCCTTGATGCGAGCGTTCTCGGCCACCATGTCTTCCTTGGCGATACGGAAGGCTTCGCCCATGCCGACGATCTGGTGAGTAGCCAGGGTGCCCGAACGCATGCCGCGCTCGTGACCGCCGCCGTGCATGGTCGCCTCGATGCGCACACGAGGCTTGCGGCTGACGTACAGCGCGCCGATGCCTTTAGGACCGTAGGTCTTGTGGGCAGAGAAGGACATCATGTCGACTTTCAGCTTCGACAGATCGATCTCGACCTTGCCGGTGGACTGTGCAGCGTCTACATGGAACAGCACGCCGCGCGAACGGGTCAGTTCGCCAATGGCAGCGATGTCGTTGACGGTGCCGATTTCGTTGTTCACGTGCATGATCGAAACCAGGATGGTGTCGTCACGCAGGACAGCTTCGATCATCGCCGGAGTGATCAGACCGTCGGTGGTCGGCTCAAGGTAAGTGACTTCGAAACCTTCGCGCTCCAGTTGGCGCATGGTGTCGAGCACCGCCTTGTGTTCGATCTTGCTGGTGATCAGGTGCTTGCCCTTGGTCGCATAGAAATGCGCGGCGCCCTTGATGGCCAGGTTGTCGGATTCGGTGGCACCGGAAGTCCAGACGATTTCGCGCGGATCGGCGTTGACCAGATCAGCCACCTGACGGCGGGCATTCTCGACCGACTCTTCGGCTTTCCAGCCAAAGACGTGGGAACGCGAGGCCGGGTTACCGAAGTTTCCGTCAACCAGCAGGCAATCGCTCATCTTCTGGGCGACACGTGGGTCGACCGGGGTTGTCGCGGAATAATCGAGGTAAATCGGCAATCTCATTGAATATCTCCTATCGGGCAGGCGCGCCGCGCGTTCATCTGCGTTCACTCAACGGCGGATGTTTCAATCTTGTCCAGGAACTGTGCCTTGCTGTTGCAACGACGCAGGTCCTGGCGTTGGGCGACTTCCTGCACTTCACGGCGAGTGACGAGGTCGGCCAGGCTGATACCGCTTAGAAATTCGTGAATCTGCTGGCTGAGGTCGCACCACAAATGGTGGGTCAGACAGGTATCGCCAGCATGGCAATCACCGAGCCCCTGGCAGCGCGTCGCATCGACCGATTCGTTGACCGCATCGATCACCTGCGCCACCTGGATCCCCTGCATGCTGCGCGACAGCTGGTAGCCGCCGCCCGGACCACGCACGCTGGACACCAGATTGCCGCGGCGCAGCTTGGCGAACAGTTGCTCGAGATAGGAAAGGGAAATCCCTTGCCGCTCGGAGATATCGGCCAGGGACACTGGCCCATGCTGCGCGTGTAACGCCAGGTCGAGCATGGCGGTTACGGCGTATCGGCCTTTTGTAGTCAATCGCATGACGTGTACCGCGGAGGTTCGGAATGAGGGCGAGTATGCTATTCCCGAGTATTTAAGTCAACTATAAGACCTAGTAAAGCACTCAGGATTACCCGCAAAAACGCGGCGGTATGGTAGCAAAGACTGGGGCAAAAGGCATGCCTGCATTTTGCCCGGTGCGTCGGGTGCTTATTCCTGAGCGACTTTGGCTTCGCTGCGCTCCTTCATGCAGTCGAAGACATCCTGATGCAGCTCCGGCAGCTCTTTCTCGCGGTACTCGCAGCCCAGACTCTTGAGCGCCTTGCCCATGTCTTCCATGCGCACATCCACCGCCTGCAGATGATCGAGCAACTGGGCAATGGCCCGTGCGACCGGGTCAGGCATGTCTTCGCCCACACCGTAGGCATCGAAGCCGATCTTCTCGGCCATGGCCTTGCGCTTGGCTTCGGCGTCGTTCTGGTCAGCCTTGACGATGATCCGCCCCGGAATCCCCACCACGGTCGCGCCCGCCGGAACCGGCTTGGTCACCACCGCATTGGAGCCGACCTTGGCGCCCGCACCCACGGTGAACGGGCCGAGCACCTTGGCGCCCGCCCCTACCACCACGCCGGATTCCAGGGTCGGGTGGCGCTTGCCTTTATTCCAGCTGGTGCCGCCCAGGGTCACGCCCTGATACAGCGTCACGTCGTCACCGATCTCGGCCGTCTCGCCAATGACGATGCCCATGCCGTGATCGATAAAGAAGCGCCGGCCCACCTTGGCGCCCGGATGAATCTCGATACCGGTCAGCCAGCGCCCGAAGTTGGACACCATGCGCGCCGGCCATTTCAGATCCCTGCTCCACAACCAGCCAGACAGGCGATGCAGCCAGATCGCGTGCATGCCGGGGTAGCACGTCAGCACTTCAAAGGCATTGCGCGCTGCCGGGTCCCGGTGAAATACGCTCTGGATATCTTCTCTCAGACGCTCGAACATCACTGATCCTTCCGCTTGTAGGGCTCACCGTGGGCGACTTTCTGGGTCTCGGTGAGGATGCCACGCAAAATGCTCATTTCAGACCGGCTGATTTCCGAGCGACCGTACAACCGGCGCAACCTGGCCATCAGGTGACGCGGCTTCTCCGGATCGAGGAAGCCAATGTCCACCAGGGTGCTTTGCAGATGCTCATAGAATTTTTCCATGTCATCCATTGCCACCAGTTCGGTGCTGCGCGGCGAGGTCGTTTCGTACTTCATGACCTTGGTCGCCTGCCCGTCCGCCGCCAGCCACGCCATGCGCGTCTCGTAGCTGAGCACCTGCACCGCCGCCGCCAGGTTCAGCGAGCTGAAATCAGGGTTGGACGGGATGTGTACGTGGTAGTGACAGCGCTGCAGCTCTTCGTTGGTCAGGCCTGCGTATTCGCGACCGAAGACCAGCGCGATCTCTTCACCCTGCCCTGCGTGCTCGACGGTCATGGCGCCCGCTTCACGGGGATCGAGCAGTGGCCAGGGAATCTTGCGGTCACGGGCGCTGGTGCCCATGACCAGATTGGCACCCACAAGCGCCTCCTCCAGCGTGCCGACGACCTGGGCCTTTTCCAGAATGTCGTTGGCCCCGGACGCACGCGCATTGGCGTCATCGTGGGGAAAGTGAGCCGGATCGACCAGCACCAGACGCGAAAGCCCCATGTTCTTCATGGCACGAGCAGCGCCACCGATATTTCCCGGATGACTGGTACCGACCAGGACAACACGAATATTTTGCAGCAATGGTGGAGTCTCGCTAGCAGGTGAAAAGGGGGACGAATGTTACAGAAGCACCCGGCCCAAGGCTATGAACCCTTGCACGACATCACCTTCATACACCCCGGATCTGCGCTTTACCACTGCCCGTGAGGCGACCGGACGCAGCTTAAAGCAGGTTCCGGCGCTGGAAATCATCGGCAAGAACCAATAGAATGGCCGGCTCTCTTTAACGACCTAGGTGATACATCCATGCAGCCCATGCTGAATATCGCGCTGCGCGCCGCCCGCAGCGCCAGCGAATTGATTTTCCGCTCCATCGAGCGCCTGGATTCCATCAAGGTCGACGAAAAAGACGCGAAAGACTACGTCACCGAAATCGATCGCGCCGCTGAAAAAGTCATCGTCGACGCCCTGCTCAAGGCCTACCCGACCCACGGCATCCTCGGCGAAGAAAGCGGCCTGCACGCTGGCAGCGGCGAAGGCGCCGACTACCTGTGGATCATCGACCCACTGGACGGCACCACCAACTTCGTTCGTGGCGTCCCGCACTTCGCCGTCAGCATCGCCTGCAAATACCGTGGTCGCCTGGAACACGCCGTGGTCCTGGACCCTGTCCGCCAGGAAGAATTCACCGCCAGCCGTGGCCGTGGCGCCCAGCTCAATGGCCGTCGCCTGCGCGTCAGCCCGCGCAAGAGCCTGGAAGGCGCCCTGCTGGGCACCGGTTTCCCGTTCCGCGAAAACCAGATGGACAACCTGGAAAACTACCTGAACATGTTCCGTTCGCTGGTTGGCCAGACTGCCGGCATCCGCCGCGCCGGTGCCGCGAGCCTGGACCTGGCCTACGTCGCTGCCGGTCGTTTCGACGCATTCTGGGAGTCGGGCCTGTCCGAGTGGGACATGGCAGCCGGCGCCCTGCTGATCCAGGAAGCAGGCGGCCTGGTCAGCGACTTCAACGGCGGCCACGAATTCCTCGAGAAGGGTCACATCGTTGCGGGCAACACCAAGTGCTTCAAGGCCGTACTGACCTCGATCGCACCGTTCGTACCGGCTTCGCTCAAGCGCTAAGCGTTTTCGCAGCTGTAAAAAAACCGGCCTTGTGCCGGTTTTTTTGTGTCCCAATGAAAAGGCAACGTCTAACCCCGGCGGGGTCGTCTCGCACTCAACTGCCGAGACAAATCGATGAAGTTCTTCAAAGGCGGCAACTGGTTGAAACTGCGACACACCAGGGTGATCGGCGCGTGCAGCCTGGGCTTGGCGTTGGCAATCGGGCAATAGATCACGCTCTCCTTGTGCACATCCCTCATGGATGCCGGGACGATGGAAACCCCCGCCCCCGCCGCCACCAGGCTGACGTTGGTGAGCATACGCTCGACCTCGAACGCGATCTTCGGGTTGAAGCCCGCATTCAGGCATGCCTTGATGAGATTGGCGTACATCCCCGGCGCGCCGGGGCGACGAACCAGAATGAACGGCTCCTGGCTCAGGCTTTCCAGCGCAACAGCCGGTGGCTCGCCGTGCCCGTCATAGTCGGCCAGCAAGGGATGGCCGACCGGCAAAGTCAGCAGCATCTCCTCGTTCAGCAGCCGGTGAAATTCAAGGCTCTGATGGCGACCGACCGGCGCTCGCACAATGCCCACATCAACGCTGCCTTCGATGGCCGCCTCGGTCAGTTGCTGGGCGCTCCCCTCTTTCAACGACACCGCCACCGCAGGGAAACGCTCGCGATAGGCGCGGATGATGCGCGGGATCAACGGGTGGGCCGCCGCCGAGCTGGTAAAGCCGACACTCAACTGCCCCTCGATGCCATGGGCGGCCCGTGACGCCTTGAGCGAACCTTCCTGGACACGGGCGAGAATCTCCCGGGCCTCTTGCAGGAAAACCTGCCCACCTGCCGTCAGATCCACACCCTTGGGATGTCGCTTGAACAGATCGAAACCCAGTTCCTCCTCCAGCGCGCGGATCTGCTGGCTCAATGGCGGCTGCTGCATGTTCAGGCGCGCGGCGGCGCGGGTGAAATGTCGCTCTTCGGCCACCATGACGAAATAACGCAGATGACGAAGCTCCATGGTGGTCTATCCCGCAGCGAGGTTTTATGATTGCCGCCCGGTCAATGCGACATTGGCCGGCAAGCGTGCCTAATCCGCCTGACGCTGACAAGGCACGTCCACCAATAACAATAAGCACGTCCAGACCGGTACGCCGATGCCTGCAAGGCTTCTTCGCAGCAGCACCCTGCAACTTCTGCTGGCCATCGCCTGCGGTGCGCTTCTGGGCGTTTTCGATCCCGCCCTTGCCGTGACCATGAAGCCTCTGAGCGACGGTTTCATTCGGGTGATCGGCTGGCTCATGCCGTTCATGATGTTCCTGTTGATCGCCTCCGGCGTGGCGGGTCTGCAGGTGCGCCAGCGTGGACTGGCGGGCAAGGTATTCGTCTATTTTCAAGGCATGGCATTGTTGTCGCTGTCACTGGCCTGCCTGATCGCCGACTTCACGCAGCCAGGCTCAGGCACAGCGGCGGCCCTGACCCTCGACACTCAGGCAGCGGGCGGGTTTTCGTGGACCGGGTTCGGGTCGCTGATTGCACGCGGGCTGATGCACAATCCGATCCTGCAGGTGATGCTGGCCGGGTTGTTGACCGGAGTATTGATCGGTCGTGCAAGTGGCTTTCGGCATGCCGAAACGCTACGTCTGACCCTGGAAAAAGTCGTCCAGTGGCTGTTCAGCGCCCTGAAGCTGATTCTGCGCTTCGCCCCGCTGGCCGCCTTTGGCGCCATCGCCTTTACCATCGGCAAATTCGGCCCGGCCTCGGCCCTGCCGCTGCTCAAGTTCGTTGCAGTGATCTATTTGGCGTCTGCGGCGTTCATCCTGCTGATCCTGACACCCCTGACCCACGCCTGCGGAATTTCACTGTGGTCGCTGGTGCTTCATCTGAAGGACGAACTGTTGCTGGTCACCTTCACCGGCTCTTCGGTCGCTGCCCTGCCCGGCCTGATCGAGAAGATGCAAATGCTCGGCTGCGACCGCCAACTGACGCGCCTGGTGCTGACTACCGGTTACACCTTCAACCTCAGCGGCTCGAACATTTACCTGATGACAGCGGTGATGTTCCTGGCGCAGATGGCGGGGGTCGATCTGACTGCGGCGCAACTGCTCACCCTGCTGCTGATTTCCATGGTGACGTCGCTGGGTTCTACCAGCATGGCGGGTTCTGCGTTCTTCACCCTCGTTGCCACACTCAACTTGCTGAACCTGGTGCCTGTGGAAAGCGTGGGGTTGCTGCTGGGCGTGGAGCGCTTGATGAAATGCCGCGTGCTGACCAACGTGCTGGGTAACTGCGTGGCGTGCCTGGCGATTGCGCGCTGGCAGAATGGCTTCGTCTTTGATGCTGCCCGAAAGGCGCTGCACTGACATCGCGTAGGAGCGCGCTTGCCCGCGATCTGGCGCGAAGCGGCAGCAAAACCTGACGCCCCCAGCGTGTCAGCCAAACCGAGGTGTCAGGTTTTGCTGCCGCCAATGCGGCAGATCGCGGGCAAGCGCGCTCCTACAGGTTTCGTCGAGCCTGGGGTATCACCCCTTGGACGACAACAACTTCTCGAACGCACGGTCCAGCTTGCCTTCGGCCTCGGTCAGCTTCTCCCGACGCTCGCTCAGCCATGCCTGATCGGCTTCCAGGTTCTTGTGGGCTTCGGCCAGCATGCGCTTGACCTCCTGCGGTTGCGGGCCGCCGGTGCCCTTGCGAGTGTTGACCATGTTTTCAGGCGACAGCGAGGCGCGGAATGTCGCCTCATCCAGCGGCAGCGTGTTCTGTTTCCACTGATATTTGTCGGCCGCCTTGGTGTAAAGCTTTTGCGCGTCGGCATAGGGGAATGTCTTGGGCGTCAGGCCCTGGTCGCGGGCCTGCTCGACGATCAGCGACGCAAAGCTGTGGCCAATGCGGAACGGCACTTTCTGCGTGCGCTCCAGGGTATCGGCCAGCTCCATGGACGTGGTCCACTCGTTCTCGAGCTCTTCACGGGCGCGCTGTGGATTGACCTGCAAGGCATCGAGCACCGCGTCCGTCGCGGCGAACATTTCCCTGGTGGAATCGAACACGCCCAGCGAATCAAAGGCAAACTTGTAGTCGGTCATGCCGGTGGTGACGTTGTGCGCCCGCAGGGTCACGGTCTGGGCCAGTCCTACCACATCGGACGCACTTTCCCGTGCGCGCATCAGCAACCCCGGATTGCGTTTCTGCGGCATGGCGCTGCTGGTGTAGGTTTTCTCTTCATCGAGCAGCAGCCACGGGCGAATCTGGTGATATTGGGTGTGAATGTCGCCAATCATCGCGCCCACCCGGATAGCCGACGACGACGCAATGTTCGCCGCCTCGATAGGGATGTCATAGGTGGAAACCTGGCTCGAATCCAGCGAGTTCTCGCGCACCGCGTCAAAGCCCAGCAGCTCGGCCATGCGCTCGCGGTTCAGCGGATAGGCCGAGTTGGCCAGCACCGCCGTGCCCATCGGGCTCTGGTTCAGACGCTGATACAACTCGCGAATCCGCTGGCCGTCCCGGTCGAATGCCGCCTCGAACGCCAGCAGATAATGCGCGTAGGTTATCGGCATCGCCTGCACGCCGTTGGTGTACGCCGGGATCAGCGTATCGACGTTCTTGTCGGCCAGATCCAGCAGGCGCTTGCGGGTCGCATTCAAGGCCTCGCTATAGCCCAGGACGTCAGAACGTAATTTGGCCAGACGGTAGGTGGCGAGCATGTCCTGGCGGCTGCGGCCAGAGTGGATCAGCGAAGCTTCAGGACCGATCTTGTCGGTCATGATCTGCTCCAGTTGCAGCACATCGCTGGGTCGCTTGCCGTTGGGCTGGTCGGCCTGATCGATGGCGTAGCGCACACCGGTAGCGATCTTCTGCCCCATCTCGGGTTTGACGATGCCCTCCTCCGTGAGCATGACGATGGAGGCCTTGTTGATACGGTTCAGCCAGGAGAACTGGCTCTCGCCCTTGCTGGCCCGCGCCTTGGACTTGTCGACAGTCGCGCCGATCTTCGCCGCCTGTGCGGCACATTGTTCTGTGGTGGCACAGGGCACCTCGGCGGTATTGGCGGCCCAGGCCCCATGACTATTGAACAGCGCGAAGGCGACGGCGAGATGGATCAGGGTCTTTCTGGTTGGCATTTCAGGCTCCGTTGCGGCAACAGCCGAGGGTGAGCGATTGAGGAAAAGTGTTCACAGGTGCGACTCAGAGCAACGGCAGCGTGTAACTGACGATGACGCGGTTCTGGTCGATGTCGTTGCCGCCATTGCTGCGGTAAGTGCCGTTGCGCCACCTGAGTTCGAGGTTCTTCAGCGCGCCGCTCTGGAACACATAGGCGATGTCGGTATTGCGTTCCCACTCGGTGCCTTCTTTGGCGCCACGGGCAAAGTTGTCGCCCTGCAGGTAACGGGTCATGAAGGTCAGCCCCGGCAGACCGGCCGCCGCGAAGTCATAGTCGTAGCGGGCTTGCCACGAACGCTCTTCGGGGTTGGCGAAATCGGGGGAGATCATCACGTAGTTGACGAGGAAGGAGTCGGTTCCCGCCAAGTGCGGAAACCCTGTGTCGCCGCTCATCTTCTGATAGGCCACACCAAAACCATGGCCGAGCACGCTGTAGGTGAAACGCGCGCCGATGGCGGTGTTGTCGACGTTGGTATTGCCGTCCTTGAGCGAGCGCGCATAGCGCAGGTCACTCTTGATCGACTGCGACTCGCTCAGGGGGAAATTGTGCAGCAGCGTCACGATGTGCTGCTTGTAGTTGTTCTCAAGTCCGCCGTAGTTGTAGGAAGTAGTCAGTCCCTTGGTCCAGCTGTAGCTGGCGCTGGCGAAATCGAACTTGTCGCTGGGCCGCCCGCCCTTGATGCCCTTCCCTTCAGCCTCGATGTCCTCGTGGCCACTGTCGTTGCGTTCACTGTTGCTGGTGAGGCGCCCGACATTGAGGGTCATGTCGGTGATGTCTTTGGATGTCACCTGCGCGCCACGAAAGGTCTGCGGCAGCAGTCGTCCATCGTTGGGCAGGACCGTAGGCAATTTCGGCATCAGCGTGCCGACCCGCAGCACGCTTTTGGAAATCCGCGCCTTGGCGGTTACACCGGCGCGTCCATAGTCATCCGGGGCCTTCTCATCGCCCACCGGCAGCAGGCCGGAGTTGCGGCGCTCGGGGCCCGAGTCGAGTTTGAGGCCGAACAGCCCGACGGCGTCCACCCCGAAACCTACCGTGCCTTCGGTGAAACCGGATTCGTAGTTGAGGATCAGGCCCTGGGCCCATTCATCGCGCCTGGACTGGCTGGCGTTGTCCTGGCGGTAATCGCTGTTGAAATAGAAGTTGCGAAATTCGAGGTCGGCCTTGCTGTCCTCCAGGAAATCGGCTTCGGCAAAACCTGGAAAAGTGAGGCTCAACCCAAGGGCGGCAGCAGACGTGAGGCCAAGAGATACAGGGCTTTTTTGCATTATTGTTTCCCGCGTGGCGTAGCTGTTTTTTATTGGTTTTGTCAGGTGGATGACCACCTGCAAAAAGCTTACGCGGCGAGAATTCAAATAAAAAATATATAGTTAGTACCGGTTGAATACGTTTTAGATATAGAGGTAATTCCGCGGTATGGCGCAGGAATGTATTTTCCTCCAAACCTGTAGGAGCGCGCTTGCCCGCGACGGCGGTGGCGCATCCGACACATCGCCATCGAATGTACCGGCCATTCGCGGGCAAGCGCGCTCCTACCGTGCCGTGTATGGCGCAGAAAGCGATTCCCCCATTCCTGTAGGAGTGAGCTTGCTCGCGATGACGGTGTTGCATCCGGCACATCTCGATCGAATGTACTGGCCGTATCGCGAGCAAGCTCACTCCTACAGGTCTTGCTGTGACGGACGAGGCGTGTCTTTTTCGGGTATGCCGGAGAAACTGGATTCACTCCCTGTAGGAGCGCGCTTGCCCGCGACGGCGGTGGTGCATCCGACGCATATCCATCGGATGTACCGGCCATTCGCGGGCAAGCGCGCTCCTACCGTGCCGTGTATGGCGCAGAAAGCGATTCCCCCATTCCTGTAGGAGTGAGCTTGCTCGCGATAACGGTGTTGCATCCGGCACATCTCGATCGAATGTACTGGCCATATCGCGAGCAAGCTCACTCCTACAGGTCTTGCTGTGACGGACGAAGCGTGTCTTTTTCGGGTATGCCGGAGAAACTGGACTCACTCCCTGTAGGAGCGCGCTTGCCCGCGACGGCGGTGGTGCATCCGACACATCGCCATCGGATGTACCGGCCATTCGCGGGCAAGCGCGCTCCTACGGGATGGCCGGATGGGCCAAAAAAAACGCCCCTGCGTGAGGGGCGTTTTTGGGGAGCCGACCGAAACTTACTGACCGGCCTGGCTCAATTCCAGCTGACCGTCTTTGTTGACCGGAATCTGGCTGCCCGGATCGCGATCCATACGCACCTGGCCGACCTTGTCGTTCAGCTTGTACTTCACGTTGTAGCCCACGACCTTGTCGCTGATGTCGTTGACCGTGTTGCAACGGGTTTCGGTGGTGGTGTAGGTATCGCGGTTCTGCATGCCTTCCTGCACCTTGTTGCCGGCGTAGCCGCCGCCGACCGCACCGGCCACGGTGGCGATCTTCTTGCCGTTACCGCCACCCACCTGGTTACCGAGCAGGCCACCTGCCAGGGCACCGACAACTGTACCGACGATCTGGTGCTGGTCCTTGACCGGGGCGCGATGGGTCACCGCGACGTCCTTGCACACTTCACGAGGGGTCTTGATCTGTTCTTTTACAGGCTCGACGGCCAGCACGTCGGCATATTCAGGGCCGTTGTTTTTAACGAGGCTATAGGTGGCCAAAGCCCCACCGGCAGTCACACCGACAGCGCCCAATACAGCACCAACTAGCAACGATTTGTTCACGTGAACCTCCTGACCATTTTCAGCGCAATTTCTTACGCTACTCCCAGCCTTGGAGCACAAAAAAAGGCGCGAGTTCAAACTCGCGCCTTCTAACGTGACGACCGGTCAGATCAAATCGTTATGGACGATCATCCACCTGCTCGGCTGCAACCGGTGGCAGCAGGTCTTCGGTACGCAGGTTCAGCCAGATCAGCACCACGTTGGCGATGTAGATCGAGGAGTAGGTACCGGCCATGACGCCGATGAACAGCGCCACCGAGAAACCGTGCAGGCTGTCGCCGCCGAAGATCCACAGCGCGCCGATAGCCAGCAGCGTGGACACCGACGTGGCGATGGTACGCAGCAGGGTCTGGGTGGTGGAGATGTTGATGTTCTCGATCAGCGAAGCCTTGCGCAGCAGACGGAAGTTCTCGCGAACCCTGTCGAATACCACGATGGTGTCGTTGAGCGAGTAACCGATGATCGCCAGGACCGCCGCCAGCACCGTCAGGTCGAAGGTGATCTGGAAGAACGACAGGATACCCATGGTCACGACCACGTCGTGGATCAGGGAAACGATCGCGCCCACGGCAAACTTCCACTGGAAGCGGAATGCCAGGTAGATCAGAACGCCGCCCAGTGCCAGCAACATGCCGATACCGCCCTGGTCGCGCAGCTCTTCACCCACCTGCGGGCCGACGAACTCGACGCGCTTGACCGTGGCCGGGTTATCGGCACCGGTCTTGCGCAGTGCGTCGGCTACCTGTGCGCCCAGTTGCGGGTCTTCACCCGGCATGCGCACCAACAGATCGGTGGTCGCGCCGAAGCTCTGCACGATTGCCTCGTGGTAACCGGCATTGGTCAGCTCGTCACGCACCTTGCCAAGATCGGCAGGACGCTCGTAGGTCAGCTCGATCAGCGTACCGCCGGTAAAATCCAGGCCGAAGTTCAGCCCCTTGTGGAACCAGCTGAACAACGCCAGCGCGGTCAGGAGCATGGTCAGGGCGAACGCAACGTTGCGAACGCCCATGAAGTTGATTGTACGTTTCATGGCAGCCCCTTAGATCCACAGCTTCTTGACGTCACGGCCGCCATAAATCAGGTTGACCATTGCGCGGGTCACCATGATGGCCGTGAACATCGAGGTAAAGATACCGAGCGACATGGTCACGGCGAAGCCTTTGACCGGGCCGGTGCCCATGGCGTAGAGAATGCCGCCGACCAGGAGCGAGGTCAGGTTGGCGTCGAGAATCGCGGTGTAGGCGCGGTCGAAACCTTCGTTGATCGCACGTTGCACGGTCATGCCATTGGCCAGCTCCTCACGTATACGCGAGAAGATCAGCACGTTGGCGTCCACCGCCATACCCATCGTCAACACGATACCGGCGATACCCGGCAGGGTCAGCGTGGCACCCAGGATCGACATCAGCGCCAGCAGCATGACCATGTTGAAGGCCAGTGCCACGGTCGCGATCAGGCCGAAGAAACGGTAGATGGCGAGGATGAACAGCGAGACGAACAGCATGCCCCACAGGGAAGCGTCGACACCCTTGGTGATGTTGTCGGCACCCAGGCTCGGGCCAATGGTGCGCTCTTCAGCGAAGTACATGGGAGCGGCCAGACCACCGGCACGCAGCAGCAGTGCCAGTTCCGACGATTCGCCCTGGCCGTTCAGGCCGGTGATGCGGAACTGCGCACCCAGCGGCGACTGGATGGTCGCCAGGCTGATGATCTTCTTGTCTTCCTTGAAGGTCTGCACCGGCACGTCTTTCTCGACGCCGTCGACCATCTGCTTGACGTAGGTGGTCTGCGGACGCTGCTCGATGAAGATCACCGCCATGCTGCGACCGACGTTGGCGCGGGTGGCGCGGCTCATCAGGTCACCACCGTGGCCGTCAAGCTTGATGTTCACCTGCGGGCGACCGTGCTCGTCAAAGCCGGCCTTGGCGTCGGTGACCTGGTCACCGGTGATGATCAGGCCACGCTCTACCGCTGCAGCCGGACGACCGCCTTCGCGGAACTCGAACATTTCAGTGGTGGCCTTGGTGTCATCGGGGCCTGCACCCAGACGGAACTCAAGGTTGGCGGTCTTGCCCAGGATACGCTTGGCTTCGGCAGTGTCCTGCACGCCTGGCAGCTCGACCACGATGCGGTTGGCACCCTGGCGCTGAACCAGTGGCTCGGCCACGCCCAGTTCGTTGACACGGTTACGCACCGTGGTCAGGTTCTGCTTGATCGAATATTCGCGAATCTCGGCGATCTTGGCCTGGGTCATGGCCAGACGCAGGATCGGCATCTCGCCACGCTCGCTGGTGGTGATGTCGAAATCGCTGTAATCCTTGCGGATCAGGCTACGGGCCTGCTCGCGGGAATCGGTGTCGCTGAAGCCCAGTTGAATGGCATTGCCATCCTGCGGCAGGCTGCGATAACGCAGTTTTTCCTTGCGCAGCAGGCTTTTGACTTCGCCTTCGTAGACGTTCAGACGCGCACTGAGTGCCTTCTCCATGTCGACTTCCAGCAGGAAGTGCACACCACCGGAGAGGTCGAGACCCAGTTTCATCGGGCTTGCGCCCACGTTGCGCAGCCACTTCGGCGTGGTCTGTGCCAGGTTCAGCGCAACGACGTAGTCGTCACCCAGCGCCTTGCGCGCAACATCCTTGGCGGGCAGCTGGTCTTCCTGTTTGGTCAGACGCAACAAACCGCCCTTGCCATTCTCGGCCAGAGACGCGCCCTTGACCGCGATGCCAGCATCGGTAAGCGCCTTGCTTACGCGATCCAGATCCGCCTGATTGACCTGCAACGCAGTGCTTGCGCCGCTGACCTGGATGGCCGGGTCGTCAGGGTAGAGATTGGGTGCGGAATAAATAAAGCCGATGCCCAGTACGACCAGGATCAGGAAGTATTTCCACAGTGGGTATTTGTTCAACATCACGCCGCCTGCTTATAACGCGGGGCGCCTTGCGCGCCCCGTCGATTGGTAAAAGACTGGAATCAGATGGCTTTCAGGGTGCCCTTGGGCAGGGTGGCAGCGATGGCGCCCTTCTGGATCTTCAGTTCTACAGTGTCGGAAACTTCGATCACCACGAAATCGTCAGTCACTTTGTTGATCTTGCCCGCGATACCGCCGGAAGTAACGACTTCGTCGCCCTTCTGCAAGTTACCCAGCAGATTCTTCTGCTCTTTGGCGCGTTTGGCCTGTGGACGCCAGATCATCAGGTAGAAGATGACCAGGAAGCCGACCAGGAAAATCCACTCGAAACCCGAACCCGCCGGACCCGCAGCGGCAGGCGCGGCTGCGTCCGCCATGGCGTTGGAAATGAAAAAGCTCATTTAGCACTCCAGTTGCATAATTTTAATAAGAAGCGGATAGACCGGCTGTCAATCAATCCAGGGGCGGCGTTGCAAGCCCGCGCTTGGCATAGAACGTATCGACAAAGGCGGCCAATGTACCCTGTTGAATAGCCTCGCGCAAACCAGCCATCAGCAGCTGGTAATGCCGCAAATTGTGGATCGTATTGAGCATGCTCCCCAGCATTTCGCCGCACTTGTCCAGGTGATGCAGATAAGCGCGGGAGAAGTTCTTGCAGGTGTAGCAATCGCACGTCGGATCCAGCGGCGAATCATCGTGGCGATGGAACGCATTACGAATCTTCAGGACACCGGTGTCGATGAACAGATGACCGTTGCGGGCGTTGCGCGTAGGCATCACGCAGTCGAACATGTCGACTCCGCGGCGCACACCTTCAACCAGGTCTTCAGGCTTGCCTACACCCATAAGGTAACGAGGTTTGTCAGCGGGCATGCGACCAGGCAGGTAATCGAGCACCTTGATCATCTCGTGCTTGGGCTCGCCCACCGACAGGCCGCCAATGGCCAGGCCGTCGAAATCCAGCTCGCTCAAGCCTTCCAGCGAGCGCATGCGCAGGTTTTCATGCATGCCGCCCTGAACGATGCCGAATAGTGCCGCGGTGTTTTCGCCATGGGCGATCTTCGAACGCTTGGCCCAGCGCAGCGACAGCTCCATGGAGGTGCGCGCCACGTCTTCGTCGGCCGGATACGGGGTGCATTCGTCGAAGATCATCACAATGTCCGAGCCCAGGTCACGCTGGACCTGCATCGACTCTTCCGGCCCCATGAATACCTTGGAGCCGTCCACCGGCGAGGCGAAGGTCACGCCCTCCTCCTTGATCTTGCGCATCGCGCCCAGGCTGAACACCTGGAAACCACCGGAGTCGGTCAGAATCGGGCCTTTCCACTGCATGAAATCGTGCAGGTCGCCGTGGGCCTTGATGACCTCGGTGCCAGGACGCAGCCACAGGTGGAAGGTGTTGCCCAGGATGATCTCGGCGCCGATGGCCTCGATATCACGGGGCAGCATGCCCTTGACCGTGCCATAGGTACCGACCGGCATGAACGCCGGGGTCTCGACCGTGCCACGGGGAAAGGTCAGACGACCACGACGAGCCTTGCCATCAGTGGCCAGCAGCTCAAACGACATACGACAGGTGCGACTCATGCGAGATCCTCGGGGGCCGCATCTGATCCTTGAGGTGCAGTCGGCGCCGGATTGCGGGTGATGAACATGGCATCCCCGTAACTGAAGAAGCGGTATCCGTGCTCCACCGCAGCCGCGTAGGCCGCCATGGTTTCCGGGTAACCGGCGAAGGCTGAAACCAGCATCAACAGCGTGGATTCAGGCAAATGGAAATTGGTGACCAGGGCATCGACCACATGGAAGGGACGGCCCGGGTAGATGAAGATATCGGTGTCGCCGCTGAACGCCTTGAGCACGCCATCACGTGCCGCACTTTCCAGCGAACGCACACTGGTGGTGCCCACCGCGACCACACGGCCACCGCGCGCGCGACACGCCGCCACGGCATCGACCACCTCTTGAGTGACTTCCAGCCACTCGTTATGCATGTGGTGATCTTCGATGCGCTCGACGCGCACCGGCTGGAACGTCCCCGCGCCCACGTGCAGCGTGACAAAGGCCGTCTCGACGCCCTTGGCAGCAATCGCCTCCATCATCACCTGGTCGAAATGCAGCCCCGCCGTCGGCGCCGCCACCGCGCCGGCACGCTGGGCGTACACGGTCTGGTAGCGCTCGCGGTCGGCGTCGTCATCCGGGCGGTCTATATAAGGAGGCAACGGCATATGCCCTACGCGCTCGAGCAGCGGCAGCACCGGCTCGGCAAAACGCAGCTCGAACAGCGCATCATGGCGCGCCACCATCTCGGCCTCGCCACCGCCATCGATGAGGATCGTCGACCCCGCCTTCGGCGACTTGCTCGACCGCACATGGGCCAGCACGCGATGCTGATCCAGCACCCGTTCCACCAGGATTTCCAGCTTGCCGCCCGAGGCTTTCTGCCCGAACAGCCGCGCCGGAATCACCCGGGTATTGTTGAAAACCATGAGATCGCCGGGGCGCAAATGCTCCAGCAAATCAGCGAATTGGCGATGTGCCAGCGCACCGCTCGGCCCGTCCAGGGTCAGCAAGCGGCTGCTGCGACGCTCGGCCAGAGGGTGGCGAGCGATCAGTGCATCAGGGAGTTCGAAGGTAAAGTCGGCGACACGCATGATGGGGTTCGTCTAGCAGGGCCGGGAAGTTTAGCGGAAAAGCACAAAATTGACCATGAAACATGATTGACCAACGGTAGGCGCGTCTCTATACTCCGCCGCCACAAGCCCTGATGGCGGAATTGGTAGACGCGGCGGATTCAAAATCCGTTTTCGAAAGGAGTGGGAGTTCGAGTCTCCCTCGGGGCACCAGACAGCAGTACCTTCAAGGGGTTGCGTCGCTTGAAGATGAAAAGAACCGGCCAGATTTGAGCCGGTTTTTTTGTGTCTGAGGTTTTTCGGATAGCGCTGGTCGCGTCTGCCCCAATGCCAAAAACCGGCAACCCTGTGCAGGTAGCCGGTTCCTGAATATTCATGCCTGACCTGGCAATCCTGCGCCTTCAAAATCGCCCCCGCCGGCAAGCCGTGCTGCTACGGGATCGGGGTGTGCTTGCGGTTTGTGTTCCGCCGCGGAACCGTAGCAGCACGGCTTGCCGGCGGGGGCGGCCTTGAGATCGCTGACGCCGGCGAGCCGGACTGCTACGGGATTGGGGGGTGATTGCGGTGTGTGTTGCGCCGCAGAACCGTAGCAGTCCGGCTTGCCGGCGAGCCGATGGTGAGGACGCCTCGCCGGCAAGCGCTGCGCTGATCAGAAATCCTGCGCAGTCGGCCGCAACACGATTTCGTTGATGTCCACATCCCCCGGCTGTTCGATGGCGTAGGCGATCGCTCGTGCGACGGACTCGGCCGGGATGGCCATTTTGTAGAACTCGTTCACCACGTCAGCGCTTGGCTGGTGGCCGCTGCCGAGTTTGAGTTCGGATTCAACGGCACCTGGCTCGATGGTGGTGGTGCGGATCTTGCCGCCGACTTCGTGGCGCAGGCCGTCGGAGATGGCGCGCACCGCATATTTGGTGCCGCTGTAGACCGAGCCGCCGGGGCTGAAGACCTTGATGCCGGCCACCGACGAGATGTTGATGAAGTGGCCGAAGCCCTGGGCTTCAAACTTGGGCAGCGCGGCAGCCACGCCGTAGAGCACGCCCTTGATATTGATGTCGATCATGCGATCCCATTCTTCGACGCGCAGTTCGGAGATGGGGGCGATGGCCATGAAGCCGGCGTTGTTGATCATGACATCGACCTTGCCGAAGTCGCGCACGGCGTTTTCGATCAGGGTGCTGAGGTCTTCGCGGCGGGTGACGTCGACGGTGTAGGCCGAGGCCTGGCCGCCGGCTGCCTTGATCTCGCTGACGATCACGTCCATGCGTTCCTGACGGCGCGCAGCCAGGACAACCTTGGCGCCCAGGCGGGCCAGGTGGCGGGCGGTGGCTTCGCCCAGACCGCTGCTGGCGCCAGTGATGACAACAACCTTGTTTTGAATGCCATTGCTCATTTTGAATCTCCTCAAGCGAGTGGGAAGTGCTTGAGATGAAGTTTGCAGTGGATATCCGATCCAGAAAATGGAAGAGTTAGGATTTGAGAATTCCACTTTCTGGAATACGAGGCGTGCAATGCTCAATCGCATGGAGATGCTGCGGGTATTTTTGGTAGCAGTGGATGCGCCAAGCTTTCGCGAGGCGGCCCATCGCCTCGGGACGTCGCCGCAGAAGGTGACGCGGGCGATCAAGGAACTGGAACGAACCTTCGCCGAGCCGTTGTTTCATCGCAGCACGCGCCAGGCTCATGTCACTGCGTTCGGCAGGGAGATCGCCCAGCAGGCGCGGGAGACGCTGAACCGGTTCGATCAGCTGTTCGTGGCCCACAGCAAATCCCGGAGTGCCGAAATCACGGGGCGGGTAGGCATTACTGCACCCCATGCCATCGGCAAGCTGTACCTGCCGGGGTTTCTCGGGCCGCTGATGGAGCAGCATCCTGGGCTGCGAATCGAGTTGAGCCTTGAGGACCAACTGACCGATGCGGTGGCGTCGCGTATCGACATCGGCATCCGGGTCGGTGCAGTGCGGGACCGGCGCTACATCGCGCGGGCGGTGGCGCAGGTGCCATTGAAAGTCGTCGCGGCGCCTTCGCTGATCGAGAGGGTGGGGTCGCCCACCAGCATCGAGGATCTGAAAGCCTTGCCCATGTCGTTGTTGATCGACCGCAATCATGGTCGGCCATGGCCGTGGTTTTTTGCCCAGGGTCAGGACTACCTGCCGCCCTCCCCCGCGTTCAGCTGCGACGATCCGGAAACGGAGCTTGAATTCGTCCTAGGCGGGCTGGCTTTTGCACAGATGCCGCATTATCTGGCCGAACCGCATTTGAGCGAGGGACGGCTGATCGAAGTGCTGGCCGACTGCGCGCCGCCCTCCACGGACCTGATTATTTACCGCACCCAGTCAGGCCCGGTACCTCCACGTGTGCGACTGGTCTACGACCACTTGAAGGACTGTCTTGCTGACACCCGACTGTTCCCGCATCGCCGCAACCCGTAGCGGTCCGGCTTGCCGGCGTGTCGTCTTTCAAGGCGCCGAATATCTGAGGATCGCCTCGCCGGCAAGCCGGACTGCTACGAGAAGCGAGTGGATCTGTAAGAATTCATTTCGTCACCCTTCCTGCAAATCCCCAGTTCTCAACTAGCCTGAAAAATGACTGATCCAGAGCGAAATGGACCATACGTTTAACCTCGCTGATCGGATAAAAACAACAATGAAAGATCCCTATGCATTCGGTTTCTACTGTGCCCTCTTTGCCCTCGCGGCAATGACCGGGGCTGTCTTCTACGAGTCCTACACGGGCGCTGGCGTCTCAGGTTCGGCCCGCGCGTACGACGTCATCAATTCCTGTTCGGCCCTGGTGCAGGCGCTGGCAGCCATAGGCCTGGTGGGCCTTGCATTCAAGGCCTATCGCGCCTGGAAGAACGAGATGATCCACAACAAGGCGCTGGGCATCATCTGGGATGCCAATGTCGCCTTTCGTGAGATCGAACTGAGCTTCAACGAGTGGTTCTTTGGCCCCAATGCGGTGGACAAGGCCAACAACGAAGGTTCGCGCATCACCTCGCTACTGGCCGCCAGCCCCTTTGGCGCCAGTCTGCGCAGCTTCAAGAAGCAATGCATTCTCATCGACAAGCTGGTGATCAAGGACAATTGGCAGTGGGTCAACCACGCCACCGAGCTGGACATGCTGGCGCGGGTGCTGAGCATGGACGCCTTCCGCCCGACCACCAAGGCCAAGGAAACCGCGAACGTCATCGATTTTCTCTACTCCCGCGAAGGTGAGGCGATGAAACGTACCCAGGGCGAGTGGGAAATGTTGATGAAGGTGATAGAGAAAGATCTCGCGGCACTGGAAGCCGAATACAGCGAGTGAGCGGCTTCGGGGCAGAAAACGCGATAGAACTGTTGACGAACCGATCAGGTCGAACGGCAAACCTTCCGCCCGTTGCGGCAGGTCCCTGCCTTGAGGCCGCTTTCCCCCATGTTCGAACATGTCGACATCAACGCGCTGCTCGTCAACTACGGCTATTGGGCCGTGTTCATCGGCTGCCTGCTTGAAGGCGAAACCATTCTGATTTTGGGCGGGCTTGCTGCGCACCAGACATCCCTGCGTCTTGTCGATGTGATCCTGATCGCCACCCTGGGCGGCATGCTCGGCGACCAGATCCTGTTCTGGACCGGTCGCTACTTCGGGCCGCGCATCCTGCCTCGCCTGCATCGCCAGCAAGCCACCATTGACCGAGTGTCAGGGCTGATCGAACGTTACCCCATGGCCTCGGTGTTCTCGGTGCGATTTCTCTATGGCATGCGCCTGATCGGCCCGTTGGTGATCGGCGCCAGTCGCCTGTCACCGATCCGTTTTTCCGCGATCAACCTGCTCGGCGCCGCCGTATGGGCCACCCTCTTCGTCATGGCCGGATACTGGGCCGGCGAAGCGCTGCAGAACCTGCTGGGCAACCTCAAACCCTACCGCCTGCCGATCTTCATCGGCGTGGTGGTGATTGCGGCAGTGGTCGCGCTGGTGCGGCATCATCGGGCGAAGGTCCGGGCGGCTCGGGCACCCAGTAAGTAGATCAGTCCCTGGTGTTGGGACTATCTTGTGGCAGGTTGACGCTTCCCATCCCTGTCCCCCACCTCTATAACAACACCCCGGATGTCACCTCACAGGGATCGATCACATGAACAATAAAAACATCACTGCCACCCTGCTGGTTAGCCTGCTCGGGATGGCGCAGGCGCAGGCGGGCGAGGCGGTTTCGCGTCTGGATTCGGTGCAGCAAAGTGGCAAGCTTTCGGTCTGCACCACCGGGGATTACAAGCCGTATACCTTCCACAGACCGGACGGTGGCTACGAGGGCATCGACATCGAATTGGCGCAGTCGCTGGCGCAGAGCCTCGGGGCGCAGGTCGAGTGGGTGCCGACCACCTGGAAGACGCTGATGACGGACTTCACCGCGGGCAAGTGCGACATCGCGGTGGGCGGGATTTCAGTGACGCTGGAACGGCAGAAGAAGGCGTTTTTCAGCGACACGCTGGATATCGACGGCAAGGTGCCGCTGGTACGGTGCGAGGATGAGGCCAAATACCAGACCGTTGCGCAGATCAATCAGCCCGACGTCCGTCTGATCGAACCTCAGGGCGGCACCAACGAGGCGTTCGCCCGGGCGTTTCTGCCCAACGCGAAGCTGGCCTTTCACGACAACAAGACCATCTTTCAGCAATTGCTGGACAAGCAGGCAGACGTGATGATTACCGATGCGTCCGAAGCCCTGTACCAGCAGAAACGCCTGCGCGGGCTGTGCACAGTCAACCCGTCACGCTACATGCAGTACGGCGAAAAGGCCTACCTGCTCCCTCGCGACGATGTGAGCTGGAAGGCCTACGTCGATCAATGGCTGCATCTGGCCAAGGCCACCGGTACCTATCAGAAAGTGGTCGGCGAATGGCTGGCGGTCCCGGGCCAATGACAAGCCTGTAGGAGTGAGCTTGCTCCTGCAAAAGCGGTCACAAGCCATTGCCCGGTTCATGGCGATTACGCATCATGCCCTTATGTCACCTGGGCAAAGGAACCGGCCGCTTTCATGAAGACCAGCAAGAGCATCACTCGCGCGTTTTGTGTCGAACTGCAGCAGGAACTGTCGATCGTTGCGGCGCGGCGTGAATACTTTTCCCAGGAGCCGCCGCGGGCGCGCTTCAGCTTCCTGTGTTCCTCCGAGGCCTGCCGGGCGCTGGGGGTGAAGGTCACCGGCGTACGGTATGACGTCAAGCCGCAGGAAAACCCGGCGTTTGTCGCTGCGCACTTTCGCGCCAATCCCAATTACGAACACCACGCCGATTGCGAGTGGGTCGACGACACCCCCCAGGACGCGCCGCCTGCCGAAGAAACGGAGTCAGAAAGTGCGCTGCGCAAGGCCAGGCGCAAGCTGGATGACTACATCGATGTGTTCGATCCATCCCTCAAGGAACGGGTGAAACCGGCGCCTGACACAGACAAGCCTGACATCCCCCAGGCAGAAGAACCTGCGCAACCAACGCCTGTTCCTGACACACCCAAGCGCAATCAGCCCAAGGAAACCCGCACCAGCAATCTGGAGCGGCTGGTGGACAGTTTCCGCCAGGCCCAGGCCGAGCTGAGCAAAGAGGAATTTGCCCTTCTGACGCTGCGTGTTCCGGGCCAGGGCGAGGTGACGTTGCGCTCGTACTTTCGCCACATCAAGTACGCGCAGGTCGGTGACGAGCGACGCGTGCTGTATGGTGGCGGGCTGGTGGAGCGCTTCGGGACCGGGTTCAGGTTCACGTTCTTTGACCGGCTGCAGGGCAAGCGGGTGACGCTGTATGTCTCGCCTGCGCAGATGCAGGCCTATCGTTCCAGCCGCTACATCGCCGAGTTGCTGAGCCATGCCGACGAGGTGAAGTTCTTTACCCTCTTCGCGCTGGGCACGCTGGCTGCGAGCCCGTCGGGCAAGAGCCTGAGCGTGGAGATCGAGGACTTGCGGCACCTGGCGATTGTGCTGGGGCCCGCGAAAGACGCCCCGACGCTTTGACCGTCAAGTTTGACGTCACGCATGCTCATGCAGCCGATGCGCCAGTACAACTCTGTGGGAGCGGGCTTGCCCGCGATCGCGTCAGCCCTGACGCATAGAGGGTGACTGACCCACCGCATTCGCGGGCAAGCCCGCTCCCACAAAACCTCCTTAAGCGACGATCGTCGTTACCCCTCATCCCGTAGGAGCGCGCTTGCCCGCGACGGCACCCTCGAGATCGCCGACGCCGGCAAGCCGGACTGCTACGGGACGGGTGTGGTCAGCACGACCTCACGCGACTTTGCGCGAGCGTGCGTATTCAAGAAATGCTTCAAGGTCCGACCCCGACAGCATGCGGGCCACGCTTTTGACCTCGTCCATGGGCCAGTCCCACCAGGCCGAGGCGAGCAGTTGCTCACGAACCGCCTCGTCAAAACGCCAGCGAATGAATTTGCACGGGTTGCCACCCACTACCGCGAACGGCGGCACGTCACGGGTGACTACGGCACCGGCGGCGACGATGGCGCCATGGCCCACGGTCACGCCCGAGAGGATCATCGCGTCGGCGCAGATCCAGCAGTCGCTGCCGATGACCACATCACCCTTGCTGGGGGCGTAGTCCTTGATGTCTTCCAGGCCCTTCATCATGGCCGGGAATGGGTAGGTGGTCAGCCAGTCGGTGCGGTGCTCGCCGCCCAGCAGGACTTTTACGCCTGCCGCGATTGAGCTGTAGGAACCGATCCGCAAGATGGTGTCATCGCCGAACTCGAACACTTCAGGGATGCCATAGGTCCCGGTGCCGACCACGTAGTGCGGATAGCGCAGGCGGATCTTTTCCGGGGCGCGTTCGAGTTTGTCCAGGCTGCGCAGGTGCTTTCTGGTCTTGCGGGTTTTCAGCAGTTCGAGGAATTTCATGCAGGGATCCGTGAACAAAAGCAGACGCGGCAGAGGCTTTTCAGCTGCTCTGACGATGCAGCAGAAGGCGCTTGAAGCGACGAAATGTGGTCTTGTTGAACTGCCGTAGCGGAATGGAGCGCAGCAGGGTCCAGGCGTATTTCTTGTCGCTGACCACCGCGTACTTCAACGCTTTGTTGATGATGGCAGTCAGACCCCGATTGTACGCCGGGTGAGTGCTGTAGGGCGCTATGGTGCGCATGTCGGCATCGAGCAGCACCTTGTAGCGGCGTGACAGGTTGTTGGGGTGGCGACGATAGCGCGTGACGCTCACGGGCAGCACGTGAACCTGATAACCCTTGCTGGCAATCTTGAGGGTCATCTGGAAATCCTGGACCTTGATCTCCGGGTCGTAGAACCCCACCGTCCGCAGGGCGTCCATCCGATACAGGGACACGGGCGCGCCAACCACGATGGCATCACCCAGAATCTCGTCGAAGCTCAGTTTCTGGATACTCGACAGCTTCTGCGACTTGGTGTCGTTGCCCTCGGAATCCATGTAGATGATCAGGGCGCCGACGCAGCCGACTTCCGGATGCTCGTTGAGGTAATCGGCGCGCAGGCGCACCGATGCGGGCAGCATGATGTCATCCAGATCCGGGGTGCAGACGTACTCGCCACGGGCATGTTGCAGTCCGTGGTTCAGTGCCGCGCTGACGCCCTGGTTGGCCTGGGAGTAGAGCTGAAAATCGTACTTGGCCTGCAGAGCCTTAAGCATCGCCACGCTGTTATCGCTCGAACCGTCATCGACGATGATGACTTCGAAGTTCGGATAGTCCTGGGCGAAGATGCTGGCCATCGCAACGTCCAGATACTTCTCTGCGTTGTAGCAGGGGGCGATGATCGACACGAGCGGGATCGAGTCGTTTTCCGGCCGGATTTCTGGCGTGATAGTGTCAGTCATAATTCTGTTATTTGTATCGCTACGACTGGATCAGAGGCGTTTTGACCACGATCCTTGTACAAAACCGTTACATGATGCGGCAAAGAGATGGCCTTTGTCATGGGCTGATTAGAGCCTGAAGACTTCTGAAACGGAATTTTCCTACACAGTACTCGTACCTGCTGCCTGAGCTGCACGATTCAACGTCCAATAAAAAACCCCGCAGCTCTCGCGAGCGGCGGGGTTTTCGGTGTTTCAGTTCAGGCAATCAGGGAGCGGCGTAGGTAACCAGCAGCTCCTTGGTGACTTGAAAGTCCAGCGACATCGCCACGCTCAAGGCCGTGATGGTGAAGATGGAGAACACGAACAGCTTGCGTGCCCAAACGGTGTCATCTTTGGCTTTGTAACCTGACCAGGCCATATACAGCCAGTACATGCCCATGGCGGCGGCGACGGCCAGGTAGTTGAGCCCTGCGGCACCGCAGAAGGTCAACATCAGGGTCGCGACCAGGAACGCCAGGATGTAGATCAGGATATGCAGCTTGGCGACCCGGATACCACGCTTGACCGGCAGGACCGGAATCGAGGCAGCCAGGTAGTCGTTGAAGCGGAAGATCGCGATGGCGTACGAGTGAGGCATCTGCCAGAGGCTGAACATCACCAGCAGGGTCAGCGCCGCGAGGTCGAAGGTGTTGCTGACCGCGACGTAACCGATGACCGGTGGCATCGCGCCAGACAAACTCCCGACCAGCGTGCCGTGAACGGATTTACGCTTGAGGTACAGGCTGTAGAAGCCCACGTAGATCACGAACCCGATCACCGCACACAGCGCCGCCAGCGGGTTGGCCTTGAAATACAGCAGGCCGACGCCGACAACGCCCAGCACCGTGGCGTAGACCAGGGCCAGTTTCAGAGAAACCAGGCCCTGGACCAGCACACGATTCTTGGTGCGTTCCATCTTCAGGTCGATGTCGCGGTCGATGCAGTTGTTGAAAACACAACCGGACGCGACCACCAACGAAGTACCGATCATCGCTACAAGGAACAGGGCGAAATCGACATGCCCCTTGGACGCCAGGAAAAAGCCACCTGCCACCGAAAGCACGTTACCGAAAATGATCCCCGGTTTGGTGATTTGGATAAAGTGCTTCAGTGACATCAGGTTTTCCTCACTTCGCCATCATGACGGTGTGAATGCTGAACATGATCCAGACGGACAGGCCGACCAGCAGGAGGATAACCAGCGAGGCGAACGCGAAGGTGATCACGTTGTTGCGCTGTGCTACCGAGCGGTCCAGGTGCAGGAAGTACACCAGGTGAACCAGAACCTGCACGACTGCGAAGATCAGCACGACCCACAGGGTGGCGACTTTCGAGATGGTCGGGAACATCACCAGACCGAAAGGAATCGCGGTCAGGATGATCGACAGTACGAAACCGACCATGTACGACTTGAAGCTGCCGTGGCTGGAATCGTCATGGGAGTGATGCGAATTAGCCATTTAAATGGTCCCCATCAGGTAGACAACGGTGAACACGCAGATCCAGACCACGTCCAGGAAGTGCCAGAACAGGCTGAGCATGCTCAGGCGGGTCTGGTTGGTCGAAGTCAGGCCGTTTTTCGAAACCTGATACATCAGGATCGCCATCCAGATCAGACCGCTGGTCACGTGCAGACCGTGGGTACCGACCAGCGTGAAGAACGCCGACAGGAAGCCGCTGCGGTTAGGGCCGTAGCCTTCGGAGATCAGCAGGTGGAATTCGTTGATTTCCATCCCGATGAAGCCCAGGCCGAACAGGAAGGTCACGAACAACCAGCCCAGAACGCCGCCTTTGTTGCCCTTGTGCATCGCCAGCATGGCGAAGCCGTAGGTGATCGAGCTGAGCAACAGGCAGGCGGTTTCGCCCAGCACGTATGGCAGCTCGAAGATGTCGTGGCCCGAAGGACCACCGGCGACGTTGTTAACCAGTACTGCATAGATTGCGAAGATCGACGCAAACAGGATGCAGTCGGTCATCAGGTAGATCCAGAAGCCGTAGATCTTCATCTCGCCGGCATCGTGGTGATCATGGGCGTGGTCATGATCGTGATCGTGACCTTTCGCCCCATCAAATACTAAGTTGGACATTGTTTATGCCTGCTCCAGCTTGTTGACAGGAGAGTTTGCCTGGGCGCGAACCGAGGCCAGGATCTTGTGTTGCTCGCCTTCGATGCGGGCCACTTCAGCAGCAGGAACCATGTAGCCCTGATCGTCACGTGCAGCGTGGATGACGAAGTAGACGATGGTACCTACCAGGCTCGCACCAGCCAGCCAGAAGATGTGCCAGATCATTGCGAAGCCGAATACGGTCAGCAGAGCACCCATGACCAGACCGGTCGCGGTGTTGTTCGGCATGTGGATGTCGGAGTACTTGGCCGGAACCTTGTACGCCTCGCCATCACGCTTGGCTGCGTAGAACGCGTCGATCTCGCCTGCCTTCGGCAGTTCGGCGAAGTTGTAGAACGGCGGTGGCGAAGAAGTGGACCACTCCAGGGTGTGGCCATTCCATGGGTCGCCGGTCAGGTCGCGGTTCTGCTCGCGGTCACGGATACTCACGTAGATCTGGATCAGCTGGCAGGCGATACCGACCATGATCAGTGCCGCGCCCCAGAAGGCTACGTGCAGGTACGGAGTCCAGTCCGGGTTGTCAGTGGTGTTCAGACGACGGGTCATGCCCATGAAGCCCAGTGCGTACAGCGGCATGAATGCCACGTAGAAGCCCGAGATCCAGAACCAGAACGCTGCCTTGCCCCACTTCTCGTTCAGCTTGAAGCCGAACGCTTTAGGGAACCAGAACGCGAAACCTGCGATGTAACCGAATACGGCACCACCGATGATCACGTTATGGAAGTGCGCGATCACGAACAGGCTGTTGTGCAGAACGAAGTCGGCACCCGGGATAGCCAGCAGAACGCCAGTCATACCACCGATGGAGAAGGTAATCATGAAGCCCAGGGTCCACAGTACTGGCGCGGTGAAGCGCAGACGGCCCTGGTAGATCGTGAACAGCCAGTTGAACAGCTTCACACCCGTCGGGATGGAGATCAGCATCGTCGCCAGACCGAAGAAGGCGTTGACGCTGGCGCCCGAACCCATGGTGAAGAAGTGGTGCAGCCAGACCATGAAGCCCAGTACCGAGATCGCGCCGGAAGCGTAGATCATCGAGTGATGGCCGAACAGACGCTTGCCGGTGAAGGTCGAGATGACTTCGGAGAAGACACCGAACGCCGGCAGAATCAGGATGTAAACCTCAGGGTGACCCCATGCCCAGAACAGGTTCACGTACATCATCGGGTTACCACCCAATTCGTTCGTGAAGATGTGGAAGTCCAGGTAACGGTCGAGGGTCAGGAACGCCAGGGTGCCGGTCAGGATCGGGAACGAAGCCACGATCAGGACGTTGGCCCAGGTGCAGGTCCAGGTGAAGATCGGCATGTCCATCAGTTTCATGCCAGGGGTGCGCATCTTCAGGACGGTAACCAGGAAGTTGACGCCCGTCAGTGTCGTACCAAGACCCGACAGCTGCAGTGCCCAGATGTAGTAGTCCACACCCACGCCCGGGCTGTAGCCCAGTTCAGACAGCGGCGGATAGGCAACCCAACCGGTACGTGCGAATTCGCCGACGCCCAGGGACACGTTCACCAGAACCACGCCGGAGATCAGCAGGTACAGGGACAGGGAGTTCAGGAACGGGAAGGCAACGTCGCGAGCGCCGATCTGCAGAGGCAGAACGATGTTCATGAGACCTGTGAAGAACGGCATCGCCATGAAGATGATCATGATCACACCGTGAGCGGTGAAGATCTGGTCATAGTGTTCAGGCGGCAGGTAGCCAGGCGAACCCTCGGTGGCCAGGGCCAGCTGGGAACGCATCATGATGGCGTCGGCAAAGCCGCGCAGCAGCATGACCATGGCGATGATGATGTACATCACGCCGATTTTCTTGTGGTCGACCGACGTCAGCCACTCGGTCCACAGGTAGGTCCACTTCTTGAAATACGTGATCAGACCGAAAACCGCCGCGCCACCGATAGCGATCATGGCGAGCGTGATCATGACTATCGGTTCGTGGAACGGAATCGCGTCCAGACTTAATTTACCAAACATCGTTTACTCCTCTGCCTGCGCAGCTGAATTCTTGCCCATGTCCATCCCTTCCATACCGGCCACTTCTTTCTTCTCGTGGACAATCTTGCCCGGCTTCATACCTTCATACTTGTCGATGATGATCTGGAACAGGTTCGGAGTGACCGTGGAGTAGAGTTCAACCGGGTTACGTTCGCTAGGCTTGGCCAGAGCGGTGTATTCGTCGGTTGCCAGTTGTTTCGGAGAATTCTTGACTTCGGCAACCCAGGCGTCGAAACCAGCCTGATCGGTAGCAGTTGCCTTGAACTTCATGCCGGTGAAGCCTGCGCCGCTGTAGTTGGCGGAGATACCGTCGAACTCGCCGTTTTCGTTGGCGATCAGGTGCAGTTTGGTCTGCATGCCGGCCATCGCGTAGATCTGGCCACCCAGTGCAGGGATGAAGAACGAGTTCATGACCGAATCAGAGGTGATGCGGAAATTGATCGGCGTGTGGGCCGGGAAAACGATCTTGTTGACGGTGGCGATACCCTGTTCCGGGTAGATGAACAGCCACTTCCAGTCCAGCGCGACCACTTCGATGGTCACAGGCTTGACGTCGGATTCGAGCGGACGGTATGGGTCCAGCGCGTGGGTCGACTTGTAGGTGATGTAGCCCAGCACGATGATGATGGCCAGGGGCACCAGCCAGACAACCAGTTCGATCTTGGTCGAATGGGCCCAGTCAGGGGTGTAGGTAGCGCTCTTGTTCGAGGCGCGGTATTTCCAGGCGAAGATGATGGTCATGAAGATGACCGGCACCACCACCAGCAGCATGAGCAGAGTTGCGGTGATGATCAGATCACGCTCTTGCATGCCAATGTGGCCCTTGGGATCCAGCAAGGTGTAATCGCACCCGCTGAGCAGGAGCATGCTGAAAAGGGCCAAGAAGCCAAACAATCTGGGGTACCTTTTTTTACTCATCTCACGACCTCTAAAAGCAGCTTTCGCATCGCAGTTGGGTTTCGACCGCCAACACTTCACCCTGCCAGGTGCTGGCAAATTCTTGGATTGAACAGGGGCCTGTCAGGAAGCTTGTGGCCTCGTAACAATTCCGGTTTTGCTGTGGTTTCTTATTCGAATGGTGGCAACTGCCTTTGCGGACCAAATCCCTTGGCGCAGACATTCAGAACTTTACGCATGAGGCCATCCAAACGGCGTCTACAAAGGCGTAAAAACGCTTTCTGACCTCGATTTACGCGACCGCCAGGGGCGGAGGGGCGTTAAGTGGGGGCGATTGTAGATACGTAAAGTTTTATTGACTATGAGTTATTGCGCAACAGTTAATTTCCCATTCTGTAAGAATGCGCTCATATGTCGCACCCAATTTTGTCGTAAAGGCCTCAAATTTCTTGAGGAATTCGAGGCGATTTTTTACGCAAGCTTCTGTAATCAGCGTGCTTTCATCCGGTTGCGGATGATGCCCGCTGGTACCAGAATTACGGTGAGAACGAAAGCGATCAGTGCCCATTGCGCCAGCGAAAGTCCGAGAACTGGCGGATATGGCGTCTCGCAGAAACCACCGACCTGGAACCCCAGGGGGAACCAGGAGGCCAGCGGCAGGCCATCGACGATCGGCTGCAGCACATCGATTCCGCAACTCTCGGTGGGGTGGGTCTGGATCCAGACATGACGCCCCGCTGCAACAATCCCGCCCACCGCGCTCAAGGTCACCAGTGCCTCGCAGACCGTCAGGCTCAGGCGTCCCGGCATCGCGGCGCCGATAAAGGCGAACACGGCGATGAACAACAAGGCGTAGCGTTGCAGGATGCACAGCGGGCACGGCGCCTCGCCCAGTACGACCTGCATGTACAGCGCCCCGCCGATCAATGCCAGGCAGATGATGCCCAGCAGGACCAGAAACTGTTTTTCGCGTCGCAGGTAAAACATCTCGTCAGTCATTCCCATGCCCTTTGCATTTGGTGTCCATCCAGATCGGCAGATCTGCGTTATCGCGTGCCCCGGTTGCCCGGAAAGCCGGCAATTCTACCATCGTCGCGGGCGCACGCCGGTGCAGATGGTGAACACAGTGGCATTAGCCGAACATTAAGCAAATCGGTAACAATCGACCGACACCAAACCCCTTTCCTTCCTTATATATAGAAGCGTGCGACACCATGCCGCAGGGACACAACGCCGCACCTCTTCCTTATATATAGAAACGTGCGTCTATTTGTCGCACCGGGGCGAACCCCAGGTTCGCATTATTCCAACGCAGAGGCCGGGCCGAAGAACTCGTAGCGGGCCTGTTTGTCCGGTACGCCTGCCGCCTTCAACTGGCGCTTGATCGCCGCCATGAAACCTTTCGGGCCCAGGAAGTAGGCATCCAGATCGCGGTCCTCTGGCAGCCACTGCTCAAGACGTGCCTGGTCGAGCAAACCAACCGCATGGGCTGCCGGGCTGACACCGTCATCCTCGGAGTAGCAGTAGAAGCGCTTGAGCTGTGGATGCTTGCCGGCCAGTTCCTCGACCAGGTCACGGAACGCATGGACTGCCCCGTTGCGTGCGCAGTGAATGAAGTGGATCGGGCGCTGGGTGTCCAGAGCCGCCTGCAGCATCGCGAGGGTCGGCGTGATACCGACGCCGCCACTGATCAGCACCAGCGGTTTTTCGCTGTGGGAAAGCGTGAAGTCGCCAGCAGGTGGATACAGATTGATGCTGTCACCTACCTGGAGGTTATCGTGCAGGAAGTTGGACGCACGGCCGCCAGGCTCACGCTTCACGCTGATGCGGTACTGACCGTTGCCCGCAAGCGCCGACAGCGAATAGTTGCGACGGATTTCCTCACCGTTCACGAACAGTTGCAGGCCCAGGTACTGGCCGGGTGTGAAATCCAGGATCGGCTGGCCATCGGCCGGAGCGAAGTAGAACGAAGTGATTTCCGCGCTTTCCTGCACCTTCTTCGCGACCTTGAATTCGCGAGCCCCGCGCCAGCCGCCGGCGGCCAGTTCCTTGTCCTTGTAGATGCCTTCCTCGGCACCGATCAGGATGCCAGCCAGTTGGCCGTAGGCACTGCCCCAGGCATTGATGACTTCGTCGGTGGCGATGTCGGCTCCCAGCACCTCACGGATCGCTTCGAGCAGGCACTCGCCGACCAGTGGGTAATGCTCCGGCAGAATCTGTAGGGCGACGTGCTTGTTGATGATTTTGGCAACCAGGTCACCCAGTTGCTCGAGCTGGTCGATGTGACGGGCGTACATCAGCACGCCGTTGGCCAGGGCGCGAGGCTGGTCGCCACTGGCCTGGTGCGCCTGGTTGAACAGCGGGCGCACCTGCGGATAGCGGTCGAGCAGCTTCTTGTAGAAATGAGTGGTCAGCGCTTCACCCCCACTCTCCAGCAGCGGGACAGTGGATTTGACGATGGCACGATCCGAAGCATTCAACATGATTGACTCCTGAGACTCGGTTAGTAAGGACTGACCAAGTCATATCAGGAAGCGTGCCAGATATTATTTCCTTTAAAAACAATAAGATATACATATATAGTCATTTTGACCAACCTGATCTATTGGTCAAAATGACTTCTGACAGGTTCTTTTGACTACCACACCCTGAATGCCGTCGGGCCAATAAGCTAAAGCCTGCAGGCACGGGGTCGATAAACCTGTATCGACAGCTGTACGCACCTCCCGATGCGCCAGCCAGACACCGCATCACAGAAGGTTCATATGTCCAAAAACGTCCGTGCAGATTCACTTTCGCTTCTGCTGTTCACGTTACGCAGCGGAAAGCTGATGGCGATCAACCTGCTCAAGGTCAGTGAAATCATCCCCTGCCCTCCCCTGACACGCTTGCCCGAATCGCACCCTCACGTCAAAGGCGTGGCCACCTTGCGGGGCAACTCGTTGTCGGTGATCGACCTTAGCCGTGCCATCGGCGAGCGCCCGCTGCTCGACCCCGATGGTGGCTGCCTGATCGTCACTGACGTCAGCCGCTCCAAGCAGGGCCTGCATGTTCAGGCGGTCAGCAAGATCGTGCACTGCATGACCACCGACATCCGCCCGCCGCCGTACGGCTCGGGCAACAAATCGTTCATCACCGGTGTGACCCAGGTCGATGGCACGCTGGTTCAGGTGCTGGACATCGAGAAGGTCATCCACGGCATCGCGCCCATGCAGGTGGCGCCGGAGCCCACGGAACTCAGCCCCGAAGAAGTGGAAGTGCTGAACAAGGCACGCATCCTGATCGTCGACGACAGCCAGGTGGCGCTGCAGCAATCGGTGCTGACCCTGCGCAACCTGGGCATCGAATGCCACACGGCACGCAGCGCCCGCGAGGCCATTGATCATCTGCTGGATCTGCAAGGCACCGCACAGCAGATCAACGTGGTGGTGTCTGATATCGAGATGTCGGAAATGGACGGTTACGCCTTCACCCGCACCCTGCGCGAGACGCCGGACTTCCAGCAGCTGTATGTCCTGTTGCACACTTCACTGGACAGCGCGATGAACGCCGAAAAGGCCAAGGCCGCTGGCGCCAACGCCGTACTGACCAAGTTCTCCTCCCCTGAGCTCACGCGATGCTTGATCGAAGCCGCACGCACAGTCGAGGCCCAGGGCATCTGAGGCCTGGCATTCACGACGCATCCACGAGTCATTACTGGCTGATGCGTCGCGACCTTGCGCATCCCGTCCCCGCCGTCCGCTGGCCGCTGGGCCTTGAGCGAGTGGCCTTCAGCGCCGACAACGCCCGCGCCGTTCACCAGTTGCTCACCCTGGGCATGGAGCACGGAGGCGGTCGGGTGGCCGACTTCGACACATGGCTGCACAATTTCGAAGGTGATCCGGAATTCGATCGAGCGCTATGCTTCGTCGTTCACGATCCGCAGGGCGTGGCAGCGGTGGCGCAATGCTGGACCAGCGCCTTCATCCTTAACCTGGTGGTGCATCCCCGGGCCCGGCGCCGGGGTCTTGGGCTAACCTTGTTGAATCAGGTGTTCGAGACCTTTGCAGGGCGGCATGAAGGACAGGTCGACCTCAAGGTCATGGAGAGCAACCTGGCCGCACGGCAGTTGTACGAGCGCGCAGGGATGCATTATGTGCAACGTTGCGAACTCGATCCCCGCTGAGCCAGTCCAAGTCGCTGTCATACCTGCCCCGCTCACACGAGCACGACAACGATGGAGATTGCCATGAAGACCACCACCCTGCTG
Source organism: Pseudomonas putida (assembly GCF_028682175.1). Classification (GTDB taxonomy): domain Bacteria; phylum Pseudomonadota; class Gammaproteobacteria; order Pseudomonadales; family Pseudomonadaceae; genus Aquipseudomonas; species Aquipseudomonas putida_AD. The sequence goes on along the minus strand of NZ_JANHKS010000025.1, from coordinate 31,689 downwards.
CTGCTCGCCCTGGGCGCCTTTGCCGGCCAGGCCAGCGCCTCGAGCGACGAAGCCTGGAAAGCCTTCGACAAGACCCTGGTCGACAGTTGCGTGGCAGCCAGTTCCCTGAAAAACGCCAAGCCTGCAGGCGCCTCGGCGATGTTCGATGACAGCGTCGGGTACAACGCGCTGTTGATCAAAGGCCAGTACAAGCAGGCGTTCATGAAGAACAAGACCGGCACCGAGTTGTGCCTGTACGACCGCAAGAACAAGAAAGCGCTGATTACCGAGTGGGACAACGTCACCACCGTGCCGAAGAAATAACCCCGCCTCTGGTTTTCGTACATCTGAACATTGGTTGACCTTCGCCCCGTAGCAGTCCGGCTTGCCGGCGTCGGCATCCACAAGATCGCTGACGCCGGCAAGCCGGACTGCTACGGGGCGGTGAAGATGACCTTGGGCTGGCGCATAACTTGCTGCAAATCCCGGCACTTGCAGAATTCCGTCCTGCGCTGACGTATCACAGTCGCAGGGACCGAACCTGTTTTCCTCTGGGCTGGCGGCGTTTTCCCTTCGATGAATACTCAGTTTTCCTGTGTCGGCTGCGGCAAGTGCTGTACCGATCACCACGTCCCTCTGACCCTCGCGGAAGCCGCGCAGTGGGCGGCGGACGGCGGTTCGGTGATCGTGCTGACCGAGGCGTTTCTGGCTGACGGTTATGGCGTTGCGCCCGAGCAACTCACCCACGCCACGCGCAGGTCCCACCCAGTGACCAGTGGCTCGGCGCAGGCACTGGTGGCCATTACCTTCGCCGCCTACAACGCTGGCCGCTGCCGAAATCTTGACGCGGACAACCTCTGCCGCATTTACGAACGCCGCCCTCTGGTCTGTCGCATCTACCCGATGGAGATCAATCCGCACATTCCGCTGCGCCCGCAAGCCAAGGACTGTCCGCCAGAATCCTGGGAGCAAGGGCCTGACCTGATCGTGGGCGGACAGTTGGTGGATCAGCAACTCATGACCCTGATCGAACGCTCCCGTCAGGCCGACCGCGATGATATCGCGCGCAAACAGGCGATCTGCATGGCGTTGGGCATCAACATCACAGCGCTCAAGGGCAACGGTTTCGTGGCCTACCTTCCCGATATGAATGCCTTCGCCGATGCGGTAGCCCGTTACCAGACAGGCGAGCTGCCTTCTGCCTGTGAAAATGGCTGGCGCTTCCGGGTTGCGGGTGACGCAGCGACCCATTCCCTGCAACAAGCCGGTGCGCGACTGGAGACAGGCGAGGCGATGGGCTATATGTTCATCCCTTTGCAGAGCGCCTGAGTACCCTCGATGAAAAGCGTTGCCATCGTGCTGTTCCCCCACGTCCAGTCACTGGACGTTGCTGGCCCGCTGGACGTATTCAGCGAGGCCAATCGCTTCGTGGGCCAGGGCGAGGGCTACACGATCGTCACCATCGGCGCGGCGCCCTACCCGATCCTTGCGTCCAACGGAATGCCTCTGGGCGCCCGGTTCGACCTTTCCGACGCGCCCTTGCAATTCGACATTCTGCTGGTACCCGGCGGCCCGGACCTGCCCGTGAGCGCGCAAATGCCTCATGTGTCGGCCTGGCTGCACAAGGCGACCCCGCTTGCGGGCCGCTTTGGCTCGATCTGCACCGGGGCATTCATTCTGGGGCACGCAGGCTTGCTCGATGGCAAACAGGTTGCAACTCACTGGAGCCATGCTCAGCAGTTGGCGGATCTTTTTCCTGAGGCGCAGGTTCAGGCCGACCGCATTTATGTACGCGACGGATCGATGATGACCTCGGCGGGCGTGACGGCGGGAATCGACATGGCCCTGGCGCTGGTGGCTGAGGATCACGGTTCGGCCATTGCGCTGGCAGTGGCCAAGCGCCTGTTGGTGGTGGCGCAGCGCCAAGGCGGGCAGTCGCAATTCAGTCCGTATCTGAATGCGCCGGCGGACGATGAATCACCGGTGGCGAAGATTCAGCGTTATGTCATGGAGCACATCGGCGAGCCTTTCTCGGTGGAGCGGCTGGCCGAGGTGGTCGCCATGAGCCCGCGCAGCTTTGCCCGGGTATTTGCGCGGGATGCGAAGGTGACGCCGGCGGAGTTCGTGCAACGGGCCAGAATCGATGCAGCACGGCATCTGCTCGAAGGCAGCGAGATGGCGATCAAGGCGGTGGCCTGGCATTGCGGATTTGGCAGCGCGGCGCGCATGCGCTTGATTTTCAGCCAGAGGCTGGGGGTGACGCCGACGCAGTACCGGGACAGTTTTCGCAAGAAGGCTTGAGCAGGATCATATGATCGTTCCCACGCTCCGCGTGGTAACGGGGTGTTTGACGCTCCGCGTCGTCGGGTGACTGTGGGATCGGGTGTAGATCCGTTTTCGCGGTGGTTTGACTGGCGGGTTTCGCCCCTTACGGGCGACCTACTTTCTTTCGGGAAAGTAGGCAAACCATTTGCTCCTGGCTGGGGTCCTCCTTCGTCGGACTTCCCTCGACTCCGGCGCCGTTCCGGGGGCACGCCGTGATGGGCCGTCCCTGGCCCGCACAGCTTTCGCGGCTTCCTGCCGCTCATCCCCCTCCACGACGCCTGCGCTCGGCCTGGCGCCTTAACGTCGCGCCCTGTGTCGCCTGCACTATCGCGCATGAAGATCAAAAGCCAGATCAAAATCTAAAACACACCACCGACCCGTAGCAGCACGGCTTGCCGGCGGGAGCGATCTTGAGTACGCCCCCGCCGGCAAGCCGTGCTGCTACGGGCAGAAACCTGTAGGAGCGCGCTTGCCCGCGACGGGGGTATCGAAACTAGCGCTTGCCCATCGACCGACGAGTACCCGACGGCGCTACACCCGGGCGTTTGTCGTGGTTGGATTTGCCGGCGCCGGGGTAGTTGTGCTGGTTTTTTGCCTGGCCCAGTTCACCCGGTTTGAACGGGAAACGGAACGAAGGAATGGCCGGTTTGCTCTCGGCTGGTGCGGTGTTGGCGTCGCTGGTTTCGACGACGTCTGGCGCCTGGGTGTGTTCAGGGGTGGTCATGGAAGCTTCCGAATCTCGAATCGGTCGAGGGTTTGGCAGGCTGCGCCCGCAAGCCGCGCAGCATACCTCAAACCCCGATCCGACGCCTGTGACAACCGAGCAACGGCTATTTGTAGAACAGGTCCACCATGACTTCTGCCGAGAACGGGCCAGGGGTCGGCTCGCTCTTGCGCCAGATCAGTTCGGCGTTCAGATCGGCAGTGGCCGAATAGTTTTCGCCCAAGAGATCGGTGGCATGAAACGGCTCGTTGAAACGCAGTGGCACGTTGGTGCGGGCGTTGGTGATGCGGATGCCGACGCTGTCGTTGTTCACCGGCACCAGTTGATCCCCCGACAGGGTGCCAGACACCGGCGTGAACCGCGCATTCAGGCTGAACGGTGAGTCGCAGATTCGGCTGGTCGCCAGGGCGAATCGCTCGAAGGTCGCCACCTCCCCCACTCGCACGTTGCGGATGGCCACGTCGCCGAATTCCACCGTTTCAGGCATCACCCGCAACTCGGCGCTGCATGCAACAAAGCGCAGCCCGCTCAGGTTGTTGATGACGTAGTTGAGGTTGTTTCCCGGTGCCGGATTCATGCCATTGCCGCTGTCGATCTGAAACATGCGGTAATCCAGCAGGTTGCTTGCGCCGCCGGACGGTGGCGTAGGCCCGTGTTTCTGGATGAACACTGTGAACGGCAGGCTGAACGTGGCCTTGGGGCAAGCCGCAAGATCAGGGTCAGTGCAGGCGGGAAGCACCTGCTGCACCGGAATTCGGCCATTGCTCTGCAGGTAATCGCTGCCGTTGAGGGTAACCCCGGCGCGAATCCCCTGCCCGATTTCCAGGTTTTCCGGGTTGAGGTACACGAACACGTCTTCGGCGGCACCCGGCTTGTCCCTGGCGCATTCGACCGCAAGATTCAGGCGTTCGGAACGCCACACCACGCTGCCGTTGGGCAAGGTGGCAGGGATCGCGACGCTGCTGCTCAAATCGGCGCGAACCACCGTTTCGCCTGCGCCCTGGGTCTTGCACGTCATGGCCATGCCCGCCTGGGGCAGGAACAGCGCCAGCAGGAAGGTCGGACACCAGCGTGTGATGGATAAGGTCGTCATGGTCAGCATTTCCCTATGGGTGATGGGGCGCCCGCCATCCCGGGGCGGGCATTGAACGGGGCATCGGGCTCAGGCTGCGCGCAGAACGGGCGCGACCCGCCGTAGTCGGTCAGTGCGGTGAAACTCAACGGGCCTGGCGTGGCAGACGTGCCCGTGGGCAGAGGCAGGCGGTGTTGGGCAAAGGGCGCGACCATCAGATCCTCCCTGAGCGCCAGGCCGCTGATCGACAGGTTGTGCAGCGAGACATGAAACGGCGTGGGGTTGCGCACTTCGAGCGCCGGCCGATTCGACTGTGACCATTGCCACACCAGCGCCTGCGCGGCATCGGCCGGATCGCCCGACAGTCCCACCGGGCGATAGAACACATTGATCCGCTGGCGCACGGCGATGTTCAGTTGCTGGCGCCCCTCGATGCGCCGTGGCACTTGCAGCACATACAGGTGCAACAAGGACTCGCGGTCCGAAGGCATGCCGACGCCTTCGTACAGGATGCGCAGCATGTGCCGGCCTTGCGGCGGCAATTGCACAAGGTGCGGCGTGACCACAAAGGGCAGGTGCTCGGAGCGGTCATCCTGGCCCCGGGCGCTGGTGAGCCAGGCCTGTACCAGTGCCTGGGTCGGGTCCTGGTTGGTGATTTCGATGCTGGCCTCATGAAACCGTCCATCGAACACCAGCCGTGTCCCGGTCAACGACACCACTCCCTGCGCTTGCTCACTGATGACTGCGGCCACGGCGAAAAACAGGCTGATCCACTTCATTGGCAGACCACCCTGGCCCGGTCGAAGGCGCGCTGGGGATCTCGTGGGGGAAGGTCGAATGATGCCCGGCACTGTTGATCCGCCCACTTGACGATCAATTCGCCACTGTCCTGCTCGCTCAATACCAGCGCGTGGCTGGTGGGATCGACCGCGGCCAGCAGCTTGCCTTGCGCGTCCTCGACCACAGCGCCAAGGGGCAAGCGACTGCCATCGGCCCGGACCAGCTCGAATTGCACTCGCCGTCCTGTCGAGGCATTGAAGCTGACCAACGGCACCGCACCGCGACGCGGCACGACCTGGGTCACCGCGTTCTCAAGTTCGACATCGGCACCCAGTTGACGGGTATCGAGGCTGACCCAGTTAGCGCGATAAGGCTGGGCGTAAGGCACGATGGCGTAACCGTTGCTGCCGGTCTCGACATTACTGTTGCTGGCAAGCCTGGCACCTGCGACGTCCTTGACCTGCACCAGGGCAAAGGTTTCACCCAGCGGCTGGCCAAAGTTCACGCCGCCAGCATGGGCAACAACCGAACCCGAAGCGCCAAGGTTGAATGCGCGGTAGTCATCGCCCTGCCCGTAACCGACATCGAAGCGCCCGTATGGCCTGGTGGTTGCAATCTTGCCGAACCCTGCAGAGCCCGAACGATTGTCGTAGGCTGCCTGCACCGAGTAGAACGAGTTGCGGTCGTCCAGCACCTGGCCGTTGAGCCCGGCCTGCATGTCATAGTCGCCGGAACTGTCGCGTACACCGTTGAGAAACGCCCGTGACGATCCCGGGCTGTCTCCCAGCGGCAGGCTCAACGTCAGTGCCACCCGGTTATCGCTTCGTCCCTGCCCATCGCGCTCGAAGGTCTGGTTGCGCTCGACGGATATCCCGTAGCTCAGGCTGCGCCAGGCCGCGTTCCAGGACACGTAAAGCTGGCGTACCTTGCCGCTCTGGCTCCAGTAACGCTGCTCGGATCCGGTAATGCTCAGCGACGCAGACTGCTCGGGTAGCGCCTGCGTAAGGTTGATTTCATAGCGGTCTTTGGCTTGGCCAACTCCCCCTCTTTCACGCAGGTTCAATTCCTCGACATGCTCATCGAGGGTGCGGTACTGGTCAGTGGAATAACGATAGCCGGCCACGGCCAGCGTGGTGTTGGTCAGGTCCAGCGTGTTGGCGTAGCGCAGACGAAAGCTTTGCCCACTGTGAGTCTGCTGGCGCTGGTGGCTGACGGACTGGGTCACATCCAGCGACACCGCCCCCAGCCCGGTGTTGACGCCTGCGCCGATATTCCCCGCCTGGAAATCCTCGGCCACTTGCCCGCCTCCCGCTGCGGTCAGGTGTTCGGTCAGTCCGTAGATAACAGTGGTGCTGGCAAAAGTCGGTGTCTGGCCACCGTCGATGTAGCTGTCGTAGCGCCCTGCCGCCACGCTGTAACGCAGTGCGCCCCTGGGCAGCATGATGGGCAGTGATGCGTAGGCCTGGATCGTGACACGCTTGCGCCCATCGGCCTCGATCACGGTGACTTCAAGATCGCCATTCGAGCCGCTGGGGTAGATATCGCTGATCTCGAACGGCCCCGGCGAGACGTTGCCGCTGTACAGCATGAACCCGTTCTGACGCACTTCGACGGTCGCGTTGGTCTCGGCGATACCTCGTATGACCGGCGCATAGATGCGCTCGCTGTCGGGCAGCATGCCGTCATCGGACGCCAGGGTCGCGCCCTGAAACCGAACGCTGTCGAATACCTGCGAGTCGGTATAGGTCTCACCCAGGGTCAACTGGCTTTTCAGTGAGCTGATATCACGCTGCACGAAGGTGCGGTTGCTGCGAAACCGGTAAGGCTGATCGTTGCCATAAGCCAGCGAGGATTCGTTGCGCAGGCGCCATGAACCCAGGTTCATACCGTTGCGCAGACTCAGGTAATACTGATCCTGCGTCAGGCTGCCGCGAGTACGCCGGGCACCGCTGAAACTGTAATTGACGAACCCGGCGGTCAGCCCCTCGTCCCAGAGCTCCGGGGCGACGTAGCCGCGGTTGCTGCGCGACATCATCGCCTGTGGGATGCTGATGTTAAGCCGCAGGCTGCCCGGCTGGTATTCGACATGGGCGAACTCGACGTTCGCGGCCAGATCGAAACACGCGCCCGGCTGGACATCGCCTTCGGTGAACGTGGCTATATCCATGCCCAACTGCTGCAGCATGTCCAGCGTCAGGCAGGCCTCGACAGTGCCTCTGGCTGGATTGACCACGAAGTTCAAGTCACGCCGGCCACTCAAGGTGCGGTTGACGTAGATATCGACGCGATAGGTGCCAGGCACCACGCTGTTACCTTCAAGAAAACTGTTGAGGTCTGCTGGCTGGTCCGTCCCCTGAATGAATGCGGTGTTGAATTTCACCCTTGTGCCGCTGCCGCTTTCGCCGCCGACGTCCGCCATGGCCATTGCACTGGAGCCGACCATCCATGCTGTGGCAACGACACAGGAGGACAGCGGTCTACGGGTGGCTACCTTGCACCCTGCCTTTTTGCTCTTGCGAGTGCAGGCCGGAATAGTTCTTGAAATACATCCCCTGGTCTTTTTCTTTCGCCGTTCCATTAGCTGATTTCACTCGTGTCCTGGGTGCCGACACCCTGCCGAGTCGTTGCGCAGGCGTGCGACGCCAAAGCCGGAAACAGTTCCGACTCGAAAAATGGGTCAACGAAAACATCCCGACGATTCACTCGTCAGGACGATGTTCGGCCTTGCTGGCCTGTATGAATCGCTCACCAGAGACGCTGGCGTGATAGGGCTCCTGGGCCCCGAAGTCGTTGATGCTGATGAAAGCCAGGTCCAGCGGCGCACCTGTGCCTGCTGAACTCAGGGGCAACTGCAACCGCTGCATCGGTGCCAGCATCCGGCTGTCCTCGCTGAACACCACCTGCCCATGGCGCCTGGCCTGGAGCTTGATCAACGACACGTGATAAGGCCCCGGATTGGTGACCTCCAGATGTCCGTCGCGCAGTTGCCATTGCAAGGCCTGGGCAGCCTTGAGCGGATCGGCGTCCAGTCCATCGGGGCGGTAGAACAGTTTGATGCGTTGCCGGATCGCCACCTGCAACTGGTTCTCCTTGGCGGTTTGGGGGATCTCCTGGACGTTGACCCAGAACACCGATTCGCGATCCTTCGCAAGGCCTTCGCCGGAGTAGAGAATCCTGATCAGTTGCCTGGCATCACCGGACATCCGCGCCAGCGCAGGCGTGACGGCAAACGGCAGACTGCCGGAAACGCCATTCGTGCCTTCGGCCTCAAGCCATGACTGAGCGAGGATGTCGCCGGTACCGGTGTTGTGCACCATCAGGCTGGCCTCCTTGTCAGAGGCCTGAAAGATCACCCGCGTGGTGTTGAGCACGATACCGGCCTGGGACGGCGCTGCCAGCGTCAATGCCAGCCCTGGCCAGAGCCAGAACGCCACGCAACGAAATAATCTGGAAAACATGCGCTAGTCGCCTCGAATCGGTAGTCAGGCGGGGCGAGCAGTGCCCTCCCCGCCCGGGTATCACTGATAGTCCATTACGAACGGCAGGAAGCCGTCGGCATTTCCCGGATTGGTTGTCGCGCCGTTGAGCACGTACACCGCACCGAAGTTGATCTCGGCAGTCGCACCGTCGGTGCCCTGCTTGACCAGCGGCGTGTCGATCGTCTCGTTACCGCTCAGGTCCATGAGCTGGAACGAGGAGTTGAGCATGCCGATGCCCACACCGTCGGCAGCACCGGTGGTACGCAGCAGTTTGTTGTCCAGGTTATCCAGGCCACTGCCCTGACGCGCGACGAAGCGCATGTTGACCGTGTTGTACTGCGCAGCACCTGCCGTGCAGTTGACCAGCAACTGGATCGGCGTGGCAGTGGCCAGTTTGTTGTCGGCATAACGACCGATATCGGAGAACGAGACGTTGCCCAGATCGACGTTGATCTCGCCAGGGTTGGTGCCCGGGCTTACGCCGGTGCCCGCGCCAACGTCACAGGTCATGTTGGTCAGGGTGCCGTTGAGGATGAGTTTGCCGTTGTTCGCAGCGTTGGCAGTGGACGCTACGCTCAGGCCGATTGCAGCCACGACAGCCAGAGAAAGAGAGAGGGTTTTCATGTTAACAACGTTCCTTGTGTCAATTCGTGTGTGCCCCAGAGGACGGCGAGAACTATAAGCGGCGGGCCAATTCGCGGATGTCAGGCTATCTACCTTGTGCCTGCAGAAACGTCAGTGGTGCATGTAGGGAATTTCCGTAGGACATGCTCGGCATTCCCTACAGCCCACAAGCGGCGTGGCATTGCACAAAACCCTCAAAAAAAAGAGTCAGGCAGGTTGTGCAGCTCGTTTGTAGGCAGCAACGCGCTCAAGCCTTTAATTCCGGCACAAAAAAACCGCCTGGACCTGGAGCGGTCGAGGCGGTTTCTGCGCGGGTGGATGAGCTTCGCGGGCGGGTTACTGGTAGGTCAGGGTGACGATGGTGCCATGGCCGTCGGCGGTGATCGAACTGCGCTCTGCGTAAGCGACCGAAAGTGGCAAGGCGGCTTTACCGCAGGCGTCGTCATGGCTGACCAGGCGCAGGGTCAGGTTTGCATTGACCTTGAGCGGCTTGAGCTGCGCGGACGAATCGCCAGGCTCGGCCAGTTGGGTTTCACAGGTGGCATTGACGAGTCCTCCGTGGAACATCAGGGCGTTGTCCACCGCCCATGCCATCGGCGCGGCGAGCACACCGGCCCCGATGAATGCGATTGAAAAAAACACAGAAGCTGTCTTTTTAGTTCTCATCGCCATACTCCGCAGTGAAGACTTGTAAGTAACAGTTAAGTCGAGTTAGGAAAGGTCGACCAGAAAGTGCGGTATCCCTTGTAGGATTTTTCACTATCAGTGACATCTGTCCCGCCGATTCCGGCAGCCCTTTCCTCTGTATCGCCCTCCCTCGCCCTTTCTTTATCCACCTCCATCCTCTGCTCTTGTTCACCTGACAATATTGACAGGTAGCAGTCATTTTGCTGACCGGGTCCAGGGTTTATAAAGGAGGCTCTCGATTCTCCGGTTTCCACCTCTCTGCTGGCGTTTTCCCTGTATGCACAAACAAAGAAAATCCGTGATGGCCGTCACTGCGTTACTCGCACTCATCGCAGTGGGTATCTGGATGGCGACCCGCCCCGCCGAGAAGAAAGTCAGCGCCCCGGCCGCAGTGCCGGTTCAGGTGATTCATGTCGAGCAGAAGGACGTGCCGCGCTACGTGACCGGCATCGGCTCGGTGCTGTCGCTGCAAAGCGTGGTGATTCGTACCCAGGTGGATGGCATCCTGACCAGGCTGCTGGTCAAGGAAGGGCAACAGGTCAAGGCCGGGGATCTGCTGGCCACCATCGATGACCGCGCCATTCGCGCAGCCCTGGAACAGACCAAGGCGCAATTGAGCCAGAGCCAGGCGCAACTGGACGTGGCACAAGTGGACCTCAATCGCTACAAGCTGCTGACTGTCGACAACAGCATCTCCAAACAGCAATACGACCAGCAACAGGCTCTGGTCAATCAGCTCAAGGCCACGGTGCAGGGTAACCAGGCGTCGATCAACGCATCGCAGGTGCAACTGTCCTACACCCAGATTCGCTCGCCGGTGACGGGCCGCGTCGGCATTCGCAATGTCGATGAGGGCAACTTCCTGCGCGTCAGCGATGCGACGGGGCTGTTTTCAGTGACCCAGATTGACCCGATATCCGTGGAGTTTTCCCTGCCACAGCAAATGCTCCCCACCCTGCACGACTTGCTCGCCTCCCCTGCACCGGCCAAGGTCAACGCCTATGTGGGCGAAGCAGGCAATGGCGCGCCGCTGGGCGAAGGCACGTTGACGCTGATCGACAACCAGGTCGCGGCCACCACTGGCACCATCCGCGCCAAGGCAGTGTTCGAAAACGCCGCCGAAAAACTCTGGCCCGGCCAGTTGGTCAACGTGCGGATTCAAACGGCCATCGACCGCAACGCGCTGAAGGTGCCGCCGCAAGTGGTGCAGCGCGGTATCGATCAGCATTTCGTCTACCGCGTCCAGGGCGACAAGGTCGAGGTGGTGCCGGTCAAAGTGCTGTATCAGGACAGCGACCTGATGCTGATCAGCGGCGTCAGCGCCAACGACGTACTGGTCAGTGATGGTCAGTCGCGCCTGAAGAACGGCGCGCACATCGAGGTGGTCAAGCCGGGCGATGTTGATACGCTGGCCGATGCCAGCACCGCCGAGGCCTCGAAATGAAAGGCCATGGCTCGATTTCCGCGTGGTGTGTAAATCACCCGATTGCCACCGTGCTGCTGACCTTCGCCCTGGTGCTGCTGGGTTGCATCGCCTTTCCTCGCCTGCCCGTGGCGCCGTTGCCCGAGGCGGAATTTCCGACCATTCAGGTCAGCGCCACCTTGCCCGGCGCCAGCCCGGAGACCATGGCGTCTTCGGTAGCGACGCCGCTTGAAGTGCAGTTCAGCGCCATCCCCGGCATGACCCAGATGACGTCCAGCAGCGCCCTGGGCTCGACCAACCTGACCCTGCAATTCGTGCTGAACAAGAGCATCGACACCGCAGCGCAGGAGGTTCAGGCGGCGATCAACACCGCCTCGGGCCGACTGCCCGCAGACCTTCCGACCGCGCCGACCTGGCGCAAGGTCAACCCCGCCGACAGCCCGGTGTTGATCCTCAGCGTCAGTTCCAACCTGATGCCGGCCACGGAACTGAGTGACGTCACCGAATCCCTGCTGGCCCGTCAGTTGAGCCAGATCAACGGCGTCGGCCAGGTCGCGATCACCGGTCAGCGGCGTCCGGCCATTCGCGTGCAGGCGGCGCCGGAAAAACTCGCGTCCATCGGGCTGACCCTCGCGGACCTCCGCGGCGCATTGCAGCAGACCAGCCTCAATCTGGCAAAGGGTGCGCTGTACGGCAAGGACAGCGTGTCCACCCTCGCCTCCAACGATCAGTTGTTCCAGGCCAAGGACTACGATCAGTTGATCGTTTCCTACAAAGACGGCGCCCCCGTTCACCTGCGTGATGTGGCGAAGGTCATCGACGGCTCGGAAAACGCCTACGTCAATGCCTGGTCCGGCGATCAGCAGGGCGTGAACATCGTGGTGTTCCGCCAGCCCGGCGCGAACATCGTCGAGACCGTGGACCGCGTGCTCGGTGAGCTGCCACGCCTGCAGGAAATGCTCCCGGCCTCGGTGGATGTCTCGGTGCTGAGCGATCGCACCAAAACCATTCGTGCCTCGCTGCATGAAGTGGAAATGACCCTGCTGATCGCCATCGGGCTGGTCATCGCGGTCATGGCGCTGTTCCTGCGCCAGCTCTCGGCAACCCTGATCGTGACCGCCGTGCTGGGGGTGTCGCTGGTCGCCAGTTTCGCCCTGATGTATGTGCTGGGGTTCAGCCTCAACAACCTGACGCTCGTAGCGATTGTGGTGGCCGTCGGCTTTGTGGTCGACGACGCCATCGTCGTGGTGGAGAACATCCACCGACACCTGGAAGCCGGCGAAAGCATGCGCGACGCGGCGATCAAGGGCGCGGGCGAGATCGGCTTTACCGTGGTGTCGATCAGCTTTTCACTGGTGGCGGCGTTCATCCCATTGCTGTTCATGGGTGGCGTGGTCGGGCGACTGTTCAAGGAGTTCGCACTGACGGCGACCTCGACGATTCTGATCTCGGTGGTCGTTTCACTGACCCTGGCGCCGACCCTGGCCGCGCTGTTCATGCGCGCACCCAAGCACGATGCCCACGCCAACCCGGGCTTTGGCGAAAAACTGCTCGCCCGTTATGCCCGTGGCGTGCGCTACGCCCTGGCTCATCAGCGCCTGATGCTGGGCGTCTTTGGTCTGACTTTGGTGCTGGCGGTGGCCGGCTACGTGCTGATTCCCAAGGGTTTCTTTCCCGTTCAGGACACCGGCATGGTGCTGGGCACCAGTGAAGCGGCTGCCGATATTTCCTACCCGGACATGGTCGAGAAGCACAAGCAACTGGCGAAGATCATCGGCGAAGACCCGGCCGTCAAAGCCTTCTCGCACTCGGTGGGCGTGAGCGGCAGCAACCAGACCATCGCCAACGGCCGGGTGTGGATCGCGCTGAAAGACCGTGGCGACCGCGACGTGACCGCCAGCCAGTTCATCGACCGGATCAGGCCCAAGCTTGCGAAGATCCCCGGCATCGTCCTGTACCTGCGGGCCGGGCAAGACATCAACCTGAGTTCCGGCCCGAGCCGCGCCCAGTATCAGTACGTGCTCAAGAGCAACAACGGCGCCCTGCTCAACGAGTGGACACAAAAGCTCACGGAAAAACTCAAGACCATCCCGGCGTTCCGCGACCTGTCCAACGACCTGCAACTGGGCGGCAGCGTGACTCACCTGGACATCGACCGCAGCGCCGCCGCGCGCTTCGGGCTGACCACCGCCGACGTCGACCAGGCGCTGTACGACGCCTTCGGCCAGCGGCAGATCAACGAATACCAGACCGACATCAACCAGTACAAAGTCATTCTCGAACTCGACCCGTCGCAACGCGGCAAGGCCGAGAGCCTGAACTACTTCTACCTGCGCTCGCCGCTCACCAACGAGATGGTGCCGCTGTCGGCACTGGCCAAGGTCGGCGCGCCGAAGATGGGGCCGCTGTCGATCAGCCACGACGGCATGTTCCCGGCGGCCAACCTGTCGTTCAACCTGTCGGCAGGCGTGGCTCTGGGCGATGCGGTGCAGTTGCTCGATCAGGCCAAGAACGAGATCGGCATGCCGGCCTCGATCATCGGCAACTTCCAGGGCGCGGCCCAGGCCTTCCAGAGTTCGCTGGCCAACCAGCCGTGGCTGATCCTCGCGGCACTGGTGGCGGTGTACATCATTCTGGGCGTGCTGTACGAAAGCTTCGTGCACCCGCTGACGATCATCTCCACCTTGCCTTCGGCCGGTATCGGCGCGCTGTTGCTGCTGTGGCTGATGGGCCAGGATTTCTCGATCATGGGCCTGATCGGTATCGTGTTGCTGATCGGCATCGTCAAGAAGAACGGCATCCTGCTGGTGGACTTTGCCCTGGAGGGTCAGCGCCATCGCGGCCTGTCGCCACAGGATGCGATTTACGAGGCGTGCCTGACGCGCTTCCGCCCGATCATCATGACCACTCTGGCGGCATTGCTCGGTGCCTTGCCGCTGATGCTCGGCTATGGTGTGGGGGCAGAGTTGCGTCAGCCACTGGGGATTGCGGTGGTGGGCGGATTGCTGGTGAGCCAGGCACTGACACTGTTCACGACGCCGGTCATTTACCTGCAACTGGAGCGGATTTTCCATCGCAGGCACCCGACCGCCACCCCGACAGCGCCCTCAGCCGGCAAGAAGCCTGCCGCCCTGCTGGTGACTGAAAAGTGAGCATCAGAGAAGTGAGCACCAGAGAATTGAGAGTGCACCCATGCGTGTCCTGATTATCGAAGACGAAGAGAAGACCGCCGACTACCTGCATCGCGGCCTCACCGAACAGGGTTACACCACCGATGTCGCGCGCGATGGCATCGAAGGCCTGCACATGGCGCTGGAAGGCGAGTACGGGGTGATCATCCTCGACGTCATGCTGCCCGGCCTGGACGGCTACGGCGTGCTGCGGGCCCTGCGCGCGCGCAAGCAGACGCCGGTGATCATGCTCACCGCGCGGGAAAACGTCGACGACCGTATTCGCGGCCTGCGCGAGGGCGCCGACGACTACCTGGGCAAGCCGTTTTCATTCCTGGAACTGGTGGCGCGCCTGCAGGCCCTGACCCGCCGCAGCGGCGGCCACGAGCCGGTGCAGATCAGCATCGCCGACCTGTGGATCGACCTGATCAGCCGCAAGGCCACCCGTGCGGGCGCTCGCCTGGACCTGACCGCCAAGGAGTTTTCGCTGCTCAGCGTGCTGGCGCGGCGCCACGGGGAAATCCTCTCGAAAACCTCGATTGCCGAGATGGTCTGGGACATCAATTTCGACAGTGACGCCAACGTGGTCGAGGTGGCGATCAAGCGCCTGCGGGCCAAGCTCGACGGCCCGTTCGAGCAGAAACTGCTGCACACCATCCGCGGCATGGGGTATGTGCTGGAGAGCCGTCGTGTCTAGCAACTCCATCGCCCTGCGCCTGTCCGGCCTGTTTGCCCTGGTGGCGCTGCTGGTGTTCCTGCTGATCGGCTGGGCGCTCTACCTGCAGGTGGGCAAGAACCTTGGGTTGCTGCCTCAGGCTGAAGTCGATGCCCGTTACAGCGTGCTGGAATCACAGGTGCAGCGTTTCGGTGATCTTGAGCACTGGGGCAAACTCAGCACCAAGCTCAAGCTGCTCAGCGAGGAAGACAAGCGGTTGCGATTCTGGGTCGTCAGCGACAATCCCTCTTACGAGTTCGGTAACCCCGGCCCTGCTATCCGCGAATTCGCCCGTGGACCATTGGGCATGCGCGACCTTTTGCTGAGCGATCACGATTACCCGTTCAAGGTGCTGGTCAGCGAATTCCCGGCCAAGGATCAGCGCCCGCCCCTGCGATTCCTTACCGCCATTGACACCGAGACGTTCCGCCAAGCCCAGCACTCGCTGCTGATCGCGCTCATCAGCCTGGCGGCGATTGGCATCGCTCTGGCGTCGGCATTGGGTTACTGGGTGACGCGGATCGGTCTGAAACCGCTGTACGCCCTGTCGCTGGAAGCGCGCAAACTGGCACCTCCCAGGCTGTCCGGCCGTTTGCAGTTGTCTGCACTGCCGCCTGAACTGGACCAGTTCGTCACCTCGTTCAACTCGACGCTGGAGCGGGTCGAGCAGGCCTATGCGCGACTGGAAGGGTTCAACGCCGACGTCGCCCATGAACTGCGCTCGCCGCTGACCAACCTGATCGGCCAGACGCAGGTGGCGCTGACGCGGGGACGTTCGGCGGAGCATTATTTCGAGGTGCTGCAATCAAACCTGGAAGAACTGGAACGGCTGCGCTCGATCATCAACGACATGCTGTTCCTGGCCAGCGCCGATCAGGGCAGCAAGGCTACGGAACTGACCCAGGCATCCCTGGCCGGGGAAGTGGCGAAAACCCTGGATTACCTGGATTTCATTCTGGAAGACGCACAGGTTCAGGTCGAGGTCCGGGGCGACGCCTGTGCACCCATCGAGAAAGCGCACTTGCGACGCGCGCTGATCAATCTGGTGCACAACGCCGTGCAGCACACCTTGCCTGGGCAGACCATTCACGTGGACATCAGCGACGAAGGTCATCATGTGAGCATCGGCGTCGCCAACCCTGGCGCGCAGATTTCCGGCGAGCACCTGCCCAAGCTATTCGAGCGCTTTTACCGGGTCGATGCTTCACGCACCAACAGCGGGGGGAATCACGGGCTGGGACTGGCGATCGTCAAGGCCATTGCGCTGATGCACGGCGGCACGGTCTTCGCCCGCAGCGAACAGGGCGTGAATACCTTCGGGATCAACCTGCCGATTTGAGGATTGCACACTGACCCGTAGCAGCACGGCTTGCCGGCGGGGACATTCTTGAGGACGCCCCCGCCGGCAAGCCGTGCTGCTACGCAAAGCATTAGCCCTTCTTCACGAACTCGGACTTGAGCTTCATCGCGCCAATCCCGTCGATCTTGCAATCGATGTCGTGGTCGCCATCGACCAGGCGGATGTTCTTGACCTTGGTGCCGACCTTGACCACCAGGGACGAGCCCTTGACCTTCAGGTCCTTGATGACGGTCACCGTGTCGCCGTCCTGCAGCGTGTTGCCTACCGCATCCTTGATGATTTTCACATCATCGTCCGCGTCAGCCGCGCCGTTGGCGGACCACTCATGGGCGCATTCCGGGCAGACGAGCTGGGCGCCGTCTTCGTAGGTGTACTCGGAATTGCATTTGGGGCACGGCGGTAAGCTCACGATGGATCTCGCATCACAATGGAATAGGCGCGCGATTATAAGGGTTTTTCTTACCTGAGACGCAAACCCTGTAGGAGTGAGCTTGCTCGCGATAGCGGCGTGTCTGTCCCTGAATGGATATCTGACACACCGCAATCGCGAGCAAGCTCACTCCTACAAGTGTTGTGGCGCAATCAAGCCAATGCAGTATCCATCACCATCATCAGGCAGAACCCCACCAGCAGCCCGAAGCTGGCGATCTTGTCGTGGCCGTTGCGGCGGGACTCGGGGATGATTTCGTGCACCACCACCAACAACATCGCACCGGCCGCCATCGCCAGGCCCACCGGCAGCAACATCGCGGCGACTTCAACGAGCCAGGCGCACAGCACGGCAAACACCGGCTCCACCAGCCCGGAAGCCGCGCCGATCAGAAAGGCGTTGAGCCGGGACATGCCCGCCGCCGCCAGCACCAGTGCAATCACCAGCCCTTCGGGTACGTCCTGCAAGGCGATACCCATCGCCAGGCTGTCGGCGTGGGCCAGGCCGCCGCCCGCCGACACGCCCACCGCCATGCCTTCCGGAATGTTGTGAGCAATGATGGCGATGACAAACAGCCAGATATTCGAGGGAATGGCCGGTTTTTCGGCCACGTCCGATAAGTGCGGCCCCTGAGACACCAGGGTGTCGACGATGAACAGCCCCACGGCGCCAGCAAGAATGCCGGCACTGACCAAGGCACCTGCGCCCCATGGGGTAAAGCCCAGGCCTTGGGCAGCGCCCAGGCCCGGCACGATCAGGGAAAAGGCCGTGGCGGCGAGCATGATGCCTGCGCCGAATCCCAGCAATGCGTCGGCCACCGCCACCGGCATCCCCCGGATCACCAGCACCGGCACCGCGCCCAGAGCCGTGCCCAAGGCGCACATCGCACCGCCTTCCAGCGCTCGAAGCATCCTGGGTTCCAGGCTCAACCAGGACAAACCCTGGGCAATCAGCAGCCCTGTGCCGGCCAACAGCAAAAATGAACCCAAGGCCAGACGCAACAGCCTGACGCTGCCGATAGTGAGGAATTCCGAGCGCATAGATCGCCTGCTTATTGTTGTGAATTCAAGAAATCGCAGCGCTGTAACGCTTGGCCACTTCGTCCCAGTTGACGACGTTGTAGAAGGCGGCGATGTATTCCGGGCGACGGTTCTGGTAGCGCAGGTAGTAGGCGTGCTCCCAGACGTCCAGGCCGAGGATCGGCGTGTTGCCGTTCATCAACGGGCTGTCCTGGTTGCCGCTGCTTTCCACGACCAGTTTTTTCTGGGGAGTAACGCTCAGCCAGGCCCAGCCGCTGCCGAAACGGGTCAGCGCAGCCTTGGTGAAGGCGTCCTTGAACGCTTCGATGCCGCCCAGTTGCTCATCGATGGCCTTGGCCAGCGCACCCGTCGGCAGACCGCCGCCTTTAGGGCTCATCACTTCCCAGAACAGCGAGTGGTTGGCGTGACCGCCGCCCTGGTTGATCACCGCCGGACGCAGTTTTTCAGGAAGCTGGCCGACGCTGGCCACCAGTTTCTCGATGGGCCACTCGGCGTACTCGGTGCCGTCAACAGCGGCATTGAGGTTGTTGATGTAGGTCTGGTGGTGCTTGGTGTAATGGATTTCCATGGTCTGCGCATCGATGTGCGGCTCAAGGGCATCGTAGGCGTATGGCAAGGCAGGCAAGGTATACGGCATATCAATGGACTCCGAAGGACAAGGTGCCGGCGGCAGCGGCGTTGCGCTGTAGCGCCGAGCGTGAGTGTTCGCCGCTGCTGTTGAGCAGGCGATGGGTGCGTGGGTATTCACCGTGTTCGTTGATGAAGCCCAACAGTTCGCTGTAGGTCTTGTTGCTGTGGCGGAACGCGGCCTGACGCAAGCCCGCGCTCAGGCGCTGGTTCTGGATCACCTGCAACAGCCGCTGGTGCGCCGAGCACAGGTACTCGGCGCTCTCCTCCGGTTGATTGAGGCTCAGGTGCAGGTCCGCCAGGTTGTGGTGGGAAATCACGAACGCCGCCACCGCCTCGTCCGGGTCGCTCCAGCGCTCGAGCAGCACCTGGGCCAGCGCCAGCGCTTGCAGGTACAGCTCGCGTGCGTCGATCAGGTCGCCACGGTTGAAACAGCTATTGCCTTTGAGAATGGTGCTTTTCCAATGCTCCATGGCGCGTCTCCTGAGACGGTGCGTGGGTGGTGGCGACGGCGGGTCAGATCCCGCCGGCAGTGAGTTTTTCCGGGTTGAGCAGGGTTTCCAGCTGGGCGCGATCAAGCTCGGTGTGCTCAAGGGCCACGTCGATGATCGGCCGACCTTCGCTGTAGGCGGTCTTGGCGATGTGCGCAGCCTTCTGGTAGCCGATGATCGGGTTCAGCGCGGTGACCAGAATCGGGTTGCGCGACAAGGCTTCCTTGAGCTTGGCTTCGCTGACCTTGAAGGTGGCGATGGCCTTGTCCGCCAGCAGGCGGCTGGAGTTGGCCAGCAGCTCGATGCTTTGCAGCAGGTTGTGGGCGATGATCGGCAGCATCACGTTCAGCTCGAAGTTGCCCGACTGCCCCGCGACGGTGATCGCCGCATCGTTGCCGATGACTTGCGCGGCAACCATGGCGGTGGCTTCCGGAATCACCGGGTTGACCTTGCCTGGCATGATCGAGGAGCCCGGCTGCAGGGCTTCCAGTTCGATCTCGCCAAGGCCTGCCAGGGGGCCGGAGTTCATCCAGCGCAGGTCGTTGGCGATTTTCATCAGGGACACGGCAGTGGCCTTGAGCTGGCCGGAGACTGCAACGGCGGTGTCTTGCGAGCCGATCAGCGCGAACAGGTCCTTGCCCGGCACGAAGCCGACTTCGCTCAGGCGACTCAGATGGCCGGCAAAGCGCGAAGCGAATTCAGGGTGAGCATTGATGCCGGTGCCCACGGCGGTGCCGCCCTGAGCCAGCGCCTGAAGGCTGGGCAGCAGGTTCTCGATGTGTTCGACGTTGGCCTTGAGCTGTTGCGCCCAGCCGTTGAGGACCTGGCTCATGCGCACCGGCATGGCGTCCATCAGGTGCGTGCGGCCGGTCTTGACGAACGAGTGAACCTGTTCGGCCTTGCGCTCGGTGACCTGGATCAGGTGCGCCAGCGCCGGCAACAGCTGCTCATGGATCGCCAGCGCGGCGCTGACGTGGATGGTGGTCGGGATGATGTCGTTGCTGCTCTGGCCGCAGTTGACGTGATCGTTGGCATTCACCGGCTCGCCCAGCACACGGCTGGCGAGGGTCGCGATCACCTCGTTGGCGTTCATGTTGGTGCTGGTGCCGGAGCCGGTCTGGAACACGTCCACCGGAAAATGCGCCATGTAGTCGCCTGACAGCAGTTCCTTGCAGGCGGTGACGATGGCTTTGCTCTGGCCTTCGCTGATCTGCTTGAGTTCGAGGTTGGCCTGGGCGGCAGCGGACTTGGCCAGCAGCAACGCACGGACGAACTGGGCCGGCATGCGCAGCTGGCTGATCGGGAAGTTGTTCACCGCACGCTGGGTCTGCGCGCCATACAGGGCCTCGGTCGGGACCTGCAACTCGCCCATGCTGTCGCGTTCAATACGGGTATTACTCATCAAGAGATCCTTGCATCAGTTCAGCGAGAGAAATCGAGGGCTGCAACACGCAGGTCGCCAGTTGATGGGCGAAGGCCTGCCAGCGTTGGCGTTGATGATTGCTGTGGGCGAGCACCTTGAGGTCGCGCAACGGGCGCCATGCCTGATCCAGGCACAGGCAGCGCCAGTGCCAGGGCAACGCGGTGTCACGGGCGGTGTCGAGCAGCAGGCGGAAGGTGCTTTCGGCGATGAGGGTCTGCGGGGTGGCCGTGAAGCGCGCCAGATACCGGCCTTCGGCCAAGTAATGCTCGATGCCCCGCGGCTCGTCCGGCGCCACGGCGCAGCGCACGCGCAAACTCAGCGCGCGCCAGTTTTCCAGGTAAGGCGATTCTTGGAGGACAGTGCTCATGACCCCGGGCTCATTTAGCGAATGATATTCATTATTAAATGAGTTTAAGAATCAAAACAACCCCGACATTGCGTTGGTTACACCGCAACCCTGTAGGAGTGAGCTTGCTCGCGATAGCGTCGTGTCAGATGCCTCATGCCTGAATGCCACACCGCTATCGCGAGCAAGCTCACTCCTACAGGACGTTTGGCGGTTTCAGAATTGCGGGCAAAGAAAAAGGCCTGCACCGAATCCGGGGCAGGCCTTTGGGTTACTGCGTTAACGGGGGAATTCAGCTTCCCGCCACCATCATCTTCTCGATCAGCACAGACCCCGTGCGAATGTTGCTGCGCATCTCCAGATCGCTGCCAACGGCGACGATCTGCTTGAACATGTCGCGCATGTTGCCGGCAATGGTCACTTCCTGGACGGCGAACTGGATCTCGCCGTTCTCGACCCAGTAACCCGCCGCGCCTCGGGAATAGTCACCGGTGACCATGTTCAGGCCGCTGCCCATCAGCTCGGTGACCAGCAGGCCACGGCCCATGCGACGGATCAGCGCGGCCTGGTCTTCGGTGCCGTGGGACACGAACAGGTTGTGCACGCCGCCGGCGTTGGCGGTGCTTGGCAGGCCCAGCTTGCGGCCCGAGTAAGTGCTGAGGATGTAGGACACCAGATCGCCGTTTTCGACGAACGGCTTGGCGTAGGTCGCCAGGCCATCACCGTCGAACGCCGCGCTGCCCATGGCGCGCATCAGGTGTGGGCGTTCGTCGATGGTCATCCACTCCGGGAACAGCCGCTGGCCCATGGCGCCTTCGAGGAACGACGACTTGCGGTACAGGTTGCCGCCGGAAATCGCCCCCAGGAAACTGCCGAACAGCCCGCCCGCCAGTTCCGCCGAAAACAGCACCGGCACCTCGCAGGTCGGCACCGGGCGGGCGCCAAGGCGGCTCGCGGCGCGCTCCGCGGCCTTCTTGCCGATCAGTCTGGCGTCCATCAGCAGCTCGCCCTGACGGTTCACGTCGTACCAGTAATCGCGCTGCATCTGGCCGTCTTTTTCGGCGATCATCACGCAACTGAGGCTATGACGCGTCGATGCATAACCGCCGATGAAGCCGTGGCTGTTGCCGTACACGCGGCAGCCCTGATGCACGTTCAGGGTGGTGCCATCGGCGTTCTTGATCCGGCTGTCGGCGTCGAATGCCGCCGCTTCGCAGATCAACGCCTTCTCGATGGCCTGCTCAGGCGTGATGTCCCAGGGGTGGAACAGGTCGAAATCCGGTTGTTCCCGGGCCATCAGCGCGGCATCGGCCAGGCCCGAGCTTTCGTCTTCGGAGGTGTGTTTGGCGATGGCCAGTGCCGCCGCGACGGTTTCGCGAATGGCATCCGGGCCGCTGGCCGAGGTGCTGGCCGAGCCTTTGCGGTGGCCCACATACAAGGTGATGCCAAAACCCTGGTCACGGTTGAACTCGACGGTTTCGACTTCGCGCTGGCGAACCGACGTCGACAGCCCCTGCTCAAGCGACACAGCGACTTCACAGGCACTCGCGCCTTGGCGTTTGGCTTCGGCGACGATCTGCTCGACCTGCTGCTGCAGGGCTGGCAAAGCCTGTGGGCCGACGCTTTCTGATGCACTCATGACTTACTCCATCAAATTCCGATTTCGGCAGCCGGGCCGGACAATTGGTCCCTGACTGGTTATCATGGCGGCGTTTATTTGCGGACGGCCCCCATGGTTGATTCTTACGACGACTCCTTCGACGGAGAGAAAAGCAAATCCCAGGTCAAACGAGAGCTCGCCGCTCTGGTGGATCTGGGTGAACGCTTGACGACATTCAAACCCGATGTGCTGGCCAAGCTGCCTCTGACCGACGAATTGCGTCGCGCACTGGCCGATGCTCCCAAGCACACCGCGCATATCGCGCGCAAACGCCACATTTCCTTCATTGGCCGGCTGATGCGCGACCAGAACCTGGATGAAATCCTGGTCCTGCTCGATCAGCTCGATGCCTCCACGCGTCAATACAACGAGCGTTTCCACAACCTGGAACGCTGGCGTGATCGCCTGACCGGCGGCACCGACGAGACGCTTGAGCAGTTCGTGGTCGAATACCCCGATGCCGACCGCCAGCAACTGCGTTCGCTGATCCGTCAGGCCCAGCACGAAGCCAAGCAGAACAAGGCACCTACCGCGTCCCGTAAAATCTTCAAATACATCCGCGACCTGGACGAAACCAAGCGCGGGTTGCGTTAAACCCGCTTCGCAGCCTTCCTCCCCTGTGGGAGCGGGCTGGCCCGCGAAGGCGGCGTGTCAGATACCAAGTCTGAAAATGACACACCGCCTTCGCGAGCAAGCTCGCTCCCACAGGTGCCTGATATAGCTCCTTACCCGCCCGTACCACCCACTGTGATCGCATCGATCTTCAGCGTCGGCTGACCCACACCTACCGGCACTGACTGCCCGTCCTTGCCGCACGTTCCCACGCCGCTGTCCAGCGACAGGTCGTTACCGACCATCGACACCCGGCTCATGCACTCCGGACCGTTGCCGATCAGCGTCGCGCCCTTGACCGGCGCGGTGATCTTGCCGTCTTCGATCAGGTAGGCTTCGCTGGTGGAGAACACGAATTTGCCGCTGGTGATATCGACCTGACCACCGCCGAGGTTGGCGCAGTAGATGCCCTTCTTCACCGACGCGATGATTTCCGCCGGATCGCTCTGGCCGCCCAGCATGTAGGTGTTGGTCATGCGCGGCATCGGCAAGTGCGCATAGGACTCGCGACGGCCGTTACCAGTACGGGCCACGCCCATCAGGCGGGCGTTGAGCTTGTCCTGCATGTAGCCCTTGAGCACGCCGTTCTCGATCAGGGTGGTGCATTCGGTCGGCGTACCTTCGTCGTCCACGCTCAGCGAGCCGCGACGCCCGGCCAGGCTGCCGTCATCGACGATGGTGCAGAGCTTGGAAGCAACCATTTCGCCCATGCGCCCGCTGTAGGCCGAGCTGCCCTTGCGGTTGAAGTCGCCTTCCAGGCCGTGGCCCACGGCTTCGTGCAGCAGCACACCGGACCAGCCGGAACCCAGCACCACTGGCAGCGTGCCAGCCGGGGCCGGAATCGCTTCCAGATTGACCAGCGCCTGACGCAGCGCTTCGCGGGCATAGCCCATGGCGCGGTCTTCCTGGAGGAAATAACGGTAATCGGTACGCCCGCCGCCGCCGTGGCCGCCGCGCTCACGACGGCCGTTCTGCTCGACGATCACGCTGACGTTGAAGCGCACCAGCGGGCGCACGTCAGCGGCCAGGCCGCCATCGGTGGAGGCGACCAGGATGCGCTCCCAGACCCCGGCCATGCTCACCGAAACCTGCTGGATGCGCGGGTCCAGGGCGCGGGTGGCGGCATCGACGCGCTTGAGCAGCTCGACCTTTTCGGCGCGGGTCATGACTTCCAGCGGGTTGTCCGGCGCGTAGAGCTGAGCCACGTCCTGGGTGGTGAAGGCCTGCACGCGGCCGTTCTGCCCGGCGCGGGAGATCGAGCGGGCCGCACGGGCGGCCTGGCTCAGGGCCTCAGGGGTGATTGCGTTGCTGTAGGCAAAACCGGTTTTCTCACCCGATTGCGCACGCACGCCGACGCCCTGATCAAGATTGAAACTGCCTTCCTTGACGATGCCGTCTTCCAGCGCCCAGGACTCGGAAATCTGGCCCTGGAAATACAGGTCGGCAGCGTCGATCCCGGGACCGGCAAGCTCCCCCAGCACCGATTGCAGGCTGTCGATGCTCAGGCCGCCTGGCGCCAGAAGGTGTTCGCTGACAGAGGACAAGTCGCTCATATTCACTCCGGGGTATTGGCAGGCCGCAAGGCGTCCTGCGAAAAAAATCGCCGGTGGTTGGTAACCGGCATCCGCGCCCGTATGGACGCTTGCTCTTCACTGTCTCGTTGGCCCAACAGCACGGCTTCACCCTGTGCCTGCTCGGCCAGCACGCGGCCCCATGGATCTATGATCGCTGCGTGCCCAAATGTTTCCCTTGGCCCCGGATGAACCCCGCCCTGCGCGGCCGCCAGCACATAGCACTGGGTTTCGATGGCACGCGCGCGCAGCAGGATTTCCCAGTGCGCCGCGCCTGTCACGGCGGTAAAGGCCGACGGCGCGGTAATCAATTCGGCCCCGGCTTCTCGCAGGGCTGTGTACAACTCGGGAAAGCGCAGGTCGTAACACACGGTCAGACCCAGCTTGCCCACGGGTGTATCGGCCACCACCACGTTGTTGCCGTGGGCGTAGTCGTCGGATTCGCGATAGCGGCCACGGGCGTCGGCCACGTCCACATCGAACAGATGCAGCTTGTCGTAGCGCGCCACCTGCTGGCCCTGATCGTCGATCAGCAACGAGCACGCCGTGACCTTGCCGTCTGGCTGGCCCTGGGGCGGCAGCGGCAATGTCCCGGCGACTATCCATAACTTGAGGTCACGGGCGGCGAGTTTCAACCATGGCAGGATAGGTCCTTCGCCCAGGGCTTCGGCGCGACCGATGGCAGCGACGTCACGCCGGCCCATGGCCGTGAAGTTCTCGGGGAGCACGGCAAGCCTGGCACCCGATGCGGCAGCCTGTTCCAGCAGCGCCCGGGCGCGGGCCAGATTGGCCTGGACATCGCTCTGGCTGACCATCTGAATCACAGCGAAGGACATTGAACGCTCCTTGATCGATAGAACTGCACTGTACTCCAAGACAGCCCCAAGAGCGCGCACCGGGAACCGGGGTGCCGGAGGAATCCGGTGTCGCCTCGGTCCCGTAGGAGCGCGCTTGCCCGCGATGGCGTCGTTTCAGCCAACACATGTGTAGCTGACCCACTGTAATCGCGGGCAAGCGCGCTCCTACAGGCGCCTGGCCTGGTCTGGCCTTACTGTGGTTTCTCGAACGGCTTGTCGAAGGTGATTTTAGGCTCTTTCCACGGGCCTTCGACCTTGTATTGCACGCTGGCGAAGCGCGCGACGCGATCACCCAGCAGCTTGTCGACCAGAAACAGTGCCCCGCCAATGGCTGGCGCGCCGACGATCAGCGCGGCAATCGGCAGGTTGTTGGTCACCGGCAACGTCACCAGCAGCTTCGCATCGACCCGGTCGCGGACCATGTCCAGCGTGCCGTTGAGCTCCAGATTGCTCGACGGCCCGATCATGGTGATCGGGTCGCGGGTCACGTAGACGCCATCGCTGGCCACCAGCAGCCCTTTGACCCGGTCATAGCTCAAACCCTTGCTCAGCAGGTCCGAGAAGTCCAGGCGCAGGCGCCGCCCGATGGAGTTGAAGTTGAGCAGGCCAAACACCCGCAACGCCTGGGCGCCGCCCTCGACTTCCACGAACTGACCGTTTTTCAAGGTCGCATCCAGGCTGCCGGAATAGCGCTTCAAGCCCACCCAGGCAGGCGAACCGGGCCAGCGGCCATCGGCGTTCATCTCGAACGACTGGCTGGTGACGGTCGGTGCAAAGCCCCAGGCTTTCAGCACGTCGGCCAGGTTCTTGCCCGCCACCTGGCCCTTGAACCAACTGCTGGTCGAGCCCGGCGTGCCTTCCCAGCCGCCATTGCCGACCAGGGAGATGCCCTTGAGGCCCAGGTCCATGTCCGACAACTGGATGCCATTGGCCGTCGGGCGCGCCTTGAGCGACCAGGCGCCCATCAGTTGATCGCCCTGGAACAGCTGGGTGATCTTGATGTTCATCGCCGGAATGTTGTGCGGATCGACGTCTGCCAGCGGATCCGGGGCGTTTTCCACCACGGCGGCGTTCGGGTCCGGCGCTGGCAGGCGCACGTAAAGCAGATTGATATCGACCGGCGTGGCCTTGCTGTCCGGCAAGGTCGCCGAGCCCTTGATTTTGGCGCTGTCCAGGGCCAGGCTCCAGCTGGCTTCGTTGCGCTTGAGCTGAACGCCAGCCTGATCCAGGGTCGTGCCCATGGCGGTCAGCTTGCCGATCTGCAGATCGACGCTGCTGAGCAACTGCTTGGCGCTGCCGCCTGGGTCATTGCCGGCGTAGCGTTGCGCCATCGCCTGCCAGGGCGCGATATCGAGCTCGGACAGCGAACCGCGCACACGCAGGCCCTTGGCATCCGGCACTACCGCCCCGCCTTCACCCAGAAACAACTCGCCACGCCCGTCGGCGAACTTGCCGGCGGGTGCCGCGAAGGCAAAATTCGCCAGATTGCCGTAGCCCACGCCGATACGCCGCTCGGCGCCTTGCAGGTTCATGCGGAAGTCGGTGTCGAGGGTGTCGTCGGCCGCCTTGCCAAACGGCGCAGGCAGATCGACCGTCACGCCCTTGAGGCTGGAGTTGATCTGCAACTGGCTGTCGGCGCCGTTGAGCGTCAACTGCAACTGATACGGCAGGTCACCGGACACCGGCAATGGCTGGGTGACGCCCAGCCAGTCGGTCAGGCGCTTGGTAGCGATCTGGCTGCTGGCAGCGATCCGGGTAACCAGCGCACCGGGTTTGCCTTCGGCGAAAATTTCCGCGTTCAGCGGCTTGTCGAAGGCCATGGCCTTGATGTTCTTGCCGCTCAGGCCCTTGTTGTAGTCGAAGCGGAAGTTGCCCTTGAGCTGGGTCAGGTCCAGCTCCGGCTCAGGCAGCTTGAGGTGCGCGCTGTCGGTGTTGAAGTCCACCGCAACCTTGGGCTCCTGGCCCTTGACCAGCGGCACGTCCAGATTGATGTGGCCTTGCAGCGGCCCTTCGGCCTGCCAGCCGGCAAAGGTCTGGCCGGTGCCGATGGGCGCTTCCTGGAGGATCTTCATGCCGTCCTGCAGGCTGCCGTTGAAATCGCCGTCCACCAGCAGGTGGCTGGGCTGGCCGGACGGCACGTGGGGCACGTCCACGGCCACGTTGCGCACCTGGGTGTCGAGCAACTGGCCCTTGTTGGCGCGGATCCGCACGCCGCTGTTCTCGACGAACACGTTGCCGTCCACGCCGGTCAGTTGTGGCCAGCCAGGCTGGAAGTCCAGGGTGGCGTTATGCACCTTGAAGAACAGGCTGATGACCCGCGCCACATCCGGCGCATCGTGGTTGATCGAGCCCTGGTACTGGAAAAAGCTCTGCTCGACGTCGCCCTTCACAATGGCCGTGCGCAACCAGTGATCCAGCGCCGGGCTCAGCACGGCGGGCAGGTATTTGCCGGTGTAGCGACCGTCGGCATCCACCAGCCCGACGCGCAGGTCCATGTAGTCTTCCTGATCGTGGTCGAAATGCAGGCGAATCAGGAAATCGGCGGCGATCTTGCCCTCATCCCCCAGCACCTTGATGTACGGCGCAATCAGCGTGAAACCCTGATCGTCCAGCGCCCAGGTCAGGCGTGCATCGGCGTGGCGGTAATTCCAGGCGTTCTTGAAGATCGGGTCCAGGTGCAGCATGAAATCGTCGGTGTTCAGGCGCAGCTCGCCGCCGCCCAGGTCACCGCTGATGGCGCCGCTGACGTTTCCTGCCGCGGGCGCGCCGTGGTAGGCGTCGAAGCCGACCTTGTCCAGATTCGCCGCAAAGCCCAGG
Organism: Pseudomonas putida; assembly: GCF_028682175.1. Taxonomy (GTDB): domain Bacteria; phylum Pseudomonadota; class Gammaproteobacteria; order Pseudomonadales; family Pseudomonadaceae; genus Aquipseudomonas; species Aquipseudomonas putida_AD. The sequence goes on along the minus strand of NZ_JANHKS010000025.1, from coordinate 3,477 downwards.
CGCCTGGCACCTTCGGCCTTGGGACGGTAGTCGAGCAGCACGTTGCGCAGGCCGCCGGTGACGTTCAGGTGATCGAGCACCACCATGAGCTTGTCCGGCAGAGGGGCCAGGGAATCGAGCAGCGGCGTGACCGGTGTCAGATCCAGCCGGTCGGCCTGTACGTGCCACAGCTCTTCGCTGTCAGACGTTGCCGCAGTCTGTGTCAGTTGCACCCGGCTTTCCCAGCGCTTGCTGGCGATGTCCATTGCCAGCGAATCCAGGGCCACGCTGAAACCCGTGTCGCTGCGCTGGAACCAGGCATTGAGCGCCAGGTTGTCCAGCTTCGACGACTTGCGATCCGCGTAAGCTCCCTTGAACTGCGGGGCGTTGACCCGGGCGACAGCGGTTTGCAGGTTGCCCTTGCCCCAGGTCAGCCAGAATTCGCCACCGGCCTTGAGGGTCTTGATGTGCAAGTCGCCGACCAGGCTCTTGGGCAGCCATTTGGACCAGTCGCTCTGGGGCACGCTCAGGTACGCCTCGGCCTCGGCGTCACGCCAGGCGCTGGCGCGGATCTTCGAGCGCACGTTGAGCGACAGCGGCTGGCCATCCGGCAGCGTCACTCGTGCGTCAAGGCGCTGGTGATAGCTGCCGGTGCGCAGGGTCATGCTGACGTAGGTCAGGGTCAGCGGGGATTGCTCGTAGGGTTGCAGGGTGATCTGGCTGTCGAACAGCGACAGCTGCGACACCATGCGCATCTGGGTCAGGGCCTGCTCGGGGTCGAACGGCTTGTCGTCCTGCACGGGCAGCCCTTGCAGTGCCCAGTGGCCGTCCTTGTCCTCTTTGAGCGACAACTGCAGGCCGTCCACTTCCAGACGGGCGAGGCGCACCTGACGCGCCTTGAGGCTGGCCCACAGGTCCGGCACTGCCCGAACCTGGTCCAGGCGGACGGTACCTGCGCCCTGCCCGACCATCACGTCGCGTGCCACGAATACAGGGGCAAAGCCGCTCCAGCTGCCTTCCAGGCGCCCGATATTGACCGGCATGCCCACGGCGGCCTGCGCCTTGACTTCAACGTCGGCGCGGTACTCGGCCACCATCGGCACCAACTGCCGCCCCACGCTGACGTACAGCGCGACCAGCACCACGAACAGCGCGCACAGGCTTAGGCCCCAACGGGTCAGGGCCGCGAAGAATCGCGTCATACGCTCCATGCCACCGGGCCTCCGTGCACAGAGACTACAAATGGCATCCGGCTCACTGGTGCGGTTGCGGGTATGTCCGGGTTTTGCTCATTTGTCACGCAGCAATCTCTGTGGAGGGCATCCATGCCTGCGGCCCCTGAGGGCTCGGTATTCTTTCAAGAAACGTTTTGAGCCAGATCAGAGCAGCACGACGTCATATTGTTCCTGGGAATACATGGTTTCGACCTGAAAACGGATGGTACGGCCGATGAATACCTCGAGTTCCGCCACATTACCCGACTCTTCGTCGAGCAGGCGATCCACCACTTTCTGGTTGGCCAGCACCCGATACCCCAGCGCCTGATAGGCACGAGCTTCGCGCAGAATCTCCCGGAAAATCTCGTAGCAAATGGTTTCAGGGGTTTTCAGCTTGCCCCGACCCTGGCAACTGCTGCAGGGCTCGCACAGCACCTGCTCAAGGCTTTCGCGGGTGCGCTTGCGCGTCATCTGCACCAGCCCAAGCTCCGTGATACCAATGATGTTGGTCTTGGCGTGATCACGCTCCAGCTGTTTTTCCAGCGTACGCAGCACCTGCCGCTGATGCTCGCCGTCTTCCATGTCGATGAAGTCGATGATGATGATGCCGCCCAGATTGCGCAGGCGCAGCTGGCGGGCAATCGCGGTGGCGGCTTCCAGGTTGGTCTTGAAGATGGTTTCTTCAAGGTTGCGATGGCCGACGAACGCGCCGGTATTCACGTCGATGGTGGTCATCGCCTCCGCCGGGTCGATCACCAGATACCCACCGGACTTGAGCGGCACCTTGCGCTCCAGGGCGCGCTGGATTTCGTCCTCGACACCGTAGAGGTCGAAGATCGGACGCTCGCCGGGATAGTGTTCGAGGCGGTCGGCGATTTCCGGCATCAGTTCGGCCACGAACTGAGTGGTCTTCTGGAAGGTTTCCCGCGAGTCGATGCGAATCTTCTCGGTGCGGGGGCTGACCAGATCCCGCAGGGTGCGCAGGGCCAGGCCCAGGTCTTCGTAGATGACGCTGGCCGGGCTGATGGTCTTGATCTGCTCGCTGATCTGATCCCACAGGCGGCGCAGGTAGCGGATGTCCATCATGATTTCATCGGCGCCGGCGCCTTCGGCGGCTGTGCGCAGGATGAACCCGCCCTTCTCCTTGATCCCTTCCTTGGCCACGCAGTCAGTGACCACCTGCTTCAAGCGCTCGCGCTCGGCTTCGTCTTCGATCTTCAGGGAAATGCCGACGTGGGCGGTGCGCGGCATGTACACAAGGTAGCGCGACGGAATGGACAGCTGAGTGGTCAGGCGCGCGCCCTTGCTGCCGATGGGGTCCTTGGTGACTTGCACCACCAGGCTCTGGCCCTCGTGGACCAGCGAGCTGATGGTCTCCACGGCCGGGCCTTCACGCATGGAAATTTCCGAGGCGTGAATGAACGCGGCGCGGTCCAGGCCGATGTCAATGAACGCCGCCTGCATGCCGGGCAGCACCCGCACGACCTTGCCTTTGTAGATGTTGCCGACGATCCCCCGACGCTGGGTCCGCTCGACGTGAACCTCTTGCAACACACCGTTCTCGACGACGGCCACGCGCGACTCCATCGGCGTGATGTTGATCAGAATCTCTTCACTCATGGCTTGTTACCTTCCAGGCATTGCCAACAGGGTATGCCGAAACGCTGCAGGATTTCTGCGGTTTCGCACAAAGGCAGGCCGACCACTGCGGAATAACTGCCGCTCAGATGTTCCACGAACACGGCGCCCAGTCCTTGAATCCCGTAGCTGCCAGCCTTGTCGCACGGCTCGCCACTGGCCCAGTAGGCGCGGGCATCTTCAGTGGAAATCGCGCGGAAACGCACGCGGCTGGTGATCACGCGAGTCTCGCAGTGTTGCTCGTCGACCACGGCGATGGCGGTCAGCACTTCGTGTTCGCGGTTGGACAGGGCGGCGAGCATGGCCAGGGCGTCCGCCTCATCGACGGGTTTGCCGAGGATGCGGCCATCGAGCACCACGGCGGTGTCGGCGCCGAGCACGCAGGCGGTGGGGTACGCAGGGTCATTGGCCAGTTGCAACAGACCAGCATCGGCCTTGCCACGGGCAAGACGCTCGACGTAGGCGGCCGGGGTTTCGTGGTCAAGCGGGGTTTCGTCGATATCAGCGGCGAGCGTGGTGAACGGCACGCCGACCTGGGTCAGCAATTCCCGGCGACGCGGGGAGCCGGAGGCGAGCAGAAGTTGTGGCATGGGACGTCTCCGTGTCAGTGATCACAAGCTTAGGCGAACCTTACCGCTGTTGA
>NZ_JANHKS010000024.1 GCF_028682175.1 Pseudomonas putida | reverse complement strand
CGCTCACCGGGCTGGTGACGACCAGCACTGCCGATGTGGTCGCGGCCGACAACGTTCTGGCTGCCATCGGCAAGCTGCAGGCCAAGGCCGCTGCTGCTGTGACGGCACTCGCTGCAAAGGCCGCCAGTGGCACCAACAGCGATATCAAATCCCTGACCGGCCTGACCACCGCGCTGTCCGTCGGCCAGGGCGGTACCGGCGTCACCACCACGGCCGCGCTGCTGTCTGCACTGCTGGCGGCGGGCGCCTTCGGCAAGAGCAACATCCTCGGAAGCGTCGGGCAGAGTGGTGGGGTGCCGACCGGTGCCATAATGGAGCGCGGGAGCAACGCTGCTGGTGAGTATTTACGCCTCGCCGACGGCACGCAGATCTGCTACTGCAAACCGAGCGGTATCGTCAGCGCAACGGCAGGCCTCAACGTGCTGGGCCCATACTCAACTCCGGCGGCGCATGCGTCATCTGACTTCATCGTCTTGGGTAACGCGGTGCCGCAAGGTACGAACGATCAGTATGGCATTGTCTTGGGCTATCCAGCTTCTCCTGGGTCTTTCAACGTTGTCCTGCGTAACGGTGCAGTGGCTCAACAGTTCGCAAACTTCCGCATTCTCACTGTAGGAAGGTGGTCCTAATCATGATTATCAAACTGCACCCGCAGCGCCGCGATGAGCTGCTAGAAGTTCACAAGAGCGGCGATACGCTGGTCATCAACGGTGAGCCGTTGGACTTCAGCCCTTTACCGAATGGCGCCACGCTCCCGGCCAGCGCTGTCGATAGCCCATGGTTCACCGGGGACGTTGATCGCGTGAACGGCGAGTTGGTCATCAACCTGCTGCTGCCATTGCCAGTCAACTACAGCCAGGCGCAGGCGTTTCCGCAGGACCTGGTGGGCGTCCCGGATGGCCTGGTGCTGCTGCCTCAGCCGTTGCCAGCGCCCGAACTTATCGAAGAGCCTCAGGAGTTGGCCGAATGAGCAAAATCGACTGGTCGAAAATGATCACCAAAGAGATGAAGGAGGCCGCGGCGCTCGCGCTGGTGCTTGCCGAATCCAAAAGCCTGCTGGCGCAGCGAAACACCGTGGCAGCAGAGCAGATCGCCCGCATTCAGGATCGTGTGGACACGCTGGGGTACGGCGTTGATGCCGGCGTGGCCACCGAAGAGGATGAGGCCGAGCTGGCGGCGCTGACGATCAGCCTCAAATCCTGGAAAACCTACAAGTTCGCCCTGGGCAAGGTGGCCACGCAGCCGACCTGGCCGGCGGCGCCGTTGTGGCCCCCAGCCCCTGCAATCCCCGACATCGCTGCAGACCCCGCCGCGCTGGGACTCGACACCATCTGATAGCGATGCCGCTAACGCAATGCTCATTACTCGGCGGAGTAGAACTGCTCGATCCATTCCCGACTCCCCGGGAGGCGCTTCGCGACTCCAAGATCGTGAGACTGTCGCGCCCAGCGGACAGCTTCATAAGGCAGGTCAAAAAGCATGATGATTCCATCATGATCAATGACCTCAAATACCTTACCGACCCCCTGTTGCGAGAAATGGGATGGCACCTCATCACCGGCTAGAACGCGAAAAGTCAGTGCCATAGCTTTAGCCCTAATGTCTGGAACGATCATCACCGTTCAAATTCGTTCAATCGATTGAGCATACAACCTAGCCCGCCAAATGCGGGTATTTTTTTGCCTGGAGAAAAGTGATGCCTGTAACTGAGAAAGATCGCGATGTGCTGGCGCGTACCCTGTGGGGCGAGGCTCGCGGGGAAGGGGCGGCGGGGATGGTGGCCGTGGCTTGGTCGATCCGCAACCGGGTGGACATGGACCTGCACAATGACGGCAAGGCTGATTGGTGGGGCGAGGGCTACGTCGATGTCTGTACGAAGCCTTGGCAGTTCAGCTGCTGGAACAAAGGGGACCCGAACCAGCCGTACCTGACCGGCGCGAAGGCCATCCCGTTTCGTGAGTTGGCGCAGTGCCGTGCGGCCGGTGACCTCGTGATCGATGGGAAAGTGCCGGACCCGACCAGTGGGGCAACCCACTACTACGCCACCACCATGTCTAAGGCGCCGGCTTGGGCCGCGAAGGCGACTAAGACCCTGACCTTGGGGCATCACGTCTTCTTCAAGGATGTGCCCTGAATTCAGGATCCGCCACTCAGAAGTAAACTCTCGGAAGTTGGCCATTACGAGGTGTTCGACCCTTAAGCATAAGGGTCAGTAGTCAGATTTTTGTTGGTCAAATCTTCCCAAAGCAGGCCGCTCTAAAACCTCATTCGTTGAGCTGTGACAAAGTAGCTCGGGATATGGCTCCGGCAACGAACTTATCAAAATCGGCATGATAGGCGCTAAGTAACCTCTCCAGATCCGTTTGATGCTCAACGGGTCCAAGTTTCGCTAAAATGTCGACGACGTCCGAGATGGCTTGGGCGGTGAGGTGAAGATTTTGGCGGAGCTGCGCGAGCAGCGAGGTGACTATCACACCAAACTCTGGGTTGCCGTTGTCTGGCAACTTCAGACCGGGGGCTCCAGCCGCCGAACCAAATTGGTAACCGTGTACTGCGCCCACGGTCCCGTTAAGCACGTATTGAATATCCACGCCAGCCGCCGATATCTTCTGAAGATAATCTGATTTTGGCAGTCGTGCGCCGCTTTCATATTTACCTTGAGCGTTAGGTTCGACGCCCCCGATCTTTCCAAAAGACCGTTGGGACAGACCTAGCCGTTTCCGTTCTAGTTTCAAACGCAGACCAAGATTTTCCATAACCCTACTCCTGCTGAATTCGCCTGGGCAGCAGCTGCTACCAGGCGCAATGGGGGGCCGGTGTACGAGCTTCCCTCTTGAGGGTGAAACAGCTTCGTACGTGGAGCTCTACCAACATACACCTGATGCACCGAGTGACCCAATAATTCAACTGCTCGCCCCGTGTGGGCCTGTACGCTGGAAAAAGTGATGCCGTCAGTCACCCGAGGTGTTCGCAACAATAACCCCGGCAACATCGATTACAACCCGCGCAACCAGAGGCAGGGCCAGCTCGCGCCAGATCCAGCGCTCGAGAAGCGGTTCGCCCGGTTCGACTCCGCAAAAAACAGCATCCGTGCTCTGTCGAAGCTGGGAGTGGCATATCGCTGGAAGGATACGATGCCAGGCATCGGCGGGGAGGGAATAGACACGGTGGGCGAGGTGATCAACCGCTGGGCCCCAGGCGTCGAGAACGACACCGAGTTGTATATCAAGGCCGTGGCCGCCGGCCTGGGCGTCGCGCCGAATCAGCCGATCGATCTGCGCAACTTCCGCACACTGATTGCCATCACGATGGAATCATCCAGCACGGAAACGGCAGCGTGCCTTACGCGGCTTCGGTAATGGCCGAGGCCGTACAGAGAGCATTGATGTAAGCAACTAGATTTGCTTCAGAGATCCCCGTCTCTATCGTGAAGCACCGAAAGCTGGGTAGCGAAGCTCTCATCAAAAATCTGATGCAGCCCTGCGGCGGCACTTGGCCGAAGCGCCCTCAGCAATTCTGTTCCCCTGATCACGCCATGCGCATATGTTACTTCGGCTAAAGCTGCCTGCTCATTCTCAGCTTCCTTGAGTCTCATGAGGAGACGCTGGCACTCATTCCATATCACCGGGGAGATGGTTTTCTCGTCGTAAATCAAAAGTAAGCACTCTAAGTTGACGCCAGAATTGTGCCATTCAACGCCCTAAAGTACAAAGTCAGCTGTCGGCCTCTCCCTCAAGTTCCTTGCCCACGTTCGCTGCGAGTCGTAAAGCAGCGGAAAGGCTGAACCAGCTCGGCGCCGCTTGGTCAGGCGGAGAAGCCGCCTAGCTGGGGGCGCCTTATCAATAATGCGATATGAAGGGTAAGAAATATTGATGGCACCGGCTTGATTGCGGTTACCTATCAAATTCCCCCCGGGATTGCTCGACTGCTGGCCCCAGTAAATCGTAATAGCGATAGTGAAAGTCTGCGTCCTGCGTCCTTCCATCAAGCTTTGCCCGCAATGCCTGTGTGAGGTGCCATTCGCGTGCCCGGCGAAGACTTTCGAGCTGGCGCCTTGAACGTGTAGTGACAGGCATATGCACTCCTTGCCCGAAGTTGTTCTCTATTGTTGATCCATTCTAGTGAGTCAGAACACATGCGAAAATATTCGTATAGATATAGTCCGTTCGGATTGAAAACGATTGCCGAACCCCCAAGCCGAAGTACGGAGGTGAACGCCATGCACGTGAGGGGTTGGTGGGCACGGCGTGTCAACGAATGGGGGCATCATGACTGATCTGCGAATAAAGCTCGCTGCGTATGGCCTCGCCGTGCTGGGGCTGCTCGCCGCCGGGTTCGCCGTTGCTTGGTTCTGGCAGGCCAACGCCTACGGCAAGGTCATTGCCACCAATGAGTCCAGCCGCCAGGCCGATCTGACGCTGATCGCCAATGCTGGTGCAGACCAAGCCAGAAAGGCGCTTGCCAGGCAGCAGGACGCCGAGCAGCGCCTTGCCCAGTTGGATAAATCCGCCACAGAAGAGAAGGTGAAAGCCAATGCTGAAAACGAAACTCTGCGCCGCACTGTTGCTGACGGCACTCGCCGGCTGCGCATCGCGGGAAGTTGGAGTGCCGGTGGCGGGAACGTGCCCGGTACCGCCAGCGCCGCCAGCGTGGGTGATGCAGGCGCCGTCGAACTCTCTGCAGCAACTGGACGCGCTGTTCTTGATCTCAGAGCCAGCATCATCGCCGACCAAGCAGCCCTGAAGGCGGCGCAGGCCTACATTAGAACTGTATGTCATAGCGAAACGCCGCTAATCGGCCCTTAGATTCCCTCGCCGGTAAGGTTGGGTAATGAGGCGGCTGGGCAGATTTCAGTTCTACCTTTACTATCATCTAACCTTATTTAGTCCGCTGGCGGAGCTCGGTATGGATGACAGAAACGACGCTGATCAAAATTACTTGAAGGGCTTTCTGATTTTAGGAAAACCCGAAGGGGAATTGATCAAAGATATGTTGCACGCTGTATGTGATACGCGCGAAAATCTTGATAAATTCGCTTTGTGGCTGATGATAGGGTGTGCTGGTATCGTATCTTTTTTGATTGCCAATGCTGACCGCGTCATGCCATTACTGTCACCAAAGGGGTTTTTAGTGTGTGGCGTAGCGCTATGTTTTTCGTGCCTTTTTGGGTTGGTAGCAAGGATCATGTCCTTGAGGGGAGAAATAGGGGCGAAGGTGCAAACCTCTGTGTTCGATTCAATCCGCCGACAAGAGGAGCGGTTGGCTGCAATGCAGGCGAATGATGGAGATGCCGTGCCTGCGGTATCGATTGACTTCGCACTCGTCAACGAGATGTATTTGAAACAATTTCCAAAGATAGTGCAGTGGTGGGTGTTGAAAAAGGTTAAGAACGTGGAGCGAAACCCATTTGGCGTGCAAAAAATGCTTGTTGGTAGTTTCCTGAAACAAGGTGGCATGCTCGCCTTGCAGACTATATCTTTTTTGTTTTTCCTATTTGCAGGAATTCTGTACGCCCATTGTCAGCAGTGCGTTTGCTCGGCGCAGTAAACTTTAGAGGCTCATTTCTGTCTTTCGAGCAGGTATGGCCCCTGATTCCGCACATTCCCCACATCCTTGCTCACCTCGAACCAGGTGAACTCCTCGGTAGGACGGCAGCACTCCTTGGCAATCTCGGCAGCGCGCTCCGGGGTGGTTTCTGGATCAACCCATTCCCGAGCGTGCTCTGGACTCAGCACCACTGGCCGCCGATCATGGATGTCCACCATCCCCTGGTCTGAATCCGCAGTGGTGATGACAAAGCCATCCTGCGGGTCCGGCTCCAACCCCTGATGCACTTCCGCCAGCGCGGCGAAGAACATCGGTCCTGCCTCCTTCAGCCTGATGAAATATGGCTGCTTCTTCTTGGGATCGTCCGGATCCTTCACCCACTCGAACCAGCCATTGGCGGGCGCCAGCGCGCGCCCATTCGGCCACAGCTGTTTGAAGTACTTCCCCGTCATCACCGTCTCGACCCTGGCATTTATGGGCGCAGGCCGCTTGGCATCCTTCTTCGCCCAGAACGGCGACCATCCCCATTTCACCTTGTCCACGCTTAACCCGTCTTCAGTCGGGCGGATTATCTCCACTCGAGTCGACGGCGCGACGTTGTAGCGCTCGATAGGCCACAGGTCGTAGCCGTTGATGAGGATCTGCTTCGACGCCAGGTCTTTGAGGTAGTGGTCCATCGGCTCGTAGATCGAGTAGCGTCCGCACATGGTGTCACCTGTCGAAAATCGGCTTATACAGTGTTGACCACGATAGCTCAGCTTAGTTAACTGTATGCATATACAGTATCCAAGAGATCGAACCATGTATTTTCTCATCACACCCCGAAGACGCCTTGGCGTGGCGATCGACAAAAAGGAGCTTCCCAAGATTCCTCCGATCCGGGGAGATGTCCACATCATCGAAACCCATGATGACCTCCTTGGACGGACCACCACTACCGCCTGGGTATTCACCGCTGCCCCGGGGCCGGGAGTGCTTCCCCGTTTGCTGGACGTGACCATCACCGGCATGGCGACGAATGGGATGAACCTCACTGGCGTCGAGGTAATAGACGATGCGTTCTATGCGCAGTCATGGTGGTGCCGCTTTGAGTAACGGCATGCTTTTCGATCAGCAGAAAATCTCCCTCGATGAATTGTTCAACATCCGAGATCCGGGCACGTACCTCGTCAAGGTGGAGGGTGACAGCATGGAGGGCGCCGGCATCTTCTCCGGCGACCTCCTCATCGTGGACAAGGGCATGGAGCCGGCCGAGGGGATGATCATCATCGCGGTGGTCGACCAGGAGCCGACGGCTAAATACCTGACTTTCGAGTCTGGGATGCCCGTGCTCCGATCAGCGAGCCCGAAGTACCCACCGCGGTACATTCTGGAGAACAACGACTTCGAGGTGTGGGGCGTGGTCACCTACAGCATCCGCGACCACGATAGGAATTAAAGATGGACGTCAAAGAGAGGGAATTGAAGATCTGGCATGACCTGCTCGACCATGAGGCCAGGCGCGAGTGCGCGACCGACCACTGGGCGGGTGAGTTGCTGGGCCACGCCAAGGCGATGCGCAGGATGTCCGTCATCGATGATGAGGAATTGTGCGAGCTGCTCGAGCTGGCCGATGCGGCATTCAGCCATGTCAATGAAGAGCTTGAGACCAGGAAGTGGTTGGAGGAGCAGCGAGGCAAGGAGGAGGGGTGAAGGTCGGCAGGGCGCTGGAGACAGGGAGTTTTTCGCGAAAACCCTGTAGGGACTTTTGCGGGGAATCGTAAAACTGGGTACAGCACGGTTAGGCATCGATTGCAGTGGGCGCCTATCCAAAGTACCAGTATTATTGCCTTTCAGAGCACCATTCAAGCATGGGGTGCTAGGGGTCGAGTGTTCGAATCACTCCGTCCCGACCATATTATTCAATGACTTAGCCCAATCTTTTCAGGTTGGGCTTTTTCATGGGCGCGATAAAATTTTCCCACCGCCAGGCTTCCGGGCCGTATGTAGCCTACGCTTATCGCGTCTCCCATGAATGAGGGCGCTTTATGCCGTGCACCCGCCATCCAACACCCTTGGAAAACCGGACAAGACCATGAGCGAAAACAAAGAAAAATCCCTACGCATGGCACTCAAGGCAGTCCTGGTGGCGGCTCAGGAGCAGGGCATGGATCTGGACGCTCTTCGTGAAACCGCCATCGAGTCGATGCTCAATGACATCCTTTATGACTCCGACGACGTGGCACATGCGGTCATCGCCATCGAGGTGGCGGCCGATGCGGTGGCGTCTCCCTCGTCCATGGTCTGATCTGTAAGCTTCTCGCTTGCCTTGATTGGGGCTAAACATCGGCGCTGTGTGGCCGATAAAGTGTTTCCAATATTTACAGCGAGCAGTACTCATGGAAGACCAGAACACCACTCCTTACCAGAAACCCAACAATCTGGCAGGCGTAGGGCGCCGGTGGGGAGGGCAGATGATCGACACCCTGGTGACGTATCTGCTGTTTATCGTAGTGGCGAAAGTCGCGGAGTTCATTCACTTGCCGCCGACAGTGGTTGCGGTACTGGCACTGGGGTCTGCAGCGGGCTACTACCTGCTTTCCGACGCCTTGCCCAACGGGCAGAGCGTGGGCAAGAAGCTGCTGGGCATGTCGGTCATCGACGAGCGCAGCTATCTGAACTGCAATATCTACCAGTCGTTCGTGCGCAATATCACCACGCCCTTTCTGAGCATCCTGGACTGGATCTTCATCTTCTTCGGCTCGCGCAAGCGCCTCGGCGACATGCTGGCGTCGACGATCGTGATTCGTTCGCGCTAACGCAAGGCCGGAGGGAAGCAGTGTCATATCAGTTTGCTGCACCCTGTGATCCAGCTCATGGAACAAATCCGGTAAAGGTTTGGTCAACCAGTTTCCACAGCCTTAACCTGGTGTGATGCCATGACTCAGATGCTCAATGACGTTGCCCAAACGCTGAACGACGATCTTTATCAGAAGACCCGGTCGCAGCTGAATACTTTTCTGAATGAAACCAACGCATTGCTGGCCGCAGGCGATGCGTTGCATGAAGACAGGACGGCCCAGGCGCGTGCCCGGCTGGTTGAGTTCCTGGAGAGCCGCAGGGGGTACGGGGAATCACCTGAGCCGCCGTTTGTGCACCAGCCTCCAATCACCAGGGTATTGAATGACGCGCAACGGTTCGTCAGGGCAAATCCCTGGGCTGCGGTGGGAGCGGCGGCGGGCGTGGGCATGGTAGTCAGTCTGCTGCTCGCTCGCCGCTCACGCTGAAGGGGATTCAACGTGAGCCGCAGGGGTATTGTCACGATGCGCAGGCTTGCGGGTGGATTGTTCGTGCCCGCCCGGTCGTGGCTGCCGATTGTGCATCGCCATCGTCGGTGGCCCTACGCGGAACCTGCAGTCGTGACCAATAACGGGGGCGGTGCCGAACGGGTGCCGGGGATGCGTTTGCCGAGACTTGAAAGGGGGGGCGGGATGAATGTCGACGAAGACGCGGTCCGTCAACTCGCGCAATTGATCTGGGAAACCGAGGGCCAGCCTCAGGGGCAGGAAGCGCGGCATTGGGAGATGGCGACGAAGCTGGCCGAGTCCGCCGCGATGGCGCCGGTGCGCGCAGGCAAGGGGCAGAGGGTCGATACGCTGTTTCCCTCGCCCAAGGACAAGCCGGGCCCGCACTAAGGGGTGGGTACTGGGGCCTCGATGGTCTGCAATTGTTCGAGCAGCGTGCGGGCGAAGCCTTCCGAGGCGATGAAGTCCATCGCCTCGCGCAGCTTGATGGTTTCCTCGACGCCGAAGGTCTGATCGAAGATGTGCGAGACGCGCTCGGAGACTTTGCGCGCCTGTTCATATTTCTGTTGGCCGGCAGGGGTGAGCATCACCCGCCGACAGCGCCGGTCATTGCCGTCTACCTGCAAGTCCACCAGTCCGTCGCGCACCAGCGGCTTGAGCGTGTGGCCCAGGGCCGAGAGGTCCATGACCAGAGCCTGTGCCAGCTCGCGCATCTTGGGCTGGCCGTAGCGGGCGATCTGCGACAGTAGCGAGTATTGCGTGGCCTTGAGGCCGCACTCCACGAAGGCTTCGTCATAGATCTGTCCAAGGCGGCGCGACGCGCGACGTACCGAACCGTTGGCGCAGCTGCTGGGCAGCGGGGCGAAATCTGAACAGGGTGTCGCGCTTTTCAAAGCTGGTTACTCGCAAAGGCCTGGATAGGCGCGATTATGCCTGCACGTGGGGTGTCGACAAGGTTTTTTGGTCAGGTATGGGCCTTTGCCGTCTTGGACAAGGGCGCTCCTGCAAAAACTTGCGAACGCCGACAAACCGTAGCAGCCGGGCTTGCCCGCGGGTGATCTTGAGGACGCCCCCGCCGGCAAGCCGTGCTGCTACGGGATGGGCGTGAGGCGGGACGCCATCTTCGCGGCCAGCATGGTTTTCACTTCCGGCCATTCGTCATCAATGATGCTGAAACGCACCGAGTTGCGCTTGCGGCCGTCGGGCATGATGCGTTCGTGGCGCACGATGCCTTCCTGTCTGGCACCGATGCGCAGGATGGCGGCGCGGGATTTGTCGTTGAGTTCGTCGGTGGTGAACTGCACGCGCACGCATTGCATCGTTTCAAAGGCATATTCGAGCAGCAGGGCCTTCATCTCGGTGTTCAACCCCGAGCGCTGCACCGATTGGCCAAGCCAGGTGTGGCCGATTTCCAGCTTGCGATTCTTGCGGTCGATCTTCCAGAAGCGGGTGCTGCCCACGACCTGGCCGGTGTCCTTGCGCACGATGACGAACGGCATGACCGTGCCCGCCTCGCGTCCGGCCAGTGCCGTGGCGATGTAGCCATCCACCGTCTCGGGGCCTGGAATGACCGTGACCTTCATGTTCCACAGCTCTCCGTCGCTTGCCGCCTGTACCAGCTCAGCGGCGTGTGAAGCCTGCAACGGGCGCAACTCGACCGCCTGACCGCTCAAAATGACCTGTTCGCTTTCCATCACCTGACTACTCACGCGTGATTATCCCTTGGGTTTGGCGTCTGGCAGCGCGGCGCCCTTGGGCCACAGCATCCAGATCTGGCCTTGTTGCTTCATGTTGCCAGCCAGCTCGCCGGCCGCATCGCCCGTGCCCCAGAACATGTCGGCGCGCACTTCACCGGCGATGGCGCCGCCGGTGTCCTGAGCCGCGACCGGACGCACCAGCGGTGTGCCATCGGGGCGGGTCGAGGACAGCCACAGCAGGCTGCCCAGCGGAATCACCTTGCGGTCGATGGCCACGCTGTAGCCAGCCGTCAGTGGTACGTTCAGCGAGCCACGTGGCCCCTCGGTGCTGTCCGGGCGCAGGGTGAAGAACACGTAGCTGGGGTTGCTGCCCAGTAGTTCGTGAACGCGCTCAGGATGGGCGATGGCCCAGTCACGGATTCGGCCCATGGACACTTCGTCCTTGGTCAACTGGCCTTGTTCCACCAACCAGCGACCGACCGGTTTGTAGGGGTGGCCGTTCTGGTCGGCGTAGGCGATACGCAGTTGGCGACCGTTCTCCAGTTGCACCCGGCCCGATCCCTGAATCTGCAGGAATTGCAGGTCGATGGGGTTTTCCAGCCAGGCAAGGACCGGCGCATTGACTCCTTTTTCGCCAATGGTTGCGGCGTCGTCATACGGGCGCAGGATGCGTCCATCCAGACGGCCACGCAGGCGTTTGCCCTTGAGTTCGGGGTAGATGCTGTCCAGATTGACGATGATCAGATCATCCGGCACGCCGTAAATCGCCACCGGGTGCGCATCGTTGTGCTGCTCGCTGCCTTTGTAGATAGGCTCGTAGTAGCCGGTAATCAGGCCGTTGGCGCCATGCTCCGACGAGCGCAGGCTGTAGACCTGCAACTGGTTCTTGAGGAAATCGCGCACCGCCGCAGGGTTGGCTGGCACCTGTGCCGCCATGGCGCAGGTGCTGCCCCATACCGGATCTTTGGCCAGGCGCTTGCAGGCCGAAAACCAGCTGTTGTACCCGGCCATCAGGTCCTGATCGCTCACGGCAGGCAGTTTGTCCCACTCGATGCTCACGTAGGTGGTGGCTTCGGACGGTTTGGTCTTGGGTGCACCGCCGTCACAGGCGGCGAGCAGGGCGATCAGCGGGGCGAGGCAAAACAGAAAGCGGCGCCAGTGCAGGCTTGGGGTCATCACGCGGGGTGTTTCCTGAAAACAAGTGAAGGCGGCTAGCTTGGTGAAAGGCGAGGGCGACGTCAAATCGGCGAAGCATTTTCCCAGGCCTGTGGGTGGGCGGGCGCGGGCCGATGTAAGGCCAATTTACCCCGATATCGCACTTTTTCCCGGTTTGTCGCTCTATCCATGGCCGGGACGCCGCGAGCCGCGGGGCGTCCAGATTGTTGAAACCTGTGATTGATGGCCTCTGATTCTTCCCTTATTCGAGTGCGCCGACGCGGCCGCGCCTTGTTGATGCTGTGCCTTGCGGCGCTCTGCGCCGTGGGCTGCACGCGCCAGGACGGTCGCGACGTGGCCACCCAGTTCAGCGAAACCAAACCCCAGGAATTCTTCCAGACCAGCGTCGATCGCATGGCGACCCTGGCTATGCACGACAACCTGGAAAGTTTGTATCTTTTGATGAACAAGCTGTATCTGCGCAACCCGGCGGAGTGGCGCAAATCAGGCTTTGTCGATGCGCGCTCGGCCGAACGCAATGTGCGCAATGCCATCGAGCAGCGTACACCGCTGGCGCAGTTGGGTAATCGCCGGGATCTGGCAGCCTTGAGCTACGCCCTGAGTCCTGAGTTTCTCGGGGATCGGGTCGGCGCGTTCATCTACGCGATCGGCAGCATGCTGGTCACCGCCCATGGCGGGCGGACCGAGTTTTTCATGACCGATCAGATCAATCCCACCTTTGTCAGCAACGCAGCGCGCAACATCGAGAAGGCCACCTGGCTGTTGGGTCAGCGGCAGAATGCCAACGGCGAGCTGATGCTGTTTTCCAACGAAATTTCGGAGGAGGGCACCAACCTGAGTTTCGCCACCGAGTTCGGCAAGATCGTGGCGCGGCTGGATTTGCTGGCGCAGATGCTCGATGAGCGTTATCGCAGGATCGGGCTCAATTATGCGCAGAGCCTGTTGTTTCTGAATTTTTTGCCCGTGCAGTGAGGCTTGGGTATGGGTCGCTTCGACTATCGTCCCCGCCGGCAAGCCGTGCTGCTAAGGGGCGGCGGGTGGCCGCACATTCAGCATGCGGCTTAGGCCCGTAGCAGCCGGGCTTGCCCGCGCGGCGATTTCAAGGACGCCGACGCCGGCGAGCCGGACTGCTACACAGACAACTGCTAGTAAGAATCGCCCCGAATATATTCTTCCATCTTCTGAATCAACCTGGCCTGTTCGGCGATGGCTGCCTTGACCAGGTCGCCGATGGACAGCAGGCCCACCAGTCGCCCGTCTTCGACCACCGGCAAGTGCCGCAGGCGACCGTCGGTCATGATGTTCATGCACTGGTCGATCTTGTGCTGAGGACCCACGGTCTTCACCTCGTGGGTCATGATTTCACTGATAGGCGTGCCTACCGACGCACGTCCGGCCAGTTCCATCTTGCGGGCGTAGTCGCGCTCGCTGACGATCCCCACCACCTTGCCGCCCTGTACCACCGGTACGGCACCAATGTTCATTTCGGCCATCAATTTGATCGCGTCGATCACCATCTGGTCCGGTCTGACGGTATGAACTTCACCGTGGTGCTTGTCTTTCAACTTCAGTAGTTCGGCTACGGTCGTCATGCTGGCCTCTCCGGCGCTTATAGGTGAACACGGCCCCGGGAGTCGGGCCGTCTCTAAAGAATCGTTGAGAGAAGGCATTCCGGCAAGTTTGGATGCGGCACGTATTGTGCGAAAAACGTCAGTTGGCGCTGTTTGTCACACTTTACCCCGTGGCCGGCGTTTCAAGGGCGGGGACGACGAGGGCGAGACACCACCGATTCGATGTTCTTGCGCCCGATCAACAAGGGGCTTTTGGCCTTGCGCGATGGCGGCATGTCGGCCAGCCATTTGAACATCACCAGGCAATCCACCAGTCCGAGGCGGGCGTGGCGATAGGCGCGGGGCAGGCGCCCGACGGTTTCGAAACCCAGCTTGTGCCACAGCGCCACCGCGACTTCGTTGGTCGCGACCACCGAGTTGAATTGCATGGCGCTGAAACCGCTGTCCAGGGCCAGTTGCTGGGAGTGCTCGCACATCTGCCGGGCCACGCCGCGGCCACGAGCCTCTTGGGTGACCATGTAGCCGCAGTTGCTGACGTGGCTGCCGGGGCCGGCGGCATTGGCCTTGAGGTAATAGCTGCCCAGCAGCACGCCATCGTCTTCGGCGATCAGGGTGTGCACGGGGTATTCAAGCCACAGGTGCAGGGCTTGCTCGTAGGTCAGGTCGGGATCGTAGGCGTAGGTTTCCTGCGCCTTGATAACGGCCTGGAAGGTGGGCCAGAAGCGTTCGAAGTCTTCGGGCGTCATGGGGCGGATGTGGATCATTAAGCGTCCGGAGTCAGTCAGGTTGATGCGAGCCCTGTAGGAGTGAGCTTGCTCGCGATCGCGTCAGGTTGGATGTCATTGCATCGAATGACACACCCTGATCGCGAGCAAGCTCACTCCTACAGGTTGGGGGATGCCGTCAGGAAACCACTCGATAGCACGGTACGTACGCCGCGCCACCTGGCAACTTCATCCGGTGTTGCTCGACGAACGACTGCAGCAGGCGGTCCAGCGGCTGCATGACCTCGGCGTCGCCGTGGATCTCGTACGGACCGTGCTCCTCGATCAGGCGGATGCCCTTGTCCTTGACGTTGCCCGCCACGATGCCGGAGAACGCCCGGCGCAGGTTGGCCGCCAGTTCGTGGGGCGGCAGGCTGCGGCTCAGTTGCAGGCTGGCCATGTTGGCGTGGGTCGGATCGAATGGCCGCTGGAAGCTTTCCTCGATCTTCAGCAGCCAGTTGAAGTGGAACGCATCGGCACGTTCACGACGGAACTGGCGCACGGCGGCCAGGCCTTCGGTCATCTGCCGGGCGACTTCGGCCGGATCGTCGATGATGATCTGATAATGCTTGTGCGCTTCCTCGCCCAGGGTGGCGCTGACGAACGCATGCAACTGCTCCAGGTAGCTGGCGGCGCTGCGCGGGCCGGTCAGGATTACCGGGAACGGCAGGCCGGCGTTGTCCGGGTGCATCAGAATGCCCAGCAGGTAGAGGAATTCTTCAGCAGTACCGGCACCGCCCGGGAAGATGATGATGCCGTGGCCGACCCGCACGAAGGCTTCCAGGCGCTTCTCGATGTCCGGCAGGATCACCAGTTCGTTGACGATGGGGTTTGGCGCTTCGGCGGCGATGATGCCGGGTTCGGTCAGCCCCAGGTAGCGACCGCCATGGATGCGCTGCTTGGCGTGGGCAATGGTCGCGCCCTTCATCGGGCCTTTCATCACGCCCGGGCCGCAGCCGGTGCAGATGTCCAGTTTGCGCAGGCCCAGTTCGTGGCCGACCTTCTTGGTGTATTTGTACTCGTCGGTGTTGATCGAGTGGCCACCCCAGCACACGACCATCTTCGGCTCGACGCCGGCGCGCAGGGTGCGGGCGTTGCGCAGCAAGTGGAAAACGTAGTCGGTGATGCCCTGGGAATTGCTCAGGTCGATGCGCTGGCTGTCCAGCTCGCTCTCGGTGTAGACGATGTCGCGAAGGGCGCTGAAGAGCATTTCCCGGGTGCTGGCGATCATTTCGCCGTCGACGAAGGCGTCGGCGGGGGCGTTCAGCAGTTCCAGGCGCACGCCGCGGTCCTGCTGGTGAATACGGACTTCGAAGTCCTTGTAGGCTTCGAGAATGGTTTTTGCGTTATCGACATGGGCGCCGGTGTTGAGGATAGCCAGGGCGCACTGGCGGAAGAGGTTGTAGATGCTGCCAGAGCCTGCGGCGCTGAGCTGCTGGACTTCACGTTGCGACAGAGTCTCCAGGCTACCTTTGGGGCTGACTTGAGCGTTGATTACGTTTCTTGGAGCCATTCTGAATTCCTTGAAAGCGATGCCGGTCATCCGGTGTCGGTGGCAGGCATTGGAACAGTGAGCGAGTTCGCGCTCACCCTTGCAGCCATTTTTTACATTGCTCGGTCAGGAAAGCAAACGTTGTGAGTGAAAACCCCGTTCGGTCAGCGGATTTTTGATTTTCCGGCCCGCCCCGGTATGCTGCACCTCGACGTCCGGACGCCTGCGGCAACCTCGATACGATGTTTCCTACCTCATGATTTTCAATTTCTCGATATTCCTGGCCACCCTCATCGCCATGGAGGGTGTCGGCTTTCTTGCGCACAAGTACGTCATGCATGGCGTGGGCTGGTTCCTGCATCGCTCGCACCATGAAGAACAACTGGGCGCCTTCGAAACCAATGACATCTACCTGTTGGTACTGGGGCTGGTGGCGGTCGGGCTGATCGTGCTCGGCAACAGCGGCCATGACCCGTTGCAGTGGGTGGGCGCGGGCGTTGCGGCCTTCGGGTTGATCTACATTCTGGTGCATGACGGCATGGTCCATCGCCATTGGCCGATGCGGCCCAGACCGCGCAACCGTTACCTGCGCAGGCTGTATCAGGCGCACCTGATGCACCACGCGGTCAAGGGCCGGCGCAACAGTGTGTCGTTCGGTTTCCTGTACGCGCCACCGGTGGCGACCCTGCAAAAGCAGCTGCGGGAAATGAAACGCCCGCGCTCGTCCGAAGCCGCTCCCGGGGCACGAATCGACCTTGGCAACGCATCGCCTCTTTCCAGTCTCGATCAAGTCCCGTAGAACAGTGTGCTCGGGCTGGCTGACGGGTTTGTCGGCCAGCGTTCAGGGCATTTCATGTCAATCGGGAGAGCCTCGTGAATACAGCCACTGCATCTGCAGCATCCAGCAAGACCATCACCTATCAGCGTCCGGACGGCAAAAGCGTCAGCGGCTACCTGGCCAGCCCCGCGAAACCTGAAGGCGCACCCGCCATCGTGGTGATTCAGGAATGGTGGGGGCTCAACGACCAGATTCGCGGCGTGGCCGATCGCCTGGCGGCTTCGGGCTACCTGGCCCTGGTGCCGGACCTGTATCGCGGCGAGATGACCGTCGAGGAAGAAGAGGCCCATCACCTGATGAGCAAACTCGACTTCGCTGACGCTGCCACCCAGGACATTCGCGGTGCTGTGCAGTACCTCAAGGGCCACACCCAGAACGTCGGTGTCACCGGCTTCTGCATGGGCGGCGCCTTGACCTTGCTCGCGTTGAATTTCATTCCCGAACTGACGGCGGGCGTGGTGTTCTACGGTATGCCGCCGCTGGAATACCTCGATCCCAAGGCGATCAAGGTGCCCGTTCAGGCGCACTGGGCGACCCAGGACGAATTCTTCCCCGCGGAAAACGTCGACAAGCTCGAAGAGAAGCTCAGTGAGGGAGGGGTGGACATCGAATTTCATCGCTACCTGGCGCACCATGCCTTCGCCAACGAGACCGCCATCGGCACCGGACGCATCCCCGGCACCCAGTACGACCCGGTCTGGGCGCAACTGGCGTGGGACAGGGCGTTGACGTTCTTTGGGCGTACGCTCTGGGGCTAAGCACAATTTCCGAGCGCAGATAATCCTGCAGGAGCGTGGCTTGTCCCGCGATCTGCCGGGAACCGGCAGCAAATCCGCATTACTCGGAGTGTCAGACACACCGAGTTCGCTGACTTTACGACTGCTGCGCAGCCGATCGCGGGACAAGCCACGCTCCTACAGGAAAACGCGAAAGGGGCGCGCTCCTTTCGTTGCCGAATGTATCGGATTGAAATATATTGCGAACCATTATCATTTGGCCGCAGCATTCATCATGTCCGTCCCTCTCTCTTCTTCCAACGACCAGCAGGGCGTCGCTGCGCTTTATGGTGCGCATCATGGCTGGCTGGTGAACTGGCTGCGTGGCCGTCTGGGATGTTCCCATCAGGCGGCGGACATGGCTCAGGACACCTTCATGCGGGTGCTCGTGGCCGAGCGCAAGGCGCCGGTGGCCAGCGAGCTGATCGAGCCCCGGCATTTTCTGGTGACCATCGCCAAGCGAGTGATGATCGACAGCTTTCGGCGCACTTCGGTGGAGCAGGCCTATCTGCAGGTGCTGGCCGAACAGCCTGAACGTTTTGTGATATCCCCCGAAGAGCGGCTGATTCTGCTGGAAACCCTGCACGCGCTGGACGCCATGCTCAATGGCCTCGGCAGCCGGGTGAAGGAAGCGTTCCTGCTCTCGCAATTGCAAGGGCTTGGATACAAAGAGATCGCGGCGCAGATGGGCGTGTCGGTCAGCTCGATCACCAAGTACATCGCCCGCGCCACCGAGCATTGCCTGCTGTTCGCGCTGGAGCACGGCCAGTGAGTTCTCCCGAACACCAGGCACTGAGTCTGGCCGCCCACTGGTTCGCCCGGTTGGGCGCGGCGCCCGGCGATGCACTCTTGCAGCGCCAGTGGCAGGCCTGGCACGACGAAAACCCGCTGCATCAATGGGCCTGGCAGCGAGTCGGGCTGTTGCAGACGCAACTGGGCAATGCCAAGGGCGCGCTGGGTTTTCAGGTGCTGGAGCGGGCAGGGCGTGGCGTTGCGGTGTCCGGACGGCGCGGCTTGCTCAAAGGCCTGGTGCTGGGTGTCGGCGTAGGCGCGCTGGGTTGGGCGGGGTATCGTCAGGCGCCGGTGCTGCTGGCCGATCTGCGCACCGGCACCGGCGAGCGCCTGACCCACACCCTCGATGACGGCACCACGCTGGTGCTCAACACCGCCAGCGCCGTGGACATTGCCTACACCGCACAAACCCGCCTGATCGTGCTCCGCGCCGGGGAGATTTTCATCGCCACCGCCAAAGACCCGCGACCCTTTATCGTGCGCAGCGTGCAAGGTGCGATGCAGGCGCTGGGCACCCGTTTCAGCGTCAGGCAGCAGGATGGATTCACTCAATTGGGGGTGTTCGAGCACGCCGTCGCGGTTCGCCCGCAGGCCGGTGAGAACGTCGTCATCCCCAGCGGTCAGGCCGTCAGTTTCAATACCCAAGAGCCGTTCGACCCGCATCCGCTGGACCCCTCGGCCGACGCCTGGATCAACGGCCGGCTGGTCATCGATGGCTGGCGCCTGGATCGTCTGATCGGTGAATTGCAGCGCTATCGCAGCGGCTACCTGGGCTGCGCGCCCGAGGTCGCCCATTTACGCCTTTCCGGCTCCTATCCGCTGGATGACATCGACCTGGCCTTGTCAGCCATCGCCCGTTCCTTGCCGGTGAAGGTCGAGCGGCGCACCGATTGGTGGGTTCGTCTGACGGCGAAAAACATCCCCGCATAGAAAACTTTGATTTTGTTTCGCATTCGCATTGTCGATTTGCGCAAGCTCGCGCGACTCCTTGTGAGAAACCCTTACAACGCCCGCCAAACGGGCCTCAGGAGAGAGCATGCGTAACCCGAACAAACCGGCTGCAAACCTTCGTGCATTCAAGCCCAAAAACACACTGAAACTCGCGGTGCTCGGGGCTTCGCTTGCCTGGCTGGAACCGGTCTTGTTGGGCGGTGCCTACGCGCAGGCGGCCAGCGTGCAGAAAAGCTATGCCATCGCACCGGGCCCGCTGGGTGCGGTGCTGGGTCGTTTCGCCAACGAGGCCGGCATCGTGCTGTCATTCCAGGCAGGCCTGACCGATGGCAAGCAAAGTGCGGGGCTCAATGGCACCTACAGCGTCGAGCAGGGGTTCGCCACGCTGCTGGCAGGTTCGGACCTGATTGCAGCCCCCGGTGCCCAGGGTGTCTACGTGCTGTATCGCAGTGAGAAGTCCTCGGCCATGCAACTGGGCGCGACCAGCGTGGTGGGCACCGGCATCGATGAAACCACCGAATACAGCGGCACCTACACGCCGCGCCAGACCAGCACCGCGACCAAGATGGGCCTGTCTCTGCGCGAGACGCCGCAGTCGGTCACCGTGATCCCGCGTCAGGTCATGACCGACCACCACCTGGCCTCGCTGGACGATGTGGTCAAGTTCACCCCGGGCCTGTCCAGCAACCACCGCGACAGTGATCGCTACACCTTTTATTCACGCGGTTTCCAGATCCAGAACTTCGAGTACGACGGTATTCCTTCGCAGACGGTCAACGAATCCCAGCAGTTCACCAGCACCCTGGCTGACATGGCGATCTATGACCGAGTGGAAGTCGTGCGCGGCGCCACCGGCCTGCTCAGCGGCGCGGGTACGCCATCGGCCACGCTGAACCTGGTGCGCAAACGCCCCACCGATGATTTCCAGGGGTATGTGTATGGCGAGGCGGGGGCGTGGGACAAGTACCGCGCCGAGGCCGACGTGTCCGGCCCCTTGACCGAGAGCGGCAACATTCGCGGGCGACTGGTCAGCGCCTATGAAACCTCGCGATCCTTCGTCGACTGGTACAGCACTGAAAAACGCGTGATGTACGGCGCGGTGGACGTGGACCTGAGCGAAGACACCTTGCTGCGCTTGAGCCTGGACTATCAGAACAACGATTCGGACGGGGTCAGCTTCGGCCACATCCCGCTGTTCAACAGCAATGGAACAGCGACCCATTTCTCTCGCTCGTTCAACCCTGGCGCCAAGTGGAGTTATCTGGACAACAGCCACTACAACTTCAGCACCGTGCTGGAGCACAAACTGGCCAACGACTGGACCCTGAAAGCCGCCTACAGCCATCAATATGCCTACCGCCATGGGGTGGTCGGCTCGGCCAGCGCAGGCGCTCCGGATTTCGAGACCGGCACCGGGGTGTCGATGTTCGTCAACCGCCTGGACAGCTACCAGACCCAGGACAACGCCGACCTTTACGTTACCGGGCCGTTCCAGTTGGGCGGGCGCGAGCACGAGCTGGTGTTCGGCGCCAACGTCGCCTACACCCACCTCAACTTCCCGACCTACGAGCGTGCCACGCCTTCGGTCGACAATATCTACCAGTACGATGGCAATCCCGGCGGCAAGCTGCACCTTGGCAAAACCGAGGAAAACCTCAGCCGCCTGAGCCAGAACGGCGTCTACGGTGCCTTGCGCTTGAAGCCTACGGATTCGCTGTCGGTCATCCTCGGTACGCGGGTCAGTTCGTGGAACGAGCGTGACGACACCAGCGACGATCTGACCGGCGAAGTCACCGGCCGCGACCGCACCAAGAAGACCGGCGTGGTGACGCCCTATGCCGGGGTGATCTACGACCTCAACGAGACGTACTCGGTGTACGCCAGCTACACCAGCATCTTCCTGCCGCAGACCTTCTACAAGACAGCGGGGGGCACGTCGCTGGAGCCGCTTGAAGGTGACAACTACGAGATCGGCCTGAAGGGTGAGTTCCTCGATGGCGCGCTCAATGCCAGCGTCGCGCTGTTCGAAGTCAAACAGAAAAACACCCCGCAACTGGTGGACGACAGCGGCCCGCAGGAAATCTACCGGGCGATCAGCGGCACCACCACGCGCGGTATCGAGACGGAAATCTCGGGTGAAATCCTGCCGGGCTGGAACATCCTCGGCGGCTACACCTACCGCGAATCCCATGACAAGGACGACAACCGGGTCGAGACCAACCAGCCGATGAACCTGTTCAAGCTGGGGACGACCTACCGCTTGCCGGGTGAGCTGAACAAGCTGACGGTAGGCGGCAACATGACCTGGCAGAGCGATATCTACGCGGTCAACGAGGAGTTCAACACCAAGGCCCATCAGCGGCCCTATGGTGTGGTGGGGCTGCTGGCCAACTACAAGGTGGACGAGCACCTGAGCCTGGGGCTGAACGTCAACAACCTGTTCGACAAGAAGTATTACGACGGGTTGGGCACGTTCAACTCCGGCAGCTACGGCGAGCCGCGCAATGCGGTGGTCAATGCGCGCTGGAAGTTCTGATCACATCCGCTGTTGTGGTGGGATCGAGTAGGTACCCACCACATGCGCCACGGCGTCCGGCAGGCCTTCGGAGTAGAGCGAGACTTCGCCGATGGCCAGGGTCCTGCCGACCTTCATCAGTTGGCATTCGGCGATGATCCGCCGCCCGGCCTCGGGTTTGCGCAGGAAGTTGATTGTGAGGCTGGTGGTCACGGTCAAGGGCACAATGCCGATGACCCCGAGTACAGCGACATACAGCGCCACATCGGCCACCGCCATCAGCGTGGGCCCCGACACCGTGCCGCCTGGGCGTAGGTCCGAATGCTCGACCACCTGGGAAATGGTAGCCCGCTGATCCCCAACGGCCTCGACCACAATCCGCGTCTGCGGAAACTCCCGGGCGATGAACGCCGCGATTTCTTCTTTGCTCGCCATCGTAAGCTCCTGCCTGTACCGATGGGCAAGAGTTGATGAGGCTGGGGCAGATGTCAACGAACCGCAGATTTATGCCCACTCGAGGACGCTCCCGCGGGCAAGCCCGGCTGCTACGGGATGATTGGCGTACCCGAGATTTGTGCCTCACCCCTGACCCGTAGCAGTCCGGCTCGCCGGCGTCGGCGTCCTCGAAATCGCCATCGCCGGCAAGCCGGACTGCTACGTGGAGGTGTGGGTGTTGACGGAATTTGTGTCCCACCGCATACCCCGTAGCAGCACGGCTTGCCGGCGGGGACGATCTTGAGGTCGCCATCGCCGGCAAGCCGGACTACAACGGGGCATCAACCAAGGTTGCCGGGTGGGGCGTTGAGCCGGGTGGAGGCTTTCCAGTACACCCAGGCAATCGCCGCCAGCAGCACGGCCCCTGCCAGGGTCGGTATCAGGATGAAGGTCCAGCCGGGCTGGGTCATGAAGATGATGATCGGGTTGCCGCCCGCAGGTGGGTGCGTGGTGCCGGTGATTGCCATCACCATCACGCACAGCGCCACCGCAAGAGCCATGGGGGCGATGCCCGGGCCGAACAGGGCAAGGCACCCCACGCCGATCGTCGAGCACAGCACATGCCCGCCAATGACATTGCGCACCCTGGAGAACGGCCCCTTGGGAAAGCCGAACAGCAACACGCACGACGCGCCGAACGAGCCGATCAGCAGGGGCTGCTCGCTGAACGTGGTCACCGCACCGACCACGCTCAATGCCAGAAATGCCCCCAGACCGGCCAGCAACAGCTGGCCGATCCGCGCCCGTCGGGAAGTGGCCAGAATACCTGGCACTGTCGATGAGAGCTGGGTCATGGGGCGTTACCGTTTTTTGAAGCGTTCGGCTTCTTCCGACCCTTTGGTCGCATTCCCCGCGCTGTAGGAGTGCGCGCCGACGCCGGCCAGTTTGCCGCCCTGGACGATCAGGTACTCGTCGCGGATCGGGCGGTTCTCGAAATAACACTCGAGAATTTCACGGGTGCCTGCCGCATAGCGGGCCTGCGCCGAAAGGCTGGTGCCGGAAATGTGCGGGGTCATGCCGTGATGGGGCATGCCGCGCCATGGGTGATCGGCAGGTGCCGGTTGCGGGAACCAGACGTCGCCGCCGTAGCCTGCCAGTTGGCCACTCTCCAGTGCCGCCGCGATGGCGTCGCGGTCGCACAGCTTGCCCCGCGCGGTGTTGATCAGATACGCGCCGCGCTTGAAGTGCTTGAGCGAATCGCCGTTGATCATGTGCTCGGTTTCAGGGTGCAGCGGGCAGTTGAGCGTCACCACGTCACAGACCTTGGCCAGGCTTTCCAGCGTCGAGTGGTAGGTCAGGTTCAGCTCTTTCTCCACCGCTTCGGGCAGGCGATGGCGGTCCATGTAGTGCAGGTGCATGTCGAATGGCTTGAGCAGACGCAGCACGCGCAGGCCGATGCGCCCGGCAGCGACTGTGCCGACGTGCATCCCTTCGACGTCGTAGGAGCGGGCCACGCAGTCGGCGATGTTCCAGCCGCCCTTGAGCACCCAGTTGTGCGACGGCAGGTAGTTACGCACCAGCGCCAGGGTGGTCATCACCACGTGTTCGGCGACGCTGTTGCTGTTGCAGTAGGTCACTTCGGCCACCGTGATGCCGCGGTCCATGGCCGCCTGCAGGTCGGTGTGATCGGAGCCGATGCCGGCGGTGACGATCATCTTGAGTTTGGGTGCCTTGTCCATGCGCTCGGCGGTCATGTAGGCCGGCCAGAACGGTTGCGAAATGATGATCTCGGCATCGTGCAGTTCGCGATCCAGCACGCTGTCTACGCCGTCTTTGCTGGAGGTCACGACCAGTTGGTGACCGTTGGATTCCAGGTATTTGCGCAACCCCAGCTCACCCGAAACACTGCCCAGCAGCGTGCCGGGCTGGAAGTCGATGGCCTTGGGGGTCGGCAGCGTCTGGCCGTCGGGATAGCGTTCCAGATGGGGCAGATCATCGCGGGCGTAGGACTGGGGTTGGCCGTTGACCGGGTCGTCGTAGAGTACGCAAACAATTTTCGCCATGGTGCCTCCTGATTGTTGGATGAACGAGGGCGCGTCATGCCACTCGCCGAAGCGGATCGTTGCCGCTTGCGAGCCATCCTCGGGGAGGCTGCGATCCAGAGCCAATCGCTTGTTCCGATCTATAGATCGGACAGACCGATCAACAGCGCAGGAAGGAGTCGACCCGGCTTTGCAGGTCCAGTGAACGGATTACGTTCAGCGCCGAATTGATCAGCAGCGGTTGCGGATCGCGCCGCAGAAACACCAGGCCGATCTCCCTGGCCAGCTCCGGGACAATGGGAATCGCGGTAATTTCTTCGCGCATCTCGCTCATCGACAGCGCGCTGTGGGGCACCACGCTGTACAACCCCGAGCAGCGTACGTGACCGTAAAGCACCATCATCGAGTCGGTCTCGACCCTGGGTGTCACGCATACGCCCGCTCGGGCAAAGGCGTCGTCCACCCCTTTGCGGCACTGCATGTTGCGGGTCAACAGGCACAGCGGCAGTTGCGCCACGGCGTCCCACGTCAGGCTTTGTTCGTGGCTGAGGGCCGTGTCGTCCCGGGCGATCAGCACGTAGCGCTCCTTGAACAGCGGCAGCGTTTCGAACGCCTGCAAGCGAACGTCGGCCAGGTACGTCATGCCCAGGTCCAGCTCGAAATTGGCCAGGCGCTGCAGGATGTCCGAGGTCGCCAGGGTGTACACCTCGTGATTGAGGCGGGGGTAGGCGGTCAGGCAGGAGTCGGTCATCAGCGGCACCATCGACAGCACCGTCGGGATGGCCCCCAGGCGCAACACGCCGGCGGGGTCTTGCTCGTCGTGGCCGGCCTCCTGACGCATGGCGCCACAATCGGCGAGGATCCGCCGCGCCCAGACCAGCACCTTCTCGCCGTCGCAGGTCAGCCCTTCGAAGCGGCGACTGCGCTGCACCACTGAAATGCCCAGGTCCTGTTCCAGGTTGCGGATGGCCTCGGAAAAGGCCGGCTGCGAGACGTTGCATTTCTCTGCGGCACGGCCGAAGTGCTGTTCTTGGGCGAGCGTCACCAGGTAGGTCAGTTGGCGCAGGAGCATGGGTGAGCGGTTCCGTTGTCGTTATTGTGGGTATTGGAGCGGTGCAGTTGTCACCGAAGGATACAGATCAGCACAGAGAACGATCGTTGTATAGCGTTGGATATAACGATAGGGCCGGGCGGGATGGACCCGGATGGCGTATCTCGCAGATGGCATCGATCTTGCCTTTTCATGAAGTGTTTACTTCATGAAAAGAGTGTTCGCCATGCAACCGCTTGATCTGCAGGTGATTCAACGGGCAATCCACTGGCTCGAATCGGGGCAGACGGTGTGGCTGTGCACCGTGATTGCCAGCTTCGGCTCATCGCCGCGCCCGCCCGGTGCATTGCTGGTCGCCAGAAGCGATGGCGCGAGCTGCGGGTCGCTGTCAGGGGGCTGCATCGAGGACGATTTCCTGCAGCGGGTTGCCCAGGGCGGTTTTGCCGAGCCCATTGCACTGGTGCGCTATGGCGACGGCAGCGACGCACCGCAAGTGCGCCTGCCTTGTGGCGGGGTGCTGGAGGTGTTGGTCGAGCGGCTTGAGGCGCATGGGACGAATATCGAGCACCTTCGTCGGCTGGAATCGGCGCTGCTGGGGCGCGGACGGCTGGTGCGGGAATGGCGCTTGCCGTTCGCTGATCCACAACTGCTCGAAGACAACCAGGACGGCCCGCGTGTGGAACGCTCCGGGGAGCGGTTGCGCGTGCGGTTCGGCGCGGCTCAGCGGTTGGTCATCGCGGGTGTTTCGACGGTGGCGTTGTTCTGTGCGCAATTTGCCCTGGCGCTGGATTTCGAGGTGATTATCTGTGAGCCCCGCGAAGAGTTTCAGCATCCATTGGGGATCGCCAATGTGCGGTTTGAACCGATTCTGCCGGCGCGCTGGATCGCCGAAGGGGGGTGCCATGAGGCTACGGCGGTGGTGGCGCTGACCCATGATCCACGGCTGGACGACCTGACCATGATGGAGGCGGTGAACAGCCCGGCGTTTTACATCGGGGTCATGGGGTCGCAGAAGACCAGCGAAAAACGCATGGAGCGCTTGCAGCGGATTGCCGGGATGGACGAGGCGACGCTGGCCCGCATCCATGCCCCGATCGGCCTGGCGCTGGGCAGCAAGACACCCGCAGAGATCGCCCTGGCGGTGTTGGCGGACATCGTTCGCGTGAGAAACGGCGTGGCGCGGGAGCGGGTTTGAATGCGGTGTGCGCCGTGGTGGACACACGGGGTTTCATTCCGATGGCGCAAGGGCGTGCGTCCTGGGCTACGATTCGCAGGTTGTCACGCACGGACGGAGCAGGGCGCGCATGCACGAGTTGGTCATCGGTATCGATCTTTCCACCACCACCTGCAAGGCCATCGCCTGGGATGCGCGGGGCGTGCTGGTCGCCCAGGGGCGTGCGCCGTTGACGCTGTCGCGTCCGGCACCCAATGCCTACGAGCAGGACCCCGAGCACTGGTGGTGCGCCACGCAGCAGGCGGTGAAATCGCTGCTGGCCCAGATCGAGGGCCGCTCCATCGCGGCGGTCGCGGTGGTCAACCAGCGTGAAACCGTGGCGGTCACCGACGCCCGTGACCAACTGCTGCGCCCGGCAATGCTCTGGCTCGACGAGCGTCGCAAGGATGAGGTATCAGCGCTGTGTCAGCGGGTAGGCCACGAACGCCTGCACAGCATCACCGGCAAGCCCCACGACTGGGCGCCGGCCATTTACAGCCTGGCCTGGCTGGCCGATGCCGAGCCCGAGCTGTTTCACAAGATTCGCCACGTCTACGATCCCCACGCCTGGCTCGTGCGCAAGCTCACCGGCGCGTTCGTGACAAGCTGGGCCAGCGCCGATCCGTTCGGAGCCTTCGACATCCACCGGCATCGCTGGGCGGACGATGTGCTGAGGGCGCTGCCCATTGCGCTTGGCAGCGAGTGTTTCCCCAAGGCCTGCGCTCCCGGCACTGTGCTGGGCACAATCACTCAAGACGCCCATGCACTGACTGGTTTGCCAGTCGGCACCCCCGTGGTCGCCGGCGGTGGTGACGGGCAGGCCGGCGGCCTTGGCATCGGTGTGGTCAGCCCCGGTACGGCGTATCTGAACCTGGGCACCGCGATCGTCTCGGGCGTCTACGCCGCAACCCCTCGGGTGAACGACGCCTTCCGCACCCTCTGCGCCATCGACCGCAAAGGCTATGTGCTGGAAACCTCCCTGCGGTCAGGCACGCTGCTGATCAACAGCCTGCTCAAGCAGTTTTTCGAGATCGACGTGGTTGCCCAGCCCGACAGCCTGATCCGGCTGGAGATAGAAGCCTCGCGCGTCGCCCCCGGCAGCGAGGGGCTGATTCTGTTGCCGTACTGGAACGGGGTGATGAACCCCTATTGGGACCAGGATGCGCGGGGCTGCCTGCTTGGGTTGTCACCGGATCACGGCCGGGCGCAGATCTACCGCGCCGTGCTCGAAGGTATCGCGCTGGAGCAGGCCCTGGCCACTCAGCGCATGGTCGAGGCCACGGGTGAGCCGGTCGATGCTTTCGTTGCAATCGGTGGCGGCGCGGCGAGCCGATTGTGGTGCCAGATCATCGCCGACATCACCGACCGCCCGGTGATTCGCGCCGTCACTCAGGAAGCGTCGAGCCTGGGCGCCGGAATCGCAGCTGCCGTAGGGGCGGGCTGGTACGAGGATTTCGCCAGTGCGGCGCAGGCCATGACCCAGGGTGGCGAGACGTTCTCACCCAACCCCGCGCTACGGGAATTTCATCGCGAACTGCTGGCGCTGTACAGCGAACTCTACCCGCGCTTGCGCGACCTTTATCCACGCCTGGCAAAACTCAACCAGCGCTGAATCCACCGTCCACCGTGAGGGTCACGCCGTTGATCATCGCTGCGTCCTCGCTGAGCAGAAAGGCGATGGTCGCGGCGATTTCGTCCGGTTGCACGAAACGCCCCAATGGAATGCGCGACAGCATCGACGCCGCCTTGACCGGGTCGCTCCAGGCCTTGTCGGCCATGGGCGTGAGGGTCACCACCGGGTTGACGCTGTTGACCCGGATTCCGTACGGCCCAAGCTCCACGGCCATGACCCGGGTCAGCGCATCCAGCGCCGCCTTGGACGCGCAGTAGGCGGCGTGATCCCGGGTGCCCACCGCGGCGGCCAGGCTCGACACGTTGACGATGGCCCCCGGCACCCCGCGAGCGATCAGATCCCGCGCGACCACCTGGGCCACCACCATCGGTGCACGGGTGTTGACCGCGATCATCTGGTCGAAGGTTTGCACCGAGGTGTCGAGAAAGGATTCAAGCTCGACCACGCCCGCGCAGTTGACCAGCAGGTCGATGGGCAGCATCGACGCCACCGCCGCCTGGGTTGCGGCCACGTCCGCCAGGTCGACCACCAGCGTCTGTTCGCAGTAGGCCAGATCAGCCGGAATGCGGCCCAGGGCGATCACCTCGGCGCCGCAGCGGCTGAGCCACTCGACGGTCTGGCGGCCAATACCTTTGCCCGCCCCGGTGACCAGAATGCGTTTGCCGATGAAATCATGGGAGGGCATGAAGGTGGCTCCAGAGGTTGGGTCAGGGTTCTTGTTCGAGCAGCTCGAGGGCTGCGCTCTCGTCGATCACCAGTTCGTGGACGACGTTGCGCAGCAGCACGGCGCGGATGATTTCGGCTTTGTACGGGCCGCCGGACACCAGCACCACTTTCTTGATCTTGCGCAGGTCGTCCGGGTCCAGCGAAATGGCCCGGCGGTTGAGCGGGTGATTGACCTCGATGCCGTCGCGGTCCAGCCAGCGCCCGAGCAGATCGCCCACGGCACCGGCGGCGCGCAGCGAGCGGGCGTCCTCGGGGTTGACCAGCCCCAGTTCCAGCATCAGCGAACGCTCGCTCAGGTCACCCACGGTGAGCAACGCGACGTCCGCTTCCCGCGCCTTGCCCAACACCGCTTGCACCGAGGCTTCGGCCAGGATCATGTCGCGGTAGTGCTCCGACGGCGCGAAGAGCGGGGCGGCCAGGTAGTAATAGGAGCCTTGCAGCAAGCCTGCCAGGCTCGAGGCGATTTCCACTGTGTTGTTGGCCGAGCCGTAATGCAGGCCGCCCAGCAGCGAGACCACGGTGGTGTTCGGCAGCGAGCGGCCCTGCAGTTCGCGAACCGCCTGGCGCAGGGTCCGGCCCCAGCCCACGGCGACGATGCAGCCATCGCTCAGGGACTCCTCGATGCTCGGGGCCACGGCAACGCCCAGCACGCGAAAGATGCTC
This sequence comes from Pseudomonas putida, assembly GCF_028682175.1. Classification (GTDB taxonomy): domain Bacteria; phylum Pseudomonadota; class Gammaproteobacteria; order Pseudomonadales; family Pseudomonadaceae; genus Aquipseudomonas; species Aquipseudomonas putida_AD. The sequence goes on along the minus strand of NZ_JANHKS010000024.1, from coordinate 58,771 downwards.
GACGGATCGTCCGGCGAGGGCGCCACGGTGACTCTTTCTAGGCCGAAGCGCTCCTGCAGGCGCTCCTCCAGGGCCACGCAGGAGGCCAGCGGCGAGTTGATGCGGATCTGCACCACGCCGGTTTCGCGGCAGGTCGCCAGGGCCTTGTTGACCCGCACCCGGGTGATCCCCAGGCGGTCGGCGATCTGTTGCTGGGTCATGCTGTTGACGTAGTAATACCAGGCGATACGGATGTTCAGTTGATCCTCCGCGTTCACCGTATCGGTGTCGGCGGTAAATTCCGGATAGCGATTGTGCACGGCGGCGTCCTTCAAAACCTGGGAAGCGCGGCGCCTATTTCACGGCGCCCATGGTCAGACCTTGTACCAGATGCTTTGAAACCATCAATGCAAAAATGATCACGGGGAAGACGATCAGCGTGCCGGTGGCCATGATCTCGCCCCAGGGCAGATCATAGCCGCTCATGAAGCTGGTGGCGGTCACCGGTGCCGTGCGCGCTACGTTGCGCGTCAGCACCAGGGCGTAGAGCAGTTCGTTCCAGGAAAAGATGAACGAGAAGATCGCCGACACTGCCACGCCCGGCATCGCCAGCGGCAGCGCGATGCGCCAGAAGATGGTGAAGCGCGAGGCGCCGGACAGGCGTGCGGCTTCATCCAGATCCTTGGGCACGCCGCGAAACTGGTCAGTGCAGATCCATACCACGATGGGCAGGTTGAAGGTCAGGTAGATCAGGATAAGCACCAGGTGCGTGTCGATCAGCCCCAGGTTGCGCGCCATCAGGAAGATCGGCAACGCCACGACAATCGGGCTCAACATGCGGTTGGTGATGAACCAGAACCACAGGTCCTCCTTGCCCTTGAACTCGAACCGTGCCAGCGCATAGGCCGCAGGTGTACCCAGACCCACGGCGAGCACGGTGGTGCAGGCGGCGACGATCAGCGAATTGTCCAGGCTATGCAGCACGTCGCGCTCGAACAGCACCTTGACGTAGTTGTCCAGGTGCGGGGTGAACAGCCACACCGGCGGCGAGGCCAGCGCTTCGGCCTGGGTCTTCATGCTGGTGGCGACCATCCAGTAGAACGGAAACACCGCGAACAGGAAGATCGCCAACAGGCCCACCAGATGCCAGGCGCTGACTTTCATTCGCGGGCGGGTGCGTGCAGGCGTGGCCACGACGTTGGCGGCAGGTACGGTTGCCATGTCAGATCTCCCGGTAGACGAATTTGATGTACAGCCGCGCCAGCACGATGGTCAGGATCAGCAGCAGGATCGCCTGCGCCGAGGCCACGCCCTGGTCGAACACCCGAAAGCCGATGCGCTGGATGTACACGCTGACCAGCTCCGTGGCTGCGCCCGGACCGCCGCGGGTCATGGTGAACACGGTGTCGAACATCTTGAGGATGTCGGCGGTGCGCAGGATCAGGATCACCGTCGCACTGGGCAGCAGAAACGGCAGCTGCACGTAACGCACGATCTGCCAGCGACTGCGGGTCTCCAGACGCGCGGCTTCTTCGATTTCGTTGGGCACCATGGTCAGCCCGGCGAGCAGCACCAGCGCGCAGAAAGGCGTCCATTGCCAGATGTCCATCAGGGCCACGGCGATGAAGGCGTTGGTGGTGTCGCCCAGCCATTCCACGGGACCTGCGTTGAGCATCGCCAGCAAGGCGTTGGCCACGCCGAAATCGCGGTTGAAGATCAGCCGGCCGATCAGCCCGGCCACGGCAGGGGCGGTAGCGAGCGGGATCACCAGGCTCATGCGCGCCAGCAGCTTGAAGCCTGACAGACCCGGCTTGTGCAGCAGCAGGGCGATGACCAGCCCCAGGGCCAGTTGAATCGGCACCACGGTGACCAGAAACAGCCCGGTACGCCCCAGCGCCGCCCAGAACGAGGCGTCATTGAGCACGTTTAAGTAGTTGTCGAAGCCGATGAAGGGCGTCGGGTCCTTGGGCCGTGCAAGGTTGTACTGGCGGAACGAATTGACCAGCGCGAACACGGTGGGAAAGATTCCGATCAGCGCCAGCGCAACGGTGGCCGGCGCCAGAAAGGAAAAGGCCGCCCGGGTGTTGTTCCAGAGCGTGGGGAATACCCGTTTTTTATTGTTGGACATGGTGGTTCGGATCTCTGGTCGGGCAAATACGTTTGCAACTGAGCACAGTCCCTGTGGGAGCTGGCTTGCCAGCGAAAGCGGCGTGTCAGACACCCCAAGGTTGACTGACATACCGTCTTCGCTGGCAAGCCAGCTCCCACAGGTTACGGCGTTACTTCAGCAACTTGACCTTGCCGTCGTAGTAGCCCGCCTTCTTGAGGATGTCCTCCATCTTCGTCCCGATGGCCTTGGCCCCGGCTTCGACGCTGGTCTTGCCGAGCATGATGGCGGTGCCGTTTTCGCCGACCACTTCAGAGATTTCCGGCCATTGCGGGAAGCGTGGACGGTAGTCAGGCACGCCGCCTTCCCAGGAGGTCACCATCGGCTGCACGAACGGGTATTTCTTCTGCACCTCAGGATCCTTGTACACCGACATCCGCCCACTCACGCCACCGGCCTCCAGGTACGGCTTGGCCATGGCCTCGGAGGTCACCCACTGGATGAACAGCCACGCGGCGGCTTTCTGTTTGTCGTCCGAGTGCGCGTTGACCCCCAGCGAGAACCCGCCCAGTGCCGGCTTGAGCCCCGCAGGCCCCTTGGGTTCGGTGGCCACGGCCAGGCAGTCGGTGATCTTGGATTTTCCGGGGTCGGCCAGGGTGCTGTAGAACGCCGACCACTCGGTGATCATCGCCACCTTGCCCTGGGCCAGCGCGTTGACCGCTTCGTTGTGGTCATAGTCGACGATGCCCGGCGGCATGAACTTCATCAGGTCCTGGCGGAATTGCAGGCCTTCCTGGGATGCCTTGGAGTTGAGGTTGGACTTGAAGTTGGCGTCCAGCAACGAGCCGCCGAACGGCCAGAGGAAGCGCATGAAGCTGTCCGCCGACTGCGTTTCGCCACGGCGCGATTGCAGGGCGTAGGCGTAGCGGTCCTTGGCCTTGTCGGTGAGCTTGGGCCCGTAAACCTTGAGCACCTCGTCCCAGGTCGCAGGGGGCTTGTCGAAGCCTGCATCCTTGAGCATGCACTTGTTGTAGAACAGCAGGCCCGAATAGTTATCGAAGGGCAGGCCGTAGGTCTGGTTGTCCCAGCCGCCGAAGGACTCCAGCAGGATCGGGAAGAAGCCGTCGAGCTTGAGGTCCGGGTCCGCGAGCTTGGGGTCCTTGGTGAAGGTGGTCACCGGTTCCAGCCAGCCGTTGCCGGCGAATTCGCCGATCCACACCACGTCGGTCAGCACCACGTCGAGCTGTTCGCCGGAGGTGAAACTCAGCACCTGGCGTTCGCGGCTGTTCTCGTAGGGGATGGTTTCGTAGCTGACCTTGATCCCGGTTTTTTTCTCGAACTCGGGCAGCAGCTTGATGGCGGCGGCGTAGCCTGGGCGGTCGAGGAAAATGGCCTTGATCTCGGTGCCCTTGTAGGGCGTTGCGGCCTCTTCGAGCGTCCAGGCCTGGGCGGCGCCTGAGCCGAGTGCGATTGACAGGGCCAGGGCATTCCATACCAGCTTGTTCATTACGTGACCTCTTTGTTCTTGTTGGTGAGGATTACGCGTTGTGTGCGCTGACGCGCGTCGGGAGTTACAGCACTGCTTATTCGGGGTGGGGGAGAATCACCGTCTTGAGCGCCCCGTCGAGAAATTCCGAGGGGTAACTGAACGCTTCTGTGGCCTGGGCCAGGTCGAAGCGATGGGTCACCAGGCAATCGACGTCCACCGAGCCTTGCGCCACCAGTTCAATTGCCCGGTCATACACATGGCCCATGCGCCGGGACATGCGAATGTCCAGCCCCTTGCGCCGCAGCAACGAAGCACTCAGGGGCGCGTACTGGTCGCCATCGGGAATGCCCACCAGCACCACCCGGCCGCCAATGCGCGCCGATTGCGCGGCGATCTGAAAGCCTTCCGGGGAGTTGGTCGCCTCCAGCACCAGGTCGACGCCGCGCCCCTGGGTCCATTCGGCGATGGCGGCGTGATCGGCGGACACCTCATCAGCACCCAGTTGCCGGGCTTTCTCGGTGCGGTAGTTGATCGGGTCGATGGCGTAGATCGCCTTCTTGCACAGCATCCGCGCCAGTTGCAGCAGGCACAGGCCGATGGGGCCGCAGCCGATGATGGCGACGGTTTCGAAGAGTTTTTTACTGCCCGCCAGGTCCATCGCATGGATTGCCACGCCCAGGGGTTCGAGCATGACTGCCTGAACCGGGGTGAAGTGATCGGGGACGGGGTAGATCTGGCTGGGCGCGACCACAATGTATTCGGTCATCGCGCCGTGGGTGTGGGGCGGGGAGCCGAGGAACTGCACGTGGGGGCAGAGGTTGACGTGGCCGCGATGGCACCATTCGCACTGCCCGCAAGGTTTGGCCGGGTCCACGGCGACCAGTTGCCCGGCCGCAAGGTTCAAGTGCGGATGATCGTCGACCACACGGGCGGCAAATTCATGCCCGGCGATGAATGGCTGGGTGATGCGGGCGTGGCCGATGGCGCCTTCCTTGTAGTAATGCAGATCGCTGCCACACACGCCGACGGCGCTGACCCGCAACAAGACCTCACCGGCCGCAGGCACTGGCACCGGCTTTTCGCCGATGCGGATGTCGCGGATGCCATGGATATACGCAGCCCGCATTCGGTGTGCTCCTTGACATTTGTATTTTTAGAATTACAAATGATCGTAGAGCGAAATATTTTGCTGTCAAGTTCCAGAATGAACACGCACCTGTAGGAGTGAGCTTGCTCGCGATTGCGGACCGTCAGCCCCCACATGTGTGACACCTAGACCGCCATCGCGAGCAAGCTCACTCCTACAATTGATCGGCGTTGGCAGGACCACAACAACAATAAATCCAGGGGACACGATTTTGACTGAGCTCAGTTTGACCGGCATCGAGAAGGCCTACGGCGATATCAAGGTGTTGCACGACATCCACCTGAATATCGAAAGCCGCGAATTCGTGGTGTTCGTCGGGCCGTCCGGTTGTGGCAAGTCGACCCTGCTGCGCTGCATCGCGGGGCTTGAAAGCATCACCCAGGGGCAGATACGCATCGGCGCCCGAGACGTGACCTACCTTGAGCCCGCCGACCGTGGCGTGGCGATGGTGTTTCAGTCCTACGCGCTGTACCCGCACATGTCGGTCTACGACAACATCGCCTTCGGCCTGAAGATGCAAAAGACCCCTCGCGAGCAGATCGAAGCCAAGGTGCGCAACGCTGCGCGCATCCTGCAACTGGAACCGTTGCTGGAGCGCAAGCCCAAGGCGCTCTCGGGCGGTCAGCGTCAGCGGGTGGCGATCGGACGTGCCATCGTGCATGAGCCCGAGGTGTTTCTGTTCGACGAACCCCTGTCCAACCTCGACGCCTCGTTGCGGGTGCAGATGCGCATCGAGATCGCCAAGCTGCATGCCGACCTGCAGGCAACCATGATCTACGTCACCCACGATCAGGTGGAAGCCATGACCCTGGCCGACAAGATCGTAGTGCTGAACAAAGGCTGCGTCGAACAGGTGGGCTCGCCGCTCGAGCTGTATCACCACCCGCGCAACCGCTTCGTGGCAGGCTTCATTGGCTCGCCGCAGATGAGTTTCCTGCCGGTGCAGGCAGTGCTGGTGAGTGCCGAAGGGGTACAGGTCAGTCTGCCGGGCGGCGCCAGGCTGTTGGTGCCGGTCAAAGGTGAGAACGTCAGCCCCGGTCAGCCGCTGACCCTGGGTTTGCGCCCGGAGCACTTGTCCGAGCGTGGGGCAGGGGATGCGCAGATTCCAGTGACGGCATTGGTGGTTGAGCACCTGGGCGGCGAGACCTTCACCCATGCCCAGACCGCCGAGGGCAGCGACCTGATGGTCAAGGGCGACGGCATGTCTTCGGTCAAGGCCGGGCAGACGCTGGCTGTGGGTGTATCAGGGGCGCGCTGTCACCTGTTCGATGAGCAGGGGCAGGCGTTGGCGCACCTTCGGCATTACACCCAGACCTACACCGACGGCGGTGCCCTGTACGGCGGTAAGCTTACTGCGCCAGTCACCTCGTTCCCGTAGCAGCCGGGCTTGCCCGCGGGTGATCTTGAGACCGCTCCCGCCGGCAAGCCGCGCTGCTACGGTAGTGGTCATCAGAGAAATGGTAGAGAGTCACTCCCGCTCCGACATCGTCTCCTCCAGGTGGTCGATGTGCTCGAAGCGCTCCACCAGAAAATCGATCAGGCTGCGCACCCTCGCCGACAGGTGCAATTGCTGCGGGTACACCGCGTAGACGTCGGCGCGGGTCGGGGTCTGGTCTTCGAGCACCAGCCGCAGGCGACCACTGCGTACATAACGGGCGATGTCCCATTCGGCGCGCAGCAGAATGCCGAACCCCTCCAGCGCCCAGTTCAGGGCCACCTCTCCGTCGTTGCAGCCCAGCGCGCCTCGCACCTTGACGTTCTGCGTCCTGCCGCCGTTGGTGAAGCTCCATACCCCGTAAGGCGTTTCGTTCTGGCGCAGGAAAATGCAGTTGTGATCTTGCAGATCTGCCAGGCGCGCCGGCACGCCATGTTTTTCCAGGTACAGGGGCGATGCGCACAACAGGCGCCGGTTGGAGGCGATCTTGCGGGCATGAAAGGCCGCGTCGGGCAGGGTGCCGAAACGGATGCCCAGGTCAAAACCGTGGGCGGTCAGATCCAGCGGGTGGTCGCTGATTTCCAGCTGGATTTCCACCTCCGGATAACGGGCGAAAAACGCCGCCAGCGCCGGGCCAATGTAGCGCCGCCCGAAGCCCAGTGACGCATTGACCCGGATCAGGCCCTTGGGCGTTGCGCGGCTGCTGCTCACCAACTGCTCCACCTCTTCGATCTGCGTGAGGATCCGCGCGGCGTGGGAAAAATACAGCTCGCCCTCGGCGGTCAGGCTCATGGAGCGGGTAGTGCGGTTGACCAGCCGGATGCCCAGCCGGGCCTCAAGGGCGGTCAGGCGCTTGCTCACCGCAGGCGGCGTCACGCCCAGCTCCCGAGCGGTTGCGGCGAGGCTGCCTTGCTTGGCCAGAAGGTAGAAAAACTGCAGGTCCAGAGACTGATTCATTCGTAACTCAAAGTTATGGATGTAGTGATTTCAAGGAACTCACTGCTTTGGTTTCACTACATATACTCCGCTCACACCCCGCTTGAACAGCCCTGTTCGAGGGGAAAAACAAGAACGTTTCGAGAGTGGAGTTGAACATGAGCGCATACAAGATTGCAGCGATCCCAGGCGACGGCATCGGCGTGGAAGTGATTGCCGCCGGCGTTGAAGTGCTGCAGGCCCTGTCGAAGAAATCCGGCTTTGCCCTGGACTTCAAACACTTCGACTGGAATTCGGACAATTACCTGAAAAACGGCTACTACATCCCCGAGGGCGGCCTTGCGGAACTTAAAACCTTCGACGCGATTTTCTTCGGCGCCGTGGGTGCGCTGAACGTGCCGGACCACATCTCGCTGTGGGGCCTGCGCTTGCCGATTTGCCAGGGCTTCGACCAATACGCCAACGTGCGCCCGGCCCGTGTGTTGCCAGGCGTGAAGAGCCCGCTGCACAACGGCGAGCAGATCGACTGGGTGGTGGTGCGCGAAAACTCCGAAGGCGAGTACTCGGGCAATGGCGGTCGCGTGCACCGTGGGCTGCCGGAAGAGGTCGCCACCGAGGTGTCGGTGTTCACCCGTGCCGGGGTCGAGCGCATCCATCGCTTCGCTTTCGAACTGGCCCGCAGCCGTCCGCGCAAGCACCTGACCATGGTCACCAAATCCAACGCCCAGCGGCACGGCATGGTGCTGTGGGACGAGATTTTCTACGAAGTCGCCAAGGACTTCCCGGACGTGAAGATCGACAAGGAACTGGTGGACGCCGTCACCACGCGCATGGTGCTCAAACCCGGGACGCTGGACGTGATCGTCGCCACCAACCTGCACGCCGACATTCTCTCGGACCTGGCCGCCGCGCTGTCCGGCAGCCTGGGCATTGCGCCCACCGCCAACCTCAACCCGTCCCGCCAGTTCCCGTCGATGTTCGAACCCATCCACGGCTCGGCCTTCGACATCACCGGCAAGGGCGTGGCCAACCCGGTCGCGACCTTCTGGACCGCCGCCCTGATGCTCGAACACCTGGGTGAGCCGGCGGCGGCCAAGCAACTGATGTCGGCCATCGAAGCGGTCACCGAAAGCGGCCTGCACACGCCTGATCTGGGCGGCACGGCGACCACCCGGCAGATCACCGATGCGGTGCTGGCGCTGATCAATCGCTGATTCGAATCACAGGCTACACCGATGCTGATTGTAGGAGCGCGCTTGCTCTGGGCGGCATTCCGACGATTGCGGTAGGTCTGCAACGAATGAGTTGGCTGACACTATGTCATCGTCGGAATGCCGCCCAGAGCAAGCGCGCTCCTACAGAGACTGGGCTTCGGCCTGACCTCAGCTATTCCTGACAACAATAAAAAATCAGGGCCCTGTCATGAAAAGAATCCTGTCCAAGCTCTATGTCCAAGTGCTCATCGCGGTGATCCTCGGCGCCATCGTCGGCGTGCTGGTTCCCGACACCGCTGCCTCGCTCAAACCCCTGGGCGATGCCTTCATCAAACTCATCAAGATGCTGCTGGCCCCGGTGATTTTCCTCACCGTGGTGTCGGGCATCGCGCGCATGGAAAGCATGAAAGAACTGGGGCGCGTGGGTTTTCGCGCGCTGCTGTATTTCGAGGTGGTCTCGACCCTTGCGCTGGTGGTCGGACTGATCGTGGTCGACGTGTTCAAGCCCGGCGCCGGGATGAACATCGACGTCGCGACGCTGGACACCTCGAGCCTTGCCACCTACACCGCAGCGGTCAAGCATGACTCGTTCATGGACTTCGTCATGAACATCATCCCCGACACCATCGTCGATGCGTTCGCCAAGGGCAACGTGCTGCAGATCCTGCTGTTCTCGATCCTGCTGGGCGTGGCGCTGGCGCAGGTCGGGCCGCGCGGCAAGGTGTTCGTCGATGCGCTGGACAGCCTGATGCAGGGCATGTTTCGCATCGTCAACATGGTCATGCGCCTGGCACCGATCGGCGCGTTCGGGGCGATTGCGTTCACCATCGGCAAGTACGGCTTCGGCTCGCTGTTCTCCCTGGGCAAGCTGATGGCGTGTGTCTACCTGACCTGCGCGCTGTTCGTGATCTTCGTGCTCGGACCGATCTGCCGCTACAGCGGTTTCAGCCTGTGGAAATTCCTGCGTTTCATCAAGGAAGAACTGTTCACCGTGCTCGGCACCAGTTCTTCGGAGTCGGTGCTGCCGCAGATGATTTCCAAGATGGAAAAGGCCGGGGTGTCCAAGCCGGTGGCCGGGATGATCATTCCCTCGGGTCTGACCTTCAACCCCGACGGCCAGGCGATCTACTACACCATCGCGGCGATCTTCATTGCCCAGGCCACCAACACGCCGCTGACCCTGACCGACCAGTTGATCGTGCTGGCGGTATTGATGTTCACCTCCAAGGGCTCGGCGGGGGTGACCGGTTCGGGCTTCATCATCCTGGCTGCAACCCTGGCATCGCTGGGCACGATTCCGGTGGCCGGGATGGTCTTGCTGCTGGGCGTGGACCGCTTCATGTCCGAGGCGCGTGCGATCACCAACACCATTGGCAACGGCGTCGGCACCATGGCCATCGCCAAGTGGGTCGGGGCGCTGGACACCGCGAAGATGCACCGTGCCCTCAACGGCGAGCCTGAGCCTGTCGCGCAGCCGCAGCCTGTCGAGAAAGCACCATCGTCGTCAACGGGGCTTCGGCCTGCGCTGGGGAGCGTTTCTCAGGGCTGATGCGTTGGCGCGCAGTGGATGAAGGTCGATGACTTGAGCCACTGCGCGTCGGGGTAGTAGATGAACAGCAGTTGCCCGTCTTTCAGGGTATCGATCAAGGGCCTGGCCACGGCGCTTCCCACAGCGGGGCAGCCGTGGCTTCTGCCGAGCCGGCCATTCTCGCGGGCGAAGGCATCGCTGACGTAATCGGCCCCGTGAATCACCACATCCCGTTCGAACGCCCGGTCATTGAAGCCCGGCTCCAGGCCGTCCATGCGCAGGGAATAGCCGTTGCGCCCGGTGTAGGGTTCGCGCGTGCTGTACAGGCCGATGCTAGACGCAAGACTTTGCGACTCGTTGGAGAAATGCGTGGCCAGGTTTTCGCCGCTGTTGCGCCCGTGGGCCACCAGCTCGCGAAACAGCAGGCTGCGCTTGGGCAGGTCGAATACCCACAGGCGCGGCGTCGTGGAGGGCAACGAGTAATCGATGACCGCCAGGCGTGTCGGCTCAAGCGGGGTTTGCCCGGCGCGGCATTGTGCCGACTGCACTGCAAGCTCGATCACCTTGGGGTCGGCATCCGGCGCGGCCTGTTGCAAGGCCGCTTGCAGCGAGGGCGGGGAGGCTGCACACGCAAGGTTTGTGCAGAGCATCAGCGCTGGCAGAATCCACGGTTTGAACGGCATCGGCAGGCACTGCACGGGCTGTGAAGGTAGCCGCCAATATCCTCAACCACACCCGTGTTTGGCAAGCCTCAGTGATCCCGATGTCACGCGCCCATTGCATAAAGCCAAAGGGCCACTATGCTGCTCCCAGCGACTTGTTTTACAGTTGCGCTTGCTGTTCGGCGTTCCATTCATAACAACCCATAACTTGTCGAAGACAGCTTGCGATGTTCCGTGCGTTGCTGCCTGGCGAGCCTTGAAATGGCACCGCAGGCGTGACACGGGTGCAGGAATGATCGGCCTCGCAAAGAAGGTTCGACGATGCGCCTCACTTCTCTGTTTACCGGCCTGTTGCTGACGCTGTTGGCAAGCTCCGTGCTGGCCGCCGACGCCACCCCGCAACCTGAGGCCGTGGTCAGCAAGGCTCAGGTACTGGAAGAAAAAGCTGCGGAAAAGGACGGCCCCACATCACCAGTGCCCAAGAGCGAAACCATTACCAAATCCGAAGCCCAGGCCGTGGACCCCGCTGGCGTGCAGCCCGTCGATGACGCGCTGGTGTGCCTGTCGCGCACCATCTATTGGGAAGCCAAGGGTGGCAGCGATGCGGACATGGAAGGGGTGGCCAGCGTGGTGCTCAATCGCCTTGGCCATGAAGGGTATCCAGACACCATCTGCGCAGTGGTCAAGCAGGGTGTTGAGAAAAAGGCCTGTCAGTTTTCCTGGTGGTGCGACGGGCGCTCCGATCAGGTCAAGGAAGATGATCGCTACGCCGCCTCCAAGGAAATCGCCCGCAAGGCCCTCAACCAGCAACTGACCGACCGCACCAAAGGCGCGATGTACTTCCACGACCGCAACGTCAAGCCAGACTGGGCCAGCGAGTACATCAAGACCGCCGAAACCGGGAAGTTCCTGTTCTACAAGCCCAGGGACGGCAAGGCGAAGTGAGGGGAGCGCTTCGATCCCAATTCTCCGTAGCAGTCCGGGGTCAGACACAAATCCTGGGAACGCCCCAATCCCCGTAGCAGCCGGGCTTGCCCGCGGGAGCGGTCTAGAGGGTGAACCCGTTACTGCTGCACCCCAAACATCGCCGTCCAGTAAATCCCCGCATCGCTCTTGGGATCGGTCGCATAGGACGCGCCCAGTTCGCGGTACGCCGGGTTCATGAGGTTGGCGCAATGGCCGGGGCTTGCCAGCCAGCCTTCGACCACTTTGCGGGCGCTGTCCTGGCCTGCGGCGATGTTTTCGCCGATCTGCTGGCCGATGTAGCCCGCCAGTTCAGCCCGGTCCCCCGGCGTTCCGCCGTTGCGGCCCTTGTGGTCGAAGTAGTTGTTGTTGGCCATCGAGCGGGTGTGGCCCTCGGCCGCGCTGGCCAGGCTGTCGTTCCAGGTCAAGGGCGAAGCAGGGCCGTAAGGCTGCCCGCCACATTGATGGGGCACGCTGCGGGCGGCGTTGATCAGCCCGAGCAGTTTCTGCCCTTCAGCCTGGGAGTTGCCCAGCCCGCCTGCCAGCAGCGGCCGCGCCAGTACGATGCGCCAGTCACGGTCGACACGGCTGACACCCACATCGACGAATTGCGGATCGAGCACCACCTGGCAGAAGCTTTCCTGCACCGCCTTCATGGCCGACTGCGCATCCCGGGGGCCGGACAGTGAAATCGCCTGCACCGTCACCATCGGATACGAGGCCCGGGCCAGCACTTGTTGCAGATCGACGCTGCCAGTGGCCGGCAGGTTCAGGCGCGGGTCGGCGGTCAGGGGAGGGAGTTCCTGCGACACCACGTTGGCGCAAGGCTGGGCCTGGCTGCGGAAAGTATTGATGGACTGGATCAGTTGCGTTTCTTCGCTGGCCAGCGCGGTCCCGGTCAACATCAGCAGCGATGACAAGGCTGCAAGACCTGTAGTGAATGAGGTGAAGCGCATGTGGATCTCCCTTGAACTGGCTGCGGCCATGATGCGCGATTTTGTCAGTATCGAAATAGTCTGAGCGACAGAATCTGCGGAGGTTGCAGTGTGATGGCAGCTTTTTGCAATGATGTGGGCAAAAAACACTGTGACCAACTGCATCCTGCCTCAGTTGCCTTACCACCATTCTGCTCGATTCACGCCTTGCATTGACAAGATTCCATCCATGAAAGCTCTTGCAGACAAGCACCTTCCAGCCAGTCCCCTCAGGAATGGCTGTTATCACCCGGCCCCGTCTTCTGGGCGGGCAGGCGGATTGAGAGGATGACGACGTCGAAACCCTCACCCTCTACAAGGAATACCGCCATGACCCTGCAAGTAAGACTCGATGCCTTCAAAGCCGATTTCGTCGCCGGCAAACCGCCTTACAACGCCCCCGCGCCGGTGCACGCGATCATGAAGCGTGCAACCGACGAACTGATCGCCTCGGGCCAAGCCCTGCGCACCCTTAAAGTCGGTGACAAGGCGCCGGTCTTCACCCTGAACGACCCGGACGGCAACCCGGTATCTTCCGCCGAACTGCTGGCCAAGGGGCCGTTGGTCATCAGCTTTTATCGGGGTGTGTGGTGCCCGTACTGCAACATGGAGCTGCAAGCGCTGGAAGAGGCACTGCCGCAGTACCGCGAGCTGGGCGCGAATCTGGTGGCGATCTCTCCGCAGACCCGCGTCAACAGCCGCAAGTCCGTGCGCCAGAATCACCTGAGCTTCCCGATTCTCAGTGACGTCAAAAGCCGCGTCGCCGAAGCCTTCGGCCTGCGTTTCAAACTGCCGGATTACCTGATCGACCTGTACAAGGGGTTTGGCAATGATCTGCCGGTGTTCAACGATGACGACGCCTGGGTGCTGCCGATGCCGGGCCGTTTCGTGATTGGCCAGGATGGCGTGATCGCATACGCCGAAGTCAATCCGGATTACACTCAGCGCCCGGAACCCACTGATTTGCTGCCCGCGCTGCGTGGCTGAAACCTGCAATGCAACCGGGCCGTCACTGTTGTGGCGGCCTCTTGCGTATTGATCTGTCTTGAGTCTTGCCGAGGAGTGTCGATGGATCGCCTGGCCGCGATGCAAACCTTTATCTGCGCTGTGGAAACCGGCTCGTTTTCCGCCGCTGCGAAACGCCTGGGCGTCGGGCAGCCGGCGGTGTCGAAGTCCATCGCGGCGCTCGAGGAAAACCTGGGCACGCGCCTGTTGCTGCGCACCACCCGGGGCCTGACGCCGACTGAAGCCGGGCAGACCTACTACGACGCTGCCCGCAGGGCCATCGATCAGGCCGACGAAGCCGATGCCGCCGTGCGCGGGGCAGGTTCGGGGTTTACCGGGCGCCTGCGGGTCAGCGCCGCCGTGACCTTCGCCAGCATGCACGTGGTGCCGTATCTGGGGCCGTTGCTGGCTCAGCATCCACAATTGGAAATCGACGTGGTGCTGGATGATCGCAGCGTCGATCTGGTGGAAGAGGGCATCGACGTTTCCCTGCGCATGGGTGACCTGGACGATTCTTCGATGACGGCCAGGCGCATCGCCCGGGGCAAGCGTCGGATCATTGCCACACCCGCTTACCTTGAATGCTACGGCACGCCGAGTCATCCGCGGGATCTGGAACACCATCAGTCGGTGGTCTACAGCCGGGGCAGTGGTGGCAACAACTGGCAGATGCGCCGAGGGGATGAGGTGTGCAATGCATCGCCCATAGGGCGCTTGCGGGTGACGGCGGCGGAAGGGGTGCGAGCGGCGGTGCGCGCCAATCTGGGACTGGTAATGGCCTCGGAATGGATGTTCGCCCCGGAGCTGGCGAGCGGTGAAGTGGTCACCGTGCTCGACGACTGGACGCTGCCTCCCATCGACCTGTGGGCGGTCTTTCCCGCAGGACGCATGAGCAGCGCCAAGGCGCGGGTGTTCGTCGATTACGTGGCCGCGTTGCTGGGCGGTCTTCCGGCCCCGACGAACCCGTAGCAGTACGGCCGGGCGGCGTTCCGCTTGCCAGCGAGGGCGATCTTGCGGCCGTCCCCGCCGGCAAGCCGTGCTGCTACGGGTCTGAGGTCGACCTCGAATCCCGCAGGCAACCACGCCCCCGTAGCAGCCGGGCTTGCCCGCGGGAGCGATCTTCAGACCGCCGTCGCCGGCAAGCGGAACGCCGCCCGGCCAAGGCTGCTACGGGGCAGGCGTTACAACGTGGCCTTGACCTGCAAACCGACGATCAAGGTGTTGTCGATGTTCTCGCCATAGAACGCGCCGGGCTCGATGATGTACTGCACCGACGGGCGCAAGGTCAGCCACGGCGTCACTTGTGCGCCGTAGGTCATCTCCACCAGGCCTTCGCCACTGGCCAGGTCGGGGAAGTCCTGACCGTTGGCCAGCGCGGCATTTTCCTGCACGTCGCGGCTGCGGGAGTTGAAGACTGCGCGACCATAGCCGATGGCGACGGTGTCATTGGGGCGCGACACGAACGGCTTTTTCAACGCCAGACCGGTCGAGTACCAGCGACGAAACGGCGCGGCGGCTGCGCTGGCATTGGAGAACTGACCGAACACATGCACGTTGCGACCGCTCACCTCATCGGAATTCCACACGGCCTGGTCCATCAGGAAATACGAGCCTTCGCGGCCGGCGACTTCCTTGTTGGTGCCGATACGCGGCGCGTCAGAGGTGTCGTAGTAGTAACCGACGCGGTACTCGCCGGGCATGTCGCCGAGCACGTTGTAGATCGCTTCGATGGGCAGGATGTTGCCGGTGCTGTCCTTGGGGGTGACGTGCCAGGCGCGGCTGGAATTGCCGTTGCTTGCGGCATCGACCTTGAAGGCGGCGACCTGCACGGCGAAATTCGGCGTGAAGCGGTACTTGGCCATGCCGCCCAGGTGCGCGTTGGGGTAGTTGCTCCAGCCGCTGCCGCCGGACATCGCCAGCGGGTGGCCGCAGAAACCGGCGTTCATGAAGTTGCACAGGATGCCGCTGGACAGCCCGCCCAGGTCGTTGCCCATGGCCATGTAGCCCAGCTTGACGTTCAAGGCCGGCGTGAACAGGGTGTTCTCATAGCTCAGTTCGGTCAGGCGCGTGTACAGCCCGCCGTAGTTTTCCTGCACCGGCAGGCGGTTGCCCACCAGATCGCCCGAGCCGTCGTTGCCGCGTCGGTCGTTGATGGTCAACTGCACCTTGCCGCCGCTTTCCAGGTCCAGCAGCTTGCCCAGGTCGAACTGCGCACCCAGCTTGACGTTCTGCGAGTAACGGGTGCCGCGCTGCTTGCCGCCGTGGGCGTTATAGACGGTCTCGCCGCTGTAGTCTCCGGTGAGCTTGACCCCTTGTTCCGCCAGGCGCGTACGGTTGCCATTCCAATCGCCGGTCATGGTCGAGCGGTCCATCCAGTCATCGGCGATAACCGGCGCAGACGCCGCCATTGCCAACATGGAACCGACGACCAGCGCCGTAGAAAACCCACGGCGCGAGCCGGAATCTGCGAAGAAATGCGAAGGAGTGCTCATCAAGAAACCTGAAATTACATAAGACCACCCCCAGGGGCGAGGGCGGCAAAAGAAGGGGTATGCGCAGGCGCGCTCAAAAGCGGGCGATATGAAAACATATTTATGTACCGACTAGTTAATTCATTTTGGCGATTGCGACTATCGTCGTAGGTCATTGTTCCTGGACGATCTCGATCGGCACCTGGCCGAAGTCTGTAGGAGCGCGCTTGCCCGCGATCTGGCGCGAAGCGGCAGCAACGTTGGTGGATGCGTAGTATCTGGAGGAACTGCGCCGTCTGGTTTTGCTGCCGGTCCCCGGCAGATCGCGGGCAAGCGCGCTCCTACGGTCTGCGGCCAGGATCTGTGTCAGTTCAGGCCTTCCACCAGCCGCCTGAAAGCCGGCAACGCCGGATTGTCGTTGTCGTGCCGCGAGACCATGTACAGCTCGGCATGCAGTTGCGCATCGAGCAGCGGCTTGAACACCAGACCCTCGCTGTGCAGCTGCGCGGCAGAGGCGGGGACGATGGCCAGGCCCAGTCCGGCCTTGACCATGCTGACCACCGTATGGGTCTGCCCCAGGTGGTAGACGTAGCGCGGCTTCACCCCGCTCAGGGCGAACAGGCCGGCGATGCAATCGTAGAAATAGCGGCCTTCGTCGGGGGCATACATCACGAATGCCTGCTGATCCAGGGCGTTCACGGCAATGGCCGTCTCCCTTGCCAGCGGGTGATTGTGCGGCAGCACCACCAGCAAGGGTTCGCGGCTGATCAACTGCCCACCGAGCCCGTCGGCGTCGTTGATCTGCCTCACGAAGGCGACGTCGATCCGGTGCGCGGCCAGGGCTTCCAGTTGCGCGCTGGACACCATCTCCCTCAGGGTGAATTGCAAACCCGGCAGCTGTTCCTGCGCACGGGCCAGCAACTGGGGAATCATCTGGTAGGCGCTGACCGCTGTGAACCCCAGCGTCAGGCTGCCGGCCTCACCCCGTGCCAGGCGTCGCGCACCGTCGGCCGCCTGATCGGAAAACGCCAGGATATGCCGCGCATCACGCAGGAATCCCGCCCCCGCGATCGTCAGCCTGACCGAGCGGTTATTACGCTCGAAGAGTTGAATCCCCAACCCCCGTTCCAGCAACTGCACCTGTCGGCTCAGGGGCGGCTGAGTCATGTGCATACGGATCGCGGCGCGGCCGAAATGCAGCTCCTCGGCCACTGCGACGAAGCAGCGCAGTTGATGTAATTCCACGATTCAATATCCGCATCAATCCATACAGTCTCTATGTTAGACCTGAATCGATCCCTGCTCCTATCATCGTCACGAGGTTGTACGACAACAAAAACAATATGCCCGCCCTACAGGGAGCGGGAGGGAGACACACCATGCTCAGCAAAGCCCTTCCAGCGGACTATGCCGACGCGCAAGCGAAGGTCGGCCGCCACCGTTTTCTGATTCTCTCGATGATCTTCATCGTCACCGTGATCAACTACGCCGACCGGGCGACCATGTCCATCGCCGGCACTGGCGTGGTCAAGGACCTGGGCCTGGACCCGATGATGCTGGGCATGATCTTCTCCGCCTTCGCCTGGGCCTACGCCCTGGGGCAGATCCCCGGCGGCTGGCTGCTCGACCGCTTCGGCGCGCGGCGTGTGTATGGCGCAAGCCTGGTGCTGTGGTCGGTGTTCACCATGGCCCAGGGCACCGTGGGCTGGTTCGGCCTGATGGGCGCATCCGCGGCGATGAGCCTGTTCGCCATGCGCTTCATGCTGGGGCTGGTGGAGTCCCCGGCGTTTCCGGCCAACAACCGCATCGTCTCCTGCTGGTTCCCCACCAGTGAGCGCGGCACGGCCTCGGCACTGTTCAACTCGGCGCAGTACATGGCGGTCGTGCTGTTCACCCCGTTGATGGCCTGGCTGACCCACGCCCTTGGCTGGGAGCACGTGTTCCTCTGGATGGGCGCGTTGGGCCTGGTGCTGAGCGTGTTCTGGTTCGCCCTGTATCGCGAGCCCCACAGTGACAAGCGCCTGAGCCCCAAGGAACTGGACTACATGCGCGAAGGCGGCGCCCTGGTGGATCTGGAGCTCAATCGCACAAAACAGAAGAGTAAAACCAACTGGGGCGAGGTCCGTCAGCTGTTCACCAGCCGTACCCTGTGGGCGATCTACATGGGGCAGTACTGCATCACGGCGCTGACGTATTTCTTCATCACCTGGTTCCCGATCTACCTCATCAAGGGCCGTGGCATGACTATCATGGAGGCCGGCTGGGTGGCTGCGTTGCCGGCGATCTGCGGCTTCTCCGGCGGTGTACTGGGCGGGATGTTGTCTGACCTGCTGATCCGTCGCGGCATACACCCCTCCATTGCCCGCAAGACCCCGTTCCTGATCGGCATGCTGATGTCCACCGTGCTGGTGCTGGCCAACTTCACCGACGCCAACTGGATCGTCATCGCCCTGATGGCCATCGCGTTCTTCGGCAAGGGCCTGGCAGCGGTGGGCTGGGCAGTGCTGTCCGACACGGCGCCGAAAAACATGGTGGGGCTGAGCGGCGGCGTGTTCAACGGCATCGGCAACATCGCCGGGATCATCACGCCGCTGGTGATCGGCTACATCGTCGCCACCACCGGCTCGTTCAACACCGCCCTGTGGTTCGTGGCGGCCCACGGGTTGCTCGGGGTATTTGCCTATGCCGTTCTGGCAGGGCGTTTCGAGCGAGTGGTGCTGCGCTGATCCCCTGGCGCAGGGACGCGCTCGAACAATAATTGCAGGATGTATCAAGGCGGCGGACAGTGTTTCTTACTGTTGCGCCGTCACCCCCTGATTTTCCTTCCCCACAGGTCAGTTCTGACCTGCCTTCGCTGATTGATGAATCCGGCTCAAAAGCCTGTGCCATTCCCTGTGTATAGTCATCTTGGTTGCCCGCCGTTAACGTCGCCGTCTGACGCCCATGCCTGTTTTTTGGCTGGCGACGGGCCATTGGTCCAGTTCACGACACATCAGTGCTCACTTTTGCAGTGAAAGCCTGTCGGAATCAATGAACAGGCTGAGGGCATTACTGGCCCAGCTCATTTCCGCCCGTTTCACCAAGGCATTGGTCATTGCAGCAGGTAGGCGCTTGATGAAACAGCTCGATCTACAAGTGATACAAAAGGCCCGCCAGTGGCTCGCTGCCGGGGAGTCGATATGGTTGTGCACGGTGGTGTCGACCTTCGGCTCGGCACCTCGCGGGCCGGGGGCGATGCTGGTGGCGCTGCCCACCGGGGAGCATCGCGGCTCGCTGTCCGGCGGGTGCGTGGAGGATGACTTTCTCGAGCGCGTTGCCAACGGCCAGTTCCCGCCGGGCAATCAGGTGGTTCGTTACGGCGAGGGTGGGCTGGCCCCGACCTTGAAACTGCCGTGTGGCGGCGTCCTCGATGTGCTGGTGGAATTCATCACGCCGGATGAGGCCAACCGCGCCCATCTGGCCTGTGTCGAGGAGGCGTTGACCGGCGGTGAACTCGTCACCCGCCGGGTTTTTCTCGACAGTTGCGAAAGGACCCACCGCCCCGGCGCCATGAACGAGCCCCGTGTCGCGGTGGACGACGGCTGTATTTCGGTGCGCATTGGCGCAGCGTTTCGCCTGTTGCTGGCGGGGCTCTCACCGGTGGCCGAGTATTGTGCCAACTACGCGCTGGCGCTGGGGTACGAGGTCATCCTGTGCGACCCGCGCACCGAGGTGACCGCAGGCTTTTCCATGCCCGGAGTGGAGCTGGTGCCAGTGCTGCCTGCGGTTTTCATCTCGGAAGGGGGCTGCCACGGCGCAACGGCGGTGGTGGCGCTGACCCACGACCCGCGTCTGGACGACCTGACCCTGCTCGAAGCGGTTCGCACCCAGGCGTTCTACATCGGCGCCATGGGCTCCCAGCGCACCAGCGACACCCGCCGCGAGCGGCTGGTGCGCATTGGTGGGTTGAATGAGACCGCACTGGCCAGAATCCACGCGCCCATCGGGCTGAACCTTGGCAGCAAGACACCCGCTGAAATCGGCATCGCGGTGATGGCCGATATCATTCGGGTGTCCAGCGGCGTCGAACGCCGGGCGCTGTAACTGGCAGGTCGGGATCAGCGTGCGGCTAATACGTCCTTGAGCACCGGTACGGCAGACATCGCCTTCGGCCAGCCCACGTAAAACGCCAGATGAGTGACCACTTCCGCCGCCTGCTCGCGGGTCAGGCCGTTGTCCATCGCACGGTTGAGGTGGAAGGTCAGTTGGGCGGACTGGTTCTGAGTGATAAGCGCTGCCACGGTGATCAGGCTGCGGTCCCTGGGCGTGAGGTCAGTGCGGCGCCACAGATCACCGAACAGCACGTCATTGGTATAGCGCGCCAACTCCGGCGCCGTCGCGCCGACCGAGCCCTGAACCGAAGCTCGGCGTTTGGCCTCGCTGTCGGGGTCCAGTTGCAGGGGCTCGCTGGGCGGCGGGGTGATTTGCGCGGGGTCCAGCCCTCGTTCGGCAAACACCTGTTTAGCGACGCCCACTGCCGACATCGCGTTGGGCCAGCCACTGTAGAACGCCAGGTGGGTGATTAGGCCGGTGATCTCGCTCGGCTTCACGCCATTGTCCAGCGCAAGCTTGATGTGCCCGGTCATTTGCGCCGTCTGGCCGCTGGCGACCAAGGCGGCCAGGGTAATCAGGCTGCGGTCGCGGGGCACAAGGCCCGGGCGTTTCCACACCTCTCCGAACAACAGGTCGGTGGTGTATGCATACAGTTGAGGCGTGACCTGCAACACGTCCGGCGAGGGCTTGGGGTCGGGACGCGGTTTGCCTTCTTCAGCACTCGCCAGCGCGGAAAACAACACGCTGGCCAGGGTGGTGGTGATGAGTTTCATGGGTGTGCACCTGTGCAAGGGCCCGCCCGCCACATAAGCGGCGAGGGGCGGTAAGGGACAGAATCAGCGGTTCACATTCTTTTGCAGGTGCGCGGGATAGCGCTCGCCGACGATCTGGATCTGGCGCAGGGCCGAGTCGATGGCGTGCAGGTCCGAGACTGTCAGCTCGATGGCCGCCGCGCTGTTGTTTTCTTCCAGGCGATGGAGTTTGGTGGTGCCGGGGATGGGGGCGATCCAGGGTTTTTGCGCGAGCAACCAGGCAATCGCGATTTGCGCGCGGGTGGCGACTTTGTCGTCCGCCAGCACCCCGAGCACCTCAACCAGTCGGGCGTTGGCCTTGCGGTTTTCCTCGGTGAAGCGCGGCGCGACGTTGCGGAAGTCGTCCTGGGCGAAGGTGGTGCTGGCGTCGATGGCGCCGGTCAGAAAGCCCTTGCCCAGCGGACTGAACGGCACGAAGCCGATCCCCAGTTCTTCGAGCAACGGC
The DNA here is from genome assembly GCF_028682175.1 of Pseudomonas putida. Lineage (GTDB taxonomy): Bacteria > Pseudomonadota > Gammaproteobacteria > Pseudomonadales > Pseudomonadaceae > Aquipseudomonas > Aquipseudomonas putida_AD. The sequence continues at coordinate 37,512 of NZ_JANHKS010000024.1, read as the reverse complement.
AGGATTTCCTTCTCCGGCTCACGCCACCACAGCGAGTATTCGCTCTGTAGCGCCGCCACTGGCTGCACAGCGTGGGCACGGCGGATCGAGTCGACGCCGGCCTCGGACAGGCCGAAATGCTTGACCTTGCCTTCGGCGATCAGATCCTTGATGGTCCCGGCGACCTCTTCGATGGGAACGTTCGGGTCGACGCGATGCTGATAGAACAGGTCGATGCGGTCGGTCTTCAGGCGTTTGAGCGAGGCTTCGGCCACGGCACGAATGTTCTCGGGGCGGCTGTCCAGTCCTTGGGGGACTTCGCCGTTCTTGAAGCCGAATTTGGTGGCGATAACGACCTGATCGCGAAAAGGCGCCAACGCCTCGCCCAGCAGCTCTTCATTGGTGAAGGGGCCATAGGCTTCGGCGCTGTCGAAAAAGGTCACGCCCTGGTCGAAGGCAGCATGAATCAACTCAATGGCGGCCGATTTTTCCATCGCCGGGCCGTAGGCGAAGCTCACGCCCATGCAGCCCAGACCGATGGCCGAAACCCTAAGGCCGTTGTTGCCCAGTGTGCGCTGTTGCATCTGTTGTCTCCTCGATTGGCATTCAACACACCTTATATTCCTGTACCATCCTCAACAATCTGCCATAGGCTGCATGAGTACATGAGGAAAATTCATAAATGATTCGTGCCGACTTGCCCGAGCTGACTGCCTTCATCGCGATTGCCGAGCACCAGAGTTTCAGTGGTGCGGCCCGGATACTGGGGGTTTCGCCTTCGGCGCTGAGCCATTCGATGCGCAACCTTGAGGCGCGTCTGGAGATGCGCCTGTTCAACCGCACCACGCGCTCGGTGAAGTTGACCGAGGCGGGTGCGCAGTTGCTTCAGGGCGTGCGCCCGTTGCTCGTTGACCTGACCAATGTGGTCAACGAGGTCACTTCGGCGCGCAATACGCCGTCAGGTTCGATTCGTATCAGCGCTTCGGAATCGGCGTTTCGTCCGCTGGTGCGGCACGTGGTGCCGGGTTTTCTGGCGAAGTATCCGCACATCCACCTGGAGTTCATCGCCGACGGCAAGCTGCTGGACATCGTGGGGGAGGGGTTCGATGCCGGGATCCGTATTCTCGATGATGTACCCAAGGACATGATCGCCGTGCGTTTCGGTGCGCAGATGGTGTTTGGTGCGGTGGCGTCGCCCGATTATCTGGCGCGTCATCCAGCGCCGGTGACGCCGCAGGATCTGAGGCAGCACCGTTGCATCCGTTTTCGTTTTGCCAGTGGTGCGCTGTTTCGCTGGGACATGCAATACCAGGAGCAGAGTACGAGCCTGGATGTCGACGGGCCGATCACCCTGGACAACCTCAATCTGATGATCGAAGCGGCGCTGGCCGGGGTCGGGATTGGCTGGGTGCCGCTGGACCAGGTGAGTGGGCACCTTGAGGCCGGGCGTCTGGTGCAGGTGTTGCCGGAGTGGGGCCCGACCTACCCCGCCCATTGCCTGTATTACCCGGCCAACCGCCATCCGCCAACGGCCTTGCGATTGTTTGCCGAAGCCGTGCGCGAATGGGCGGCCACCCAGGAAGGCCGGTAGCGAACTCAAGCGCGCTGACGCCGGCAAGCCGGACTGCTACGGACCTGCGGGTGCACACCAACCCCGTGAACACCCCAAACCCCGTAGCAGTCCGGCTTGCCGGCGTCGGCGATCTCGAGGAGGCCCCCGCCGGCAAGCCGTGCTGCTACGGACCTGCGGGTGCACACCAACCCCGTGAACACCCCAAACCCCGTAGCAGTCCGGCTTGCCGGCGTCGGCGATCTCAAGGGCGCCCCCGCCGGCAAGCCGTGCTGCTACGGGATCGGGGGGTACGCATATCTTGTGACAGCCACAAACCGGGTAGCAGTCCGGCTCGCCGGCGTCGGCGATCTCAATGACGCCCCCGCCGGCAAGCCGTGCTGCTACGGAATCGGGGGGTACGCAAGTCCTGTGAGCACCACAGATCCCGTAGCAGCCGGGCTTGCCCGCGGGGGCGATTTAATGGGCGTCACCGTGAGCAAGCCCTGCCGCTACGGATAATACCGCTCCATCACATACTCAAGCGAAGCCGGCAAGGTCTGGCCGTGGCTCATGCCATCGAAGCTGTGGTACTCAAGCTTCAACCCTGCAATCCCCTTGAGCCTTTCAACCAGTTGCCTGGCCAGCCGATCCGCACCGGCCGCCGGCGTCGCTTGCGGGGTGGCGGGCTCGGCGCTGCCGCGCATCAGCAGCAGGCTGGCGTGGGGCGTGCGCAGTTGTCCGCTTTCCTCCTCGATCAGCTTCTCGTCCCACCACAACGACGGGCTCGCCGCCGCATAGTGGTTGAACAGCAGCGGGCGGGTGAACAGCGTGTGCAGCACCAGCAGCCCGCCATAGGAATGGCCCCACAGCGTCTGCTCATGCTCGTCGAGCTTGAACTGCCCGGCCACCTGCGGCCGGATCCGGTCGCGCAGCAGGTCGAGAAACCGGTCGGCGCCGCCGCTGGGCACCTGGGTCAACGGATCGGTCTGGGTTGCGGCACCCGGACGCTGCGGGGTGTAGTCCATTGTGCGGGCATTACGCTCGATGCGCAGCGGCGTCTGGTAGCCGATGGCGATCAGCACAGGCGCCTGTCCCTGCGCCAGCTTCTTCAGCGCAGCCTCGTCGAACGCACCCAACGCCGCGTTGCCATCGAGCATCCACAACGAGGGATAACCCTGGACAGGTGCCGCCCTGTGCGGCTTGCCGACCCAGATCCGGTAATGGCGCTCGCCATCGACTGAATCCAGATCGAACGAGGTGAAGCTGTAGGGCAGGTCCTGGCGCTCCAGGATCTGCGTGTCCATCGGCTGGTCCGGTGCGGGCCGCGCCAGGGTGGTTAACCCGGGCACAGTCAGCAGCAGGACGAGCGCCAGAGGTCTTGGCAAAAGGTTCATCAGGCGGTCTCGTCAGGTTCAGAACGATGCAGTCAGGCTGGTGTACAGCGTGCGGCCAGGCTCGTTGTAGGTCGCCGCGCCCGCACCTTCGATGTTGGCCACGCCCTGGGCGTTGCCCTCACGGAACAGGCGCTTGTCGAACAGGTTGTCGACGCCGGTGGTCAGGCTCAGGTTTTTGGTGATGGCGTAGGTGCCGCTGACACCTGCGATGGCGTACGGCGACAGCTGGTTGTTGGAACTGCCGGTGACCCGCGCGCCGTGATAGTCGTATTTCTTCGGCTTCTGTTTGCCGTACCACGCAACGCTGGCCTGGAACGACAGGTCGTTGGTGGCCTGCCAGTCGAGCATCGAGTTGAGGGTGTACTTGGGCGTCACCGACAGCACATCGCCGGTTTCCTTGTTTTTCGATTGCAGCATGTAGGTGAAATTGTTGTTCCACGTCAGCGCCTCGGCCAACGGAATCGTCAGGTTGCCCTCAAGTCCCTCGACCAGGGCCTTGGGCACGTTCTCCCACTGATACACCGCCGCGTTGGCATAGGTGCCGGTGCCGCCGGTGGCGCTGCCGACCGGGGACAGGCCCGACTCGATCTTGTTCTTGTAGTCGTTGCGGAAGTACGTCAGGCCCGCGACCCAGCCATTGGCCTTGTACTCGATGCCCAGTTCCTTGTTGACGCTGGTTTCGGCCTTGAGGCTGTCGTTGCCTTGCAGGTAGCAACTGGTGGTCTGGCCGTAGCAACCCTGGCCGCGGCTGTAGAGCAGGTAGTTGGGGTTGAGCTGATACAGGTTCGGCGCTTTGTAGGCGCGGGCGATACCGGCCTTGAGGGTGAGGGTGTCGGTCAATTGGTGCGACAGGTTCAGCGACGGGCTCCAGTTATCGCCGACGATGTCGTGGTGATCGAAGCGCAGGCCCGGGGTGAGCATGGTGCCTTCGAACAGCTCGATGTTGTCTTCGGCGAACAGCGAGAAGATGTGCGCTTCGGAGGTGGTGTCACGGCCGGTACTGGCCAGGCCGCTGACGGCGCCGCCTTCGCTGGTGGTCTGGGTGTTGGCGCTCGGGTCGTCGAGTTTCTGCTCGACCCATTCGCTGCCCAGGGTCAGGGTCTGGTCCACGCCTGCGTGCAGCGGCAGGTTGACCTCGCCATGGGCAGTCAGGTCGTGGAGGGTGGCGGTGTAGAAATCGCTGTTGCTGAAGATGCCTTCGGTGCCGCCCGCCAGGCCTTCGTTGATCCGCCGGTTGCGGGTCTTCTCGTATTGCAGGTAGGCCAGGGTGCTGCCGAAATCCCAGTCGCCGCGATGGGTCACCGAGTAGGTTTCGCGGTAGGTGCGGTTGGTTTCGTGGCCCAGCAGGTTCTTCACCGTGGCGTTGCTGTTGGTGTTCTGGGTGTCGCCGGTGTAGATGTTGCCCTGGCGGCTGAAGCCGGCTTCGAATTCCAGGGTCTGCTCGGGCGTCAGGTGCCAGCTGAGCAGGCCGTTGACGTCCTTGTTGCGTACGCCTTCGCGGCCAGCGGGCAGGGTGCCGATCTGGTTGCCGGTGCGCAGGGACTCGTGGCCTTCGTTGATGTCGGCGTCGTCGGCATCGGTCTTGGCGACGTTGCCGTACACCCGGTAGCTGAGGGTGTCGGTCAGCGGGCCGCTCAGGCCGAAGTTCATGCGCTTGGTGGCGCCTTCGTCCTTGTGTGTCGGGAACGAGGTATAGACCGTGGCGCTGCCGTGGGTCTGGGTCCCGGCCTTCTTGGTGATGATGTTGATCACGCCGCCTGCGGCACCGTTGCCATAACGCGCCGCAGCCGGGCCGCGGATGACTTCGATGCGCTCGACCTGATCGGCCGGCACCCAGTTGGTGTCGCCGCGGCTGTCGCGCTCGCCACGCCAGCCGTAGCGCACCGAATTGCGGCTGCCGACCGGTTTGCCGTCCACCAGGATCAGGGTGTTTTCCGGGCCCATGCCGCGGATGTCGATCTGGCGGTTGTTGCCGCGCTGGCCGCTGCTGGAGTTGCCGGTCAGGTTCACGCCCGGCATGGTGCGGATGATCTGCGACAGGTCATTGGCCGGCGGGCGTTTCTTGATGTCCTCGGCAGTGATGACCGACACCCCCGGTGCCTGCTTGATCTCTTCTTCGGCGGTGGCAACCACGTTCTGGTCAGGCAACTGGATGGCGGTGGATGGCTCCGGTTCAGCAGCGGCGTGGACGGCGCCCGCCAGCAGGCAGCCGGACAGCAGCACGAAAGGGGCAAGTGAGGGCAGGGGGCGCAACGACATCGATGATCTCCGAGGGAACGACATGACGCAGGAAGATCACGAATGATAATGACTGCTTTTTGCGAGTAAAGCGCATTAACTTTCTAAACATACTCCGCCGTTTCACACGCTTGCAGGAGCGCGCTTGCCCGCGACCGCTGTCTGACCGGCAATGCTTTATCGCCAGAACGATCGCGGTCGCGGGCAAGCGCGCTCCTACAGGTCGCAGGTACACAGGCGCAAGCGTTGCGCACGCCGACGCCGGCAAGCCGTGCTGCTACGGGATCGGGGGTGTACGCAGATGTTGTGAACACCACAAACCCCGTAGCAGTCCGGCTCGCCGGCGTCGGCGATTTCAAGGACGCTCCCGCCGGCAAGCCGTGCTGCTACGGGATCGGGGGGGACGCAAATCCCGCGAACGCCACAAACCCCGTAGCAGCCGGGCTTGCCCGCGGGGCGATTTCAAGGGCGCCGACGCCAGCAAACCATGCTGCTACGGCTGGTGTTCATGTGCTAAGGGCAACGTCATGTGCATGATGAGCCCGGGCGTGCCGTTACTGGCCCACAGGTTGCCGCCCTGCAACTGCACCGCGCGGCGGGCGATGGCTAGGCCGAGGCCGAAGCCTTCGCTGCTGGTGTCCAGACGCTGGTAGGGCACGAAGATGGTTTCCAGATCGTCCTCGGCCACGCCCGGCCCTTCATCCTGCAGGCACAGGTGCCAGTGATGGTCCTCGCGCCAACCGGAGAGGGTGATCTTGCCTTCGGGCGGTGAGAAGCGAATGGCATTGCGCAGCAGGTTTTCAAGGGCCTGGGCGACGCTGTCCAGATGCACCTGCACACAGCAGTCGGTATCCAGCAGGCACAACAGGCGCCGGGGGGACCAGCCACTTTCGAAACTGGCGTCTTCGCACAGCGCCTCCCAGACCGACAGCATCAGCACCGGCTCAGTGGGCAGTTGCGGGCGTTCGGTGTCCATCCAGGCCAGATCGAGGGTGTCTTCCAGCAGGCGCTGCATGTCGTTGATTTCAAGATCAAGCCGCGCTCGCAATTGCTCGGGGGCAAGATCGCTGTCGTGGGCGATGCGCAAGCGCGCCAGCGGTGTGCGCAGTTCGTGGGACAGGGTGCGCAACAACAGCCGCTGCTGGTTCAGGCTCTGGCGCAGACGCTCGGCCATGTGCTCGAAGGCGCCGGCCAGTTCACCCAGTTCATCGCGCCGGTTCATCAGCGGCAAACCTGGGCCGGCGCTGTCCAGATCATCGGCCTTGAGGCTGTCGGCGCGGTCGCGCAGGCGGTTGAGCGGCACCACCAGATGCCGATAGATCAACAGCCCGAGCAAGGCCGCCAGCAGCGTCGGCATGACCCCGTGGCTGAGCACGTGGGTCCAGGGTGTCAGGCCGCCGGGCAGCAGGCGTTCGGGCAGTTGCATGACCAGCCGGCCCTGTTCCGGCGCCTCGGGAAATTCGATGCTGACGAAGGGCAGCTCATCCTGAAGGCGCCGGCTCATGGGCCAGTCGAGTTTGCGCATGAAGGTCAGGTGACTGGATTCCAGTGCGGTCAGCCGCGTCGTGCCCAGGCTCTCCAGATGGGGACCGATGATCGCCACCCAGGTGTTCTCTTCATCCGCCAGCCGATGACGAAACTGCTCGATGCCTGTCGCACCCTGATCGCGCCAGATCTGCTCGGCCTGTTGCGCGTAGCGGGCCAGATAAAGCCGGTCCGCCTGATCCAGGAAATAGGTGCTGCGCTCGGCCGAGAGGCCCCAGGTCCAGATGATCCACGTCAGCAGCAGGCAGAAGGAAATCTGCAGAAGCGCCAGCTTCCACAGCAACGGATGACGACGCATCAGCTTCTGTCCGTGTCGATCAGGATGTAGCCCTGGCCGCGCACGGCCTGAATCTGCAGGTGGTTGACCCCCACGGCGAGCAGCTTGCGTCGCAGGTTGCAGACGTGCACGTCCAGCCCGCGATCCAGCCGGGTGTAGATCCGGTGCAGCACCTGTTGATAGAGAAACGCTTTGCTCAGGGCTTCACCGGCGTGCTCGCGCAGGGTCATCAGCAGCCGGTATTCCGAAGCGGTCAACCCTGCACGTTGATGAGCATGGGTGACGTCCTGCACCTCGTCATCGAACTGCACCAGGGCGTCGTCACGGGCGACCCTGGGCGCCTGGGTGCGGGCCATCCGGCGAAGCAACGCATTGGCGCGGGCATCCAGTTCGGCGAGGCTGAACGGCTTGGGCAGGTAATCGTCGGCGCCCCGGGTAAACCCGGTAATGCGGTCCTGCTCGGCACCCAGGGCCGACATCAGCATCACCGGCGTGTCGTCCTCCGTGCGCAGGGTTTCGAGCAATGTCAGGCCGTCCATGCCGGGCAACATGATATCCAGCAGTGCCAGGTCGAAACGCCTGGCTTGCACCGCCGCCAGGCCCTGATTGCCGCATTGGCAGGCGGTCACGGCAAAGCCGCGCTTTTGAAAATGCAGGTCCAGGTCATTGCGCAGGCGCGCGTCGTCTTCGACCAGCAGCAGAGTAGGGGTCATGGGGAGGCTTAGGTGAAATGACTTTATGAGAATCGTTCGCGGTTGCGAATATCTCATTCCTGGCCTGTTTGCGCAAACGTTCAGTGATGTCCTACGCGGCGCAGTGCCGACGCGGTTGACGTTCTGATCGTTGTGGATGCGCCGCTTTCAAGATCGACCCGCGGGCAAGCCCGGCTGCTACGGGCTTGTGTCGATCCCCTCGTAGCAGCACGGCTTGCCGGCGGGAGCGATCTTGGAAACGCCTCACACCGACTGCACACCCTCGCACCGCTGGCTGGCATGGCTGCGGTACAACGCCACAAGCGCCAACACCGCCAACCCCGCGATCACACTTGCCAATGCACTGATCGCCACGTGCAAACTGAACAGGTCAATCAGGTACCCGGTCACCACCGGGATGATCCCTGCTGGCACATAACCGCCCATGTTGAAGATTGCGTTGGCCTCGGCACGGCGCTTGGGCGCGACGTTCCGGGCGATCAGGGTCAGGCCGCCCAGTTGACCGAAGCCTTGCCCGGCACCGGCCAGCAGTGCCGCGGCGATCAGCCAGGCCGGTGAGCCCAGTTGCAGGGCGGTCCACAGGCTGCCCATCGCCAGAATCGTCATCAGGCCGCTGAGCATGAACACCTGGTTCATGCCGCGCTTTTTGGCCGCAAACTGCACACCCACGGCGGTGAGAAACATCGCAAAAGCCATGAAACCGGCAATCAGCGGGCTGTTGGCGTGCAGCAGGGTGGCGAGCATTTTCGGCCCCAGGGCGAGCACGAAACAGGTGGACGTCAGCCCCGGACCGAAGAACGAAACACCACGTGCCACGATGCCAACGTGTTCTGCGGCCACCGATGGCAGCTTCGGCCGAAAGCGCCCCGTGCCCAGCTTGACAGCGGGCTGGCGCATCACCACCAGCAAGGCCAGCAGCAACAGCACGATTTCGCTGTTGAACACCCAGTCGATGGGCGCTGCAACGTATTGCGCGATCACGCCTGCCAGCAACGGCCCGGTGCCTGCGCCCAGGACCATCGACACGGAGGCAATCAACGAGGCGAAAGGCTTGCGTTGTTCGCTTGCGTGTTCGACCACATTGGCCATGCCCGCCGACACCACGATCCCCACTGAAATCCCGCTGAGCAGCCTGGCCAGCATCAGGATGGCGACGCTGTCTGCGTGTTCGAACAGCAAGGCGGCGACAATGGCGATCACCACTCCCGGCACCAACAGCGCCTTGCGGCCATAGTGGTCAGCCAGTTGCCCGGCCACGGCGAGGGTCAGCAGCAGGCCAAGGATGTAGCAGCCGAAAATCACCGTCAGGGTGCCGGAGCCGAACCCCAGGCTCTGCTGCCAGTGGCTGTAAAGCGGGGTGGCGGCGTTGGACAGGATGAACACCGCAGTGACGATCCAGGCGGCCCTGAAGATGGGCAGGTTTCCCGAATGTGGGGGTTGTACGTTCATGGCAAAAGCCTCTCATGGATTTCTCTGTTGCCGCCGAGGATAGAGAGCAGCATGAGGGGCGGGAATTGGCCGCAGGCGCATACGGCATGTGAAAAAATTCACATGGGGTCGGGTGACGCCAGGCATTCGATGAGGAAATCCAGCACCACGCGAATCTTGCCTGCGTTGCGTAGGTCCTCGTGATAGGCCAGCCAGACGGGCAGGCTCAGGGCTGTGTCGCAGGCCGGAGCGCGCTTGAGCCGGTACTCGTGGGCGAGAAAGCCGGGCAGCAACACCAGCCCGCCGTCGCCGGCAGCCGCCTGGGCCTGCACCCGCAAGTCATTGCTGGAAATCACCAGCGCCCGACCGTCCAGATGGCCGCGCAACCATTGCTGTTGCACCGAATGGTCCATGCTCTGGTCGTAGCCGATGAACTGATAGTCGGCAGGTGTGTGGTTGTCCAGGTAACGTTCGCTGGCGTACAGCGAGAAGGGCAGGTCGGCCAGGTGTTTGGCCACCACCTGGGCCTCTTCGGGGCGGGCGTAGAGCAGGGCGACGTCGGTTTCCTTGCGCGCCAGCGAAGCAATGGATTTGGAACCGACCATGCGCACCGTCAGCCCAGGATGGCGCTCGCGCAGCCGGCCGATATTCGGAGCAATCAGGGTCGCGAGAAAGGCCGGGGGCGAGGAGATGACCACCTCGCCTTCGATGCGATCATGCTCGCCACCGGCAAAGCGTTGCAGGGCGAACGAGGCGCTGGACATCTGCTCGGCGAATTCACTGACCCGCAACCCGTCGACGGTGAGTTCGTAGACCCGGCCACGGCGGTCCACCAGCTTGAGTGCCAGCGACGCCTCCAGTGATGCAATGCGCCGCGCCACGGTCGCGTGCTCGACGCCCAGCGTGCGGGCTGCGGCGGCGAGGCTGCCTTCACGGGCAAAGGTGGCAAAGAAGCGCAGATCGTCCCAGTCGAACATGGTCGCGGCGGGGTCCTGAAAAAGTGGGATTGCGGCCGCTCACCTTAGCAATTCGAGCGCGCCGGCAGAAGCCGGTATGATGCACGGGTTCAGCCTTCATCAGGATTTCCATGTTCACCATCACGCGCCTTGCGAACACCCCACCGGAATCGATCGACAGCCAGATCATGCAGCTGGTGATCGACTACGTGACCGACATCAGCATGGTCGGCATCGCCCCGAGCAACCCGTTGTACCCGCTGTATCAGTACGGCGTGGGCCATGAAGTGCACCAGTACCTGCAGGCGATGGATGGCTCGCGGGGCATGCCGGTGGAATTGATCGTCGCGCTGGATGCCGAGGATCCGTCGATTGTCGCAGGCTTTCTGCTGTACCTGCCGGTGCAGGACGATCCGCAGGCCTGTGCGGTGGCGTACATGGCCGTGCAGGCAGCCCGCCGCAGGCAGGGTATCGCACGGGCGATGCTGGAGAAGATGCTCGAGCGTTATCCCCACGCGGAACTGGCCTGCTTTGTCAGCAAGGTGCCGTACTTCGAGGCGATGGGGTTCCAGGTGCTGTCCGCCCGCGGCCCACAGGTGGTGATGAACACGCGGGACCGACAGACCGACGGCTTGCTCGCGGTGCTCGACGTCGCGCCGATCTACAGCTCGGTGGAAGTGCGGCAGATTCATGCGTACCTGCTCAACCAGCACGGCAAACGGGCCATGGTGGACGCCGAAAAACAGCGCGACCGCCACCTGGACCAGATGACCCGCCAAGCGAAGTTGTTCGTGATGGGCCGGTTAGCCGCTAACGACCCGCAATCCCCAACCCCGTAGCAGCACGGCCGGGCGGCGCTCCGCTTGCCGGCGTCGGCGATTCCAAAGCCGCCCCCGCCGGCAAGCCGTGCTGCTACAGGGATAGGGGTTGGCCTCAAGTGGCGTGACCAACCCGATTGCGTAGGAGCGCGCTTGCCCGCGAATGCGTCAGGCCAGACACCTCGATATCGAGTGAACCACCGCCGTCGCGGGCAAGCGCGCTCCTACAGGTTTGTGCCAGACCCGGATCGTGCGCAGTACGCTCAGTCCTCCCGAATCTGTTCGTCCAGATCGATGCCGCCAGGCTGTCTGCTCCACACCTCCAGCAGGAAATCCGGTTCCTCGTGGCGCAAGGTGCGATGCAGTCGCAGCCTTGAATGCAGCAGGCTGTGGGCCTCGCGTCCGGTCATGGCGCAGCCGTCGATCGGTTGCAGCCAGTGGCAGGCCAGCACGGCGCCCTCGGGCGTCAGGCTGGCAAGCATGTGGTCGATCACCTCGATAAAGGACGCAGGCGTCAGGTAATACGCCCACTCGCTGACCACGATCAGGTCGAACGATCCTTGGGGCCAGTCCTCTGGCAGGCGACCCTGCAAGACCTTTGCCCTCGCAAACCGTTTCAACCGCTGCACGGCCAGTTCCACGGCGCGCGGGCAGAGGTCCATGCACACCAGGCTGTCGCAACGCCGGGCCAACGCCACGCTCAGCTCGCCGTTGGCGCAGCCGGGTTCGAACGCCCGCTCATAGCGCTGGCGGGGCAGTGCGGCCAGGGTCAGGTCGCGTTTGCGCTGCTCGTACCAGCGGGTGCGAAACGCCCAGGGATCGTCGCTGTCAGCAAACAGCTCATCGAAATAGTCGGCAGGCAGGCTCACAGGAACACCAGTTCGAAAGGCTGCAGCATGCGCTCCAGCGTGTCAGGAGCCAGGACCGGGGCGCTACCGGTGCTGGAGTCGGTCTGCAACTGGGTGGCATGGGCTTCGATGGCCCAGCGCTTGCGCCGCTGCTGCTCTTCATTGAGCACCAGCTTGCGTGCATGGGCCCAGGGAATTCGTGGGTCGTTGGGCTCGGCCCAGTGCCAGGCCCACACCGGTGTCTCAAGCAAGGTCGCCCCGGTATTGGCCGCTGCCTGAGCGGCGCAATGGCCTACGGCTTCGTGATCGCAGTGGCCGTCGTGTCGCCAGGTGGTGATCACCACATCGTCAGGCCCCAGGTCTTCGCTGAGCAGGGCGATCAGCGATTCCGCCCGATCCGCCACCTGGCCGTCGGCGATGCCCAGGCGTTGCCAGCACAGACGCTGCACATCGAAGCCCAGCCGGGCGACGGCGCGCTCGCTTTCCTTGCGCCGCTCCAGACGCAGCATCATCTGTGGCCACTGCGGCGAATCCGCATGGCTGGCCTCGCCATCAGTCACCGAGATCAGTTGAACAGGATTGCGCCGCCCGACCATCCCCGCCAGCAGGCCACCGCAGGCGAGGATTTCGTCGTCCGGATGAGGCGCCAGCACCACCAGCCGCGAGCCGGTGGGCACCAGTTCGCTGAGGGTAATGGGGCGCACGCCTTGCAGTGCCGGGCTGGTCTGCCAGTCGGTCAAGGGTGTGCCACGCACGCCAAAGGGATCTGAGTTACTCAGGGCCATGTTCATAGGGTCCAATCCTCCGTTTCCTGTTTGGCCAGTAACTGGCCCAGGTGCGCCAGATCCCGTTCGGCGTGGCTCTGACGAATAAAGACCGGCAAATCCACTGCCAGCCGGGCAAAGTGCGAGTCGCGACAGAATGGCGTGGCACCCAGTGCGCGGCCCACGTGCTGACACACCTGTTCGACAGCCATTTCCACCTGGGCGCGCAGGCGTTGCACTGCCAGTTGCGCGTCATCCCGGGGATGGGCGTCGATCCACGCGGCGCATTCGCGCAGGGCCGCCGCCGCGCCGCACAACGCGGCATCCACCGCGCCCAGGTGTGCGTCCCCATGAGGGTCGTCGCGGCCTTTGCCACGCTGCTCGCGCAGGGCCTTGGCCAGCGCCACCGCCGCGCCATACCACGCCGCAGCGATGCCTGCGCCGCCGTGCCAGAATCCGGGCCTGCTCAGGTAGGCGCCGGGCCCGCCGACGCTGTGGCCCACCACGCCGTCGAAGTGCACGTCGACACTGGCGGTGCTGGCCATCCCGACTGCCTGCCAGGCCTGCCCGTCGACACTCACGCCGGGGCTGTCCAGGCGCACCGCGACCAGTTGCGGTTGATCGTCTGCAGCCCAGGCAGTCAGCAGCGCGTAGTCGATCTGCTGGGCGCCGGAACACCACGCCTTGCGGCCGCGCAGCAGCACTTCGGTACCTTGGTGCTGGACGATAGAGACACGCGCATCCGGCGGCTCGGCCGCCCAGACACCCCAGATGCCGGGCAGGAAAAACGGGTTGAAGGCCAACTCGGCGAGGATCGCCAGGGCATCGGTGTGGCCCTCGTACAGCTTGAGCAGCGCCAGATCGATGCCGCCCACGGCTGCCAGTTGTTGCCAGCGCGCCAGGGTCTGGCCGCTGGCGGGCAGGGGCAGTTGGTCCAGGCCGTGCTCGATGCACAGGCGCATGGCTTCGGCCAGCGCGTCGCCGCTCATGGGCGGGTTGGGACGCCGGGCAAAATCGGCCAGCAGCGCGTCGAGGGTGAGTGCGGTGTCCGCCATGCCTGAAGTGCTCCCTGAGGTATCTGGCTGTCGAGCAGCTCCTGACATTCGGCACTGACCCGGGCGCGGGGTTCCGAGAGATTTCAGGTCAAATAAACCAGGCTGATAGAGATGCGCGGTTTTGTCGCACCCGCAAGTCCGGCCCCGTTACATCTCGGGGGGCGCAAGCAGGTAGAATGCGGCCCCATGAAACTCGTCCGAACCCACCAATCGCTCATTGCCTGGATGCTCTACGGCGCCATCCTGTTCACCGGGCTTGTGTGCAGCACCAGCCACGGACAGATGCTGCGGGCATTCAATCAGGTCGGCCCATCGGCCGATTGCAGTGCCGACCATGGGATGTCGGGGCAGATGGACATGGCGCAGATGGGCGATCACGCGCAACTGATGAAATTGTCCATGACCGATTGCGCCTTCGCCGGCAGCCTGGCCCTGGCGCTGGTGTTCTACATCGGCCTGGGCTGGCTGGCGCGCACCTTGCGCAAGCGCGTGCCGCGTTCGGACTACCTGCTGCGCAAACCTCCGCGACATCTCTTCCCCGGTCTTTCGCCCCAGGCGCCCTGAACGCTGGCCGCGAAACCCGCTGACTGTTTGGCGTCGCCCGCCCTGGGGCTTTTAAGGCTGCAGGCCGGGCGAGTAAAGGCTGGCGCCAACGCTGGCCGCTGCTTCAGAGAGTTCGTCACATGAATGATTTATTGACCCGCCGTCAGGTGCTGACCGGCATGAGCGTGCTGGGCCTGGGCCTGCTTGCGGGCTGCGATGGTTCGACCACCGCGCTGGATTTCAAATACGGCAAGGATCTGTCCAACAAGATCATGGGCCGTACCTTCAAGCTCACCGACACTCAGGGCGAGGTGAAGACCCTGTCCAGTTATCGGGGGCTGATGCCGATGGTGTTCTTCGGTTTCACCCAATGCCCGGCAGTCTGTCCGACGGCCCTTGCCCGCGCGGCCCAGATCAAGAAGATCATGGGCGAGGACGGCAAGACGCTGCAGGTGATCTTCATCACCGTCGACCCCGAGCGCGACACGCCAGAGATCCTCGACGCCTACGTCAAGCAGTTCGACCCAAGCTTCGTTGCCCTGCGCGGAACCCTCGAGCAGACGCAGCACGTGGCCAAGGAGTTCGGGGTGTTCTACGAGAAAGTCCCGGCCGGTGAGACGTACACCATGTCCCACACCGCCACCAGCTTCGTCTTCGACTCCCGGGGCAACCTGCGCCTGGGCCTGTCGCCATCACTGTCCGCCAAACAATGCGCGGAAGATCTGACCACTGTCATGGAGGTCTGCTGATGACCGCTCTGTTTTCCAAATCCGTACTGGCTTTCTCGTTGCTGCTGGGTGCGAGCGTTTCGGCCATGGCGCAGACCCGCGTGGACGATGCCTGGGTGCGCACTACGGTGCAGGGGCAGCCGACGTCGGGCGCATTCATGCGCATCACCGCCGATACCGACAGCAAGCTGCTCAGCGTCAGCTCGCCGGTGGCCAAGGATGTGCAGATTCACCAGATGAGCATGACCGATGACGTGATGCGCATGGGCCCGGTGGATTCGGTGGCGTTGCCTGCGGGCAAGGCGGTGTCGCTGGACCCGGACGGGTACCACGTGATGCTGATGGGGTTGACCGGGGCGATCAGGGAAGGGGATCAGGTGCCATTGACCCTGACCATCGAGAACGACAAGGGCGTGCGCGAAGAAGTGCAGGTCACGGCCCCCGCCAAGGCCATGTCGAGCCAGATGGACATGGGCCACGATCACAGCAAGATGCATTGATGTAAGCGGGGGGCAACCGATATCGCCCCTCAGTCCCGTAGCCGCCGGACTTGCCCGCGGATCGATCTCGATCCCCTGTGGGAGCGGGCTTGCCCGCGAAAGCGTCAGGTCAGACACCTTGATGTTGAATGACCTACCGCCTTCGCGGGCAAGCCCGCTCCCACAGGTAATCGCTGGAACCCCGACGGCAAGCGGAACCCCGCCCGGCTGGACTGCTACGGTTCAGGCCATTGCCATCCCTACCAGCAACACCAGGTTCAATCCGATAATCAACAACGCAATCCCCCACGCCAGCCCTGTCAACACCGGCCCGGTGACGAAACTGCCCATTAACTTCCGGTCCGACACGAAACGCACCAGCGGCACGATCGCAAACGGCAATTGCATCGACAGGATCACCTGGCTCAACACCAGCAACTTCGCCGTCCCTTCGGCTCCGTAAAGACTGGTCACCACAATCACCGGAATGATCGCCAGACCCCGTGTCAGCAGGCGTCGCACCCAACCCGGCAGTTTGAGGCGCAGGAACCCCTCCATCACGATCTGCCCGGCCAGGGTGGCGGTGACCGTGGAGTTGATCCCGGACGCCAGCAGCGCAATGGCGAACAGCGCTGAGGCTATCCCCACCCCGAGCATCGGCGAGAGCAGGTGATAAGCCTGCTCGATTTCCACCACGTCGGTCTTGCCCGCCTTGTGAAACACCGTGGCGGCGGTGATCAGGATCGCTGCGTTGACGAACAGCGCCAGCGTCAGTGCGATGGTGCTGTCCGTCACCGCCCAGCGCAGGCCGATGCGACGGCCCTCATCGGTGCGCGGGTAGGCGCGGGTCTGCACGATGGAGGAGTGCAGGTACAGGTTGTGGGGCATCACCGTCGCGCCAATGATGCCGATGGCCAGGTACAGCGCCGCAGGGTTGGTGACGATTTCGGCCTTGGGAATGAAGCCTGCGAAGAGTTCGGCCATGTCCGGGCGGGCAAGCACCATCTGGATCGCGAAGCAGCCGAAGATAATCAGCAGCAACGCAATGACGAACGCCTCCAGCGCCCGAAAACCTTTGCCCATCAGCAGCAAGATCAGGAATACATCGATGGCCGACAGCACCGCGCCCCACACCAGCGGGATGCCGAACAGCAGGTTCAGGGCAATCGCCGTCCCGATTACCTCGGCCAGGTCGCAGGCGATGATCGCGACTTCACAGGCCAGCCACAGGGCAATGCACACCGGCCGGCTGTAGCGCTCGCGGCAGGCCCGGGCAAGGTCCCAGCCGGTGACGATGCCCAACCGCGCCGAGAGCGCCTGCAACGCAATCGCCATGAGGTTGGACAGCAGAATCACCGACAGCAACAGGTAGCCGAATTGCGAACCACCGGCAATGTCGGTGGCCCAGTTGCCGGGGTCCATGTAACCCACGGCGACCATATAACCCGGGCCGGTAAAGGCCAGCAGGCGTTTGAACCAGTGCGTGGTGTTCGGCATCGCGACACTGGCGCTGGGCATGCCGCCCCCCAGTGTGTCGTCGCCGGGGTTGGCCCGGTTCTTTATCGGTTGCATCGCTCGCTTTCCCGCTCTGATGAGGATCGCCTGGGCGCAACGTCGACGATCCGGAACAGGCCCCCGGATCTCTGCGCGTACTCAGGGTTAGCTTAATAACGAAGAACTGGCCAGTGAATTTAGGTAATCGCCAAAACCTTCCCGGCAGCGGCATGCCTTGCGTGCGCTGGTGATGACGCTGTTGCGGGCGGTCCAGACGATCTGCGCGCCGCTGCGTTCGAGGTCTTGCACCAGGTGCACGTCCTCGTGGGCAGGCAAGGCGCGGAAACCGCCGGCCCGCACATAGGCCGTCGAAGACACCCCCAGGTTGGCGCCGTGGATGTGCCGGTGGTCTTCGACGAACCGGTAATGGGCGTCGTAATGAATCTGCACATGAGGCGGGTGTTCCGACCAGTCGGTGACCTGAACCACGCCGCACACGGCATCGGCGCTCAGGGCGACCTGCTGCGTCAGCCAGCCGTGAGGCACCACGGTGTCGGCGTCGGTGAAGGCCAGCCAGCGGGCACCGCGTTCGAGCATGCGCTGGGCGCCGGCGGCGCGGGTCATGCCGACGTTGCGATGGCTGCAGGCGACGGTCAACACGCCATGGGCCTGCGCAATCATGGCCGAATTGTCGGAGCAGTCGTCGAGCATGACCAGGATTTCTACCGCCTCGCCCTCGAGCCCGTCGTGGCGGGACGCTGCGATCAATGAACGGATGCAGTCATCCAGGAATTCTTCTTCGTTGTGGGCGGGGACGATGATCGCAATCATGGGCGAGCCTCTGACTGGCGCTCGCGAGAATCGCGCAGGCCTTTGTGATGTCGACGGGCCGCGAAAAAATTGGTTGCAAGTATTTTCGTTCAAGCCGACGCCGCGGCATGCGGCGTGGGCGTCTGACAACGAATCAGGCGGCGAGGAGGGCTTTGCCGATGGCTTCGTTGAAGGCCGGCAGGTCGTCTGGCGTGCGCGAGGTAATCAGCGTCCAGCCGTTGGCCGGGCACGCCTTGACCTGGGTGTCGACCCAGTCGGCAGCCTTGGCGTTGAGCAAGTCGATGCGCACGCTGGGGTAGGACGTCAGCGTCTTGCCGCCGACCACGCCTGCGTCGATCAGCAGCCAGGGGCCGTGGCAGATCGCGGCGACCGTCTTGCCGGCGTCGGCGAATTCCTTGACCAGGCGCTGGGCATCGGCGTCCTGGCGCAGGGTGTCGGCGTTGACCGTGCCGCCAGGAATGACCAGCGCGTCGAACTCGGCGGCGGACAATCCGGCGAGGCGCGTATCGGAGGTGACGCTGGTGTCTTTCTCGGTGTCGTGCAGGAAGGTCTGCGCATCACCGCCCTTGATGGTCGCGTGGGTCACCGTCGCGCCCATGCCTTGCAAGGCTTGCAGCGGCTTGAGCAGCTCATCGCGTTCGATGCCGGTGTTGGCGGTGATGATCAGGACTTTCTTGCCGGTGAGGGTCGTGCTCATGATGGTGATTCCTTTTGAGTTGAACAGCGCCCGACAGGTCGGGCGATATGGTTCTCTGAGGAAATCGCAAATACGAAGTTCAGCCCGATTGCATCACCGGGCCTTGGCCGCGACCTACAGGCAGTCGCGTGCCGCTTTCTCCAGAGCACTCTTGCCGAACGCCGAGGCCAGTGGCGCGCGCTGATAGAGGAAGGCGCGAGTATTGGGGTTGCCCTTGAACACTTCGAGGATATCGTCCTGGGCCACTTTGCCGGACACCAGCAACTTGTAATGACCCTTGGTCTCGGTCAGCGTGGTGTCTGGCTTGATCTTCTGCCACTTCTCGAAGACGCACTGCGCGTAGTCAGCGGCGGGCTTGGGAGTTTCCATGTTCACGGACGGATTGTTCGGGGTGGAACCACAGCCGGCCAGGGAAAGGGCCAGCACACTTGTCAGCAGTAAGAGACGCATCTATTTCATCCTGAAAACAGAAGTTGAAACACTTATTAGGCGATGAGCTGCCGCGCTATCAACGTGCCATTACCTGGCAGTTTCCAGGTGCCCGGCAAAGTGCTTGTTTTGTCTCGATTTAATATTGTTTGAAGTTAAGAAACAAAATCATTTGCGTTAATGATGGGCGCGCCCACTATTAGTTGGCGCGTATGTTGACCATCAATTCGGGAAATGAAAAGAGCGCATTCGAAAATATCACCCATGACCGTTCGTACGGAAAAACGAATATTTCTCAACGCCCGCGTGTTCACCTCACGAACACCGTCCGGCACTGGATGATCCAGGCGTCGGGTCTCACGGTACATGTAGCTACGTGGCATTTTGAGGCCACAGGCTGTTTTCTGTGCCCAAGCGAGATGTGCTGAGGTTTCGATTGCCCTGGGGGCAATGGTCTTCGATTTGCACCGGCTTTGTTTGCGGTTCGATAACCAGAACAAGAAGGTGGAGGTATTTATGCAATTCAAACAAGCGATCCTTGCTCTTGCCATTGGTGGGGTGCTGTCGGCATCCACCGTGCTGATTCCTGACTCGATCTCTCACTCCAGCAGCGCCTACGCCAAAGACGGCGGTGGAGGCGGCGGTGGCGGTGGAGGTGGAGGCGGCGGTGGTGGTGGTAACGGCGGCGGTGGTGGAGGCAATGGAGGCGGCGGCGGTGGTAATGGGGGCGGTGGTGGTGGCCACGGCGGAGGCGGCGGTGGCAACGGTTCTGGAGGCGGTGGTGGCGGCTCCGGCGGCGGATCAGGCGGCGGATCAGGCGGCGGCTCGGGTGGTGGCAATGGCGGCGGCAACGGCGGTGGCGCCGGAGGCGGAAACGGTGGCAACGCAGGTGGCCATGCCGGTAACGATCACGGCAACCACGATGGCGCCAATCATGATCGCGGCGATGACCATGGCAATCATGCAGCCAACCACGATGCAAATCATGAGGCCAACCACGAAGCCAACCATGAGGCGAATCACGAGGCCAACCACGAAGCCAATCATGAGGCGAACCACGAAGCCAATCATGAAGCCAATCATGAGGCCAACCACAACGTGGGCGACGACCGTGGCAACCACGCGGCCGATCACACCCAGATAGGGGACGATCGCGGCAACGACCAGGCTCGCGCAGGCGATGACCATGGCCGTGACCGTGGCAATCATGACCGTGGTGACGATCATGGCGGCCGTCGCGGCCATGCCCAGCCAGGTGATGACCACAGCGCCGACCAGGCTCGCGCAGGCGACGACCACGGCCGTGACCGTGGCAATCATGACCGTGGTGACGATCATGGCGGCCGTCGCGGCCATGCCCAGCCAGGTGATGACCACAGCGCCGACCAGGCTCGCGCAGGCGACGACCACGGCCGTGACCGTGGCAATCATGACCGTGGCGACGACCACGGTGGCCGTCGCGGCGTACAGGCTCAGGCCGCTGACGAAAGCCGTGTCTGACATGCTCTGAAGAACCGGGTGAAGCCGCAGGAAGCGGCTTCGTACCGGGCTGCATCCCTTCGGTATTACCCCCAATACCTCGTGAATTTCCCCACCGGCAGCGGGGACCAATCCCCGGTCCTGACATTTACCGTGCCAAGTTGTTGCATCAAATTGTTACGATATTTTTCACTGGAACCCGCGAGTTTCCTGACTCCGCTGGCCATCGTTTTAATGTCACAACGCGCACTTTCTGACTCTGGCAAGGCTTTTGCCCCTTCACCCAATACCTGCGGACGCCACGGCGTCTGACCGCAGCCGTTGGATGAAACACAAATGCCCTGTGCATGAGTTGAAGGTGAGCCACCATGAAGCAACCCACGCGTTTAAAGTTCCCCTCCATCAACGGGCTTCAGCTTTTGCGCGGATCTTCCGCGGTATTGATCGCCCTGAGTATGGGGTTGACGGCGGTCCATGCCGGGCCGATCGACAACGAAGATCAACCTCCAGTCACCGACCCATCGGCCTACACCGATCCGCCTGCGGATCCAGCCGCTGCGTTGAACAACCTGCTGACGCTGCCGGAAGCCAACGAAGGCGCGCTGGACCTGCCCAATGGCATAGAGGGCACGCGCGCCTCGACCCGGGTTGAAAACGTGCTTCCGCCTTCGGCGCAGACCAGCTTCAACTACCCCACCAATGGCAAGCCCAGCCCGTTGTTCGGGGCCCAGCCATTCACTCAGCCAGTGCTGTTGTTCGAAGAGTTCGGGCCGACCAAGCTCGATCCAACCCAGACCTCGCAAGTTCCGTTCCCGCCGCCCACCCTGGGTCCAGGGCCTGCTCAGGACCCGACCAGCGTCGCCCGCAGCGGCCCGTCGCCTGAAGCCCTGGCTGCGTTTCTCGCGGCACCCGGCCTGACGCCGTATCCGACGCAGTACGCCAACTCGCTGGACCGCAACCCCTGGCAGGCGCAGATCCAGGACTTCCTCAACCGCCGCGTGGATGCACCGGCTGAAGGGCGTCCACCAGGAAAAGGCTGGTCCCATCAGCGCTGGAACGAGTTCTACCCGCAGATCGCCTACAAGACCGTGCAGACCGGTGCCCACAGCAACAGCGGGTTCCGCGATCACTTGCAGCTGCATGATTACAAAGGCGGGGAGTGGGGGCCAGGCGGGCTGAACTACTACCCGGACGGCAGCACCAACCATGGCGGCACCGCCAGCGGGATCGGCGTGCGCATTCACCCCTTGATGCCGGTGCAGGAGCACAACTCGGTCTGGACCTTCGACGGCACCCTGCCGCCCAAGCTGCTCATGGTGCGCTACGGCCAACCGGTGCTGATGCGTCACTACAACGGCCTGCCGATCGACCCGTCCGCCAACAAGGGCTTCGGTTTGCACACCATCTCCACTCACGAACACAACGGCCACAACCCGGCCGAGAGCGACGGCTATGCCAACGCGTTCTTCTTCCCGGGGCAGTACTACGACTATCGCTGGCCGATGCAACTGGCCGGCTACGACACCATCAACACCAACGCCAAGGATCCGCGTGCGGCATTCCCCTGTGCGCCGGGCGAAACCCTGTGGGTCAACGATGACTCGCCAGGCCTCAAGACCTGCGACCACGGCACCATCAAGATCCGTGGCGACTGGCGCGAGACCATGAGTACCCACTGGTTCCACGACCACATGATGGATTTCACCGCCCAGAACGTCTACAAGGGCAACGCGGCGATGATGAACTACTACAGCGCCCTGGACCGTGGTAACGAAGCCATCGACGATGGCGTCAATCTGCGTTTCCCCAGCGGCTCGTACCTGGCCTGGGGTAACCGCGACTACGACGTCAACCTGACCGTGGCGGACAAGGCCTGGGATCAGAACGGCCAGCTGTGGTTCAACCCGTTCAACACCGATGGCTTCCTTGGCGACGAGATGGTGGTGAACTGGGGCTACAAACCGTACCTGGACGTGCGCGCCCGCAGCTATCGCTTCCGCATCCTCAATGGTTCGGTGTCGCGCTACGTGAAGATCGCCATGGTGCGCGAAATCAAGGGGAACGGCGGTGAATTCCCAGGGCCGCAAGGCTCCGGTGTGTCCTACGCCCGGGTGCCGTTCCACATGATCGGCAACGACGGCAACATCATGGAACACGCCGTTCCGTTCGACGGCACCATGGACCTGGACGGTGACGGTGACCTGAAAAACAACTTCGGCATCCTGCCAACCCAAGGCATCGCCGAGCGCTACGACATCATCGTCAACTTCGGCAAGAACGGGATCAAGGCCGGGGACAAGATCTACATGGTCAACGTCCTCGAACATGAGACCGGCAAAGGTCCGAAAGGCGAAGTGCCGCTGGGCGACGTGTTGTCCGGCAAGTATCAGGCGGTGATCAAACAGGGCAGCAAGGGGCCGCAATGGGACAAGGGCGATCCGGTGGTCGGCATGTTCATGCAGATCAACGTCAAGCCTTATACCGGCCAGGACCTGAGCATGGATCCGGTGGCGTACGAGCCTGCCAAGCCCGGCAAGGCAGAAGGCAAGGTGATGATCCCGCTGACGATTCACCGCGACAACGCGGCGGATCAGGCGCTGTTGGCCAATGCGCGGCACCGCACCTTTATCTTCGGCCGCTCCGACGGGACCGACTCCACCCCATGGACCATCAAGACCGACGGCGGCCTGGGCTTCAACATGGACCCTCGGCGGTTGTCTGCCTCCACTCACCTGGCCAACGGGCCGACCTCGGCGGGGTACCAAGGCACCGGCACGCTGGAAATCTGGAAAATCCAGAACGGCGGCAACGGCTGGACCCACCCGGTGCACGTGCACTTCGAGGAAGGGATCATCCTCAGTCGCGGCGGCAAGGCTCCACCTGAGTGGGAAAAATGGGCGCGCAAAGACGTCTATCGCATCGGCACCGACAGTGGCGACAATGTAGAAATGGCGATCCATTTCCGCGAATTCGCCGGGACCTACATGGAGCACTGCCACAACACCCAGCACGAGGACAACTCCATGCTGCTGCGTTGGGACATCGAGCATCCAGGGCAATTCCAGCTGATGCCCAACCCGATGCCGACCTGGGATGGCGTGGGCTACGTCAGCTCTGCGGCGCTGCCTACCGCCTACACCGGCGACGGCAACGGCCCTTCGGTGAAACTGGCAACTGCCAGTGGTGGCACCAGCTCCGGCGGCGGTTCTTCCTCTGGCGGTGGCTCGGGTGGTGGCTCTGGTGGTTCCGGCTCGGGTTCGGGCGGTGGTTCCGGTTCGTCCGGCTCGGGCAAAGGCAAATAGCGATCCGGGGGATCGGGGAGGTTGAAGTCATGTTCCAGATGCTTCGCAAGGCCGCCATTGCTGTGACCGTATCGATGATCGCCATGGTCTGGGGCAGCGTCCCGGGCGTGGCCGGCGATGTTCAGCCGGACACGCCCTGGGGCAAGGACTTCTTCCCCAACACGGTGCTGATCAACCAGGACGAACAGCCGATGAGGTTCTTTGACGACCTGATCAAGGGCAAGGTGGTGGTGATCAATTTCATCTTCACCTCCTGCTCGGACTCCTGCCCGCTGGAGACTGCACGCCTGCGTCAGGTGCAGAAGCTGCTGGGGGATCATGTGGGGCGTGACGTATTCTTCTACTCGATCAGCATCGACCCGGAAACCGACACCCCGGCCGTGCTCAAGCAGTACGCGGCCAAGTTCAAGGTGGCGCCGGGCTGGCAGTTCCTGACCGGCAACAAGGACGACATCGTCGAGTTGCGGCGCAAGCTCGGGCTGTTCATCGAGGGTGTCGACAACGGTCGCACCACCGATCACAACCTGAGCCTGATCGTCGGCAACCAGGCGACCGGGCGCTGGATGAAGGCCTCGCCGTTCGAGAACCCCTACATCCTCGCCGACCACCTGGGCAAAAGCCTGCAGAACTGGAAAGTGGCCGACGCCAACCAGAACAGTTACGCCGACGCGCCTGAAGTAAGGCCGCCAAGCCTGGGCGAACAGATCTTCCGCACCCGCTGCAGTGCCTGCCACACCCTGGGCAACGAAGGTGAGCAGACCACTGGTATTCGTGGGGTAGGGCCCGACCTGCTTGGGGTGACCCGTCAGCGCGACGGCGAGTGGCTGGGGCGCTGGCTCAAGGAGCCCGATGTGATGCTCGCCGAGAAGGATCCTGTGGCGGTCAAGTTGTATGAAGCCTACAACAGGGTGGCCATGCCCAACCTGCGCATGGAAGACAACGACATCGGCCAGGTGATCGCCTACCTGCAAGAGGAGACCGACCGCCAACAGCCGCAAGAGCACATGCATATGGCCGGGGATGATCCCCATGCCGGGCACAACATGCATGAGATGCATGAAGGGCACGTAATGCCGTAGCAGCACGGCTTGCCGGCGGGGGCGTTTCTGAAACCGCCGCAAGGACATGTGCTGGATGGTGATCGTTTGTGCTCGATATGCGCGAAGTAATTTGACAATGCTCGTTTAGTCATTAGAGTGAGCGATATCGAGCATCATCGCTCTTCAGGAAAAACGAGGTGACGTCATGCCAATCGACCTGCAACGGGCCGCCTATTCGGTACTGCTGCCTGCATTCTCCGGGCTGGAACTGACGGATGCCATGCGCCGTTATCTCGAACGCGGCGGGGTGTCGATCCTGCTGGGCGAAACCCGTGACGAGTACCTGGCACGCAACATGAGTTTCGAACGTCGCCGCTCGGAGACACACGCCCATTTCAGCCACATCGCCGAACAGGCTGCGGCGTTGACGGGTGTGCCGGTGCTGGTGGCCGTAGACCAGGAACTGGGCGGTATCCAGCGTTTGCACCGGCTGGTGCCGGGCATGCCATCGGCCGCTGCGCTCAAGGAATTGACCGGCGAAGAAATCGAAGCCCGAAGTTACGAAATGGCCAGTGCGGCTCGGGTGATGGGCGTCAATCTGTTTCTGGCGCCCATCGTCGATGTTGTCAACGGGGCCAACCCCTGGCTGCACAATCGCAACCTGGGAAGCGATCCGGACGAGGTGTCGCGCATCGCCTGCGCATTCATTCGTGGCGTGCAGAGGGCGGGGGTAATTGCCACGGCCAAACACTTCCCGGGGCACCATCAAACCGAGCATGATCCAGCAGTCAATGAAGCAACGGTGCCTGGTTCATTGACCGATCTTGAAGACGGCCTGCAGGTCTTCAGGCAAGTGATCGCCACCGGCGTGCAGGCGATCATGCCCGGCCCTGCGGTGTTCCCGGCGCTGGATGAACAGCAGTCGGCATCGACCTCACAGAAGGTCATCGGCCTGCTGCGCGATGAGCTGGGCTTCGACGGTCTTATCATCTCCGATGATCTGGACGCCGTATCGATCCTGCGTGGCAACAGCCTGGCAGAGACTGCCGTGGCTTCATTGCGCGCGGGTGCTCACTTGTTGCTCGTTTCCAGCGAAGCGGGACTGGCTGAGCTGGCCGCCGCCATCGTGGAGGCGGTGGAGCAGGGCAGACTGGCGCAGGACGCGCTGCTGCGTGCCGCGCAGAAAGTTCGGGACCTGGCCCAGACATCGCGGGCACAGGTGGACTCGGGGCTGTACGTCTCGTACCCGATTTCGGGTGGCCATCTGACTCGTCGCGTTGTGCGCTGAAACCATCGCGATAGAGCGATTTTGCCGTAGGCAGGACAGGGCGCGGCGCGGCACAATGGCGGCACGCTCAAAGACCTACCTCACCAAGAGTCTGCCGCCCATGTTCACTCCGCTTGCCATGCCCCGACTGCTGGAACTGGCCCAGCGTTCTGCCGCCATTACCGAACCTTGCACTTGCATCAGCAAATCCCTGGCCGGATGGGAAGGGCTGCCGGTTTCACTCAAGGAATCGCAATTGCAACAGGTCGCATCACTGGTCGCGGCGGAGGAAGAAGACCTGACGCTGGACGAGTACCACCCCAACGGCACCCATTACTGGTCCGTCCAGGCACCCATCGCCCCGCAATTTTTCCCCTACAACCGCTGCGGCGTCTGGGCTTGCACGCTGTGCAGCCGGCACTTCCTGCGCTACGCCGAGGCAGGGGCCTATCACATCGAACAACGCATCCGCAGCCTTGACCCGATGTTGATCGTGGATGAGCCGTTCACCGGCATAGGCCGCAGCTAAATCCCTACGGGGATCCCTCGTAGGAGCGCGCTTGCCCGCGACAGCGCCCGGCCAGACCCCTCGATGTCGAATGGCCCACCGCAGTCGCGGGCAAGCGCGCTCCTACGGCCTTCGGCCAGAATCACATGATACCCACGACGCAAACCCCGTAGCAGCCGGGCTTGCCCGCGGGAGCGATCTTGCGGACGCAATCGCCGGCAAGCCGTGCTGCTACGGTGAGATCACCGCAATACCACCCCCATAAAAAATTATTTCAACCGCCCGTTGACAGCTTCGTTCGTTCAAAACTAATCTGCATACAGCGCTGCACACATGACGGCGCACATGCTCGTACATGAGCTGCACTTGTACCTTTCTGCCCAAAAACAAATACATCGGTGAGGTCAAAAAATGCTTCGTTCCTTCTCTCGTTCCGTCCGCAACATGCTCCTCTGCGCCGCCGCCACCGGTGCGCTGCTCAGCCAGGTTCCGGCGCAGGCCGCCGATTCGCTCTGGCAGGGTGTGCAGAAAAACGGTGTCTTGCGTTGTGGCGCCGCAGTCGCTGCGCCTTACGTCATGCGCGATGCCAAATCCGGTGAATACAGCGGCTACTTCGTCGACCTGTGCCGTGACTTCGGCGAGCGTGTGCTGAAGGTCAAGGTCGAGTTCGTCGACACCAACTGGGACAACCTGGTGGCCGGGCTGCAAAGCGACAAATGGGACCTGGCCATGGCCCTGAACCAGACCCCTGAACGCGCGATGGCCGTGAGCTTTTCGGTGCCTGCCACCGACTACCAGGTGTCCTTGCTCATCAACAAGGACAACCCCAAGTTTGCCAACGCGCAGAACAGCCTCGCCGACTACGACAAACCTGACGTGACCTTCGCCGTGATGTCCGGCACCGCCCAGGACAAGGCCATTTCCGCGGTCATCAAACAAGGCAAGATCATGCGCCTGGCCGGCATGGACGAAACCCGCCTGGCGGTGATGTCCAAGCGCGCCGATGTGCTGGTCGACGCCAGCGACACCAATCACCTGTTTGCCGTGGCCAACCCGGGCTGGAGCAAAGAGGTCCTGCCAAAACCTGCGCTGGCCAAGCAGGGCGTAGCCTTCGGCTTGCGCCGTGATGCATCCCCGGCCGATCTGCAGGCGCTCAACATCTATCTGTCTCAACGTCGCGACACCGGCGAAATCGACGCGCTGGTGGACAAGGCATCGGTGCTGGCCAACGCCAAGCCTGCGCAGTAACCCTGGGCACATTCATTCAGCGCAATTCAGGGAGAGCCCCATGACCGATCTGGCACAACCACTGGCCGGGCATACCATTCTGGTCACTGGCGCGTCCGGCGCCATCGGCAGCGCGATTGTCGAGCGACTGGCCGCCGAAGGCGCTCGTCCGGTCATCCACTACAGCCGTGACCGGCAGGCAGCCGAGCAGTTGCTGGCGCGAGTGGGCGGTGACGGGGTCATCGTCCAGGCCGATCTGTCCGCCGAAGGTGGCGCCGATGGCCTGTGGGATCAGGCGCTGAGCCTGGCCGGGCGCATTCATGGCCTGGTCAATAACGCCGGCATTCGTACCGAGGTTTCAATCGATGCCGATGTGGATACCTGGCGCGCTGCCTGGAACCGCGAGTTTCAGGTCAACTTCTTCTCGGCAGTGGATCTGTGCCGTCAGGCCGTGAAGCACTTCCGGGATAACGGCGGCGGCAAGATCGTCAACATGGCGAGCCGGGCAGGGCAGCGCGGCTACTCAGCCCAGGCACTGCCGTATGGCGCGACCAAGGCGGCGCTGATCAACCTGACCAAGTCCCTGGCTGCAAGCTTCGGCCCCCAGGGTGTGGTCGCGGTGGCCATCGCGCCGGGGTGGGTGAAGACCGAGATGGCCGACCAGTTCGTCGCCCAGTTTGGCAAGGCGGCAGCGGTGGCTGATATCCCGATTGGCGACATGGCCCAACCCTCGGAAGTGGCGGAACTGGTGGCGTTTGTGCTGCGCGACTCACAACGCTCTCTCAATGGCGCGACGCTGGATGTAAACGGCGCCAGTTATATACGCTGACAGGAACTTCATACATGAAACGCTTTGCAGACAAAGTTGTGATTGTGACCGGTGGCGGTGGCGGAATTGGTTCGGCTATATGCCAGCGCTTTGCAGATGAAGGGGCCAGGGTGGTGGTCACCGACATGAATAAGGATGCGGCCCAGGCGGTTGTCAACGATATAACCGGCAAGCACGGAAGTGCAGTGGCCATTGCGGCGGATATTGCTTCAGGTGATGCCTGCCGTGATCTGGTCCGGCAAGTTTTTGAGCAATATGGGCGTATCGATGTCTTGGCCAATAATGCCGGCATCAATCGCCGTGGCAACTTGCTGTCGCTGACCGAAGATGACTGGCACGCCAGCTTCGCGGTGAACCTTGATGCGATGTTTCATCTGTGCCGCGCGGTGTTGCCGCACATGATCGCCGCCGGTGGCGGGGCCATCGTCAACACTGCCTCGCAGTGGGGGCTGTACCCGGCGCCCAACCACATCGCCTACAACGTGACCAAGGCGGCGGTGGCGTCCTTTACCCAGAACCTGGCCCGGGATTACGCGCCGGACAAGGTACGGGTCAATGCCGTCTGCCCGGGCGAGGTGCACACGCCGATGCTCGAAGCCGGGGTCAGGCGTTCAGGTCGCACCATCGCCGACCTGGACCGGATGGTGCCCTTCGGGCGCATCGGCAAACCTGAAGAGGTGGCGGCACTGGTGGCGTTTCTGGCCAGCGACGAAGCGCAGTTCATGTGCGGCTCATTAGTTGAAATAACCGGTGCACAAGCGGTCGCCTGATTTAACCCGCTATCAGGCAAGTCATTGGTGTTATCGAAACAACAAGAGCATGACGTGTTCAGTGCTCGCGGTGAAGTGTTGCCCGCGGGTACTGAAACTCACACTTTGCAACTTTACCGATTCCCGAAAACAGCCAACTTGCGGCGTTTTCCTGGAGAACCCGATATGACAGTTCCTCATCTCGTGGCCAGCACGCCACCGGTTTCGCTCGTCGACAACAAGCCAGGCGGCGACTTCATCCAGCTTCGCGACGTGTACAAATCCTATGGCGAAGGGTTGGTGGTCATGGATCGCCTGAGTCTGGACATGCGCGCCGACGACCGTCTGGTCATCATCGGCCCGAGCGGCAGCGGCAAGAGTTCGTTGCTGCGGGTGATGATGGGGCTGGAGAGCATTCAGGGCGGCACCATCAGTTTTCAGGGCAAGCCGTACATCGACGGCCAGGCGAAGAAATCCGGCAAGCCGCTGGACGCGCGCCTGCAGACCCAGGTCGGCATGGTGTTCCAGCATTACACGCTGTTCCCGCATCTCTCGGTGCTCGGCAACCTGATCCTCGCGCCAATGAAGGTCCATGGCCTGTCCCGGGCCCAGGCCACGGAGAAGGCTCGGTTGTTTCTTGCCCGTCTGGGCCTCGAAAGCAAGCTCAACGCCTGGCCCAGCCAGCTGTCGGGTGGGCAGAAACAACGGGTGGCCATCGCTCGTGCGCTGATGCTCGAACCCAAGTTGATGCTGTTCGATGAAGTCACCTCGGCGCTGGACCCGGAAATGGTCATCGAGGTGCAGAACGTCATGCTGCAACTGGCCGAAGAAAAGATGGCGATGATCATCGTCACCCACGACATGCACTTCGCCCGACACATCGCCACCCGCGTAGTGTTTTGCGCCAACGGCAGAGTGGTCGAGCAGGGCCCGCCCGAGCAGATCTTCACCTCCCCCAGAGAGCCTCGCACCCGCGAGTTCCTGCAAAAAGTGCTGCATCTGGATTGAGGGCGCGACCATGAACTATCAGTTCGATTTTCACTTCCTGACCGGCAACTGGGGCGTGCTCTGGGATGGCCTGAAGGTCACCCTGGAGCTGGCGCTGGTCTCCAATGTGGTGGGTGTGGTGCTGGGCTTCGGCCTGTGCCTGCTGACCCTGAGCCGCTGGTTTTTCATCCGCTGGCCGGCGCAGCTGTTTATCGAGTTCTTTCGCTGCACCCCGGCGCTGCTGCAGATCGTCTGGTTCTTCTACTGCGTGCCGATGCTGTTCGACGTGTTCATCGGCCCGATCACCATGGGCGTGCTGGCGCTGGGCCTGAACCTCACGGCCTTCAACGCCGAAGCCTATCGCGCCGGGGTTCAGGCGGTGCCTCGCGAGCATCTGGACGCCTGCGTCGCCCTGGGGCTCAAGCCTTGGCAGCGCACGCTGTACGTGATTCTGCCGCAGGCTCTGCGCACCGCGCTGCCGGTGCTGATGACCAACGGTATTTCGATCCTGCAACAGAGTGCGCTGGTGGCCATCGTCGCCGTCGCGGACCTGATGTACGTCGGCAAGAGCATCGCCACCGAGGCCTATCGCCCGCTGGAAACCTATTCGTTGATTGCCCTGATCTACCTCGCCCTGTCGCTGCCGATCGCGCAGTTCGTGCAGTGGCTGGAGCGTCGTCAGGACAGCGCCCTGGCGCGTTGAGGAGAAGCTCATGCAGATCGATTTCATGGTGGTGTTTTCTTACTGGCAGGTGCTGGCCAAAGGGCTGGCGCTGACCCTGGCGTTCACCGTCAGTTGCGCGATCCTGGGCAGCCTGGGCGGGTTCTTCCTGAGCCTGTTGCGCCTCTCGAAAAACCGCTTCGTCAGCGTGCCGACCGGCCTCTACGTGGAGCTGTTTCGCGGAACACCCTTGCTGATCCAGCTGTTCTGGATCTTCTTCTGCCTGCCGGTGGTGTTCGGTATCTCGGTGCCGCCATTCGTGTCGGTGGCGCTGGCCCTGACTCTGTACATGACGGCGATCACCAGCGAGACCTTTCGCGGCGCGCTCAAGTCGATTCCCTCCGAGCAGCATGACGCCTGCGTCGCGCTCGGCGTGGCGCGCTGGAACAAGGTGCTCTACGTGATCTTCCCCCAGGCCCTGCTGCGTGCGGTTCCGCCGCTGCTTTCCAACGTGGTCAGCCTGTTCAAGGAGAGCGCGCTGATCTCCTCGGTGGGCATCGCTGACCTGATGTTCGTCGGCCAGAACATTTCCAACAGCACGGCGCGCCCGGTCGAGTTCCTCACTGCGGTGGCGGTCATCTATTTCCTCGTCGCGTTCCCGCTGACCCGGCTGGTCGGCGTGGTCGAGTCGCGAATGCTCAGACGCTACGCCTACTGAGCCAAGTCCTTACAACCCCTGAATGCACCAAGTGGAGAGACGACCCATGCAACAACTCAAAGGCATCATGCCCGCGCTGGTTACCCCGTTCGATAAAAACGGCGCGGTGGATTACGACACCCTGGGCTCGCTGGTGGAGTTCCACCTCAAGCAAGGCGTCACCGGCCTCGTGCCGCTGGGTTCGACCGGCGAATCCTACGCCCTGACCAACGACGAGCGTCGTCAGGTCATGGCCACCGTGCGCGAAGTGGCAGGCAACCGCGCGATGCTGATCGCCGGGGCCAACGGTTCCTGCACCCGCGAGGTGATCGAGCAGGTGCGCCAAGCCCGCGACAGCGGCTACCGTAACGTGCTGGTGGCGCCGCCTTACTATGCGATCCCGACCCAGGAAGAATTGACCGGTCACTACCAGGCCATTCTCGATGCCGTGCCGGACGTCAACGTGGTGCTCTACAACTACCCGATCCGCACCAACGTCGAAGTCGGCTACAGCGTGCTCGACGCCCTCCAGGACCACGACCGGGTGATCGCCATCAAGGAAAGCGCCGGCAACCTGCTGCGCGCCATCGAGATCGGCGACAGGTACAAGGGCAAGATCCAGCTGTCCTGCGGCTCGGACGATCAGGCGCTGGACTTCTTCCTGTGGGGCGCGACCAGCTGGATCTGCGCGCCGGCCAACTTCCTCGCGCCGCAGATCGTCTCGTTCTACAACAAATACACCTCCGGCGATCTGGCCGGTGCGCAACAGATCGTGCGTTCGATGTTCCCCTTGATGAACAACCTGGAAAGCGGCAAGTTCATCCAGAAGGTCAAGTACGGTTGTGAGCTGGCCGGCTTCAAGGTTGGCGTTGCGCGCATGCCGCTGCTGCCGCTGACCGACGACGAGAAAACCGAATTCCGCAAGGAGTTCGAAAAGCTGTTGGGCTGATACCTTGCCCGCACCGATGCCCCGGGTGTCGGTGCGCACGCCCTTGATCTCAATCCTGTCATGACAGAGAGCTTTTCTATGATGCCCATGCAATCTTCCACGCCGCTCCCGGGTGCAGATCCAGCCACGCGCGAAACCGCTGTCGTCGTGGGCGGCGGCATCGTCGGCGTGTGCTGCGCGTTGTACCTGCAGCGCGAGGGGTATCGGGTCACCCTGATCGACCCCGAAGCGCCGGGCGACAGCACAGCGAAGTGGAGCTGCGGGCAGATGGCGGTCAGCGAAGTGATCCCGCTGTCCAAGCCTGGCATCCTGAAAAAGATCCCGGCCTGGCTGCTGGACCAGAAAGGCCCGCTGGCCCTGCGCCCCAGCGCACTGCCGGGGATACTGCCGTGGTTCCTGCGTTTCGTCGCCTGTGCGCGGCATTCGCGGATCGTCGACATCTCCAACGAGATGGCAACCCTGACCCGCCACGTTTACACCGATTACGCACCTTTGCTCGACGCCTGCCCGGACAAGACCCTGATGGGTGAGCGGCCGATCATCGAAGTCTTCGACTCGGCCAGTGGGCTGCAGGGCGAAGCCGGACACATGGACCTGCGTCGCTCGCTGGGTTTTCAGTCAGAGGTGCTGGACGCGGCGGCCATCGCCGACCTGGAACCGGCGCTGGCGGGAAAATTCAAGCACGGTTTGCTGTTCCCGGACTGGCGTGCGGTCAGCGACACCAAAGGTTTTATCGCGGCACTGACGGACAGTTTCGAAAAGCAGGGCGGGGTGCGGATTCGCGCCCAGGTTCGCCAACTGGATGAAAGCGCCGACCGCGCCACTGGCGTCACGCTGGCCAACGGCGAGCGGCATCGGGCCGACCATGTGGTGATCGCCGCAGGCACCGGGTCCAGTCGCTTCTTCCAGCAATTGGGCAGCAAGGTCCCGTTGGCGGGAATCGCCGGGTATCAGGTGCTGCTGCCGGACGCTGGCGTCGATGTGCGCCATTCGGTGATCTATGCCGATGGCGGTTTCTGTTTTGCGCCCATGACCCGTGGCTTGCAGATCGGCGGGACCATCGAGTTCGCCGCTGCCGATGCGCAGCCCAATTTCAAGCGCGCCGAAATCATTCTGGAAAAAGCCCGCAGGATCCTGCCGGACCTCAAGCTCGACGACATCGAATACGGTGTCGGCTACCGGCCATTTTTGCCGGACACCAAGCCTGTGATCGACTGCAGCCAGCGCCTGGGCAACGTATTCATGGCCTTCGGTCACGGCCAGTTGGGCCTGACCCTGGGCGCGACCACCGGCCGCCTGATCGCTGACCTCGTGGCGGGCCGCAAGCCTGCCCAGGACCTCAAACCCTTTAGCGCCACCCGCTTTTGACGGAGCTGTTGATGAAATCCTATGCGCAGTTGTACATCGATGGACAATGGGTCAGCCCGGTCAAGGGCGGCCTTTTCGAGACGGTCGATCCTGCCAGTGAAGCGGTGATCGCCCAGGTGGCCGCCGCCACTTGCGAAGACATCGACCTGGCGGTGAAAGCTGCCCGCCGGGCATTCGACGAAGGTCCGTGGCCGCAGATGAGCGGCGCAGAACGTGCCGCCGTGCTGCGGCGCATCGCCGAGGGCATTCGCGAGCGTCAACACATGCTGGCGGAGCTTGAAGTGCGCGACAACGGCAAGCCTTTGCCCGAAGCGCTGTGGGACATCGGCGACACCGCCGGTTGCTTCGATTTCTACGCAGATCTTGCCCAGGGGCTGGACGATCAGCGCGAACAGAGCGTGGCGTTGGCCGATGAGCGTTTCAGCTCGGTGGCGCGCAAGGAGCCGGTGGGCGTGGCCGGGGCAATCATTCCCTGGAACTTTCCGATGCTGATGGCCGCCTGGAAGGTCGCGCCTGCACTGGCATCGGGGTGCTCGATGGTGCTCAAGCCGTCGGAAATGACCCCGCTGACCGCGCTGGAACTGGCCGACGTCGCCCATCAGGCCGGGTTGCCGGCCGGTGTCCTGAACGTGGTGCCGGGCCTGGGCCCTGATGCCGGTGCGCCGCTGAGCGAACATCCGGGCATCGACAAGCTGGCCTTTACCGGCAGCGTGCCCACCGGTTCGCGGATCATGCAGGCAGCGGCCCGGGACATCAAAAACATCAGCCTGGAGCTGGGCGGCAAGTCGCCGTTCATCATCTTCGATGACAGCGACATCGAGGCAGCGGTCGAGTGGATCATGTTCGGCATTTTCTGGAACCAGGGCGAGGTCTGCTCGGCGACGTCCCGGGTGCTGGTGCAGCGTGATCTGTATGAGCCGTTGCTGCAGCGGCTGGTGGAACAGACCCGCAGCCTGAAAATCGGCCAGGGCCTGGAAGAGGATGTGTTGCTCGGCCCGCTGGTCAATCGTGGGCAGTATGACAAGGTGCTGGCGGCCATCGCCCGCGGGCAGGAAGAGGGCGCCACGCTGCTCTATGGCGGCACGCGTCCGCCCGGGTGCGACAAGGGCTTTTTCCTCACCCCGGCGATTTTTGCCGACGTGCCGCAGGACAGCTGGATCTGGAACGAGGAGATCTTCGGCCCCGTGGTGTGCGTGCGGCCATTCACCGACGAGGCCGAGGCTGTGCGCAGTGCCAACGACTCGCGCTTCGGCCTGGCCGCAGCGGTGATGTCCGCTGACTTGCCACGGGCCGAGCGGGTAGCGCGCAAGCTGCGGGCCGGGATCGTCTGGATCAATTGCTCGCAACCGACATTCACCGAAGCGCCCTGGGGCGGTTACAAGCAGAGCGGCATCGGTCGCGAGCTGGGTGAGTGGGGCTTGAACAACTACCTGGAAACCAAGCAGATTACCCGTTACGACAGCCAGCAGCCCTGGGGCTGGTACATCAAATAGGAGCCGTTCATGCGCTGGAAGAAAACCCTGCAGATGGCCGATGTGCACTGCGAAGGCGAGATCGGCAAGGTGATAACCGGGGGCGTGCTGGATATCCCCGGCAAGACCATGCTCGACAAGATGAACTACATCAACGAGGTCGACGACAGCCTGCGCCGGCTGGTGGTGCTGGAACCGCGCGGCTGCCTGCAGATGTCGGTCAACCTGCTGCTGCCGCCGACCCGCCCCGAAGCCCAGGCCGGGTTCATCGTGCTGCAGGCCGACAAGGCGCACCCGATGTCCGGCAGCAACTGCATCTGTGTGGTCACCGCATTGCTGGAACTGGGGATTGTGCCGATGCAGGAACCCCGGACCACGGTGGTGCTGGACACCCCGGCGGGGCTGGTGACGGCCACGGCCGACTGTGAAGACGGGCGCTGCAAGCGTGTGTCGCTGGACATGGTGCCGGCGTTTGTCGAACAACTGGACGCCGTGATCGAGACCGAGGCGTTCGGCCCGATCAAGGCTGACATCGCCTTCGGCGGGGTGTACTACGCCCTAATCGATGTCGAGCAGATCGGCCTGACCATCGCCCCTGAAAATGCGCGGGCCCTGGCGACCCACGGTGTGCAGCTGCGCGGCCTGATCAACCAACAGGTCTCGGTGAGCCATCCGACACTGCCGTCGATCAATGAAGTGGCCTACGTGATGTTTCGCAATCGCGTGGACGACAGCACCTGGCAAACCTGCACCACCTTGCCGCCGGGCAGGGTGGATCGCTCGCCCTGCGGCACCGGCAGTTCGGCCAACCTCGCGACGCTCGCGGCCCGGGGCAAGGCGGTGCCGGGAGACCGGCTGACGTCGCGCTCGACCATTGGCGGCGAGTTCAAGGTCGAGCTGCTGGGCTTGACCGAAGTGGGGGAGCGCGCCGCGGTGCTGCCTCGGGTGACGGGCCGGGCGTGGGTCTATGGACTGCACCAGATCGGTGTTGACCCGGATGATCCGTTGGCGGCCGGTTTTATGCTGAGTGATACTTGGGGCGATGGTTTTTAACCTGGCCTGCGCTGGTGTAGAGTTGCGCGCCGGTCCATTGCCCGGCCGCATTGCCGAGAACAAGACCTGATGAGCAAAGACACCGCTGAACCCAGTGCCAAGCGCCATGGCGGGCGCTATATCTACGAGGAGCTGCGCAAGCAGATCCTGACCCTGAAACTCAAGCCCGGCGTGCCGCTGGACGAGGTGTCGCTGGCCGCCCAGTTCGGCCTGTCGCGCTCGCCGGTGCGCGATGCGCTGGCGCGTCTAATCAGTGAAGGGCTGGTGACCATCCTGCCCAACCGCACCACGCTGGTGACGCCGTTCGAGATCGAGGAATTTCCC
The DNA here is from genome assembly GCF_028682175.1 of Pseudomonas putida. Classification (GTDB taxonomy): domain Bacteria; phylum Pseudomonadota; class Gammaproteobacteria; order Pseudomonadales; family Pseudomonadaceae; genus Aquipseudomonas; species Aquipseudomonas putida_AD. Next base: position 832 of record NZ_JANHKS010000024.1, on the reverse strand, counting down.
AATTACGTATCGGCTTTGGACCTGATCCAGCGCGCCGTGACGCGGCTGGCGGCGCTGCACCGGACCGAGGAAGATCTGGTGCGCATCCGCGCAGCCGATGCGGCGTATCTGGAGGCGGTGACGTCGGGGGATTTCCAGGCGATGTCGGAGATCAACAAGGCCTTCCACATGGCCATCGCCGACGCGGGCAAAAACCCGTACTTCATCAGCTATTACGAGAAACTGCTGGGAGAGGGGCAGCGGTTGCTGCACCTGCATTTCGATTACATCGTGAGTTCTGTCAGCAGTTCGACGCAACTGGGCCGCGATCACGACGAAATCATCGACGCCATCACCGCCCGCGACGCCGACAAAGCCGAACAGGCCGCCCACGAGCACACCATGTTGTTCCAGCGGCGTTTCCTGGCGTATCTGCAGCAGAACCTGACCCAGGGGATGTCGGTGAAATAACCGAATCCAACACCCCCGTAGGAGCGCGCTTGCCCGCGACAGCGTCAGGTCAGACCCCACCATGCCGAATGACCCACCGCCTTCGCGGGCGAGCCCGCTCCCACAGGCTAGGCGGCGTGCTCATTGCTGTGGGCACCCTGGAAACCCGTAGCAGCCGGGCTTGCCCGCGGGGACGATCTTGAGACCGCCCCCGCCGGCAAGCCGTGCTGCTACGGGTCCTGTGTGAACGCTAATTTCACGCCAACCTCGATCCCCCGTAGGAGCGCGCTTGCCCGCGACAGCGTCAGACCAGACACCACGATGCCGAATGACCACCGCCTTCGCGGGCAAGCGCGCTCCCACAAGTTAGGCGGCGTGCTCATTGCTGTGGGCACCCTGGAAA
>NZ_JANHKS010000023.1 GCF_028682175.1 Pseudomonas putida | reverse complement strand
GCCGTGCTGCTACGTCATGAGTTTCATATGCTGGTTTTTCAGACCAAACACCCGCAATCAACTGCTGTCCCAATCCCGAGCAGGGCCTATAATGCGCGCCGGTTTTTTGGGGGTATTGGTCATGAGCACAGAAGATCCACGTTTCGCCGGCGTCGCCCGCCTGTACGGCATCGAAGGCCTCGAGCGCCTGCGCGCGGCCCATGTCGCGGTGGTGGGCATCGGTGGCGTGGGTTCCTGGGCGGCGGAAGCCATGGCGCGTTGCGGCGTGGGCGAGATTTCGCTGTTCGATCTGGACGACGTCTGCGTCAGCAACAGCAACCGCCAGTTGCACGCCCTGACCAGCACCGTCGGCAAACCCAAGGTCGAAGTGATGGCCGAGCGCCTGCGTGAGATCAATCCGGACTGCGTGGTGCACGCCGTGGCGGATTTCGTCACCCGCGACACCATGGCCGAGTACATCACCCCCGAGATCGACTGCGTGCTCGACTGCATCGACAGCGTCAACGCCAAGGCCGCGCTGATCGCCTGGTGCAAGCGCCGCAAGATCCAGATCATCACCACCGGCGGCGCGGGCGGGCAGATCGACCCGACGCTGATTCAGGTGTGCGACCTGAACCGCACCTTCAACGACCCGCTGGCGTCGAAAGTGCGCTCGACCCTGCGCCGCGATTACGGTTTTTCCCGCACCCTCACCCGCCACTACAGCGTGCCCTGTGTGTTTTCCACCGAGCAACTGCGCTATCCCAAGCCGGACGGCAGCATCTGTTTGCAGAAAAGCTTTGTCGGCGATGGCGTGAAGCTCGACTGCGCGGGCGGGTTCGGCGCGGTGATGATGGTCACGGCCACCTTCGGCATGGTGGCGGCGACCAAGGCGGTGGAGAAGATCGTGGCCGGCGCGCGGCGCCCGTCGGAGCGGGTCAAGGCCAAGACTGACTGACACAACCCGTTCCCGACACACTACGATTCCTGTGGGAGCGAGCTTGCTCGCGAAAGCGTCCTCCCTGACACCACCCTGTTGGAGCAACCACCGAATTCGCGGGCAAGCCCGCTCCCACAGTGATTTAGTAATAGTTACCGGCGAGTCAACCTGCCATTTGCCGCATCTTCTGCAGCACTGCGTTCAAGCCATTGCTACGCGAAGGGGAGAGCTGGCGGCTCAGGCCCAGTTGCTGGAACCAGTCATTCAGATCCACCTGCTGTAGCTCAGGCGCCGACAGCCCGTTGACCCGCGCCAGCAGCAACGCCACCAGACCACGAATCAGCCGTGCATCGCTCGCCGCACGAAACTGCCAGTGATCATCGATCACGCTACCCAACAGCCAGACCTTGCTTTCGCAGCCATCCACCAGGTTCGCGTCGGTCGTTTCGTCGTCGGCCAGCACCGGCAAGCGTTCACCCCATTGCATCAACAGCCGCGCCCGTTGCTCCCAGCCCAGGGAAGCATTGAAGGTGTCCAGTGCGTCCTGCGCGTCCTTCGGCAAATTCATCGCAACAGCTCCAGTGCCTGATCCAGCGCGTTGAAGAATCGCTCCAGATCTTCGGAGTCGTTGTACAGCCCCAGGGACACCCGGATCGCACCGGTCAACCCGAGGCTGCCGATCAGCGGAATTGCACAGTGATGGCCCGCGCGCACGGCAATGCCTTGCTCGGTCAGCAGGTGCGCCAGATCAGCGTTGTGCACGCCTTCAACGACAAAGCTGGCCAGCGCCGTCTGCGGATTGCCCACCAGCCGCACCCCCTTGTGCAGCAACAAGCCTGCGCACAGCAACTCGTGCAGTCGCGCCTCGTGCTCGGCGGCGGCAACCGGGTTCACGTCGTTGAGGTAGTCCAGCGTCGCGCCCAGGCCGATCACCCCGGACACCGGTGGTGTACCGGCCTCGAAACCCAGCGGCGCAGGGCGGAAGGTGGCGTCGTGGTAGCTGGCCTGCAGTACCATCTCGCCGCCGAACTGCCAGTGCTTCAGTTGTGCCAGCGCCTGATGCCGGCCGAACAGCACGCCGACGCCGTCCGGGCCGTACAGCTTGTGGCTGGAGAACACATAAAAGTCGCAGCCCAGCGCCTGCACGTCGTGACGACCGTGGACCACGCCCTGGGCGCCGTCGATCACCGCCAGCGCGCCTTGGGCCCTGGCCAGTTCCACCAGACGCGCAACCGGCTGCCAGGTCCCGAGCACATTGGACAACTGGCTCACCGACAGTAACCGGGTGCGTGAGGTGATAAGGCTGGCAGCGGCGTCGATGTCGATCACACCATCGACGGTCAGCGGCAGCACGACCAGCTTCAGACCGCGACGGGTTGCCAGTTGCTGCCAGGGCAACAGGTTGGCGTGGTGTTCGAGGGCGCTGACGACGATCTCGTCGCCCGGCGCGAACAGGTGCTCCAGGCCGTACGCCAGCAGATTGAACGCCGACGTCGCGCCATGGGTGAAGACGATCTGGCCCGAGGTGCCGGTGTTGAGCCATCCGGCGACCTTGTGGCGGGTGTCTTCGAATGCCTGAGTCGCCATCGCCCCAGGCAAATGCTGGGCGCGGTGCACGTTGGCTGCGCCGTTGGCGTAGTAGTGCGCCAGGGCGTCGATCAGGGCTTGGGGTTTTTGTGCGGTGGCGGCGCTGTCCAGATAGGTCTGGCCTTGCCGTTCGAGGGCATCGAGTGCAGGGAAATCAGCGCGCCAGGGCGAAATGAGGGACATGACATTCAGGCTCTGTAATGAGACAGGAGCCCCAAAGGGCTCCGGTCCTTGCAGCGCAGCGATCAGTTGTGAGCGTGCAGCGCTTCGTTCAGCTCGATGGCCGACTTGTGGGATTTGCATTCCACGGCGCCGGTCTGCGAGTTGCGACGGAACAGCAGGTCAGGCTGACCGGCCAGGTCGCGGGCCTTGAGGACCTTGACCAGTTCGTTCTTCTCATCGAGCAGTGCGACCTTGGTCCCTGCGGTGATGTAGAGGCCGGCTTCGACGGTGTTACGGTCACCCAGCGGAATACCGATACCGGCGTTCGCGCCGATCAGGCAGCCTTCGCCGACCTTGATCACGATGTTGCCGCCACCCGACAGGGTACCCATGGTCGAGCAGCCGCCGCCCAGGTCAGAACCCTTGCCGACGAACACGCCAGCCGAGACACGACCTTCGATCATGCCCGGGCCTTCGGTGCCGCCGTTGAAGTTGACGAAACCTTCGTGCATCACGGTGGTGCCTTCGCCGATGTAGGCGCCCAGGCGCACGCGCGCAGCGTCGGCGATACGCACGCCAGCCGGCACCACGTAGTCGGTCATTTTCGGGAATTTATCGACGGAGAACACTTCCAGCAGTTCGCCTTTGAGGCGCGCTTCGAGCTGGCGCTCGGCCAGTTCGGTCAGGTCGATGGCGCCGTGGCTGGTCCAGGCGACGTTCGGCAGCAGCGGGAACACGCCCGCCAGGCTCAGGCCGTGGGGCTTGACCAGGCGATGGGACAGCAGGTGCAGCTTGAGGTAGGCCTCAGGCGTGGAAGTCAGGGCGGCGTCTTCGGCCAGCACGGTGGCGACCAGCGGCTTGTGGCTTTCGGCCAGGCGGGTCAGCAGCGCGGCCTGGGTAGCGTCGACCGATTTCAGCGCATCAGCCAGTTTCGAGGCCAGGTCGGTATTGAACGCGATGGCCTGGTTGCCACCGGTGTAGCCCAGGATCGGTGCGACTGCGGCGACGATTTCAGCCGACGGATTGAGCAGTGGCTGGGCGTAGAAGACTTCCAGCCAGGCGCCTTGACGGTTTTGTGTGCCAACGCCGAAGGCCAGGCTGAACAGGGAAGTGGACATGCGAATACCTCTTTAACTTTTTAATAGCTATCTCAATCAGGCGATAGCTGCTGCGTACAGTTCGGGTTTGAAGCCAATCAGGGTCTTGTCGCCGAGATCGAGCACAGGGCGCTTGATCATCGACGGCTGGGCGAGCATCAGTTCGATTGCCTTGTCCTGGTCGATATCGGCTTTCTGCGAATCGTCCAGTTTGCGAAAGGTCGTACCTGCGCGATTCAACACTGTCTGCCAGCCGTGCTCGTTGCACCACTGGGTCAGGTGTTCGCGGTCGATGCCCTGGGTTTTGTAATCGTGGAAATCGTAGCTCACCGGTTTTTCATCGAGCCAGGTGCGCGCCTTCTTCATCGTGTCGCACGCCTTGATGCCGAAAAGGTGCAACTTTTTGGATTCTGCCATGAGCTTGCCCCCTTTGAGACGGTTGAAAAACGGTGACGGATTATGCCACGTACGAGCCCCTTGGGTGCGCCCTGGCGTAGCTTTGTCTTTGACAGCGGGTATTTTTGTGCGAGTTAAGACTTATGTATGAACTCGGGCTGACAGACTAACCCGTTAATATGGCACTTCGACGCTGCGCCCACGGCTGCCGGGGCGCAGCGACACGTCGCTCGTTTGGGGATACACGCAATGCAGACTGCCTATACCGTCCTGATCCTGTTGACGCTGGTAGGTGTCTCGCGTTTGCTGGCCCGGGTCATCCCGCTGCCGGTGCCGCTGCTGCAGATTGCGGCGGGCGCATTGCTGGCCTGGCCGACCCTGGGCCTGCATGTGGCGCTGGACCCTGAATTGTTTCTCTTCCTGTTTCTGCCGCCGCTGTTGTTCTCCGATGGCTGGCGGATGCCCAAGCGGGATTTCTGGCGCTTTCGCGGGCCAATCCTGACCATGGCCGTGGGCCTGGTGATTTTCACGGTGGTGGGCGCCGGTTACTTCATTCACTGGTTGCTGCCTTCCGTACCGCTTGCGGTGGCATTCGCACTGGCCGCGGTGCTCTCTCCTACCGACGCCGTTGCCGTTTCTGCCATCGCCCAAGACCGTTTGCCTGCACCGATCATGCGTCTGTTGCAGGGTGAGGCCCTGATGAACGACGCCACGGGCCTGGTGACCTTCAAGTTCGCCCTGGCCGCGGCCATCACCGGGGTGTTTTCCCTGACCGATGCCAGCCTGACCTTTGTGCTGGTGGCCTGTGGCGGGCTGGCGGTAGGTGTCGGGCTGAGCTGGCTGGTGGGGCGCTTTCGCAGCTGGATGATCGCCCGGGGCTGGGATGATCCGGCGACTCACGTGGTGTTCATGTTGCTGCTGCCGTTTGCCGCCTATGTCCTGGCCGAGCGGCTTGAGGTGTCGGGCATCTTGTCGGCGGTGGCGGCGGGGATGATGCAGAGCTGGGTTGACCTGTTGCCGCGCCAGACCAGCACCCGGCTGCTCAATCGAAGCGTGTGGACGCTGCTGGAATTCGCGTTCAACGGGCTGATCTTTTTGCTGCTCGGCCTGCAGTTGCCGGAGATCGTCAGCGCCGTCACTCACCACGAGGTCACGGTCTGGCCGCCGCTGCTCTGGCGTTGCCTGGATGTGCTGGCGATCTTCGTCGTGCTGGCGCTGCTGCGCTACGTGTGGGTGCGAAGCGTGTGGCGCCTGATGGTGCTGGTTCGCCGCTGGCGTGGGCGCGGGGACGGTTCGCTGGAGTTGTCGATGCGCTCCTCGTTGTTGCTGACAGTGGGCGGAGTGCGAGGTGCGGTGACGCTGGCGGGTACCTTGTCGGTGCCGATGCTGATCGCCGCCGGTGTCGATTTCCCCGAACGGGACCTGCTGATCTTCATCGCTGCCGGGGTGATTCTGCTGTCCCTGATCGTGGCCTGTGTCTGCCTGCCACTGCTGTTGCGCGGGCTGGTCAGCGAGCCGGACTTGCGCCTCAAACGCGAGGTGCGCGATGCCTGGAAGCGCACCACCCCGGCGGCGATCAAGGCGCTGGAGAGCGAAGAATTGCCGGACGCGACCCACTCCACCGACGCTGCAATGGCGGTGATGGCGACCGAAGTGAAGTCGCGGATCATGTCCGAGTATCGCCACCGCCTGGAAATCTTCGACGACACGGCCGAAGCCCAGGCGCTGGCGTTCCAGATGGATCAACTGGAGAAACGCATGCGCCTGAACGCCCTGCGCGCCCAGCGCCTTGAGCTCTACAGCCTGCATCGCCACCGGCAGATCGGCGACGATGTGCTGCGCGTGATACTGGCCGAACTGGACCTCAACGAGGCCAACCTCGGCGTGTTCAAGCAGGAGCGTGGTTAGGCCAGAGGGCCGCGATCATTCTGGCGGTCGCCGTAGATGAAGTTCATGAACTCCTTGTCCTTGGTGCTCAGCCCCTTGCCGGTATTGTCGATCTGGAAGTCTCCGCGCGTGTGCTTCTGAAGCACGTTGTAGTGCATGACTGACTCAGGGTCATAGCCGGAATAGGAAAAGTCTGCGGCTTCATATTTGTTCAGGACGTTCTGGCGAATGAACGCTTCGTTCACGCCCTTGGTGATGAAGTCCTGGATGACTTTTTCTTCGTCCCAGGGAATGTTCGCGTCGGGGTGCTGGTGTTCGTGTTCGGCGCCCAGCGCATGGCCGAATTCGTGCAGCACGGTGCGTTCGAAGTCTGCGCTCAGGTAGTTGCGGATATCGAATGCGTCCATCGACTTGCCCTGCATACCCATGAGCTTGCTGGTGTCGATCAGGCGGGTCAGGTCGAAGTGCATGGTCGGCACGTCCTGCCTGTGAAAGCCCAGCAAAGCGTCGGTGCCGACGGCGCTCAGGTGCAGGTCACTGTCGAGGATGATGCGGATCTCGGCATCGCCCGAGTCAACCAGCTTGAACTTGAGGTTGACGTGGGGCAGCCATTTGCACGCCGTTTCGAAAAATACCTGCTGCAGAGCGGGAGGGATGGTGCCGAGGAAGCGGATTCGCAACGTGCGCCCGCGCGCCCAGTACTTGGTGAATGACGTCACGATGCGTGAGTCACGATCCGTGGCCTGTTCGCCGTCGGTCAGGTAACTGGGGGTAATGGCAGCGTTGAAAGGGTTTTCCCGAAGCGCCGCTTCAGAAGCAGCCTGCAGGTCCGGGTGATGATGGGTGTGGCAGTGGTAAAGCGGTGTATTCACCGTGGCTATCCTTTCCAGTGATGGCGTCATCGAGAATCGATGCGGCCTGAACATCACGGAAGGTTAAGCGGCTACGGCGGGGGCCGGGTCATACATATATATAGCGCACAGGCACCGCGGCCGGCGCGCCTGAAAACCCTTCAGTCAGGGCCTCAGGCGCACCCGACGATCAGCGGGACTTCAAGAACTCGCGAATCCGCTGCGCCGCTTCGACGCACTCGGCCAGTGGCGCGACCAGTGCCATGCGCACTCGGCCAGCACCGGGGTTGAAGCCTTCGACGTCCCGCGACAGGTACGAGCCCGGCACCACGGTGACGTGCTCGGCTTCGAACAGGTCGCGGCAGAAGGCTGCGTCATCGCTGCCCACGTTCGGCCACAGGTAGAAGCTGCCGTCGGGGCGTTGCACGTCCATCACCGGCGAGAGGATTTCCAGCACGGCGTCGAATTTCTCACGGTACAGGTCGCGGTTGGCCAGCACGTGGGCTTCGTCGTTCCATGCGGCGATGCTTGCCAGTTGTGTCTGAACCGGCATCGCGCAACCGTGGTAGGTGCGGTACAGCAGGAACGCCTTGAGGATGTCGGCATCTCCCGCGACGAAGCCCGAGCGCAGGCCCGGCAGGTTGGAGCGCTTGGACAGGCTGTGGAACACCACGCAGCGCTTGAAATCCTGGCGGCCCAGTTCTGCGCAGGCGGTCAGCAGGCCTGGCGGCGGGGTGGCTTCGTCGAAGTACAGCTCGCTGTAGCATTCGTCGGCGGCGATCACGAAGTCGTGTTCATCGGCCAGGGCGATGAGCTTTTTCAGGGTCTCGACCGGGATCAGCGCGCCTGTCGGGTTGCCAGGCGAGCACAGAAACAGGATCTGGCAGCGCTTCCAGACATCGACCGAAACCGCATCGAAATCCGGGTTGAAGCCGTGCTCGGGCAGGCACGGCAGGTAGTGCGGCCTGGCGCCGGCCAGGAACGCCGCGCCTTCGTAGATCTGGTAGAACGGGTTGGGGCTGACCACCAGGCCGTCATCGCTGCGATTGACCACGGTCTGGGTGAAGGCGAACAGCGCCTCGCGGGTGCCGTTGACCGGCAGCACGTGTTTTGCCGGATCCAGCCAGCCCGCTGGCACGCTGAAACGACGCTCGCACCATTTGGCGATGGCTTCGCGCAAGGCGGGGATGCCGGCGGTGGTCGGGTACACGGCCATCTGGTCGAGGCTGTCGGCCAGGGCCTTGGCGACGAATTCCGGCGACTTGTGCTTGGGCTCGCCGATGGACAGCGCGATCGGGCGCTTGTCCGGGTTGGGCGTAACGCTGCCGAGCAGGGCGCGAAGCTTTTCGAACGGGTAGGGCTGAAGCTGTTGCAGAGCGTTGTTCATGGGCAATCGTTCTCAAGGAGCTGGGCGCCTGGTCTTGGGGGCAGGCGCCGTTGAATCGAATCTACAGGGCGTTCAAATGCTGATCCGCAGTTCCGTCCCGGGCTCTGCATTGACGCTGAGCTGCTCGACGATGGCGTCTTGCAGGCGGCGGCACAGTTGCGGGTCGGACAGCGGCTGGTTGTTTTCATCGGTGAGGAAGAATACGTCCTCCACGCGCTCGCCGAGGGTGGCGATCTTGGCGTTCTGCAGCGACAGGTCGAACTCCAGGAATATCTTGCCCACCCGGGCCAGCAGCCCAGGGCGATCCGGGGCGCTCAGTTCGAGCACGGTGACCGGGCGCTGGGCGTCGTTGGAGATGGTCACCACCGGGGCGAAGGCAAAGTGCTTGAGCTGACGGGGCACCCGGCGCTTGATGATGGTCGGGTAATCGTCAGGGTTGCGCAGCGCTTCGGTCAGGCCCTGGCGGATGGCCTTGATGCGTTCCGGGTTGTCGCCGATCGAGCCGCCGTCGTTGTCGAGCACGATGTAGGTGTCGAGGGTGAACTGGCTGGTGGACGTGATGACCCGGGCGTCATGAATGTTCAGGTTCAACTGGTCCATGGCGGCCACGGTCACGGCGAAGAAATCGTGCTGGTCCGGTGCGTAGATGAAGATCTGCGTGCCGCCCTCGAATTCGCGCTGGGTGGTTTCCTTGATCAGCACCAGCGGCCCGCCATCTGCAGGTTGCTGCAGGATTGCATCGCTGTGCCAGGCGACGTCGCCGGCCGTATGGCGCAGGAAGTAATCATCCCCCAGTTGCGACCACAGCTGCTCGACGTCGTCGGGGTCGGTGCCACTGCGCACCAGGATATCCAGTGCAGCGCTCTGGGTGCGCCGGATCTGCTCTTCGCGGTCCACCGGGTTCTCCAGGCCGCGCTTGAGGGCGCGCTTGGTCTCGGTGTACAGCTGGCGCAACAGGCTGGCGCGCCAGGAGTTCCACAGCGTCGGGTTGGTGGCGTTGATGTCGGCGATGGTCAGCACGTAGAGGTAATCCAGGTGCACCTCGTCGCCAACGAATTGCGCGAAATCGTGGATCACCTGCGGATCGGACAGGTCCTTGCGCTGGGCAGTGGTGGACATCACCAGGTGGTTCTGCACCAGCCAGACGATCAGTCGGGTGTCCCAGTCGGGCAGATGATGGCGGATGCCGAAGGCTTCGGCGTCCACCGCGCCGAGTTCCGAGTGGTCGCCGCCACGGCCCTTGCCGATGTCATGGTACAGGCCGGCCAGGTAGATCAGCTCGGGCTTGGGCAGCTTGGCCATGAGCTTGCTGGCCAGCGGGAATTTCTCCGACACCTGGGTGTACTGCAGTTTGCGCAGGTGCTTGATGAGGTTCAGCGTGTGGGCATCGACGGTGTAGATGTGGAACAGGTCGTGCTGCATCTGCCCCACGATGTGGCCGAACTCGGGCAGGTACAGGCCCAGGATGCCGTAGCGGTTCATCCGGCGCAGGTTGCGGTGGATGCCGATCTCGCACTTGAACAGCTCGATGAACAGGCTGGTGTTGCGAATGTCGTTACGGAAATCGTCGTTGATCAGGTGCCGGTGTTCGCGCAGCAAACGGATGGTATCGGCACGCACGCCCTTGATTTCCGGGCGTTGGGCCATCAGCACGAAAATCTCCAGCATCGCGAAGGGCGTACGCTTGAAGACGTTAGGGTTGCTGGCTTCGATGTAGCCGTCATGCAGTTGGAAGCGCGAGTTGATGGCCTCGGTCGCGGTGTTCTGGTCGTCCGAGAGAATGACTTCCTCGAAGTGCTGGATGATCAGGTCGCTCAACTGGGCGATGCTCATGACCACTCGGTAGTACTTCTGCATGAAGCGTTCGATGGCCAGCTTCGCGTCGCTGTCCTGGTAGCCCAGCAGGCGCGCGATGTTGGTCTGGTAGTCGAACAGCAGACGGTCTTCGGAGCGCCCGGCCAGCATGTGCAGCGCATAGCGGACTTTCCACAGGAACTCCTGGGAAGAGGCGAGCAGGGCGTTTTCGCTTTCCAGCAGAAAGCCCTCGTCGGCCAGTGCGTGCAGGTTCAGCGTGCCGTACTGGCGCCGTGCGACCCAGAGGATGGTCTGGATGTCCCGCAGCCCGCCGGGCGAGCCCTTGACGTTGGGTTCCAGGTTGTACTCGGTGTCGAAGTACTTGTGGTGCCGGGCTTTCTGTTCGGCACGCTTGGCCAGGAAGAATTCCTTGCTCGGCCACATGTGCTGCGTGCTGGTGACGTCCAGCATGCGTTGGCGCAAGTGCTCGGGGCCGGCAATGGTGCGGCTTTCCATGAGGTTGGTGACCACCGTGAGGTCTGCCTGGGCCTCGATGGCGCACTCCTCGACCGAGCGAACGCTCTGACCGACTTCCAGGCCGATGTCCCACAGCAGGGTCAGAAAGCGCTCGATGGAATCGCGAAACAGCTCGTGATCGGCACTGTCCAGCAGGATCAGCAGGTCGATGTCCGAATAGGGGTGCAACTCGCCACGGCCGTAGCCGCCGACCGCCAGCAAGGCGATATCGGCGTCATCGCTCCAGTCGAACTGCTCCCAGGCCTGTTGCAGGATGTTATCGACGAACCAGGCGCGGTCCTCGATCAGGCGCCGAATCTCGCGGCCGGACTTGAAACGCTCGTCCAGAACCTCGCGGGCCTGACGGATGGCTTTCTTGAAGGCAGCGATGGGGCTGGCCTTCAACGCCAGTTCGGCCTTGAACTGGCCGCGATCGAACAAATCTGGGTCCACCTGCGGCATCGAACTGCTTTCCTTCTATCTATGCATGCTGTCTGGACGTGAGTGTCAGGCGGAGGTGCGGGCGATGGTGTCGTCGCTGCGCAGGGTGAAGATCTCGTAGCCTGTGGCGGTGACCAGAATGGTGTGTTCCCACTGTGCCGACAGCTTGCGGTCCTTGGTGATGGCTGTCCAGCCGTCGCCCAGCAGACGGGTGTCGGCCTTGCCCTGGTTGATCATCGGCTCGATGGTGAAGGTCATGCCTTCCTTGAGCTCCATGCCTTCGCCAGCCTTGCCGTAGTGCAGCACTTGCGGTTCTTCGTGGAAGACCTTGCCGATGCCGTGGCCGCAGTATTCACGCACCACCGAGAAACCATTCTTTTCGGCGTGTTTCTGGATCACTTCGCCGATGTCGCCCAGGTGAGCGCCGGGCTTGACCAGCTCGATGCCCTTGTACATGCATTCCTGGGTGATTTTCGACAGGCGCTCGGCCCACTCTGGCACTTTGCCAACATGGAACATCTTGCTGGTGTCGCCGTGGTAGCCGTCCTTGATGACGGTCACGTCGATGTTCAGCACGTCGCCTTCCTTGAGCGGCTTCTCGTTCGGGATGCCGTGGCAGACCACGTGGTTGATCGAGGTGCAGATGGACTTGGGAAAACCCTTGTAGTTGAGCGGCGCCGGAATGGCCTTCTGCTCATTGACGATGTAGTCGTGGCAGATGCGGTCCAGTTCGTCGGTGGTCACGCCAGGCTTGACGTAGGCCCCGATCATTTCCAGGACTTCGGCGGCCAGACGGCCGGCAATGCGCATCTTTTCGATGTCTTCAGGGGTTTTGAGGGTAACGGACATACAAGGCTCTCTCGGCGCGGCCAGGCCGCAGCTAAACACGGAAAACCGCGATTCTACCAGACCGTCGCCAAGCGGGTTATCATCGCTTCCTTATATAGAGGCGGCGAGGGTGTGCGGCATGGCATCCCCGGGCCGGCAAAAGCCTCGGCAAAACAGGATCTTATTTCAGGTTCCGTTATCCAGACTTTTGTGATATAAAATGCGCCGCTTTACGGGGTATGCCCCGAAAGCACAAACCCACACACGTGTCGACACGATGACCTGGGTGCCCTCGGCTCGAGCCGCTGGTTGGTCATTGGGATACGTGGAGGCCTAACCCGACTTATCAAGGAACTATCATGTCCCAAGTCAATATGCGCGATATGCTGAAGGCCGGTGTGCACTTCGGCCACCAGACCCGTTACTGGAACCCGAAAATGGGCAAGTTCATTTTCGGCGCGCGCAACAAGATTCACATCATCAACCTTGAAAAAACCCTGCCAATGTTCAACGACGCTCTGACGTTCGTAGAGCGCCTGGCCCAGGGCAAGAACAAGATCCTGTTCGTCGGCACCAAGCGTTCCGCTGGCAAGATCGTTGCTGAAGAAGCAGCACGTTGCGGTTCGCCGTACGTCGACCACCGCTGGTTGGGCGGCATGCTGACCAACTTCAAAACCATCCGTGCCTCCATCAAGCGTCTGCGCGAGCTGGAAGTTCAGGCTGAAGACGGTACTTTCGCCAAGCTGACCAAGAAAGAGGCGCTGATGCGCACTCGCGATCTGGAAAAGCTGGATCGTAGCCTGGGTGGTATCAAGGACATGGGCGGTCTGCCAGACGCACTGTTCGTCATCGACGTTGACCACGAGCGCATCGCGATCACCGAAGCCAACAAGCTGGGCATCCCGGTCATCGGCGTAGTCGATACCAACAGCAGCCCTGAAGGTGTTGACTACATCATCCCAGGTAACGATGACGCCATCCGCGCCATTCAGCTGTACATGGGTTCGATGGCTGACGCCGTTATCCGTGGTCGCAACAACGTTGCTGGCGGCACCGAAGTTTACGCTGAAGAAGCGGCTGTACCTGCTGCCGAGTAAGTGACGCTTTAGCGCCGCTTGGCACGCAAAAAGGGGGCTTGGCCCCCTTTTTGCCACCTCGAAAACCATCTGGCGTTGCCATCGATCTGATGTCATGTGCAGCGGTCATCATGGATTTTCAAGCGAATTTGAACGCCCGCCCGGCGGGTGGAATGGTTGAAGACCTATCCAAGAGGATTTTGAAATGGCAGAGATTACTGCAGCGTTGGTCAAAGAACTGCGCGAGCGTACTGGCGAAGGCATGATGGACTGCAAGAAGGCCCTGACCAAGGCCGGCGGCGACATCGAGAAAGCCATCGACGATATGCGTGCTTCGGGCGCCATCAAGGCCGCCAAGAAAGCAGGCAACGTTGCTGCTGAAGGCGCAATCGCCATCAAGGCAGACGGCAAAGTCGCTGTCCTGCTCGAAGTCAACTCCCAGACCGACTTCCTGGCTCTGCAGGACGACTTCAAGAACTTCGTCGCTGCAAGCGTCGACAAGGCATTCGCCGAGAAACTGACCGACGCAGCTCCGCTGATCGCCGCTCAGGAAGAAGCACGTACTGCCCTGGTTGCCAAAGTAGGCGAGAACGTCAACATCCGTCGTCTGGTACGCGTTGAAGGCGACGTTGTCGGCTCCTACCTGCACGGCAACAAGATCGGCGTAGCCGTTGTCCTGAAAGGCGGTGACGTCGAGCTGGCCAAAGACATCGCGATGCACGTTGCTGCAAGCAACCCTGAGTTCCTGCTGCCGTCGGACGTTTCTGCCGAAGCGATCGAGCGCGAGAAGAACGTCTTCCTGCAGCTGAACGAAGACAAGATCAAAGGCAAGCCTGCCGAGATCGCTGACAAGATGGTTCAGGGCCGCATCACCAAGTTCCTGGCTGAAGCCAGCCTGGTCGAGCAGGCGTTCGTCAAGAACCCTGAAATCAAGGTCGGTGAACTGGCCAAGAAAGCCGGCGCTGAAATCGTTTCCTTCACCTACTTCAAAGTAGGCGACGGCATCGAGAAGCCAGTCGACAACTTCGCTGAAGAAGTCGCTGCTCAAGTAGCTGCCAGCAAGCAATAAGACGGTTCTCCGACTGTCGACCCAAGAGGCTGCCCGCTCACGCGCGCAGCCTCTTTGTCAAAACGGCAGCAGGATTTTGTTTTTCCGGTACATGGCTCACAAGGCCACAACCGGCGCAGTAGCCTAGAGTTAGCGCAGGCGCAACGGCCGGCAACTCTGACATTTTTTTTATACGCCGCAGGAGAGATTCGCAATGGCTCAGCAGGGCAGTGGATATCAAGCTCGCTATAAACGCATTCTACTCAAGCTTAGCGGCGAGGCCCTGATGGGGTCCGAAGAGTTTGGCATCGATCCGAAAGTGCTGGATCGCATGGCGCTTGAAGTGGGTCAACTGGTAGGAATCGGTGTTCAGGTCGGCCTGGTCATCGGTGGTGGCAACCTGTTCCGTGGCGCGGCATTGAGCGCTGCCGGCATGGACCGCGTCACTGGCGACCACATGGGCATGCTGGCCACCGTGATGAACGGTCTGGCCATGCGCGACGCCCTTGAGCGTGCCAATATTTCCGCCATCGTGATGTCCGCCATCTCCATGGTGGGTGTGACCGATCACTACGATCGTCGCAAGGCGATGCGCCACCTGAATTCCAAGGAAGTGGTGATTTTCGCTGCCGGTACCGGCAACCCGTTCTTCACCACCGATTCGGCAGCCTGCCTGCGGGCCATCGAAATCGATGCCGACGTCGTGTTGAAGGCAACCAAGGTCGATGGTGTGTACACTGCCGATCCATTCAAGGACCCGCATGCCGAGAAGTTCGATCATCTGACTTACGATGAAGTACTGGATCGCAAGCTGGGCGTAATGGATCTGACGGCCATCTGCCTGTGCCGTGACCACAAGATGCCGCTGCGTGTCTTTAATATGAACAAACCCGGCGCCCTGCTGAACATCGTGCATGGCGGCGCGGAAGGAACCTTGATCGAGGAAGGCGTACAATGATCAACGAAATCAAGAAAGACGCTCAAGAGCGCATGAAGAAGTCCCTGGAGTCCCTGCACCACGCGTTCGGCCAGATCCGTACCGGCAAGGCTCACCCAAGCGTGCTGGGTTCGGTGATGGTTCCTTACTACGGCGTGGACACTCCGCTGACCGGCGTCGCCAACGTTACCGTGAAAGACTCCCGTACCCTGCAGGTCGTGCCGTTCGAGCGCAACATGCTGGGCGCCGTCGACAAGGCCATCGGCAGTGCAGGTCTTAACCTGAACCCGACCAACCTGGGCGAACTGCTGCTGATCTCCATGCCGCCGCTGACCGAAGAAACCCGCAAGGGCTTCACCAAGCAGGCCCGCAGCGCTGCCGAAGACGCTCGGGTTGCCGTGCGCAACATCCGTCGCGATGCCATGGGCGACCTGAAGAAACTGGTCAAGGACAAGGAAATCAGCGAAGACGAAGAGCGTCGTGCCAGCGCTGATATCGACAAACTGATCAAGGACTTCGAAGGCCAGATCACCAAGGCCACGGATGACAAAGAAGCGGACCTGATGGCCGTATAAGGTCGGGAAGCTTTCATGGAAAAGACAAAGCTGGCTGTGCCGTCGTCGGTACCGCGTCATGTCGCGATCATCATGGATGGGAACAATCGCTGGGCCAAGAAGCGCCTGTTGCCAGGCGTGGCGGGTCACAAGGCGGGCGTTGACGCCGTTCGGGCGGTCATCGAGGTGTGTGCCGAGGCCAAGGTCGAGGTGCTGACCCTGTTCGCGTTCTCCAGCGAGAACTGGCAGCGCCCGGCCGAAGAGGTCGGCGCGCTGATGGAGCTGTTCTTCACGGCCTTGCGTCGCGAGACCAAGCGCCTGAACGAGAACGGCATCAGCCTGCGCATCATCGGCGATCGCTCGCGTTTTCACCCTGAGCTGCAGGCCGCCATTCGCGAAGCCGAAGCCAGCACTGCCGGTAACAGCCGCTTTGTCTTGCAGATCGCCGCCAACTACGGCGGTCAGTGGGACATCGCCCAGGCTGCGCAGCGCCTGGCGCGTGAGGTTCAGGCCGGCCATCTGCGCCCCGAAGACATCACCCCGCAGTTGCTGCAGACCTGCCTGGCCACGGGCGACCTTCCGCTGCCCGACCTGTGCATCCGCACCGGGGGCGAGCATCGCATCAGCAACTTCCTGCTGTGGCAGCTGGCCTACGCCGAACTGTACTTCTCCGACCTGTTCTGGCCGGACTTCAAACACGATGCCATGCGCCATGCGCTGGCCGATTTCGCTTCGCGCCAACGCCGCTTCGGGAAAACCAGCGAGCAGGTAGAAGCTGGAGCCCGCGCTTAATGCTCAAACAACGAATCATCACAGCGTTGATCCTCGCGCCGCTGGCCCTGTGCGGCTTTTTTCTGCTCGAGGGTGGCAGCTTTGCGCTGTTCATCGCTGCAGTGGTGGTGCTGGGTGCCTGGGAATGGGCGCGTCTTGCCGGTTTCGAGGCGCAGTCGGCCCGCGTGCTGTTCGCAGCGGTGGTCGGCGTGCTGCTGTTCCTTCTGTATCTGCTGCCCGGCCTTGCGCCGTGGATCCTGGTCGCTGCGCTGTTGTGGTGGCTGGCGGCAACCTGGCTGGTGCTGACGTACCCGGAGTCCAGCGAACACTGGTCCAGCGTGATCTACAAGCTGGCCATCGGCCTTTTGATTCTGCTGCCGGCCTGGCAAGGGCTGGTGCTGATCAAGCTCGAACCGATGGGCAACTGGCTGATTCTCGCTGTCATGATCCTGGTGTGGGGTGCCGACATTGGTGCCTACTTCTCCGGCAAGGCCTTCGGCAAGCGCAAGCTGGCGCCGAAAGTCAGCCCCGGCAAGAGCTGGGAAGGCCTCTACGGCGGCCTGGCGACCTGCCTGGTGATTACTGCCGTGGTGGGCGTTGTTCGCGGCTGGGGCGTTGGGGAAATCCTGTTCGCCCTGGTATGCGCCGCCATCGTGGTGCTGATTTCCGTGGTCGGCGACCTGACCGAGAGCATGTTCAAGCGCAAGTCGGGGATCAAGGACAGCAGTAACCTGTTGCCTGGCCACGGCGGCGTGCTGGATCGCATCGACAGCCTGACCGCGGCGATCCCGGTGTTTGCCCTGCTGCTCTGGGCCGCCAAAGACTGGGGCCTGATGTGAGCAAGCCGCAACTGATCACGGTCCTGGGGGCTACCGGCTCCGTCGGGCTGAGCACGCTGGACGTCATCGCCCGCCATCCTTCGCGCTATCAGGTGTTTGCCCTCACGGGCTTCACCCGTATTGCCGAGTTGCTGGCGCTGTGCGTTCGCCACACTCCGCAGTTCGCCGTGGTGCCGACTACGGCCGCCGCCCGGCAGTTGCAGGATGACTTGCGCGCCGCCGGCCTGGACACCCGGGTGCTGGTGGGGGAGGGCGGCCTGTGCGAGGTGTCTGCCCATCCTCAGGTGGATACCGTGCTGGCGGCCATCGTCGGCGCGGCAGGGTTGCGTCCTACGCTGGCCGCTGTCGAGGCAGGCAAAAAGGTCTTGCTGGCGAACAAGGAGGCCCTGGTCACCTCGGGCGCCCTGTTCATGCAGGCCGTGCGCCGCAGTGGCACCATCCTGTTGCCGCTGGACAGCGAGCACAACGCCATTTTCCAGTGCCTGCCGGGCAACTACTCCAACGGCCTGGATCAGGTGGGCGTTCGCCGCATTCTGCTGACCGCCTCGGGCGGACCGTTTCGCGAAACGCCTCTGGCCGACATCGAGCATGTCACGCCGGATCAGGCCTGTGCGCACCCGAACTGGTCCATGGGGCGCAAGATCTCCGTGGATTCGGCCAGCATGATGAACAAGGGCCTTGAGCTGATCGAGGCCTGCTGGCTGTTCGACACGGCCCCTGCGAATATCGAAGTGGTGATTCACCCGCAAAGCGTGATTCATTCGATGGTCGATTACGTGGATGGCTCGGTGCTGGCGCAGTTGGGCAACCCCGACATGCGCACGCCGATCGCCCACGCACTGGCTTGGCCCGAGCGGATCGATTCGGGTGTGTCGCCGCTGGATCTGTTCAGCATTGCCCGGCTTGATTTCCAGGCTCCGGACGAATTGCGCTTCCCTTGCCTGCGTCTGGCGCGGCAAGCTGCGCAGACCGGCGACAGCGCCCCGGCAGTATTGAATGCCGCCAACGAGGTCGCCGTGGCGGCGTTTCTGGATCGGCGCATTCGCTTCCCTGAAATCGCGAGTATGATCGACGAAGTCCTGAACATAGAGCCTGTGGTGGCCCTGAACGAGCTGGAGACGGTCTTCGAGGTCGACGCCAGGGCGCGAACGCTGGCTGAGCAGTGGCTCAGCCGGAACGGGCGGTAAGCGACAAATGCCCACAGGCACAGGCCTGGCAAGGCGCGCGAGCAGCTTGACGCTGTCCGTAGCCCTCGCCATGCCGGTACCCGGAGAACAGCGATGAGCGCGCTTTACATGATTGTCGGCACCCTGATTGCGTTGGGTGTACTGGTGACGTTTCACGAGTTCGGCCACTTCTGGGTGGCGCGGCGCTGTGGCGTCAAGGTTTTGCGGTTCTCCGTTGGCTTCGGCATGCCGCTGTTGCGCTGGCACGACCGTCGCGGCACCGAGTTCGTGGTGGCCGCCATTCCCCTGGGCGGCTACGTCAAGATGCTCGACGAGCGCGAAGGCGAAGTACCTGCCGAGCTGGTGGACCAGTCCTTCAATCGCAAGTCCGTGTATCAGCGCATCGCCATCGTCATCGCCGGCCCGGTTGCCAACTTCCTGCTGGCCATCGTGTTTTTCTGGGTGCTGGCCATGCTGGGCAGCCAGCAGGTGCGCCCGGTCATCGGTGGCGTCGAGGCAGGCAGCATTGCCGAGAAGGCGGGTCTGGTTTCGGGCCAGGAAATTGTTTCCGTTGATGGCGAAGCCACCAGCGGCTGGGCGGCTGTGAACCTGCAACTGGTACGTCGCCTGGGCGAGAGCGGCAGCATTGCGCTGAAAGTCCGCGAGAAGGGCTCGGATGTCGATACCCCGCGCACCCTGGCACTGGATAACTGGCTCAAGGGCGTGGATGAGCCCGATCCGATCCGCTCGCTGGGCATTCGTCCGTGGCGTCCGGCGCTGCCTCCGGTGCTGGCCGAGCTCGATCCCAAGGGCCCGGCCCAGGCTGCAGGCCTGAAGACCGGTGACCGCCTGCTGGCCCTCGACGGCCAGCCGCTGGGTGAGTGGCAAGAGGTCGTGGATCGGGTTCGTGTCCGTCCTGATACCCGAATTTCACTGAGTGTCGAGCGCGATGGTGCGACAATCGACGTGCCTGTCACCCTGGCCGCGCGCGGTGAAGGCAAGGCGGCAACCGGGTATCTGGGTGCCGGGGTCAAAGGTGTCGACTGGCCACCGGAAATGCTCCGAGAGGTCAGTTATGGCCCTGTAGCTGCCGTGGCAGAGGGCGCGCGCCGTACCTGGACGATGAGCGTACTGACCTTCGATTCACTGAAGAAAATGTTGTTCGGCGAGCTCTCGGTAAAAAACTTGAGCGGACCGATAACCATTGCTAAAGTGGCGGGCGCTTCGGCCCAGTCAGGTGTAGGTGACTTCTTGAATTTCCTTGCTTATCTGAGCATAAGCCTGGGGGTTCTCAATTTGCTGCCCATTCCAGTGTTGGACGGGGGGCACTTGCTTTTTTATCTGATCGAGTGGGCGCGTGGTCGTCCGCTGTCGGAAAAGGTTCAGGGCTGGGGGGTCCAGATCGGTATAAGCCTGGTGGTCGGAGTCATGTTGCTCGCACTGGTCAACGATCTGGGACGACTGTAAAAGCTACGCCGAATTGTGAATCTGCCGCATTTTGCGGCAGTTTGTTTATTGCCAGTTGGAATAAGAAAGGACTTCATGAAACGTCTGCTGCTAACTGCGGTTCTTTCCGCACTGATGATCGCCGAAGTTCACGCCGAGTCCTTCACTATCTCCGATATCCGTGTCAACGGCCTGCAGCGGGTATCCGCCGGCAGCGTCTTTGGCGCGCTGCCGTTGAACGTGGGTGAGACCGCCGATGATGCGCATCTGGTCGATGCCACCCGCGCTCTGTTCAAAACCGGATTCTTCCAGGACATCCAGCTGGGCCGTGACGGCAACGTGCTGGTCATCACCGTGGTCGAGCGTCCGTCCGTTTCGAGCATCGAGATCGAAGGCAACAAGGCGATCACCACCGAAGACCTGATGAAAGGTCTGAAGCAGTCGGGTCTGGCCGAAGGCGAGATCTTCCAGCGGGCAACCCTGGAAGGCGTGCGTAACGAACTGCAGCGCCAGTACGTGGCCCAGGGTCGTTACTCGGCAGAAGTCGCCACCGAAGTCGTTCCTCAGCCGCGCAACCGCGTGGGCCTGAAAATCAACATCAACGAAGGCGCGGTCGCAGCCATCCAGCACATCAACGTGGTGGGCAACTCGGTATTCAAGGAAGAAGACCTGACCGACCTGTTCGAACTGAAGACCACCAACTGGCTGTCCTTCTTCAAGAACGACGACAAGTACGCCCGTGAAAAGCTGTCCGGCGACCTGGAACGCCTGCGTTCGTACTACCTGGACCGCGGCTATATCAACATGGATATCGCTTCGACCCAGGTGTCCATCACGCCTGACAAGAAGAGCGTGTACATCACCGTCAACATCCATGAAGGCGAGAAGTACAGCGTCAAGTCGGTCAAGCTCAGCGGTGACCTCAAGGTCCCTGAGGATCAGGTCAAGTCGCTGTTGCTGGTCAAGCCTGGCCAGGTGTTCTCGCGCAAGGTCATGACCACCACGTCCGAGCTGATCACCCGCCGCCTGGGTAACGAAGGCTACACCTTCGCCAACGTCAACGGCGTGCCGACCCCGAACGATGAAGACCACACCGTCGACATCCTGTTCGCCGTCGATCCGGGCAAGCGTGCCTACGTGAACCGCATCAACTTCCGTGGCAACACCAAGACCGCGGACGAAGTGCTGCGTCGTGAGATGCGTCAGATGGAAGGCGGTTGGGCTTCCACCTACCTGATCGACCAGTCCAAGACCCGTCTGGACCGCTTGGGCTTCTTCAAGGAAGTGAACGTCGAAACACCGGCAGTGCCGGGCACCGACGACCAGGTCGACGTGAACTACGCCGTGGAAGAGCAGGCCTCCGGTTCGATCACCGCCAGTGTGGGCTTCGCGCAGAGCGCGGGTCTGATCCTGGGTGGTTCGATCAGCCAGAACAACTTCCTGGGTACCGGTAACAAGGTCAGCATCGGCCTGACCAAGAGTGAATACCAGACCCGCTACAACTTCAGCTACGTCGACCCGTACTTCACGCCGGACGGTGTGAGCCTGGGTTACAGCGCGTTCTACCGCAAGACCAACTACGACGACCTCGATGTCGATATCGCAAGCTACTCGGTCGACAGCCTGGGTGCCGGTATCAACATGGGCTACCCGATCAGCGAAACCGCGCGCCTGAACTTCGGCCTGTCGGTTCAGCAGGACCAGATCAACACCGGTACCTACACCGTTGACGAAATCTTCGACTTCCTGGAGAAGGAAGGCGACAGCTTCACCAACTTCAAGGCATCCGTGGGCTGGTCCGAATCGACCCTGAACAAAGGCACGCTGCCGACCCGTGGTCACTCCCAGAGCCTGACGCTGGAAACCACCATTCCGGGTAGCGACCTGTCGTTCTACAAACTCGACTACCGCGGCCAGTTGTTCCACCCGATCACCACCAACACCACCCTGCGCCTGCACTCGGAACTGGGCTACGGTGACGGTTACGGTTCGACCTCGGGCCTGCCGTTCTACGAGAACTACTACGCCGGTGGCTTCAACTCGGTACGTGGCTTCAAGGACAGCACCCTCGGTCCGCGCAGTACGCCTAGCCGCGGCGAAGGCAACCCGGGCGGTCGTCCTGGCACCCTCGCTGACCCGGATCAGGATCCGCTGCCGTTCGGTGGTAACGTGTTGATCACAGGTGGTGCCGAAATCCTGTTCCCGCTGCCGTTCATCAAGGACCAGCGTTCGCTGCGTACGTCGCTGTTCTGGGACGTGGGTAACGTGTTCAACACCAACTGCGGTGGGGAGAAGACCACACTCAGCGGCGAGAAGATCGAGTGTAACGGTCCTGAGCTCTCGGGCCTTGCAAGCTCGGTGGGTGTTGGCGTGACCTGGATCACCGCATTGGGTCCATTGAGCTTCGCTCTGGCCATGCCGGTCAAGAAACCGGACAACAACACCGAAACCCAGGTCTTCCAATTCTCTCTCGGTCAGACCTTCTAAGGGTCTGGTCACTGATAACGACAACGAATTCTGTAGGAGTTACATCGTGCGTAAGTTGACTCAATTGGCTCTGCTGGCAACGGTCCTGGTCGCAGGCCCGGCCTTTGCCGACATGAAAATCGCGGTACTGAACTACCAGATGGCGCTGCTCGAATCCGACGCGGCCAAGAAGTACGCCGTCGACGCCGAGAAGAAATTCGGCCCGCAACTGACCAAGCTCAAGGCTCTGGAAAGCAGCGCCAAGGGCATCCAGGATCGTCTGGTCGCCGGTGGCGACAAGATGGCCCAGCCTGAGCGCGAAAAACTGGAGCTGGATTTCAAGCAGAAAGCCCGTGACTTCCAGTTCCAGTCCAAGGAGCTGAACGAAGCCAAGGCCGTCGCTGACCGTGACATGCTCAAGCAACTGAAGCCAAAACTGGACTCGGCTGTTGAAGAAGTGATCAAGAAGGGCGGTTACGACCTGGTGTTCGAGCGCGGTGCCGTGATTGACGTCAAGCCACAATATGACGTCACTCGCCAGGTCATCGAGCGCATGAACCAGCTGAAGTAAGTTCATGACCGCGACTATCACGCTCGGCCAACTGGCCGAGTTCCTCGGAGCCACCCTGCGTGGCCCCGCGGACAAGCAGATTACCGGACTTGCCACCTTGCAGGAGGCCGGTCCAGGTCAGGTCAGTTTCCTGGCCAATCCCCAGTACCGTAAATTCCTCGCCACGTCCCACGCCGCTGCCGTGCTGCTCAAGCCTGCGGATGCCGAAGGCTATGCGGGTGATGCGCTGCTGATCGCCGATCCGTACCTGGCCTACGCGCGCATCTCGCACCTGTTCGATCCCAAGCCCAAGGCTGCGGCGGGCATTCACCCCACAGCTGTCGTGGCTGACGATGCTGTCGTCGATCCGGCTGCAAGCGTGGGGCCGTATGTCGTGATCGAAAGCGGTGCGCGCATTGCGGCCGGCGTGACCCTGGGCGCCCACTGCTTCATCGGCGCGCGCAGCGTGATCGGCGAAGGCGGCTGGCTGGCGCCGCGCGTCACGCTGTACCACGACGTGCGCATCGGCCAGCGTGTGGTCATCCAGTCGGGTGCCGTGCTGGGTGGCGAAGGCTTCGGTTTCGCCAACGAGAAGGGCGTCTGGCAAAAGATTGCCCAGATCGGCGGCGTCACCATTGGCGACGACGTGGAAATCGGTGTGAACACGGCCATCGACCGTGGCGCCATGGACGATACCCGCATCGGCAACGGTGTGAAGCTCGATAACCAGATCCAGATCGCCCACAACGTTCAGGTGGGTGACCACACCGCGATGGCGGCCTGCGTCGGTATCTCCGGCAGCGCCAAGATCGGCAAGCACTGCATGCTGGCAGGCGGGGTAGGGCTGGTAGGGCACATCGAAATCTGTGATGGCGTTTTCATCACCGGGATGACCATGGTTACCCGTTCCATCACCGAGCCAGGCTCGTATTCTTCGGGGACGGCGATGCAGCCGGCCGCCGAGTGGCGCAAGAGCGCCGCACGCATTCGCCAGCTCGACGACATGTCGCGCCGGCTGCAGCAGTTGGAAAAGCTTGTCGAGGCAGTGACCTCAGGCGGTAAAGCGTCATCTGATGGCTGATACTTTTTTCTTATCAAGTGTGCATAGCCGATAAACTGCCTCCTTGATTTGCCAGAGGAGTGCCGCGCACTCGTCGCGCACTCCCTATATTGACTACAGGCTTCCTCTCGAAATGATGGACATCAACGAAATCCGCGAATATCTGCCCCACCGTTACCCGTTCCTGCTCGTGGACCGTGTGGTGGCGCTCGATGTCGAGAACAAGAGCATTCGTGCCTACAAGAATGTCAGCATCAATGAGCCCTTCTTCAATGGGCACTTCCCGGCGCACCCGATCATGCCGGGCGTGCTGATCATCGAAGCCATGGCTCAGGCTGCCGGCATCCTGGGCTTCAAGATGCTTGACGTGAAGCCTGCCGATGGCACGCTGTACTACTTCGTGGGCTCCGACAAGCTGCGTTTCCGCCAGCCGGTACTGCCGGGCGACCAACTGATCCTTGAAGCCAAGTTCCTGAGCTGCAAGCGTCAGATCTGGAAGTTCGAGTGCCAGGCTTCGGTAGACGGCAAGCCGGTATGCTCCGCAGAAATCATCTGTGCGGAACGCAAACTATGAGTTTGATTGACCCTCGCGCCATCATCGATCCGACGGCCATCCTGGCTGACAATGTGGAGGTCGGCCCGTGGTCGATCGTCGGACCCGGTGTGGAAATTGGTGAGGGTACGGTCATTGGTCCGCATGTCATCCTGCGCGGGCCGACCAAAATCGGCAAACACAACCACATCTACCAGTTTTCCTCGGTAGGTGAGGACACGCCGGACCTGAAATACAAGGGTGAGGCGACTCGCCTGGTTATCGGCGATCACAACGTGATCCGCGAAGGCGTGACCATTCACCGTGGCACCATTCAGGATCGCGCCGAGACCACCATCGGCGATCACAACCTGATCATGGCCTACGCGCACATCGGTCACGACAGCGTCATCGGCAACCACTGCATCCTGGTCAACAACACCGCGCTGGCTGGCCACGTGCATGTGGCCGACTGGGCGATCCTGTCCGGTTTCACGCTGGTGCATCAGTACTGCCACATTGGCGCCCACAGCTTTTCCGGCATGGGCACGGCCATCGGCAAGGACGTCCCGGCGTTCGTCACGGTGTTCGGCAACCCGGCAGAAGCGCGCAGCATGAACTTCGAAGGCATGCGCCGTCGCGGTTTCTCCGACGATGCCA
Source organism: Pseudomonas putida (assembly GCF_028682175.1). GTDB lineage: Bacteria > Pseudomonadota > Gammaproteobacteria > Pseudomonadales > Pseudomonadaceae > Aquipseudomonas > Aquipseudomonas putida_AD. The sequence goes on along the minus strand of NZ_JANHKS010000023.1, from coordinate 64,576 downwards.
TCCATGCCCTGCGTCGCGCCTACAAGACGGTCTATCGTCAGGGCCTGACCGTAGAACAGGCGGTGGTGGAACTGGCCGAACCCGCTACACAGTTTCCGGAAGTCGCGCTGTTCCTTGAGTCCATCCAGAACTCGACCCGCGGCATCACCCGTTAACCATGAGTGCCCTGCGTATTGCGCTGGTCGCCGGAGAAGCCTCTGGCGACATCCTGGGTTCGGGCCTAATGCGCGCCATCAAGGTTCATCATCCTGACGCACAGTTCATCGGCGTGGGCGGTCCGCTCATGGAAGCCGAAGGCATGACGTCCTACTTTCCCATGGAGCGCCTGTCGGTCATGGGGCTGGTGGAAGTGCTGGGGCGTCTCAAGGAGTTGCTGGCGCGGCGCAAGCTGCTGATCCAGACCCTGATCGATGAAAAGCCCGATGTGTTCATCGGCATCGATGCGCCGGATTTCACCCTCAATATCGAACTCAAACTGCGTCAGGCCGGAATCAAGACCGTGCACTACGTCAGCCCGTCCGTGTGGGCGTGGCGGCAGAAGCGCGTGCTGAAGATTCGCGAAGGCTGCGACCTGATGCTGACCCTTCTGCCCTTCGAGGCGCGTTTCTACGAAGAGAAAGGCGTGCCGGTGCGGTTCGTCGGGCACCCGCTGGCCGACACCATCCCCCTTGAGGCCGATCGCGCTGCGGCACGCGCTGAACTGGGGCTGGGCGAAGGGCCAGTGGTTGCACTGATGCCGGGCAGCCGTGGCGGGGAAGTGGGGCGCCTGGGGGCGCTGTTCTTCGAGGCCGCCGAGCGAATGCTGGCCCAGCGCCCGAACCTGCGGTTCGTCCTGCCGTGTGCAAGCCCGCAACGCCGCGCGCAGATCGAAGAGCTGCTGCAAGGGCGCGACCTGCCACTGACCCTGCTCGATGGCCGCTCCCACGTGGCGCTGGCTGCCTGCGATGCGGTCTTGATCGCATCGGGCACCGCGACCCTGGAAGCGCTGCTGTACAAACGACCGATGGTGGTTGCCTATCGTCTGGCGCCACTGACCTACTGGATACTCAAGCGGATGGTGAAGAGTCCGTACGTGTCGCTGCCGAACCTGTTGGCCCAGCGCTTGCTGGTGCCTGAGCTTCTGCAGGATGCGGCGACGGCCGATGCCCTGGCGCAAACCCTGCTGCCGCTGCTGGACAACGGCGCGGAGCAGACCGCAGGCTTCGATGCGCTTCACCGTACCTTGCGTCGCGATGCGTCCAATCAGGCCGCCGATGCGGTGCTGAGCCTGATTGGCCGGTCGCCTTCACCATGAGTGTGCGATCAATGCAAATGGGTTTGGATTTCAATCTGGTCGAGGACCTGGTCGCCGGCGTCGATGAAGTGGGTCGTGGCCCGCTGTGTGGCGCCGTGGTGACCGCTGCGGTGATCCTTGACCCCAATCGCCCGATCCTGGGGCTGAACGACTCGAAAAAACTCACCGAAGCCAAGCGCGAGAAGCTCTTCGACGAGATCCGTGAGAAAGCCCTGTGCTGGCACATCGCACGGGCCGAGGTCGATGAAATCGACGAACTGAACATCCTGCACGCCACGATGCTGGCGATGAAGCGGGCTGTGGAAGGTTTGCTGATCACCCCCAAGCTGGCACTGATCGACGGCAACCGCTGCCCGCAATTGTCGGTGCCCAGCGCGCCGGTGATTCAGGGTGACGCCCAGGTGCCGGCGATTGCCGCGGCGTCGATCCTGGCCAAGGTCACCCGTGACCGCGAAATGGCGGCCATGGAGTTGCTGTATCCGGGCTACGGCATCGGCGGGCACAAGGGTTATCCGACGCCGGTGCATCTGGAAGCGCTGGCCCGTCTGGGCCCGACGCCGATTCACCGACGTTCGTTCGCACCGGTCCGCGCGGCCTATGAAGCACGGGAGATGTTGACGGCCACCGGGTTCGCCTCGCTACCGCTCAACTGATCGCGGGCTGATGTTTTCTTGCGAGGCCGGTACAATCCGGCCTTCGTTTTCTGTGCGCCATAGGAATCACCTCCACTATGCCGGCTTCTTTCGTTCATCTACGCCTGCACACCGAATACTCGCTGGTCGACGGTCTGGTCCGGGTCAAACCGCTGGCCAAGGCGCTGACGGCCATGAACATGCCTGCGGTGGCGGTGACCGACCAGAACAACCTGTGCTCGCTGGTCAAGTTCTACAAGAGCGCCATGGGCGCCGGGATCAAGCCGATCTGCGGCGCCGACATCTGGCTGGCCGGGCGTGATCGCGATGCGCCGTTGAGCCGCATGAGCCTGTTGGTGATGAACCCCAAGGGCTACCTGAACCTCACCGAATTGATTTCGCGAGGTTTCATGACCGGCCAGCGCAATGGCATGGTGGTCATCGAGCGCGAGTGGGTGGCCGAAGCCAGCGAAGGACTGATCGCCCTGTCGGCCGCCAAAGAAGGCGAGATCGGCATGGCGCTGCTGGGGGGCAATCCAGCCGAGGCCGACGTGCTGCTCAAGGAATGGATGGCGGTTTTCCCCGACCGTTTCTATGTCGAGATCCAGCGCACCAACCGCATCAACGACGAAGAACACCTGCACGCGGCGGTTGCCCTGGCCGAGCGTCATGGCGCGCCGCTGGTGGCGACCAACGATGTGCGCTTCCTCAAGCAGGAAGATTTCGAAGCCCACGAAACCCGTGTGTGCATCGGTGAAGGCCGCGCCCTGGACGACCCGCGCCGCTCGCACAACTACAGCGATCAGCAGTACCTTAAAAGCGCCGAGGAAATGGCCGAGCTGTTCAGCGACCTGCCCGATGCGTTGCAGAACACCGTCGAGATTGCCAAGCGCTGCAACATTGAGGTCAAGCTGGGCACTCACTTCCTGCCCAACTTCCCGATTCCCGATGGCCTGACCATCGACGAATATTTCCGCAAGGTCTCGTTCGAGGGCCTTGAAGAGCGCCTGGCCGTACTGTGGCCGAAAGACACCACGCCCAACTACGAAGCCAAGCGCCAGGAATACGTTGACCGGCTGAATTTCGAGCTGGATATCATCATCCAGATGGGCTTCCCCGGTTACTTCCTGATCGTTATGGACTTCATCCAGTGGGCCAAGAACAACGGCGTGCCGGTCGGCCCTGGCCGTGGATCGGGTGCCGGGTCCCTGGTGGCCTATGTGCAGAAGATCACCGACCTCGACCCGCTGGAATATGACCTGCTGTTCGAACGCTTCCTGAACCCCGAGCGGGTTTCCATGCCCGACTTCGACGTCGACTTCTGCATGGACGGCCGCGACCGGGTGATCGAATACGTGGCCGACAAGTACGGGCGTAATGCGGTCAGCCAGATCATCACCTTCGGTTCCATGGCCGCCAAGGCCGTGGTGCGTGACGTGGCGCGGGCCCAGGGCAAGTCCTTCGGCCTGGCCGATCGCCTGTCGAAGATGATTCCGTTCGAAGTCGGCATGACCCTTGAAAAGGCCTACGAGCAGGAAGAAATCCTGCGCGACTTCCTCAAGACCGACGAAGAAGGCGCTGAAATCTGGGAGATGGCCCGCAAGCTCGAAGGCGTTGTGCGTAACGTCGGTAAACACGCCGGTGGTGTGGTGATCGCGCCGACCAAGCTGACCGACTTCGCCGCCATCTATTGCGACGAGGAAGGCAGCGGCCTGGTGACCCAGTACGACAAGGACGACGTCGAGGCGGCCGGGCTTGTGAAGTTCGACTTCCTGGGCCTGCGGACCCTCACCATCATCGACTGGGCGATGAAGACCATCAACCGCGACCGCGCCAAGGTGGGCGAGGAGCCGCTGGACATCGCCTTCATCCCCCTCGATGACGCGCCGACCTACGACCTGCTGCAGAAAGCCGAAACCACGGCGGTGTTCCAGCTTGAATCCCGCGGCATGAAGGAACTGATCAAGAAGCTCAAGCCCGACTGCCTGGAAGACCTCATCGCACTGGTGGCGCTGTTCCGCCCGGGCCCGCTGCAATCGGGCATGGTGGACGACTTCATCAACCGCAAGCACGGTCGCGCGGAGCTCTCGTACCCGCACGTCGATTACCAGTACGAAGGCCTCAAGCCCGTACTGCTGCCGACCTACGGCATCATCCTGTATCAGGAACAGGTGATGCAGATTGCCCAGGTCATGGCCGGCTACACCCTCGGCGAGGCAGACATGCTGCGCCGCGCGATGGGCAAGAAAAAGCCCGAGGAGATGGCCAAGCAGCGCGGCGGTTTCATCGAAGGCTGCAAGACCAACAATATCGACCCGGACCTTGCCGGTAACATTTTCGACCTGGTGGAGAAATTCGCCGGTTACGGTTTCAACAAATCCCACTCTGCGGCCTATGGCCTGGTGTCCTACCAGACTGCCTGGCTCAAGCGGCACTACCCGGCGCCGTTCATGGCCGCAGTGCTCTCGGCGGACATGCACAACACCGACAAGGTCGTGACCTTGATCGAGGAAGTGCGCACCATGAAGCTGCGCCTGGACGCGCCGGACGTGAACAACTCCGAGTTCAAGTTCACGGTGAACGACGACGGCCGCATCGTGTATGGCCTGGGCGCGATCAAGGGCGTGGGCGAAGGCCCGGTGGAAGCCATCACCGAGGCGCGTCAGGCGGGCCCGTTCAAGGACCTGTTCGATTTCTGTGCGCGCATCGACCTCAAGCGGGTCAACAAGCGCACCCTGGGCGGTCTGATCAGCAGTGGCGCGCTGGACCGTCTTGGTCCGTTTTTCTATGACGAGCCCAAGCAGTATCACGCCAACATCGACCGCAACCGTGGCGTGCTGCTGGCCGCTCTGGAAGAGGCGATCCAGGCCGCCGAGCAGACCGCGCGCAGCCATGACAGTGGCCACAGCGACCTGTTTGGCGGGCTGTTCGACGAACCCGATGCCGATGTTTATGCGAACCATCGCGGTGCCAAGGAGGTCACTCTCAAAGAGCGCCTGCGTGGCGAGAAGGAAACCCTGGGGCTGTACCTGACCGGGCACCCGATCGATGAGTACGAAGGCGAGATCCGTCGGTTCGCTCGCCAGCGCATCGTCGATCTCAAGCCTGCACGCGATACCCAGACCGTTGCCGGGCTGATCATCGCGCTGCGGGTAATGAAGAACAAAAAGGGCGACAAGATGGGCTTCATCACCCTGGACGACCGTTCCGGGCGTATCGAAGCCTCGCTGTTCGCCGATTCGTTCCAGGCCGCGCAGTCGCTGTTGCAGACCGACGCGATGGTGGTGGTCGAGGGCGAGGTCAGTTCCGATGACTTCTCAGGTGGCCTGCGCTTGCGTGCCAAGCGCGTCATGAGCCTTGAGGAAGCGCGCACCGGCCTTGCCGAAAGTTTGCGCCTGACCGTGCGCAGCGAGGCACTCAAGGGTGATCGCCTGCGCTGGCTGGGTGACCTGTGCAAGAAGCACCGGGGAGCGTGTCCGATCACGCTCGATTACACAGGGCAGGAGGCCCGCGCCTTGTTGCAGTTTGGCGAAGCGTGGCGAATCGATCCCGCAGACAGCCTGATTCAGGCCCTGCGTGACCAGTTCGGACGTGAGAACGTCTTCCTGCAGTATCGCTAGAAGCTGATCATGAGATTTTTTTGACTCGACGCTTTCAAGCCCGACATTTTTTAAACTCGACCGGACAGCGCCAGTTCCATTAAGGTATGGCGCTTACGGATCAACCGGCCGGCCTCTTGGCCGTCGACCCAAGACGGATGCCTATGAACCCGAATTTTCTGGATTTCGAACAGCCGATTGCTGACCTGCAAGCCAAGATTGAAGAGCTGCGTCTGGTAGGCAATGACAACTCGCTGAACATCGGCGATGAAATCTCTCGACTGCAAGATAAGAGCAAGACGCTCACCGAAAGCATTTTCGGCAATCTGACCAGCTGGCAGATCGCGCGCATGGCGCGTCATCCACGCCGTCCGTACACCCTGGACTACATCGAACACATCTTTACCGAGTTCGACGAGCTGCACGGCGACCGTCACTTCTCCGACGACGCGGCCATCGTGGGCGGTATCGCTCGCCTGGACGACAAGCCGGTGATGGTGATCGGTCATCAGAAGGGCCGCGATGTGCGCGAGAAGGTTCGCCGCAACTTCGGCATGCCGCGCCCTGAAGGCTACCGCAAGGCGTGCCGCCTGATGGAAATGGCCGAGCGCTTCAAGATGCCGATCCTGACCTTTATCGACACCCCGGGTGCATACCCGGGCATCGACGCCGAAGAGCGCAACCAGAGCGAGGCGATTGCCTGGAACCTGCGTGTCATGGCGCGCCTGAAGACCCCGATCATCGCGACCGTGATCGGTGAAGGCGGTTCGGGCGGTGCATTGGCCATTGGTGTGTGCGATCAGCTGAACATGCTGCAATACTCCACTTACGCGGTGATCTCGCCGGAAGGCTGCGCATCGATTCTGTGGAAAACCGCCGAGAAGGCGCCCGACGCTGCCGAAGCGATGGGCATCACCGCCGAGCGCCTCAAGGGCCTGGGCATTGTCGACAAAGTGATTGGCGAACCTCTGGGCGGCGCGCACCGCGACCCGGCCGGCGCGTCCGCTTCGATCCGCGAAGCCTTGAGCAGCCAGCTGGCGATGCTCAAGAAGTTCAACAACGATGAACTGCTGGCTCGTCGTTACGAGCGTCTGATGAGCTACGGCGTATAACCGACGCGGCTCCCACAGTCCGGCCAGCTTGAAGGTTCAACCATGAGCAAGCCGGACTGCATCAGAAAACAACTCGCCAAACGATTGCTACCGCGCCTGGAACCCTGGCGTGGCGCGGTCGCTTGGCGGATTGCCTTCTCGGGTGGGCTCGATTCCACCGTCCTGTTGCACCTGCTGGCCGATCTCGCCCGCCAGCATGCCTTGCCTCCCTTGACCGCTGTCCATGTCCATCACGGCTTGCAGGCCGTTGCTGCGTCGTGGCCGGGACATTGCCGTCAGATGTGTCAGATTCTGGGAGTGCCTTTTCAGGTGCTCGATGTTCAGGTCCGGCCCGGCGCCAGCCTCGAACAGGCCGCCCGCGAGGCCCGCTACGCCGCGCTGGAAGGGGTGATGCAGGACGGCGAGGTGCTGCTGACCGCGCAACACCGCGATGACCAGGCCGAAACCCTGATGTTCAGGCTGCTGCGTGGCGCCGGGGTTCGAGGGCTGGCGGCGATGCCTGGCCATCGTCCACTGGGCAGAGGGACATTGTTTCGCCCGCTGCTGGATGAGCCGCGCGCCGTGCTCGAAGCCTATGCGCAGGAGGAAGGCCTGAGCTGGATCGAGGATCCGAGCAACCAGGACAGCCGTTTCTCGCGCAATTACCTGCGCAGCCACGTCATGCCGATGCTGGTTACGCGCTGGCCCCAGGCGGTTGTCAGCATGACCCGCAGCGCCGCGCATCTGGCCGATGCCCAGGGCTTGCTCGACGAATTGGCAGTCCAGGATCTGGCGACAGCGCAAACGCCGTGCACCTGGCCCTGGCTGGACTTGCCGTCGCTGGAGCTGGCGCCACTGGAAGGCCTGTCCGAGGCCCGTCAGCGCAATGCCCTGCGGCACTGGCTGACACCGCTGACGCGCCTGCCGGACACCGATCACTGGGCGGGCTGGAATTCCCTGCGTGACGCCGGCCCCGACGGGCGGCCGATCTGGCGCCTGGCTGACGGCCAGTTGCACCGCGCCGAAGGCAGGATCTGGTGGCTATCGGGTATCTGGCTCAAGGATGTGGCCGGCTCCCAACACTGGTCCATGGCCTCGCAGCCCCTGACACTGCCCGGCAACGGCATGTTGCACCTGCTGGGGGAAATTCCCCGTGGCGGCCTGCATGTGCATTACCGGCGCGGCGGCGAAGTGCTCGATGTGCCCGAGCGCGGCAGGCGCGATCTCAAGCGTCTGCTCAACGAGAAACGCGTGCCGGTGTTCCTGCGCGGCCGATTGCCGCTGTTGTACCGGGGCGAGCAGTTACTGGCGGTCGCCAACCTTCCGGGACTGGACGCCGACCCCCGTGGCGACTGGCGTTTGCACTGGCAGCCACCGACGAACGACCACCGTTTGAGATGAGAGCTGGTTTCCGGTAGACTACGCTCCCTTCTTGATACAGCTTATGTCGATCCTTCCGGGACGACACAAGTTGCCGATTACCAGCCAGTCTTTACTGGGCGATTCTCAAAATGTGGCGAGCAATGGACAGGTCCGTATCCGGCCAGTCGCTATCAGCGCGGCAATTTCAGAAATGCACTGTGAAACACGCAGGTCATCGGGGGCTTCGGCCTTCCTTCGCTTTCCCCGGCGGCTCTGACCGCTTTAACGCAGACTTCTAGGGTTTTTCATGACGCGCTACATCTTCGTCACGGGCGGTGTTGTTTCTTCATTGGGGAAAGGCATTGCCTCGGCTTCATTGGCGGCCATCCTGGAGGCGAGGGGACTTAAGGTCACCATGCTCAAGCTGGACCCCTACATCAACGTCGACCCGGGCACCATGAGCCCGTTCCAGCACGGTGAAGTGTTCGTCACCCATGACGGCGCCGAGACCGACCTGGACCTGGGTCACTACGAGCGTTTCATTCGCACCACCATGACCCAGAACAACAACTTCACCACGGGCCGTGTGTACGAACACGTCCTGCGCAAAGAGCGCCGTGGTGATTATCTGGGCGCGACCATTCAGGTGATCCCGCACATCACCGACGAAATCAAGCGTCGCATCATCAAGGGCGCCGGCGATGCCGACGTGGCCCTGGTGGAAATCGGTGGCACCGTGGGTGACATCGAATCGCAACCGTTCCTGGAGGCCATTCGCCAGCTGCGTTTCGAAGTCGGCTCCAAGCGCGCGATGCTGATGCACCTGACGCTGGTTCCGTACATCGCCACCGCAGGCGAAACCAAGACCAAGCCTACCCAGCACTCGGTCAAGGAACTGCGCTCCATCGGCCTGCAGCCAGACGTCCTGGTCTGCCGTTCCGACCACCCGATCGACGTGTCGTCGCGCCGCAAGATCGCCCAGTTCACCAACGTTGAAGAACGTGCGGTGATCGGTCTGGAAGACGCCGATACCATCTACAAGATCCCGGGCATCCTGCACTCGCAAGGCCTGGACGATTTCGTGGTCGAGCGTTTCGGCCTGCAATGCGGCGGCGCCGACCTGTCCGAGTGGGACAAGGTCGTCGATGCCAAGCTCAACCCCGAGCACGAAGTCACCATCGCCATGGTCGGCAAGTACATGGAGCTGCTGGATGCGTACAAGTCGCTGATCGAAGCGATGAGCCACGCCGGCATCACCAACCGCACCAAGGTCAACCTGCGCTACATCGATTCCGAAGACATCGAGAATCAGGGCACAGGCCTGCTGGAAGGCGTGGACGCGATCCTGGTACCGGGCGGCTTCGGTCTGCGCGGCGTGGAAGGCAAGATCACCGCCGTTCAGTTCGCTCGCGAAAACAAGGTGCCTTACCTGGGTATCTGCCTGGGCATGCAGGTGGCGGTCATCGAGTTCGCACGTAACGTGCTGGGCTGGAAAGACGCCAACTCCACCGAATTCGACCGTACCAGCGCGCACCCTGTGGTCGGCCTGATCACCGAGTGGGAAGACTCCACCGGCGCCGTCGAAACCCGTACCGAAGCGTCCGACCTGGGCGGCACCATGCGCCTGGGCGCCCAGGAATGCCTGCTGGAACCGGGTTCTCTGGTGCACGACTGCTATGGCAACGACACCATCGTCGAGCGCCATCGTCATCGCTACGAAGTGAACAACAAGCTGCTGCCGCAACTGATCGATGCGGGCCTTAAGATTTCCGGTCGTTCCGGTGACGGCGCGCTGGTCGAAGTGGTCGAGTCCAAGGATCACCCGTGGTTCGTGGCCTGCCAGTTCCACCCGGAGTTCACCTCCACGCCTCGTGACGGTCACCCGCTGTTCAGTGGCTTCGTCAAGGCAGCGCTCGCTCAACACCAGAAGAACGCCTGATAGGGAATTCATTTACATGGGGCAGAAAATCATCCGCGTCGGTTCCCTGCACAAGGGCATTGACATCGCCAACGACAAGCCGATGGTCTTGTTCGGTGGCATGAATGTCCTGGAGTCGCGGGACATGGCCATGCAAGTCTGCGAAGAGTACGTGCGGGTTACCGAGAAACTCGGTATCCCCTACGTGTTCAAGGCCAGCTTCGACAAGGCCAACCGTTCTTCCGTGACCTCCTATCGCGGTCCGGGCCTGGAAGCGGGCATGCGCATTTTCGAAGAGATCAAGAGCACCTTCGGCGTGCCCGTGATCACTGACGTGCATGAACCGCATCAGGCTGCTGCCGTGGCTGAAGTCTGCGACATCATCCAGTTGCCGGCCTTCCTGTCGCGCCAGACCGACCTGGTCGTGGCGATGGCGAAAACCGGCGCCGTGATCAACATCAAGAAGGCCCAGTTCCTAGCGCCTCAGGAAATGAAACACATCCTGAACAAGTGCGAAGAAGCCGGTAACGATCAGCTGATCCTGTGCGAACGTGGTTCGAGCTTCGGCTACAACAACCTCGTGGTGGACATGCTCGGCTTCGGCATCATGAAGGCTTTCGAATACCCGGTATTCTTCGACGTGACCCACGCCTTGCAGATGCCGGGCGGCCGTTCGGATTCTGCCGGTGGTCGTCGTGCCCAGGTGACCGACCTGGCCAAGGCCGGCATCAGCCAGGGCCTGGCGGGCCTGTTCCTGGAGGCGCATCCGGATCCGGACAACGCCAAGTGCGACGGCCCGTGTGCCCTGCGTCTTGAGAAGCTTGAGCCGTTCCTGACCCAGCTCAAGGCCCTCGATGACCTGGTCAAGGCGTTCCCGACCATCGAAACGGCTTAAAATCCGCTTCTGCGGCACCGTCACCTCCGGTACAGTGCCGCTCGTTTCATTCCCGACCAACGGGTCGGGAATTTCTGTCGTCTCGGGCCTGCCCGCTGTCTAGTGCTCCGAGACGCCAGTCGCTTTTCCCAGCTGCGTCGTTTTCGTCAATCTTGGAGTGTTAACAACAATGGCAAAAATCGTCGACATCAAAGGTCGTGAAGTTCTCGACTCCCGTGGCAATCCCACCGTGGAAGCAGATGTGCTCCTCGACAACGGCATCATCGGCAGTGCCTGCGCGCCGTCCGGTGCTTCCACCGGCTCGCGTGAAGCACTTGAGCTGCGTGATGGCGACAAGAGCCGTTACATGGGCAAGGGCGTTCTGAAGGCTGTGGCCAATATCAATGGCCCGATCCGCGACCTGCTGCTGGGCAAGGATCCGGTTGACCAGAAAGCGCTGGATCACGCGATGATCAAGCTCGACGGTACCGAGAACAAGGCAAGCCTTGGCGCCAACGCCATCCTCGCCGTGTCCTTGGCTGCCGCCAAGGCCGCTGCACAGGATCAGGATCTGCCGCTGTACGCGCACATCGCCAACCTGAACGGCACGCCGGGCGAGTACACCATGCCGGTCCCGATGATGAACATCATCAACGGTGGCGAGCACGCCGACAACAACATCGACATCCAGGAATTCATGGTTCAGCCAGTCGGCGCCAAGAGCTTTTCCGAAGGCCTGCGCTGGGGCACCGAGATTTTCCACCACCTCAAGGCTGTCCTGAAGGCCCGTGGCCTGAACACTGCCGTGGGTGATGAAGGCGGTTTCGCACCTAACCTGAACTCCAACGCCGAAGCGCTGGACGCCATCGCCGAAGCGGTGAAAAACGCCGGCTACAAGCTGGGCACCGACGTGACCCTGGCCCTGGACTGCGCAGCCAGCGAGTTCTACAAGAACGGCAAGTACGTGCTGAGCGAAGAAGGTGAGTACGACTCCGCCGGTTTCGCCGACTACCTGGCCGATCTGGTCAGCAAGCACCCGATCATCTCCATCGAAGACGGTCTGGACGAGTCCGACTGGGATGGCTGGAAAGTCCTGACCGACAAGATCGGCGACAAGATCCAGCTGGTGGGCGACGACCTGTTCGTGACCAACACCAAGATCCTGAAAGAAGGTATCGAGAAGAAAATCGGTAACTCGATCCTGATCAAGTTCAACCAGATCGGCACCCTGACCGAAACCCTGGAAGCCATCCAGATGGCCAAGGCCGCCGGTTACACCGCCGTGATCTCGCACCGCTCCGGCGAAACCGAAGATTCGACCATCGCCGACTTGGCTGTGGGCACCTCGGCTGGCCAGATCAAGACCGGCTCCCTGAGCCGTTCCGATCGCATCTCCAAGTACAACCAACTGCTGCGTATCGAAGAGCAATTGGGCGCCAAAGCTGTATACCGTGGTCGCGGCGAGTTTCGCGGCTGATAGTTAGATGGTAAAAAGGCAGCAGGCGCTGTAGGGCAAATCGTCAAAAGCGATTTATCCTGACGTCCTGATCCACGAGCCCGGTGACCACCGGGCTCTTGGGCATTTGAAATGGTCGGTTTTGCTGTCTTTCTCCACCGGGTAACAGATATTCACAATGCGCAGTTCTAACTGGTTGTTCCTCGTTCTGCTCTTGCTGCTCGCTGGCCTGCAGTATCGCCTGTGGGTGGGTAATGGCAGCCTTGCGCAGGTGGCCAGTCTGACCCAGCAAATCGCCGATCAGCATGCCGAAAACGATGTGTTGCTCGAGCGCAACCGGGTTCTGGACGCCGAAGTGCTTGAGTTGAAAAAAGGCCTGGAAACCGTTGAAGAACGTGCCCGTCATGAACTGGGCATGGTCAAGGACGGCGAGACCCTTTATCAGTTGGCACAGTGACCTCCTGTAAATGACTCAATCCCTTCCTGCCTTCTGGGCAGTGATTCCCGCAGCGGGCGTTGGTGCACGCATGGCGGCAGACCGTCCCAAGCAGTACTTGCAACTGGGCGGCCTCACAATTCTTGAACACAGCCTGCTTTGCTTTCTCGATCATCCCCAGCTCAAAGGGATGGTGGTGAGCCTTGCTGTGGATGATCCTTACTGGCCCACCTTGCCCTGTGCACTGGACTCACGCATTCAGCGGGTCGCCGGCGGCAAGGAGCGTGCGGACTCGGTGCTCAATGCACTGTTGCACCTGCACGCCAATGGCGCCGATGACAATGACTGGGTGTTGGTGCATGACGCCGCGCGCCCGAACCTGGCGCGGTCCGACCTGGACAACCTGCTGGGTGAGTTGGCGCACGATCCTGTGGGCGGCTTGCTCGCGGTACCGGCCAAGGACACCCTCAAACGCGCCGATGCCAATGGCCGGGTTACTGAAACGGTTGATCGCAGCCTGATCTGGCAGGCGTATACGCCGCAGATGTTCAGGTTGGGCGCGTTGCACCGGGCACTGGCGGACAGCCTGGTGTCGAACGTCTCGATCACCGATGAAGCCTCGGCCATCGAATGGGCCGGCCAATCCCCCCGCCTGATCGAAGGCCGCGCCGACAACATCAAAGTCACCCGCCCCGAAGACCTCGAATGGCTGCGCCAGCGCCGCGGTGAATTCAACCGCTGATGCAGTCCCGCAGAAGCGCGCTTGCCCGCGACTGCGATTCGCCTGTGACAAATGTTGCGCCTGACCCGCCGCCATCGCGGGCAAGCGCGCTCCTACAGGGCCGGGGGCGAGTTCGCGGTATTTGCGTGCACCCCAAACCCCGCGGGCAGGCCCGGCTGCTACGGTAACGGTAGTTTTCTGCACTGCGGTAAATTCAACCGTTGGTTGGACGGGTGCACGCGATCCTGTAGGAGTGAGCTTGCTCGCGATTGCGGTGAGTCATTCGCCATCACGGTGCCTGACACGCCGCCATCGCGAGCAAGCTCACTCCTACAAGAGTCGGGGCCAGTTCTCGGTATCTATGTGCACCCCAACCTGTAGGAGCGCGCTTGCCCGCGACTGCGATTCGCCTGTGACAAATGTTGCGCCTGACCCGCCGCCATCGCGGGCAAGCGCGCTCCTACGGGACCGGGGGCGAGTTCGCGGCATCTGGGTTCACCCCAAACCCCGCGGGCAAGCCCGGCTGGTACGGTAACGGCAGTTATCTGCACTGCGGTAAATTCAACCGTTGGTTGGACGAGTGCAGGCGATCCTGTAGGAGTGAGCTTGCTCGCGATTGCGGTGAGTCATTCGCCATCACGGTGCCTGACACGCCGCCATCGCGAGCAAGCTCACTCCTACAAGAGTCGGGGCCAGTTCTCGGTATCTACCTGCCCCCCAACCTGTAGGAGCGCGCTTGCCCGCGACTGCGATTCGCCTGTGACAAATGTTGCGTCTGACACCCCGCCGTCGCGGGCAAGCGCGCTCCTACAGGACCGGGGGCGAGTTCGCGGCATCTGGGTTCACCCCAAACCCCGCGGGCAAGCCCGGCTGCTACCGGTACTCATCCCGCAACGCCAACCCTGTCTTCAGATAATCCACCAGCTTCCTGACCTTGGGCGACAAATGCCGTTGCTGCGGATACAGCGCCCACACTGCGGTATTGGGAGGCTGGTGGGCGTCGAGCAATGAAATCAATGCGCCGCTTTTCAAATGTTCAAGCACGTAATAATCCGGCAACTGACACAACCCCACCCCCTGTAGCGCCGCATCCAGTACCGCTTGCCCACTGTTGCAGCGCCAGTTTCCGTGGACGCGCTGGGAGAATTCCTTGCCGTTCTGCTGCAGCAGCCAACTGTCCGAACTGCCGATCAGGCAGTTATGCCGGTTCAATTCCGACAAGCTGTGAGGCCGGCCATAGCGCTCCAGATACGAGGGCGACGCGCACAGGTACATGCGCCGGGGAGCCAGGCGGGTGGCGACCATTCGCGATTCCTGCAACCGGCCAAGTCGAATCGCCAGGTCCATCCCCTCATGCACCAGGTCCAGGGTGTTATTGGTCAACTCGATGTCCACGCGCAGTTGCGGGTACTCATCCATGAATCGGGTCACCAACGGCGCGATGAAGCGCTCGCCGTATGCCACCGCGCACGTCATGCGCAGCAGGCCCTTGGGTTCGCTGGTCAGATCGCCCACCGCGCGCAGTGCTTCCTCGCGTCCATCCTGCAGACGCTGGCAATGATGCAGGAAGGTCTGGCCGGCTTCGGTCAGCGCCACCTTGCGCGTGCTTCGGTACAGCAAGCGGGTCTGCAGCCGTTCCTCCAGGCGCGCGATCTGCCGGCTGATGTGGGACGACGACACCCCCATGCGCTCAGCGGCTGCGGTGAATTGCCCGCATTCGGCCACCGCGACGAATTCATCCAGTCCATCCCAGCGATTGGTGTACATCGATTATCCCTGTACAGCATTAATGTTTTGCTTTTGTCCGGATTATTCATCAAACGGCACTGCTTTACACTCCTGGTCTGTTTAACCTTTTTTAAACCCGCTGGAGAAGATTGATGATCAAGTCACGTGCAGCCGTAGCCTTCGCGCCAAACGAGCCTCTGCAAATTGTCGAAGTGGACGTCGAGGCGCCGAAAGCCGGTGAGGTCTTGATTCGTACCGTCGCATCCGGCGTTTGCCACACTGACGCCTACACCCTGTCCGGTGCGGACTCCGAAGGCGTGTTCCCGTGCATCCTCGGTCACGAAGGTGGCGGTATCGTCGAGGCGGTGGGCGAGGGCGTCACCTCCCTGGCCGTGGGCGACCACGTGATCCCGCTGTACACCGCCGAATGCCGCGAGTGCAAATTCTGCAAGTCCGGCAAGACCAACCTGTGCCAGAAAGTCCGCGCCACGCAAGGCAAGGGCCTGATGCCCGATGGCACCACCCGTTTCAGCTACAACGGCCAGCCGGTCTACCACTACATGGGTTGCTCGACGTTCTCGGAGTACACCGTGGTGCCGGAAATTTCCCTGGCGAAAATCCCCAAGGAAGCGCCGCTGGAGAAGGTCTGCCTGCTGGGCTGCGGCGTGACCACCGGCATCGGCGCGGTACTGAACACCGCCAAGGTGGAAGAGGGTGCCACCGTGGCGATCTTCGGTCTGGGCGGCATTGGTCTTGCGGCGATCATCGGCGCGAAAATGGCCAAGGCCTCGCGCATCATCGCCATCGACATCAACCCGGCCAAGTTCGACGTGGCCCGTGAGTTGGGCGCCACCGACTTCATCAACCCGAAAGAGCACAGCAAGCCGATTCAGGACGTGATCGTCGAAATGACCGACGGCGGCGTGGACTACAGCTTCGAGTGCATCGGCAACGTACAACTGATGCGCGCCGCGCTGGAATGCTGCCATAAAGGCTGGGGCGAGTCGGTCATCATCGGCGTCGCGCCGTCTGGCCAGGAAATCGCCACCCGTCCATTCCAGCTGGTGACCGGTCGCGTCTGGCGCGGTTCGGCGTTCGGCGGCGTGAAGGGCCGTACCGAGCTGCCAAGCTACGTTGAAAAATCCCAGACCGGCGAAATCCCGCTGGACACCTTCATCACCCACACCATGGGCCTGGACAAGATCAACGAAGCATTCGACCTGATGCACGAAGGCAAAAGCATTCGTTCGGTCATCCACTTCTAAAAGCAGCGACAAGCTACAGGCCGCAAGCTGCAAGAAGGCGCGCCGCTGCCGACTTGTAGCTGACGGCTTGAAGCTTGCGGCTGGGAGGAACGACCTATGAGTCTGGAAAACATCTCGTGCCAGAAAAGCTTCGGCGGCTGGCATAAACGTTACAAACACCATTCCGACGTGCTGGGCTGCGACATGGTGTTCGCGGTCTATCTGCCGCCTCAGGCAGAGCAGGGCGGCAAGCTGCCGGTGGTGTACTGGCTGTCGGGCCTGACCTGCACCGACGAGAATTTCATGCAGAAGGCCGGTGCCCTGCGCATCGCCGCCGAGCTTGGGATCATCATCGTTGCACCGGACACCAGTCCTCGCGGCGCCGACGTGCCGGACGACCCGGACAGCGCCTATGACTTCGGCCTGGGCGCCGGTTTCTACCTGAACGCCACCCAACAACCCTGGGCGCGCCACTACCGCATGTACGACTATGTGGTCAGCGAGCTGCCGAACCTGATCGAGGCGCATTTTCCGGCTTCCGACAAACGCAGCATCAGCGGCCATTCGATGGGCGGGCACGGTGCGCTGGTGTGTGCGTTGCGCAATCCGGGGCGCTACAAATCGGTGTCGGCATTCTCGCCGATCACCAACCCGATGGATTGCCCCTGGGGTCAGAAGGCCTTTTCCCGCTATTTGGGCGAAGACCGCTCGCGCTGGCGCGAATGGGATGCCAGCGTGCTGATCGCCGATGCAGCCGAGCGCCTGCCGTTGCTGGTGGATCAGGGCGATCGTGACGACTTCCTTGCCAACCAGCTCAAGCCCGAGGCACTGGTGCAGGCGGCAAAGGCGGCGGGCCATCCGCTGGAACTGCGCATGCAGCCCGGCTACGACCACAGCTACTACTTCATCGCCAGCTTCATCGAGGATCACCTGCGTCACCACGCGCAAGCACTGGCGGGTTGACGAGGTAATGCAACACCTTGGCCTGATGGCGTGCTCTACGTAGCAGTCCGGCTTGCCGGCGGTGGCGCAATCAAGTCTGTCCCCGCCGGCAAGCCGGACTGCTACGGGATATTGCTGCGCCGCAGCACGCGGTGTTCAGTCAGTCAGACGCCCTAATGTCCGACAAAATAGGTAGAATCACGCCCTGACTTTTTCAGGGCGTTTTTTTATGCGTATTGGCCACGGCTACGATGTGCACCGTTTCGCTGAGGGCGATTTCATTACCTTGGGTGGGGTGCGTATTGCGCACAAGTTCGGGCTGCTCGCTCATTCCGATGGCGATGTCCTGCTGCATGCTTTGAGCGATGCCCTGCTGGGCGCCGCCGCCCTGGGTGATATCGGCAAGCATTTCCCGGACACCGATCCGCAATTCAAGGGCGCCGACAGCCGCGTGCTGCTGCGTCACGTCTTGAAGCAGGTGCAGGCCAAGGGCTGGAAAGTCGGCAACGTCGACGCCACCATCGTCGCCCAGGCGCCCAAGATGGCACCGCACATCGACACCATGCGCGCTTTGATCGCTGAAGACCTGCAGGTCGAACTCGACCAGGTCAACGTCAAGGCCACCACCACCGAGAAGCTGGGTTTTACCGGCCGTGAAGAAGGCATCGCGGTTCACGCCGTGGCGTTGTTGATCGCCCAATGACCGAATTCGAACTGCTGGGCCCGCGGGCCTATGGCGATGCGCTGGGCACTGCGGTACTCAAGGCCACCGCCGAAGATTTTCAAGTGGACGAAGTGCTGGACATTCCACTGTCCGGCGACGGCGAGCACCTGTGGCTGTGGGTTGAGAAACGCGGCCTGAACACCGAGGAAGCAGCCCGTCGGCTGGCCAAGGCCGCAGGCGTGCCGCTGCGCACCGTCGCCTACGCCGGCCTTAAAGATCGCCAGGCCCTGACGCGCCAGTGGTTCAGCATTCAGCTGCCCGGCAAGGCCGATCCGGACATGTCGGCGGCCGAGAACGACACCCTGAAGATCCTCGACAGCAAGCGCCACAAGCGCAAGCTGCAGCGGGGCGCCCATGCGGCCAACGGTTTCACCCTGCGCCTGACGCAGTTGCAGGCCGACAAGGCCGCGCTGGATCAACGCCTGGAAGCGATCAAGGCTGCCGGTATTCCCAATTATTTCGGTGCCCAGCGCTTCGGCTACGAGGGCGGCAACGTCGGCGAAGCCCGCCACTACGCTGAACGCCAGGCATTGCCTGAACAACGCAATGTACGTTCGCGGCTGCTGTCCACGGCGCGCAGCTACCTGTTCAATCAGGTGCTGGCGGCTCGGGTCGCCGATGGCAGTTGGCAGCGCGCGCAGGTCGGGGATCTGCTGGCATTCACCGACAGCCACAGTTTCTTCCCGGCGGGCGAAGCCGAATGCAGCGATCCGCGCCTGGCCATCCTGGACCTGCACCCCACAGGTCCCCAGTGGGGCGAAGGCGCTTCTCCGGCAGCCGGGGCCACCGCCGAGCTTGAAAACAGCATCGCCCAGCGCGAGTCATCGCTGTGTAACTGGTTGATAAAAGCCGGAATGGAGCACGAACGTCGCATCCTGCGACTGCCCATCGGGCGGTTGACGTGGCATTATCCCGAGCCTGACATTCTGCAACTGGAATTCGTCCTGCCGGCCGGATGCTTCGCCACCGCATTGGTGCGTGAACTCGTCGATCTGGCGCCCGCAGGACAGACGGACAGCTCATGCGTATTCTGATTTCAAATGATGACGGGGTCACGGCACCCGGACTGGCTGCGCTCTACGGTGCGCTGGCGGGCTATGCCGAGTGCGCGGTCATCGCTCCCGATCAAGACAAGAGCGGTGCCAGCAGTTCGCTGACCCTCGACAGGCCGCTGCACCCCATCGTTCTGGACAACGGCTTCATCAGCCTGAACGGCACGCCGACCGATTGCGTTCACCTGGGGATTCACGGCCTGCTGGAGCAGGAGCCCGACATGGTGGTCTCCGGCATCAACCTGGGGGCCAACCTGGGCGATGACGTGCTGTATTCCGGCACTGTCGCTGCAGCGCTGGAGGGGCGTTTTCTGCAGCGGCCCTCGTTTGCCTTTTCATTTTTGTCCCGCCAGGTCGATAACCTGGCAACCGCCGCGCATTACGCCCGGCTTCTGGTCGAAGCTCACGACAAGCTCGATCTTCCACCGCGTACCGTATTGAACGTGAATATTCCGAACCTGCCGCTGGACCATGTGCGCGGCATCCAGTTGACCCGCCTGGGGCATCGCACGCGCGCTGCCGCCCCCGTGCAGGTGGTCGATCCCCGTGGCAAGGCCGGTTACTGGATTGCCGCTGCCGGGGATGTCGAGGATGGCGGGCCAGGCACGGACTTTCATGCCGTGATGCAAGGTTATGTATCGATTACGCCGTTGCAGCTGGATCGGACCTATCAGGACGGTTTCAACAGCCTGAACACTTGGCTGGAGGGCATGGCCTGATGTCGCGTGAGCAAGATGATCTGTTACGCCGGGGTGTGGGATTCACCTCGCAGCGAACCCGCGAGCGCCTGATCCAGCGTCTGTACGAAGAAGGCATCGCCAACACCCAGGTGCTGGAGGTGATTCGCAAGACGCCCCGGCATCTGTTCGTCGATGAAGCCCTGGCCCACCGTGCCTATGAAGACACGGCGCTGCCGATCGGCAACAACCAGACCATTTCCCAGCCGTACATGGTGGCCCGCATGAGCGAGCTGCTGCTGGCGGCGGGGCCGCTGGACAAGGTGCTGGAGATCGGCACGGGGTCCGGCTACCAGACCGCCGTGCTGGCGCAACTGGTGGAGCGGGTGTTCTCGGTCGAGCGGATCAAGGTGCTGCAGGATCGCGCCAAGGAGCGCCTGCAGGAGCTGAACCTGCGCAACATGGTGTTTCGCTGGGGCGACGGCTGGGAAGGCTGGCCGGCGCTGGCGCCGTACAACGGCATCATCGTCACGGCGGTGGCCACCGATGTACCGCAAGCGCTGCTGGACCAGTTGGCACCCGGCGGACGCCTGGTGATTCCGGTCGGGGCGGGCGAGGTGCAGCAACTGATGCTGATCATCCGCGAAGAGCACGGATTCTCCCGCCATGTGCTGGGGGCCGTGCGTTTCGTGCCGCTGCTAAACGGGCCGCTGGCGTAAAGACTGTTTTGCAGCTGCAATGAATTCCGCAAGGCGCCGCCTGTCTACAGGCTGGCTGTTTGCGAGGAGGGTCTGCCCGAACGCTGCTGGCCGTTGTGCACAAATGTCGTAACCAGTTTTTCCATGGCTGCCAGTCATCACCAAGACACAATAGGCAGCTTTAATTCAGTCACCGGTAAAGGGAGTGGCGGGTGAGTCTCACAGTCATTCGGCAGCGTATGTCTTCAACATGTTTTCAACGTCTGGTGACTGGCATTGCCCTGAGTTTCCTTCTGGCTGGCTGCTCCAGCTCGCCATCGGGCGGCGTGCGCGTCGTCGATCGCAACGACGGCAAGCCTTCTGCGCCCACCCGTCAGCCGGTCACCACGGGCCAGTACGTCGTCAAGCGTGGTGACACGCTGTTCTCCATCGCCTTCCGCTACGGCTGGGACTGGAAAGCCTTGGCAGCGCGCAACAACATTCCGGAGCCCTACACCATTCACGTCGGCCAGGCGATCCGCTTCGACGGCCGTTCGAGTTCAAACTCCACGGCCGTTGCAACTGCGCCTGTGGTGATTGCACCGAGTACATCGAACACCACAAATTCGCCATCGGGTTCAATCAAGACCACGGTCATTACACGCCCTGTAGGTGCAACTTCAGGTAGCACTTCCACTACCACGCCGCCAGCGGTGACCGCACCGGTCAATACACCCGTAGTTGCTGGCGCGCGTTCGCCGAGCGGCTGGGCCTGGCCAACTAGTGGTGTTTTGATCGCCAAATTTTCTTCAAACGGTAGTTTGAATAAAGGAATTGATATCGCGGGTGATTTGGGACAGCCTGTTTTAGCCGCGTCTGATGGTTCAGTGGTGTACGCCGGAAGTGGATTACGGGGCTACGGCGAGTTAGTAATCATCAAACACAGCGATACCTACGTCAGTGCTTACGGTCACAACCGTAGGCTGTTGGTTCGGGAGGGGCAACAGGTCAAGGCAGGGCAGACAATTGCCGAGATGGGGTCAACGGGGACTGATCGGGTGAAGCTCCATTTCGAGATTCGCCGTCAGGGCAAGCCAGTCGATCCACTTGGATTTTTGCCGCGTCGTTGATCGGTTACCAGCCTGTTCCTGCCGTAGAGGGGACAGGCTCACGTGATGCCAGGGAAAAAGGCGCCACTGGAGCTTGAGGTCGAACTCATCAAAGGACTATAACAATGGCTCTCAACAAAGAAGTGCCGGAGTTTGACATAGACGACGAGGTTCTCCTGATGGAGCACGGGATCGTCCTGGATTCTGCAACGGATGAGAAGCCAGCTACACCTTCTGTTCGTGCGAAGACCAAAAACTCCGCAGCACTCAAGCAGCACAAGTACATCGACTACACGCGGGCACTGGATGCTACGCAGCTGTACCTCAATGAAATCGGCTTTTCACCCTTGCTTTCCCCGGAGGAGGAGGTCCACTTTGCGCGTCTGTCGCAAAGCGGCGATCCGGCCGGGCGCAAGCGCATGATTGAAAGCAATCTGCGCCTGGTGGTCAAGATCGCCAGACGCTACGTCAATCGTGGCCTGTCATTGCTGGACCTCATCGAAGAGGGCAACCTTGGCCTGATTCGGGCGGTCGAAAAATTCGATCCGGAGCGCGGTTTCCGGTTCTCTACCTACGCGACCTGGTGGATCCGTCAGACCATCGAACGCGCGATCATGAATCAGACGCGGACCATCCGCCTGCCGATTCATGTGGTCAAGGAGCTCAACGTCTACCTGCGCGCTGCGCGGGAACTGACCCAGAAGCTCGATCACGAACCTTCACCCGAAGAGATCGCCAACCTGCTCGAGAAGCCGGTCGGTGAGGTCAAGCGCATGCTCGGCCTGAATGAGCGGGTATCCTCCGTTGACGTGTCCCTGGGGCCGGATTCGGACAAGACCCTGCTCGACACCTTGACCGACGACCGCCCTACAGACCCCTGCGAGCTGCTTCAGGACGACGATCTGTCCCAGAGCATCGACCAGTGGCTGTCGGAGCTGACCGACAAGCAGCGCGAGGTGGTGGTGCGCCGCTTCGGCTTGCGCGGCCACGAAAGCAGCACGCTGGAGGATGTGGGCCTGGAGATCGGCCTGACCCGCGAAAGGGTTCGCCAGATTCAGGTCGAGGGCCTCAAGCGCCTGCGTGAAATCCTCGAGAAGAACGGCTTGTCGAGTGAGTCATTGTTTCAGTGAAACAAGCAGTTCGCGCAAGTTGATGGCGAACTAGCATCAAATAAAAGCCCCGAACAGTCGGGGCTTTTTTTATGTGATGAAATGATGTGACAACGATGAATAATTGGTTAATCCGGACTACAGGAATGTTTATCCGGTGTGAAGAGAATCTGTAGGGATCTATTACTTTAGTTGTAAGCGATTTCTTACGTGACTTGTCAGATATTGCACTATTTCAAGTGCGCACACGCCTTTTAATTATGAGTGAAATTATACAGGTCGCTGATTTCCCTGCTGTTTATTTTTGTTGAACATGTGTTCATGAATACTTTTGAAAAATCAGGGTGGTTGCTCTGGATCGTTAAATCACTAATATCAGACCTGTGCCGACGGATTGGCACAGGCGGTTAAGGAAGACTGCTCAGGGACATCGCAGGATGCGATTCATCAGGATGATGACAAAGGATTAAATGGAATTACGGAAAAAATGTGGGCGGGTCAAACCGCCCCTTTTTTTCGCCTGCAGGAAAGTGCCCTCGCAAAAGGACGTCCAGGTTTTCTCTGGCCCCTGAACGCAAAAAAGACCCCGCAGGGTCTTTTCTGGTGTCGCACCGGGCTTAGCGCTCCAGATGCTCGATCTTGCCTGGCTTGCCATCCCACTCCGCAGCATCCGGCAGCGGATCCTTGCGCTCGGTGACGTTAGGCCAGACATCCGCCAGCTCGGCGTTCAGCTCGATGAAGTTTTCCATGCCGGCCGGAATCTCGTCTTCCGAGAAGATCGCTACGGCAGGGCATTCAGGCTCGCACAGAGCGCAGTCGATGCACTCATCCGGGTGAATCACCAGGAAGTTCGGGCCTTCGTAGAAGCAGTCCACCGGACAGACTTCTACGCAGTCGGTGTATTTGCACTTGATGCAGTTGTCGGTGACGACGAAGGTCATTTCTAATTCTCTCCTCAGGCGGCGGCAGCAGAGCCCCTCACGTCAGGGTTGCTCGGTCGGGAACGGTCCCGGGCCATTCTGAACACCGCCAGCGCAGCCCCATGCCGACAGGGCATGCAGGCTTGGCTTTGGTTCGGCGGTGTTCGAACGCGGCTCGGATGTCTTACGGCACGGCTGCTGGCCGTACCGTTCCCAAACCGCGCGGGATTCTAACAGCTTGTAACGAACACCGTTAGATCCGGTTTTGCAGTCCATATAACCATTCGATAGCTTGGCGCGGCGTCATGTCGTCGATTTTCAGCTTCGACAGCTCCTCGAGCACCGGGTGCGGCAGGCTGGCGAACATGTCCGCCTGCTGCGGCGCCGGCGCTTTTCCAGGCTTGGGCTTGGGCTGCTCGTGGGGCAGGCTGGTGGTTTCCAGACGCTGCAGATGCTCCTTGGCTCGGCTGATGACCTTGCCTGGAACCCCCGCCAACTGGGCCACGGCCAGGCCGTAGCTCTGGCTGGCCGGCCCCGGCAGCACGCGGTGCAGGAAGACGATCCGCTCGTTGTGCTCGGTGGCATTGAGGTGCACGTTGGCCACCAGCGGCTCGCTTTCCGGGAGCACGGTCAGCTCGAAATAATGCGTTGCAAAGAGGGTGTAGGCGCGCAACTGGGCGAGACATTCTGCCGCAGCCCAGGCCAGCGACAGACCATCGAAGGTACTTGTCCCGCGGCCCACTTCGTCCATCAGCACCAGGCTCTTGTCGGTGGCGTTGTGCAGGATGTTCGCCGTCTCACTCATTTCCACCATGAAGGTCGAGCGCCCGCCCGCCAGGTCATCGCTTGAGCCGATGCGGGTGAAGATGCGGTCAACCAGCGACAGCTCGCAGCTGGCCGCCGGTACGAAGCTGCCGATGTGGGCCAGCAGCACGATCAGCGCCGTCTGGCGCATGTAGGTGGATTTACCGCCCATGTTCGGGCCGGTAATCACCAGCATCCGGGTGTTGTCGTGCAGGTCCAGATCGTTGGCCACGAAAGGCGTCGACAGCACCTGCTCGACCACCGGATGGCGGCCCTGCTCGATGCGCATGCACGGCTCGTCGGTGAAGCGTGGGCAATTAAGGTCCAGGTTCAGGGCACGCTCGGCCAGGTTGCTCAGTACGTCCAGTTCGGCCAGCGCGGCAGCGGTGTCCTGCAGCGGCGCCAAGTGCCCGATCAGGTCTTCGAGCAATGCTTCGTAAAGCATTTTTTCCCGAGCCAGGGCGCGACTCTTGGCGGACAGGGCCTTGTCTTCGAACTCTTTCAGCTCAGGGGTGATGAAGCGTTCGGCACCCTTGAGCGTCTGGCGACGAATGTAGTCGGCCGGCGCCTGTTCGGCCTGCTTGCTCGGCAATTCGATGAAGTAGCCGTGAACCCGGTTGTAGCCGACCTTGAGGTTGGCAAGGCCGGTGCGGGCTTTCTCGCGGGCTTCCAGGTCGATCAGGAACTGGCCGGCGTTTTCACTCAGTGACAGGAGTTCGTCCAGCTCGGCGTCGTAACCGGTCTTCAGTACACCGCCGTCACGGATCACCGCCGGCGGGTTGTCGATGATCGCCCGCTGCAGCAGGTCCGCCAGTTCCGGGTAGGTGCTGGTGGTCACTGCCAGTTGCTGGATGTGCGGGGCTTCCAGTTCGGCCAGCGCCAGTTGCAGCTCGGGCAGCGCCGCCAGGGCGTCGCGCAGGCGGGCAAGGTCGCGCGGACGCGCATTGCGCAGGCCGATACGCGCCAGGATGCGCTCCAGGTCGCCGATTTCCTTGAGCTGCGGTTGCAGCTGTTCGAACCGGTAGCGCTCCAGGAAGCAGCCGATCGATTCCTGACGTGCCTGCAACACTTTGAGGTCGCGCAGCGGGCGGTTCAGCCAGCGGGTCAGCAGGCGGGTGGCCATGGCGGTCTGGCAACGGTCCATCACCGACTGCAAGGTGTTGTCGCGCCCGCCTGCCAGGTTGGTATCCAGCTCCAGGTTGCGGCGGCTGGCGCCGTCGAGGATGACCGTGTCGTCCATGCGCTCGTGGCGCAGGCTGCGCAAATGGGGCAGGGCGGTGCGCTGGGTTTCTTTGGCGTAGCTCAGCAGGCAGCCGGCGGCGCCGATTGCAAGCGTCAGGGTCTCGCACCCGAAGCCTTTGAGGTCCTGGGTGGAGAACTGTTGGCACAGGCTCTTGTGTGCCGAATCCCGCTCGAAATCCCATGGTGCGCGACGGCGCGAGCCACGGCGTTTCTCGGCAGGCAGCCCTTGTGGCCAGTCGTCCGGGATCAACAGTTCGACCGGGTTGATGCGCTCAAGCTCGGCCAGCAGGTTTTCCCAGCCCTTGATTTCCTGAACGGTGAAATTGCCACTGGTGATGTCCAGCACGGCCAGGCCGAACAGGCGCTCGTCACCCAGCACGGCGGCGATCAGGTTGTCGCGGCGCTCGTCCATCAGCGCTTCGTCACTCACGGTACCTGGGGTGATGATGCGCACCACCTGACGTTCGACCGGGCCCTTGCTGGTGGCCGGGTCGCCAATCTGCTCGCAGATCACCACGGATTCGCCCAGCTTGACCAGCTTGGCCAGGTAGCCTTCGGCGGCGTGGTAGGGAATTCCGCACATCGGGATGCTTTGCCCGGCAGACTGCCCGCGGGCGGTCAGGGTGATGTCCAGCAGCTTGGCGGCTTTCTTGGCGTCCTCGTAGAAAATCTCGTAGAAGTCACCCATGCGATAGAACATCAACTGGTCTGGATGCTGGTTCTTCAGCTTCCAGTATTGCTGCATCATTGGGGTATGGCTGGAGAGGTCCGTATTCAAAGGGCTGAACTCAATCTGTCTTTTTGACAAGGGAAATTCGTCTAATACTACAGGGATTTTTTCGGCAATGTCGGCGGCTCAGCGATGTCGATTTCGCGCAGCCGCAGGTAACGGGCGGTCATTTTTGCGTCCGTGTGGCCGCCAAGTTTCTGTGCGTTATTGCCCTGCTTGTCGGTGTCCGTCAGGGACTTGGCGCGCAGGTCGTGGAGCGTTGCGCCCTTGACCTTGGCCTTGCGGCAGTCCACCCGAAACGCCTGCTTTGCCGTGTCGTAGCTGACCGGCTTGCCCGCGCTGCGAGCGGTGAACAGGGTCAGGCCGCGAACCTTCCGAGGTAGAGCCTTGATCCTGGCAATCAGCGCCTCAAGGTCTGGCGTCATCCTGACAATCAGTCGGGCTTTGGTCTTCTGCTGCGCAAAGTAGATGCCCTCGTCACTGATGTCAGCCAGGCGGATGTTCAGCACGTCACTGATGCGCTGACCGGTTAGGTAGCACATTTCGTAGATTGACCGCATGTTGTCGCTGGCAACTCCGCATATTGCGTGAAACTCGGCGTCGCTGAGGTATCGGTCACGCTTCTTCTCGGCGTGCCGTTTGATGCCGATGCACGGATTCGAGTCGACCAGTCCTTTCTCAAGCGCGTAGGCGAAAACCATGCGCAGGAACGAGATGACCCGGTTGTTCATGTTCGGCGTGGCCGCGCCGTGCATTTTGATGGCGGCCACATGGCGCGGCAGCACGTCACGCGGCTCGAACTCGGCCAACTGGTCTTTGAGCTTTTCGGCGGCCGCCTCGTACTGCGAGATCGTGTTGGCTGCCAGCTTCGGCTTCATGTAGGCCAGAGCGTCGTCAATTAGCTCTGCCATGCCTCCTTTCCCAACTCGCCCTTTCTCCCGGGCGTACAGCATCAGGGAAGCCTGGTAGTCCGTGTCCAGGCGTTTCCATTTCCCCTTGCGCACCAGGTAGTAAGCCCCGTGCTTGAAGTACATGCACGCCGGCAGATGCCGGTCTTTTTTGCGAGGGCGCATATTCCCTTCCTCATGCAAGCCGCAGTTGCGGTCCTTTCTTCGATTGAATCCCACCCAGGCGCGCTACGACCACTTCGCGCAGCACCTTCGGGTGCCCATCACCACCGACCGCGAATCCGTATCGTTCTGCGTCCAGCCATTTGATCTGCGCGCTCGGTTTAAGATAGCCCGTCAGGTCGGCCACCTCTTTTGCTGTCAGGAACATGGCTATCTCCGGGGCTATGCGGGGTTGATCAGGCTGGGGCGCAGCGATTCGCGGACCTTGTGGGCTTCATCCAGTCCTTGCTCAATCGCCACAATCTCTTTGTCGAAGTGAGTCTGCGCGTCAGTTGCATCTTCGGGGGGCAGCTCGCCCGGTCCGCGCAACGTGTTGTAGATCCACGACATCCCGTCCTTGGCGCCTTTACCGTGCTCCCACTCAATGACGGCGCAGCGCATCGCGAGCAGATTGCGGCCGAACAGCAAGTCCATTTCCTTGATCATGTTCTTCGCTTTCTTCAGGTCGAGCTCAAGCTTGGCGTTCTGTTCGCGCAATCCATTCACTTCCGCCTGTGCGTCATCGACCACCACTTGCGCCGGGTGACGCTCAATCCAGTCGCCGACACCCTCGGCCCGGACTACTCCGTTACCTTGATCGTTCAGCAGGAAACCGTACTTTGGAATCGCGTTGAGGCGATCCCAGAATTCATAACCCTCGCGGGTTTGGATATTTCGAGACATAGCGATACCTCGCCCGCCGTACACCGGCAGGCATGTGGATGATAGGGAAGGGGTTAGGCTGATTAGGGCTGAAATTTTCTTCTGTTGCTAAATAACTGATTTTTATAGATTTATAGTATTTTTATGCTTGCGCTGCTTGTAATCTGCCAATCTCACACCAACTGAATATCTATGTGTACCGTATTGAAGGTTTCCGCTCATCCGCCGATAGACATATCAGTAGCGCGCGGAACACTCCTTGATTGGTCGCAAATAGGCATTGCGGAACTGCACAAAAGGGCTAATGTCGTAACTATGTCGATTGGGTGGGGCGTCCAGGAAGGAGGTGGATGTATTGACTGGGTCAATGAATGAATTCACCAAAATGTAATTGACTCGGTAGCGCTCCTGATTGATTGTGTGTGTCCTTGGTTGACAAGGTAGGTTCCTGCTGTAGAATCCCGCGACATTTTTATGATTTGCCGGGGATTACGGATGAGTCCGATGCAGAAAGTGGAAGCTGTACGTCATTTGTATGACGCTCTCCTTCACGCAGCAAACCGTGTGTTGCACCAGGCAAAAAATTTCCACATTAGCGTTTTGCAGCTCGAGAACCCTACCTACGCTGAGGTTGCAGCCCAGTTTAGGGAGGTGGCATCACTGATTAGCTTCTTGGCTAGTGAGATCGATGACTCGCTAACCGGTGCAAAAGCTGATGAGTACGTATCTTGCATGGAAGGGATTGCCAAGGCGATTGACGCCGATGATGCGAATGCCCTTAACGAATTTGTGAAACAACTAGACGCGAGGCCTTTCCAGTGAAAAAGCTATCTGACTTCGAATTTGCCGCTATTGCCCGTAAAGCAGCCGCTATTCTTGAGTCCATCGAAGCCAAGCTAGATGCCGTTGATGCGGCTCTTGAAGCTCATGTGGGCGCCAAGAAAGCTGCTTGATAGCATCTTCCAGAGAAAGAACCCGCTTCGGCGGGTTTTTTTATGTCAAAAATTTGAATGCTGTCGTCATCACCGCGCTCAGGCGCAGCAGGCAATGGATAGGGTTGGGAGGGGTTACTTGGCGGCAGGGTGGGAGGCGTTCCACTGCTCGAAGGCTTCTTGCGTGCTGGTGGCCGTGATCTTCTCGTCGCAGGTGTGACAGAAGGCCTTGCCCTGGCATGCGCCTACATCGCGGTGACCCTGCTTGCACGGGTTCATATGCCAGTCCTCTTCGGCGAGTGTCGCATCGAGTTCTGGATATTCCGGCCGGGCTGGCGGGTAGGCGTCTGCTGTCATCGCCTGGTCAATGGCCGCGCGCAGGTTCTCGTTGTAGTTCTCGCCGATCACCCGCGCATGCGGCCTATCCATCCAGTGCCCGATGATCTCGACGCTGGTGCTGTGGTCGCCGGTGTCTGCAATCGGGGTGCTGTGATGGCGCACGTCCCAATAGTTCGCCTCGAGGGAATCGAGCCGCGCCTTGTCCTGCTCCAAATCGTCTATGCGCTGATCCGCAACGTTCAGGCGCTGCTGGAGGGCAGCGTTCTCGGCCTGGAGCTTGTGAAACCGTGACCTTAAAACGTCCGCACGATGCCGTCCAAGCTCGCCGGCTTCAAAACCCTGCAGAAGGGACTCGGTCTTTTCATGCCAGTCCATGTAGGAGGTTCTGTACTGCTGAAGCTGCGCATTCTCGATCTGCACGCGGGAGATGAGAGCTAAAAGCAATGCACCCTGTTCGTACATGGCTTGCTGATAACCGAACCCGTAGCTTTCAAACTCGTGGTTTTGGCCGAAATCGTCGTACGATTTGCAAGACATCGCTTCAACTGTCTCTGAACCGCTCTCGTTCGAGAACTCGCCAAGGCTGTGAGCGCGCAGCAAGTCAGAAACGCTTTCGACCTCCACAGCATCAGGCGTCACAGGCGCGTCAACTATAGCCCGCAGCTCAGTCTCCACGGCAAACCTGCCCGGCGCGAGAACGGCCAATGTTTTCAAGGCGGATTCCAGCAGTACTGCTGGGACCACTCGATATTCCTGACTCATAACCCCTCCTGCGGATACGTGCCCACATCGCCCTGGTCGGCGGCGTTGGCGAAATAAATGGTCATTCCCAAAGCGCACGCCAGATTCTTTTCAATCGTCGCGCCCTTCGAATTTTCCCACCCCGGCAGCAGGTAAACGGCTCCGCAAAGACCGAGGCGTGTCAGGTCGTAGGCCATGTAATCCGCCCATTCCAGGCCATCAGCAAGCGAGTGCTCGGCGGGGTTCTCGACGATCCAGCCCTTTGCCCTCAGCATTGCCGCCGCCGCGTTGAAGGCCGGGAAGTTGTAGTCAGCGATACCCGTCATCGGTCCCGCGACGTAAATTCGGCCTGAGCGCGCTGCTGAGGTCGGAACGGGGCAGCCGAAATCCGCCTGGCTGGAATCGTTCACTGCGGGCTGGGCAAATACTGGGCGCTCGAAACGGCCAGTCGGTTTCCGCATGATCAGCATGCAGTCGGCAACACCGGCCTCAAGGTTGCGGGCATCCTCGCGATTTACGTAGCCCATTGGTTGCGGCTGGCGTTTCACTTTTTCATTTGGCATGGCGATATCCCTGTAACCGATTCAGGTTACTTTTCGAGATGTAACCTAAATAGGTTACTTAGGGTTGATCAGGCGGCGGGCGGTTGGCTTTGGGCGGCGCGCCATAGATCTGTGGCGCGGGCGAGGGCCGCGCTTGAGATGGGGGGTCATGATGGTTGACTCTCCTGTGGAATAATCGCGATCAGCCGTGTTGGCATGAAGGAGCTATGGGTATGGGGAAGAAGTTAGAGTTATGGGGAATTGCAGGGACGTTTACTTACCTGCTAGTAATCGCTGTCACGGTTGCGCTGAGGCTTACCGAATTCAAAGAGTTGAAACTCAATGAGCTGGGAGATTTCTTGGCAGGCGTCTTTGGCCCAGTCGCTTTTTTTTGGCTTGTTTTGGGATTCATTCAGCAAGGCCAGGAGCTTCGTCTTAGCTCAGATGCGCTGCGAATGCAGGCGGAGGAATTGAAGGCCTCGGTTGAGCAGCAAACTGCATTGGTTGATGCGCAGAAGTCTGCACTAGAGAACCACGAACGCTCGTTGGAGCCTCTACTGCAGGTTCACCATACTGGAAGCATTAATCTGAATGGTGAGCTCCACGACACATTCAACATTCTTAACCATGGTCCATTTTGTCGGAACGTCGTTGCCGACTTCATTGGCAGAGACATGGCATTGCCCGGTATGCAAGTTTCGGCGTTGGCAACAGGTGGTTCGCAGCGATTTAGGTCTTCAGGCGCCCTGCCTTACGACCAGCCATGGAAACTTCAGCTCACATACGAGAAAGCAAATGGGCAGATAAGCTCTCAATCTTTCGGAATGATTAAGCGTGTAGTTGAGGGCGTAGATTTCTACATGGTCTTTGAGGACAAGGCGTTCATCGAAGCCATTGCTCTATAGCTGCGACCATCAAGCCACCTGCGCATGCAGATTCAGCGCGAAGTACACGCGGGGGCAGGCCCTTAGCGTCCGGACGTACGCAGTGGCCACCTGTTAGGTCTTCATCGGTGAAGTGTTTGAGCGTTTCCGTTACGGTCGGCCGTCTTGAACTGACGGCGCCGGCTATCGCGCACCATCTCGATGCAGTCGCCGACCAGAATCTGTTGCTGCTGGCTCATGTGTCGACTCCATGCGAGTGGGTAATGGCCTACGCTTACCTCTCCACAGGAAGGGAGAAGGTCATGAGCGAATACAGAGAGAAAGCGCTTGAGATAGCGCTGCGATACGTCCTGGTGGAAGCGCGCAGCCAGGGAGTTGATATCGATGCTCTGACCGAGGCGGTGTCGGCGAGGCTGGCTGCTGACCAGGTTCGTGCTGAGCATGCAGCCGCAGCCGTTATCGCGATTGAAGTGGCTGCGGATGGGCTGCATTACCCTGCTTGAAATCTCAACCACTCTCGCTAGAGTGGTTGCGTACCTGACAGGCTGGTATGGGGGGCATCAATTGAAATGCTACGTGTGTGACCAACCAGCTCAGCTTTGTGAAGTGAGCCACGAATTAAAAGGGGTCAACTGTGACCGCTGCGGCTCATACTTGGTGGCCATTGCGCTTCTCGCGGAAAGGGCCATAAACAAGCTTTCATTCGACGTAGACAGAACGCGAAAGTGGCTTGCTGACTGTAGGGCCGCGGGCGATCGACTGCCCACGATATTGAGCACCAATGCTTATTGGCGCGATAGTCCGTGGAGGCCGATAGAGCTAGCTGAAACTCCTGCGGCTGTCATTGCTATTGAGGTGGCGGCTGATGCGGTGGTGTGATCAGCCGGCCTTGGTTTCAGCCTGCTGGGCAACAATCGCCTTGGCAGCGTGATTGATCAGGTACAGCCGATTGATCAGACTTTCGCGCGGCTTGTCGACTCTGATCTCCCAATAATCGCAGCCCAGCCCAAGCTCGTCGTAATTGCTGCTCATGAAAGAGAATGCTTCCTCGGTGCTGCCGATACAGGTGGCCTCTTCCAGGCGATCATTCAAGCCGTCCCAGAAGTCATGCCCGTCCTCTCCGTAGCTGATCGAGTCATGCTTTGCCTCGACGAACTCGCAAAGCTCATCCCAGCGACCAGCTTCCCCCGGTCCGACGTCGTTACGCATCCATTCGGGCAGCGCTTCGTACTCTTCGTCGCTACGGGTGCTTTCGCAGATCTGACTGCACAAGCCATGCACCAGCGCCGCACGGAAGGCGTCTTCATCAAACTCACGCTCGCGACAGTGTCCTTCGAGTTTTGAGTGGATGTAGTAGCCGATATCTTTACCGGCCAGGAACTCAATTCCGTAGGAGAGGCCGACGCTGAATGTCAGTCCGTCAATGTCGCCGACACTCGCGATGCCAAAGCGAGTTATAAGAATGTCGAATGCATAGGCGGTGCTGCCTGGTGCCTTGCAGCGCCACGCTTTCAACTGATCTGTGTCAGCCAGCACCGTGTATTCGTGGTCCTTCAAGCATTCCGCCGCGCGCTCACGACGCTTGGCTTCTTCGGCGTTTCGCTGTGCGATCCATTCTTGGTGACGTTGTTCTGCGTTCATGGCAAAGCTCTATGCATGTGGGATGGTGGCAATTTGTATAGGGATGGGGTATCAAGTTGAGTTGGAAAGGTCGTCGATCAACGAGGATTTTGCGATGCCCGATGAACGTAATACTCAAAGGCCTACAGCGATAAGAATTAGCGGCGCCGTAGATGGCGTCAGAATCAGGGATAACGCATTCACCGGAAACATGGATGCCCTTCATCTGGAGCAGGTAGACGGTAAGGGGCCCTCCAATATCGACTTTGAGTCGAACCTGGTCAGCTTGAGCCCGCATCCATTAGTGCCCAGCGAAAAGTCTAAAATCAGCTGGATCAAGGACCTGGCCCTTCCTGTTACCGCTGGATTGATAGTCACTGCCGTGGGATAAATTTTTGACTGGTTTGGTCTGGCAAGCTAAGCGTCGTAGTCTGGATCGGCTTCTGCCATTCCTTTTTTGCGTAACTGACGCGCTAGTTTTGGCGTGATAACAAAAGCTTTTGCGTCAGGCTTTCGCAGGCGCCGTACCTGCTCTTCGTGCGGCATTGCCAGGAACGACAGCGCCAGGTCCTGCCACAGTTCCTGCACTTGGCTGTAGCCGTGCTCCTTCATCGAGGTTTCCATGCCCGACCGCGTGCCGGCCGGCGCTTCGATCTTCAGGGTCTCGATTCCCATCTTCGCCTTGATCTCGTTCTGCCGCGCTCGGTAATCCGCCGAGTGCCTGGCAGCTGCTGACTTTTCCATCTGGTGCCTCTTTGATCTGGTGCGCCGGCAGTTCCAGCCAGGGTTGCCGGCGGCGCTGGTGCACGCGCTTATTGATTCGACGCATCGCTGGCGCTGGCCTTCTTCTTGCGGGTGCGGCTGGTGGTGCCGAACATAGGGACGTCGGCGCCGACACCGGCCGGGATCTGCTGGATACGCTGCCCGGTGGCCAGGTAATGGTCGATCTGGGCGCTGAGTTCGGCGATGGCCTGCTTGTGCGGGTCTGGCTGCGGGACGAAGTTCACGACTGATGCCCCATGAAAACGAAGCCCAGGGTGATCAGGCAGAAGACCACGGTCCAGCGCAGGGTGAATCGGGCAACGGTGCCGACGGTGACCTGCGCGGCCTGGGTGAACTCGGAGACGTCTTCGAAGCTCTGGGCTGCCCGGCAGGCGCTGTTGTGACCAGCGACCTCGGCGCGCTCGACGCCGGTCTGGCGATCAAGCACGCCGAACAGGTTGTTCTGATGGGGCACCACCACGAAGCGCGGCTTCGCGTTGAATTCAGCGGTGGCTGCCTGGGTGCGCTGACGCAGCACATCGAGGATGGCGCGCTGCTGTTGAATGGTCTGATTCATGTCCTTTCCTCTGTGGGTTGCGTGTATTCGTCAGCACTCTGGCCGCCGGCTGTTTGCCGTTGGGCGCCGGGAAGAGTGCTGGCGGGTAAACGCCAGGTGAAAAAAAGCCCAGTCGAAACCGGGCTTTGTTCTGTTGCTGGCTCAACGACGCCTCCGTACGTTGGCCGTTACCCCGGAGCCGTGTGGGGCGGTAGTCCGGGCTCGCTGGTGTGCTACATGGCTGCAAATCCTCCGTGTGAGAGTGAACCATCCGGGAAAACGGGATGGTTGGAGACAGGGGGCCAGCCGGGGCTGGTGTGTGCTCATCCGCGCGGTTCTGCGAGTTGTAAGGTTCTGCCTTGCATCTGAGCGCATTGGAGAGTGATCGAAGCACCAGGTCGCTACGCCTGCTTGTTTCCCGCCGGGTTTTTGGTATTGGCCGTCTTGCTTCACCGGCTCAGGACATTCACGGGGCTTTGCGATCCTACCGGTGCAGCCCGCTCGGGCACGCTTCGCTCACTCTCCGATGCGCCCTGGTCTGCGTTTAAGCGTTCCAAGGAGGTCGGGAAGGTCTCCAACCTTCAGACGGGGTCTCTGATTATTTAGATTGCCGTAGGCCCGTGAAGCGGCAATTTCGTTGAGGCTTTCGCCATCCCACTGCGCACTCTGTGAATGCGCAGGAGGATGGTTCAGTCTTCGTCTTCAGCGTCGAGCATCTTCTCGATGTCGGCCGCGGCGGGCTTTTTCCAGTTTTTGATCTGGCCCGTTTCCAGGTCGATATCCAGTTCCACGTAGTCGCCGTAGTGATCGCCGGGAAAGAAGCCGGGCACATAGCCCTCGTAACTTCCGACCTCGTCGCCTTGGGCGTCGACCAGGCCAGCTGTGAAGCGATCACTGACCTTGAGGTGCAACTTGAGCAGGGTGACGTCGACCTGCACTGTTTTTTTCTGGTTGATTTGCATGCTGCTGACTCCGGTTGATTTCCCGTCAGCCCCTCGTGAGAAGGGCTGCCAGTGAAATCTGTTCGCGCTCTGCCGCCGATGGCTTTGCGCGCTTGGCTGTTCGGCCTTGAGCTTCCCTGTTCACGTCGCCTATCTCGACTTCGGCGGCATGGTCTTGGGGATCTGT
Organism: Pseudomonas putida; assembly: GCF_028682175.1. Lineage (GTDB taxonomy): Bacteria > Pseudomonadota > Gammaproteobacteria > Pseudomonadales > Pseudomonadaceae > Aquipseudomonas > Aquipseudomonas putida_AD. The sequence goes on along the minus strand of NZ_JANHKS010000023.1, from coordinate 28,959 downwards.
GTTCGCTACACGACAGTCAACTGCAGCTCGGCGGCCCGGTGGGGTGGGCAGTCCGTCGTGGGTTGCCGGTCCGTGTGCCGGCTGGTCTGGCTACTTCATTGCCTGGTTCCTCCTATGGTGTTTGGTCCTCTCCACGCGCATCGCCGGATTCATATCTCTGCCCAGGTCACACATTTCGTGAACGGTGTTCTTCCCAGGTGGCTTGCATGGTTTGGCGTTCTCGCGATGTGGCGAGTCCGGCAGCTATCCAGAGGCTGCGTGGGCGACGATTTAGCTTGTTCCGACCCAATGGGTACGTCGCGGTGGTCACGTCAGGTTTTGAAAGAGCGGCGGGGCGCCGCCCCTTCGCCGTGTTGTCATTGGCGATGGAGTAAATATGAACTATCGGTTCAAATTGAGTCAAGTACCAAAAGTACATATTTTGTTCTGATCGTTTGAGTCGCGGTCAAATTTGGGATTTACGAGGAACCAAAGGTTCGTTATTCTCGGCACCGCTTGCTGGATGTATATACAGTGTTTTGGAAGGAGGCGTGTATGGCTGTCCACGGAAAAGTAAAACCCCCACAGCCCAGCGGAATGAGCGGAATGGAGCGGTTATCGCTCCGCGTGTCGTCGATGATTAACCACCCGATTGCGCAGGAAAGGCGCGAGGTCAGAATTCACCGTCTGGATACAGACGGGGAGAGGGAGTGGAACGAAATTGTGAGTGCGATTTCGGAAGCGGACGGGATCGAGCTGACGCACAATCATGACGATGCGTCGATAACTCTGCGGTGGGAGCCTTCAGAGGATGATGAACCGCCAGCCCAGGCTACTGACCCCTTCGACGCCGAAGAGGCAGCACCTTTCTGACGGGCACAAAAAAGCCCGCTGAGGTGGCGGGCTTTTCAGGCGTGGTCAGAATCAGACCAGGTTTCCATTCCATACGAACAGCACACGTGCTTGGATGTAGGTTTCTTCGATTCGGATATCCTCGGTCTTGTGTTTACGGTTGTCCGAGATCATCTTGAATTTATCTTTACCCTTCATCTGCAGGCGCTTTATGTATTGGAATCCTCCATACGAGAAGTAGTAGATTCCATCACCAATGAATTCCTTGATGCTGATATCCACCAGGCAAGGGTCTCCATGCTTGATGGTCGGAGTCATCGACTGCCCCCACCCGGTTATCACCTTCAAGTGATAGTGCTCTTTGAACTCGACCCCCATTGAGCGAAGCTGCGAAGGGCTGACGCGAACGTCCTGAAGCATCTCGGGAAAGTCATGTGCTACCTCGCCTCCGCCAAGCGCTCCGCGCACATCGTAGTGGGCAATCCACACCTCATCGCCGACCTTTCCCGGCCTGTAGGCATCGTTCACCAGCACTTCGACAGCGCCTTCAGGCTCTTCACCCTCAGCGACTGCCAGCAGTCTTTGCAGGCGGTCTTCACCCAAAGACTTTCCGGCCAACATCTCCCGGATCTTATCGGCAGCTGAGGTTGACTTCGATTGCAGTACGTTCTGGTCGCCTGCATCTGTAAAAGGGCCTGGCCCATCCCCAGATGCGTGTTGAAGCCACTCGATTTTTACACCCAAGAACGACGCAATCGCCTGCATCTTTGCGGGCCCAGGCAACGACTCGCCATTAAGCCATTTGCTGGCTGCTTTCGGCGTGACCTTGGCAATTTCTGCAAGGCGCGCGCCCGCGCCCCATTGATCAATCCCCTTTGCGGTGAGTGATTGCTTGAGGCGGGTGGAGAATGCGGTGCGTATCTCTTCGATCTGAACCATAGGTTCAATATCGCACGCCCTTGCATGTACTTTCAGTTCCGACATAATATGTACTGTAAGTTCATATTTGACTGGAGGCCACATGAGCCCGCTCAGGAAATCGATCGATGACGCCGGCGGCGTTCTGGTGGTTGCCCAAGCATGCGAGAAAACGCCGCGCGCCGTTTACAAATGGCTTACCGCTGATTGCCTTCCACGCACGGAATACACAGGTGAAACACGGTACGCAGAGAGAATCGCCGCCCTTGCGTCCGCCAATGGAAAGCCCTTCGAACCTTCTTGGCTTCTCTCTGAGGCTCATCCGAAAAAATCTGCTGCTTAAACATTTCATCACCCGCAAGGAGCAAGACCAAATGCCAGAAGATCCACGCCCCAACCGTAAGCACATCAATCAGATAAAGGTCCGACTCGATGACGAGTTCGAGGATCTCCTGACCTGCGCCGCGAAGATTCACGGCACCAGCAAATCAGCCCTCGCCCGCGAAGTTCTCAAATCCTGGCTGGGTGATGTTGTTGCCGATTCTAAGTCTGGCAGCCGGGTTGCCTAAAGCATTTCAGTAGGGCCCGCGTAGGTACCCGAGAGGTACCCGAGAGCGACCCGCAGAAAGAGGAGGGCCTATGCCTGAGCAAGAGCAGGGCATGGATCTCGGAGATTTGATCGACGATGAAGATTTGCTGGTGCTGGAGGAGGAGGCGAAGCGAAGGGGCTTGACCCTAGCCGAGACCGCCAAATTTGGGATGCAGCGGAAGCTCAGAGAGCGAACCAGACCGAAATCCATGACGGGAACCATTCAAGCGTTCCGAAGAAAAGACTGAAAGCCGAATTGCAGGCAATAAAAAAGCCGGTGGCTAGACCGGCTTCTTCAACAACACTTGTGAGGTCCGATTATGCACACCACGGCCACCCAGAGCAATAGCCCCACTGATTCATCAGTTTTCCCTGCGCCTCAAAACATGGCGCGTCAGGTCATGTCTTCCCGCGAGATCGCCGACCTGACCAGCAAGCGCCACGACAACGTGAAGCGCACCATCGACACCCTGGTCAGCGACCGGGTTATCAGTTCCCCTCAAATTGAGGAATACCCCGCCAGCGTTGGCCGCCCGGGGAAACACTACCTGATCGGCAAGCGTGACAGCTTCGTGGTGGTTGCCCAGCTCAGTCCTGAGTTCACGGCCCGCTTGGTTGACCGGTGGCAGGAACTTGAAGAGCAGGCCGCGCCGCGCATCCCGGCGAATTACGCCGAGGCTCTGCAACTCGCTGCCGACCAAGCCCGCGAGAACAGCCGTCTGCTCGGAGTGATCGAGTTGCAGGCCCCCAAGGTCGCGGCCATCCGTCGCTTGGCCGCCGCCGAGGGCGCGATCTGCATCACCGACGCCGCCAAACAGCTCGGCGTCCCGCCGCACAAGCTCTTCGACTGGATGCAGGCCAACCGCTGGATTTACCGCCGTGGTGGCTCTACCCGCTGGATCGCCATGGAGCCTCGCATCAGGTCCGGCGTCCTCAAACACAAAGTGACCTCGCTCAAGCCTGACATCGAAACCGGTATCGAGCGTGTCGCGTTTCAACCCCTCGTAACCCCGAAAGGTCTGGCCGTGCTGGCCGAGAAAAACATTGGAGCCGCGCTGTGAGCGTTCAAGCAATGACCTGGGCGCTGGCGCTCCGCAAGACTGATCTCGAAAATCCGGCCGCTCGCCATGTGCTGCTGTGCCTGGCGAACTACGCCGGTAGCGACGGCCGTGGGGCGTTTCCTTCTGCGAACACATTGTCGGAAGACACGGGCCTGTCCGAGCGCACCGTACGCCTGAAATTGGATGAGCTGGAGAAAGCCGGCTTCATCGCCGAAGGTAACCAGGCAATCGCCGCAGCCTACATCGACCGTCGCGACCGCCGCCCTGTGGTGTATGACCTTCAGATGAAGCGGGGTGCAAATGCTGCACCTCGTAAGGACCGGGGTGCAGATAACGGCACGGGGTGCAGCTCAAAGCAGAACGGGGTGCAGGAAAACGCAGAACGGGGTGCAGCAGCTGCACCCAATCCGTCACTGAACCATCAAGGAACCGAAGAGCAGCTGCAGCGCGAGTTTGCTGACGAGGTTGCCGAGCAAGAGCGACAAGCCGCCGAATGCCGAGTTGATCAGCGCTTCGCCATGTTCGCCGCCTGGGTGCCACCTGCCAAATCCCTGGCCGACCAGATCGCGATTGCCGGCTTGGTCGGTGAGGGCGTTCCAGATGCGGCGGTTCGCAAGTTCAAGGGTTTTCATGTGGCCAAGCCCAACACCGTCGATACCGCCGCTGGCTGGTGCTACCGGCTGGTGCAGTGGGTGAAGCGCGAGCGTGCAGTGGCTGCGGGGCAGGGCAAGGCACCTGATTTCGATGACACCAGTTGGGGCGATGACCTGGGAGGTCTGTGATGAAATCCGTTTCGAGCATGCTGCAGCAACTGCCAAACGTGGCGCCCGCGCAGGTGGTACCCCTCAAGGCCGACGCCGGTACCGTCCAAGTCATCAACGCTCTGTTCCGTGAACTGATGGCGATCTTTCCAGCGTGGAAGCAGGCTTGGCCCGATGACGAATCGCTCAAGGCCGCCAAGGCTTCATGGACCAAGGCGTTCATGGCCGAGAAGATCCAGCGGATCGAGCAGGTCCGTTTCGGAATCGAGCAATGCCGGAAGCTCGCCACGCCGTTTGCCCCAAGCGCTGGCGAGTTCGTTGAAATGTGCCAGCCCACACCTGAAATGCTGGGCATCCCTCCGCTTGAAGTCGCCTTTCGAGAGGCCTGCAGAAATGTTCATCCAGCCATGGCAGGGCAGGCTAACTGGTCGCACGATGCGGTTTGGCACACGGCGAAAGAATGCGGTTTCGAATCGCTCAATCGCCTTGAGACCTCGCTTGCACGCAAGCTTTTCGAGCGCAACTACGTGATCACCGTGCGCCACATGGTCGCCGGTCTTCCGCTCCAAAAAATGCCCCTGGCACTCCCGGCCAAGCCCGAAGCACGCCGAACTCCAGAGATCGGCAATGGTGCGCTGGCCCAGATTCGCGCCATGCGTGCCGGCGGTCGCCATGCGTAACCCGATGCTCGCGCCGCCGGTGACTAGCAATTACCAGTTCGCCGTGTACAGCGGCGCCTACAAGATCGACCTCACCGACGAGCCTGAGCAGCCTCAGGCGCTGTTTGCTGACCGCGAAATAGCATCCAGCTATGCCCGGGCGAAGTGGCCGGCCACCCACGAAATCGTTGACCTCTGGGAGACTTACCCATGAAAACCATGATCGCGCTGGTTGCGCTGGCCCGCCGCGCCGTCACCGTGCTGGAGTGCACGTATTCCCAACAGGTGGCGCCGGTTGAATTCCAGTTCGAGGGTGCCCTGTGAGGCAGGCCAATCTGCAAGTTCTCAAGCCCAGGGCAGCCCGCGCCAAGCCCATCGACCGTGAAGGCCTGGAACAGGCGGCGCTGATGCGGGAGATCGCGCTCGCCCTGCCTGAGGTGGCAGAACTGATCTACCACGTTCCCAATGGCGGCCATCGCCACAAGGCTACGGCCGGCAGGCTGAAGGAGCAGGGCGTAAAAGCAGGGATACCGGACCTGGTCCTGCCGATGGCCCGCGGCGGGTATTTCGGCTTGTACATCGAGTTCAAGGCCACGCCCCCCAACGATGCCGCCGTCTCGACCAGCCAGCACGACTGCATCCGCCGGCTGAACGAGCAGGGTTATCTCGCCATTGTGTGCCGGGGGCACTTCGACGCCATGGAACACCTGCGGGCATACCTCCGACTTCCGAAAACCGTGGTGGCCGCATGAGCAAGACCCGCGCTGTGAAACTCTCCGATGCCGAGATTCGCCGGCAGGCCGCCGATCTGGCCGTGCACGACCTGCGTGACCCGCGGCACCCCGGCCTGTACCTGCGCTTCGGCCAGGACCGGCAGCGCGGCTCGTGGTACCTGGTGAAGGGCAAGGCGTGGAATCACATCGCTCGCTGGCCGGAGCTGGGCGCCGCTGCGGTAGTGGCCGAGCTGCCAGCACTGCGCCAGCGCCTGCTGCATGATCCTGACGCCGCAGTCGCCGTCGGCGGGCTGTCCACGTGCGGCCAGCTGTTGGACTGGTACGGCGACCGCATGAGTCGGGATCGATCCCTGTCGGCCAAGCGCAAGACGGGCGCGCTATCGGCAATCAAGTGCCACCTCAAGCCTCGTCTTGAGCCTGTGCCAATCCGCAGCCTGACCGCCGCCGTGCTCGACAAGGAACTGATGTGGCCGGCGCAGCAGGTGTTGTCGCTGTCCTACGTCCGGCAGCTGTTCGGCCTGCTGGTAGTCGCGTTCCGCCAGGCGCAGAAGCTGGGCCTGATCGAAGCGAATCCGATGGCGGGGATCAAGTTCGTCGATTTCACCAAGGCCCGAATCGTCCCCAAGGCCGCCCGGCTGCGCGGCGTGCATCTGGGTGAAGTGGTGCCGATGCTGGCCGACCACTTTGAGCAGCACCCAGGCGAGGCAATGCTGGCGCTGATGATGCTCTGCCATGGCACGAGGGTAGGGGAGACGCGGCAGGCGCGCTGGGCTGATATCTCGATTCCGGACGCCGAGTGGTTCATCCCCGCCGAGAACACGAAGACCCGCACCGAGCATCGGCTGCCGCTGACCGACCAGACAAAGGCCATGCTGAGCCGCTACCGGGCCGCGCAGATCGCCCAGGGCTACGATGGCATTTACCTGTTCCCGTCGCGCCGTGGCCGGGCACTGAGTGAGGGCCAGGCCAGCGCCGTGTTCACCCGCATAGGTCAGGGCGAGTGGACCAGCCATGACCTGCGCAAGGTGGCCCGCACCGCATGGACTGACCTGGGCATCGACGGCCATATCGGCGAGATGCTGCTGAACCACTCGCTGGGCAAGATCGCCAGCACCTACATCAATACCCAGGCCCGCGAGCAGCGTCTGGCCGCCCTGGTGAAGTGGCACAACTGGTTAGATGAGCGCGGCTTCAAGGCGATTCACAACCTGACAGACACCCAATATGAAGATTCGCAAAACCCTGCGCAGGCCATGTACGGCGCGGGCTGCGAGGCAGATTCAAACATTGTGAATGGCGAGGTTTTGAAACCATGAAAAAGAGTCACGGCCCCGCCTTTCGGAAGGAGTTGAAGCCGCTGATGGCTTGCGGCACCTGTCGCGGTAGCGGCGTCGTCAGCGGCGTTTTCCACCAGTTGGATTGCACCGCTTGCCACGCATCCGGCTGGGTGTGCCAGGCGACTGGTGAGGCGCTGCCACTGGAAGACCTAGTGCCGCAACTGAACATGAAGCTGCGCAACATGGCCGCCGAGTTGAACCGGGCCCGCCACCCAATCGGCGGCGCCCATGAGCAGTACGAACAGAACAACCGCCGGGGCGCTGGCGGCACGAATCACACAGGGGACTGACCATGAACACACGTAAACCGCTGCACCGGCCGCTGGGTGACACCGAACATATGCTCGAGCAATGGGGCTTCTGGCGCATGAATGGCATGGGAGTGCCCAGCTACGCCTCTCCGATGTGGGCTCTCATGCGTGATGTAATGCCCTCGGAGTCGAAGGGGTACACAATTACTGACGACCTCGCCTGCGCTGTTGACGCGGCGGTCGCCCGGCTGTGCAAGCGCGAGCAGCAAATGGGGGACATGATCTGGCTCTACTACGGCGCCAAGTGGCCAGCCGCTCGTGTGGGTCGCCATTACCAAGTCAGCGAGATGAAGGCGCGCGAGCTCATCAAGGCCGGCGTGGCCTGGATTGACTGTGTGCTGGAAACTGTTCGGGAAGCTGCATAAAACAGTTGTCCATATGGAATAACCCTGCTTTCATGCAACGGTGTTCAGCTTTTCAAGCGCGACACCCATTCGAAAGCCCGGCCAATGTGTCGGGCTTTTTTGTTTCTAGATTTCGAGTTATACCTGATGCTCATTCAATGGCAAGGAGCCATCCATGAGCGACAAAGTCGAAGAAAATCTCTCAGACGCTGAATATTTTGCCGATGTGAAAAACTTAAAGTACGAGTGGGACGGCAGACAAACCGACTGGCTGCTGCAGTGGCTCGTCGGGTTCTTGAACGACACGAATTTGAGGATCGGGATCACGCTTACGATCGGAGGAAGCGTCATCACCGGAACTCTCATACCTCACAAAGCCTACTTCGAACGATTAGCTGACGACTTTTCAGCGCCTTTCACCAGTCAGAATGCTGAGACTGCGGAGGCCCTGCGAACCAGAATTTTGGCTTTTGAGGCGCCGGATGAGGCCGATACGCCTAGTTCCCCAGCCCAATATCTTCACCTCCAAAACGCCAGGGTTCACCATGGTGGCAACCAGCTGTTTCCTGACACAGGAACCTACTGGAGAGGAAAGATTGCCGCAGTTGAAGGCTTTGTTCTTGGCGAGCTGAGCATGTCTTAGGGGATGTTGCCCAAACATGCACTAGATGTAGTTCAGTGTCAGCTCATCCAGAGCTGGCCTTTCTCGTTATGGCACTGCCGCTAGATCTAGATTGGTAAGGTCCGGGGACGATCGATCCCCGGACAAAACCAGGCAAAAAATTAGGCGGCTTCGACCGAGACGGTCAGACGCTTCCCAAGCTTTGCCAGAGCTGACTCAACCTGTTCGATCTTCGAGTTGTGCTCGAAATCAACCAGCCGAGTGGCGACCGGGTGAGAGATGCCAAGCTTGCGAGCCAGGTCGGCTACGCGCATACCTCGGTCACACATCTCGTTCCACAGTGCGATCTTGGCCACTGCCTGAACTGGCAGTGGAATAGCGTGTTCCTGGTCATTCTCCGGTTGAGTCGCTTGTGGAATTTTCCGGCCTTGGTCGACGTAGATCGTCAGGGCCAGGGTGATGCCATCAATGACATTAGCCAGCAGCTCCTCAAGGGAGTCGCCGGCGCTGTGTGCTTCTGGAATATCCAGGCATTCAGACCAGAAGGTTCCTGCTTCTTCGTGAGCGCGAACACGAAAGTTGTACATGTGTTTACCTCAATTGTTGGAGCTGATCTCTACGGCTTCGCCAAGGGTAGAGCCTCAATCCTTGAGGCCCAGTTGCTTGATGATTGCCCTTCTTAACCCTTCGCTGATTTCCTTAGCTCCATGGTTAGGGAGGATTGTTTGGTTACCGTTCGGGGATCTGACCTTGAAGTGGCTGCCGCCATTCCCTTTCTTCAGAACTACAACCCCTTGGGTTAACAACCACTTGCGAAACTCGTTGTAGGACATCAACTCTCCTTGTGTCGTGTTGATGGGTTCATTATACATCACATGTGATACATGTAAAGCACATGTGATTAATTTATTTTCTAGGACGCCATAGACAGAGTGGTTCCTTCGGGAGTGGTCTGGACGCGGTATCGCCGGTCGTCACGCGTACGGAAAGAACACCGGCAGTCAGGGAGCCTCAATCCTCTTGTGTGCACAGGCGGCTTTGACGGGCAGCGTGGGAAGACACGCAAACCATTTCGAGCCTCGGCATTTGCCGGGGCTTTTTCATTTTCCGATCCCGAAAGGGTGGACTGTCGGATGCATCCAATGCCTGAGAAAAATCCTGACTTCTGGGCGCAGGTCTGGCTGATCATCACGACGCCGCTCTGGCAAGGAGCGATCATGGCCGCAACCATTTCAATGCTTCGTGTGTTGTACGAGGGCAAGGAGGCGAACAAGGGGCGCGTCGTGCTTGAGGCGCTGATGTGCGGTGGTCTCAGCCTGTCGGCCAGCAGCGTGATTGAGTGGATGGCCTGGCCGTCCAGTCTTTCAGTTGGTGCTGGCGGCGCGATCGGCTTCATCGGTGTGACGGCGATCCGGGAGCTGATCATCAAGTTCCTGGGCCGCAAGGCGGAAACGCCATGAGCCTCGACCCCGTTGGAGCCGTTTCGAAGACGGCAGCCACGATGCGAATCATCGCCGTCGCCGTGGTCATCACCATTGTCATGTCGCTGCTGATTGCTCTGCAGCAGATCAGAGTGGTGTCGCTGACCGCAGCAGTGGGAGTCGAGGCCAAGGCCAAACAGGACGCTATCGCAGCCAACGTCGAGAGCCAGGCCACCATCACCACGCTTCGCGCCGAGGCTGCCAGGAACGCTGCCTATCAGGCCGACCTGAGCAACCGGCTCAAAGCCAGCGAACAGAAAGCCCTGAAGGCGAGGAAAGACTTTGAAGACCTCAAGCGTAAGAGCCCGGCTGTTCGCAAGTGGGCTGATCAGCCTTTGCCTGACGGCCTGCGCGGCAAGCCCGCAACCGGTAAAGACAACAGCGGTAAGGCTCGAACCCCCTGAGCTGGTTCCGTGCGAGCGCATCAGCGAGAGCGATGAAGACCTCGCCCTGAACGGCGACCTTTGGGCATTGAAGGATCGGGCAGTGAACCTACTCGACACCTGCGCCGACCAGGTCGACGCCCAGATCCTGCGCAGCAAGAGCAAGTAGCCATGGCGTGCACTGGATGCGCCGCGCGGCGTGCACGAGCAGCTAAGTGGTTCGCCATCGCAGCTGACCGAGCCCGATCGCTCATCACCCCATCACGTAAGGTCGAACCAGATGCCAAGGCTCAAGACGCTGGGAAGCCGGGTCAAGACCCAGGGTGAGCGCGTAACGGTCGTCAACACCAACTCATGGCGCGCGATCAAGACGACGGCACACCAGCGTGGCTACGGCTACAAGTGGCAGAAGGCGCGCGAGGGTTGGCTCAACGCACACCCGCTCTGCGTGTACTGCGAACGTCAGGGACGCGTGACCTCAGGCACGGTCGTCGACCACATCGTTCAGCACCGTGGCGACATGGCTCTGTTCTGGGACAGGTCGAACTGGCAGACCCTCTGCAAGCCCTGCCATGACTCGGTCAAACAGGCCGAAGAGGCGGGCAACCGTGGAATGTGACCGTTCGTCGGGAATGATATGAATTCTCATTCATGAATGCACCGAAATGGTGCATTAGGCTGGCTCTATGAGGGGGGGCATCGAAATATAGGGGGTCAATGCACTCCAGACCGCGCCCGACCCCATTCGCAGATTTTTTTCCTCGCACAGGTTTTTGTTAATGGCTTTAACACCCAAGAAACGCGCGTTCATCGACGCGGTGAGGGGAGGTGCGTCCAATAAAGACGCAGCCATTGCCGCCGGATGCCCCGAGAAATCGGCCTCTGCGGCGGGTTCGCGTTTTGCGAAAGACCCGGATGTAGTCGCTGAGCTGTTCAAACTGGACGCCCTGCATCCCGTTAACAAGGTTGTTAAAGATGTTAACGCCCAGGGCTCGGAAGAACCCGCTGAACCTGATGCGGACGAGGCCGAGCCTGCCGGGTTCGATCTGGGGGCAGCGCTCTCTCATCGTGACCCGAAGGATTTTCTCCTTGCGGTCATGAATGACCTGACTACAGAGCCGAAGCTGCGTGTTGATGCAGCCAAGGCGCTGATGCCCTTCGTTCACCAGCGCAAAGGCGAGGGCGGCAAGAAGGAGCAGGCGAAGCAAAAAGCCGCTGAGGTGGCGAACGGCAAGTTCGGTACTCGCCGCGGCCCTCTGCGATCGGTGAAATGATGGAATGGACAACGGCCTGCCCCGACTGGGAGAAGCGCATCGTCGCCCGCCAGACCCTGATCCCATTCGATCCACTTTTTCCGGACCAGGCGGAAGAGGCGCTGGAGGTGTTTGGCGCTCTGCGGATGGTGGATGCCACTGGCAGCCCATTGATGTGTGAGACGGTGCGCGACTGGGTCAACCAGTTCGTTGCTGCGATCTTCGGCGCTTACGACCCGGACAGCGGACGGCGAATGATCAGCGAGTTTCTGCTGCTGATCAGCAAGAAAAACGGCAAGTCCACCATCGCTGCCGGGATCATGCTTACGGCCATGGTGCTCAACTGGCGCCAGTCAGGCGAGTTCATCATCCTGGCCCCAACCAAAGAGATCGCTGACAACTCCTATATCCCGATCCGGGACATGATCAAGGCAGACGATGAGCTGTCCGCTCTGTTCAAGGTGCAGGACCACCTGCGACTGGTTACGCACCATGAAACCAGCGCGACGCTTAAAGTTGTTGCCGCCGACAGCGAAACGGTGTCCGGCAAGAAGGCCATCGGGGTGTTTGTCGACGAGCTCTGGGTGTTTGGCAAGCGCGCCAATGCTGAGGCCATGCTTCGCGAAGCTACTGGTGGCCTGGCATCTCGCCCGGAGGGTTTCATCATCTGGGCTACCACCCAATCAGATGAACCACCTGCCGGCGTATTTCGGCAAAAGCTGCTGTACGCCCGACAGGTGCGCGACGGCAAGATCGAAGACAAATCGTTTCTGCCGGTGCTCTACGAATTCCCGAAACACCTGCTCGACGCCGGTGCGCATCGGGAGGCTTCGAACGCTTACATCACCAACCCGAATCTGGGCCTCTCTGTTGATGAGGCGTTCATTGAGCGCGGCTACGCCCAGTCGCAACTGGACGGTGAGGAATCATTCCGGGGATTCCTGGCGAAGCACCTCAATGTCGAGATTGGGCTTGCACTCATGTCTGACCACTGGGTGGGTGCGTCGTTCTGGGAAGCCCAGGCGCTGCCTGGCCTCACGCTGGACAGCCTACTCGACCAGTGTGAGGTGGTCGTGGCAGGCGTTGACGGTGGCGGCCTTGATGACCTGCTCGGGCTATCAGTCATTGGCCGGGTTCGCGAGTCGCGCACCTGGCTGCACTGGGCACATGCATGGGCGCATCCATCTGTGCTGGAGCGGCGCAAGTCAGAGGCGCCCCGGCTGTTGGATCTGCAGAAAACCGGCGATTTAACCATTGTGAACAGAATCGGTGACGACGTTGAGCAGTTGGCTGCGGTCGTTGCGCGGGTCAATGGTGTGGGCTTGCTGGACAAGGTCGGGCTAGACCCGGCAGGTATCGGCGCGCTGCTCGACGCACTGGCCGACGTCGGCATCGAGGAGGAGCAGATCATCGGTATTTCGCAGGGCTGGAAGCTCACCGGAGCCATCAAGACCACTGAGCGTAGGCTCGCCGAGGGGACGCTTCAGCATTGTGGCCAGCCCCTCATGGCCTGGAGTTGCGGCAACGCCAAGGGCGTCCCGTCCGCAAACGCATTTCTCATCACGAAACAGGCTTCGGGCACCGCGAAAATCGACCCACTCATGGCCACGTTCAACGCCGTATCGCTGCTTTCTCTGAACCCAGAGGCGAAGGGCGGCATGGACGACTACCTCAACAACGGATTTTTCGGACTAGTAGGCTGACCATGGCATTTCGTTGGTACAACCCCAGCACCTGGCGATTCTTCGGCTACACCGATCCGAAGACCGGTGATTACGTCGAAGTTGACCTTGAGGTCGGCGGAAAAAACACAAAATCCGGGGTAAAGATCACCACCAAGAGCGCACTCACGATCAGCATGGTCTGGTCATGCGTGAAAATCCTCTCGGAATCGCTGAGCGGCCTCCCGCTGAAGCTGTACGAGGACACTGATACTGGTCGCAAGCTGGTCACTGGAAATGACCGGTTCCTACGGCTGCTCAGAAAGCCTAACCCCTACATGACGCTGCTGAACTTCTTGAAGTTCGTGGTCGTGAATATGGCCCTTCGCGGGAACGCTTTCGCGCTCATTGAGCGCAACCGCAACGGTGATCCTATTGGCCTGGTGCCTTTGGGCTGCGACAGGGTTGAGATCGATACCGAAGACGACCTTATTTATTGGGTAAATCCTCCGGAGGGTGAGCGGTTCCCGGTTTCGCCAGAGAACATGCTGCATTTCAAGTTGTTCAGTCTCGACGGCATCACGGGCCTATCCCCGATTGAGTATCAGGCCGAGACAATGGGGTTAGCCAAGGCAGGTCAGCAGTGGTCTTCGCGCTTCATGCGAAAGGGCGGTTTCACTGGCGGATACGTCATCTACGAGCAGTTCCTGACCAAGGTCCAGCAGGCCCAGGTGATGGAAAAATTCCCAGATGTGCGCCAAGGCGACGTGGACGACATCGGCAAGATGGCGATATTGCAGGGCAACCCGAAGATCGTGCCCGCCGGGCTGAGCCAGAAAGACGCCCAGTTCATCGAGTCTCAGCAGTTTCAGGAAGAAGCGCTGGCTGGCGTCTACGGCGTGCCGCTATGGCTGGCTAACCGCGCCGGCAAGACCTCGATCATGGGTTCGAACCTTGAGCAGCAGCTCATCGGTTACGTCACGTTCGGACTGAAACCCTATGCCGACGCGGTCGAGGACGAGCTCAACAGCAAGTTGCTGACGGACAGGAAGCGCTTTCTGGAGTTCGTGCTCGAGGGATTGCAGCGCGCAGACAGCGCCGGGCGCGCCACGCTGTATGCCGCCGCCCTTGGCGGATCTGGTGGTTCAGGCTGGATGACCACAAACGAGGTCCGTCGCAAAGAAAACCTGCCACCGCTTGATGGCCCTGAATACGACCGGGTCACCCGGTGGGAGATACAGAACAATGCTGACAAAACTTGACTGCCCGTTTGAGGTGAAAGCCGCAGACGACAGCGGCAGCTTTGAAGGCTATGCCGCCGTTTTCGATAATGTCGACCTGGGCGATGACGTCATCGTCAAAGGGGCGTTTACCAGCGTGAAGACGGCACGCAACGGCAAGTTGAAGCTGGCGCTCTATCACGACCTCACCCGATTGGTCGGTACCGCTGACTTCAATCAGGACGACCACGGCCTGTATGTAAAAGGTCAGGTGAACCTGAAGGTCAGTTACGCCCGTGACGCCTATGAGCTGATGAAAGACGGCTCTCTGGACAGCATGTCCATCGGCTTCAACACGCTGGAGGCTGATTTCCAGCAGCGCGCCGGCCGCCAGGTCCGCGTCATCAAGTCCGCCGAACTGTGGGAGGCCTCGTTCGTGCCCTTTGGCATGAATCCAGATGCCGAAGTCCTCAGCGTCAAGTCGGACATCAGGCTTTTCGAGAACGCCCTGCGTGAGCGCATGGGGCTGTCTCAGAAGGAAGCGGCAGCAGTCGCTTCGCTCGGCTACCCCGCACTACGCCGTGATGGCGGCAGTGAGGCCACGGCGATCGTGGAAGAGCTGAAAGACATTTCCACCCTGTTTGCCAACCATTTCGGAGTATCGCCATGAGCGAAGTGAAAGAACTGAAGGAATCCCTGGACCAGCAGCTGAAAAGCGGCTTCGAGGGGCTGCAAAAGAAATACGATGCGGCCATGGATGAGGTCCAGAAAGGTAATAAAGTTGCCGGCGACCTCAAGAAGCAGATCGAAGACCAGAAGGGCGAGCTGCAGAAAGTCATCGATCAGGTGCAGGATCTGGAGCAGAAGGGCGTCAAGCTGCGCGGGGGGCCGGGCGAAGGCAAATCCTTCATTGACATGATCAAGAACGACGATGCTTACAAGTCGTTGAGCCAAAAGTCGTCCATGGCCGCCGAGATCGAGGTCACCAAGTCCGACCTGGCCGCCATGAAAGAAGTGAAGGTCACCAGTGCCGGCATCGTGGCGCCGATCTACGACCCGGTCATTCAGCCGGGCATCCGCCAAGAGCTGCGCATCCGTGACCTGCTGACCGCCATCCCGGTAACCGGCCAGAACTACACCTACTTCCGTGAGCTCCTGCACACTCGTGGCGCTGCGCCTGTGGCAGAAGGCGGCACCAAGCCGACCAGCAACGTCACGTTCGAGCCTGCTACCGATCGCGTGAAAAAGATCGCGGTGTGGATGCCGGTCACCGAAGAGGCGCTGGCCGACGTGCCTCAGATGCAGGGGTATATCCAGGAGCTGCTGCGCTACGACCTGAAGCTCGAAGAAGAAAACCAGATCCTCAAAGGTGATGGTACTGGTGAGAATCTGAATGGCCTCATGACCCAGGCCACTGTCTACGACGCCAACCTGACCAAGGCTGGCGATACCTCGATCGACATCGTGCGCCGCGGTATCTACCAGGTTCGCAAGCAGTCGAAGCTGTCTGCCGACGGCATCGTGCTGAGCGAACTTGACTGGATGAACATTGAGCTGCAGAAGGACGGTGAAAACCGCTACCTGTTCGCCAACCTGCAAGGCCTGGTTACCCCAATCCTCTGGGGTCGCCCGGTTATCACCTCGGACAGCATGGACGAGGGTGATGCGGACGCTGGTGGCGAATTCCTCATCGCGAACTTCGCCCGTGCTGCAATCCTCTTCGACCGCATGACCTACCTGTTCAAGATGGGCCTGATCAACGACATGTTCATCAAGAACATGATCGCGCTGCTGGCTGAAGAGCGTCTGGGCCTCGGCGTGCGCCGTCGGGAAGCTTTGGTCAAAGGCACCTTCGCCAAGTAAGTCAACCGCACGTAACCATCACAAAGCCGGCATAGCGTCGGCTTTTTTGTTTTTGGAGGCAGCATGAAAATCAGAGCTTTGTGGGGCTTTACGGGGAACGCGGACCTGCTGAAAGCCGAATCGCCCAAGGTGAAGCGTGGCCAGGTATTCGATGAGGCCGACGATGAGTACGCCTACACCCTGGTTGGCAAGGGGCTGGTCGAGGAGTTGGGCGCCGACGGCAAGGCGAAGGTCACCAAGCCGAAAGAGTCGAAGCCTGCCGCGCCGAAAGAGACCAAGTGATGATCGAGCTATCTCTGGTCAAAACGCACCTGCGCGTCGACCACGGCGACGAAGATGCCTTGATTCAGGGGTACCTCGACGCCGCCCTGGCTCATGTCGAGCAGCACTGCGACCGCACATTGGTGGAAACGCCAGTGTTGCCGGAAGAAATGGGCCTGACCAAGGACGTGCAGCAGGCCGTATTGCTGCTGGTCGGGCACTGGTACGCAAACCGTGAGGCGGTCGCCAGCGGGCTCGTTGAGGTCCCGTTGGCGGTCGGTCGGCTGCTCTGGTACAGGAAGCGATTCTGATGAAAGCAGGCGATCTTCGGCACCGAGTGACGTTCGAGCAGAAGGTCACCACCTACGATCCGGATTCCAACGAGCCGTTGGTGGCCTGGGTTGAATTCGTCACTGTCTGGGCCGCAATCAAAGACCTGAGCGTTCGCGAGTTCATCGCCGCGCAGTCAGAACAGTCTGAAGTCACTTGCAGGATCGTGACGCGCTACCGCGACGGGTTCGACGCCTCGATGCGCGCTCGCCATGACGGGAGGATCTACAACCTGCACGGGGTGCTGCGCGACCCTGTATCGGGTAGGGAATACCTGACCTTTCCGGCCAGCGAGGGTGTGAACGATGGCTGATTGGGTTGAGTACAAGCTCACCGGCGCTGATGCACTCTCGGCCAAGTTTCGCAGCCTGGGCGAGGAGATGCGCCGCAAGGTTGTGACGCCGGCGGCGAAGGATGCGATGGAAATCGTCTTGGATGACGCGAAAAGCCGGGCGGCTCGCATCGACGACCCGGAAACGTCCAACTTCATCCCCAAAAACCTGGCGATCGTTGAGCGCAAAGCCATCGGAGTCGAAGTGGGCGCGGTGGTGATGTCTGTCGGGGTGCGCAAGCGCAGCCTGGGGCAGGGCGGCGGTAACACCTTCTATTGGTGGTGGGTAGAGTTGGGCACCGAGAAAAACCGGGCCAAGCCATTCTTACGGCCGGCGCTGCAAAACAACCGCGAGGCAGTGTTCAAGGAGTTCTTGAGCTCGGCCAAGTACCAATTGATCAAGCTCGGGGTGAACTGATGCTGGCTCCAATCGTGGCCGTCTGCAAAGCCAGCCCAGCCGTCACAGCGCTGCTCGGTGACAGCCCTCTGCGCCTTTACCCCCATGGTGACGCAGAGCAAGGGGTAGCCCTGCCGTACGCGGTTTGGCAGGTCGTCAGTGGGTCGCCAATCAACTACATCAACGGCCAGCCTGACACTGATCGATACGGCTTGCAGATCGATGTCTACGCGGCCTCCGCCGTGTCTGCTGACGCTGTGGTGACGGCGATGCGCAAGGCCATCGGCAAACAAGCCTACGTTACCGGGTTTGGCGTCGATACGCGCGATCACGACACGAAGAATTATCGCAAAGGTTTCGATGTTGCCTGGCTGGTGCGTCCGTAGCCGGAATACCTGAAAGAACGACCCGCTTCGGCGGGTTTTTTTATGCCCGCTCATAAGTGATTTCGCAGGAAATCGGGGAGTACCAAATTGACTATCGACACTCAAGGCACTGAGCTGTTTGCGCTTGATCCAACCGACAACAGTGTCATCGATGTGGGCTGCTTCACATCGCTGGACGGCATCGACACCTCTATCGCCCAGGTCGACGTGACGTGCACCAAATCCAAGGCCCGCAAGTACAAGGCTGGGTTGGCGGAGCCAGGCTCCGCCTCTTTCGGCCTGAACATCGACCCGGCCAACCCGGCGCACCTGCGATTGCATCAGTTGAAAAAGGCGGGTCTCACCCTGAAATGGGTCGTGGGCTGGTCTGACGGCTTCGATTTCGACGAAGAGAAGGGCATTCCTCCTCTGGTGGGTGCCGCCGGTGCCTTGGCTGCGGTGGTTCTCAATTCTGCTGGTACCGGCTACACCACTGCTCCGACCGTCGCTATTGCCGGTGGCGGTGGCAGCGGTGCGACTGCAACAGCGCAGATTGCTGATGGCAAGGTAACCGGCTTCACCATTACCAATGCAGGCGCCGGTTACACCAGCACGCCAACGGTCACGCTTACTGGTGGTTCGGGCACGGGCGCCTCTGCTCGGGCCATCGTCAATGACAGCGTCGACTTTGACCTGCCAAACACTCGCACCTGGCTCACGTTCGAGGGCTACATGAACGCATTCCCGTTCACCTTTGGCCTGGGCGATGTCGTGAAATCGAGCGTCGGTATTCAGGTCTCCGGTGAAATCGAACTGATCGCGAAAACTGCCGCGTAAGGAAAACCCATGGAACTGAGTATTGCAGCGCTGGCAGCCGCCGGTGCATTTGCCGCGCCTCCGGTGAAGAAGGAAATCACCTGGCACTCGGACGGCAAGCCCCAGACGGCCACCGTCTATGTGGCCCATGAGTCGTTTATCTCGATCACCCAACGCTGGGATGCGCAGCACCAGGGCGCGGACATTACCGCGCAGCGCATCGCCTCCTGCATCGTCGACAAAGACGGCAAGCCGGTGTTCTCGCAGGCTGACGTTGTTGGCGGTGCGGAAACCGGCCACGGGCCTCTGTGCGCGGAGCTGGCCATCGTCCTGCTCGCGGCCATCGGCGAGGTCAACAAGGTCCCGGAGGGCGCTCTCGAAAAAAAATCGACCCCGAGGAAGAGTTCTGGCACGAGCTCGTCCTCGCGGGCATCGGCGGGCGGACGATCGCGGAAGCCAAGCGAAGGCTGACCTACGTCGAGGCGATGGGGTGGATGCGGTACCGGCGACAGACCGGGCCGCTGAACATGGGCCTTCGCCTTGAACACGGCTTCGCGATGCTGGCGACCCTGCTCAACAACGTGCACGGCGGAAAAGCGACGTTCGACGACTTTCTGCCTGACCGCAGTTTCAAGACCGAGACAAAAGCCGCAACGCCGCAGGATCTGCTGGCGCTTCTGCAGCGTGTGAAGGGGTGAAGTATGGCTGGTGACAATCTCGGCACGCTGACTGTCGATCTGGTCGCGAACACTGGTGGTTTTGAGCGGGGCATGGACAAAGCGGAGCGCAAGCTCAAGTCCACGACCCGCGAAGCCAAGTACCAGGCCGATCAGTTGGGAAAGCTGGTCGGGCAGATCGATCCGGTGGTTGGGGCCTATGGGCGCCTCGACAAGATGGAAGAGCAGCTGCGCAAGCACCACGACGCCGGGCGGTTGGACAAGAGCGACTTCGACGATTACCTGAAGAAGCTCAACGAGCAGCGGGATGCCATTGGCAAAACCGATGCTGCCATGACAAAGGGCGGGATGTCCGCCAAGGCCTACAACGCTGCCCTGCGCGGTGTTCCAGCTCAATTCACCGACATCGCGGTATCGCTGCAGGGCGGCCAGGCACCGCTGACGGTATTCCTCCAGCAGGGCGGCCAGCTCAAGGACATGTTCGGCGGCATCGGTCCCGCGGCGAAAGCCCTTGGCGGCTATATCCTGGGCCTGGTCAACCCTTTCACCGTAGCGGCAGCCGCTGCTGCGGTGCTGGCGCTGGCCTACAAACAGGGCAGCGATGAGACCACGGCCTACAACACGGCCTTGGCGATGACCGGAAACACCGCTGGCACGAGCTCAGCCGCGCTGACTGATCTTGCGCGCCAGGTTGCCCAATCGGGCGGCACCGTGGGCAAGGCCGCGGCAGTGCTGGCGCAACTCGCGACCTCCACGCGCATTCCGGTCACTGCCTTCGAGGCCATTGCAGAAGCTGCGATCAAGTTCGAGTCGGCCACCGGAGTCGCTGCCGAGGAAACGGTCAAAAACTTCGAGCGGATCGCAAAGGACCCGGTCGCGGAAATCCTGAAGCTCAACGAGTCGATGAATTTCCTGACCGCCACGACATACGAGAACATCAGGTCGTTGCAGGAGCAGGGTAAGACGCAGGATGCGGCCGCGCTGGCAACAGCCGCTTATGAGGACGGGTTGAACCGCACCTCCACGGCGATCAAGGCCAACCTTGGCACCCTTGAAACGGCATGGGCCGGGGTCAAAAATGCCGCGAAGCAGGCATGGGATGCGGCGCTCAACGTCGGTCGTGAGCAAACCCTCGATCAGCAGATCGACGCGCTGGACAACAGGCTGAAGGAGATTGCTCAGCGCTCATCAACCCCGATCGTGTTCGATGACAACCCGAATCTGGGTGAATTGGGCGGCGGCGCTGCGGCGCTTGAGCGTGAAAAAACTGACAAACTCGTTCTGAAGGCAGAGCAGGATCGTCGTGCGGCTGCGAAGGGATTCGCCCAGCAGCAACAGCAGCAGGCCTTGGACGATCAGCTCAAGCTGGACAAGCTCCGCAAGGAAACGGAAAGCAACGCTGACAAGCGTGCACGGGAAATCGCCGATTACCGGTTGTTGGTCGAGCGGAACATTGCCAGGGCGAAGAAGACCGGTGACAGCTCGCTGCTGATCTCCGCAGATCAGCAGGCCAAGGACATCGCCGCGATCAACGAGAAATACAAGGACCCGGCGGTCAAGAAGACGCCGCAATACCGCGAGGATGCGGGCACCAAGGCGCTCGACGCCGCGCGACAGCAGTACGCGGCCCTCCAGCAGCAGGGTGCACTGATCGGCGACCAGAATGCCGCCAGCCAAACCCTTGGCGCGAACGCGAAAAAGTTGGTCGAGTGGGAGCAGCAGCTCGCTGATATCAAAGGCAAGAAGACGCTCACCGCCGACCAGAAATCGCTGCTGGCCAGCCAGGACCTGATCACCGCGCAGCTCAAGCGCAACGCAGCGCTCGAAACAGAGAACACGCTGCGGGAAAAGGCGCTCGACACGCAGCGCAAGCTCGCCGCCTTTGACGAAAACCTGAAAAGCCAGCTCGCCAGCGCCCAGCAGGGCCTCGACAACAACCTGGCGGGGGTTGGCCTGGGTGATGTCCAGCGGCAGCGCCTGCAAGAGCAACGCGCTATCCAGCAGTCCTATCAGTCGCAGCTCGACAAGCTGACGTCGGACTACAACAAGAGCAACAAGGACCAGTTCACCACGGAGCTCTACGGCAAGGAAACCGCCTCGCTGAAAAGTGCACTGGACCAGCGCCTGGCGATGCAGCGTCAGTACTACGTGGACGTTGATGCCGCCCAGGCAGATTGGACCAACGGCGCATCGGCTGCCTACGACGATTATCTGCGCAGCGCGAAGGACGTGGCCGGGCAGACCAAAAACCTTTTCTCGAATGCGTTCAGCGGCATGGAAGACGCGCTGACCACCTTCGTGACAACCGGCAAATTGTCTTTCGGCGACCTGGCCAAGTCGATTCTGGCTGACCTGGCGCGCATCGAAATCCGCCAGGCTTCTTCGTCGGCGCTCAGCGCGCTGTTCGGGTTTGCGAAGACGGCAGTTGGTGCGTACTTCGGTGGTTCATCAGCGGGGACGGGCGCGGCGGCATCGGACTATTCCGGCGCAGCTTATCAGAGCTGGCTGTCCGCGCAGCACTGGGACGGCGGCTACACCGGCGACGGTGGCAAGTACGAGCCGATGGGCGTGGTGCACGGTGGCGAGGTCGTCATCCGTAAGGAAGTGGTTCAGCAACCTGGTATGCGTCAATACCTGGAGCGCCTGAACAAATCCGGAAAACCAGGATATGCCGATGGCGGCTACGTGGGACTGTCCGCCGGCGGCAGGTCTTCTTCGTCACCGGCAGCTGCTGGCGGCGGGATCGTCATTCAGCAGAGCTTCACGGTCGATGGTGGCGGAAGCGATACATCTGACCAGAACCTGAAGGCGGTAGGTCAGGCATACGCCGACACCGCGAAACGCGGCGCTCAACAGGCGATCGCGGACGAGCTTCGCCCGGGCGGCGCTATTTGGAGGGCGGTAAATGGCCGTTGAGACGTTCACCTGGTGCCCGAGGCTGGGCGCGTCCAGCACCCCGGAGTATCGGACACGCTCGAGCAAATTCGGCAACGGCTATGAGCAGGTCGTAGGCGACGGACCAAACAACAAGGTTGAGGTCTGGTCAGTGTCATTCGTTGGGGACGAAGAAACGGCGCGGGAGATCAGGGCATTCCTCGATCGTCACGCGGGGTTCAAGTCGTTCTTCTGGACCCCGCCGCTGGGCGAGATGGGCTTCTACCGCGCTTCCGCGCCGTCTGTCTCGCCCAACGGCGCTGGTTTCTACACGCTGACCAGCACCTTCACCCAGTCATTCCTTCCATAAGGTCCCACATGCCGCTGATTAAAGACATCCAGGTGCTTGAGCCTGGGAGTGAAGTGCTGCTGTTCGAATTGGACGGCAGCGACTACGGCGCAGATGTGCTGCGATTTCATGGCCACGCTATTCCGTACACCGCGGCGGAGTTGATCGCTGCTGGCGCTGATGCCGACAAACTCCCGGCCAAGTCGATTTGGTGGCAGGGCGAGGAGTACAGCGCCTGGCCAATGCAGATCGATGGCATCGAGGCCAACGGCGATGGCACGGCAGTGCGCCCGAATCTCTCTGTTGGCAACGTCAACGGGAGGATCACAGCCTTGTGCCTGGCTTTCGAGGATCTGCTCGAGTTCAAGCTGACGATGCGGCAGACGCTGGGCACCTATCTCGACGGCGCGAACTTTCCTGCAGGTAACCCGGACGCTGACCCGACTCAGGAATCGATTGAGGTCTGGTACCTGGACCAGAAAAGCAACGAGGACGGCGAAACCATTTCGTGGGAGCTGGCCAGCCCTGGCGATGTCGGTGGCGAGTCGATTGGCCGCGAGATGACCACGCTTTGCCACTGGTGCTTGACCGGGGGGTATCGGGGGCCTAACTGCGGGTATGTGGGCCCATACCGTGACAAGGATGGGAACCTGACTGACGACCCAGAAAAAGACGAGTGCGACGCAACGCTGGGTCGCGGTTGCGTTCCCCGTTTCGGAGAAGGCAATGCGCTGCCGTTTGGGGGCTTCCCCGCCGTTTCCCTGATTGCCAGGAGCTGACCATGCTGAAATACATCCTCAAGGCTGTGCAGGCGCATGCGGCCGCTGAGTACCCTCGCGAATGCTGCGGGGTGCTGATCACCATCGGGCGCAAACAGCAGTACATTGCGTGCGCGAATACCGCGACCGACCCCAGAGAGGAGTTTCGCATCGCGCCGGAGGATTACGCGGCGGCGGAAGACCTGGGCGAGGTGATCGGCATCGTCCATTCGCACCCAGACGCGACCAGCAGGCCATCGCCGCGCGACTTGGCCATGTGCGAAGCGACCGAACTGCCCTGGCACATCTTGAGCTGGCCGGAGGGAGATCTGCGCACCATCGTGCCAACCGGCAACACGCCGCTGCTCGGGCGGCCGTTCGTGCACGGCGCTTGGGACTGCTGGCAGGTCTGTGCCGACTGGTACCGGCGCGAATGGGGACTGGAGTTCGAAGCCTTCAAGCGCGAGAACGGATGGTGGGAGCAGGCCGACGGTCCGAGCCTGTACGAGCAAGCCTACGAGGCCGCTGGGTTCGAGCGAGTCGGCAGTCCGCAGCGGGGCGACATGATCGTGATGGACGTGGGGCGCACCAAACACCCTAACCATGCGGGAATCTACCTCGGCGCCGATCCTGCTCTGCCCGGCGAGTCAACGGCAGTGCACGGCGCAGGTCCGTTCCTTCTGCACCACCTTTACGGCAAGCCGTCAGAGATCATCGTCTACGGCGGCTCTTGGCACGACAGGGCACGGCTGATACTTCGCCATCGTGATGCGCGGTGATACCCTCAGGCTTTTCAATGTGAGGGATCATCATGCGAATTTTGATTGGAGCGCTTGCAGTTGCTCTGCTGGCGGGTTGCACGACCCCATCTGACCTGAGAAATAGCAGTCCAGTTTTTGCGTCCGCCACAACCAAATCCCCGAAGCAATTTGCTCTTTGCGTGCTGCCTAAGTGGCAGGACCTCAACGCCGGGGCAACGATGAGCGAAACAGAAACCGGCTACCGCCTGATTATGGCTAATCCCGGCGTAGGGCAGACCGACGAGCTTCTGGATATCACCAGAACACAATCAGGTTCCTCGGTGAAGCACTTCCAAAGAATTGCTTGGCAACAACTTGGACGGGGCGGGGTGTCTGAGGCCGTCAAGTCCTGCATCTAATCGATGTAATAACCACTAAGACCGCCTTCTGGCGGTTTTTTTACGCCTGGAGTTTTTCATGCAAGCCACAGCAGTTCATTACGACCCCCTGACCACTATTGAGTTATGGGGCGCTTTGGGAAGGAAGCTGGGGAAGATCCATTCGAGGCTGCTGGACACCGGAAAGTCGTGGGAGGTATTCAAAGCGCTTGAGGTGTCACTTCCTGGATTCAAGCACGAGGTGGATCGTCTGCACAGACTGGGAATGCGGTTTGCAATTTTCCGAAACCACCGGAACGTAGGAGAGAGGGAGTTTGACCTGGGCGGAACACGGCATCTGAGGATTGTGCCGGTAGTTTCTGGGAGCAAACGAGCTGGCGTGTTACAGACCGTCGTCGGAATCGTGATGATTGTGGCGTCCTTCTTTGTGCCGGGCAGTACACCTGGCGCCCTCGCGGCATCCTCAGCTTTGCTGAGCGGTGGTATCGCGGTGACCGCCGGCGGGGTAATCCAGCTGCTCAGCCCGCAAGCCAAAGGCCTCAGCCAAAGCGCATCCCCTGAAAACCTTCCTTCGTACGCCTTTGGCTCAGCTCGGAACACCACGGCCAGCGGCAACCCCGTGCCGATCTGCATCGGCGAGCGCCGGTGGGGCGGCGCGATTATCTCCGCCTCGATTCTCGCCGAAGACAAGACCTGATCCGAACCTGAAGAACAGACCGCCGAGTGGCGGTTTTTTTATGCCTGGAGAAAAGCATGGGCGCAGCTGAACGAATCGACATCCACGGCGCCAAGGGCGGCAGCAGCAACCCGAAGACACCGGTTGAGGCGACCGACAGCCTGCGCTCCACCAACCTGGCCAAGCTCCTGATTGCTGTGGGCGAGGGTGAGTTCGACGGTGTTCCAACTGCGTCCGACATTTACCTGGACAACACGCCAATCAACGATGCCAGCGGCAACGTAAACTTTCCCAATGTGAAATGGGATTGGCGGTCTGGCTCAGTCGAGCAGGAATACATCCCTGGCATTCCCTCGGTGGAAAACGAGACGACCATCAACGTCGAGCTCCGCAGCGATACGGCCTGGGTTCGATCGATTACCAACACCCAGTTGTCCGCCGCGCGTATCCGCCTGGCTTGGCCAGCCTTGCAGCAGCAGGATGACAACGGCAACGTGGGCGGCTACCGGATTGAGTACGCCGTTGACCTGGCCACCGATGGCGGGGCTTATCAGCAGGTGCTGAGCGAGGCCGTGGACGGCAAGACCACCACGCGCTATGAGCGCTCTCGCCGTATCGACCTGCCAGCGGCGACCACCGGCTGGCTGCTGCGTATTCGCCGCCTGACGCCAAACCAGAACACCAACAAGATCGCCGACACGATGATCGTGGCCGGGCTCACCGAGGTCATCGACCAGAAGATTCGCTACCCGAACACTGCGCTGCTCTACATCGAGTTCGATGCCGAGCAGTTCAGCAACATCCCTGAGGTCACCATCAAGTGCAAGGCCCGCAAATGGCAGGTCCCGAGCAACTATGACCCAGTGGCGCGCACCTATACCGGCGTCTGGGATGGCACCTTCAAGCTGGCGTGGACCAACAACCCGGCATGGGTGACCTACGGCATCTGCACGGTGGACCGGTTCGGCCTGGGCAAGCGCATCAAGCCATTCATGGTCGATAAATGGGAGTTGTTTCGCATCGCGCAGTACTGCGACCAGTTGGTGCCCAACGGCATGGGCGGCCAGGAGCCGCGTTTTCTCTGCGACATGAATCTGCAAGGCAAGGCCGATGCCTGGACCCTGTTGCGCGACATTTCCGCCATCTACCGGGGCATGACCTACTGGGCCCAGGGCCAACTAG
The DNA here is from genome assembly GCF_028682175.1 of Pseudomonas putida. Lineage (GTDB taxonomy): Bacteria > Pseudomonadota > Gammaproteobacteria > Pseudomonadales > Pseudomonadaceae > Aquipseudomonas > Aquipseudomonas putida_AD. The sequence continues at coordinate 2,777 of NZ_JANHKS010000023.1, read as the reverse complement.
TGGCCCAGGCCGACATGCCGCGCGCGCAGGACTTCGACTACGTCTTCACCCGGGCGAACGTGATCGACGGCAAGTTCGCGTATGGCAGTGCTTCGGCGAAGACTCGCTACACCCGCGCGATCGTCAGCTACGACAATCCGGCCAACAACTACGACACCGATGTGACGGCGTTTTCGGATCTGGCACTGCAGCGTCGGTTCGGCGACAAGCCGGTCGAGATCAGCGCCATCGGCTGCACCCGCGCTTCTGAGGCCCAGCGCCGAGGCAAATGGGTGGTGATGAGCAACAACCAGGACCGGACTGTCACGTTCAAGACTGGCATGGAGGGCGCTATTCCGCTGCCGGGCTACATCATCCCGGTGGCCGACTCGCTGCTGGCCGGGCGGGAAGTGGGAGGGCGGATTTCGGCGGGCGCCGGGCGCGTCGTGACGCTGGACCGTGACACTCAGGCCAAGGCCGGCGACCGGCTGATCATCAACCTGCCCAGCGGCAAGGCCGAAGGCCGGACCGTGCAGTCGGTTGCTGGGCGCGCAATCACTGTGACCACGGCCTACAGCGAGACTCCGACGGCAGAATTGCAGTGGGCGCTCGATGCTGACGACTTGGCGATCCCGCTATATCGTGTGCTCAGCACCAAGCGCACCACCGAAGGCGACCACGAGATCGCGGCGGTTCAGTTCGAGCCGAGCAAGTTTCCCTTCATCGATACCGGCGCGCGCCTGGAAGAACGCCCAATCAGCGTGATCCCGATTACGGTCGCTCCAGCGCCGGCCAGCGTCACGCTGACCTCGAACACTGCTATCGCCCAGGGCTTGGCCGTCACCACCATGACGATTACTTGGCCAGCCGTCACCGGCGCGGTCGGCTACGACGTGGAGTGGCGCAAGGACAATGGCAACTGGATCAAGGTGCAGCGCACCGGCGCGACCAGCGTAGACATCACCGGCATCTATCGGGGCGCTTACTTGGCCCGGGTGCGTGCGGTGAGCGCCTACGACATCTCTTCGATCTGGCGCACCTCGATCCTGACCCAGCTCAACGGCAAGGAAGGCCTGCCGCCGGCGGTGACGTCGCTGACCGCGGCCCCGCTGATCTTCGGCATCCGCCTCAAATGGACCTTCCCACCAGGTGCAGAAGACACCCAGCGCACGGAGATTTGGTACGGCCCGACGCCGGCGCGGGAAGCCGCGACCAAGCTCACCGACCTGGCCTACCCCCAGTCCGAATACAGCATGCAAGGCCTGCTGGCGGGCGTGACGTTCTTCTTCTGGGCGCGGCTGGTTGACCGGACCGGCAACATCGGTCCGTGGTACCCGGTCGGCCAGGGCGTGATGGGGCAGAGCAGCTCGGAAGCGGCTCCGATCCTGGACATGATCGCCGGCCAGATTGGCGAAACGGAACTCGGCCAGGGCCTGAAGGACAAGATCGACAAGATCGACGACCTGCAGGAGCAGATCGACGCGCTGGATGGGCTGGCGGGCTACAAGCCGGATCAGGTCTACGCCAAGGGCCAGCAGGTTGTTGTGGATGATCGCATCTACCAGGTGAAAAGCACTGTGCCGATCAACACACCGCCGCCGAACACCACCTACTGGCTGGACGTCGGTCAGAGCGTCGAGACGGCCAACGGCCTGGCCCAGCAGGTGGCGACCAACACCACTGACATCACCGATATTGGCGGAAAGGTAACGGCTCAGGCTTCTAGCCTGGAGGCGCTGCGCTCGTCTGCGCGGGATGACAACGGGGAGGGCGAGCTGGCTGACGCGATGAAGGGCTGGAGCAGCACGGCCAGCATCGTGCAGGAGGCGAAGACCGCGGCGAGCGCGAACGAGGCAAACGCGAAGCTAGTTGTCCAGTTGACTGCCACGGTGGGCGATAACGCTGCTCAAGTCACCGACCTGCGGCAGGTTGTGGCGGATAACAAACAGGCTGCCGCCACCGCGATCCAGCAGCTCGGCGTGAAGGTCGACGGGAACACGCTCGATATCCAGACCCAGTCTCAGGCCCTGGTCGACGTGAACGGGAAGGTCTCAGGATCCTGGTCCGTGAAGATGCAATACAACTCGGCGACCGGGCAGTACATCGCCGCCGGCATCGGGCTTGGCATTGAGAACACCGCAGCCGGACTACAGAGCCAGTTCCTGGTCTCTGCCGATCGGTTCGCCATCGTCAACACCATTGCCGGCGGTGCCGTCTCGGTTCCGTTCGCGGTGCAGGGCGGGCAGGTGTTCCTCAACCAGGCGTACATCCAGGACGGGACCATCACCAACGCCAAGATCGGCAGCTTCATCAGCTCCACGAACTACGTGGCGGGCCAGACCGGCTGGATCTTCAACAAGGACGGCACGCTGGAAATCAACGGCGGCGCGCCGGGGCAGGGGCGAATCGTCGTGAACAACCTGTATGTCGCGGTCTATGACGGCAATGGCGTGCTTCGCGTGAAACTGGGTAATTTGGGGTGATTCATGGCCTATGGCATGCGGGTGTGGGACGCCTCGGGAAACCTGCGCATGGACGAAAACTCGTTCACTGTGCGGATTGTCCTGTCGGTGGTCGTCAACAATAGCGGCTGGACAATCGTCAACTCGCAGGGCGCGGGGTATCAGGATTTCAGTTGTCCAGGCGTCACGCCGTCCAATGCCTCGGCCACTTGCCTTCCTGTGGCTAATTACACAAGCAATGACACTCAGTTCGAAACCGAGGTGCGGACAGACGTGGTGCGGGTCTATAACTACAATCGGGGATATGCCGGATTTACCAACCCGGCAACCACGGCG
>NZ_JANHKS010000022.1 GCF_028682175.1 Pseudomonas putida | reverse complement strand
GACACACCGCTCCCGCCGGCAAGCCGTGCTGCTACAAGGGAGCCGCGCAGCATTTCGCGTATGCTGTGCGTCGCCATTCATCCAAGGAGGAAACAATGCTCGCCGCGCTCAACGACCTTTCGGTCGCCTTCAACCAATTGGGCCTGACCCCGACCGACTGGCTGTTCATCGAAGCCGGCGTCATCGCCGCTTACCTGGTCTTCGCCATCGCAGGCTTCGGCACGGCGCTGGTCGCAGGCCCGGTGCTGATCCACTTCATGCCGCTGTCGCGGATCATCCCCTTGCTGGTGATGCTGGATTTTCTCGCCGCATTCAGCCACCTGTTGCCGTCGCGGCAATCGGTGGTGCGCTCAGAGCTGTTTCGCATGGTGCCGTGCATGGCGGTCGGCTGCACCCTGGGCGTGCTGTTTCTGCTCAACCTCAAATCCGACGTCCTTCTATTAATGATGGGGCTGTTCCTGATCGGTTATTCGGTCTACAGCCTGGCCGTGAAAGTGCGCCCGACCCAGTTGTCTGCCGCATGGTCGATTCCCATGGGTACCACGGGCGGGCTGTTCGGCGCGCTGTTCGGCAGCGGCGGCTTTCTCTACGCGATCTACCTCAACGGCCGGCTGACCGACAAGGTCCAGGCCCGCGCCACGCAGAACGCGCTCATCAGTTGCAGCACCATCGTGCGTCTTAGCCTGTTCGTGATCACCGGCGTTTACGCGCAGATGTCCCTGCTGGTGCTGGCGGTCTGTCTGTTACCGGCGATGATCCTCGGCTCGTGGGTGGGGCGGCATCTGGTCATGCGCATGTCGCGGGAGATGTTCGTGCGGTTGGTGACCTGGATGGTGCTTATCAGCGGCATCACGCTGATCGGTCGCTACCTGGCCGGTTAAGGTCAATACTTGACGTGACCGGCGCGGGCATTAAGCTGCGCGCCCCGATTCAATGTCAGTGGCAGGCCCGTCATGAACACCCAGAGCATCATCGTCCCGCAAATCTCCAGCTTTCCGGCCCATGAAGCCAAGGCGCGGGCGATCCTGCGCTGGCTGGTGAAACTGGACGTGGTGGAGGAGTCGCTGACCACCTGCGGGCGCAGCTTCAATCGCATGGCCTACGCGATTGCCCCCGGCGCCCGGCGTTTTGTCGAGAATCCCGACGCGCTGCCCTATGGCCAGGCCATCAACGGGCTGGAGATCGTGCTCAAGCGCTGCATCTACACCCCGCAGCAGGGGTTCAAGGAGGAGGCGGGGTGCCCGGAGTGCCGGCGCGAGATCGGCGAAGCGCTGTTCGACAGCCTCGAAGAATGGACCCCTAAGCACACCGACAACTTCATGTGCCCCGAGTGTCGCTTCGAAGACGACATCAACGGCTTTCTGTTTCTCGATCCGTGCGGCTTCTCCAACCTGGGCTTCATCTTCAATAACTGGCTGGATGCAGGCTTCAAACCGGCGTTTCTCGAAGAATTCGCCGAGCGGCTGGATCGCCCGGTGTCGTGGGTCAAAGTCCGTCTGTAGACAGGTTTCGGGTCGATAGCGAGCAACTATCAAGAACATTATCAAATTGCCTGATCTTTACATTGAGCAAGGGCAGGTGTCTGGGTATAATGGCGCGCTTCCATTTTCCCGCTCGGGAGCCCAGCGATGCTGCGTATCAGCCAAGAAGCCCTTACATTCGACGACATTCTCCTTGTGCCCGGTTATTCCGAGGTGCTTCCCAACGAAGTCAGTCTGAAAACCCGATTGACCCGTGGCATCGAACTGAACATCCCCCTTGTTTCCGCCGCTATGGACACCGTCACTGAAGCCCGTCTGGCAATCGCCATGGCTCAGGAAGGCGGCATCGGCATCATCCACAAGAACATGACCGTCGAGCAGCAAGCTGCCGAAGTGCGCAAGGTCAAGAAGTTCGAAGCGGGTGTGGTCAAGGATCCTATCACCATCGAGGCGGATGCAACGGTTCGTGACCTGTTCGAACTGACCCGTCTGCACAACATTTCCGGCGTACCGGTCCTGCATGACGGCGAACTCGTCGGCATCGTGACCTCCCGTGACGTGCGTTTCGAAAACCGTCTGGACGTGCCTGTCCGCGAAGTGATGACGCCCAAAGAGCGCCTGGTCACTGTCCGCGAAGGCGCCGACAAGAACGAAGTCCGCGAGCTGCTGCACAAGCATCGCCTGGAAAAAGTCCTGATCGTCGACGGCAAGTTCGCGCTCAAGGGCATGATGACCGTCAAGGACATCGAAAAAGCCAAGGCCTACCCGCTGGCCAGCAAGGACGATCAAGGTCGTCTGCGCGTCGGCGCTGCTGTCGGCACCGGTAAAGACACCGGCGAGCGCGTCACCGCCCTGGTCGCAGCCGGCGTTGACGTCATCGTCGTCGACACCGCCCACGGCCACTCCAAAGGCGTGATCGACCGCGTTCGCTGGGTCAAGCAGAACTTCCCTGAAGTGCAGGTCATCGGCGGCAACATCGCCACCGGCGCTGCAGCTCGCGCACTGGTCGAAGCCGGCGCTGACGGCGTCAAGGTCGGTATCGGCCCGGGCTCGATCTGCACCACCCGTATCGTTGCCGGTGTCGGCGTGCCGCAGATCAGCGCCGTCGCCAACGTGGCCGCTGCACTGGAAGGCACCGACGTTCCCCTGATCGCCGACGGCGGCATCCGTTTCTCCGGTGACCTGTCCAAGGCCATCGTGGCCGGCGCCTCGTGTGTGATGATGGGTTCGATGTTCGCCGGTACCGAAGAAGCACCAGGCGAGATCGAGCTGTTCCAGGGCCGTTCCTACAAGGCTTACCGCGGCATGGGTTCGCTGGGTGCGATGTCCCAGGCGCAAGGCTCCTCGGACCGTTACTTCCAGGATTCATCCGCAGGTGCCGAGAAGCTGGTGCCGGAAGGCATCGAAGGCCGTGTCGCCTACAAGGGTTCGCTGTCTGCCATCATCCATCAATTGATGGGCGGCCTGCGTTCTTCCATGGGCTACACCGGCAGCGCCGACATTCAGGAAATGCGCACCAAGCCTGAATTCGTCCGCATCACCGGCGCCGGCATGGCCGAATCCCACGTCCACGACGTACAGATCACCAAGGAAGCGCCGAACTATCGGGTCGGCTAACGCCTCCCAGCGGCAAGTTATCAGCTCCAAGCTGCAAGCCGACCGTAGTGCCAGCGCCTTTACCGGACTGGCACTACGCAGTTGCAGCCTTCCAACACCTTGCAGCTTGAAGCTTGAGGCTTGAAGCTGCTCCAGCAGAGTCTTCTCATGGCCCTCGACATTCACGCCCACCGCATCCTGATCCTGGACTTCGGTTCCCAGTACACCCAACTGATCGCCCGTCGCGTTCGCGAGATCGGTGTCTACTGTGAGCTGCACCCTTTCGACATGGACGACGAAGCGATTCGCGAATTCGCTCCCAAAGGCGTCATCCTCGCCGGTGGTCCCGAGTCCGTACACGAAGCCAACAGCCCGCGCTGCCCGCAAGCCGTGTTTGACCTGGGTGTCCCGGTTTTCGGTATCTGCTACGGCATGCAGACCATGGCCGAGCAACTGGGCGGCAAGGTCGAAGGCTCCGAGCTGCGTGAATTCGGTTACGCCCGTGTCGACGTGGTCGGCAAGAGCCGCCTGCTCGACGGCATCGAAGACCACGTCGACGCCGACGGCCTGCTGGGCCTGGACGTCTGGATGAGCCACGGTGACAAGGTCACGAAGCTGCCGTCCGAATTCCACATCCTGGCCAGCACCCCTAGCTGCCCGATCGCCGGCATGGCCGACGATGCCCGTGGCTACTACGGCGTGCAGTTCCACCCGGAAGTGACCCACACCAAGCAGGGCGGTCGCATCCTGTCGCGCTTCGTGCTCGACATCTGCGGTTGCGAAGCACTGTGGACCCCTTCGAAGATCGCCGAAGACGCCATCGCCCAGGTTCGCGCCCAGGTCGGCACCGACAACGTCCTGCTGGGCCTGTCCGGCGGCGTCGATTCCTCGGTTGTCGCGGCCCTGCTGCACAAGGCCATTGGCGACCAGCTGACCTGCGTTTTCGTCGACAACGGCCTGCTGCGCCTGCACGAAGGTGAGCAAGTGATGGCCATGTTCGCCGAGAACATGGGCGTCAAGGTCATCCGCGCCAACGCCGAAGAGCAGTTCCTCAGCAACCTGGAAGGCGAAGCCGACCCGGAGAAGAAGCGCAAGATCATTGGCCGTACCTTCATCGACGTGTTCGATGCAGAGTCCACCAAGCTGCACAACATCAAGTACCTGGCCCAGGGCACCATCTACCCTGACGTGATCGAGTCCGCTGGCGCCAAGAGCGGCAAGGCTCACGTCATCAAGTCGCACCACAACGTGGGCGGCCTGCCGGAAGAGATGAACCTGAAACTGGTCGAGCCACTGCGCGAACTGTTCAAGGACGAAGTTCGTCGTCTGGGCCTGGAACTCGGCCTGCCGTACGACATGGTCTACCGCCACCCGTTCCCGGGCCCAGGCCTGGGCGTGCGCATCCTGGGTGAAGTGAAGAAGGAATACGCCGACCTGCTGCGTCGCGCTGACCACATCTTCATCGAAGAACTGCGCAAGGCCGATTGGTACCACAAAGTCAGCCAGGCCTTCGTCGTGTTCCAGCCAGTGAAATCCGTAGGTGTGGTCGGCGACGGCCGTCGTTACGCCTGGGTCGTCGCACTGCGCGCCGTCGAAACCATCGACTTCATGACCGCACGCTGGGCGCACCTGCCATACGAACTGCTGGAAACCGTCAGCGGTCGTATCATCAACGAAATCGACGGCATCTCCCGCGTCACTTACGACGTGTCGAGCAAGCCGCCGGCGACGATTGAGTGGGAATGATCCCCGCCGAGGTGTGAGAAAAACCGCTGACGTGTTCAGCGGTTTTTTTTGGTCGGGACATTGGTGGCGACCAAAGCCTGATCGATCCCAACGGCCCGGCTTGCAATGTGCGGAATCAAATTGAAAGTGGCCGTTTGCTTAAGATTTTGTAAGTGCGCGTGTATCGTATTCGTATTTCTCAAGGTGCTTCCCGTATGTCCTTCACCCGTCGACAAATTCTCGCAGGTCTGGCCGGTCTTGCCGTGGTCGGGCTTGGCGCTGGTGGCGCTTCGCGTTACTGGTTGGGGCGCACGGGGCCGGGGGAGGGGCATGATTACGAGTTGATCGCGGCGCCTCTGGATGTGGAGTTGGTGAGTGGACATCAGACGCCTGCCTGGGCGTTTGGCGGATCGGCGCCGGGGACGGAGTTGCGGGTGCGTCAGGGCGAATGGTTGCGGGTGCGGTTCATCAATCACCTGCCGGTGGAGACGACCATTCATTGGCATGGCATTCGTCTGCCGCTGGAGATGGACGGGGTGCCCTACGTCTCGCAGCTGCCGGTCAAGCCGGGCGAGTATTTCGACTACAAGTTCCGCGTTCCGGATGCGGGCAGCTATTGGTATCACCCCCACGTCAGCAGCAGTGAGGAACTGGGGCGTGGGCTGGTGGGGCCTTTGATTGTCGAGGAGCGCGAGCCTACGGGTTTCCTGCATGAGCGCACGGTGAGCCTCAAGAGCTGGCACGTGGACGAGCAGGGCGCGTTTACCGAGTTCAGCATCACCCGGGAAGCCGCGCGTGAGGGCACGGCGGGGCGGTTGTCGACCATCAATGGCGTGCCCCAGGGCGTGATCGAATTGCCCGCCGGGCAGATCACCCGGGTGCGGATTCTCAACCTCGACAATACCGTGACCTATCGGCTTAACCTGCCGGATGCCGAAGCGATGATCTATGCGCTGGACGGCAACCCGGTCAAGCCGCGCCCGCTGGGCAAGGATTACTGGCTGGGGCCGGGGATGCGCATCTGTCTGGCGATCAAGGCGCCGGCGGCGGGTGAGGAGTTGTCATTGCGCAACGGCCCGGTGCGGCTGGGCACTTTCCGTTCTGTCGCCAACAACGACGCAGCCACTGACTGGCCGCCTGAGTTGCCCGCTAACCCGGTGGCCGAGCCTGATCTGGCCAACGCCGAGAAGCTGAATTTCAATTTCGAATGGGCGGGCGCGGTGTCGGTCAATACCGATAACGGCAAGCCGCCGAGCCTGTGGCAGATCAACGGCCAGGCCTGGGACATCACCGACAAGACCTGCGCCGACCGGCCCATCGCCAGGCTTGAAAAGGGCAAGAGTTACATCTTCGAACTGAAGAACATGACTCAGTATCAGCACCCCATTCACCTGCACGGCATGAGCTTCAAGGTGATCGCGTCGAATCGCAAAGAGGTGATCCCTTATTTCACCGACACCTATCTGTTAGGACGAAACGAGCGCGCACGGGTGGCGCTGGTAGCGGATAATCCCGGCGTGTGGATGTTCCACTGCCATGTGATCGATCACATGGAGACCGGTCTTATGGCAGCTATCGAGGTTTCTTAATGCGGCAGCCGCAAATCATTGATCGCAGCCGCGATCAGCATTTCATGCGCGAGGCCCTGGCCCTGGCCGCCGAAGGGGCGATGCTGGGCGAGGTGCCGGTGGGCGCGGTAGTGGTGCACGATGGCGTCATCGTCGGGCGGGGCTACAACTGTCCCATCAGCGGCAATGATCCCAGCGCCCATGCAGAAATGGTCGCCATTCGCGACGCCGCCCAGGCGCTGAGCAATTACCGTCTGCCGGGCAGTACGCTGTACGTGACGCTGGAGCCGTGCAGCATGTGCGCGGGGCTGATCGTGCATTCGCGTATTGGCCGGGTGGTGTATGGCGCTACCGAGCCCAAGGCGGGTGTGGTGCAGAGTCAGGGGCAGTTCTTTACCCAGCCGTTTCTCAACCATCGGGTGCTGTACGAGGGGGGAGTGCTGGGGGAGGAGTGCGGGACGATGCTGAGTGAGTTTTTCAGGATGAGACGGGCGAAGGGCTGAGGGATCGATCACCTATATCCCGTAGCAGCACGGCTTGCCGGCGGGAGCGGTGTGTCATCCAACGCATCTGTTTCTGACACACCGCCCCGCCGGCAAGCCGTGCTGCTACGGGGGAGGGTTCAGATTCTAGAGAGGTGCCTTGTCTTCCGGCGGCTTGGTCTTGTCGACGCCCGGCACGTGCAGGGCGCCTTCGGCCACCTGGCTGCCTTCGAGCTGCGGTTGGGTTACCCAGGTCAGGATGTCGTAGTAGCGGCGGATGTTGGCCACGAAACTGACCGGCTCACCGCCACGGGCGTAGCCGTAGCGGGTCTTGCTGTACCACTTCTTCTGGGAAAGACGCGGCAGCATCTTTTTCACGTCGAGCCATTTGTTCGGGTTCAGGCCCTCGTTTTCAGCCAGCTTGCGGGCGTCATCGAGGTGACCGGTGCCGATGTTGTAGGACGCCAGCGCAAGCCAGGTGCGATCAGGCTCCTGAATCGAGTCGTCCAGTTGCTCCTTGACGTAGGCAAAATACTTGGCGCCACCCTGAATGCTTTGCTTGGCGTCCAGCCGGTTGGACACGCCCATGGCCTGCGCGGTGCTCTGGGTCAGCATCATCAGGCCACGCACGCCGGTCTTGGAGGTCACGGCCGGTTGCCAGAGTGATTCCTGGTAACCGATGGCGGCCAGCAGGCGCCAATCGACCTGCTCCTGCTTGGCGGCGGCCTGGAAATGCTTCTCGTATTTGGGCAGACGTTCCTGCAGATGCTGGGCAAAGGTATAGGCGCCGACATACCCCAGAACGTCCACATGTCCGTAGTAGCGGTCCTTGAGCCGCTGCAGCATGCCGTTCTTCTGCATCTTGTCGAGGAAGGTGTTGATCTCGTTGAGCAGGCTGTTGTCCTCGCCCAGCGCCACGGCCCAGCGTTGATCGCGGCCATCGCCCAGGTCGAACGCCACGCGCACGTTGGGGAAATACACCTGGTTCATCGCCAGTTCGTTGGAATCCACCAGGGTCAGGTCGATCTGCCCTTCATCGACCATGCGCAGCAGGTCGACCACCTCGACCTGATCGGACTCTTCATAGTTGATGCCGGGGTACTTCACTTTCAGGGCCGCCAGCTGCTCGGCGTGGCTGCTGCCCTTGAGCACGAGGATTTTCTTGCCCACCAGATCGCCAGGGTCGGTCGGGCGGTTCTGGCCATTGCGGTAGATGACCTGCGGCGTCACTTCCAGATACGAATGGGAGAAGCGCACCTGTTTGGCGCGGTTCTCGGTGCTGACAAGGCCCGCTGCCGCCAGTACCGGGCCGCCGGGTTTGTTCATCTGGTCGAAGAGGTCGTCCAGGTTGTCAGCGGTTTCGATCTTCAGTTCGACGCCCAGATCGTCGGCGAAGCGCTTGACCAGTTCGTATTCGAAACCGGTTTCACCGTTGCGATCCTGGAAATAAGTGGCCGGGCTGTTGCGAGTGACAACGCGCAGGACGCCATCCTCCTTGACTCGTTCCAGTGTGTTGGGTTTTTCAACACAGGCACCGAGCAGCAGGAAGATTCCGGTTGCGATGAGCCACTTGGCGCAGCGTGGGCGGAAATCCGATGGGGAAAACATCGGTGCAGTATACGCAAAGCGCCGTTGCCGCCATATCTCGACAGCGATGATTGCGTCTGATAGAGCAGTAGGATTTTTTACCAATTCGGCACGGCAAACGGCAAACCCCGATATTCGGGTGCGTCCGGCCCATGGTTTCGGGTGCCGAAAGTGACGGTTTAGGCTAGAATGCGGGGCCTCAAAGCACACCCCCTTCCCTGAGGCTGTCCCGACGATGTTGATCCTGCGTGGTGCTCCCGCTCTTTCCGCCTTCCGCCACAAGAAATTACTTGAGCAGCTGAACGAAAAAGTTCCGGCTGTCAGTGGCCTGTACGCTGAATTCGCCCACTTCGCCGAGGTCACCAGCGCGCTGACCGAAGACGAGCAGCAAGTGCTTGCCCGTCTCTTGAAATACGGCCCGAGCGTGCCGGTTCAAGAGCCTCGCGGTCGTCTGTTCCTGGTGCTGCCGCGTTTCGGCACCATTTCGCCGTGGTCGAGCAAGGCCACCGACATCGCCCGCAACTGCAGCCTGACCAAGATCCAGCGTCTTGAGCGCGGCATTGCCTTCTATGTAGAAGGCCAGTTCAGCGACGCCGAAGCACAACTGATCAACGACAGCCTGCACGACCGCATGACCCAGCTGGTGCTGGGCAAGCTGGAAGACGCTGCCGGTCTGTTCAGCCACGCCGAGCCCAAGCCGCTCACTGCCGTGGACGTGCTGGCTGGCGGTCGCGCCGCCCTGGAAAAAGCCAACGTCGAGCTGGGCCTGGCCCTGGCCGATGACGAGATCGACTACCTGGTCAACGCATTCATCGGTTTGAAGCGCAACCCGCACGACATCGAACTGATGATGTTCGCCCAGGCCAACTCCGAGCACTGCCGCCACAAGATCTTCAACGCCAGTTGGGACATCGACGGCCAGAGCCAGGAAAAAAGCCTGTTCGGCATGATCAAGAACACCTACCAGATGCACAACGAAGGCGTGCTGTCCGCATACAAGGACAACGCCTCGGTCATCGTCGGTAGCGTGGCCGGTCGCTTCTTCCCGAACCCTGAAACCCGCCAGTACGGCGCGGTGCAGGAGCCGGTGCATATCCTGATGAAGGTCGAGACGCACAACCACCCGACCGCCATCGCTCCGTTCCCGGGCGCCTCCACCGGCTCCGGCGGCGAGATTCGCGACGAAGGCGCAACCGGTCGTGGCGCCAAGCCTAAGGCTGGCCTGACCGGCTTCACCGTTTCCAACCTGAACATTCCGGGTTTCGTACAGCCTTGGGAGAAGCCATACGGCAAACCCGAGCGTATCGTCACCCCGCTGGACATCATGATCGAAGGCCCGCTGGGCGGCGCTGCGTTCAACAACGAATTCGGTCGTCCGGCCCTGACCGGCTACTTCCGTACCTTCGAGCAGTCGATCAACACCCCGCACGGCGAAGAAGTCCGTGGCTACCACAAGCCGATCATGCTGGCCGGTGGCATGGGCAACATCCGTGCAGAGCACGTGCAGAAAGGCGAGATCACCGTTGGCGCCAAGCTGATCGTGCTGGGCGGCCCGGCAATGCTGATCGGCCTGGGCGGCGGCGCGGCATCCTCCATGGCCACCGGCGACAGCTCGGCGGATCTGGACTTCGCATCGGTCCAGCGTGAAAACCCTGAAATGGAGCGTCGTTGCCAGGAAGTGATCGACCGCTGCTGGCAGTTGGGCGACAAGAACCCGATCGCCTTCATCCACGACGTGGGCGCGGGCGGTCTGTCCAATGCCTTCCCTGAACTGGTCAACGACGGCGGCCGTGGCGGTCGCTTCGAACTGCGCAACGTGCCGAACGACGAGCCTGGCATGGCGCCGCTGGAAATCTGGAGCAACGAGTCCCAGGAACGTTACGTCCTGGCCGTCAGCGCCCCTGACTTCGAACGCTTCAAAGCCATCTGCGAACGCGAGCGCTGCCCGTTTGCCGTAGTCGGTGAAGCCACCGAAGAGCCGCAACTGACCGTGACTGACAGCCACTTCGGCAACAGCCCGGTGGACATGCCGCTGGAAGTGCTGCTGGGCAAGGCTCCGCGCATGCACCGTTCGGCCACTCGCGAAGCCGAACTGGGCGACGATTTCGATCCGAGCACCCTGAGCCTGGAAGATAGCGTTCAGCGCGTGCTGCGTCACCCTGCGGTAGCGAGCAAGAACTTCCTGATCACCATCGGCGACCGCAGCATCACAGGCCTGGTCAACCGCGACCAGATGGTCGGCCCATGGCAGGTGCCGGTAGCCGACGTTGCGGTCACCGCGACCAGCTTCGACGTCTACACCGGTGAAGCCATGGCGATGGGCGAGCGCACCCCGCTGGCCCTGCTGGATGCTCCGGCATCGGGTCGCATGGCGATTGGCGAGACACTGACCAACATTGCAGCGTCGAGCATCGCGAAGATTTCCGACATCAAGCTGTCGGCCAACTGGATGTCTGCAGCCGGTCACCCGGGCGAAGACGCGCGTCTGTATGACACCGTGAAAGCGGTCGGCATGGAGCTGTGCCCTGAGCTGGGTATCACCATTCCGGTGGGCAAGGACTCCATGTCCATGAAGACCCGCTGGAACGAAGAAGGCGCGGAAAAAACCGTCACATCGCCGCTGTCGCTGATCGTCACCGGCTTTGCGCCCGTCACCGACATTCGCAAGACCCTGACCCCGCAACTGCGCATGGACAAGGGCGAAACCGACCTGATCCTGATCGACCTGGGCCGCGGCCAGAACCGCATGGGCGCCTCGATCCTCGCCCAGACCCACGGCAAGCTGGCCAACGCCGCGCCGGACGTCGATGACGCCGAAGACCTCAAGGCGTTCTTCGCCGTGATCCAGGGCCTCAATGCCGACGGTCACCTGCTGGCCTACCACGACCGTTCCGACGGCGGCCTGATGGCAACTGCGCTGGAGATGGCTTTCGCCGGCCACTGCGGTCTGAACCTGGAACTCGACACCCTGACCGGCAAGCGCGAAAAAGTCGCCGCCATCCTCTTCAACGAAGAGCTGGGTGCAGTGATTCAAGTGCGTCAGGATGCAACCCCGGTGGTGCTGGCCCAGTTCAGCGCTGCGGGCCTGGGTGAAGACTGCGTTGCGGTGATCGGCAAGCCGGTCAACAACAGCGAGGTCAGCATCAGCCTGAACGGCGAACAACTGTTCAAGGGTGATCGCCGCCTGCTGCAACGCCAGTGGAGCGAAACCAGCTACCAGATCCAGCGTCTGCGCGACAACGCCGACTGCGCCGATCAGGAATTCGACGCCCTGCTGGAAGAAGACAACCCGGGCCTGAGCGTCAAGCTGGGCTACGACGTCAACGACGACATCGCCGCGCCTTACATCAAGAAAGGCGTTCGCCCGCAAGTGGCGGTCCTGCGCGAGCAGGGCGTGAACGGTCAGGTCGAAATGGCCGCTGCATTCGACCGCGCAGGCTTCGCCTCGGTTGACGTGCACATGAGCGACATCCTCGCTGGCCGTATCGACCTGAACGAATTCAAGGGTCTGGTCGCCTGCGGTGGCTTCTCCTACGGTGACGTGCTCGGCGCCGGTGAAGGCTGGGCCAAGTCGGCACTGTTCAACAGCCGCGCCCGCGATGCGTTCCAGGGCTTCTTCGAGCGTACCGACAGCTTCGCCCTGGGCGTGTGCAACGGTTGCCAGATGATGTCCAACCTCAGCGAACTGATCCCGGGCAGCGAGTTCTGGCCGCACTTCGTACGCAACCGCTCCGAGCAGTTCGAAGCGCGCGTGGCCATGGTCGAGATCCAGAAGTCGGCGTCGATCTTCCTGCAAGGCATGGCCGGTTCGCGCATGCCGATCGCCATCGCCCACGGCGAAGGCCATGCGGAATTCAAGTCGGCCGATGCACTGCTGGAAACCGACGTCTCCGGCACAGTGGCGATGCGTTTCGTCGACAACCACGGCAAGGTCACCGAAACCTACCCGGCCAACCCGAACGGCTCGCCGCGCGGTATCACCGGCCTGACCACTCGCGACGGTCGCGTCACCATCATGATGCCGCACCCCGAGCGCGTATTCCGCGCGGTGAACAACTCGTGGCGTCCTGATGAGTGGGCTGAAGATGGCGCGTGGATGCGGATGTTCAGAAACGCTCGCGTCTGGGTCAATTGACAGGAGATGTACAAGCTCGCCTTCTTCGTGCCACCTGGCCACGTGGAGCAGGTCAAGAGTGCACTATTCGCCGCCGGCGCGGGGCGGATAGGTGCTTATGACAGCTGCTCATGGCAGGTGCTGGGTCAGGGCCAGTTTCGCCCGCTGGACGGCAGTCAGCCGTTCATTGGGCAAACCGGACAGATCGAGCAGGTTGAAGAGTGGAAGGTCGAGCTTGTCGTCGCCGACGAGTTGATCCGCGAGGCGGTGGCAGCCCTCAAAAGCAGCCACCCCTACGAAACCCCGGCTTACGAAGTGTGGAAGCTGGAAGATTTCTGATGTCCGGCACAACCCCCCTGTAGGAGCGCCCTTGCCCGCGACGGCGGCGTGTCATCCGACGCAGCAGCGTCGGTTGGAATGCCGTCGCGGGCAAGCGCGCTCCTACAGTGGTGGGTGTTAGTTGGTTGTCACCATCCCCCGCAACGCCTCGCTCAACCCCTGGGCACCTTCCCCCACCAGCACATGCCACACACCACTGCCCAGGCTTCTCACGCCCTGGCATCCCAGCGCTTCCAGTTGGCCGGCGGCCAGTGATTGGCCTTCCTTCAACTGCACCCGCAGGCGCGTCAGCGCGACACATTCCACATCGACTACCGCCTTGCCGCCCAGCGCCTTGAACCACTGCGCGGCCTGACCGATATCCACCGTTTGCTGAGCCGGCGCTTCGGGCTGCGCAACGGGCTGGGCAGATGTCGAGTGTGGCAGGGCTTCACGCAGTTCGTCGGCGATGCTGTCTGCCAGCGGGCCGACCACGATCTGCAGGCTGCCGCCACTGCCCGGGCGCACTACCGCCATCGCTCCCAATGCTTTCAGTTCGGTATCCTTGGCCAGGGTGCGGTCCGCCAGTTGCAGGCGCAGGCGGGTGGTGCAGGCACCGATGCTCAGCAGGTTCTCAGCGCCGCCCAGCGCCTTGATGTAGGCGCCCGCACGGTCGCTCTGCGCGACATGGACGGTGCTGCTGGACACCTGTTCACGGCCCGGGGTTTTCAGGTTGAAGCGCTTGATGCACTGGTCGAACACCAGGTAATAGACCACGGCGTAGGCGGCGCCCAGCGGCAGTACGCGCCAGCCGTTGGTGGACTTGCCCCAGCCCAGCGCCATGTCGATGGCGCCGCCGGAAAAGGTGAAGCCCAGGTGGATGTCCAGCAGGCTTGCCAGCGCCATGGCCAGCCCGGTCAGCAGGGCGTGCAGCACATAGAGCAGAGGCGCCAGAAACATGAAGGCGAATTCGATGGGTTCGGTGACGCCGGTCAGCGCCGAGGTCAGTGCCATCGACAGCAGGATCCCGCCGATCAGCTTGCGCTGGCCCGGCAGTGCATTGCGGTACATCGCCAGGCACGCGGCGGGCAGGCCGAAGATCATCATGGGGAACATGCCGGTCATGAACTGCCCGGCGTTCGGGTCGCCGGCAAAATAACGCGCCAGATCGCCGGTGACCACGCGACCGGTTTCAGGATCGGTGAAGCTGCCGAAGACGAACCACACCAGGTTGTTGAGGATGTGGTGCAGGCCGGTGACGATCAGGATGCGGTTCATCACTCCGAAGAAGAACGCGCCGACGCTGCCGCTCTCCAGCATCAGTTGGCCCAGAGCGTTGATGCCGTTCTGCACGGGCGGCCAGATCAGGCCGAAGACCAGCCCCAGCACCACGGCGGACAGCCCGGTCGCAATCGGCACGAAGCGCCGACCGCCAAAGAACGCCAGGTACTCCGGCAGGGCGATGTCCTTGAACCTGTTGTACAGCCCGCCCGCCAGCAGGCCCGAGATGATCCCGGCCAGCATGCCCATGTCGATGTGCGCGTCGAGCACCTTGAGCGTGGAAGTCATCACCAGGTAGCCGATGGCGCCCGCAAGGCCCGCAGTGCCGTTATTGTCCCGGGCGAAACCCACGGCGATGCCGATGGCGAAGATCAGTGCCAGGTTGCTGAAGATCGCGTTGCCCGCCGCGTGGATGATCGCGATGTTCAACAGGTCGGTGTCGCCCAGGCGCAGCAGCAGGCCGGCAATCGGCAGGATGGCGATGGGTAGCATCAATGCGCGCCCCAGCCGTTGCAGCCCTTCGATGAAATGTTGGTACACGGCGTCTCTCCTTGGCGTTCTGTTCTTGTGCTTGTTATTGAGGAGCAGGGGCTCTGTTCAGGCAGATCGCTTGCTCTGGACCTGAGTCTGGAAGGTGTTGCAGGCCGTTCGCACCTCGGCGGCGCTGCCCAGGGTCAGCAGGTGCTGGGCCAGGGCCTGGCATTGGCGGGTGTCGAGTTCGCGGACCTGCGCCTTGATCTGCCCAACCTGTGGCGGGCTCACCGAAAGCTCGCGCACGCCCAGGCCGATCAGCGCCGCAGTGGCGAGCGGGTCGCTGGCCAGGGCTCCGCACACACCGACCCAACGGCCTTTGCTGGCGGCAGCGGTGCAGGTCATGTCGATCAGTTTCAGCAGCGCCGGGTGCATGGCATCGACCCGCGCGGCGAGGCCTGCGTGATCGCGATCCATGGCCAGGGTGTATTGCGACAGATCGTTGGTGCCGATGGACAGAAAGTCCGCATGCTCGGCCAGCCGTTCTGCGAGCAATGCCGCAGAGGGTACTTCGACCATCACGCCCAACTCAGGGCGTTCGTGGATGCCGGCCAGTTGCGCGAGTTCGTCGATACGCCGACGCACCGCGATCAATTCGCTGACCTCGGTGATCATCGGCAGCAGAATGCGGCAGCGGCTCAGGGGCGTTACGCGCAACAAGGCGCGCAACTGCTGGTCGAGCAATTCGGGCCGGGCCTGGCCCAGGCGAATCCCGCGCAGGCCCAGCACCGGGTTGGCTTCGGCCGGCAGGGGCAGGTAGTGCAGTTGCTTGTCGCCGCCGATGTCGATGGTGCGGATGATCACCGGCTTCTGCGCGATTGCATTGAGTACCGACTGATAGGCCGCCAGTTGTTCGTCTTCGGTGGGTGCCGCGCTGCGGTCGACGAAGAGGAATTCCGTGCGCAGCAGGCCCACGCCATCGGCGCCATTGAGCTGCGCGTTTTCGGTGTCGGCGCGAGACGCAACGTTGGCGGCAATTTCCACCGCCACGCCATCCTGAGTCAGGGCGGGCAGGTGAGCGCTTTGCTGCTCGCGCTGGCGTTGTTCGAAGCGTTGGCTGCGTAGCGCCTGAATCGCCTGCAGGCGAGTGGCGTCCGGTGCCAGCTCGAGACGACCGTTGTCGGCGTCCAGTACCACTTCCTGTTCCTGCGCTGCGTCGAGCAGATCGCCACCCATGGCCACCAGGCACGGCAGACCCTTGCCCCGCGCCAGAATCGCCACATGGGAAGTGGCGCCACCCTCGGCCATGCAGATACCGCCGATGCCGCACTCGGCCAGCATCAACAGATCCGAAGGCGTCAGTTCGGTTGCGACAACGATAGCCCAGGCCGGCACCTCGACGCAGCGCGCTTCACCCAGCAGGCTCAACAGCACGCGCTGGCGCAGATCGCGGAGGTCGTTGGCGCGCTCGGCCAGCAGCGGGTTGCCCAGTGTCTGCAGATGGTCACACTGAGCCAATACCGCCTGACTCCAGGCGTGGGCCGCGCTCTTGCCCTGGTCGATGGCATCGACGGCGGCGTCGAGCAGGGCGGGGTCTTCGAGCATCGCAAGGTGGGTGGCGAAAATCGCGCTCTGTTCGTCCTGATCGTGATTGAGCGAGGCGCTGATCTCTGTGCGAACCTGCACCAGCGCTTCGCTGAGGATCTGCCGTTGCTCGTCCGGGCGATGGCCGCCGGTGTCTTCGTCCAGTTCGATGGTGCCCAGCCGGAACATCGGGCCGCTGGCCAGCCCCGGGGATGCGGTGACACCGGTGAGGATGCCTGGTTCGTTGCTCGAAGCGGCGCGCGTCTGCGCAATAGCAGCGATCCCGTGGGGCTTCTCATCCGGAGAGGGTGTGGACAGCGCCTTGAGCAGCGCCTGCAATGCCACTTCACTGTCGTGACCCAGGCACACCACTTCCACTTCGTCCTGCTCGGCAACGCCCAGGCCCATGAGGCCGGTGACGCTGTCGGTGGAGGCGCTGGTCCCGGCGAAATGCAGCTCGGCATGGCTGGCGAACTGGCGTGCGGTCTGGCGTACCAGCGCCGCCGGGCGGGCGTGCAATCCGCCGTTATGGGCGACACGAATAGTGCCCCGTGCCTGTTTAGCCCGAGGGTCGTGGGCGGAGTCTGAATCATCAGATCGGGCCAGCGCTGCGACGTTAAGTAGCGGCTCGCCCACGTTGACCGTGCCAGAAGCCTGAACAGGGTCGAGCGTGAAGCGGTCGCCATTGAGCAGGATCAGCGCGCTGACCAGGCTGCGGCAATGGCGCGCCACGTGATCCAGATCGAAACGCAGCAATGGCAGCCCTTCGCTCACGCGCTGGCCTTCCTTGACCAGGGCTTCGAAACCTTCGCCGCCCAGTTCGACCGAATCGATGCCCACGTGCAGCAGCCACTCGCTGCCGTTGTCGGCGCGCAGGTTGATGGCATGGCGAGTGCGGGCGATGTTGATGACCACGCCGGCAAAGGGCGCGTGCAGCACGTCATCCAGCGGGTCGATGGCCAGGCCGGTACCCATCGCGCCGCTGGCGAAAACCGGGTCGGGGATCTGCGCCAGTGTCAGCAGGGCTCCGCTGAACGGGGCGCTGAACGTCATCTGTTTATTGTTATTCATGACATCGTCCTTGCAGGCATCGGCCGGGCGGCGTGCGATCAGTGGGTTTTGGTGACTTTGCTCAGGTGGCGCGGCTGGTCCGGGTCCAGGCCCCGGGCCTGCGCCAGTGCAGCGGCCATCACGTAGAAGCTTTGAATGGCGAGAATCGGATCGAGGGCCGGGTGGTCGGCGCAGATCAGCGTCAGGTCGCGTTCGGCAATGTCGTCGGGCGCAGCCAGTAGCACGGTGGCGCCGCGCTCGCGCATGTCGGTGGCGAGCGCCAGCAGGCTGGCCTGTTCGGCACCTCGGGTGGCGAAGATCAGCAGCGGGTAGTGATCGCCCACCAGCGCCATCGGGCCGTGGCGCACTTCGGCGCTGCTGAAGGCCTCGGCCTGGATGGACGAGGTTTCCTTGAATTTGAGCGCCGCTTCCTGGGCAATCGCGAAACCGGTGCCGCGGCCAATGACCATCAGCCGCTGACAGTCGCGCAGCGCATCGACGGCGGCGGACCAGTCCTGACGCGCCGCAGCCTGCAACTGGCCGGGCAGGGTGCGACCGGCTTGCAGCAATTGCGCGTCCTGTTGCCAGTGAGCGACGACGCGGGCGCTGGCGCTCAAGGTCGCGATGAAGCTCTTGGTCGCGGCGACGCTCAGTTCAGGGCCGGCGCAGAGTGGCAGTACGCATTCGCAGGCGTGCTCCAGGGGCGAGTCTTCGGCGTTGACCAGAGCCACGGTGAGCGCGCCTTGCTGGCGCAGTTTCTCCATGCTGCCGACCAGATCCGGGCTTTGCCCCGACTGCGAGAAGGCGAAAGCGGGCTGGCCCTGCACCCGCATGGGCGAGTCATGCAGGGTGACCACCGACATCGGCAACGAAGCCACCGGCACGCCCGCCAGTTGCATGGTCAGGTAGGCGAAGTAGCTGGCCGCGTGGTCGGAACTGCCGCGCGCCACCGAGACGATCACCTTTGGCTCACACTGGCGCAGGCGTTCGGCTACAGCGATCAGGCGCGGTTCCAGCACGTCCAGTTGGCGCTGGATGACATCATGGGAGGCAAGTGCCTCATCAAGCATTCTTGAGTTCAATGGTTTCTCCTTCAACCATGACGGCGGTCAGTTTCAGATCGCGATCCAGATAAACGGCGTCGGCCCAACTGCCTTTTTCCAGCCGGCCACGTTCCTGAATACCCAGGTAATCCGCAGGAAATTGCGACAGGCGCTGTGAGGCTTCACTCAATGGCAGGCCGATCTTCACCAGATTGCGCAGCGCCTGGTCCATGGTCAGCGTGCTGCCGGCCAGGGTGCCGTCGGCCAGGCGCACGCCGCCCAGGCATTTGGTGACGGTGTGGCTGCCCAGTTTGTACTCGCCATCGGGCATGCCGGTGGCGGCGGTGGAATCGGTGACGCAATACAGGCAGGGGATCGAGCGCAGCGCCACGCGGATGGCGCCGGGGTGCACGTGCAGCAGGTCGGGAATCAGTTCGGCATAACGTGCATGGGCCAGCGCTGCGCCAACGATACCGGGCTCGCGGTGATGCAGCGGGCTCATGGCGTTGTACAGGTGGGTGAAGCTGCTGGCGCCTGCTTCCAGCGCCTTGACGCCTTCTTCATAGCTGCCCAGGGTGTGGCCGATCTGCAGGCGCACGCCGCGGCTGGACAGGGTCTTGATCAGTTCCACATGCCCGGCGATTTCAGGGGCGATGGTGATGACTTTGATCGGCGCGCGCGTGAGGTAATCATCGACTTCACCCAGCAGCGCGGCGTGGGCATGGTTAGGCTGCGCGCCGAGCTTTCCGGGATTGATGTAGGGCCCTTCCAGATGCACGCCCAGCACGCGGGCGGTGCCCGGTTGGCGGGTTTCGCAGAAGGCACCCAGCGCGCTCAGCACCTGGCTGATTTCATGGGCCGGCGCGGTCATGGTGGTGGCCAGCATCGAAGTGGTGCCGAAGCGCAGGTGGGTGCGGGCGATGGTGGCGAAGCTGTCGGCACCTTCCATGATGTCCGCGCCGCCACCGCCGTGCACGTGCAGGTCGATGAAGCCCGGCAGCAGGTACGGCAGGTCGTTCGCAGCGGGGTCGCACGGCACGCCGTCGATCTGCGTCACGCGACCGTCCTGGTGATTCAGGCGGCCGCGAATCCAGCCGTCAGGGGTAAGGATGTTGAAGTCGGACATGCTGGCTCCGTGGTCAGGCGCTCAACGCCGCAGTTCGGCGACGAAGTCGTAGTAGTCGTCGCGGCAATAGGTGTCGGTCAGCTCGATGGGGGTGTTGTCCGCCAGATAGCCGATACGGGTCATCAGCAGCATCGCGGTGCCGGTTTCGATGCCCACCATCGCCGCCATTTCCTCGGATGCGTTGATCGCGCGGATGTGCTGCAGGGCGCGCACCACGGGACGCCCGATCGAATCGAGGTGGGCGTAGAGTGAATCGCCAATCGCCTCGGGTTCAGGCAGGAGGGCTGCAGGGAGTGCACTGAGCTCGACGGCCATGACGATGCCGTCGGCCTTGCGCAGGCGTTTGAGCCGCGCGACTTTCTCGGTGGGCGACAGGCCGAGGCGGATAAGTTCTTCGTGGGTCGGCAGGGCGATGTCACGCTCAAGCCACTGGGAGCTGGGGGTGAAGCCTTTGAGCCGGAGCATTTCGCTGAAACTGGAAAGGCGCGACAAGGGTTGTTCCAGGCGCGGCGTGATGAAGGTGCCCGAGCCCTGGCTGCGTCGGATCAGGCCCTGCTCCAGCAGAATTTCCAGTGCCTTGCGCGCGGTGACGCGGGAAATGTTCAGGGTTTCGCTGAGGCTGCGCTCGGAGGGCAGCGCCTGCTCGGCTTTCCACTGACCTGCATGGATGGCCGCTTCCAGATTGCGCGCCAGTTGCAGATAGAGCGGCGTCGGCTGGCTGTCATCGGGGCGCAGGGCGAGGATCGAGGTCATGTACGGGGTCCGAAGTGGTTGGAATTATGTTCGGAGAGTGCATCCGAAAGTAATACCACTTGAATACCACGTCAATGACGGGTTCGTCACTGCCCGGTGACAAAACCGTTGCTGTGGCATCGTTCAACTATCTTGCAAACGACACGCCTCGTAGCAGCACGGCTTGCCGGCGGGAGCGGAGTGTCAGCTTGAAGGGATGGATCTGATACACCGCTCCCGCCGGCAAGCCGTGCTGCTACGGGGGGAGTGCGGTGAGCAGTATGGGATGCGGTGCCGTCCGGGAATGCGGTGAAGCGTATGGGGGAAGTGCAGGCGAGAAGTGGTGTTAGATTGGTTACGGACGGATCTCGATCATCGTGCCGTCCTTGACCAGGTCCCAGACTTCACGGATGTCGCTGTTGCGCATGGCGATGCAGCCGTTGGTCCAGTCCAGGGTGTGGAAATACCACTCCGGGTATTCTTCGTTGATCGGCGTGCCGTGGATCATGATCATGCTGCCGGGGTTCACGCCTTCGCGGCGGGCGCGTGCGGAATCGGAGATGTTGGGGTAGGAAATGTGCATCGACAGGTTGAAGGCATCGCTGGTCTTGCGCCAGTCGAGCCAGTAGAAACCTTCCGGTGTGCGCTGGTCGCCTTCCTGCAGTTTCGGGCCCTTGGGCGCCTTGCCCAGCGAGATGCGATAGGTCTTGAGCGGCTCGCCCTTGCTGATCAACTGCAACTGGTGCGCGGACTTGAGCACCAGCACCTTGTCGATGGAGCGCTCGGAAATGTCAGCGGTGTCCACCACCTTGCCGTCGACGAATTTCTGCTCGCTGCCCTTGGGCACGATGGTCTGGGTGAACGCGGCCTGGGACATCGGAGCGACAGACAGACAGGCGAACAGGCATGAAACGGCAAGCAGACAGCGCATCGAAACGGTATCCCTGAAGCCTGCGCGTCGTGGCGCCGGGCTCATGTTATCAAGTGGTCTTGAGTGCAGGTGTAACAGACAGGCAATCGGTATGCACGGGGAAAACTTGATGCCGCCGGTCGTGGAAGAAGCATTCTAGGGTACGCCTGACCGTGTGGAAAGCCAGCTCGGACCATGGAATGTCAGCTTCGTCGAACAGCTTTACCTCAAGGCTTTCCACGCCGGCAGCGTAATCTTCGCTGGCCATGTTGGCGCGGTAGAAGATGTGCACCTGGCTGATGTGCGGCACATCGATCATCGCGTACAGGTGCAAGTCTTCCAGTACCGCACAGGCTTCCTCGACGGTCTCCCGGCGTGCGGCCTGCTCGACCGACTCGCCGTTTTCCATGAAGCCCGCCGGCAGCGTCCAGTAGCCCAGGCGCGGCTCGATGGCGCGCCGGCACAGCAGCACCTTGTCGCCCCAGACCGGCAGCACACCGGCCACGATATTGGGGTTCTGGTAATGAATGGTCTGGCAGTGGTCGCACACGAAGCGTGGGCGGCTGTCGCCTTCCGGAATGCGCTGGGTAACCTGTTCGCCACACTGGCTGCAGAATTTCATGTTCGAGTCGTTCCTTGCGTCAGCGGCTATCTTGGCGTGTGGCGCAGGTGTCCGGCAAGGGGGCGTTGCCAGGCAAACCCGACAAACGGCCCGGGCCCCCGACAAGGGCTTGGGCGCGCCGCCGCTTTGGTGCATCATGCCGGGTAGGCAAAAGATCGAGGCTTCCCATGCTGGACGAGCTACTTCGCCGTATAAGCAGCCACACGCCAGGCACCCTGGAGACTGATGCACGCTTCCCTGAAGCGGCGGTGCTGCTGCCCATCACCCGCAGCGACGACCCCGAACTGGTCCTGACCTTGCGCGCCAGCGGCCTGTCCACCCACGGTGGCGAAGTGGCGTTTCCCGGCGGGCGCCGCGACCCCGAAGACCCTGACCTGGTGTTCACCGCCCTGCGCGAGGCCGAGGAAGAAATCGGCCTGCCGCCCGGGCTCGTGGAGGTCGTCGGCCCCCTTGGCCAGTTGATTTCCAAGCACGGGATCAAGGTCACGCCTTATGTCGGGGTGATCCCCGATTTTGTCGAATACCGCCCCAACGATGGCGAGATCGCCGCCGTGTTCAGTGTTCCCCTCGAATTCTTTCGCCAGGATGCACGCGAGCATACCCACCGCATCGATTACCAGGGCCGCAGCTGGTACGTGCCCAGCTACCGCTATGGCGAGTTCAAGATCTGGGGCCTGACCGCGATCATGATCGTCGAGCTGATGAACGTGCTGTTCGACAGAGACATCGACCTGCATCGTCCGCCCAGCCGTTCGACCATCCTGACCCTGAAGTCCTGAGCCCTGTTGTCATACCGTGAGCCCCTGCGCTCGACCTGCGGCCGTAGAGCTGCGCCATGAAGGAAGAACAATATGAAATACCGTCTGGGAGACGCCCGCGTCGAAGCTCATCCGCAAAGCTGGATCGCCCCCACCGCGACCCTGATCGGCAAGGTACGCCTGCAGGCCAACGCCAGCGTCTGGTTCGGTGCGGTGCTGCGCGGCGACAACGAGCTGATCGACATCGGCGAGAACAGCAATGTGCAGGATGGCACCGTGATGCACACCGACATGGGCTCGCCGCTGACCATCGGCAAGAACGTGACCATCGGCCACAACGTGATGCTTCACGGCTGCACGGTCGATGACAACACGCTGATCGGCATCAATTCGGTGATCCTTAACGGCGCGAAGATCGGCAAATACTGCATCATCGGCGCCAATTCGCTGATCGGGGAGGGCAAGGTGATTCCCGATGGCTCGCTGGTCATGGGCTCGCCGGGCAAGATCGTGCGCGAACTGACCGAAGCCCAGAAGAAAATGCTCGAAGCCAGCGCCGCTCACTACGTTCATAATGCCCAGCGTTATGCACGTGATCTGGCACCACAGGAAGACTGATGTCCACCGAAACCCCCGCTCATGAAAGACCCGTACGTTCGCCCTGCGTGAACATCTGCGCGCTGGACGACCACGACGTTTGCGTCGGCTGCCAGCGCACCGTGGCCGAGATTACCGGCTGGAGCCGCATGAGCAACGACGAGCGGCGCGCGGTGCTGTTGCTGTGTGGCGAACGGGCGAGAGCGGGCGGGATGATGTTTTCGGTGGGCCAGCCATAGCAATCTCTTCTGTAGGAGTGAGCTTGCTCGCGATAGCGTCTTTTCAGGCGATAGATTTGAATCTGATGGAACGCCATCGCGAGCAAGCTCACTCCTACAGGAATTGGGTCGACGATTCGATCACCCGTCAGCCGCAGCACCCCATTTCCCGGCCTTCATGGTAAATTGCGCGCCTTTCTCCCCTGTGGTCGCTCGCACATGCCGGGCTGCCCTCGATATCCGCTCCACGAGGACCTGAGATGACTCAAATCGGAACTCCACTGTCGCCGACCGCGACCCGCGTCATGCTTTGCGGTTGTGGCGAGCTTGGCAAGGAAGTGGTCATCGAACTGCAACGCCTGGGCGTTGAAGTCATTGCCGTCGACCGTTATGCCAACGCCCCGGCCATGCAGGTCGCGCACCGCAGCCACGTCATCAACATGCTCGACGGCACGGCGCTGCGTGCAGTGATCGAAGCGGAGAAACCGCATTACATCGTCCCGGAAATCGAAGCCATCGCCACCGCGACCCTGGTCGAACTCGAGTCCGAAGGCTTTACCGTCATCCCGACCGCCCGTGCCACCCAGCTGACCATGAACCGCGAAGGCATTCGCCGCCTGGCAGCCGAAGAGCTGGACCTGCCGACCTCGCCATACCACTTCGCCGACACCTTCGAAGACTACAAGAAGGCCGTCGAAGACCTGGGCTTCCCGTGCGTGGTCAAGCCGGTGATGAGTTCGTCGGGCAAGGGCCAGAGCCTGCTGAAAACCGAAGCCGACGTGCAGAAAGCCTGGGACTACGCCCAGGAAGGCGGCCGGGCGGGTAAAGGTCGCGTCATCATCGAAGGCTTCATCGACTTCGACTACGAAATCACCCTGCTGACCGTGCGCCACGTCGGCGGCACCACCTTCTGCGCGCCGGTCGGCCATCGTCAGGAGAAGGGCGACTATCAGGAATCCTGGCAGCCACAGGCCATGAGCCCGGCGGCACTGGCCGAATCCGAGCGCGTTGCCAAGGCTGTGACCGAAGCACTGGGCGGCCGCGGCCTGTTCGGCGTCGAGCTGTTCATCAAGGGTGATCAGGTGTGGTTCAGCGAAGTCTCGCCGCGCCCCCACGACACCGGCCTGGTGACCCTGATTTCCCAGGATCTGTCGCAGTTCGCACTGCACGCCCGCGCCATTCTCGGCCTGCCGATCCCGCTGATCCGTCAGTTCGGCCCGTCCGCTTCTGCGGTGATCCTGGTGGAAGGCACTTCGACCCAGACCGCTTTCGCCAATCTGGAGCAGGCCCTGAGCGAGCCAGACACCGCGCTGCGCCTGTTCGGCAAGCCGGAAGTCAACGGCCAGCGCCGCATGGGCGTGGCCCTGGCGCGTGACGAGTCCATCGAAGCGGCCCGCGCCAAGGCGACCCGCGCGTCCATGGCGGTCAAGGTCCAGTTGTAAGCGACACTGCTGCCGGGTCAGTCTCGACCCGGCAGCGACCCCTAGCTGACGGTCCGGGTGTGTTCCCGGATGAACGTCATCACCGCCTGCGGCTCATTCCACATCAGCACATCGAGAATCGACAGGTTTTCGATGAAGTCGTACGGCGCTGTGTCGTACTGGAAGGGGGTGAGGTCGAGAAAATGCAGGTCGATCTGGCGGTCCTGCCAATCGCTGCTGGTGAATATGTCCCTGCCTCCCGGCGCATTGATATAGCGCGTCGCACCCAGCCGGCTGCTGATTTCCAGCGCCCAGCCGCCAGGGTGGGTGATGGGTGGTAGTTGCAGGTCCATGGCCGAGAGCGGCGTCCAGCCAAACTTCAAACCCAGGTATTCGCACGTGACCTTGAGCGACTGCACGTTCAGCTCGCCCAGCCCGCTGCCCTTGACCGCGTTGAAGGTCTTGCGCAGCAGGTCTGTCACCTGTGGGTGAAACGGCGCCTTGCCCCGATACAGGTCCAGTTGCCCGAGAATGCGCTGCAAGGCTGCCTGGCGATCGATGACCGTGGCCGCCTGAATCGACGTGCCCAGTGACGCGCTGACCGGCACGTTGATGTACTGGGTGCCGCCCTTGCCATCGAGCATCCGGTTGCGATTCATCCAGCTTTTGCGGCCGTACTGCGCCGTGTCGAAGATGACCCCGCGCTCGACCGAAGCTATCAGCTGGAAGTAGCCAAGATAAGGAAAGAAGTAAGGTTGCATGATGCCGAGCGTGTTGTGCTGGGCAATTGACTGGCGTGCAGAGGCAGCAGGCATAAAGTCTCGCTGGGTCGGACTAACGTCGGCGGGTATCTCGATGCAGGCATGCGATTGAAAGGGTGCCGGACGCAAAGTTGAACATTAGAGTTATGCCGCAAGCGTAGCCGAACTTTCGCCAAACGCTACTTGCAGTGCAATGACTGCAAGCAGCGTCCGGTTGGGAGGGGGAGGGTCAGGCGATCTTGTCCAGATCGGCGTCGCGGGTTTCCTTCAGGCACAGCACGGCGATCACGCTCAACAGGGCCGCTGCGGAAACGTATCCGCCCACCCAGCTCAGGCCGCCCATTTCCACCAGCTTCTGGGCGAAGAACGGCGCCACCGAAGCACCGACGATTCCGCCGATGTTGTAGGCCGCTGACGCGCCGGTGTAACGCACGCGGGTAGGAAACAGCTCGGGCAACATGGCGCCCATCGGTGCGAAGGTCACCCCCATCAGGAACAACTCGATGGACAGGAACAGCGTGACCGCCCAGGTGGTGCCGTGGGTCAGCAGCGGCTCCATCAAAAAGCCCGACAGGATCGCCAGCACACCACCCACGACCAGCACCGGCTTGCGGCCGAAACGGTCGCTGGCCCAGGCAGACAGCGGTGTCGCCAGCGCCATGAACAGCACCGCGAAGCACAGCATGGCCAGGAACGACTCGCGGCTGTAGCCCAGGCTCTTGACCCCATAGCTCAGGGAGAACACGGTCGAGATGTAGAACAGCGCGTAGCACACCACCATCGACGCCGCACCCAGCAGCATCGGCGCCCAGTACTGGGCGAACAGCTCGGCAATCGGCATTTTCAGCCGTTCATGGCGGGCGATGGCCTTGGCGAAGATCGGCGTTTCTTCCAGTTTCAGGCGCACATACAGGCCGATGACCACCAGCACCGCGCTGAGCAGGAACGGAATGCGCCAGCCCCAGGAGCGGAACTGTTCGTCGCTCAAAGTCATGGCCAGCGTCAGAAACAGGCCATTGGCCGCGAGGAAACCGATCGAAGGGCCCAGTTGCGGGAACATGCCGAACCAGGCGCGTTTGCCCTTTGGCGCGTTTTCGGTGGCCAGCAGCGCTGCACCGCCCCATTCGCCGCCCAGGCCCAGACCCTGGCCGAAGCGCAGCACGCACAGCAGGATTGGCGCCCAGGAGCCAATGGCGTCATAGCCGGGCAGCACGCCGATCAGCGTGGTGCAGATGCCCATCAGCAGCAGCGAAGCGACCAGCGTCGACTTGCGGCCGATGCGGTCCCCAAAGTGGCCGAACAGCGCAGAACCCAGGGGGCGTGCGAGAAAGGCGATACCGAAGGTCAGAAACGCCGACAGCATCTGTGCGGTGCTTGAAGTCTGCGGGAAGAACACCGGCCCGATCACCAGGGCCGCTGCGGTGGCGTAGACGTAGAAATCGTAGAACTCGATGGCGGTGCCGATGAAGCTGGCGGTGGCCACCCGAGCGGCGGAGTTGGCCGGACGGCTCTCGCGCTCGTCGCTGGGTTGGTAGGCGGAGGTGCTAGTCATGCGGGTATCCCTGGCAGTCGTCTTGCCTGTCAGCCGGCGACGAAAATTCGCACGCGTGCTGGGGCAAACATTAATTATTTTGGGTACAGCGCTGAACAGACTAGCCCGGATGGGGGTGCAGGCATCGCGCACGCTCGGGATGGGAGCGGGCGCCAGAGGTGTTGCGAAAAGACGTCAGGCTGGGTGACTGGCCGAATCACGCACGGTGCGGGTAGCACGCGGATCGGCGGGGCTGGGTAAGCGCCCCGATTATAGGAACGGCGCAGGCGCCAAAACAAGTGTTTCAAACATGCCGAACAGCCTAGTGGACCTGTTTAGTCCGGGCGTTCTGCCACATCAGCACCCGCGTGACGCGGTTGTCTTCGGTTTCCAGGGTTTCCAGCCGGTAGGGGCCGATCTTCAGGCACACCGAGCTGTCGGGAATGGTTTCCAGCGCCTCGGTGATGAGGCCGTTGAGGGTCTTCGGCCCGTCGGCCGGCAAGTGCCAGCCAAGGCTTTTGTTGAGGTCGCGGATCGATGCGGCACCTTCGACCACCAGGCGGCCGTCGGGCTGCGGGTGAATGTGCGGGTTGTCCAGCGATTGCTCGCTTTCGAATTCGCCGACGATCTCTTCCAGAATGTCTTCCAGGCTGACGATGCCCAGCACTTCGCCGTATTCGTCCACCACCACGCCCATGCGCCGCTGCTGCTTGTGAAAGTTCAGCAACTGCAATTGCAGCGGGGTGCTTTCGGGCACGAAGTAGGGCTCGTAGCAGGCGGCTTTCAGCGCTTCCACCGTCAATTGCCCGCGTGGCAGCAGGTGGCTGATCATGCGGGTGTTGAGCACGCCTTCGACCTGGTTGATGTCGTTGTGATAGACCGGCAGGCGGGTGTGGCGGGAAATGATCAACTGGTCGGCGATCTCTTCGATGCTGTCGTCCAGATTGATCCCGTCCACTTCACTGCGCGGCACGAGGATGTCATTGACGGTCATGCTGTCCAGCGCATGGATGCCGGAAATGACCTGGGCGCGGCCGAAGGTGTTGTCGTTTTCCTGGTACATCGTGGCGCCGAGATCGTCGTCATCGGCGGCGGTGTCCGGGCGTCGTTTGGAGAGAAACGGGCGCAGCAGCAGTTTGGCGACGTTCTTGTAGATCCAGGTCAGCGGACGCAGCAGGCGCATCGGCATGCGCAGCACACTGTTGCCCAGCAGCAGGATGGCCTCGGGACGGCGGGAGGCGAGCTTGCGCGGAATGAACTCGGTGATGATGACCAGTGCGCTGGCCACCACGATCCAGGCGATCATTGCGCCATGGACGTACCACTGGGCAACGGCCAGCAGAGTCGCCAGCACAGTGATCAACACCTTGAGCAGCGTGTTGCCCAGAATCAGGCTGTTGAGGTTGAACGCCAGCACCGGCTTGGGCGGTTCGGTCGAGCGCGGGTTGATGCGCGCGGCACGCAGGTTGTGATGGGCGGCTTCAACGGCGGTCATCAGGCCCGACCACAGCGTGAGCAGGGCCAGAATCGCGAGCATCGTGCCAATTGGCAGGTTATCCATGATCGGCGCCCGTCAGATATGCAGGATGTATTCGCGTACCAGCTTGCTGCCAAAGTAGGCCAGCATCAGCAGCAGGAATCCGCCCAGGGTCCAGCGGATCGCCTTGTGACCGCGCCAGCCCAGGCGGTTGCGACCCCACAGCAGCACGCTGAACACCACCCAGGCGAGAATCGACAGCAGGGTCTTGTGCACTAGGTGCTGGGCGAACAGGTTCTCGACGAACAGCCAGCCGGAAATCAGCGACATCGACAGCAGCGTCCAGCCGGCCCACAGGAAGCCGAACAGCAGGCTTTCCATGGTTTGCAGCGGCGGGAAGTTGCGAATCAGGCCTGAGGGGTGCTTGTTCTTCAGTTGATGGTTCTGCAACAGCAGCAGCAAGGCCTGGAACACCGCGATGGTGAACATGCCGTAGGCCAGGATCGACAGCAGGATGTGCCCGATCAGGCCCTGTTCGCCGATGATCGGCTGCAGCGTGCCGGTGGGGGCGAACTGCGCCATCAGGGTGGTCAGCAGCCCTAGCGGAAACAGCAGGATGAGCAGGATTTCCACCGGAATGCGGATGCAGGCGAGCATGGTCACGATGATCACCGCCACCGCGATCAGGCTGGCGGCGCTGAAGAAGTCCAGGCCCAGGCCGATGGGCCGTACCAGTTGGCCGAACAGCGCGCTGGCCTGGCAGGCGACCGCCAGGGTGCCGATCAGGCACAGCAGCCATTTGTCGGCCTTCTTGCCCTGACGCAGGCGAGTACCTTGATAGAGGGTCGCAGCGGCGTAGAGAGCGGCGGCGGCGAGGCTGAATAGCAAACTCGGTGGCAAGGGGAACATAGATCCTGGAGGGCGTGCCCGAAAGCCGCTGAGTTTGGCATAGAACCCTCAGTGCACGAAAGACCACAGAAGCAGACGTCATGGTGTGCGCAGGGCCGACTCTTCGCTATAATCCGCGACCTGCTCAAGCCACAGGCTCGCCGAGCGCTGTTTTCGCTGCCCTGTATACAGGCTGCTTCTATATAGATAGCCACTGTAGAACCGGTGCGCCGTGACAGGGCGGCCGCACAACCGGGGTTCGACACGAACTCAAAGGATCACGCATGTTTGAAAATCTGACAGATCGTCTCTCGCAGACGCTGCGCCAGGTCACCGGCAAGGCCAAGCTGACCGAGGACAACATCAAGGACACACTGCGTGAAGTGCGTATGGCGCTGCTCGAAGCCGACGTCGCGTTGCCTGTGGTCAAGGATTTCGTCAATCGCATCAAGGAACGCGCGGTCGGCACCGAGGTGTCGCGCAGCCTGACGCCGGGCCAGGCGTTCGTGAAGATCGTCCAGGCCGAACTCGAAGAGATGATGGGGGCCGCCAACGAAGAGCTGACCCTCAACGTCGCGCCGCCTGCCGTCGTGCTGATGGCCGGCCTGCAGGGTGCGGGTAAGACCACCACTGCGGGCAAGCTGGCCAAGTTCCTCAAGGAGCGCAAGAAGAAGAGCGTGATGGTGGTGTCTGCGGACGTCTACCGTCCTGCGGCGATCAAACAGCTCGAAACCCTGGCCAACGACATCGGCGTGACCTTCTTCCCGTCCGATATCAGCCAGAAGCCAGTGGCTATCGCTGAAGCGGCGATCAAGGAAGCCAGGCTCAAGTTCATCGACGTGGTGATCCTCGACACCGCCGGTCGTCTGCATATCGACGCCGAGATGATGGGCGAGATCCAGGCCCTGCACGCAGCGGTCAAGCCGGCTGAAACCCTGTTCGTGGTCGACGCCATGACCGGCCAGGACGCGGCCAACACCGCCAAGGCATTCGGCGATGCGCTGCCGCTGACCGGTGTGATCCTGACCAAGGTCGACGGCGACGCCCGTGGCGGTGCCGCGTTGTCGGTACGTGCCATCACCGGCAAGCCGATCAAGTTCATCGGTATGGGCGAGAAGACCGACGCCCTCGAGCCGTTCCACCCTGACCGCATCGCTTCGCGCATCCTGGGCATGGGCGACGTGCTCAGCCTCATCGAGCAGGCCGAACAGACCCTCGACAAGGAAAAGGCCGACAAACTGGCCAAGAAGCTGAAGAAGGGCAAGGGCTTCGACCTCGAAGACTTCCGCGACCAGCTGCAACAGATGAAGAACATGGGCGGCCTGGGTGGCCTGATGGACAAGCTGCCGACCATGGGTGGCGTGAACCTGGCCCAGATGGGCAACGCCCAGAGCGCTGCCGAAAAGCAGTTCAAGCAGATGGAAGCCATCATCAACTCCATGACCCCGGCCGAGCGCCGCGACCCCGAGCTGATCAGCGGCTCGCGCAAGCGTCGTATCGCCATGGGTTCCGGCACCCAGGTGCAGGACATCGGGCGTCTGATCAAGCAGCACAAGCAGATGCAGAAAATGATGAAGAAGTTTTCGACCAAGGGCGGCATGGCCAAAATGATGCGTGGCATGGGCGGCATGCTGCCCGGCGGCGGCATGCCCAAGATGTGATTCGTATCGCGCGAGACCCCGTTTCGCGCGACTTTCTTTGGGGCGACGCCCCACTGGCCTGCTCGCGCAGGCGCTAACCAGTCGTCAGAGATGATGGCTTCATGGCAAGTCTTGAGTGGCCCAGACGGCTCGTGCCCGAAAAAGTCATTTGCAAAAGTCCGGATATTCCTTAGAATATGCGGCCTTTCGGGCACCCGTGCCCGTCCGTGCACCTTAGATTTGCAGCACCGACTACAGGAAATTGTTCAATGCTAACAATCCGTCTGGCCCTTGGCGGCTCGAAGAAGCGCCCGTTTTACCACCTGACTGTCACCGACAGCCGTAACCCACGTGATGGTTCCCACAAGGAACAAATCGGTTTCTTCAACCCGGTTGCCCGTGGTCAGGAAATCCGTCTGTCCGTGAACCAAGAGCGTCTGAACTACTGGCTCAGCGTTGGTGCACAACCTTCCGAGCGCGTAGCTTCGCTGCTGAAGGAATCTGCTAAGGCTGCGGCCTGAGCAATATGAACGCGACGCCAGCTTCTGCCGACGATCTCATCGTCATCGGCAAGATTTATTCGGTACATGGCGTTCGCGGCGAGGTGAAGGTGTATTCCTTTACCGATCCGACTGAAAACCTGTTGCAGTACAAAACCTGGACGCTCAAGCGCGAAGGTAGTGTGAAACAGGTCGAGCTGGTCAGCGGACGCGGAACTGACAAGTTCCTGGTCGCAAAGCTCAAGGGTCTTGATGATCGTGAAGAAGCTCGTCTTCTGGCCGGTTACGAGATCTGCGTGCCAAGCAACCTGTTCCCTGAATTGACCGACGGCGAGTACTACTGGTACCAGCTGCAAGGTCTGAAGGTCATTGATGGTCTTGGGCAACTGCTCGGGAAGATCGATCATCTTCTGGAAACCGGCGCCAATGATGTAATGGTGGTCAAGCCCTGCGCAGGCAGCCTTGATGATCGCGAACGCCTGTTGCCCTATACGGAGCAATGCGTGTTGGCCGTCGATCTGGTTGCAGGCGAGATGAAGGTGGAATGGGACGCGGATTTCTAGCAATGGCCAGCCTGCGCATAGAAGTCATCACGCTGTTTCCCGAGATGTTTTCCGCCATCAGCGAATACGGCATTACCAGCCGTGCGGTGAAACAGGAGGTGTTGCAGCTTACCTGTTGGAATCCGCGGGACTACACCACGGATCGGCATCACACTGTGGACGATCGCCCTTTTGGCGGTGGCCCTGGCATGGTGATGAAGATCAAGCCCCTGGAAGATGCTCTGGTCCAGGCCAGGCAGGCAGCAGGGGAGGCGGCGAAGGTGATTTACCTCTCGCCCCAAGGCCGCAAGCTGGAGCAGTCCGCTGTACGCGAACTGGCCCAGGAACAGGCACTGATCCTGATTGCGGGTCGTTATGAAGGCATTGATGAGCGTTTCATTGAAGCGCATGTCGATGAAGAGTGGTCGATAGGGGATTACGTGTTGTCTGGCGGTGAGCTGCCGGCCATGGTCCTGATCGATGCGGTTACACGACTGCTGCCCGGAGCTTTAGGGCATGCGGACTCCGCGGAGGAAGACTCCTTCACGGATGGTCTGCTCGATTGCCCGCACTACACCCGACCTGAGGTGTATGCGGATCAGCGTGTACCCGACGTGTTGCTCAGTGGCAACCACGCACATATCCGGCGCTGGCGTTTGCAGCAGTCCCTTGGGAGGACCTACGAACGACGTGCCGATCTTCTGGAAAGGCGCTCGCTTTCTGGAGAAGAGAACAAGCTGCTTACGGAATACCTCCGCGAGCGGGACGATAGTTAACGTATCGATGGTAGATCCGAACGATTTACCTTAGGAGCACAACATGACAAACAAAATCATTCTGGCCCTCGAAGCAGAGCAGATGACCAAAGAGATCCCTCCATTTGCACCGGGCGACACCATTGTCGTTCAGGTTAAAGTGAAGGAAGGCGATCGCGCTCGTCTGCAGGCGTTCGAAGGCGTTGTAATCGCCAAGCGTAACCGTGGTGTGAACAGTGCGTTCACCGTTCGCAAAATCTCCAACGGTGTTGGCGTTGAGCGTACTTTCCAGACCTACAGCCCGCAAATCGACAGCATGGCTGTGAAACGTCGCGGCGACGTTCGCAAGGCCAAGCTGTACTACCTGCGTGACCTGTCGGGTAAAGCAGCTCGCATCAAGGAAAAACTGGTTTAAGGCCGGTTTTTCGATGCACAAGAAAGCAGCCTTCGGGCTGCTTTTTTTATGCCCGGTGTTTACACGATCCCTGTAGGAGTGAGCTTGCTCGCGATTGCGTTGTATCTGTCACCGCATCAGGGCCTGACACAACGCTATCGCGAGCAAGCTCACTCCTACAGGAAATATGCCCGGCTACTTGCTTTGTAGGAGCGCGCTTGCCCGCGACCGCGGTGTGTCAGGTGGCATATCTGGGTCAGACGCGCCGCCGTCGCGGGCAAGCGCGCTCCTACAGTGTTATGGATCGAGGCTGCGGGGCGTCCGCAAGATCGCCCCCACCGGCAAGCCGTGCTGCTACGAGGCGGTGGTCAGCCCCAGATCGCGCAAACGCCCCAATCCCTGTAGGAGCGCGCTTGACCGCGACCGCGGTGTGTCAGGTGGCATATCTGGGTCAGATGCGCCGCCGTCGCGGGCAAGCGCGTTCCTACGGTGTTATGGGCCGAGGCTGCGGGGCGTCCGCAAGATCGCCCCCGCCGGCAAGCCGTGCTGCTACAGTGCGGTGGTCAGCCCCAGATCGCGCAAACGCCCCAATCCCTGTAGGAGCGCGCTTGCCCGCGACCGCGATGTGTCAGCCAGCATATCTGGGTCAGACATGACGCCGTCGCGGGCAAGCGCGCTCCTACGGTGTTATGGGCCGAGCCTGTGGGGCAGCCGCAAGACCGCCCCGCCGGCAAGCCGTGCTGCTACGGTGCGGTGATCAGCCCCAGATCACGCAAACGCCCCAATCCCTGTAGGAGCGCGCTTGCCCGCGACTGCGGTGTGTCAGGTGGCATATTTGGGTCAGACGCGCCGCCGTCGCGGGCAAGCGCGGTCCTACGGTGTTATGGGCCGAGCCTGTGGGGCATCCGCAAGGCCGCCCCGCCGGCAAGCCGTGCTGCTACGGGTAGGTGGTCAGCCCCGGATCGCGCAAACGCCCCAATCCCTGTAGGAGTGAGCTTGCTCGCGATTGCGGTGTAGCTGTCACCGCATCAGGGCCTGACACAGCGCTATCGCGAGCAAGCTCACTCCTACAGGAGATATGCCCGGCTACTTGCTTGGTAGGAGCGCGCTTGCCCGCGACCGCGGTGTGTCAGGCAGCATATCTGGGTCAGACATGACGCCGTCGCGGGCAAGCGCGCTCCTACAGTTTTGTGCTGGTCTGTTGGATATGAAAGACTCCCGCTGTTCCCCTTTCAAGACCAATTCCATGCCCGCCATCGACCACCCCATGATCGACCGCTTTCTCGACGCCTTGTGGCTTGAGAAGGGGCTGTCGGACAACACCCGCGATTCGTACCGCAGCGACCTCACCCTGTTCAACGGGTGGTTGCAGGAAAGAGGCATCGACCTGATGGCGGTGGGGCGTGGGGCGATTTTCGATCATCTGGCCTGGCGCGTGGACAATGGCTACAAGGCGCGCTCCACTGCACGATTACTGTCGGGAGTGCGGGGCTTCTACCGGTACCTGCTGCGCGAAAAGCTGATTTCGGTCGATCCAACCTTGCAGGTCGACATGCCGCAGCTCGGCAAGCCGCTGCCCAAGTCCCTCTCCGAAGCCGACGTCGAGGCGCTGCTCGCAGCCCCCGACCTGAGCGAAGCCATCGGCCAGCGTGACCGGGCCATGCTGGAAGTGCTCTACGCCTGCGGGCTGCGCGTCACGGAGCTGGTCAGCCTGACGCTGGAGCAGGTGAACCTGCGCCAGGGTGTATTGCGCATCATGGGCAAGGGCAGCAAGGAGCGTTTGGTGCCCATGGGTGAAGAGGCCATTGTCTGGGTCGAGCGCTACATGCGTGACGCCCGTCAGGAGTTGCTCAACGGCCGCCCCAGCGACGTACTGTTCCCCAGCCTGCGCGGCGAGCAGATGACGCGCCAGACCTTCTGGCACCGCATCAAACTCCAGGCAAAAGTTGCCGGGATCGGCAAGTCGCTGTCGCCCCACACGCTGCGCCATGCCTTCGCCACCCACTTGCTCAACCACGGCGCCGACCTGCGCGTGGTGCAGATGTTGCTGGGCCACAGCGATCTGTCCACCACCCAGATCTACACCCACATTGCCCGCGCCCGCCTGCAGGATCTGCACGCCACGCATCACCCGCGAGGATAAAACCCCAGGCAATAAACGACGTGTCTTACATCAGTCGGCGTCGGTGTTGCGAGCCTTATGTGATAGGCTTTGCCGGTTTCGCAGATTGGAGCCACGAAAACCTTCCGGTACCGCTTGTGTCCAACGTTTTCCATTTCGCCCGTCTGCTCACCGCCCGAGGAGTTTTCATGCGCGTGACTCGTATTATTGGCGCTGCCGTCGTAGCGCTGGCCAGCACCTTCAGCCTGTTCGCCCACGCCGACGAAGCGTCCGACAAGGCCATCCGCAAGACCCTGGAATCGCTGAACCTGGAGATTCCTGTCGAAAGTATTTCCAGCAGCCCGCTCAATGGCCTGTATGAGGTCAATCTCAAGGGCGGCCGCGTGCTCTACGCCAGCGCCGATGGCCAGTTCGTGATGCAGGGCAACCTGTACCAGATCCAGGGCGGCAAGCCGGTCAATTTGACCGAGAAGGTCGAGCGTCAGGCGATCTCCAAGACCATCAACGGCATTCCGAGCGCCGAGATGGTGGTTTATCCGGCCGTGGGTGAAACCAAATCGCACATCACCGTATTCACCGACACCACCTGCCCGTACTGCCACAAACTGCATGGCGAAGTGCCTGAGCTGAACAAGCGCGGCATCGAAGTGCGTTACGTGGCGTTCCCGCGTCAGGGCCTGGGCTCGCCGGGTGACGAACAACTGCAGGCGGTGTGGTGCTCCAAGGATCGTCGCGACGCCATGGACCGCATGGTCGATGGCAAGAACATCAAGGCGCCCAAGTGCGATAACCCGGTCACCAAGCAGTTCGAGATCGGCCAGTCAATCGGCGTGAACGGCACGCCGGCCATCGTTCTGGCCGACGGCCAGGTGATCCCGGGCTACCAGCCGGCGCCGCAAGTCGCCAAACTGGCATTGAGCGCCAAGTAATTCAACAGTGAGCCGCACTGCAATGCGGCTGTTTCACGGCTGGCTGAACGCCGGCCGTTTCATGGGGAGTTCATAGTGAAACCGGTCAAAGTAGGCATCTGTGGGCTGGGTACTGTCGGTGGCGGTACCTTCAATGTGCTAAAGCGTAACGCCGAGGAAATTGCCCGCCGTGCCGGGCGTGGAATCGAAGTGGCGCAGATTGCCATGCGTAGGCCAAACCCCAATTGCCAGATTACCGGTACCGCGACCACCGCCGATGTATTCGACGTGGCCAGCAACCCCGAAATCGATATCGTCATCGAGCTGATCGGTGGCTACACCGTCGCCCGCGAACTGGTGCTCAAGGCCATCGAGAATGGCAAGCACGTGGTTACTGCGAACAAGGCGCTGATCGCCGTGCACGGCAACGAAATCTTCGCCAAGGCCCGCGAGAAGGGCGTGATCGTCGCGTTCGAAGCCGCTGTGGCTGGTGGCATTCCGGTGATCAAGGCCATTCGTGAAGGCCTGTCTGCCAACCGCATCAACTGGGTGGCGGGCATCATCAACGGCACCGGCAACTTCATCCTGACCGAGATGCGCGAGAAGGGCCGTACCTTCCCTGACGTGCTGGCCGAAGCCCAGGCGCTGGGTTATGCCGAAGCCGACCCGACCTTCGACGTCGAAGGCATCGATGCGGCGCACAAGCTGACCATCCTGGCGTCCATTGCGTTCGGCATCCCGCTACAATTCGACAAGGCCTACACCGAAGGCATCACCAAGCTGACCACCGCTGACGTCAACTATGCCGAAGCGCTGGGCTACCGTATCAAGCACCTGGGCGTGGCCCGCAGTACGCCGGCCGGTATCGAGCTGCGCGTGCACCCGACGCTGATCCCGGCCGATCGCCTGATCGCCAACGTCAACGGTGTGATGAACGCCGTCATGGTCAACGGTGATGCCGCAGGTTCGACGCTGTTCTACGGCGCCGGCGCCGGCATGGAGCCGACTGCATCGTCCGTGGTCGCTGATCTGGTGGACGTGGTGCGTGCCCTGACCACCGACCCGGAAAACCGCGTGCCGCACCTGGCCTTCCAGCCGGACTCGCTGTCGGCCCACCCGATCCTGCCGATCGAGGCGTGCGAGAGTGCCTACTACCTGCGCATCCAGGCCAAGGATCACCCGGGCGTACTGGCTCAGGTGGCCAGCATCCTGTCCGAGCGCGGCATCAACATCGAGTCGATCATGCAGAAGGAAGCCGAGGAACAGGACGGCCTGGTCCCGATGATCCTGCTGACTCACCGCGTGGTGGAAAAGCGCATCAACGACGCCATCCAGGCCCTGGAAGCGCTGGAAGGCGTTGCCGGCCCGGTCGTTCGTATCCGCGTAGAACATCTGAACTAAGACAGCTACAAGCTTCAAGCTGCAAGCTTCAAGCAAGAGCAAAACAACTTCGCGGTGAGCTTCATGCTGCGCCAGGCAGGTAAAAACGGATTCGCTTTTACTTGTGGCTTGCAGCTTGGAGCTTGCCGCTCAAACCAAAGGTTTGCCCCAATGCGCTATATCAGTACTCGCGGCCAGGCGCCGGCCCTGAATTTCGAAGACGTCCTGCTCGCCGGCCTCGCCAGCGATGGCGGTCTGTACGTCCCTGAGAACCTGCCACGTTTCACCCAGGAAGAAATCGCTTCCTGGGCCGGTC
The DNA here is from genome assembly GCF_028682175.1 of Pseudomonas putida. GTDB lineage: Bacteria > Pseudomonadota > Gammaproteobacteria > Pseudomonadales > Pseudomonadaceae > Aquipseudomonas > Aquipseudomonas putida_AD. The sequence continues at coordinate 52,007 of NZ_JANHKS010000022.1, read as the reverse complement.
TGCCGTATCACGAACTGGCCTTCCGGGTCATGCGTCCGTTCGTCACCGGCAGCATTCCCGATGCCGATTTCAAGAAGATTCTCGAAGAAACCTACGGCGTATTCGCCCACAACGCCGTGGCGCCGCTGCGTCAGCTCAACGGTAACGAATGGGTGATGGAGCTGTTCCACGGTCCGACCCTGGCGTTCAAGGACTTCGCCCTGCAACTGCTGGGTCGCCTGCTCGACTACGTGCTGGAAAAGCGCGGCGAGCGCGTGGTCATCATCGGTGCCACCTCCGGCGATACCGGCTCTGCGGCCATCGAAGGCTGCCGTCGCTGCGACAACGTCGACATCTTCATCCTGCACCCGAACAACCGTGTCTCGGACGTTCAGCGCCGCCAGATGACCACCATTTTCGGCGACAACATCCACAACATCGCCATCGAAGGCAACTTCGACGACTGCCAGGAAATGGTCAAGAACAGCTTCGCTGACCAGAGCTTCCTCAAAGGCACGCGCCTGGTGGCGGTGAACTCGATCAACTGGGCGCGGATCATGGCCCAGATCGTCTACTACTTCCACGCGGCCCTGCAGTTGGGCGGCCCTGCGCGTTCGGTGGCGTTCTCGGTACCGACCGGCAACTTCGGCGACATCTTCGCCGGTTACCTGGCCCGCAACATGGGTCTGCCGATCAGCCAGCTGATCGTGGCCACCAACCGCAACGACATCCTGCACCGCTTCATGAGCGGCAACCAGTACGTCAAGGAAACCCTGCACGCCACGCTGTCGCCGTCGATGGACATCATGGTCTCGTCCAACTTCGAACGTCTGCTGTTCGACATGCACGGTCGCAACGGTGCGGCTATTGCCGAGCTGATGGAAAGCTTCAAGAAGGGTGGCGGTTTCAGCGTCGAAGAAGACCGCTGGACCGAAACCCGCAAGCTGTTCGACTCCCTGGCCGTCACCGACGAGCAGACCTGCGAGACCATCGCTGAAGTATTCGCCAGCACTGGCGAGCTGCTCGATCCGCACACGGCCATCGGGGTGAAGGCGGCCCGTGATTGCCGTCGCAGCCTGGACACGCCGATGGTGGTGCTGGGCACCGCGCACCCGGTCAAGTTCCCGGAAGCCGTACAGAAGGCCGGTGTAGGAAAAGCACTCGAGCTGCCTGCACATTTGTCTGATTTGTTCGAACGCGACGAGCGCTGCACCGTGCTGCCGAACGACCTCAAGGCCATGCAGGCCTTTGTCAGCCAGCATGGTAACCGTGGCAAGCCGCTCTGACGGTTGCTCCGTGTAACAACTAAGGCCCGCTCTCCAGCGGGCCTTCTTGTTTGTGCGTGCCACACTTTCCGGACATTTGTGATTTCCCGGATCAATACGTGGGGTGCAGTACATGAACATGGACAAGCAGGGAGTGCCCGTCCAGACCCGAACAATCGAACGCCTGTTGTGCACCCTCCTGGTGCTGGCATGTGTTTTCGCGCCAGCAGCGAGCGGCACCGAAAAGCTTCCATTCAACCTGAGCCCGCCGTTCGTGGCGCAATCGGCATTACCGCTCGACAGCCATGACCGCCAGTGGCTCGACGAACGTGGGGTGGTGCGGGTCGCGATTGCAACGGCCGACTACGAACCCATCGACATCACCAGCGACCGCAATCGCTATCAGGGCCTGAGTGCCGATTATCTGAGCCTGGTCGGCGCGAAGCTCGGGGTGACGTTACAGATCACCGGCTTCGCCCGGCCCGAGGATATGGTCGCGGCACTGCTCGAGGGCAGCGTCGATGTGCTGGCCAGCGCGAATCGCTATGATCGCGGGATCGGCGGTCTGGCGTTCACCGGTGAATACCTGCCAGACCGGGCGGTGGTCGTAGTCCGGGAAAATGACCATTCCCTGAGCGCCGGGTTGGTCGGCAAGCGCGTGATCCTCCAGGACGGTTACGCCGACATCGCCGCCGTGGAGCGTATCTACCCGAAAAGCCAGGTCATCCTGGCGCCCACGCTCTACAGCGCCATGGAGGCCCTGGAGCACGGTGAAGCCGATGCTGTCATCGTCAATGAGGTCGTCGCACGTGCCTACATCAGCATGCGCCGCTACCTGGGGTTGCAGATCCGGTTCGACAGCCTGTTGCCAGCGGCAGGTTTCGCCTTTGCCATGCGGGAGCAAGATGCGAAATTGCTCGGGCTGTTCAACCGGTCACTGGATGAGCTGGACGAGTCGGTCGCCCGTGAAATCCTGCACCGCTGGACCAGCGGGCTGGACGTCGATGCCGGGCGCCAGAGGATTCGCCTCAGCCCCGACGAGCAGGCGTGGGTCCGTCGTCACCCGCAAGTGATGGTGGCCTCGACCCTGCACCCGCCCTATATCTACAAGGACGAACACGGCCAGTGGGTGGGGCTGAACATCGATGTGCTCAACCGCATCTCGCGCATGACGGGGTTGATGTTCGTACATGAGGCGATGCCTTCGACCCAGGCCGCCATCGAGGTCCTGCGCGCCGGATCCGCCGACATGAACACCACGCTGGCCGAATCGTCCGAACGCCGGAAATTCCTCGACTTCACCTATGCCTACGGCGGGCACAGCTGGGTCTATGTGATCCGTGATGATCGCGAATCCCCGGTCACCCTCACCGAGTTGTCGGGAAAGGTTCTGGCGATGCCGACGGGCCATGCCCTGCTCGAGTTCATCCGCACCAGCGCGCCCGGTATCAAACTGCGGCTGGTTCCGACCTATCAGGAGGCCCGGGCGCTGGTGGAGGCCGGGGAAGCGGATGCGACCATTCAGAATGAGGCCGGAGCGGTGATGGCCAGCCGTGGGCGCTTGAAGGTCGGACGCGGTGTCGAGGGGCTCTGGTCCCCGGATCGCCTGGCGGTGGTCAAGGAGCATCCCGAATTGCTCAGCATCCTCAACAAGGCCCTGGTGGAGTTTCCCGTGGCCGAACTGCGCGCCATTCGCATGAAATGGCTCGGCGGCGTCATGCCGCAGGAGCCTTTGTTGCACCGCATCCCGGGTTGGGTCTATTGGTTACTGGCGATGACAACGCTGTCGGTGGGCGTTTCGCTGTTCTGGCGCCACAGGATCAGACGCCAGATCCATCAACGCATGCACGCCCAGAGACAGCTGAATGATCAACTGGTGTTTCAGCGGGCGTTGTTCGACGGCATCCCCCAGCCTCTGTATGTGCGGGACCTGACCGGTCGTCTGGTGGCCTGCAACGCCAGTTACGAGCAGGCGTTGGGCATCAGCTTCGAGCAGATGAACGGGCGGCGACTGATCGACGTCGACCTCATTCCCAAGGCTGTCGCGCTGGCGATGCATGAAGAACACATGGGGCTGCTGCAATCACGGGAGCCAGTGCTTGTGGACCGTTGCCTGGATCTCCCAGGGCGGCGGCTGGAGACCCGGCAGTGGTCAGCACCTTTTTATCTCGCGGACGGACAGTTGCAGGGATTGGTCGGGGGCTGGACCGAACTGAGTGAGTGCAAGGGCGCCCGCCCGGTGTCTTCGGCATGAATTCTGCCTGTCACATTGGGCAGGCATGCTCCAGTGAACGGGTAGGGGGCAATCACCCAGGCTACGGCAGGACGAACTTTGTGCGCTTGCCGGTGGTCATTGATAAGCACCTTTGCATTCAACCTCTTGAGTGGTGAACCAGATGGAAAATATCAGCTTACTGCTAAGCGAAGCACTGGCACCGTATCAGGCGAGCCTGGGGGCTGCCGGCGTGAATGGCGAGCGTCTGGTGACGCTGAGAAATGCGGCCGGTGCGATCGTGATCGAAAGGGTTTTTTCGGCCGGGCAACTGTGCGACAAACGCCAGCTGACCGACGTGGTAGACGGCTTGCATCGTGACTTGATGGTGGCAGAGGGGCGCATCGAGCCATGCGTCATCGCGGCCATGCGCAACGTTTCGCAATCTGCTGCCTATGCCGCCGGTCGGGCTTTTGTCTGATGCCTGCGGAACCTTCCGGGTCCGATAGGCTCCTATCCATTACGGCAGGCGCAGGCATTGTGCTCCGGTGTTTATGTTGCCTGCCGTACGGGTCCAAGATGGACCACGGTTGACCCCGAGTAGTCTCCCCGCTGCTCGGGGTTTCTTTTTGCCCGCTCGCCTGTGTCAGACGGCTCACTCGCCGGCGTCGTCGAAAAAGGTTTTGGAGTCGCGCAGGTATTCCTCCTTCTTGACCATCCACTCGGCGTAGAAGCCGATCAGCCGGGTCACGCGCAGCGTGCGCATTTCCCGATTGATGATCTCGATGGCCGCACGGCCCTTGTCCGTCTTCGAGCAACCGATGTGGGCGAACTGGTATTTGGGCGCGTCCTTGACCGGAAAAAACTCCAGTTCATCCAGCGCGATGCCCTGTTGCTGTGCGTGAAACCGTGCCTCCGGCCAGTAACTGATGATGGCCTGGAAGCGATCCATGCGTTCCATCTGCAACATGCTGCCCACGGCGGCGTTGCCGTAGTGCAGGATCAGGTTGTCCGGCTGCGTCGTGGAACGGATGACCTTGTCGATCACCGGACCGTAGCTGCGCTCGCCGACAATGCCGACCTTGACCGTATTGCTCGCCAGTACCGCAGCGAGGTCCAGGTGGCCATCCTCAGTCAGGTAGGGCGCGAACAGCTTGTGGTTGCTGCGTTCGATGGTGATGCCGTTGCCCGGCGTTGCGTAAGTCGGAATCGAAAACAGGATGGTCTTGTCCCGTTCCGGGGTCCACAGCAGGGTGGGGTCGCAGGCGAACACATCGGGATCCTGCAGCATCTGCGTTCCCCGTGCGCGGTTCACGTGCATGATCTGGTGCTCGTATTCGGGCATGCGGGCGATCAGCTCGGGCATGATCCTGTCGATGGCGCCCTGGCCGGCCTGCGGGCCTGCAAATATGGTCAGCGGCGGAAAATCACGCAACAGCCACGTCAGCGTTTCCTTGGCCTCTGCCGTTCCGGCCGTGGTACTCAATGCCGATGTGAAAAGCAGTGCCACAAGCCCGGCTCTGTGGCGGTGGGAAGAACGATTGACCATCCGTCGATATGAATCCTGAAAAAGCTGACGGCTGCCCGGACTGGCACAACCCTGATCACTAAGGCCTGTCGTCGCAACGGGCCGCGCTGTGTACTTCATGCTAGAGGGTCTCGCACCAAGGTATCGGCGTTGTGGATCATTTGTTTAACACTCGTCACCGTTGGATCAGTAAAGCACCGGGATCAGGGTCCGGCCCGGCTATTTACACAGATCGGCTGGCAAGGTGCACGGTCCGGTCGTTCAATGGGCCGGCATCGGGTAGACTTGGCGCCTTTCCAGCCTTTAGAAGCCCGTTCATGGCCCAGCCGTCCACGACCTACAAATTCGAACTGAACCTCACCGACCTTGATCGCGGGGTGTACGAAAACGTCAAGCAGACCATCGCCCGCCATCCTTCCGAAACCGAAGAACGGATGGCCGTGCGCCTGCTGGCCTACGCGCTCTGGTACAACGAGCAGCTGTCGTTCGGCCGTGGTCTGTCGGAAGTCGATGAACCTGCATTGTGGGAAAAAAGCCTGGACGACCGCGTCCTGCACTGGATCGAAGTCGGCCAGCCGGACGTTGACCGTCTGACCTGGTGCTCGCGCCGCACCGAGCGCACCAGCCTGCTGGCCTACGGCAGCCTGCGCGTCTGGGAAGGCAAGGTGGTGCCCGCCGCCAAGGCGCTGAAGAACGTCAACATCGCTGCGGTGCCGCAGGATGTGCTGGAAACCCTGGCCAAGGACATGCCCCGGGCGATCAAGTGGGACGTGATGATCAGCGAAGGCACGGTGTTCGTCACCGACGATCGCGGCCAGCATGAAGTGCAGTTGCAGTGGCTGGCAGGTGAGCGCGGCTGATCCGCTGCCTCAGCCTTCTGCCACACATCAAAAGCTCAAAAGAAGAACATCAGCGGAAACCGCATGCGCATCGAATCACGCCAGTTGCCCGACACCCTGCCATTTCTCGGCGACCTGCCACCCTTGCTGACTCGCCTGTACGCGGCGCGCGGCGTCGTTTCGCAGGATGAGCTGGACAAGGGGCTGGCGCGGCTGATTCCGTATCAGCAGCTCAAGGGCATCGATGCCGCCGTCGATCTGCTGGTGACGGCCTTGGAGCAGCGCCAGCGCATTCTCATCGTTGGCGATTTCGATGCCGACGGCGCCACGGCCAGTACCGTCGGCGTGCTGGGCCTGCGCCTGCTGGGCGCTGCTCATGTCGATTACCTGGTGCCCAACCGTTTCGAATATGGCTACGGCCTGACCCCGGAAATCGTCGGTGTGGCCCTCGAGCGCCAGCCTGATCTGCTGATGACCGTGGACAACGGCATTTCCAGCGTCGAAGGCGTTGCCGCTGCGAAGGCGGCGGGGCTGCAAGTGCTGGTGACCGATCACCACTTGCCGGGCCATGAACTGCCCGCCGCCGACGCCATCGTCAACCCGAACCAGCCCGGCTGCACCTTTCCGAGCAAGGCGCTGGCCGGCGTTGGCGTGATGTTCTACGTGCTGATGGCGCTGCGCGCGCGACTGCGGGAGCTCGGCTGGTTCGAGGCTAATGGCCGCGCCCAGCCGAATCTGGGCGAACTGCTGGACCTGGTGGCGCTGGGCAGCGTGGCCGACGTCGTGCCGCTGGACGCCAACAACCGCATCCTGGTGCATCAGGGGCTGATGCGCATTCGCGCCGGTCGCGCACGGCCTGGCTTGCGCGCGATCCTGGAAGTCGCCCGCCGTGAGGCGTCGCGCATCACCTCGACTGACCTTGGGTTCATCCTCGGCCCGCGACTGAACGCTGCCGGGCGTCTGGACGACATGAGCCTGGGCATCGAATGCCTGCTCTGTGAGGACGAAACCCTGGCCCGGGAAATGGCCGTACAACTGGATGAGTTGAACCAGGACCGCAAATCCATCGAGCAGGGCATGCAGCGTGAAGCGCTGGCCCAGCTCAAGGATCTGCCTGTGGAGTCGATGCCGTTCGGCCTGTGCCTCTTCGAGGCCGAGTGGCACCAGGGTGTGATCGGGATTCTGGCCTCGCGCCTCAAAGAGCGCTATCACCGCCCAACCATCGCTTTCGCCAGTGCAGGGGAGGGGGTATTGAAAGGCTCCGCGCGCTCGGTGCCGGGCTTTCACATTCGCGACGCGCTGGACGCCGTGGCGGCACGACATCCTGATTTGATCAGCAAGTTTGGCGGCCACGCCATGGCAGCCGGGATGTCGCTGCCCGAGGAAAACTTCCCGGCATTCTGCGATGCCTTCGATGCCGAAGTGCGTCGTCAGCTCACCGAAGAGGACCTGACCGGCCGGCTGCTGTCGGACGGCACGCTGGCCGTCGAGGAGTTCCACCTGGAACTGGCCCGCGCCCTGCGCAATGCCGGTCCCTGGGGCCAGCATTTCCCTGAGCCGCTGTTCCATGGCGTGTTCCAGCTGGTGGAGCAGCGCATCGTTGGCGAACGGCATTTGAAGATGGTGCTCAAGACCGAATGTGGCACGGTGAAGCTCGATGGCATCGCGTTCAGCATCGACCGTGACGTATGGCCTAACCCGGGCATTCGCTGGGTCGAACTGGCCTACAAGCTGGACCTGAACGAGTTTCGTGGCAACGAGACGGTGCAATTGATGGTGGCGCATATCTCGCCGCGCTGAATCAGGGACCAGGAACCCCACTTCTCTCAGGTTGTCGACTAGGCTCAAGGTTCAGAACGAGAAGGAACCTTAGACTCGACCCTGAGAGGTGCCCATGAGCCTGCTGCTTGAACCCTACACCCTTCGCCAACTGACCCTGCGCAATCGCATCGTGGTTTCGCCGATGTGCCAGTACTGCTGCGCCGACGGTCTGGCCAATGACTGGCATCTGGTCCACCTTGGCAGTCGTGCCGTGGGCGGTGCCGGCCTGATTTTCACCGAAGCCGCTGCCGTGACGCGCGATGGCCGCATCACCCCGGAAGACCTGGGGATCTGGAACGACGAGCAGATCGCCCCACTGCAACGCATTACTCGATTCATCACCGCTCAAGGCGCAGTGGCCGGCATTCAACTGGCCCACGCCGGGCGCAAGGCCAGCACCTTCCGCCCGTGGCTGGGCAAGCACGGCAGCATCAAGGCCGATGAAGGTGGCTGGACGCCTTGGGGGCCGTCGAAGATCGCCTTCGATCCCCAGCACACGCCGCCCACGCCGCTGGACGAGTCGCAGATCCAGAAGGTCATCCAGGCCTTCGTCGATGCCGCCAAGCGATCGCTGGAGGCAGGGTTCTCGGTGGTGGAAGTCCATGCCGCCCATGGCTACCTGTTGCACCAGTTCCTCTCGCCGTTGAGCAATCAGCGCCAAGACCGCTACGGCGGTTCGTTCGAGAACCGCATTCGTCTGACCCTGGAAGTGTCCGAAGCCGTGCGCAACGTCTGGCCGCAGGAGTTGCCGGTGTTCGTGCGCGTGTCGGCGACCGACTGGGTCGAGGATGGCTGGAACCCGGATGAAACCGTGGAGCTGGCCAAGCGGTTGAAAGCGCTGGGGGTGGACTTGATCGATGTGTCCTCGGGCGGGACCGCGGCCAATGCCGAGATTCCTGTGGGGCCGGGCTACCAGACCGAGTTCGCCGGGCGTGTGCGCCGGGAGTCGGGCATCGCCACCGGGACGGTGGGCATGATTACCGAACCCTTCCAGGCCGACACCATCCTTCGCACGGGGCAGGCCGACCTGATCCTGCTGGCCCGCGAGCTGCTGCGTGATCCGTACTGGCCCCTACACGCCGACGACGACCTGGGCGGTCGCAACGCCGTATGGCCGGCGCAATACCAACGCGCAACCCACCGCGACCAACCGATCCACGAGTCGGATTTGCGCGATTGAAGAGCGCTCAGGACGGTGCGCGAAACTAACGACTGTGGGAGCGGGCTCGCCCGCGAAAGCGGTGGGTCATGCAACGATGATGGCGGCTGACCCCAAGCATTCGCTGGCAAGCCAGCTCCCACAAATGAGACGCGTGGTCACGTCATTCGGGACGAACCCGTAGCAGCACGGCTTGCCGGCGGGGGCGGCCTCAAGACCGGTCACCCTTCAAGCAACCCCTTCACCCGCTCGCTGAGCACCGGAATCGAAAACGGTTTGGTCAGCACGTGCATCCCCGGCTCAAGCCGTCCCTTCCCCAGTGCGGCGTTTTCCGCATAACCGGTCACGAACAACACCTTGAGCCCGGGTCGCAATGCCCGCGCCGCGTCGGCCAACTGCCGGCCATTCATGCCACCGGGCAGGCCGACATCCGAAACCAGCAGGTCAATGTGCTGGCGCGATTGCAGGATGGTCAGTGCACCTGGGCCAGTGTCCGCCTCAAGCACTGTGTAGCCCTGATCGGTCAGCGTTTCGATCATCAATGCACGCACCGAGGGTTCGTCATCGACTACCAGCAGCGTCTCGCCGCCACTGGTGTGTGTCAGCGGGTCAAGGTGTGCATGAGGTTCAGCGCTCACCGCGGCCACCTCGGTGTAGGCCGGCAGATAGATGCAGACCCGCGAGCCGCGCCCCGGCACCGAATGGATATGCACGCCACCGCCGGACTGACGGGCAAAGCCGTAGGTCATCGAAAGCCCCAGCCCCGTGCCCATGCCAATGGGTTTGGTGGTGAAAAACGGATCGAAAGCGCGCTTGACCACCTCCTGGGTCATGCCGCAGCCGTTGTCGCTGACACACAGCATCACATAACGCCCGGCAGGCAGCTCCAGCTCGGCGGCCTGTAGCGGGTCGAGCTGCGTGTTGCAGGTTTCGATCAGCACCTGGCCACCCTCGGGCATGGCGTCGCGGGCGTTGAGGCACAGGTTGAGCAGGGAGTTTTCCAGCTGATGCAGATCGACCAGCGTTGGCCACAGCCCTGGCGTGGCGATGATGTCCATGGCAATGGAAGGTCCGACCGTACGCCTGATCAGTTCGGCCATCCCGTCGACCAGATCATCGACATCGACAGGTTGCGGATCCAGCGTCTGCCTGCGTGAAAATGCCAGCAGGCGATGGGTCAACGCAGCGGCCCGGCGTGAGCCTTCCAGGGCCGAGTCGATGTAGCGCGCAAGGTTCTCGGTCCGGCCTTTGGCGACACGGCCTTTGAGCAATTCGATATTGCCGCTGATGCCCATCAGCAGGTTGTTGAAGTCATGGGCCAGGCCACCGGTCAACTGTCCGACCGCTTCCATTTTCTGCGATTGGCGCAACGCATCTTCGGCGGCGCGCAGGGCAGCCGATCGCTCTTTCTCGGCGCTCATGTCCTTGCCCAGGGCGAAGATCAGGCCGTGGTCGGGCGCTGCGGTCCAGCCGATCCAGCGGTAGGAACCGTCCTTGTGCCGGTAGCGATTCTCGAACAATGGCAGAACGCCGCTGGTGGCCTGGGTCAGCGCTGACTCGGTGGCGTGCACGTCGTCCGGATGAGCCAGGCTCGTGACATGAGTGCCGACCAGTTCGTGTGATTGGTAACCCAGGACCGTCGTCCAGGCAGGACTGACCCGTAGGAACAAGCCATTGGGATCGACCATCGCCAGCAAGTCCGGAGAAATCTCCCACAGGCAACTCAGCTCTGCGCTCAAGTCGATCTGCCTGAGCGTGAGACCAGCCTGACTGTCACCTGCGGGGAAGCGGGGGTATCTGGTCAACGGACAGGCTCCAGTCAGAAGAAATCAGTATACGGAGCCGGATCGAAAGAGTCCCTGCCATTCATATCCAATTGAATGGTTGTTGGATGAGGCTTTAAGCGATTTGGCCATCATATGAGTGCCAAAAAACCCCTGCCCATCCAAAGCAGCGCATTCACTGTTGACCATGGGAACGTTCAGGGGTTGCGGGTGATATCAAATTAAAATCAGGTTTGCGTGGCGTGACAGAGCAAATCGCTGACCCACTGATTGATGCTTTTGTGAGCAAGCTCAGCCTTGCACGCGACGCTGGCGTGAAGCGCGGGCTCCAGGCGCAGGCTCAATTTCCCGGAATAGGTTTTTTGTGGTGCGCGGCCCAGCTTCGCACAAGTATCGAGATAATCGTCGACCGCTTCTTCGAAGGCTGCCCGCAGCTCATGGACGGACTCACCGTGAAAACCGATGACATCGCGGACGCCGGCAACGTGTCCCACGAACAGACCATCTTCGTCGCTGTAGTTGATTCGGGCTGCGTATCCCTTGTAATTCATGATGTTCATGGGGTAACTCCTGCTTGCTCCAGGAACGTTCGCGCATCACGAATCTGATACGGTTTGGCTTCCTTGTCTGGGTGAGGGCGGTGGAATGTGGCCACCACCCCGTTGAGTTCGAATCGAACCCTGGAACCATTTCCTTCGATGCTTCTTGCGCCCAGTGCATGGAACAGAGCCTCGATTCGGCTCCATTCCAGCGTGCTGGGAACAGGCCTGGAAAAGATGATTTTTAAGGTCTTGGCTTGTCTGGTATTCATAGTATCAAAATATGATACCGCCGAATTATAACCAAGGGCCGGTTTGTAGGAAAAGGGGACGTGAGATGTGTCTCACGTCCGAATTTGTCCTCGCGTTGTTCAAGCAGGCACTTATGTCACCTCCCGCTCTTCCACGCATCCCCGGCTGGCGCAGTCCCGTGGTCATACGGCCGGCCGATCCACATGTAGATCAGCCCCAGGGCGATGACGATCACGGTGGTCAGCACCATCGAGTAATTGATGTACCACGCCGCATCCGGGGTGCGCGGCCAGGCCATGTTGATGATCGCCAGCACGCCGTAGATCAGCGCGCCGAGGTTCACCGGCAGGCCCCATTTGCCCATGCTGAACTGGCCACTCGGGACCCAGCCGCGCATGCGGGCGAAGAGGGCGGCGAGGACGATCATCTGGAACGCGAGGTAGATGCCGATGGCCGCGAAGCTGACGATGGTGGCGACGGCGTCCTGCAGCACGAAGCCCATGCAGATGATGATCGCGGGCAGCACGCCGGAGACGAACAGCGCAGCGACCGGCACTTGGGTGTTGGGCGAGATGCGTTTGAGCAGGTGGCTGCCGATGATCATTTCATCCCGGGCGTAGGCGTACAGCAACCGGCTGGCGGCGGCTTGCAGGCTGATGACGCAGGAGATGAACGAGACCATGACGATCGCCATCACCACTTTGGAGCCGGTCACGCCGAAGGCATTGCTGAGGATGGTGGTGACCGGGTCCTTGTCGGTGCCGTTGATGACGGCGTTCATGTCCGGCACGGCGAGGATCAGCGCCAGGCAGGCGAACATCGCGGCGGCGCCGCCGATCCAGATGGTCATGCGCATGGCGCGCGGGATCTGTTTGCTCGGGTTGGGCGTTTCTTCGGCGACGTCGCCACAGGCTTCGAAGCCGTAATAAAGGAACATCCCGGCCAGGGAGGCGGTGAGGAAGGCCGGCAGGTAAGAGCCGTCGATGCGGATATCGAAGGTGTTGAAGAACACGCTCAGCGGCTGATGACGCTCGAAGATCAGCAGGTAGCCGCCCACCAGCACCGCACCGATCAGCTCGCAGAGAAAGCCGAACATGGCGATGCGCGACAGTACCTTGGTGCCGCTCAGGTTGACCAGCGTGGCGAACAGCGTCAGCACCAGAGCGATGACGATGTTGGTGTTGGCGCTCGGTTCGAAGCCCATCATGGCCGCCAGGTAGGGACCTGCACCCACCGCCACGGCGGCGATGGTCACGCACAGGGCAATGGAGTAGATCCAGCCGACCATCCACGCCCAGCGCTTGCCCACCAGGCGCCGTGCCCAAGGGTATACGCCGCCGGAGATGGGGAATTGCGAGACCACTTCGCCGAACACCAGGCACACCAGCATCTGGCCGATGCCCACCAGCAGATAGGCCCAGAACATCGGCGGCCCGCCTGCGGCCAGGCACAGTCCGAACAGGGTGTAGACGCCGACGACCGGCGACAGGTAGGTAAAGCCCAGCGCGAAGTTTTCCCAGAGGGTCATGCTGCGGTTGAAGTTGGACGTGTAGCCCAGTTTTCTCAGTTGCTCGGCGTCGTGGTCGGCGGCCGGTGGAACAGGGACGCTGCTCATGGTGTTTCTCCAGAAAATCGGCAGATTTTGGATGGCCGAACCCGTGGCTGTGCCGCGAGGGCCAGCCAGGATCGGTGGTTATTGTTTTAAAGCCGTTGCCGGTAGCGCGAATGATCGTTGGAATATGTTGCCTTGTAGGAGCGCGCTTGCCCGCGATTGCGGTACGTCTGCACCTGATGTGTCGACTGACACACTGCCATCGCGGGCAAGCGCGCTCCTACAAGAGTTGATCAGTGCTTGAACATCACATGCCGCACCGTGGTGTAATCCTCCAGCCCGTACATCGACATGTCCTTCCCATAACCAGACAGCTTCTGCCCGCCGTGGGGCATTTCGCTGACCAGCATGAAGTGGGTGTTTACCCAGGTGCAGCCGTACTGCAGGCGCGCAGACAGCCGGTGGGCGCGGCCCACGTCCTGGGTCCAGACGGACGACGCCAGGCCGTAGTCCGAGTCATTGGCCCAGCCCAGCACCTGTGCTTCATCGTCGAACTGCGTGACCGACACCACCGGCCCGAACACTTCCCGGCGCACGATTTCATCGTCCTGCTGCACGTCGGCGATCACCGTTGGCTGGAAGAAGAAACCGTTGCCCTCGATGGCCTTGCCGCCGGTCACCAGGCGGGTGTGGGATTGCGCCACGGCGCGCTCGACGAAGCCGGTCACGCGGTCGCGATGTTGCGCGGTGATGAGCGGGCCGAGTTCGGTTTCAGGATCATCCTGCTGGCCGACCTTGATGGTGCTGACCGCCTCGCCGAGCTTCTCGACGAACTTCTCGTAGATGCCCTTCTGCGCGTAGATGCGGCAGGCGGCGGTGCAGTCCTGGCCTGCGTTGTAGAAGCCGAAGGTACGAATGCCCTCGACCGCGGCGTCGATGTCGGCGTCGTCGAAGATGATCACCGGGGCCTTGCCGCCCAATTCCATGTGCATGCGTTTGACGCTGTCGGCGGTGCTGGAAATGATGTGCGAGCCGGTGGCGATGGAGCCTGTCAGCGACACCATGCGCACCTTCGGGTGGGTGACCAGCGGATTGCCGACGGTCTGCCCGCGGCCGAACACCAGGTTGAGCACGCCAGCCGGGAAGATGTCGTTGGCCAGCTCCACCAGGCGCAGCGCGGTGAGCGGGGTCTGCTCGGACGGCTTCAGCACCACGGTATTGCCGGCAGCCAGGGCAGGGGCGATCTTCCAGGCCACCATCATCAGCGGGTAGTTCCAGGGTGCGATGGAGGCGATCACGCCTACCGGGTCGCGGCGGATCATCGAGGTGTGGCCGGGCAGGTATTCACCCGCCGCCGAGCCGCCCATGCAGCGGCTGGCCCCGGCGAAGAAGCGGAACACATCGGCAATTGCCGGCAGCTCATCGTTCAGCGCGGCATGATAAGGCTTGCCGCAGTTGTCCGACTCAAGGCGCGCCAGTTCTTCGGCATTGGCGTCGATGGCGTCGGCCAGTTTGAGCAACAGCAGCGAGCGGTCTTTCGGCGCGGTCTGCGACCAGCTTTCGAACGCGGCATCGGCGGCGCGCACGGCGGTGTCGACCTGGCCTTCGGTGGCTTCGTTGATTTCCACCAGCACACGCCCCAGCGCGGGGTTGAACACCGGTTGCGCGGGACCTTCACCGGCGACCAGATGGCCGTTGATCAGCAGTTTGGTTTGCATGGGGTTTGTCCTCTCCAGACTCATTGTTGTGTTTCTGTGGGAGCGAGCTTGCTCGCGAAGGCAATCTGCCGGCCGGCATATGCGTTGGATCTGTCGGCCTCTTCGCGAGCAAGCTCGCTCCCACAGGGGATGTTTGTTGTCCGCAGCTACGTCATTTCCCGCCGCTGCCGGCCACGCTTTCGCCGCCGCGGGTCAGGTAATAGGCGCCGAGAATCGGCAGCATGGTCACGGTCATCACCAGCATCGCGACGACGTTGGTCACCGGTACGTCGCGAGGGCGGCTGAGCTGGTTGAGCAGCCAGATCGGCAGGGTGCGTTCATGCCCTGCGGTAAAGGTGGTGACGATGATTTCGTCGAACGACAGCGCGAACGCCAACATGCCGCCGGCCAGCAGCGCCGAACCCAGGTTGGGCATGATGATGTAGCGGAAGGTTTGCCAGCCGTCGGCCCCCAGGTCCATCGACGCCTCGATCAGGCTGTGGGACGTTCGGCGCAGGCGGGCGATGACGTTGTTGTAGACGATCACCACGCAGAAGGTCGCGTGGCCGACGATGATGGTGAACATCCCGGGTTCGATGCCCAGCGTCTTGAACGCCGACAACAGCGCAAGCCCCGTGATGATGCCGGGCAGGGCGATGGGCAGGATCAGCATCAGCGAGATGCCGTCCTTGCCGAAGAAGTCCCGGCGATACAACGCCGCCGACGCCAGTGTGCCGAGCACCAGGGCGATCAGCGTGGCGACGCAGGCGATCTGCAGCGACAGCTTGATCGACTCCAGCACATCGGGCCGCGAGAACGCCACGCTGAACCACTTCAAGGTAAACCCTTGAGGCGGGAAGCTGAAGGCTGCGTCCTCGGTGTTGAAGGCGTACAGGAAGATGATCAGGATCGGGAAGTGCAGGAACACCAGCCCGCCCCAAGCGGCGATTTTCAGGCCCCATGAGGCCTGATCGCCTTGTTTGATAACCGGCTTAGAGCGCATCGAAAGCTCCCAGTCGCTTGACGATGGACAGGTAAATGGCGATCAGCACGATGGGCACCAGCGTGAAGGCTGCGGCCATGGGCATGTTGCCGATGGCGCCTTGCTGCGCGTAAACCATGCTGCCGATGAAGTAGCCGGGCGGGCCGATCAGTTGCGGCACGATGAAGTCGCCCAGGGTCAGCGAAAAGGTGAAGATCGAACCCGCGGCAATGCCCGGCACCGACAGCGGCAGGATCACCTGCATGAAGGTCTGCCGAGGTTTGGCGCCCAGGTCCGCCGAGGCTTGCAGCAGCGAGGGCGGCAGGCGTTCGAGGGAGGCCTGGATCGGCAGGATCATGAACGGCAGCCAGATGTAGACGAACACCAGAAACCGCCCCAGATGCGAGGTCGACAAGGTGCTTCCGCCCACGCCCGGAATCCCCAGGATCACTTGCAACACCGGCTCCAGCCCCAGGTGCTGGACGAACCACTGTGCCACGCCGCCCTTGGCCAGCAGCAGGGTCCAGGCGTAGGCCTTGACGATGTAGCTGGCCCACATCGGCATCATCACCGCGATGTAGAAAAACGCCTTGGTCTTGCCCGTGGTGTAGCGCGCCATGTAGTAGGCGATGGGAAAGGCGACGATGGCGCTGGCGATGGACACGGCGATGGCCATGGTCAGCGTGCGCTGGATCACGTCGAAGTTCGACGGGTTGAACAGTGCGCCGAAGTTGACCAGCGTCAGGTCCGGGGTGACCGTCATGCTGAAGTCGTCGAAGGTGTAGAAACCCTGCCACAGCAGGGTCAGCAGCGAGCCGAGGTAGATCGCGCCGAACCACAGCAGCGGCGGAATCAGCAGCAGCGACAGGTACAGGTTGGGCCGTCGGTACAGCAGGCTGGAGAAGCGCCGCATGGGCGATTGCCCCGGTACCGGCGCTGAATGGGCGAGTGTCTGGCTCATCTCACTGGGCCTCGGCAACGGTGTCATGCAGCGGGATCATCGCCTCCCGTGCCCAGCGTGCGGTGACGCGCTGGCCGGGCTGGTGCTGAGCGCTGGTGTCCAGCCACTGGGTGTTGGCCTGGCTGACGCTCAGGGTCTGGCCGTTGTCCAGTTTCAGCTCGTAGCGGGTGGCGCTCCCCTGATACTGAATGTCGTGGAGCAGGCCGCTGACTTCGATCTCGTGACTGCCCACAGGGCCATCGGCAAAGCGGATGTGTTCGGGGCGAATCGAGAACGCGTTGGGTTTGCCACTGAGGTGTTGCGCCAGTTCGCCGCGCAGCACGTTGGAGGTGCCGACGAATTCGGCGACGAAAGTGGTGGCCGGCTTCATGTACAGGTTGCGCGGGGTATCGACCTGCTCGATGCGGCCCTTGTTGAACACCGCCACGCGGTCGGACATCGACAGCGCTTCAGTCTGGTCGTGGGTAACGAAGATGAAGGTGATGCCCAACTGGCGCTGGAGCTTTTTCAGCTCGCTCTGCATCTGCTCGCGCAGCTTCAGGTCGAGGGCGCCGAGGGGTTCGTCCAGCAGCAACACGCGAGGGCGATTGACCAGTGCGCGGGCCAGGGCCACACGCTGGCGCTGACCGCCCGAAAGTTGCACCGGCTTGCGATCGCCGTACCCGCCCAAGGCAACCATGCCCAGGGCTTCTTCGGCGCGGGCCAGGCGTTCACTCTTGCCCACGCCTTTGACCTTCAGACCATAGGCGACGTTGTCGCGCACGTTCATGTGGGGGAACAGGGCGTAGTCCTGAAACACGGTGTTGACGTCACGCTCGTAGGGCGGGAGTCCTGCGGCTTCCTCGCCGTGAATGCGGATCGAGCCTGCACTGGGCTGCTCGAAGCCTGCGATCAGGCGCAGGCAGGTGGTCTTGCCCGAGCCCGAGGGGCCGAGCATGGAAAAGAACTCGCCGTCCTTGATATCGATGGAAACCCGGTCAACGGCCTTCACTTCGCCGAACTGACGGGAAACGTGGGTGAACTGGACTGCAAGGGTCATGGTGAAACTCCAATTGGCCCTCGTGGGAGCGGATCGATCCGCCTAAAGGCCGGTACAAACGGTGTATGCCGATCGGGATGCCCGGGACCCTGTAGGAGTGAGCTTGCTCGCGATCGCATTCTTGGCGTCGCAGATTGGCTGACTGATACGACGCCATCGCGAGCAAGCTCACTCCTACAGGTTTAGTGGTGCGCCGGAGAACGGGTTCATCCGGCGAATCGAGGGACTAACGCCCGCCCATGATCGCGATGTAATCCTGGGTCCAGCGGCTGTACGGCACGTATTTGCCGCCCTGGGCCTCGGGGGTTTTCCAGAAGGCGATCTTGTCGAACAGGTCGAAGCCGTTGGTGGCGCAGCCCTCGGCGCCCAGCAGTTCACTGCCCTTGCACGCCGCAGGCACCACCGGCAGCGAACCGAACCAGGCGGCTACGTCACCCTGGACCTTGGGTTGCAGCGACCAATCCATCCACTTGTAGGCGCAGTTCGGATGCTTGGCGTCGGCGTGCAGCATGGTGGTGTCGGCCCAGCCAGTGGCGCCTTCCTGCGGGATGGTCGAGGCCACCGGCTGCTTGTCGGCCACCAGGCCGTTGACCATGTAGCCCCAGGAGCTGGACGCCGCGACGCCTTCGTTTTTCACATCGCTCATCTGCACCGTCGCGTCATGCCAGTAGCGATGCACCAGCGGGTGCTGGGCGCGCAACAGGTCGAGCACGGCCTTGTACTGGGTTTCGGTGAGCTGGTAGGGGTCTTCGATCTTCAAGTCAGGCTTGGCGGATTTCAGATACAGCGCAGCGTCGGCGATGTAGATCGGGCCGTCGTAGGCCTGCACGCGGCCTTTGTTCGGCTTGCCGTCCGGCAGGTTCTGCGGCTCGAACACCACGCTCCAGCTCACTGGCGGCGTCTTGAACACATCGGTGTTGTACATCAGCACGTTCGGGCCCCACTGATAGGGCGTGCCGTAGGTTTGCTTGTTGACGGTGTACCACGGCCCGTCCTTCAGGCGCGGATCCAGGCTCTTCCAGTTGGGGATCAGGTCGGTGTTGATCGGCTGCACACGCTTGCCCGCCACCAGGCGCAGCGAAGCATCGCCGGACGCCGTCACCAGGTCATAACCGCCCTTGGTCATCAGGCTGACCATTTCGTCGGACGTGGCGGCGGTCTTGACGTTGACCTTGCAACCGGTCTCCTTCTCGAAGCCGGTGACCCAGTCATAGGCCTTGTCGCTCTCGCCGCGCTCGATGTAGCCCGGCCACGCGACGATATCCAGCTGGCCTTCGCCGTCGCCGACAGCCTTGAGCGCTTCGGCCGCTTGCAGCGTGCCGCTGGCGAACAGCGCGGTAATGATGGCGCTCAGGAGCGCGGTCTTGTGTACTGACATGGTGCTTCCCCTCGTTTATTTATGTTCTTGGGCAGAGAGACATCAGTTGCGAGCTTCAAGCGGCAAGAGGTCGTCACTCATGCCCTTTACTTGTAGCTGGAAGATCGCAGGTACAGCTGTTCTTATTGCTTTACTTGAAGCTTGCGGCTTACAGCTCGTAGCTGCTCCTGGCCATGATGTGGCGCACCACGCTGTAGTCCTGAAGCGAATCACTGGACAGATCTTTCCCGTACCCCGAGCGCTTCAAGCCGCCGTGAGGCATTTCGCTGACCAGCATGAAATGGCTGTTGACCCAGGTGCAGCCGTATTGCAGACGCGCCGCAACCTGCATCGCCTTGTCCAGATTCTGGGTCCAGATCGAGGAGGCCAGGCCGTATTCGGAGTCGTTGGCCCAGTCCACGGCCTGGGAGAGTTCGTCAAAGCGGGTCACGGTCACCACCGGGCCGAACACTTCGCGCTGGACGATCTCGTCGCCTTGTTTGCAGCCCGCAAGCAAGGTCGGCTGATAGAAAAAACCCGGGCCGGAATGCACGGCGGCGCCGGTGATGCGTTCGATGTGTGGCTGGCTCAGGGCGCGCTCGACGAAGCTGGCCACGCGGTCGCGCTGGCGGGTGCTGATCAGTGGCCCGATTTCATTGTCGGCGTCGCGTTTGCTGGCAAAGCGCAGGCTGCTGACGGCGGCGCCGAGTTCGGCCACCAGCTTGTCGTGAATTCCGGCCTGGGCGTAGATGCGGCAGGCGGCGGTGCAATCCTGGCCTGCGTTGTAGTAGCCGTAGGTGCGCACGCCTTCGACCACTGCGGCGATGTCGGCGTCATTGCAGACGATCACCGGCGCCTTGCCGCCCAGTTCCAGGTGAGTACGCTTGAGGGTCTTGGCAGCGGCCTGGAGGATTTTCTGGCCCGTGACGATATCGCCGGTCAGCGACACCATGCGCACTTTCGGGTGGCTGACCAGGTGGCTGCCGACGCCCTCGCCGCCACCGCAGACAATGTTGATCACGCCATTGGGCAACAGGTCTGCGAACACCGGGGCCAGCGCGAGGATCGACAGCGGCGTGTGCTCCGATGGCTTGAACACCAGGGTGTTGCCCGCCGCCAGCGCCGGGGCGATTTTCCAGGCAGCCATCATGATCGGGTAGTTCCAGGGCGCGATCGAAGCCACGACGCCAATCGGATCGCGGCGCACCATGCTGGTGTAGCCCGGCACGTATTCACCGGACAACTGCCCGGTCTGGCAGCGCACGGCACCGGCGAAGAAGCGGAACACATCGACGGTGGCGCTCAGGTCATCCTGACGCGCCAGGTGCAGCGGCTTGCCGCAGTTCAGCGATTCCAGGCGGGCGAGGTGGTCGGCGTGTTTTTCGATGGCGTCGGCGATGCCGAGCAGAATGTTGGAGCGTTGTTGCGGGGTGGTCCGGGACCAGCCGATGAACGCGCGGTTGGCGGCCAGGATCGCGCTTTCTACCTGCTCGATGCTGGCTTCGGCGATATGAACCAGCACCTCGCCGGTGGCCGGATTGACGATCGGCTCGACAAACCCCTGGCCCGCGACCAGTTCACCGTCGATCAACAGCGAGGTGAAGAATTGTGGGGTTGCAGTGCCAGCCATTGTTCGAGCGTCCTTGTGTCAGTGTCCGATCCGATGAAACGGTCGTTGATGCCAACGTCGTCGCGGGCAAGCGCGCTCCTACAGTCGATCGCATTCCCCTGTAGGAGCGCGCTTGCCCGCGACGAGGATGGAACTGTTTCCAAGCCTCAGAGCCTAGTGCCACATACAGCGCTCGACAAATTCTAAATAAAGAATGCAGCGTTCGATTAAATCGATGGCCTGCGCCCGGGGTGGGGTTGTTCCCGCGCCACGCTCAAGAAGGGATCGACCAGCGAAGGCCGTGCCGTGCCCCGGCGCCAGGCCAGGCCCACGTCCAGCGTCTGGGTCAGGTCCGCAATCGGGCGCGCCTCGATGATGTCGCCCTCCAGCGACCATGGCCGGTAGGTCATGTCCGGCTGGATCGAGACGCCAAGCCCTGCGGCCACCAGGCTGCGCACCGCCTCGGTGGACGCGGTGCGCAGCGTCACCTTGGGCTGCAAGCCGGCGCGGGACCAGATGCGCTGGGCGTTCACCCCCATCTCGTCGACGTTGAGCTGGATCAGCGGCTCGCACGCCACGTCGCTCAGGTTGATGTTGTCGTGTTCAAGCAACGGATGCTGCGCCGGAAGCCACAACCGGTGCGGGGAATGGGTCAGTACTTCGGTCTGCAGCGCATGACGGTCTTCGAGGTTGGACAGGATCAACACCCCGACATCGATCTCGCCGCTGACCAGCAAATGCTCGATGTATGGGCGTTCGTCCTCCATGACGCGGATGTCGACATTGGGGTAGGCGCGCTGAAAGCGGATCAGCAGGTCCGCCAGGTAATAACCGGCGACCAGGCTGGTCACCCCGATGATGAGCTGCCCGGCCACCTGTTCGGCACCTTGCTGCAGGCTGCGCTTGGCGTTTTCCACGGTGGCGAGAATCAGGTGCGCTTGCCGCAGGAACTGATGCCCCTGATGGGTCAGGGTCATGCCCTTGGCGTGGCGGCTGAACAGGCTGACGCCGATGTCCTCTTCCAGTTGCTGGATGGCCAGGGTCAACGTGGACTGGGAAATGAACACCGCCTGGGCCGCAGCGGAAATCGATCCGGTCTCGGCCACGGCGATGAAGTGGCGGATCTGGCGTAGCGTCATCATGAAAAGGGTAGCTCGCTTGGTTTTTTTGATTTTGTCGAGTGTATATCGTTTTTTTAGAAAGGCTGCCAGCGGCCCGGAATACCGCTGCAACATCTGGAAGCACTCCCGAAAACCGGGCCTGACGACTTCGCCTTAACCTGCGAGTCGAATGGTCTGTTCCGTTATCACGAGGTTTTCCATGAATACGCGCGGCTTGCTCGATCAGTTGTTGAAATCCGGCCAGGACCTGCTGCAAAGCAAGGCCGGCGGCCAAGGCAGAAGCGTTCAGGGCAGCGGCGGGCAGGGCGGCCTGGGTGACTTGCTCGGCAAAGTCGCCGGCGGTAATGCAGGCGGGTTTCTGTCCGGGGCCGGAGGCGGCGCGCTGGCGGCCGGGGCCATGGGTTTGCTGTTGGGCAACAAGAAAGCCCGCAAGATCGGCGGCAAGGCGCTGACCTACGGCGGCCTCGCCGCGCTGGGAGTGCTGGCCTACAAGGCCTATGGCAACTGGCAGGCCAACCAGGGCGCGACCAACGCCGCCGAACCGCAAACCGTCGACCGCGTACCGCCCGCCCAGGTCGAGCAACACAGCGAAGCGATCCTCAAGGCGCTGGTGGCAGCGGCCAAGGCCGATGGGCATGTGGATGACAATGAGCGGCAGTTGATCGAAGGCGAATTCACCCGCCTGACCGGCGATCAACAGTTGCAGCACTGGCTCCACGCCGAGCTGAACAAACCGCTGGACCCCGCCGACGTCGCCCGCGCCGCCCAGACCCCGGAAATCGCCGCCGAGATGTACCTGGCCAGCGTGATGATGGTCGATGAAGAGCACTTCATGGAGCGCGCATACCTGGATGAATTGGCCCGCCAACTGAAGCTTGAACCGAGCCTCAAGGCCGAACTGGAAAACCAGGTCCGCCAAGCGCAACAATAGCCCGCGCACAAAGCTCCGAGTCAAAGTCGAAAGCACACCATCGCCCCGTAGCAGTCCGGCTTGCCGGCGGGGCGGCCGCAAGATCGATCCCGCGGGCAAGCCCGGCTGCTACGGGTTTGTGTCGGACGCGCAACCGGGCTCTGGCCGGAGGCCGTAGGAGCGCGTGCCCGCGATCGCAGTGTGTCAGTTGATATAAACGTGTCTCAGCTGGCGCTGTCGCCGGCAAGCCGTGCTGCTACGGGTAAGGTAAACGCCCCCAATGCCGATAACCTGTCAGATATTTCCGTTATATGTGTGCGTAATTACGTAAGTTATGTCGGAAACAGCCAGATTAATCGGTAAGGCACTAGGCTATACTCCGCTCGCTTCGGGCCGTTCTTCGGTCCGCTTCTTGAACCCGGTTGCGCCGGTGTTGAACTCTTGAGGGCTGACTGTGAAGAACTGGACGTTGCGTCAACGTATCTTGGCGAGCTTCGCTGTAATCATCGCCATCATGCTGCTGATGGTTGTCGTGGCTTTCACCCGGCTTCTGGTCATTGAAGACAGTGCAGATGAAGTGCGTCTGGATGCCTTGCCTGGCGTCTATTACAGCAGCACCGTGCGCGGCGCCTGGGTGGAAAGCTATGTGCGCACCCAGCAATTGCTCGCCGAGGGCACCGGGCGCAGCCTGACCAACGCCGAAGAAGACCAGTACAAGGACTTCGAAGACCGCTTGCAGGCGCAGATCGCCAACTACCAGAAGAGTATCTTCGAAGAAGCCGATCGCACCGACTTCGCCCAGTTCCTGCAACTGCGCGAACGCTATCAGTTAGTGCTCAATGGCATTCTGGCGGCCTATCAGGGTGACAACTACGCCCTGGCCCAGCGCATCTTCGTCGAACAGTTGACCCCATTGTGGTTCGATGGCCGCAAGGTGCTCAATGCCCTGGGCACCAAGAACAAGGTCAATGCCGACCGCGCCGCCGATAACATTCAGGCGGCGGTTTCGGTATCCAAAATCACCCTGGGGATCTCGCTGATCATCGCCGTGCTGGCGGCGGTCGCTTGCGGCCTGCTGCTGATGCGCACGATCCTGGCGCCGATGAACCGTATCGTGAAGATTCTGGAAACCATGCGCACAGGTGACCTGAGCAGCCGCCTGAACCTGGAACGCCAGGACGAATTCAACACCGTGCAGACCGGCTTCAATGACATGGTCACGGAACTGGCGGCGCTGGTGTCCCAGGCGCAGCGCTCGTCGGTGCAGGTCACAACCTCGGTGACCGAAATTGCCGCCACTTCCAAGCAGCAGCAGGCCACCGCCACCGAGACGGCGGCCACCACCACTGAAATCGGCGCCACTTCACGGGAGATCGCCGCGACCTCCCGAGACCTGGTGCGTACCATGACCGAAGTCACGTCTGCCGCCGATCAGGCATCCATTCTCGCAGGCTCCGGCCAGCAAGGCCTGGCCCGCATGGAAGAGACCATGCACTCGGTGATGGGCGCAGCCGACCTGGTCAACTCCAAGCTTGCGATCCTCAACGAGAAGGCCGGCAACATCAATCAGGTGGTGGTGACCATCGTCAAGGTCGCCGACCAGACCAACCTGCTGTCGCTCAACGCCGCCATCGAAGCGGAAAAAGCCGGCGAGTACGGCCGCGGATTTGCCGTGGTCGCCACCGAAGTGCGGCGCCTGGCCGACCAGACCGCCGTGGCCACCTACGACATCGAACAGATGGTGCGCGAGATCCAGTCGGCGGTGTCGGCCGGGGTCATGGGCATGGACAAGTTCTCCGAGGAAGTGCGTCGCGGCATGTTCGAAGTGACCCAGGTCGGCGAGCAGCTTTCGCAGATCATCCACCAGGTCCAGGCGCTGGCGCCGCGGGTGTTGATGGTCAACGAAGGCATGCAGGCCCAGGCCACCGGCGCCGAACAGATCAATCAGGCGCTGGTGCAACTGGGTGATGCCAGCAGCCAGACCGTGGAGTCCCTGCGTCAGGCCAGTTTCGCCATCGACGAACTGAGTCAGGTGGCCGTGGGGCTGCGCAGCGGCGTTTCGCGATTCAAGGTCTGAGCCTTTCCATGACTGAGCATTCCGCCAAACGCAATGCGCCCGTGCTGCCCAAGAACAAGCTGTTCCTGTTGTTCCGGATCGGCACGGAACGCTATGCGCTGGAAGCGACGGAAGTCGCCGAGGTGCTGCCGCGCCTGATGCTCAAGCCCATCGCCCAGGCACCGCACTGGGTGGCCGGTGTGTTTGCCCATCGCGGCGCGGTGATCCCGGTCATCGACCTGAGCGCCCTGACTTTCGGCGAACTGGCCCCGCTGCGCACCAGTACGCGGCTGGTGCTGGTGCACTATCGCCCCGGAGCCGACCGGGCGCCGCAGCGGCTGGGGCTGATTCTGGAACAGGCCACCGACACCCTGCGTTGCAGCCCTCTGGAGTTCAAGGCCTACGGGCTGGACAACCGCCAGGCGCCGTACCTGGGGCCGGTGCGCGAGGATGAACTGGGCCTGTTGCAGTGGATTCGCGTGCCGGACCTGCTCAACGATGCGGTGCGTGACCTGCTGTTCCCCCGCGAGCCCATGAGCCTTGAGCAGTTCGAGGCGACGCCATGAGTGCCGACGCGCGTTTCTTCGGTTTCCTGAAAAACCGCATCGGGCTGGACGTGGCATCGGTGGGCGAGGCCATTGTCGAGCGCGCGGTGCGTCAGCGCTGCATCCAGGCCAATGCCGCCGACCACGACGCCTACTGGCTGTTGCTGCTGGGATCGGCTGAAGAACAACAGGCGCTGATCGAAGCGGTGATCGTGCCCGAGACCTGGTTTTTCAGGTACCCGGAATCCTTCGTCACCCTCGGCAAACTTGCGGCCGCACGGTTGGCGCAGCTCAACGGCGCGCGGCCTTTGCGCATCCTCAGCCTGCCGTGTTCGACCGGCGAGGAGCCGTATTCGATCGTCATGGCGTTGTTCGATGCCGGTTTGCAGGCGCAGCAGTTCAAGGTCGAAGCGGTGGACATCAGCCCCTTGTCCCTGCAACGGGCGCGGCGTGCGGTCTACGGCAAGAACTCCTTTCGTGGCGAGGACCAGGGTTTTCGCCAGCGCTACTTCACCCAGGTCGATGAGGGCTATCGGGTCGAGGATCGGGTGCGCGAGCGGGTCGGGTTTCAAGCCGGCAACCTGCTCGATCCGGCCTTGCCGGTGGCGCAGTCGGCGTACGATTTCGTGTTCTGCCGCAAC
This sequence comes from Pseudomonas putida, assembly GCF_028682175.1. Lineage (GTDB taxonomy): Bacteria > Pseudomonadota > Gammaproteobacteria > Pseudomonadales > Pseudomonadaceae > Aquipseudomonas > Aquipseudomonas putida_AD. The sequence goes on along the minus strand of NZ_JANHKS010000022.1, from coordinate 26,159 downwards.
CTGCTGATCTATTTCGATGTCGAGACTCAGCGCCGGGGTTTCGAGGCGCTCAAACGCATGACCCGCGACGACGGCGTGCTGTTCATCGGGCCTGCCGAGGGCAGCCTGCTGGGGCGCATGGGCATGGCGTCCATTGGCGTGGCCCAGTCGTTTGCCTTCAGGCATCGGGCTGAACCGCTGGCCCAACAGTCCCCCGCGCCCAGCGTGCCTGCGCGCAGCGAGTCGCTGCCGGTCAGTGCCAGGCCGGTTCCTGTTGCCCCGCCGCGAGTCAAGGCCAGCGTCCGTCCGTTCGCCGCGCCGCCGCGTACTCCGGCGAGCCCGGCGCTGGACAACAGCGAAGCCACGACCCTGCTCGACAGCATCAAGCGCCTGGCCAACGAGGGCAAGAGTGCCCAGGCCAAGGCTGCGTGCGAGCAATACCTCAAGCGTTTCGAGCCCGTCGCGCGGGTGTTCTACTGGCAGGGCCTGCTCGCCGAGGTCGAGGGCGATGCCGCGAGTGCGCAAGGCTTCTACCGCAAGGCGCTTTACCTTGAGCCGCAACACCCCGAGGCCCTGGCTCAACTGGCCGCGCTGCTGGCCGCCCAAGGCGACACGGCAGGTGCCAGACGCTTGCAGGAGCGTGCTGCGCGCGGTGTGAATAAAGAAGGACGCAACCGATGACCGGCGTGCACAGCGAACTCATCAGCAACGACGCCCAGGCCATCGACGATTGCTGGAACCGCATCGGTATCCATGGAGACCGTTCCTGTCCGCTGCTCGAAGAACACATCCATTGCCGCAACTGCTCGGTGTATTCGGCAGCGGCCACGCGCCTGCTGGACCGCTACGCGCTGGCCCAGGAACATCGCGTGGTGGCCGGCGCTGAAGAGCTTGCCAGTGACGTTCAGACCCGCTCGCTGGTGGTGTTTCGCTTAGGGGAGGAGTGGCTCGGCCTGCCGACCCGTTGCCTGGTCGAGGTGTCGCCGGTGCAGACCATTCATTCGCTGCCGCACCAGCGTTCCCGCGCCCTGCTGGGTGTGGCGAACGTGCGTGGTGCGCTGGTGGCGTGCCTGTCGTTCGTCGAACTGCTGGGGCTGGATGTGTCTTTCGCCCCTGCCAGCAAGGCGCGGGTCATGCCGCGCATGTTGATCGTGGCTGCCGAAGGCGGGCCGGTGGTGGTGCCGGTGGATGAAGTCGACGGCATTCATGCCATCGAGGCGCGCCTGCTGGATTCGGCCTCGGCCCCTGCGCACAACGCCAATGCCCGGTTCACCCGGGGTGTGGTGCGATGGCGCGACCGCAGCCTGCGCCTGCTGGATGAAGAACAGCTGTTGTCGGCAGTGAACCGGAGCATGACATGACGCCCGATCAGATGCGCGACGCCTCGTTGTTCGAACTCTTCACCCTGGAAGCCGAAGCCCAGACTCAGGTGCTCAGCGCAGGCCTGTTGGCGCTGGAGCGCAATCCGGCCCAGGCCGATCAACTGGAAGCCTGCATGCGCGCCGCCCATTCGCTCAAGGGCGCGGCGCGGATCGTCGGGGTCAACGCCGGGGTCAGCGTGTCCCACGTCATGGAGGATTGCCTGGTCGAAGCCCAGGAAGGCCGCCTGCGTCTTGCGCCCGAGCACATCGATGCGCTGCTGATGGGCACCGACATGCTGATGCGCATCGCCACCCCCGGTGAGAGCAGCGTAGGGCAGAGCGACGTCGACGGTTACGTCGCGTTGATGAACGACCTTATCAAACCCGGCGCCAGGCCTTCGGCTGCGCCGCCGAGTGCTGCGCCGTCGATGGAAGACATCCTGCTGGCCAACGCCCAGTCCCTGGTGCAGTCCGTGCAATCGGCACTGGGCCCGGCGGCGTTCGACCATCCTCTTGCCGAGCCGCCCGTTGTGCCCCCTGCGCCAGCGCCTGTCGCCGAAGAAGAATCCGTTACCGAGCAGGCGCCTGCGGCCAGGGCCGAGCCGCGTCGCGAGCGTCGCGTGGCCGAGGGCGGCGAACGTGTCCTGCGGGTGACCGCCGAACGCTTGAACAACCTGCTGGACCTGTCGAGCAAATCGCTGGTCGAGACCCAGCGCCTGAAGCCCTATCTGACCGCGATGCAGCGGGTCAAACGCTCGCAGAGCGGCGCGAGCCGGGCACTGGACAACCTTGATGCATTGCTGGGCGCAAACGCCGACCCCGATGCACAAAAGGCATTGGAAGAAGCGCGCCGCCTGCTGGGCGAAGCGCAGCACCTGTTGATCCAGCAGACTTCGGACCTGGACGAGTTCGGCTGGCAGGCCAGCCAGCGTGCGCAACTGCTCTACGACACCGCCCTTGCCTGTCGCATGCGCCCGTTCGCCGACGTGCTGGCAGGCCAGGCGCGCATGGTCCGCGACCTGGGCCGCTCGCTGGGCAAGCAGGTGCGTCTGGAAATCGACGGCGAGAAGACCCAGGTCGACCGCGACGTACTGGAAAAACTCGAAGCACCGCTGACGCACTTGCTGCGTAACGCGGTGGACCACGGCATCGAATCCCCTGAGCGGCGCATCGCTGCGGGCAAGCCTGCCGAGGGCCTGATTCAGCTCAGGGCTTCCCATCAGGCCGGCTTGCTGGTGGTCGAGTTGATCGACGACGGCGCCGGTGTCGATCTGGAACGCCTGCGCCAGAACATCATCGAGCGCAAACTGTCGCCCGCTGAAACCGCCGCGCAGTTGAGCGAGGAAGAGCTATTGAGCTTCCTGTTCCTGCCCGGTTTCAGCATGCGCGACAAGGTGACCGAGGTGTCGGGCCGTGGTGTTGGGCTCGATGCGGTGCTGCACATGGTTCGCCAGTTGCGCGGCGGGGTCGATCTGCATCAGCAGGCGGGGCAGGGCAGTCGCTTCCACCTTGAAGTACCGCTGACGCTTTCGGTGGTCCGCAGCCTGGTGGTGGAAGTGGGCGGCGAGGCCTACGCCTTCCCGCTGGCGCACATCGAACGCATGCGCGATGTGCAGGCCGATGAGATCGTGCAGCTCGAAGGGCGCCAGCATTTCTGGCACGAGGAACGGCATGTCGGGCTGGTTGCGGCCAGCCAGTTGCTCAATCGTCCGGCCGGAGAACACCGTGAAGACGTGCTCAAGGTCGTGGTAATCCGCGAACGCGACGCGGTGTATGGCGTGGCGGTGGAACGTTTCATCGGCGAGCGCACGTTAGTGGTGTTGCCGCTGGACCCGCGGCTGGGCAAGGTTCAGGATATTTCGGCCGGCGCCTTGCTCGACGATGGTTCGGCGGTGCTGATCGTCGATGTCGAAGACATGCTGCGTTCGGTGGAAAAACTGCTGAACACCGGGCGCCTGGAGCGCATCGACCGGCGCAGTCGCGAGGCCCAGGCCCAGCCGCGTAAACGGGTGCTGGTGGTGGACGACTCGCTGACCGTACGCGAGCTCGAGCGCAAACTGCTGCTCAGTCGCGGCTACGAAGTGGCCGTGGCGGTGGATGGCATGGATGGCTGGAACGCCTTGCGTGCCGAAGATTTCGACCTGTTGATCACCGACATCGACATGCCGCGCATGGACGGTATCGAACTGGTGACCTTGCTGCGACGCGACAGCCGTCTGCAGTCGTTGCCGGTCATGGTAGTGTCCTACAAGGACCGCGAAGAGGATCGTCGACGAGGGCTGGACGCAGGCGCCGACTACTACCTGGCCAAGGCCAGTTTCCATGACGATGCGTTGCTTGACGCGGTCGTTGAGTTGATAGGAGATGCGCAAGGATGAAAATCGCCATCGTCAACGACATGCCCATGGCCGTCGAAGCGCTGCGCCGTGCGCTGGCTTTCGAGCCTGCGCATCAGGTGGTCTGGGTCGCCCGCAATGGCGCCGAGGCGGTCGAGCAATGCGCTGAGGTATTGCCGGACCTGATCCTGATGGACCTCATCATGCCGGTCATGGACGGCGTGGAGGCGACTCGTCGTATCATGGCGGCCACGCCGTGCGCCATCGTGATCGTCACGGTGGACCGCGAGCAGAACGTACACCGCGTATTCGAAGCCATGGGCCACGGTGCGCTGGATGTGGTAGATACGCCAGCGATCGGTGCGGGTGACCCTAAAGAAGCTGCCGCCCCTTTGTTGCGCAAGATACTTAATATAGGCTGGCTGATTGGCCAGCGTGACAGCCGCGTGCGCCAGGCCCCTGTGCCGGTTCGCGATGCGGTTCAGCGGCGCGGGCTTGTGGCAATCGGCTCCTCGGCCGGCGGCCCTGCTGCCCTGGAAATACTGTTGAAAGGGCTGCCGAAGGATTTTTCGGCCCCCATCGTATTGGTTCAGCACGTGGATCAGGTGTTCGCCGCCGGCATGGCGCAGTGGCTGAGCAGCTCGTCCGGCCTTGCCGTGCGCCTGGCCCGTGACGGCGAGCCGCCGCAGCCTGGCGCTGTATTGCTGGCGGGGACCAATCACCATATACGTCTTTTGAAGAACGGCACGCTGGCTTACACCGCCGAGCCGGTAAACGAAATTTACAGGCCCTCGATCGATGTCTTTTTCGAGAGCGTAGCCAGTTATTGGAGCGGGGATGCAGTGGGCGTTCTGTTGACGGGAATGGGGCGTGATGGCGCGCAGGGACTCAAGCTGATGCGTCAGCGGGGGTTTCTGACCATCGCCCAGAATCAGGAAAGCTGCGCGGTGTATGGCATGCCCAAGGCGGCAGCGGCCATCGACGCAGCCGTGGAAATTCGCCCGCTGGACACCATTGCACCTCGTTTGAAAGAGGTTTTCACCCAATGAATTACCAGGTGATTTCACAGCCCGGCTGTGACCAGGAGCACCCTGATGCATGATTTGCAACTGGACGATGTAAACACCACGGATGAAAACGCTGCCATGGTGTTGCTGGTCGACGATCAGGCAATGATCGGCGAGGCCGTCCGGCGCGGGCTGGCAAATGAGGAAAACATCGATTTCCACTTTTGCGCCGATCCGCATCAGGCCATTGCCCAGGCGATCCAGATCAAGCCGACGGTGATCCTGCAGGACCTGGTCATGCCAGGCCTCGACGGCCTGACCCTGGTGCGTGAATACCGCAACAACCCGATCACCCGCGACATCCCGATCATCGTGCTTTCCACCAAGGAAGACCCGCTGATCAAGAGCGCGGCGTTCGCGGCCGGGGCCAACGATTATCTGGTCAAGCTGCCGGACAACATCGAACTGGTGGCGCGCATTCGCTACCACTCGCGTTCCTACATGACCCTGTTGCAGCGCGACGAGGCCTATCGTGCCCTGCGCGTGAGCCAGCAGCAGTTGCTGGACACCAACCTGGTGCTGCAGCGCCTGATGAACTCCGACGGCCTGACGGGCCTCTCCAACCGCAGGCACTTCGACGAATACCTGGAACTGGAATGGCGCCGGGCCATTCGCGAACAGACCCAGATGTCGCTGATGATGATCGATGTCGACTACTTCAAGGCTTATAACGACAGTTTCGGCCATCTTGAAGGCGACGAGGCCCTGCGTCAGGTGGCCAAGGCCATCCGCGCAAGCTGCAGCCGTCCTTCGGACTTGCCCGCCCGTTACGGCGGCGAAGAATTCGCCCTGGTGCTGCCCAACACCTCGCCGGGCGGTGCGCGCCTGCTGGCCGAGAAACTGCGCCAGACCGTGGCCGGCATGAACATCCCGCACATCGCCCCGGTAGAAGGTTCCGTGCTGACCATCAGCATTGGCCTGGCCACCGTAGTGCCTGCCGTGGGCAGCCACAGCCGGCAACTGATCCAGAGCGCGGATCAGGGGTTGTATGCGGCCAAGAACAGCGGGCGCAATCAGGTGGCGGTGGGGTGAGACAAGGCCGGACATGAATCCGGCCTTGTCTGCGCTGCGCTCAAGGCTGCACGGCCTGGTCGGCGGGAATGTAACTGAATGGGGCAACCCCGGCCGCCATTTTTGTTGCGTCAAGCTTGATGACAGGCACCCATAGCGATGTCCGGGTCTTGTACTTCTGTTGATAAGCCCGAGCTTCCGGCAGCCCAGCTGCGCTCTGGTAATAGAACGCTTGCAGCGGCACTCTGGAAGCCATACCGGCAGGCCAGACCTTTATCAGCACCTCGTTCCAGGTGCTGAATACCGCAGCGGGTACCGAAGAGCCCCGTGCCAGCAGGCTGAGTGAGAATTGCGCCGGATTCTGCGCGCTCAGCGAGCATTGCTGAAGGCGGTGGGTCAAACGGTTGGTGTAGGCAAGCCAGGTGTTGAGTGTCGTGGCATTCTGGCCTGCGCAGGTGCTCTGGTCCGCAACGTTGATGGAAAACTGATTGGAGGCTTGCACCTCGTCCAGGCTATGGCTCAACAGCATTCCCAGATTGGGCACTTTGCGGATCAAGGCGGCAAAGGCCGGATCCTTTTGCAGAAGATCGCTGGCGTCTTTGCCATTGGCGAGTCGGTCAGCCAGTTGCTCGTTGTTCCTGAGCAGCGCTGGCAGCTCGGGATGCTCGATAGCGATCTGCATCAGCTTCTCCCCGGTGTCGCTTGCCCGCCCGGCCTTTCCTGCGAATCCGCAACCGTACGCGAGTCTTCCCAGGTCGGTGGCGCCATCGTGCGGGAATACACAGAGGTATTCCTGCTGTTTGTTTTGCTTGATCGCCTCCGCCTGAGAAAGCAGGACGTAGCCGCTGTTCCTCCACAGGTAGGTGACTCTGGAATCCTTGCGAATATGCGAGAACGAGATTGAGCCTTTGCGGAATTGGGTCGCGCTAGGATCCCATGGATCAAAGTTACCGTTGTCCGTACCGCGGGTGGTAACGCCATTGCAGTAGTAGGAAGGCTGATTGTTGAGGCAGGTGGAACGCGTGTCGTTGAAACGGTTGTTCAGATCCTCGATCACGATTTCGCCTGGGGTACGGGAGTCGAGGACAATGAACTTCAGCTCCTGTGACGTTTCCAGGGGCAAGCCAGGCCTGCCCACGGTCGCCGTGACCGTGACCAGCGTGCCTTTGGCGTCGCGGACCTTGTCATAGGGAATGTCGAATCTCACCGGGCGTGGCGTGTCCCCGATCGGTGGATGCGGGGTTTCGTAGACGGGCTTGCCAGCCCAGCGAATGCCCACGGTGTCGCCTTTTGCGATGCCGGGGTAGGTATAGGTAACCCTGACGTCCTTGGACTGGACGAATGCCAGGTCGAGCAAACCGCCCTGCAGCAAGCTGATTTTCGGTGCGGTGCTCAGCGCCTTGCTCATCACCCTCACTGAAGCGGGGGCGGAAGACTGTGCAGGTTGCCCATTGCGAATCACCTCATAACTCAAGCTCACAGCCACGCCCACTGTCGCTGCAACAGTTGCCTTGGGAATAGTGAAGGTCAGCGCACTGTCGTCCACGGTGTCGTGCGAAGGTGTGTCATAGGAAGTGGCACCCCTCCAGAGTACTCTCACGGTCTGTCCTGCGCCGATGTCGGGGTAGTGAACCCGGACGACCAGGTCTCCCGTCAAGGCGTCGACATCCACCACATTGTCAGGCGCGCCGGGTAGCGTCGGTGCCGGGTATTGCGCCGGTGGTGCATTGCGGATGATCCTGATGCTGCGCGGCTGGGAAATCACCAGCGGATCATTCCCTATGCCGACGCTGCCGGTCAGCACCGGCGACAGGCCCAGATCCTTCGCGACCGTGGCATTCGGAATCTTGAACGTGACCTTTCTGGCGCCATCGCTGACCCTCTGCACAGGAGCATTATAAGTCTGACTGTTGCTTTTCCAGCGCAGCCCTACGGTATGGTCCTTTGCGATCTCGGGATAGGTCACCTCCACCGTCGCATCGGCAGCGCCCAGGGTTTGCAGATCGAGTTCGTCGTTCACCGCCTCGACCACCAGCGGTGGCGGTGGGGTGGCTATCGCCCTGACGGTGCCCTGCAGCGAGGTGGCAGGCGCTGCCTGGGGGCTGGCGACTACCGCAGCCACCCACAGACCGGAATCGGGAGCCGGTACGGCCTCGTCCGCCTGGATGGCGAATGCTGCCAGCAGCCCTGTCAGTGCCCACAGGATAAATGGCCTGGTTTTCATGTCGATCTCCTTTTCGACGGCGGGGCAAATGTCACTCGAGGCGACCCTTGCCGTCCGGCCGCTACGGTTGTACGGCCTGATCGGCTGTGCTGTAGCTGAAGGGGTTGCCCGCCAGCTTCGTCATGTCCAGCTTTATGACGGGCAGCCACATGCCCCCGGTCCGGGTCACGTACTTCTGTTGGTAGGCTTTGGCTTCCGCAAGGCCCGGCGCGCTGGTGTAGAAGAAGCCTTCCATGGGCAGCCGGTTGGGGATGCCGGCTGGCCACACCTTGACGAGAACTTCGTTCCAGGTGCTTTTGATCACCGGAAGGGCAAACTCTCGGGCCTTGAGGCTGGTGTCGAATTGCGTCGCATCCTGGGCGCTGAGGGAGCACTGCTGCGATGGATGGGTCAACTTGCTCGAATAGCTGTTCCATGTCGCCATGGTCGCTGCGTTCTGCCCGGCACAGGTGCTCAGGTCGTCAGCGTAAGGCGCCACGCGCCAGTGCTCAACCATTCGCTCGTTATCACTGAGCAAGGCGCCCAGAGTGGGTGCCGCCCTGAGCAACTCGGCCAGCCTGGAATCGCTCGTGAGCAGGCCGGCAGGGCTCTGGTCGTTCTTCAAACGCTCAACCAGGGCATCATCATTCTTGAGCAGGTTGGCCAGCTCAGGGTTCTGCGTGAGCATGTCAATAAGCGGCTGGTTCGCCTTGGGTTGCAGGCCGCAGCCCAGGCCTGGCCTGCCGACGAGGTCAGTCCATCCATCGTGCGGATAGCTGCACAGGTAGTCGTAGGCCTTGCCTTGGGCGATGGCGTTGTCCTGGGACAGCAGGATGTAGCCGCTGGGACGAAAAAGCTGGGTGACCCTGGCGTCCTTGCGCAGATAGGAAAAGGACATCGAGCCTTTGGTCAGTTGAGTAGGGCTCGGATCCCAGGGGTCGTAACCGCCATTGACCGTCCCGCGGATCGTGACACCGTTGCAGTAATAGGACGGCAGATCGCTGTCGCAGGTCTTGCGCGTGTCGTTGTAGCGCGCGTTGAGATCGGCAGCGACTTCCTCGCCTCCGGGGCGGGTGTCGACCACCTCCACCGACACCTCTGGCGATATCGTCAGATGGTTGTCCCCGGTACCCACCGAGGCGCTGACCAGCACGGTCTTGTCTCTCTCCAGCCGGACCTTGTCGTAGGGGATAGTGAATTCCAGTGGCCTGGGCGTGGTGCCGATTGCAGGGTGCGGCGTGTCATAGGCCGGGTTGCCGGCCCAACGGATGCCCGCGGTGTGGCCCGGGGTGATGCCGGTGTAGCTGTACGTAATGATCAGGGGCTTGAACAGCAAAGCTTTCAGATCCACTTTTCCATCGACCGCCGAGGGGATGACCGGAACTTCCTTGAGGGTTCTGAGGACGACGTTCAGGGTCAGGCTATCGGAGGGCTGAAACACCTGTCCGTCGAGCGTGACCTCGTAGCTCAAGGTGACCGGCTTGCCGAGACTGGCGATGACGACGTCGCGGGGGATGGTGAAGCCCAGGGGCGTGTCGTCCTCAGGGGACTGCAAAGGGGTGTCATAGGTCACCGGACCCCGCCACAGCACCTTTACCTGCTGTCCGGCAGCCAGGCTGTCATAGGCCACACGAACGTTCAGGTCGCCGGTGAGCACTCCGACGTCCACCAGGTTATCCGTGAAATCGGGTAATGCCGCTGCCGGGTATTCGCCCGGTGGCGCGCCGCTGATGATCGTGATGGTGCGGGGCTCGGAGATCACCAGTTTCTCGTTGGCAACGCCGACACTTGCGGTGATCTCCGGGGACTGGCCAAGATCATTGACGACGGTGGCATTGGGGATCTTGAACATGAGCTTTTTGGCGCCACCGCTGACGGTCTGCACCGGCGCCCGGTACTGCCCGGCAGGACTGGTCCAGTACAACCCTGCGGTATGCCCGTCGGCGATTTCGGGGTAGCTCACCTCGACTGTCGCATCGGCAGTGCCCAGGGTCTGCAGATCGAGCTCGTCGTTCGATGCTTCGACGACCACAGGCGGCGGCGGTTTGGGTATCGCCAGCACGCTGCCGCCGGGCGACGTCGCAGGGGATGCCTCGCATTGGCACTGGCAATTGCATGGCTGGCTGTCAGCTTGTACCCCGGGCAGGGCTGCAAGGGACATCAGCGTTGTGATCAGCAACGCATACAAGAGTTTCATGTGACCTCCATGTCGTCGGTCGGCAGAGTCATGCATCGTTCCCTGCCTGCGAAAATGCCCGGCAGGGAGTCGGTCCTGTCGATATCAGGGTTGAATCAATTGGTCGGTGGGGATGTAGCTGAAGGGCGCATCGTTGGGGGCAGCGAGGTCAAGCTTGATGACCGGCAGCCAGGCGCCTGCGGTCCGTGCCGCGTATTTCTGCTGATAGGTCCTGGCCTCGGCAAGGCCTGCGGGGTTCTTGTAGAAGAACGCCTCGATCGGCAACTGGGCCGGGATGTTCTGGTCCCAGACCCTGACCAGAATCTCGTTCCACGCGTCCGGCATGTTGGCAGGCCGGTTGGCCCGCACTTTCAGGCTGGTGAGGAACTGGCTCCAGTCCCGGGTGCTGAACGAGCACTGTTCCTGCGGGTGGGTCAGTTGTCGGGCGAATGCGTACCAGCCTTCGGTGGTGATGGCGTCCACGCTCTGGCAAGTGCTCAGGTCCGCCTGGGCGGCTCTTGGCTGGAAACCACAGCCTGCGTCGGGCCTTCTGGGCTGGGCAGTCCAGGCATCATAGGGATATGTGCACAGATACTCCTGAGCCTTGCCCTGGCGAATTGCGTCCTGTTGGGCGAGGAAGATGAAGCCGCTGTTGTGGTAAAGCGTGCTGACGAATGCATCCTTGCGCATGTACGAAAACGACACGCCTCCCAGGGTGATGGCCGTGGTGCTTGGGTCCCAGGGGTCGTAGTTGCCATTCTGCGTTGCACGAATCACCACGCCGCTGCAGTAGAACGCCGGCGTGCCCTCGTCACATTGCTCGCGGGTATCGGCATAGCGCCTGTTTAGGCTGAGCGCCGTGTCCACCCCGGTCGCCAGCGGCAGGTTGGGCGGCGGAAAGTCACCGATCTGCACTTGTATGTTCAGGGGCTGGGAGGTTTGCAGCGCGACGCCCGCAATCTCGACTGTGTAGGTCACGGGCACCGTGTTGCCCAATTCCCTGGCAATCACCTCCCGGGGCACGTTGAACACCAATGGTGCCGTGCTCGTGGTGTTCTGGGCCGCCGCCCGGTAAGGCGTGACGCCACCCCAGATCAGCGTGACCTTCTGGCCGGCGGCCAGGCTCGCAAAGGCCACCTTGAAGGGGACGGACAGCGGGGCCTTGCCCACGTCCAGCTTGTTGTCCGGGGCCAGCGGCAACTCGGGTGCCGGCAGCGCTTCGAGCATGACGTTGACCGTCAGTGGCTCGGAGGTCTGGATAGGTGCGCCGGGCACTTCGACGGTATAGGTGATGGTCGCTGTCTTGCCGAAATCCTGGGCGACTGTGGCCTTGGGCACCGTGAACGTGAGCGGGTGCGCGGCGGCGGTGGTCTGCACCGGCGCATTATAGGTGCTGGTGCCGGTCCAGCGCAGGATCACCTTGTGTCCCGGGCCGAAGCTCGAGTAATCGACTTTGAAGGGTACCGCAGCGCCCGCTTTGCCGATGTCCAGGTTGCCATCGGTGGCGAAAGCGGAAGCCGGAGCCTGAAAGACACCGCTGGCCGCTGATTCGGGGGAGGTGGGCGGTGCTTGCGACGGTATTTCGTCGCCCACGCCGGACTGTTCGGCCTGTGTCGCGGCAGGATAGACAGTCGACGGGTTTTCTTCTGCGTGGATGGGGGACGCCGCGAACAGCGTCACCATCACCCACAAGGCAAGTTGCCCGGGTTTCATCTCGACCTCCTTTTCGGTGTTTCCTGATGTCCTTTTCCGAGTATGTGCGCAGCCGATGCGGGCGCTAGGCTGTTTCGCGATGAGGGTTATCGCGGTTCGCGATTAGTCAGGAGGCCAGGCAGCCGGACGGACTGCCGCAATGGGGACGAATGAGCTATACTCGCGGGCTTTGCTAAATTCGCCTGCGAGTCCTGTCGACCATGGAAATCAACCCGATCCTGAACACCATCAAGGACCTGACCGAACGCTCCCAGTCCATTCGGGGGTATCTTTGACTACGATCACAAGAGTGATCGTCTGATCGAAGTCAACCGCGAGCTGGAAGACCCGAACGTCTGGAACAAGCCCGAGTACGCCCAGGCACTGGGCCGCGAGCGCGCCACCCTGGCGCAGATCGTCGAGACCCTGGACGAGATGTCCAGCGGCCTGACCGATTCGCGCGAGCTTTTGGACATGGCCGTCGAAGAAAACGACGAAGGCGCCGTCAATGACGTCGTCGAGCTGCTCCAGGGCCTTGAAGAATCGCTGGCCAAGCTTGAATTCCGTCGCATGTTCAGCGGCGAGATGGACCCCAACAACGCCTACCTGGACATCCAGGCCGGTTCCGGCGGTACTGAAGCACAGGACTGGGCCAACATCCTGCTGCGCATGTACCTGCGCTGGGCCGACAAGCGTGGCTTCGACGCCACCATCATGGAACTGTCCGAAGGCGAAGTCGCCGGCATCAAGGGCGCCACGGTGCACATCAAGGGCGAGTACGCCTTTGGCTGGCTGCGTACCGAGATCGGCGTTCACCGCCTGGTGCGCAAGAGCCCGTTCGACTCCGGCGCCCGTCGCCACACCTCGTTCTCGGCGGTGTTCGTATCCCCCGAGATCGACGACCGCATCGAGATCGACATCAACCCGTCGGACCTGCGCATCGATACCTATCGTTCGTCCGGTGCCGGTGGTCAGCACGTCAACACCACCGACTCGGCGGTGCGTATCACCCACGTGCCGACCAACACCGTGGTCAGCTGCCAGAACGAGCGCTCCCAGCACGCCAACAAGGACACCGCCATGAAAATGCTGCGGGCCAAGTTGTACGAGCTGGAAATGCAGAAGCGCAACGCGGCGTCCCAGGCCCTGGAAGACACCAAGTCCGACATCGGCTGGGGTCACCAGATCCGTTCGTACGTCCTCGATGACTCGCGCATCAAGGACCTGCGTACCGGCGTCGAGCGCAGTGACTGCAACAAGGTGCTGGACGGCGACCTCGACGGTTACCTGGAAGCCAGCCTCAAGCAAGGCCTGTAACCGCGAAACTACCGTTGCGGGCACGGCACGCCACTGCGCATGACCGGCCCGCGATTCCTCACCGCTGACCCGTGGCGGATGATGGGCAACGAACCTGATGGAATAACTGAAGACATGAGCGACCAACAACTCGACCCGCAAGCCCAGCAACAGGAAGAAAACACCCTGATCGCCCTGCGCAAGGAAAAGCTTGCAGCCGAGCGCGCGAAGGGTAACGCCTTCCCGAACGACTTCCGCCGCGAAAACTACTGCAACGACCTGCAGAAACAGTACGCGGACAAGACCAAGGAAGAGCTGGCTGAAGCGGCGATTCCGGTCAAGGTTGCCGGTCGCATCATGCTCAACCGTGGCTCGTTCATGGTGATCCAGGACATGACCGGTCGCATCCAGGTCTACGTCAACCGCAAGACCCTGTCCGAGGAAACCCTGGCCGCGGTCAAGACCTGGGACATGGGCGACATCATCGCCGCCGAAGGCACCCTGGCCCGTTCCGGCAAGGGCGACCTGTACGTCGAGATGACCACCGTGCGCCTGCTGACCAAGTCGCTGCGCCCGCTGCCGGACAAGCACCACGGCCTGACCGACACCGAACAGCGCTACCGTCAGCGCTACGTTGACCTGATCGTCAACGAAGAAGTACGCGACACCTTCCGCGTGCGCTCGCAAGTCATCGCCCACATCCGCAGCTTCCTGATGAAGCGTGATTTCCTGGAAGTCGAGACGCCGATGCTGCAGACCATTCCGGGCGGCGCCGCGGCGAAGCCGTTCGAAACCCACCACAACGCCCTGGACATGGAAATGTTCCTGCGTATCGCGCCTGAGCTGTACCTCAAGCGTCTGGTGGTTGGCGGCTTCGAGAAGGTGTTCGAGATCAACCGCAACTTTCGTAACGAAGGCGTCTCGACCCGTCACAACCCTGAATTCACCATGTTGGAGTTCTACCAGGCCTACGCCGACTACGAAGACAACATGGACCTGACCGAAGAACTGTTCCGCGAACTGGCGCAGCTTGTGCTGGGGTCCACCGACGTGCCGTACGGCGACAAGGTGTTCCACTTCGGCGAGCCGTTCGCGCGTCTGTCGGTGTTCGATTCGATCCTCAAGTACAACCCGGATCTGACCGCCGATGACCTGAACGACATCGACAAGGCTCGCGCCATCGCCAAGAAAGCCGGTGCCAAGGTGCTGGGCTTCGAAGGCCTGGGCAAGCTGCAGGTGATGATTTTCGAAGAGCTGGTCGAGCACAAGCTGGAACAGCCGCACTTCATCACCCAGTACCCGTTCGAAGTGTCGCCGCTGGCGCGCCGCAACGACGAAAACCCGAACGTCACCGACCGTTTCGAGCTGTTCATCGGCGGCCGTGAAATCGCCAACGCCTACTCCGAGTTGAACGACGCGGAAGACCAGGCCGAGCGCTTCATGGCCCAGGTGGCCGACAAGGACGCCGGTGACGACGAAGCCATGCACTACGACGCCGACTTCGTTCGCGCGCTGGAATACGGCATGCCGCCGACGGCGGGTGAGGGTATCGGTATCGACCGTCTGGTGATGCTGCTGACCAACTCGCCATCGATCCGCGACGTGATCCTGTTCCCGCACATGCGGCCTCAGGCTTAAGCGTTGTCAGAAAAGCCGCCTGGAGAGGGCGGCTTTTTTTTGCCTGTTTTGCGGATGTTCGGTTACCTGTGCTGACGCCTTCGCGGGCAAGCGCGCTCCTACACTGTATTGTGCTCGACTGTAGGAGCGCGCTCGCCCGCGACGGGGCCGGTGCAGACACCGAAGCTTTCCGATGCCCCGATTTCGAAGACTAAAAAGGAAACCTGTCGTGAATCGTACGATCGCTCAAAAGGGAGCCGCCGGCCTTGCCACGGCTGTGGCGCAGAGTGTTCAGTATCAAGGCCGCAAAGCGAGCCGACAGGGCAGTGAACAGCGTCGCCAGCAGATTCTCGATGCCGCCATGCGCATCCTCATCCGCGATGGCGTGCGCGCCGTTCGCCATCGTGCCGTGGCTGCCGAGGCGCAGGTGCCGCTGTCGGCCACCACCTATTACTTCAAGGACATCGACGACCTGCTCACCGATGCCTTCGCCCAATACGTCGAGCGCAGCGCCGCCTACATGGCCAAGCTGTGGACCAACACCGAAGTGTTGCTGCGCGAAATGGTTGCGCGCAACGATGGCAGTGCCGAGGCCCGTGGACGCCTGGCCGACGAAATCGCGCGCATGACGATGGAATACGTGCGTCATCAACTGATGACCCGCCGCGACCAGTTGATCGCCGAGCATGCCTTCCGCCTCGAAGCCTTGATCAACCCGCGCCTGGCACCTCTGGTGAGCGCCCATCAGGAGATTCTGCTGCAGGGAAGTGCCCAGTTTCTCGAGGTCATGGGCTCGGCCCAGCCGCAGACGGACGCGCAAGTGTTGACGGGGATTATCGGGCGGATGGAATATCAGGGGCTGCTCGAAGGCCCACGGCCCGACGCAGACGAGCAAATGCTCGCTATTCTTACCCGCCAGATGCACTTGGTGCTGGGCACTGCAAGGCCCGTGGCGGGTTGATCGTTCGCCGGTTCACGGCTCACATGGGGAGGAAAGGATGAAAGTCTGGAGCGTCGTGCTCGCCTTGTCGTTCGCCCTGTTGAGCGGATGCCTGGTGACGTTCAAGGACCCGATCGCGACCCGCGATACCGCGCCGCCCGGACTGCTCGGCACCTGGACCAGCAAGAACGCCTGGGGCGAGCCGCTGGAGCTCGAGATCAGTCGCGCCGGCACCAATCAATACCGGGCGGTCAGCTATCGCAAGGGCGATCGCCAGAACCGTGACGAATACACCTTCACCGTGGCCCGCCACGGCAGCCGCTGGTACCTGTGCGCCTCGCTGCCGGACAAGTACGGCGCCAACTACGTGATCGCAGGCTTCGACCTGATCGACAATCAAAACGCCGCCGACGAGCTGGAGGTCTATGATCTTGACCTCGAACGCTTCCAGCAACTGGTGGAACAGAAGGTCTTCGACGGCCAGACGGTGGACACCGAGAAGGGCGACGGCGTCCTGATCACCAGCTCCATGGACAAGGTGTTCGCCTACCTGGACGACACCGCCAATTCCGATGTCTTCATCAATGCGGCCAAATATCAGCGCATGACCAAATAGCGCTACCGGTTAATCAAAGGGGTATTGGGTGGACGATTACCAACAGACCATACGCACGCTGTCCGATCGTATTGTGTTGGCGCAGACGCCGATTCGCGTACTCGATGCCGTGAAATGGGACGACAGCATCCGCAAGACGTTCCTGGCCGCCAAGGGCAAGGAACCGCCCGAGGTCGACCGCGCCTATTACCAGAACCGCCCGCTGGGGTTCGATTCGGGCGCGGTGAAGCTCGAGTTCCAGAACATCGAGCGCGACATCACCCGGCAACTGGGCCAGTTCAACCCGGTCGGGCAGATCATGCGCCGCATGTGCAAGGAATACCGCATGGTGATCCGCATGCTCGAAGCCCGGGGCACGCCGGATTTCGGCCTGATCTCCCAGGAGCTGTACGGCGCGGCCTCCGATGCGTTCCATGCCGGCGACCCGACCCTGGCCGACCTGGGCATGATGCTCTCCGATTACCTGAACAACATCGCCGGGCGTGGTGACCTCAAGGACGAACCCAAGACACTCAACGCCAAGGACGCGGTGGCCATGCTGCAAAGCCGCCTGAACCGCACCTTCGGCGAGGCCGAGGAAACCATCCGCGTGTTCGAGTCCGACGGCATCGTGGCTGACGCTGCGGCGGGCGCCGACTACATCAAGATCCGCAGCGACGCGATGTTCAACGAGCGTGACGTGCGGGCGCTGGAAGTCCACGAAGGCCTGGTCCACGTGGGCACCACGCTCAACGGCTTGAACCAGCCAATCTGCACCTTCCTGGCCAAGGGTCCGCCCTCGTCGACGGTGACTCAGGAAGGGCTGGCGATTCTGATGGAAGTGATCGGCTTCGCCTCGTACCCGAGCCGCCTGCGCAAGCTCACCAACCGCACCCGCGCCATCCACATGGCCGAGGAGGGCGCGGATTTCCTCCAGGTGTTCGATTTCTATCGCGAGCAGGGCTTCGGCATGCCGGAAAGCTACGGCAACGCCAGCCGCGTTTTCCGAGGCTCTGTGCCGAACGGTCTGCCATTCACCAAGGACCTTTCGTACCTGAAGGGTTTCATCATGGTCTACAACTACATCCAGTTGGCCGTGAGAAAGGGCAAGCTTGAGCAGGTGCCGCTGCTGTTCTGCGGCAAGACCACCCTGGAAGACATGCGCACCCTGCGCCAACTGGTGGACGAAGGACTGGTGGTGCCGCCCAAGTACCTGCCCGACCAGTTCCGCGACATGAACGCGCTGTCGGCGTGGATGTGCTTCTCCAACTTCCTCAATCACCTGAGCCTGGACCGGATCGAGGCGGATTACTCGAACATCCTCTGAACAACACATCCCGTAGGAGCGCGCTTGCCCGCGATGGCGTGGTGTCAGACGACTCGGATCTACCTGACCCACCGCCTCCCCTGTAGGAGTGAGCTTGCTCGCGATGGCGTAGTGTCAGTTTAAGTCGTACCGTCTGACACACCGCTATCGCGAGCAAGCTCACTCCTACAGGTCCTGGGTGTGGTTGGATATTTCACTTAAAAGGACATCGCTTGAAGCCGCTTCTGACTTTGCTCCTGCTCATCTCCCTCACCGGCTGCAGCGAGTTGCTGTTCTACCCCGAGCGCCATGTGCCCATGACCCCGGACAAGGCGCAACTGGCCTACCGCGATGTCACCCTCGTCGCCGCCGATGGCACCCGGCTCAACGGCTGGTGGCTGCCGGCCAAGGCGGGCGTGCCGGTCAAGGGCACGGTGCTGCACCTGCACGGCAACGGCGGCAACATGGCCTGGCATCTGGGCGGCAGTGGCTGGCTACCCGAGCGCGGCTACCAGGTGCTGATGCTGGACTACCGCGGCTATGGTCGCTCCGAGGGCGATCCAAGCCTGCCTGCCGTGTATCAGGACGTCGACGCCGCCTTCGACTGGCTGAGCAAGGCCCCCGAAGTACAGGGCAAACCGCTGATAGTCCTGGGCCAGAGCCTGGGCGGCGCGATCGGCGTGCATTACCTGGCCGAACATCCGCAGCAACGCTCGCGGCTCAAGGCACTGGTACTCGACGGCGTCCCGGCCAGTTACCGTGAAATTGCGCGCTACACCCTGAGCACGTCGTGGCTGACCTGGGCGTTCAAGCGGCCATTGTCCTGGGTGATTCCTGACGGCGACAGCGCCATCACCGCCATCCCCCGGCTCAAGGGCACGCCGATCCTGTTGTTCCAGAGCCTGGACGATGCGCAGATTCCGCTGCAAAACGGCATCAGCCTGTATCAGGCCGCACCGCCCCCGCGGGTGCTGCAACTGACGCGCGGGCCTCACGTACAGACCTTCGCCGACCCGACCTGGCAGCAAGTCATGGTCAACTACCTGGACGACCCGCAGCACTTCAACGGTTTGCGGCGTCTGGCAGAAATCCCCAACTACCCCGATCCTGACGCGAAACCGTCGCCAGGCAACCCAGCAGAGAGCCACAAATGAGTGAAGAGCGTAACGTCATCCCGCAGATTCTGACCGGCATCGCCTGTATTTTCGGCACGGTGGGGGTGTTGTGGTACTACGGCTACCTGCACTTCGCAAAGCCTGAGGACGCCCTGCAATTGAGCCAGTTCACCATGCTCAAGACCATGCCGGGGGAGGATTACAAAGTCGCGCTGGAACCCGCGCCGCAGGCTGCGCAATGCATCGAAGGGGTATTGGTGCTGTTCGATACCGAACAGAAGGGCCTGACCGGCGTGCTGGTCAACGACCGTAAACAGGCGGTGCGCTGCATGGGGCAGCAGACGCCACAGCAGGTTCAATAACACGCTAAGCATCGCCGCCTGATATCTGTTATCTGTGGGAGCGGGCTCGCCCGCGAACGCTGTTTGCCAGACGCCTGTTTGGGTGCCTGACACACCGCCTTCGCGGGCGAGCCCGCTCCCACAGACGGACGCAAAACAGCCCCGCCTGAGCATCGCCAGGCAGGGCTGTTGATTACCGCAAGAGCTGCGTTACTGCATCGAAGAACGCGGTGCCACTGGCTGGTTGTCGTTGGAAATGGTCACTTCCACGCGACGGTTCATCGCGCGGCCCGACGCGCTGGCGTTGTCAGCCACCGGGTATTCCTTGCCGTAACCCTGGGACACGACGCGGTCCATGCTCACACCCATCTTCACCAGCGCCATGCGCACGGAGTTGGCGCGACGCTCGGACAGCGACTGGTTGTAGCTCGCGGAGCCGGTGCTGTCGGTGTAACCCTCGACGATCACCTTGCGGTCAGGGTTCTCTTGCAGGAACTGAGACAGCTTGTTGACGTTGACCAGGCCGCTGGATTTCAGCTCGGCCTTGTTCAGATCGAACAGCACGTCACCGAAGGTCACCAGGGTGCCGCGTTCGGTCTGCTTGGCGTTCAGGCTGTTCTGCAGCGCCTTGATCTGCGCATCGCGTGCATCCAGACGTGCCTGTGCACGCTGAGCCGAGGCGTTTTTCAGATCGTTTTCAGCGGTCTTCAGGTTAATGGTCTGCTTGGCCAGCTCCACGCGCTGATTGGTCAGGTAAGCCAGTTGGTCGACTTTCTGCTCGTTTTCGTGGCTGCGGAAAGCCGCATCGGCCTTGTCCAGCCATTCGCTCGCGTCTTTGGTTTCCAGGGCCGCCAGTTCAGTGGCCTTTGGGTTGCTTTGCAGCGCCGAATAGTTGGTGCGGGCCTGCTCCAGATTCACGTTCGGTTGCGAAGAGCAGGCAGCCAGGCCAACGCTCAGGGCCAGCAGGGCAGGAATCAGTACTTGTTTACGCATGATGGTTTCGTCCTTAAATCAATGGCAATGCAGGAAATGCGAAGGGTTACTGGCTGACCGGCTGGGCCTGGCGCATGCCTTCTTCACGCAGTTCATTGACGCCCTGGCGAGCGTCCTGCACGGCTTTCTGTGCCTTGGCCGCTTGCGCCTTGCGCTCGGCTACACGGGCGTCCCACTCGGCCTGTTCAGCGTATTTGCGGGCCTCGTCGTATTTCTTTTCCTGCATCGCAAGTTCCGATTGCTTGAACTTGTCCTGCGCCGATTTCATCTCGACCGGAGCGTACTCGGTGGCACCTGCGGTCACGGCAGCGTTCACCGCCGACTGGGTCACGGCGTACTGCTCGCTTGGAGGTTTGCCTGCACAACCGGCAAGGAGCACGCTGGTGCCCACGACCAACGCGGCCAGTTTCAGCCCGCGCAGGCGGTTGGACTTGGTGTTGGCAGTGCTGATGTTCATGGTGGTCAACTCCATTTCGAAACTCCTGAAAACATGATGGTCCATTTCAGTCTTGCCCTGGTCGGGAGCGGGCGGCTTGCAGCAAACACGCGTCGCGCCTGATGCCATTGGTCGGCTTTTTCTGTCATGGCTAATTGCTCGGACCAACACGGTTTTTGAATAGTTCAGCGTTTTTTACAGCTGCCAAACGGGTGATTTGTTGCGCGTTGTAAAACTGGCGCTTTTTTAATGACACATAAAAAGACGCGCCGGCCCCGGTTTTACGGGGCGGCGCGGCACTTTGACTGGCATTGAAAACGACGTCGTTATCAGTGCTGCTGACTGTCTGTCAGATCCGACAGGTCTTGTAGGAAACGACGCGACAAGGCGAGGAAACGCGGTGTCGGTCCTACGTCTTCGTAGAGAGGATCGCCTTCTTCGTCAGTGGCGACCACGTGGGTGCCCTGGATGTACGGAAAGCTTTCTTCAAGCTCTTCAAGGGCAGCACCGATCAATTCGCCCAGCAGTTCCTCCGGGGAGCGTTTGGGGTACATTTCGGCGATGGCCGCCAGGCGCGCTGCGGCTTCGACGTCCAGATGCACGGCGTACCCGGTCTTGGTCAGGCGGCCTTTGGCGGACTGTTCCCATTGTTTTGCGAGCTCACGGATTTTCATAAAGACCTCTTCATGGTTCTCGCACCTGGCGCCCGCAGGATGACGGGAGCTGGCGAGTATGCAGACCTTCGTGGGGTCCACTACAAACCCTAGCCTTTTCCCCACGGATGTGAGGCAAGGGGTTGCATGCTTGTATGAATTTGTCGCTGTATGCACAGTAGATAGAGACGGATTTTTACCGAGCGTTCAGTTTCAGGGACTTTTCGGACCCGAAGCCACGCGTGACCGGAACAACAAAAAACGCTGAAGGAGAGGGCTGGATGGCTGATATCGATGCACGTTTGCGCGAGGACGTTCACCTCCTGGGTGAGCTGTTGGGCAACACCATTCGTGATCAGCACGGGGCTGATTTTCTGGAGAAGATCGAACGTATCCGCAAGAGCGCCAAGGCCGGTCGGCACGCTACGACACAAAGCACCGAGCAACTGAGTTCCAATCTGGAAAGCCTCAAGGAGGACGAACTGTTGCCGGTTGCGCGGGCCTTCAACCAGTTTCTGAACCTGGCCAATATCGCCGAGCAGTATCAGTTGATCCATCGCCGCGACGACAGCAAGCCGCAGCCCTTCGAATCGCGCGTGCTGCCTGAACTGCTTGAGCGTTTGAAGGCGTCCGGTCAGTCACCTGAAGCCCTGGCGCGCCAGTTGGGGAAACTGGAAATCGAACTGGTCCTCACCGCCCACCCCACCGAGGTGGCACGGCGCACGCTGATTCAGAAGTACGATGCCATCGCCGCGCAACTGGCGGCCCTCGATCATCGCGACTTGAATGCCATCGAGCGCCAGCAGATCACCGAGCGCCTGCAACGCCTGATCGCCGAAGCCTGGCACACCGAAGAAATTCGCCGTGTCAGACCCACGCCCGTGGATGAGGCGAAATGGGGCTTTGCGGTGATTGAAAACTCCCTGTGGCAAGCCATCCCCAACTACCTGCGCAAGGCCGACCAGGCGCTGAAAGCGGCCACCGGCCTGCACCTGCCTCTGGAAGCGGCGCCGATCCGCTTCGCTTCATGGATGGGCGGCGACCGCGACGGCAACCCCAATGTCACCGCCACCGTGACCCGCGAAGTGCTGCTACTGGCGCGCTGGATGGCCGCGGACCTGTACCTGCGCGATGTCGATCAACTGGCTGCCGAGCTGTCGATGCAACAGGCCAGCCCCGAGCTGATGGCCGTGGCCGGCGACAGCGCCGAGCCCTATCGCGCCGTGCTCAAGCAACTGCGCGAGCGCCTGCGGGCCACCCGCAACTGGGCCCATGCCTCGCTGCGCGTCACCCAGCCTGCGCCTGAGGGCGTGTTGCACGACAATCGCGAGCTGCTCGAACCGCTGCAATTGTGTTTCCGCTCGCTGCACGAGTGCGGCATGGGCGTGATCGCCGATGGCCCGCTGCTCGATTGCCTGCGCCGTGCGGTCACCTTCGGCCTGTTCCTGGTCAAGCTCGATGTCCGCCAGGACTCCACCCGGCACAGCTCGGCCATGACCGAGATCACCGACTACCTGGGCCTGGGCCGATATGACGACTGGGACGAAGAAACCCGCATCGAATTCCTGCTCGGCGAGTTGAGCAACAAACGCCCACTGCTGCCCGCGCATTTCAAGCCGGCAGCCGACACCGCCGAAGTGCTGGCGACCTGCCGGGTGGTGGCGGCGGCGCCTGCGGCATCGCTGGGTTCCTACGTGATCTCCATGGCGGGCGCGGCTTCCGATGTCCTGGCCGTGCAGTTGCTGCTAAAGGAAGCTGGCTTGCAGCGACCGATGCGGGTAGTGCCGTTGTTCGAAACCCTCGCGGACCTGGACAACGCGGGGCCTGTGATCGAGCACCTGCTCAGCCTGCCGGGCTATCGCCAGCGTTTGCATGGCCCGCAGGAAGTCATGATCGGCTATTCCGACTCGGCCAAGGACGCGGGCACCACGGCAGCCGCCTGGGCGCAGTATCGGGCCCAGGAAAAACTGGTGGAGATCTGCAAGGCCCAGCAAGTCGAACTGCTGCTGTTCCACGGCCGTGGCGGCACCGTAGGCCGCGGGGGTGGTCCTGCTCACGCGGCGATCCTGTCGCAGCCGCCAGGTTCGGTGGCCGGGCGTTTCCGCACCACCGAACAGGGCGAGATGATCCGCTTCAAGTTCGGCCTGCCGGACATCGCCGAGCAGAACCTGAACCTGTATCTGGCCGCGGTGCTGGAGGCAACCTTGCAGCCGCCGCCGATGCCTGAGCCGCAGTGGCGTCAGATGATGGATCAACTGGCCGCAGATGGCGTGAACGCCTATCGCGCCGTGGTCCGGGAAAATCCCGAGTTCGTCGAATACTTCCGCCAGGCCACACCCGAACAGGAACTGGGACGTCTGCCGCTGGGC
Source organism: Pseudomonas putida (assembly GCF_028682175.1). Lineage (GTDB taxonomy): Bacteria > Pseudomonadota > Gammaproteobacteria > Pseudomonadales > Pseudomonadaceae > Aquipseudomonas > Aquipseudomonas putida_AD. The sequence goes on along the minus strand of NZ_JANHKS010000022.1, from coordinate 2,673 downwards.
AGCCGGCCGGCGAAGCGTCGCGAGGGCGGGGTGGAAAGCCTGCGGGCGATCCCGTGGATCTTCGCCTGGACCCAGACCCGCCTGATGCTGCCTGCCTGGCTCGGCTGGGAAGACGCGCTGAGCAAGGCGCTGGAGCGGGGCCAGGGCGAGTTGCTGGGGCAGATGCGCGAGCAGTGGCCGTTCTTCCGCACCCGCATCGACATGCTGGAGATGGTCCTGGCCAAGGCCGACAGCGACATTGCCCAGCTCTACGACGAACGTCTGGTGCAGCCGCAACTGCTGCATTTGGGTGCGCATTTGCGCGACCTATTGTCGCAGGCGTGCGACGTGGTGCTCGGGCTGACCGGCCAGTCGCAACTGCTGGCCCACAGCCCGGAAACCCTTGAATTCATCAGCTTGCGCAACACCTACCTCGATCCGCTTCATCTATTGCAGGCCGAACTGCTGGCACGCTCGCGCAGTCGCGAGGTCAGCCTGGACAGTCCTCTGGTACAGGCGCTGCTGGTGTCTGTTGCAGGCATTGCCGCCGGTTTGCGCAATACCGGCTAAGGTGAGATTGGTGCCGCAGATGAGGCTCGAAGGCTTCATCCTGCGGCGCACAGCCGATCCGCCGCAGAGCTGCCCCCTGAAGTTGCACTGCGGTGCTACCAAAGTACCGATCGTTGCCAAGCTATTGGTTTGTCGCGGGTTGCTGCGACTTTTGGCGTCTTGTGCGGCATGAATCGGCTGTGTATCTTGATCAGCCTTTGGCCGTTGGGTCAGTTAATTTTTTTTAGTGATTGGCCCCATGTAGGCGAATCCGACGAAATCTCTATAAAAATTGAGGAGCACAACAATGCGCGTGATTCTGCTGGGAGCTCCCGGGGCCGGTAAAGGTACTCAGGCAACGTTCATCACTGAAAAGTTCGGCATTCCACAAATCTCCACCGGCGACATGCTGCGCGCTGCGGTCAAGGCCGGCACCGAGCTGGGCCTGAAGGCCAAGAGCGTCATGGACAGCGGCGGCCTGGTGTCCGATGACCTGATCATCGGTCTGATCAAGGATCGCCTGTCGCAGCCCGACTGCGCCAACGGCTGCCTGTTCGACGGCTTCCCGCGTACCATTCCCCAGGCTGAAGCCCTGAAGAATGCCGGCCTTGCCATCGACCACGTGGTCGAGATCAAGGTCGACGACGAAGAGATCGTCCAGCGTATCTCCGGCCGTCGTGTGCACGAAGGTTCGGGCCGCGTCTACCACACCGTCTACAACCCGCCGAAGGTTGAAGGCAAGGACGACGTGACCGGCGAAGACCTGGTTCAGCGCAAGGACGACGTCGAAGAGACCGTGCGTCATCGCCTGTCGGTCTACCACGCGCAGACTGAGCCTCTGGTCGAGTTCTACAAGAAGCTCGAAGAGAAGGACGGCACGCCGAAGTTCAGCAGCATCCCGGGCGTAGGTTCGGTCAAGGAAATCACCGCCAAGGTGAGCGCAGCACTGGCCTGATCTTCACCAGGCGTTGCGATGACGGCCCGCTTGCGGGCCGTTGTTGTTTATAATGCCCGCGCATTTCTCCCACTTTTCTCCCCCGATCATGGAAACTCCGATGACCACGTTGCTGGCCCTGGACACCGCCACTGAAGCCTGCTCTGTTGCCCTGTTGCACGACGGAAAAATCACCACGCACTATGAGGTGATTCCGCGGCTGCATGCGCAGAAGCTTCTGCCGATGATCAAGGAGCTGCTGGCAGGGTCCGGCATCGGGCTGTCGGCGCTGGATGCGATTGCTTTCGGGCGTGGCCCGGGGGCGTTCACTGGCGTGCGCATTGCCATTGGTGTGGTGCAGGGGCTGGCGTTCGGGCTGGATCGTCCGGTGTTGCCGGTGTCGAATCTGGCGGTGCTGGCGCAGCGGGCCTTGCGTGAGCATGGCGCCACGCAGGTGGCTGCTGCAATCGATGCGCGGATGGATGAGGTGTATTGGGGTTGCTATCGCGAAGCTGCCGGTGAGATGCGGCTGGTGGGCGAGGAGGCGGTGATGCCGCCAGAGCGTGCCGCTTTGCCTGCCGATGCGTCGGGTGAGTGGTTTGGCGCGGGTACGGGTTGGGGGTATGCGGGGCGTATGCCTGTCGCTGTCTCTGGGCAGGATGCTTTGATGCTGCCCCATGCGCAGGATTTGCTGACGCTGGCGACCTTTGCCTGGCAGCGCGGCGAGGCCATTGTTGCTGATGAGGCGCAGCCGGTTTATTTGCGGGACAAGGTGGCGACGCCCAAGGCTCGGTGATCTGTTCTTGATCGCGTGGTCCTGATCGTTCCCACGCTCTGCGTGGTAACGCCTTGAGCGACGATCCGCGTCGGCGGCGGTTGAATCGTGTGTATATCCGTTTCTTAGGCTGGTGCTGATTGCGCCTTCCGCCCTTACGGCGGGTCACTTTTTCCAAGAGCTGAAAAAGTAACCAAAAAAGCCCTGCGACAGGCTGGGGTCCTTCGGACTTCCCTCGACTCCGGCGCCGTTCCGGGGGCACGCCGTGATGGGCCGTCCCTGGCCCGCACGGCTTTCGCGGCTTCCTGCCGCTCATCCCCCTCTACGACACCTGCGCTCGGCCTGGCGCCTTAACGTCGCGTTCAGCGGTGTCTGCACCATCGCGTAAGAAGATCAAAAGCCAGATCAAGATCTTTGTTTGTACTCCGCCCCGTAG
>NZ_JANHKS010000021.1 GCF_028682175.1 Pseudomonas putida | reverse complement strand
ACGTCCTCAAAATCGCCCCCGCCGGCAAGCCGTGCTGCTACGGTTCCTCAGTCGCTGAGCGCCTGTTTGAGGTTGAACTCGGCCGGTGGTTCGGCGCCCAGTGCCAGTTGGCCTTCCAGCTCGTCCAGGTGTTCGATCATCACGGCCACGGCTTTTTCGTGGTCGCCTTCTTCCAGCGCGGTGATGATCTGCTGGTGTTCGTCCGACGCGCAGGACGGCACGTCGTTGCGCTGGTACAACGCGACGATCAACGAACTGCGTACCATCAGGTTGCCGAGGATGTCGCTCAGCACGGCGTTGCCGCAGATCGCGCCAAGCATCAGGTGGAACTCGCTGAGTTCCCGCACGATGGCGCGGCGGTCGGTGTCGTTGGTGGCCTTGCGCTCGTTGCTCATGTGGGTGGCGATGCGCTGGCGCTGCTTGCGCATGATGGCCGGCGTGATGGACTCCACGATCGCCCGCTCGATGGCCCGCCGCGCACTGAAAATGTCCCGCGCTTCCTTGGCCGTCGGTTGCGACACCATCGCCCCGCGATTGGCCTCGATGGTCACCACTTTCTGCAACGCCAGGCGCTGGATCGCTGCCTGGACATGGTTGCGGTTGGCTTGCAGGGTTTCGACGATCTGCGCTTCGATCAGCCGCGTGCCGGGCGGCAGGCGGTGCTGGGCAATGGCCTTGTACAGCGCATCGACGATACGCTGCACTTCAAGCTGTTTGGCGGTGACAGTGCTCAAGCCCATCCATTCCTCGTTCGTGCAGAAGACCTTCTGCCACACGCGCAGCAGTGGCGAGCGGGCAACGGCCGGCATTATCCGCCAGCGCCCCGGACTCGGCAAACCCGGCGTGCATGGCGCCCGGCTTATCCGGCCAGACCAAACGCCACACCTTCGCCGCGAGGATCGTGCATGGCATGACGAACACCGTCGCACTCGATGCTGATGATCCCCGCATGCCCGGTCATGGGGCTGTGTGGCGCGATCATTTCCACCTCGTGCCCAAGCTCGGCAAGGCCAACCGCCGCATCAGGGCTGATGTCGCCTTCGAGCTTGAGGTTATCGGTGCTGTCGAAAAAGCTGCGGCCCAGGAGAAAGCGCGGCGTGCCCAAGGCGCGGTCGATGGGTTGGCGGTAGTCGATCAATTGAGTCGCCAGCACCATCTGCGTCTGCGGCTGCCCGTCGCCGCCCTGGGTGCCGAAGAAGAAGCGCCGACCGTCGTCCGCCAGATAGCAGGACGGGTTGAGCGTATGCGCGGGGCGCTTGCCCGGTGCCCAGCCATTGACGTGCCGGGGGTCGAGGTTGAAACCGGCGGCGCGGTTCTGCCACAGCACACCGGTGTCGCCCAGAATGCAGCCCGACCCGAAGTCATGGAACAGGCTCTGGATCAGACAGGCCGTACGCCCCTGCTCATCGGTCGCCGCCATCCAGATGGTATCGGCCGGACGGCCCGGCTCATTCCACGAAGCGGCGCGTTCATCATCGATCGCATCGGCATACCGCGCGAGGTTTTCATCGGACAGGCTGGCCGCGAAATCCCAGTCACTAAAACCCGGATCACACAGCTGTGCATTGCGTCGCAGCAACCCCTGCTTTATTGCTTCGACCAACAGGTGATAGTACGCGGCGCTGCCATTGGCGATATCGGCCAGGGGTTTGTGCTGCAGCGATCCCATGGCCTGCAAGGTGTACAGCCCTTGGCTGGGGGGCGCGACATTGAACAGTTGGCCCCGACGATAACGCACCGAAACCGGCGCCACTTCCGGCGCCTGGGTTGCCCGCAGATCGGCGGTGGTCAGCCCGCAACCCAAGCGAGCAAAGGCTTCGCCGAAGGCATTGGCCAGCTCGCCCTGGTAAAAATCCTCGACACCGTGGCGAGCTAGATGACGCAGCGTGTTCGCCAGTGCAGGCTGGCGCAACACATCCCCCTCGCGCATCCAGCGCCCGTCGGTGCGGCACAGCCGATGCAGATCAGGCAGTTGTTCGATAAGCGGCTGGCGCAAGGTCTGCCAGAACAGTTGTGATTGCGAGACGGGCACGCCCTCGTCGGCCATCACGGCAGCGTCCGTCAACAAGTCAGCCCAGCCGAAACGCGAGCCCCATTCATGGCGGCTGATATTGGCAGCCGTCTGCCAACTGGCCAGCGCCCCCGCAGTGCTAGCCACCGAACTGGGCCCGCGCAAGGTAATGCTGCCTGCCTCGGGCAAGCGCATTCCTGCCTGACCGATCCCCACGATGGTGCGCACATGGCGATCATGGATCATCCACAGGGCATCGCCGCCGATCCCGGTCATGTGCGGAAAAACCGCGCTAAGCATCGCGCTGGCAGCCAGCATTGCATCGATGGCCGTTCCCCCAGCCTCCAGAACACGCCGCCCGGCAGCACTGGCTTCGGCATGGGGAGTGGCGATGACGGCACGGCGAGAAGTGGCAATCATGAGCGAGGGTCCTTTTGCATATTGCTAGCTATTTGGTTTTCTGTAGCTAGCAAAGCAAGAGGTGTGCCGTTGGGCTTTCGGCAATTAGGCAACACCCATTGCCTATGGGCAGGCAAAGGATCTGTACAGGTTCAAGTCAGAATTTCGAGCCCATGTTTCTGCACGATGGTCAGCAGTTTCAGAGCCATGCCTCCTGGCCGTTTTGCCCCCGCCTCCCACTGCTTGACCGTTGAGGTGCTGGTGTTGAGATAGCGAGCAAACACAGGCTGACTCACGTGGCTGCGCTCGCGAATTTCCTTGATCTGCGCCGGTTCGATTTCAGCAGGAACCGCAGCGATGCAATCCTCATCGAACTCGCGCATCGTCGCCTTGCCAATCGCGCCGATTTCAAATAGTGCGGTCGCTGACTCGTGCACAGACTCCAGTGCCTGACTTTTAAATTTTTTCGCCATTACAAATCTCCATGAAGTCCTGACGCTCCACCAACAGCTGGATCTGTGCAGGGCTCAGACTCTCGTAGACTTTGGCCAGCCGTCTGAATGTCGCCAACTCGCTTTTGTTGATGTTACTGAGGCCCTGCTTGGCAAAAAGGAACTGATAGACCCAATAACAACGACCTCTCGCCAATATGATCGAACGATGACGATTCTGGTTGAGTCTTTTTTTCCATACCCCACCGCCAAGGTCGTCGGCTTGTCCCATCAGCACTTCCTGTATTGCTTCACAGAGATCAGCATCGGTGATCAGCGCCTTGGTCGCCGTCGAAGCAAATCCCTTCGTTTTGAATACCCTGTTCAGCATGAGCCAGCCCGTCGACATTAGTTAATCTACCACTAGGTGGTATACCACTCAATGCCCTGCAGGTCCCTTCCTGACCAGCGACAGGCAAGGCTGATTTATTCCGCGCATTTCGTAGGAAACGGATCGGTGAGCATTCATCGCCCCCTGGAGGACTTCTCTCAAACCCAACTGATCATTAAAGTCATGGCTCCCGCCGCCGATAACCTTCTTTTCCCCGTCACGGATGATTTACATGTTCCGCCCTCTTCTTTCCGGTATTGGCCTGCTGGCCATTGCCTGCACCGCCCAGGCCCAGGCCGTCTCCACTCCCGAACAACTGCTGACCGAGTTCTCCCGCTGCGACGCGAGCTTCTTCGAAGGCCTACGTGATGCGCGTCTGCCGGCCGGTACGATTCGCCTGGGCGATTACGGCAAGGTCAAGGCACCGACTGTGATGAACCCCTTGCAGGAAGGTGGCAACTACCAGGCGTTCGAGAACCCGCTGATGGTCAACGGCGTGCGCATGGTGGGTTATTACAATCAGGCACAGACCATCAAGGACGCCGGCAATTTCCTGTTCTGGGGGTTCGTGGCCGACGGCACGCCGGCTGAAGTGGCCGCCAGACTCAAGCCGCTGATCGTCGACAACTCGCGCTTCGTGCCGATGGGCAAGACTTTCACCCGCGCCGAGATCCGCCGGATCGGCGACCCTATCAACCAATGGCGTACCGAAGGCCTGACCGGCCCGGGCGTGGCGACGCCGTTCGGATTCGTCGACCGGGTGTTGATGGTCGACAACGGCGACACCACCCCACCGCTGGGCGGGCACACCACCGTGTTCTGCTCGTTGCAGGGCACCGTCACCGCGCCGCTGTTGCAGGTGTATCGCCCTGACCTCAACGCCCATCTGCTGGACTGACAAGGATGTTTCTGATGAATGCTCGTTTCACCGCTCTGATCGCCTGCACGGCTCTTCTGGCAGGCTGCGCCGGGATGCAGAAACCGGTCAACCCGAACCTTGCGCACTGCCGCGCGCAGCTTCAGGCCTCCAAGGCCACCAACTACCCGCTGGTGTTGCAGGAAGGCGATCTGTGCCTTGAGAAAAACACCCTGTCCAACGCGATGCAGAGCCTGATCTACCTGGTGCAGGCCGATGCCTACGGCAATCTCAATCGCTACCCCGAGGCCATCGTGGCCAAGGAAAAGTCGATGCAACTGTCGGTCAAGCCCTCGCCTCGGGAATACCTTGACCTGAGCTACATGTATCGCAAGGCCGGCAACCCGAAAAAGGCGTTGCAGCTGGTTCAGTACAACCTGGACAACAACCTTGGCGAAGCCGGCAAGGGCAATGGTTTCAACATGCCGACCTATTACCACCTTGGCCTGGCGCTGAACGACCTTGGCATGTATCGCGAAGCCGCCGAATCCTTCAGCACCGGGCTGCAACGTCAGCGGGATTTCGCCTGGGCGTACTATGCGCGTGGCGTTGCCTATGACCACCTGAACGACAAGGACGACGCAAGGGCCGACTTCACGACCTTCGCCAAGATCGTCGACAAGAAGTACGTAGAGGCAGAGCAGCGCACGAAGCTGGCCGAATACCAGATCGCACTGCCCTGAACGAAGGCGCAAGGCAGGCCCGGCGGGTCTGCCCTGCTGCTGTGGATTCGCCGGCCAATTCTGGGGCTAGGCACACTCTTTCGCGACTTTCCCCACCCCTGCGCCGAGCAGGCTGCGCTCATAGACGAACACCTTGCCGCCGCTGTTGGCCTTGTAGGCTTCGATCACATTGTCCGCCGTGACTGAACTCGACATCACGATCTTGTAATGCCGCTGGGGCTGCGACAGCACCGGGCTCAACGAACGGCTTTGCAGCTTGGGCACCACGCAGGCGGTGTACTGTTCGGGCGTCTTGCTGGTTTCCAGCGTCAGCGTCGGCTCGTTTGGCGCGGACGCGCAACCGGCAAGCACAAGGGCACAAACCGCAGAGAAGGCGGAGGAGGTCAAAAGTCGCATGGGCGATATCCTGTGGACGGCCTGCCGATGGGCAGTGGCCTTGATATCGCCATTTTCCGGTTCTACCCGCAAAACAGAACTTTTGATTGTTGATGCTCACTATTACCGGCCGCGATAGTAGCGGTTCATCACGCCGGACAGATCAGAGCTGTCGGCCACTGGATCTTGTCTTGGCGGGTGCTTCCCCTGCGTTAGCGAAAGACAATTGCGCTCTCATCTGCGCCACGAAACTGGATAACTCCCGGGACGATTCGAACCTCGAACGGGGAATGCCCCTGGCCGCCACGTTGAACCCGGTCGAGCGATCGAGCAGTTCGATGGAAACTTCACCACGCGAATCGATGGAACACTTGCACTGGAGCGGCAGGAAGCTGCGCTCGATGATGTGGCGCAGCTCAAGTTCAGACAGGGCCATGGACAAAACTCCTTGTAATTATGGGTAACGGATAGCCAGAGGCAATGCGGTGCCGGGAGCCCCCCCATTGGTTGTAGCAGAGGTTCGTTGAATCAGCCGTATTTACGATGTCCGAATGTAACAGGCGTTCGCTTCTGCCCGCAGGGCGTAGCAGCACGGCTTGCCGGCGGGCTGGCGCGCAGCGGCAGTAGAATCGGATGGCTGCGTTGGGTCAGACAAACCGCGTTTACCGGGTTTACTGCCGCTGCGCGCCAGCCCGCCGGCAAGCCGTGCTGCTACGGGTTCGGTGCCGGATGGAGTTTTCTCAGAAATCGAAACTCATCTGATCCAGGCTCTGCAGGTTGATCGTGCCGGGCAACACGAACGGCAGGATCGCGTCGGCAATCGGTTGCAGCTGGCGAGTGATGTAGTGGTCGTAGTCGATCGGGGCGCTGCGGGCTTCCAGGGGTTCGGGACCAGCGACGGTGATGACGTAGCTGATCCAGCCGCGGTTCTGGTATTGCAGCGGGCGACCTTGCTGGCGGTTGTAATCGTCGGCGATGCGGGCAGCACGCACGTGGGGCGGGATGTTGTGTTCGTATTCGTCCAGCGAACGGCGCAGGCGCTTGCGGTAGATGAGCTGCTCGTCCAGTTCGCCCGCCAGCGTGCGGCGCACATAATCGCGCAGGTATTCCTGAAACGGGCGGCGCTGGAAGATGCGCAGGTACAGCTCCTTCTGGAACACCTGGGCCAGCGGCGACCAGTCGGTGCGTACGGTTTCCAGGCCCTTGTAGACCATCTCGTCTTCACCGTCGGCGCGGGTCACCAGGCCTGCGTAGCGCTTCTTGCTGCCCTCCTCCGCGCCACGAATGGTCGGCATGAGGAAGCGTTTGAAGTGGGTCTCGAATTGCAGCTCCAGCGCGCTTTCAAGGCCGAACTCGTTGTGCAGATGCTCGCGCCACCAGTCGTTCACGCCCTTGACCAGCGCCTTGCCGATCCGCGCCGCTTCCTCTTGCTCGTGGGGGCGCTTGAGCCATACGAAGGTGGAGTCGGTATCGCCATAGATCACCTCATAACCCTGGGCTTCGATCAGTTGGCGGGTCTGGCGCATGATCTGGTGGCCGCGCAGGGTGATCGACGACGCCAGGCGCGTATCGAAGAAGCGGCAACCGCTGGAACCGAGCACGCCGTAGAAGGCGTTCATGATGATTTTCAGGGCCTGGGACAGCGGCGCGTTGCGCTCGCGCTTGGCGGCTTCGCGCCCCTCGGCGACGCGGGAAACGATGGACGGCAGGCAGTGCCGGGTGCGGGAGAAGCGCGCACCGCGAAAGCCTTCGACCGAGTCCTGGTCGTCGGGGTGTTTCAGGCCTTCGATCAAGCCCACCGGGTCAATCAGGAAGCTGCGGATGATCGACGGGTAAAGGCTCTTGTAGTCCAGCACCAGTACCGATTCATACAGCCCCGGACGCGAGTCCATGACGAACCCGCCGGGGCTGGCCTCGGGCATGCGTTCGCCAAGGTTGGGAGCCACGAAGCCCTGGCGGTGCATCAGCGGCATGTACAGATGCTCGAAGGCCGCCACCGAACCACCGTTGCGATCAGCCGGCAGGCCGGTGACCGTGGCACGCTCGAGCAGAAAGGTAAGCAGCTCGGTCTTCTCGAAAATCCGCGTGACCAGTTCGCAGTCCTTGAGGTTATAGCGAGCCAGCGCCGGTTTGTCCTCGGCGAACATGCGGTTGATTTCGTCCATGCGCTGGTACGGGGTGCTGATGGCCTTGCCTTCGCCGAGCAGAGTCTGGGCGACGTTTTCCAGGCTGAACGAGGGGAAGCTCCAGGTGGCGGAGCGCAATGCCTCGATGCCATCGATGATCAGCCGTCCGGCGGCCGAGGCAAAGAAGTGATTGTTGCCCGCCCCGTGTTCGCGCCAGCCCATCACCTCGCCGTCGCGCCCCAGCCGCAACGGCACGTTCAGACGCCGGGAGTGTTCGTGCAAAACCCGCAGGTCGAACTGCACCAGGTTCCAGCCGATGATCGCGTCAGGGTCGTGGCGTGCCATCCAGGCATTCAGGCTTTCCAGCAGCGCTGCGCGGGTGTCGCAGTAATCGAAGGTGAAGTCCACCTGCGCAGCATCGCCATTGGCCGGGCCGAGCATGTACACCTGACGCTCGCCGCACCCTTCCAGGGCGATGGAGTACAACTCGCCGCGCTCGGTGGTTTCGATGTCCAGAGACACCAGTTTCAAGCGTGGGCGATAGTCGGGAGCGGGCCGCATCTGCGCATCAACCAGCAGGCCGCTGGCATCGGGCGTGCCGCTGAACTCCACCGGCGCGGTGATGAAGCGCTCCATCAGGTAGCGCTCGGGCGGACGCACGTCGGCTTCGTAGACATCGACGCTGGCCCGACGCAGCTCCTTCTCAAGGTTCATCAACTGGCGATGCTGGCCGGTGTAGAGCCCGAGCACCGGTCGATGGCGGAAGTCGCAGAGTTCCAGCGGCTTGAGCTGGACATTGCTTTCCTGGCGCAACACCACCTCGGCCCGCTCGCGATGCTGCGCAGGAATGAACGCCACGGACGTCTGCAACGGCAGGCGCACGCGGCGCGGACCGCTGTCAGTCGCCAACCAGAATTCGACCTGGGTGCCCGCGTCGGTGTCGCGCCAATGCCGGGTCAGGACGAAGCCCTGCTCTAGTTCCACCTGTACAACCTCGAAAACCTGCTTTCAGGAAGTGGATTCTACGGGGATCGGCGGGCAAACGCGCGCCGGTTTGGCTTTCCCGGAGGCGGATGCGGTGGAACGATGCCCCGTCACAGGGTTCACAGCAAAAGCGTTCACACCTCTGAGGGATCCAGCATGCTCGTCCGACGCACCACCCTGGCGGCCGCCGTCGCCACTTCACTCTTCTGCTCACTGGCCCTTGCGGCCGACCTGCCCGCCGACCAGCTCATGAACAAGGCCCAGGCGGAACAGAAAGCCTATCTGGCCACGGTCAAACAACTGGTAGACATCGACACCGGCACCGGCCAGGCCCCCGGCCTGAAAACGGTCAGCGCAGTGCTGGTCGATCGCCTCAAGGCGCTGGGCGCGAGCGTTCAGACCACACCGGCCACGCCATCTGCGGGCGAAAACATTGTCGGCACCCTTAAAGGCAGCGGTTCGAAAAGCTTTCTGCTGATGATTCACTACGACACAGTTTTCGGCCCAGGGACCGCTGCCAAACGGCCGTTCCGGGTGGACGCCGAACGCGCCTACGGCCCCGGCGTGGCCGATGCCAAGGGCGGCGTGGCCATGGTTCTGCATTCGCTGAAACTGCTGAAGGATCAGAACTTCAAGGACTTCGGCACCATCACCGTGCTGTTCAACCCGGATGAAGAAACCGGCTCGGCAGGCTCGAAGAAACTCATCGCCGAGCTTGCGCGCGAGCATGACTATGTCTTCTCCTACGAGCCACCGGACAAGGATGCGGTGACCGTCGCCACCAACGGCATCAATGGCGTGTTCGTCGACGTCAAGGGCAAGTCGTCCCATGCGGGCTCGGCGCCTGAAGCGGGTCGCAACGCGGCGATGGAACTGGCCCATCAACTGGTCCAGCTCAAGGACCTGGGCGATCCGGCCAAGGGCACGACCGTCAACTGGACCCTGATAAAGGGAGGAGAAAAACGCAACATCATTCCTGCCAGCGCGGCAGCGGAAGGTGACATGCGCTATTCAGACCCGAGCGAGTCGGACCGGGTGTTGGCCGATGGGCAGCGGATCATCAAGGACAAGCTGATCGACGGCACCGACGTGACCTTCCGGTTGGACAAGGGCCGGCCGCCATTGGTCAAGAACCCGGGCAGCGAAGACCTGGCGAAAACCGCCCAGGCGCTGTACGGCAAGATCGGCCGCACCATCGAACCGATCGCCATGCGCTTCGGCACCGACGCCGGTTACGCCTACGTCCCCGACAGTCAGAAACCAGCGGTGCTTGAAACCATGGGCGTGGTCGGCGCCGGCTTGCACGCCGACGACGAATATTCCGAGCTCTCCAGCATCGCACCCCGCCTTTACCTGACCGTGGCAATGATCATGCAGTTGTCCAGCGCAAAATGACCCCGCCGGGGTGATACACAGATCCCGTGAATACCCCAAATCCCGTAGCAGCCGGGCTTGCCCGCGGGGGCGTACTCAAGACCGCTATCGCCGACAAGCCGGACTGCTACGGGTTGTGTGGCGAGCAGAATTCCGGTCAATAACACACCCCCAACACCCCCGCCACGGCGGCGAGGATCTGCTCGACGTCCGACTCTTCGATGATCAACGGCGGCAGCAGGCGGATGGTCTGGCCGCGGGTGACGTTCAGCAGCACGCCGTATTCATGGGCGGCGATGTGGGTCAGGTCGCGGATGGGGCGGGCGAGTTCGATGCCGATCATCAGGCCCAGGCCGCGAATCTGCACCACGTCCGGATGCCCCGCCAGAGTTTCGCGCAGACGCGCCAACAGTCGCTCTCCCTGGGTTGCGGCATTCTCCAGCAGGCCTTGCTGCGCAACGATGTCCAGCACCGTGCAGCCAACGCGACAGGCCAGCGGGTTGCCGCCGAAAGTGCTGCCGTGGCTGCCCGGGGTGAACAAGCGCGCCACCGTGGTCGTGGCCAGGCACGCGCCAATGGGAATGCCGTTCCCCAGCGCCTTGGCCAGGGTGACGACGTCCGGCACGATGCCTTCGTGCTGGAACGCGAACCAGTGTCCGGTGCGGCCTATGCCGGTCTGGATTTCGTCGAGGATCATCAGCCAGGCGTTATTGCTGCAATGAGCACGCAGCGCCTTGAGATACCCCGGCGGTGGCAGCATCACTCCGCCCTCCCCCTGAATCGGCTCCAGCATCACCGCGACGATGCGTTCGCCGTACACCCGGCTCGCCTGGCGCACCGCTTCAATATCACCGAAAGGCACTTTGACGAATTCCCCGGAGAACGGCTGAAACCCCAGGCGCACCGAACCGCTGTCACTGGCCGACAGCGTGCCCAGCGTGCGGCCATGGAAGGCGTTTTCCATGACCAGTATCAGCGGCTGTTCGATGCCTTTGGCCCAGCCATGCAAACGCGCCAGCTTGAGTGCGGTTTCGTTGGCCTCGGCCCCGGAATTGTTGAAGAACACCTGCTCCAGCCCCGCCAGGCGGGTCAGCTTCGCAGCCAGGCGCTGTTGCCAGTCGATCCGGTAATGGTTGGAAGTGTGCAGGAGCAACCCGGCCTGCTCGCTGATTGCCGTCACCAACTGCGGATGGCTGTGCCCGACGTTGGTCACGGCCACGCCCGCCATGGCGTCCAGATACTGGCGACCGGTCTCGTCCCAGAGGCGCGCGCCTGCTCCTCTGACAAAGCTCAGGGGCAGCGGTTTGTAGGTGTTCATCAGGCAGGCGGCGGTCATCTCGATTGCTCCATCACAGTGGGTGACGTCAGTATCGTTAGCCCGATATGCTGTATAAAGATGGCATTTCTTGAGTGACTTTAAAGCTGGAGTGGCTAATGGATGTGTTCCAGGCAATGACGGTATTCGTGAAGGTGGTGGAAAGCGGCAGCCTGACCGCCGCCGCTCGGCAGTGCGAAATGTCGACGACCATGGTCGGCAATCACCTCAAGGCGCTGGAGCAGCGACTGGGCGTGAGCCTTTTGCAGCGTACGACCCGTCGCCAGAACCTGACGGAATTCGGCACGCAGTACTACCGCCGCTGCCTCGACGTACTGGCGCTGGTCAACGATTCCGAGCGCATGGCCGAACACATCCAGACCCAGCCCAGCGGCACGTTGCGCATCACTGCTCCTCCAGCTTTTGGTGCCGAGCGCCTGTCGCCGATGCTCAAGGATTTCATGGACCAGTACCCCCAGATCAAGGTCGAGGTGGTGCTGAGCAACCAGTTGATGGACCTGATCGAGCACGGCTTCGACGCCGCGATTCGCTTGGGGATGCCCGAATCTTCTGCGCTGATCGCCCGCCCCTTGCGGGATTACACCCTGACCATCTGCGCCTCGCGCGATTACCTGGAGCGCCGTGGCACGCCGCTGAAGGCTGCGCACTTGTGCGAGCACAATTGCCTGGCGTTCGCCTACCCGGCCGGGGACGACTGGCGGGCCACCGACAAGCTGTGGAAACTCACGGGGCCTGAAGGAGTGATCGAGATTCCGGTGGCAGGCTCGATGATCGTCAACAGCTCGCCCGCCTTGCGTCAGGCGGCACTGGCGGGCATGGGCATCGCGATGTTGCCGGACGTGCTCATCCGCGAGGACTTGCAGGCGGGCAAGCTGATACCGCTGCTGCAGGCTTACCGCCCGCCGAGCCGGCCCATGTGGCTGATGTACGCCCAGGACCGCTATCGGCTGCCCAAGGTCCGGCATTTCGTGGACAGCGTGCTGGCGACATGGGGCAAATGATGCTCAATCCCGTTCAGCCACCGCGATCAGATCCATTTCGACCGTCGCATTCTTGGGCAACTGATACACCCCCACCGAACTGCGGGTATGGGCGCCCGCCTCGCCGAACACGAAAAACAGCACCTCGGACGCGCCGTCGGCCACCTCGCTGTGTTGGGTGAAGCTGTCGGTGCACTGCACGTACATCGTCATGCGCAACACCCGAACGATCCGATCCAGGCTGCCGACGCTGCGCTGCAACAGTGCAATGGCCCGCAGCGCGCTGATCCTGGCGCCCTGTTGCGCAGCTTCCAGCGTCACATCACCACCGGCGCGCCCGGTCACCACCACCCTGTCGCCGACCCGGGGGATCTGCCCGCTGATGTAGATCTGATCCTCATGGCGCACCAGCGGCACGTAGTTGCCACCGATCTTGATCTCGCCGTCGAAGTCATGACCGGACTGGGCGCACAGCTGTTTGAAGCGAGCATCACACGACATTGTCAGCCTCTGTTGTTCGAAGAATGGGTGAGCTGGATCATAAACCCTGGTCGCACCGTTTGAGAGTTCCGCAATTCTCAATTGATGACAGACATGTCGGGTATCGACAGACAGAAATGGTCCCCGAGCCCCCTGCCCCGTAGAGTCATTCCAACGCTAATCAAATGAGTCGAGGTTGGAAATGTCACGCGCCATCAAATTTCATCGCTTCGGCAAAGCCGATGTGCTCAGTTGCGAGGAGCAGCCTGACCGTTTGCCCGGTCCACAGGAAGTGCTGGTTCGTGCCGAAGCCATCGGCATCAGCTGGGACGATGTGTTGTGGCGCCAGAACCTGGCCCTGGCCAAGGTGCAATTGCCGGCCGGTATCGGCAGCGAAATGGCTGGGATCGTCGAGGCCGTGGGCGCCGACGTCACCGATCTGAAAGTAGGTGACAAGGTCGCCAGCTTCAAGGCCATGAGCGCCAACGACTACCCGGTGTGCGGCGATCACGTGCTGGTGCCGCGCAATGCCCTGACCCGCTACCCCGACGCCTTGACGCCGGTCGAAGCCAGCGTTCATTACACGCCGATGCTGCTGGCCTACTTCGCCCTCGTCGATCTGGCGCGGGTGCAGGCCGGGCAGACGGTGCTGGTCACCGACGCGGCCTACAGCCCAGGTATCGCTTTCGTACAACTGGGCAAGGCGCTGGGCCTAAGAGTTATCGCGGCGACTGAACATGCCGAGGACCGCGAATACCTCCTGGCCAATGGTGCCGATCGGGTGATCGTGACCGAAGAAGACGACATTTGCCTGCGCATCGACGCATTGAGCAAGGGCAAGGGCATCGAAGCGGTGTTCGACGGCTACGGTGGCATGCACATGTCGCGGCTCGGTGACGTGCTGGCGCCCCGTGGCAGCCTGGTGCTGTATGGCCTGCGCGGCGGCAATACCACGCCCTTCCCGGCGATGCAGGCCTTTCGCAAGAACATGCGCTTCTTCGTGCACTGCCTGGAGAATTTCACCGGCAAACCGGAACTGGGCATCGCCCAGGACAGCGAGGCCATGAAGCGCGCCCTGGACACGATCAACGAGCTGACCGTCAAAGGCCTGCTCAAGCCGGACATCCATCGCACCTGGCCCTTCGAGCAGTTCGGCAAGGCGCACAACCACCTGGACGAAGATCCGGTGCGCGGTCGCGTGGTGCTGCGGGTACGCTGAGGCGTGCTGCGCAGGCTGCGCCCTCCCAACATCCTGCAACAGTTCGCGCCCGGTGCCTTCATTGACCGGGCGTTTTCGTTCGGTAACGTGATCCCTGGACTTTCACGCGGCCGTGCGTTCCGCGCGCCGCCACTACGTCAAGGAATGACGACATGACCAGCACCTCAAGCAATCCCCCTGTGCACCTGAACTGGATGGCGAACACACCCTGGCTGGAAAGCCTGCGGGTCGATGAGCTGATTCTGCCAGGCACCCACAACTCAGGCAGCGACAAGCAATCACCCAACCTGGGCGTCCTTCAGGAGTTCGCGCAGGACGTCTCGCCACACCAACAATTGCGCAACGGGATCAGGGCGCTCGACCTGCGCATCAGGTTCTACCCCTCCTACGCCGTAGGCGACGCCAGGCGCTTCCAGGTCTTTCACCTGACCTCATCGGGCAGGACGGTGGCTGTCGATATCCTGCAGCGCACAAGGGAGTATTTCGCCGAACTGGAACAGGACGGGAGCAAGGCTCGGGAAATCGTCATTCTGGATTTTCATCAGTTCGACAAATTCACAGCGCAAGCCCACGAAGAGCTGCAAGCCTTGATCTATAACGGGCTGGGTTCCAGGCGGCTGCCCTACGCCTTGCGCGGACAGACCCTTGCACAGCTCTGGAGCGAACACCCGGGCAAGAACGTGGTCGTGGCCTATAACCACGGATCGGCCGGTCATGAATTGTGGCCGGGCGTCGAGCAGTGCTGGCCGGGGGAAAACCTGTTCAACACCAACACACTCAAAGCGTTTGTCGACAGGATTGGCAAGGAGAGCAAGCGCGACTTCGAGCTCAAGGCCGTGCAGTGCGCCAAGTACTCGCTGCCCTTCCACGCCCCCACCGACCTGAGTCACAAGGTGGATGAGTGGTTCAAGTCAGTGGATGAAAACAGCTACATCCAGAACTTCTTCATCATCAACACCGACTGGTCGTTGCGCAGCAAGATCGTCGCCAACTGCCGGCACGCCAACCAGATCCGCAGCACGCTCAAAAAGACTGACCCGGACGGCCATCTGCAACCCAGCCGCCGGCAGATCAGCAGCGTGTGATCAAACCCTGCCGGGCGATGCGCGTGAGGTGTCCAATCACCGACTCGGCGCGCTCGGCGCTGGGTGCCTGAATGACGGCCAGGTCGAACTGGTCGTTTGCGAACCGGTCGAGGGGCGCGTTGGCTTCGATGAATTTGATGAGAAATGCGTGGGGGCCGTTCTGACGACGGGGCCAGCCGTCCAGATAACGCAAGAGCGTCGGCTGGTGGGAACCGCCCAGGAGAATCTTCGGATTGCGACGAACGAATTGGCCGGCGATGGGTGCCAGACGAATGAGAGGGCGCGGGTTGGCGTGGCTGCTCATGGTGTAGTTTCTCTGCCTCAATGTTCCGCCGGGCAGGTGAGAGGCAACACCGAACCAGCGCTTTAGCGGTATTTCGATGGCGTTTTCACGACATCAGGCGCCCCGCAAGTAGCTGTTTAAATCGGCGCATGAGCGGCATCCTAGAGAAGCCGCAGGGGAATTGTCAATTCTGCGTGTAGCCATTTTTCTGCTAGCGCCAGGACAGCACCTGTGGGAGCGGGCTTGCCCGCGAATGCATTGGCCCTGATGCCTTGATGCTGGCTGGCCCGCCGCTTTCGCGGGCAAGCCCGCTCCCACAGAAATCCTCTGATCGATAATCGTCGATCCTTTCACGCTACAGGTGGAACTTGCTGCTTACTTCGCGGCAATCAACCGATCCAGCGAAACCCGGCCTGCCCCTTCGAACAGCACCGCAACCGCCGCACCCAGGAGTGCCAGGCCGAACTCGTAACCGTTGTTGGCCATGAACAGACCGTTGTGGATGTGCACCGAAAGGATCGCCACCACCAGCATCACGATCAGCACCACCGCCGCAGGGCGCACCAGCAGGCCCAGGAACAATGCCAGGCCACCGAAGAACTCGGCGCTACCCGACAGCAACGCCATCAGGTAACCCGGATTCAGACCCAGGCTCGCCATGTACTGGCCGGTGCCTTCAAGGCCGTAACCGCCAAACATGCCGAACAGTTTCTGGCTGCCGTGAGCCATGAAGATGATGCCCACAAGGATGCGCAGGACAGTGATGCCGTAGCCGGCGTTGGTGTTGAACAGCGATTTGATTTGAGCGTTCATGGCGTTTAATTCCATTTGGTAAGAAGAAGTGGCGCCATCATAATCGAATCATCAAATATGAAAATCGCAAAAATCCCACCATAAACATCGAATTAATCGATCAGTCTCTGGAAACCACTTTACGTTGTGAAGGACTCTCCAGCGAACTGCGCTCCTGGTCATACGCCAGATAGTATTTGTTCACACTATTAACGTAGCTCACCACGCCCATCCCCACCTGCTCCATCGCCACGCGCTCGACCTGGAAGAACCACTGGTTGGGATTCAGCCCCTGGCGCTTGGCCTGGGTGCGCATCGCCTGCACCCGCTCCGGGCCCAGGTTGTAGGCCGCGAGGGTGAAGGCCATGCGCTCGCGTTCGTTGATCCTGGGGCTTGAAAAGAACTTGCGGCGAATCATTGCCAGGTATTTGCTGGCCGCCTGCACGTTGCCGTCCACATCACGGATGTTGCCCACCCCAACCCGCTGGGCTGCCGATGGCGTGATCTGCAACAGGCCCGTGGCACCGCTGCCGCCCTTGGCGCCCGGATTGAGCTGGGATTCCTTGAACGCCAGGGCGGCCAGGTCCAGCCAGTCCATCTTCTGTGCGTCGGCGTGGCGTTGCAGGGTCGGGCGCAGTTTTTCCAGGCGCTGGCGATCCTCCCGAGCCAAGGGGTAGTGCACACGATAAAGGTCCTTGTAGGCCTTCTGGAACGCGACATCCTGGTTGGCCGGCGCCTGCCAGGTTTCCAGGAAACGGTCCACCGTGGCGTGCAGCATCACCGCGTCCTTGCGCACGAACCACTGCATGTCGCCGTTGCTCAGGGCCACCGAACGGTCGACCCGCAGCTTGGGCATCACCTTGGCCCAGCGCTCGGCAATCGGTTGTTCGACCACCGTCAGGTGATAGATACCGGCCTGAACCATTTCCAGCACATCCTCCACCGCCAGGCTCGGATCGACCCATTCGACCTTCACCGGCGCCAGCTTGTGCAATGCCAGTTTCTGGTTCAATTGCACCACCGCCTGGTTGGCAGCGCTGCCGGAGGTCAGCATCAGGGTGCGCCCGGACAATTGCTCGGGGCGCTTGAAACTGCGCTCGCCGCGCACCCCCACCAGCACCAGCGGCACACCGCTGACCACCGCATTGGTGGGGTCGACATACTTGGCCGCGCTGGCGTCGAGCAACTCGCCGGGGGCAACCAGATCGCCTTCGCCACGCTGCAGGGCGGCGAGCAACTGGTCCTTGGCCTTGGGGATCAGCTTGAGGGAGACCTTCTGGCCATCGCGGGCGTGGCCATTGAGATACTTTTCGAAGGCTTGCAGGCGACGGTATTCGACACCGATGGCCTCGCCCTGCACTTCGCCGGAACTGTTGCGGCTCTGATTGACCAGCACCCTCAGCACCTTGCTGCTGCGGATCGCGGACAGGTCACGAACCTGCGATTTCTTGATGACCACCGGCGGCCCGGCAGTGTGTTGCGTCGCATCGGCGAGAGACGGCACCAAAAACAGGCACAGCAACGTGAGCATGGGGGCTCGAATCATTGAAGCTCCGGAAAAATGCCGAAAAACGGACTTGAAGCCTGTGACGGACAGCCGCGCGAGCTGCGCAAGGCGCAACGGCCTGCGACGTCACAGGGAATTAAAATTGTTAAGCAGTTGAACCCGCTTGTTTTTTTATCGCTTCAAACGCTCTGGTATTCTTCTGGGCCTAGGCCAAGGGTGAAACCATGCAATTAATCGACATCGGCGTCAATCTGACCAACTCAAGCTTCGCTTCAAAGGAACGGGAGGTACTCGACCGCGCCTACGCCGCTGGCGTGGGTCAATTGATCCTCACGGGAACCGATGTCGAAGGCAGCGAACAAGCCTTGCAAATGTGCCGCCAACTGGATGAAAGCGGTGTGCGATTGTTCAGCACCGCCGGGGTGCACCCCCACTCGGCGAGCGCTTGGACAAGCGAAACCGAGAAAGAGTTGCATGCCCTGCTCAAAGAAAATGCCGTGCGTGCGGTGGGCGAATGCGGGCTGGACTTCAACCGCGACTTCTCCCCTCGTCCACAGCAGGAAAAGGCCCTTCACGCCCAACTGGCCATGGCGGTTGCCCTGAAAATGCCGGTGTTCCTCCACGAGCGGGAAGCCGACGAACGGCTGCTGGCCATCCTGCGTGAATACCGTGACCACCTGCCGGCTGCCGTGGTGCACTGCTTCACCGGCGAAAAACGCGCGCTGTTCAGCTATCTGGACATGGACCTGCACATCGGCATCACCGGCTGGATCTGCGACGAGCGCCGCGGCACACATCTGCACCCGCTGGTGCGCGAAATCCCCCGTGGCCGGCTGATGCTGGAAAGTGACGCGCCGTACCTGTTGCCGCGCAGCCTCCGGCCCAAGCCGAAGAACGGCCGTAACGAGCCGGCGTATCTTCCGGAAGTGTTGCGGGAAGTGGCATTGCACCGGGGTGAAACCGCGCAGGATGTTGCAGCCCACACCACCGCGTGCGCCCAGGCGTTCTTTGGATTGCCGCAGCTCGCAGGCTGATGCCTCACCGATGCCAGTGACTTGCAGCTTCCTCTGTGGGAGCGGGCTTGCCCGCGAAAGCGTTCGTCCCGACAATGCCATATCGGCGCGCCACCGCTTTCGCGAGCAAGCTCGCTCCCACAGGTACGGTGGCGTGACAGGCAACGTGCCTCATCTCGCTCATTGATCCAGATCAACCTCTGACCCCAGCCGATTGCACACACTAATGGCACCTTGCCTTACCCCGTGCAATCACAGAAGAGCTTCTCATGAGCCGCTGGCTGAGCAACATTTCGCTTAAATACAAATTCTGGGCGGTGAACGCGGTCGCCTTTCTCACCACTCTGCTGCTGGTGCTGTACGCCGTGAAATTGGAGCAACACAGCCGCGCCGAGGATGCCCGGCAGGCGGTGCAGGTCCAGGCACAATGGCAGGCTGCATGGCCCGCCGGACAAGCGCTTCCAGACATTCGCCCGATTGCCGCACCTCCCTCCTTCAACCAGGTCCTGACCGAGCACCTCGGCCAGTACGCTCTTGCGGTGTTCGTGCTGATGCTGGCCATGCTCGGTGCCTCCCAACTGTTGATCCGTTTCCTGCTGACCCACCTCAACACCCTCAAGGACGTAATGCTGCACGTCGAACACAGCGGCGACCTGTGCGCCCGGGTGCATCTGGCCGGTGATGACGAAGTCGGGCAGATGGCCAAGGCGTTCAACGCCATGCAGGCCGGGTATCAGCGCGTCGTCGGCACCGTCGCGCAATCGGCAGCGCGGCTGGACCAGGGTGCCGTGCACCTGGCTTCAGGCATGAGCGATGTGCGCGAAGGCATGCTCGGCCAGCAGAGCGAGACCGATCAGGTCGCCACGGCCATCAACCAAATGACCGCTACCGTCTATCACATCGCCCAACACGCCAGCGCCACCCGCGATCAGTCCCAAAGCGCGGATGCGCTGGCCGGCAGCGGCAAGGCGGTGGTGGACCGGGTGCAACTGTCCATCGCCGGGCTGTCCAGTGGCGTGCAGCAGACCGCCGGTATGATCCAGCGCCTGGCCGAGGACAGCCAGAAGATCAACGGCGTGGTCAACGTGATCCACAGCATCGCCGAGCAGACCAACCTGCTGGCCCTGAACGCCGCCATCGAAGCGGCCCGCGCCGGGGAGATGGGGCGCGGCTTTGCGGTGGTCGCCGACGAGGTGCGCAACCTGGCCAGGCGCGTGCAGACCTCAACCGACGAGATCACCACCATGGTCTCGGTGCTGCAGGCCGGTACCCGCGATGCGGTGGACTTCATGCAGGAAAGCTCGCACAAGGCCGACGATTGCGTGGCCCACGCCCGAGAAGCTGGACAAGCACTGACGGCCATTACCGAAGCCGTGGCGCAGATGCGCGAAAGCAACACCCAGATCGCCGTCGCCGCCCAGCAGCAGAGCCAAGTGGCCGAAGAAATGAACCGCGCGGTGGTGAGCATCCGCGACGTGACCGAGCGTACCGTGCGCCAGACAGTGGATTCGGCCAGCACCAGTGATGAACTGGCGACATTGGCGGGTGAGTTGAATACGGTGATTGGGACCCTCAGGTGCAATTGACCCAATGACGGATCTGCACCCTATCTCAGCGTCGTTCAATCGGCCCGTAGCAGTCCGGCTTGCCGGCGTCGGCGATTTTGGGGGCGCCGACGCCGGCAAGCCGGACTGCTACGGGATGGTGGTGTGTTCTAGATTTTGATTTTGCTTTTCATGCGCGGTGGTGCAGGCGACACAGGGCGCGACGTCAAGGCGCCAGGCCGAGCGTAGGTGTCGTGGAGGGGGATGAGCGGCAGGAAGCCGCTAGCCGTGCTGGCCATGGACGGCGCTCAGATGGACGGGACGGCGTGCCCACGGAACGGCGCCGGAGTCGAGGGAAGTCCGAAGGACCCCAGCCAGGAGCAAATGGTTTGCCTACTTTCCCGAAAGAAAGTAGGTCGCCCGTAAGGGGCGAAACCCTAAAGTCCAACCAGCGCGATAACGGATATACACACAACCCCAGCGTCGCCGAAAGACGCGGAGCGTCAAACAAGCCGTTACCACGCAAAGCGTGGGAACGATCAAACACGATCAAAAATCCCCGTAGCAGCACGGCTTGCCGGCGGGAGCGATCTTGAAAACGCCCCGCCGGCAAGCCGGACTGCTACGGTCGGTGGTCAATCAACCCTTACCAACGGAAGGCAACGGTCCCCATGACAGTACGCTCTTCACCCCAGTAGCAACGACCGGCGTTGTTACACCCGCTGACGTATTCCTTGTCGAACAGGTTCTTGGCGTTCACGTCCACCGACCAGTGCTTGTCGATGTCGTACCCGACCAGCGCATCGACCAGCGTCACATCGCCCGTCTTCAACTTGCCGTACAGCGTCGGCGAGGTGTACGCGAAGGTGTTGTCGAAGTAACGCACACCACCGCCCACACGGAACCCGCTCAACGGACCATCGAGGAAGCGATAGGTCGCCCAGCCCGACGCCTGGTTACGCGGAATGCCGGTCAACTGATGATCTTCGAACAACGAACCCGGCGCGTCCTTGGTCACCCGTGCATCGGTGTAGGTGTACGACGCCATCAGGCTGAGATTCTTGGTGATGTCGCTGTTGGCCTCAAGCTCGATCCCCTTGGACTCGCTCTCCCCGACCTGCTGGCTGAAACCGTTGGAGCCGGCCACCACATCGTGTGTCTTGGTCAACTGGAAGACCGCCGCGCTGAAGGTGGTGTTCCAGCCTTTGGGCTCGTACTTCACACCCGCTTCGTACTGATGGCTCAGGATCGGATCGAGCAATTCACCGTTCGGCTGCGACGACTGCTGCACCGGGGTGAACGCAGTCGAGTAGCTGATGTAAGGCGAGATGCCGTTGTCAAACTGGTACATCAGGCCGGTCTGCCAGCTGAAGCGATGATCCCAGCCATCCAGATCGGTGGCCGGCACGGCTGCGCTGCCTGCGCGAGCGGCGCTTGCACGGTTGCGGTATTCGCTGTGGACCCAGTCCTGACGGCCGCCCAAGAGGAAGATCCAGTTGTCGTACTTGCTCTGCAACTGGCCGTAGGCACCGTACATGTGCTGGTCGAGCTGAGAGTTCTGCACGTACTGCGTGGTGCGCGGCTGAACCGGCGAGAACACCGGGTTGAACACGTTGTAGGTGCCGCCCAGGCCTGCGTTCCAGTCCTGATTGAAGGAGGTGCGGTCGTAGCTGGCGCCCAGCAGCACGGTGTTTTCCAGTGCGCCGCTGGTGAAGTGGCCTTCGAACTGGTTGTCCACCGAGTAGGTCACGGACTTGTTGTCGCGGTCGTACGCGGTGCTGCTCAGCGTGGTGCCAAAACCTGCGTTGTTCAGGTTGTTCGGCCAGGTTTCGTGACGGTTCAGACGCGATTCCATGTAGCGCGAGTTCTGGCGGAACTGCCAGTTCTCGTTCAACTGGTGGCTGAACTCGTAACCCAGGGTCCAGGTTTCACGTTCGAAATCATCCCAGGCCGGGTTGCCGTTGAACTGCGACTTGCCGATCTTGCCGTTGGGGTTGTTCAAAAGCGTGCCCGCCGCCGGATAGCCCAGCAGCAGCTTGGTGCGGTCGCGCTGGTAGGACGACAGCAACGTAAGGGCAGTGTCTTCATCGAAGTTGAAGGTCATCGACGGAGCGATGTACAGGCGATCGTCCGGCACCGAGTCGACCTGGGTGTCAGCGTTGCGGCCGAGCATCACGATGCGGCCCAGGATGCGGTTGTCGTCGGTCAGCGGGCCGGACACGTCCAGGCCCAGTTGGCGGCGATTGTTGCTGCCATAGCTGAACTTGGCCTCGCCCTGTGCGGTTTCGGTCGGGCGTTTGCTGACCAGGTTGACCAGGCCGCCCGGGGCGTTTTCGCCGTAAAGGATCGAGCTTGGGCCGCGGAACACTTCGGTGCGTTCCAGGCCATAGGGCTCGGTGGTGGTGTCGTAGCGGTTGCCTTGCAGACGCAGGCCGTCCTTGAGCAGGCCGTAACCGTAGTCGGTGGCGTTGAAGCCGCGAATGGAGAACAGGTCGCCTGCCAGACCGTCACCCACGGCGAACGGCGGCGCGAAAATACCCGGCACGTAGCCCAGCACGTCAGTCAGGGTCTGCGAGGCCTGATCCTGCATGCGCTGACGTGTCACGACGGATACAGAGCGCGGTGTTTCCGATAATGGAGTGCTGGTCTTGGTGCCCGCTGTGCTGTTCTTGGCCTGGTAGCCGGTTTCATTCTCTACCGCTATGGCGTCCCCGGAAACGAGCGAATTCTGCAGTTGAATGGTATTGCCTTTTGCCGGCTTGACCGGGGCATCCTCGGCCCAGGCCATACCGTGGCAGGCGACCGTTGCAACCAGCGCCGCCAAGGCTTTCACCTTGAATTGATTGTTGTTGTAGCTACCCATCCTTACTCCCCCTCCCTTTGAATATCGCGGGCCCCAAGCCCCTGAATCTTGACCGGAAATGTCAAAAAAGCGTGAAAATGTAGCAAAGAATTATTATCATTACCATTAGTATTACGTGTAACAGCGAAATGCCATCCCTGCCCCGGGGGCTGACACATCGCTGATACATTCGGGCGGGGTTCTAGCGAGTTGCAGCAGCGACCGCAGCGCCGAAGATCTCGGCAATCTGGTCGATCTGGGCAGCAGTGACGATCAGGGGCGGCAGGAACCGGATGACGCTGGAGTGGCGGCCACCCACTTCGATGATCAAGCCGCGCTTGAGGCACTCACGCTGGATTTTCGAAGCCAGTTCACCGTTCTGCGGGAAGCGGCCCAAGGCGTCGGTGCGCCCTTCGAGGTTGACCATCTCCACCCCGAGCATCAGGCCCATGCCGCGCACATCGCCCATCTGCGCATAGTCCTTCTGCAACCCGCGCAGATGCCCGGCCAGGCGCTCGCCCATGGCCGCAGCATGCTGATCCAGTTGCTGCTCGCGCACGATACGCAAGGTGGTGGAGCCGGCGACCATCGCCAGTTGGTTGCCACGGAAGGTCCCGGCGTGGGAGCCCGGTTTCCAGACGTCCAGCGACTTGTTGTAGACCACCACCGCCATCGGCTGGCTGCCACCGATGGCCTTGGACAGCACCAGCACGTCGGGAATGATGTCGGCGTGCTGGAAGGCGAATGGCTTGCCGGTGCGGGCGACGCCACACTGGATTTCGTCGAGGATCATCGGCACCCCGGCCTCGCGGGTGATGCGCCGCACCTCACGCAACCAGTTGGCCGAGGCTGGCACCACGCCGCCCTCGCCCTGCAGGGTTTCCAGAATCATCCCGGCCGGCTTCAACACGCCGCTTTCCGGGTCCGTCAGCTGGTTTTCGATGTAATGCAGGCCGATGCGTTCGCCCGCCTCGCCACCCACGCCGAACGGGCAGCGGTAGTCGTACGGAAACGGCAGGAACTGCGCGTTCGAGGCCATGCCATCCAGATACGCCTTGGGCCCCAGATTGCCCATCAGCCCCAGCGCGCCCTGGGTCATGCCGTGGTAGGCGCCGTGGAAGGCCATCAGGTTGCTGCGGCCGGTGGCGGTGCGCACCAGTTTCAGCGCCGCTTCCACCGCGTCGGTGCCCGCCGGGCCGCAGAACTGGATGCGCGCATCCCTGGCGAACTCCGCCGGCAACAGGGCGAACAGTTCATTGATGAAGTCGTCCTTGGCCTCGGTCATCAGGTCCAGGGTGTGCAGCGGGCGTTGACCATCGAGGGTGCTGCGCATTGCCTGCACCACCTCCGGGTGGTTGTGCCCCAGCGCCAGGGTGCCGGCTCCAGCCAGGCAGTCGATGAACCAGCGCCCTTCGCTGTCCTGCACGTGAATGCCCTGGGCGCGCTTGAGCTCCAGCGGAATGCGCCGCGGATAGCTGCGGGCGTTGGACTCCACCGCCGCCTGACGCTCCAGCCGCGGGGTCGGCGCGAACTGGTAGTTCGCATTGACCAGCGCTGCGTCTGGCCCGCTTTCAGCGTTGATCGGCGTCACGTTGTGTTGGCTATGCATATTCCTGCTCCTGGAAATCATGTGATTGAGGACGCTCGTTGACCTGCGCGAGGGCCTCGGCAAGCTGGGTGATGAACTGCTGATCACGGACAATCGAAAGGTGGTCGGCGTCGATCCAGGCCGAAACCTGCATGCGAGCACCCATGCCCTGCTCCAGAAGAGCCGGTGCGTTATCGTTATTTTCCGGGGAACGCTCGGCCCACCAGGCGTAGACCGGCACGCTCTGGCGGTGGATTGCCCGGCATTGATTGGCCAGCGTGCGCATGTGCCGCTCGACGCCCAGCAACTGTTGCCAGTGCTCATCGCCTTCGCTGTCGGCATCGCTGTCCAGCGCTCTGTTTTCCGGCACAGGTGGCCGCGGCTGCCCTGCCCCCGGCACGTAGCCGTCGATCAGGCCGACGAACTCCACACGCTTGCCCAGACGGGTCAACAGGCGGGCCATTTCCAGCACCATGGTGCCGCCCATCGACCAGCCGACCAGGCGATAGGTCCCGCCCGGTTGCTGCTCCAGCAGCGCCTTGACGTAATCCCGGGCCATCTGCTCGATGGAGGAATCGCGCCAGTTGCCGTCCAGCACCTGACGGTTCTGGATGCCCCACACGTCCCACTGCGCGGACAGCCGACGAGCCAGGGCGTAATAGCCCACCACCGTGCCGCTGACCGGGTGCACGCAGAACACCGGCGGCTTGTCGCTGGGGCCGCTGGTCAGGCGGATCAGCGGGTTGGGCGCGCCGTTGTTGCTCGATGGCTTGGCGCTTGCCGGCGACTCTGGCTGTGCCACCGGCAGTGATTCCAGCAGTTGAACCAACGCCTGGCGATAAGCGTTTTGCAGGCGTTCGATGGTCTGGCGCTGGTAGCGCTGGCCGCTGAAACGGAAAGTCAGCCCCAACTGCCCGGCGTACACCTGGCCGTTGATTTCCAGCTCGCGATTGAGCGCCGTGGCCGGATCGATCAAGGCGCCGACAGACACTTTCGACGGCGCAAAACGACCGTCGCCCAGATCCTGATCGAACTGCCCCAGGTAGTTGAACACCACCTTGGGCTCCGGCAGCGCGGCCAGTTGTTCACGCACCCGCTCATTGCCCAGATAACGCAGCAGGCCGAAGCCCAGGCCCTTGTCCGGCAAGCCACGCACCAGGGCGCGAACCTGTTCCAGCGTCTGGCGAATGCTGCTGGCGGCCTTGACCCGTACCGGGAACAGGCTGGTGAACCAGCCCAGGGTTCGGCCCACATCCAGCGCCTCGGACAGCGCCTCGCGGCCATGACCTTCCAGGGCAACGAGGTTGTCGCTGCGACCGGTCCAGCCTGCGAGCGTGTGGGCCAATGCCGCCAACAGGATTTCATCGATTCGCGCATCCAGCGCCGCCGGAGCTTCGCGCAACAGGCGGCGGGTCGAGTCGGCATCGAGCAGCAATTCACACTGTTCGAGATCCTGCTGCATCGCACGCCCCTGAGCGTCGTCTACCGGCCATTGGGTATTATCCGGACCGACCTGCGCCAGCCACTGCCCAGCCTCGGCTTCACGTTCAGGGCTCAGTGCTGCCTGCTGCAAGTGGCGCACCCAGCGCTGGTAGCTGCTGGCTTTCGGGCCAAGATTGACGACGCTGTTCGACGCCAGTTGCGCATAGGCACGGGCCAGGTCCTCCAGCAACACGCGCCAGGACACACCGTCCACCACCAGGTGGTGCGCGACCAGCAGCAGGCGCTGCTCACTGGCGTCCGGCATCTGCGCCAGTACCAGCCGCAGCAAGGGGCCGTCCTGCAGGTCGAGGCTGCGCTGGGCCTGCTCGCACAGGGCGGTCAGCTCGGTGTCATCGGCGACGTCACGCACCCACAGACTGTCGCTGACCGGTGTTTCCCGGTAAGCCTGCTGCCAGCGGTTGTCGGCCAACTGCCGGAAGCTCAGGTTCAAACCATCGTGATGACGCAGCACCGCTTCCAGCGCACGGGCCAACAGCGGCGCCTCGACCGGGCGCTTAACCTCCAGCAGCAGCGCCTGGTTGAAGTGCGCACGGTTGACCATCGGCTGCTCGAAGAAATGCGCCTGGATCGGCGTCAACGGCAGCTCGCCGGTTGGTGTTTCATCGACCAGCACTTTACCAGTGGCCTCGACCAGGGTCAGGCGCAGGGCCAGGTCTTTGAGCCGTGGGTGGCTGAACACGTCCTTGGGCAGCAGTTTCAAGCCAACCTGACGCAGACGGGTAATCACCGCCAGCGACTGGATCGAGTCACCGCCCAGCTCGAAGAAACTGTCCTGACGGCTGACGCTTTCGACACCCAACAGCTGCTGCCAGACTTTTGCCAAGTGCTCTTCGCGCTCGCCCTGAGGCGCTTCGAAGCTGTGGCTGCTGACGTGCGGATTGGGCAGCGCGTTGCGGTCGAGCTTGCCGTTGGGCAACTGCGGCAGGCGCTCCATGCAGACGATGTAGTGCGGCACCATGTATTCCGGCAGCGTAAGGCTCAGTTGCTGCTTGATCTGCTCTTCATTGAGATCATTGCCGCCGACGTACCCAAGAAGCTGTTTGCCGTTCGCCCCGTCACGCACGATGACCAGCGCTTCACGCACGCCTTCGTAACCCTTGAGTGCCGCCTCGATTTCACCGGCCTCGATGCGGAAGCCGCGAATCTTGATCTGGTGGTCGATGCGGCCCAGGTATTCCAGCAGGCCCTGGCTGTTCAGGCGCACACGGTCGCCACTGCGATAGATGCGCTCGCCGGCCCGGAATGGATGCGGCAGGAAGCGTTCGGCAGTGGCGCCCGGACGGTCCAGATAACCCCGCGCCACGGCGCCACCCAGGTACAGTTCGCCAGCGATGCCTTGAGGCAGCGGGTTCAGATCCGCGTCCATCACGTAGCCCTGGCGGTCCCCCACCAGGTCACCGATTGGCGCATAGGCCGTGGTGAAATCCGCCGTCTGCGCAGACGCCAGCCACAGGGTCGGCGTGACCACAGTTTCAGTCGGGCCGTAGCCGTTGATGATCCACAGCGGCTGCAGGTTGCGGATGACGTCATGCAGCATTTCGCGGCTGAAGGCTTCACCGGCAAAGCAGTAGGTTTTCACCCCCGGCCCCTTGCCCTGCAAACCCGCCCAGTCGGACAACTGGCGCAGGTAGCTCGGCGGGAACGACGCCACGGTGATGCCTTCGCGAATCAGCGTGTCGTAAGTCTGCTCGACGCTCCACAGTTCCTGATCCCGCAGTACGACGCGGGCGCCGTAACACATCGGCATCATCCAGCCTTCGTGGGCACCGTCGAAGCTGATCGACAGGAAGTGGAATTTCCGGTCCTCGGCGGTGAAGCGATAACGCTCGCCGATGGTCTGGATGTGCATCGAGATGTCGCCGTGGGCGATGGCGGCGCCCTTCGGCTTGCCGGTCGAACCCGAGGTGTAGATCAGGTACGCCAGTTGCTGAGGATGAATCTTCACCTCTGGCGCGGTTTCGGGCTCATCCGAGACATCCAGCTGATCCAGATTGAGCAGCGGCACATCACCCACGGGCACGCGATCCAGCGCGGCATCGTGGGAGATCAGCAGCTTCACGCCGCCGTCTTCGAGCATGTAGCGCAGGCGCTCGGTCGGGTAATCCGGGTCCAGCGGGATGTAGGCGCCACCGGCTTTCAGCACTGCCATGAACGACAACCACAAGTCCACACCGCGCTCCATGGCAATCGCCACCCGAACTTCGGTGCCGATGCCGCGAGCGCGCAAGGCGTGGGCAAGCTGATTGGCACGGCGGTCGAACTCGGCGAAGGTCAGGCGCTGTTCGCCGTGGACCAGAGCGATGGCATCGGGACGCGAGCGGGCATGGTCGGCGATCAGCTCATGAATCGGGCGCTCGACGTAGGGCGAGAACGGCGGCGTGTTCCACCGATCCAGCGCCACCAGGTCCGCCTCGCCCAGCAACGGCAGGTCGCCGATGGCGGTGTGCGGTTGCGCGCAAACCGCGTTCAACACCGTCAGCAATTGGCCGTACAGGCGCTCGACGGTCGAGGCATCGAACAGGTCTGTGGCGTAATCAAGGTAGCCGCTGATGCGCCCGTCCTGATGCTCGAAGGTGCCGAGCACCAGGTCGAACTGCGCACCCTTGATGTCCCACTGCTGCGCTTCGATGCTCAGGCCGTCGAATTGCAGCAGCGACATGTCCGGTTGCTGCTGGTGGTTGTAGCTGACTTGGAACAACGGGTTGACGCTCAGGCTGCGCGCCGGTTGCAAGGCTTCCACCAGTTGCTCGAACGGCAGGTCCTGGTGGGCATGGGCGCCGAGCAGGTTGTCTTTCACCTGCGCCAGCAACCGGGCGAACGGCAGATCACCGCTGACCTGGGCACGCAGCACCAGGGTGTTGACGAAGAAGCCGATCAGCCCCTGGGTCTGCACCTCGGCACGGCCCGCCACCGGCACGCCGATGCGCAGGTCACGCTGACCGCTGAGGCGATACAGCAGGGTGTCGAACGAGGCCAGGAACAGCATGAACAGCGTGGCATCCTGCGCCCGGGCCGTGTGTCGCAGTCTGTCGGCCAGATCCTGGGGCAGCACGAAGGCATGCCGCCCGCCCTTGCCATCGCGCTCGGCAGGCCGCGAGCGGTCAGCCGGCAGCTCCAGCACCGGATGCTCGTTGCCCAGCGCCTCGTGCCACCAGCTCAACTGCCGTTCGCGTTCGGGCCCACTGAGCACTTCGCGCTGCCAACTGGCGTAGTCGGCGTACTGCACGCTCAGGGCGGGCAGTAGAGATTGCTGGCCATCAGCGAAGCTGCGGTACAGACGGGCGAAATCTTCGAGCATGAGCTGCACCGACCAGCCATCGGAGATGATGTGGTGCATGCACAGCAACAGGCGCCACTGATCCTGGCCGACTCGCACCAACGCCACGCGCCACGGCGCCTGAGGGGCATCGAGATCGAACGGCTGGTTCATGAAGCCGTGGGCCAGGTCGGCGAAGTCGCCCTCCATCGCCGCACTGTCGCGCAGGTCATGCCGGGCGATGTTCACGCCGGCCAACGGCAGGATGCGCTGCAACGGCACGCCCGCCTCGCCGGGCTGGAAGCATGTACGCAGGCTTTCATGGCGGGCTGCCAGGGCGTCGAAGCTGTGTTGCAGCGCATCGATGTCCAGCGCACCGCTCAGGTTCAGCACACAGGGCAGGTTGTAGGCGGCGCTTTCCGGCTCCAGTTGCGCCAGGAACCACAGGCGCTGCTGGGCGAAGGATTGCGGGGCAAAGGCAAGTTCACCCCGAGGCAACAAGGCTGGCAATGCCGCCCGTTCGGCGCGGGTGCTCAGGTAGTGCGCAAGGTCTGCCAGCACCGCCGAATCGAACAGCGCGCGCAGCGGCAGTTCCAGCTTGAGCTCGCGACGAATCTGCGCCACCAGTTGAATGCCCAGCAGCGAATGCCCGCCCAGTTCGAAGAAATTGTCCTGTCGGCCAACCTGCTTCACGCCCAGCAGATCCTGCCAGAGTTCAGCCAGTGTACTTTCCACACCGGCCAGCGGCGCTTCAAACGCCCGCTGCTGCACCTGCGGTTCTGGCAGGGCCTTGCGGTCCAGTTTGCCGTTGGCCGACAGCGGGAATTTCTCCAACATCACCAGGTGCGCCGGGACCATGTAGTCCGGCAGGCGTTGTTTGAGCTGGGTGCGCAGTTGCTCTTCGTCGAAAGCTTGCGCGACGACATAACCCACCAGTTGCATACCGGTCGCGAGCTGCCGGGCGACCACCACCGCTTCGCTGATCGCCGGATGATCCAGCAGCGCCGATTCGATCTCACCGATTTCCACCCGCAGACCGCGCAGCTTGATCTGGTGATCGAGACGGCCCAAATATTCCACCGCGCCGTCGGCACGCCAGCGCGCCAGGTCGCCGGTGCGGTACAGGCGCTGGCCCTTGCCGAATGGGCTCGCGACGAAGCGCTCGGCCGTGAGGCCAGGACGCAGATGATAACCGCGAGCCAGGCCGTCGCCGCCGATGTACAGCTCGCCCGGTACGCCAATGGGTTGCGGGTTGAGGCGGCTGTCAAGGATGTGGACTTGCAGGTTGGCAATCGGACGACCGATGGGCACAGAGGCACCCGGTTCGTTGCGGCACGTCCAGTGGGTGACGTCGATGGCGGCTTCGGTCGGGCCGTAGAGGTTGAACAGCCCGGCATTCGGCAGGCGCTGCAGCGTTTCTCGGGCCAGATCGGCAGGCAAGGCTTCGCCGGAGCAGACGATGCGTTTCAGCGACGTGCAGTCGGACAGATCGTCCTGAGCCATGAACGCGGCCAGCATCGACGGCACGAAGTGCAGCGTGGTGATCTGATGCTGATCGATGAGATTGGTGAGCAGCGCAGGATCGCGATGATCTCCCGGCTTCGCCATGACCAGCCGGGCACCGACCATCAGAGGCCAGAAAAACTCCCAGACTGAGACGTCGAAGCTGAATGGTGTCTTTTGCAGGACGGCGTCGGTTGCATCGAGTTGATACGCGTCCTGCATCCACGCCAGGCGGTTGAACAGCGCTGCGTGGGTGTTGCCCGCCCCTTTTGGCTTACCGGTCGAGCCGGAGGTGTAGATCATGTAGGCCAGTTGCTCAGGGTGAATCTCAACCACCGGCGAGGTAACAGGCTGACCACTGACATCCAGACGATCCAGATTCAGCACCTGCACGCCTTCCACTACCGGCAAGTCATCGATGACCGCATCATGGCTCAACACCAGGCCAACGCCCGCGTCTTCCAGCATGTAGCGCAGACGGTCTGCGGGGTATTCCGGGTCCAGCGGCACATAGGCAGCGCCGGCCTTCACCACGGCATATAGCGCGACCACCATTTCAATCGAACGCAGCGCGGCAACGCCCACCAACGACTCACGCCCCACACCTTGAGCGCGCAGGTAATGCGCAAGCTGGTTTGCACGCTGATGCAGTTCCAGATAGGTCAGCGATTGTTCGCCAAAGAGCAAAGCTTCACGATCAGGATGCAACTGAGCCAAGCGCTCAAACTGCCGATGTACAACGAAATCGTCAGTCGCCCATCCCCGCGCGGTGTCATTGACCACAGCCAACTGCGCCCGGTCCTGCAAGTCCAGCAATTCAAAATCACCAATCGCCGCATCCGGCTGCTCCAGCAACTGCGCAAACAACTGCACGAAACGCTGGTGCAAGCGCTCGACCGTGCCGTGGTCGAACAGATCCGTGGCGTAATTCCACGACCCACCCAAACCACCATCGGCGTCTTCATGGGTGTTGAGCGCTAGGTCGAACTGGCTGCTCCCGTCGTCCAGCGGCAGCACGTCGGCCGCCAGCCCCGGCAAGCCGGACAGCGGTTCGAAGTCGCGCTGCTGGTGGTCGTAGGCCACCTGGAACAGCGGGTTATGGCTAAGGCTGCGCTGCGGCTGCAAGGCTTCCACCAGCTGTTCGAAAGGCAAATCCTGGTGAGCCTGGGCACCCAGCGTCGCAGCGTTGGCCTGTTCCAGCACCTCACGGAACGTCAGCTCGGCAGACACCTGGGCACGCAGCACCTGGGTGCTGACGAAGAAGCCGATCAGGCCTTCCACCTCCAGACGCGAACGCCCGGCAATCGGTACGCCGACGCGCAGATCGCTCTGCCCGCTGAGGCGATGCAACAGAACCTGATACGCAGACAGAATCGCCATGAATGGCGTCACGCCCTGCTGCCTGGCGAACCCGCGCAGGCGCTGGCTGAAGGCCTCATCGAAGTCGAAGAGCAGGCGGTCGCCCTGATAGCTCTGCTGCGCAGGACGTGGCCGGTCGCTCGGCAATTCCAGCACCGGGTGCTCGTCGCCCAGTTGTTCGCGCCAGTAATCGAGCTGCCGCTCGCCCTCGCCCGCCGCCAGCCATTCACGCTGCCAGACGGCAAAATCGGCGTACTGCAACGGCAACGGCGCCAACAACGGCGCGCGATTTTCCACGGCAGCGCGATACAGCTCGCTGAACTCCTGCAACAACACCCGCACCGACCAACCGTCGGAGATCATGTGGTGCAGGCACAGCAGCAGGCGCTGCTCATCGGCCGCCACCCGCACCAGCGCCACGCGCCAGACCGGGCTTTGCGAGAGGTCGAACGGACGCTTGACGAACTCCTGCGCGAGCGCCTTGAACGCCGCTTCGGCGTCGGCTTCGCCGCTGATGTCCAGCCGTTCGATCTGCACCGCGCCCGCCGCATCGATCTGCTGCAACGGCACGCCTTCGCCCGCCATGAATCGCGTGCGCAACACCTCGTGCCGTGCGGTCAGGCCGTCGAACGCCGATTGCAGCGCAGCCTCATTCACCTCACCGCGCAGACGCACCGCGCCCGGCAGGTTGTAGGTGTGGCCGCCCGGCTGCAACTGGTCGAGGAACCACAACCGCTGTTGCGAGAACGACTGCACCGCCTGGCTGGCGTTGCGCTTGATGAGTTCCAGTTGCTTGCCCGGCTGCTCCAGTTGCTCGATGCGCAGGGCGAAATCCGCCAGCCGCGGTGCTTCGAACAACAGCCGCAATGGCACGCTCAGTTCATGTTCATGACGCAGGCGCGAGATCAGTTGCATCGCCAGCAGCGAATGGCCGCCCAGCTCGAAGAAGTGATCATTACGCCCTACCGCATCAATGCCCAGCAGTGGCTGCCAGAGGGCCGCCAGTTGCTGTTCGATCTGGCTTTGCGGCGCCTGGTAATCGCTGGAAGCGAGTTGCGGCGCCGGCAATGCGTTGCGGTCCAGCTTGCCGTTGGGCAACTGCGGCAGACGTGCCATGCAGATGATGTGGGCCGGGACCATGTATTCGGGCAGGGTCACTTTGAGTTGCTGCTTGATCTGCTCTTCGTTCAGATCGTTGCCGCCGACGTACCCGAGAAGCTGTTTGCCGTTCGCTCCGTCACGCACGATGACCAGCGCTTCGCGCACGCCTTCGCAACCCTTGAGTGCCGCCTCGATTTCACCGGCCTCGATGCGAAAGCCACGAATCTTGATCTGGTGGTCGATACGGCCCAGGTATTCCAGCAGGCCCTGACTATTCAGGCGCACACGGTCGCCACTGCGATAGATGCGCTCGCCGGCCCGGAATGGATGCGGCAGGAAGCGTTCGGCGGTGGCGCCGGGACGGTCCAGATAACCCCGCGCAACCGCGCCGCCCAGATAGAGTTCGCCAGCGATGCCTTGAGGCAGCGGGTTCAGATCCGCGTCCATCACGTAGCCCTGACGATCCCCCACCAGGTCACCGATTGGCGCATAGGCCGTGGTGAAGTCGGCGGTCTCGGCGGACGCCAGCCACAGGGTCGGGGTGACCACGGTTTCAGTCGGGCCGTAGCCGTTGATGATCCACAGCGGCTGCAGGTTGCGGATCACGTCATGCAGCATCTCGCGGCTGAAGGCTTCCCCGGCGAAGCAGTAGGTTTTCACCCCCGGCCCCTTGCCTTGCAAGCCGGCCCAGTCGGACAACTGGCGCAGGTAGCTTGGCGGGAAGGACGCGACGGTGATGCCTTCGTGGATCAACGTCTCGTAAGTCTGCTCGACGCTCCACAGTTCCTGATCCCGCAGCACCACGCGGGCGCCGTAACACATCGGCATCATCCAGCCTTCGTGGGCGCCGTCGAAGCTGATCGACAGGAAGTGGAATTTCCGGTCCTCGGCAGTGAAGCGATAGCGCTCGCCGATGGTCTGGATGTGCATCGAGATGTCGCCATGGGCGATGGCTGCACCTTTTGGCTTGCCGGTGGAACCCGAGGTGTAGATCAGGTACGCCAGTTGCTGCGGATGAATCGTCACCTCGGGCGCGGTTTCGGGCTCATCGGAGACGTCCAACTGGTCCAGATTGAGCAACGGCACATCGCCCACCGGCACCCTATCCAGCGCGGCGTCGTGGGAAATCAGCAGCTTCACGCCGCCGTCTTCGAGCATGTAGCGCAGGCGCTCGGTCGGGTAGTCCGGGTCCAGCGGGATGTAGGCGCCACCGGCTTTCAGCACTGCCATGAACGACAGCCAGAGATCGACCCCGCGCTCCATGGCAATCGCCACCCGAACTTCGGTGCCGATGCCGCGAGCGCGCAAGGCGTGGGCCAACTGGTTGGCGCGACGGTCGAACTCGGCGAAGGTCAGGCGCTGCTGGCCATGGACCAGAGCAAAGGCATCGGGACGCAAGCGGGCGTGGTCGGCAATCAGCTCGTGAATCGGGCGATCAACGTACGGCGAGAATGGTGGCTGGTTCCAGCCGTGCATCTCCTTCACGTCATCCTGGGTGAGCATCGACAGGTCGCCGATGCGCGCTTCAGGGAAGCGACAAATGCCGTCGAGCAGTGTCTGGAAATGCCCGCACAGGCGTTCGATTTGTTCGGCGCTGAACACATTGCTGTGGTAGTTCACATGGATGTGCGCGCGCTCGCCCGCCACCACCGCCAGGCTCAGCGGGTAGTGGGTCTTGTCGCTGAGTTCGACCGCGCCCAGTTCGATGCCGCCGGCTTGCTTGTCGCGCAGCACGGCGTCCACCGGGTAGTTCTCGAACACCACCAGGCTGTCGAACAGATCGCGGCCCGCATGCCCGGCGTAGCGCTGGGCCTCAAACAGCGGCGTGTGTTCGTGCTCACGCAGTTCGAGGTTGTGCTGTTGCAGCTCATTGAGCCAGTCACCGACCGTCTGCTGCGCCTGGGGTGCCTGCACCAGCGGCAAGGTGTTGATGAACAGCCCGAGCATGCGCTCGATGCCCGGCACCTGGGCCGAGCGGCCAGACACCGTGGCGCCGAAGGCCACGCGCTGCTGACCGGTGTAGCGCTGCAACAGCAGCACCCAGACCGCTTGAATCAGGGTATTGGCGGTCACGCGCTGGCGGCGGGCGGCCGTGCCTAGCAGCTCGCTGTCCAGATGCATAGTCTTGACCAGCACCTGGGTCGGCAGCGGCTCGCCATTGCTCGAAGTCGGTGCGGTCAGGGCCGTGGCCATCAGCGTCGGTTGTTCGAAACCGGCCAGATGGGTCTGCCAGAACCGCGCGCTGTGTTCGGCGTCGCGGCTGTTGAGCCACTGCACGTAATCGCCGTAGTGCCCGGCAGGCTGAGGCGCGGCATCGGACATCGCCGCCTGGATCACCTCGCCCAGCACAGCCGCGCTGCTCCAGCCATCGAGCAGGATGTGGTGGAAGGTCCAGACCAGTTTCCACAGGGTCTCGCTCTGGCGCACCAGCAACACACGCATCAGCGGCGCTTGCTGCAAGTTGAAGGGGGTTTCCCGTTCGGCCGCCAGCACTTCGCCGAGTGCTTCGGTGCGCCCGCGCAGGTCCAGTTCGCGGACCTCAAGCTGCGCATCGCGGCGGATCAGTTGCACCGGTTGCTGGCTGCCGCTCAAGCGCAGGAACGAGGCGCGCAGAATCGGATGACGCTGCACCGCTGCCGCCCAGGCCGACTTGAATCGCGCCAGTGGCAGGTGATCGACATCCAGCGCGACCTGATTGATGTACAGGTCGCGGGCATCGTCAGCGGACTGCACGTCGCTCAGTTCGCTGTGGAACAGCAGGCCCTGCTGCATCGGCGTCAGCGGATACAACTGCTCGATATCGCGGGCGGCGACCGGCAGTGCGTCCAGTTGCGCCTGGGTCAACTCCAGCGCGGGGAAGTCCGAGGGTGTGACCGCCGAGTGGCTGCGGCAATGCTCGATGACCTCGTCCAACGCTGCCGAGTAGGCGTCGAGCAGGCGTTGGATCGACGCTGCTTCGTGACGTTCGCCGCTGTAGCTGCAGGTCAGGCTGAACTGGCCGTCGCGCACCTGGGCATCGATGGACAATTCGCAGGCCAGCGGCGCATCGGCGGCACGTTGGGCACCGCTGCCTTCAGCGGACAGGCTGAACAGCCCGCTGCTGTCCTGCACGCGACCCATGTAGTTGAACAGCACGCAGCCTTCCAGCGACGGCAACGCCTCGCCGCGCAGGTGACGCAGCAGACCGTAGCCCAGGCCGCCATTGGGTACGGCGCGCAGCGTTTGCTTGGTGTGTTTGAGCGCCGCATCGAGACTGTCGTCGGCCTGCAGGCTGACCGGGTACAGGCTGGTGAACCAGCCCACAGTACGGGCCGGGTCGATGCCGTCGAACAGGTCCTCGCGGCCATGGCCTTCCAGCGCGATCAAGGCGCGGGGCTGGCCGCTCCACTGGGCAAGGGCGCGGGTGAATGCGGTCAGCAGCAGATCGTTGATCTGGGTGCGATAGGCCGCCGGCGCCTGGTTGAGCAGCGCCTGGGTGCGAGCGGCATCCAGTTGCAGGTGCTGATGTTGCACACCGCTTTGCTGCGCCTTGCCTTGCGGGTTGGCACACGGCAGTTGCGGCGCGGCGGGCAAGTTGCGCCAGTAGTCCGCTTCGGCAAGCAGCGCGTCGCTGTAGGCAAAGTCGAGCAGGCGATTGGCCCAGCGCTGAAACGGCAGGCCCTTCTCGCCCAGGTCGATGGTCAAACCCGCCTGGGCCTGGACGTAGGCGTTGTGCAGGTCTTCGAGCAGCAGGCGCCACGACACGCCGTCCACCACCAGGTGATGCACCACCAGCAGCAGACGCTCGCCGCCTTCTGCCAGTTTGAACTGCACGGCGCGCAGCAGCGGGCCGTCGCTCAAGCGCAGGCTGGCCTGGGCTTCATCGCAGATTTCAGCGAGCTGCCGGGCCCCGACCTCACGCTGCCAGAGCAAGCGTGCGGCGTCTTCCTCGACGCGATAACGCTGTTGCCAGTGGCCGTTGTCCTGCTGGACGAAGCTCATGCGCAGCGCGTCGTGATGATTGACCAGCGCCTGTAGCGCCTGGCCCAAGGCTACTGGGTCCAAAGCCTCGGATGGCGTGAGGAGCAGCGACTGGTTCCAGTGACTGCGGTTGGCCATGGGCTGCTCGAAGAACCAGTGCTGGATCGGCGTCAGCGGGATGTCGCGGTTGAATTCGATGCGCGAGAGCGCAGCGGCTTCGCTGTGGTTGACCACTTGGGCCACTTGCGTCAGCTCGGCAATGGTCTGCCGTTCGAACATCTGCCGTGGCGACAGCCCGATCCCGCGTTTCTTGGCGCGGGAAACGATTTGCAGGCTGAGAATCGAATCGCCGCCCAGTTCGAAGAAATTGTCCTGCCGGCCAACCTGCTTCACGCCCAGCAGATCCTGCCAGAGTTCGGCCAGTGTACTTTCCACACCGGCCAGCGGCGCTTCGAAGGCCCGTTGCTGCACCTGCGGTTCCGGCAGGGCCTTGCGGTCCAGCTTGCCGTTGGCCGACAGCGGGAATTTGTCCAGCGTCACCAGGTGCGCCGGGACCATGTAGTCCGGCAAGCGTTGTTTGAGTTGAGCGCGCAGTTGTTCCTCGTCGAAAGCCTGTGCGACGACGTAGCCCACCAGTTGCATGCCGGTGGACAGTTGCCGGGCCACCACCACCGCTTCGCTGATTGCCGGATGATCCAGCAGCGCCGATTCGATCTCGCCGATTTCCACACGCAGGCCGCGCAGCTTGATCTGGTGATCGAGACGACCCAGATATTCCACCGCGCCATCGGCACGCCAGCGCGCCAGGTCACCGGTGCGGTACAGGCGCTGGCCCTTGCCGAACGGGCTGGCGACAAAACGTTCAGCCGTCAGGCCCGGACGTAGATGGTAACCACGGGCCAGACCGTCGCCGCCAATGTACAACTCGCCCGGTACGCCAATAGGTTGCGGGTTGAGGCGGCTGTCGAGGATGTGGACTTGCAGGTTGGCAATCGGACGACCGATGGGCACCGAGGCGCCCGGTTCGCTGCGGCAGGTCCAGTGGGTGACGTCGATGGCGGCTTCGGTGGGGCCGTAGAGGTTGAACAGGCCTGCGTTGGGTAGACGCTGTAGGGTGTCCCGGGCCAAGTCCGCAGGCAAGGCTTCGCCGGAGCAGACGATGCGTTTCAGCGAAGTGCAGTTGGACAGATCGTCCTGCGCCATGAACGCCGCCAGCATCGATGGGACGAAGTGCAGCGTCGTGATCTGCTGTTGGTCGATCAACGCAGCCAGCAAAGCAGGATCGCGATGATCCCCCGGCTGCGCCATGACCAGCCGCGCGCCGACCATCAGAGGCCAGAAAAACTCCCAGACCGAGACGTCGAAGCTGAATGGGGTCTTTTGCAGGACGGCGTCGGTTGCATCGAGTTGATACGCGTCCTGCATCCACGCCAGGCGGTTGAACAGCGCTGCGTGGGTGTTGCCCGCCCCTTTTGGCTTACCGGTCGAGCCGGAGGTGTAGATCATGTAGGCCAGTTGCTCAGGGT
This sequence comes from Pseudomonas putida, assembly GCF_028682175.1. Taxonomy (GTDB): domain Bacteria; phylum Pseudomonadota; class Gammaproteobacteria; order Pseudomonadales; family Pseudomonadaceae; genus Aquipseudomonas; species Aquipseudomonas putida_AD. Next base: position 52,247 of record NZ_JANHKS010000021.1, on the reverse strand, counting down.
GAATCTCAACCACCGGCGAGGTAACAGGCTGACCACTGACATCCAGACGATCCAGATTCAGCACCTGCACGCCTTCCATTGCCGGCAAGTCATCAATCACCGCGTCATGGCTCAATACCAGGCCAACGCCAGCGTCTTCGAGCATGTAGCGCAAACGATCTGCCGGGTATTCAGGGTCCAGCGGCACATAAGCAGCGCCCGCCTTCACCACCGCATACAGCGCAACCACCATTTCAATCGAGCGCAAGGCAGCCACGCCCACCAGCGACTCACGCCCCACACCTTGAGCGCGCAAGTAATGAGCGAGTTGGTTGGCCCGCTGATCCAGTTGAGCGTAGGTCACCGCCTGCTCACCAAAGCACAGAGCTTCACGATCAGGATGCAACTGAGCCAGGCGCTCAAACTGCCGATGCACGACGAACTCGTCAGTCACCCAACTCCGCGCCGTGTCATTGACCAAAGCCAGTTGCGCCCGGTCCTGCAGATCCAGCAATTCAAAATCACCAATCGCCGCATCCGGCTGCTCCAGCAACTGAGCGAACAGCTGCACGAAACGCTGATGCAGGCGCTCGACCGTGCCGTGGTCGAACAGATCCGTGGCGTAATTCCAGTTGCCCGCCAGTTCACCCGCCGCGTTCTCCCAAGTGTGCAACGCCAGGTCGAACTGGGCGCTGCCGCTGTCCAGCGGCATCAGGGTCGCGCTCAGGCCAGGCATCAGTTGCAGCGCCTCGTCCTGGCGCTGCTGATGGTTGTACAGCACCTGGAACAGAGGGTTGTGACTCAGGCTGCGCTCGGGCGCCAGGGCATCGACCAGCTGTTCGAACGGCAGGTCCTGATTGGCCTGGGCGCCTTGGGAGGCGTGGCGAACGTTATCGATGATGCGGTTGAAACTGGCGTCGGCCGTGACGTCGCCGCGCAGGATCTGAGTGTTGACGAAGAAGCCGATCAGCCCTTCGGTTTCCGCCCGCTGACGTCCGGCGATGGGTACGCCGATGCGCAGGTCATTCTGGCCACTCAGGCGCTGCAGCAGCACCTGATAGGCCGCCAGCATCACGGTAAACAGGGTCACACCGCGCTGCCTGGCCAGCTCGCGCATGCGGGTTGCAAGCGTTGCGTCGAAGCTGAACGGCAGGCGCGCACCGCGGAAGCTCTGGCGTGCCGGGCGCGGACGGTCGGCGGGCAGTTCCAGCACCGGCGGTTCATCGCCCAGTTGCTGTTTCCAGTACTCCAGCTGACGATCAGCCTCACCCGCTTCCAGGCAAGCGCGCTGCCACAGGGCGACATCGGCGTAGCTTAGCGGGAGCTGCGGCAAGGCTTGATCCTCGCCTTCAAGGGCTGCGCGGTAGGCCTGGACGAAATCCAGCAACAGCACCTGAATCGACCAGCCGTCGGCGATGATGTGGTGCAGGCAGACCAGCAATACATGCTCGTCTGCCGCGCGGTCAACCAGCGCCACGCGCCACAGGGGGCCCTGCACCAGATCGAATGGGCGACGGGCGAATTCGTCGGACAGCGCCTTGAGGTCGTCTTCGCTGACCGCGCTCAGGCGCTCGAAGGGCAACGTCTGCTGCACTAGCACCACCTGTTGCGGCGTGCCGTCCTCGGCGGTGTCGAACACCGTGCGCAGGCTGGCGTGACGCTGGGCCACGCGTTCGAAGGCCGATTGCACGGCTGCAATGTTCAACGCGCCCTTCAGGCGCAGAGCACCCGGCAGGTAATACGTGCTGTTGCCAGGTTCCAGTTGCTCCAGGAACCACAGGCGCTGCTGGGAAAAGGACGTCGGACTGCGCTCGCCCGCCACGCCGGACGGGATCGGCAGCGCCGACGCATCCAGCCCCTGTTCGCGCAGCTTGCCCAGAAACACCCGGCGCTGTGCCGCACCCAGGCTGAGAAAGCGCGTGGCCAGGGCCAGCAGCTTGCTTTGCGAAGTCATGCTCGGTTGCGACATCAGTTGCTTTCCTCCAGCTCATTCATGAACTCGTCCAGGGCATCGAGCCCCTCGAGCGTCAGGGTCTGCCCCTGCAAGGTGTCGATCAGGGCCGCCTGCGCGGCGACGGTGGTGGCTTCGAAGGCCTGCGCCAGCGGAATGCTCACCCCCAGGCGCTCGCGAATGCGCGACAACAGCCGTGTCGCCAGCAGCGAGTGCCCACCCAGTTCAAAGAAGTTGTCGTCGCGCCCTACCCGCTCGATTTTCAGCAGGCCCTGCCAGAGTTCGGCGAGCACCTGCTCGCGCTCGCCCCGGGGCGCTTCGAAGTGGCGTTCCTGCAACGTCAGCGCCGGCAAGGCCTTGCGGTCCAGCTTGCCGTTGGCGTTGCGCGGAAGGCGGTCGAGCAGCATCACGTGGGCCGGCACCATGAACGCCGGAAGCTCCAGAGCGAGCGCAGTTTTCAGGACATCCACAGACAAGCTGTGCGAGGCCTGCGCGACCACGTACGCCACCAGTTGCGGGCCATGGGCCGTCGGTTGCGCACTGACCACCGCGTCATGAACGGCGGGTTGGGCCAGCAGCACGGTTTCGATTTCACCCAGCTCGATGCGCTGGCCGCGGACCTTCACCTGGAAGTCCGCCCGGCCGACGTACTCCAGCGCGCTTTCGGCGTTCCAGCGCACCAGGTCACCACTGCGATACAGCCGCGCACCGGGCTCGCCGAACGGATCGGGCAGGAAGCGCTCGGCGGTCAGGCCTGGGCGCGCCGCATAACCGCGACCGACCCCGACGCCGCCGATGTACAGCTCGCCCACCACGCCGGGCGCTGCCAGTTGCAGGCTGGAATCGAGCACGTACAGCCGGTTATTGTCGGTCGCCCGGCCAATCGGCATGTTCGACCTGGCTGCCGGCGCCGCCGTCAGTGTGTGCAGCGCCACGTCATCGGCGCACTCGGCCGGGCCATAGGCGTTGACCAGCGGCACGTCGGGGTAGCGTGCGAACCAGCGCGAGGCCAGGTCCACCGTCAGCGCTTCGCCAGTCGGCAGCAACCAGCGCAGGGCATCGAGTTTGTGCGGGGCCACCGCGAGCATGCCGTCGATCACCGCAGGCACGCATTCCAGAACGGTGACCTGATTGGCGGCAACTTCCTCCAGCAGGCGCTGGGGATCGTGTACCACCGCATCCGGCAGAATCTCCACCCGCCCGCCGAACAGCGGTGCGGTGAGGAACTGCCACACCGAGATATCGAAACCGGTGGCGGCGGTCTGGGCGATCACATCACCCTCGGCCAGGCGCAGGTACGGCAGCTTGGACATCTGGTTGTTGAGCATGCCGCGCTGGTTGACCATCACCCCTTTTGGCTCGCCGGTGGAACCGGAGGTGTAGATCACGTAGGCCAGTTGTTCGGCGCTGGCGTAGCGACCGGGGTTGCTCTCGGCGGCGCCTGCCAGCAGGTCTTCGAGAATCAGCAGCCGTGGCTTGACCTCGGCCAGCTCGACAATGGCCCGCGCCTGCGCCAGGCAGTCGCGGGGCGTGATCAACACCTGCGCCCGGCTGCTCACCAGCATCCGCGCACTGCGCCCGGCCGGATGACGGTCGTCCAGTGCCAGATAGGCAGCACCGGCCTTGAACGCGCCGATGATCATACTCAGCAACGCCAGGCCACGGGGTGCGTACAGCGCCACCACGTCGTCGCCCTGAACATTCGCAGCGATCAGGCCGTGGCCGATGCGGTTGGCCTGGCGGTTGAGTTCGCTGTAGCTCAGGCTCTGGCCCTGGCAACGCGCGACCTCAAGCGAAGGATGGGCCTGCACCCGAGACTCGAAACGCTCCAGATAACTGATGCCGTACCAGTGCTTTTCCACCGGTCCCTGCCCCTGTTGCAACAGCTGCTCGCGCTCGGCCTGCTCCAGCAACTGCAAGTGGCTGAGGGTCTGCTGGGGGTTGTCGATCAGTTGCGTCAGCAGGCGACGGAAATGCCCCACCAGGGTGGTCATGTCGTGGTCGTGGAAGTGACGGCTGTCGTAGGTCAGTTGCAGTTGCAGCGATTCGCCCGGCAGCAGTACCACGGTCAACGGATAGTTGGTGTGGGTGCGGTTGGCCAGGGGGTTGATCCGGTATTCGTTCACGGCCTGCTGAACCTCTGCGCCCAACGGAACGTTTTCAAAGACGAACAGGCTGGCGAACAGCGGCTGGCCACGCGGGGTGTCGGCCAGCAGCTGGATGTCAGCCAGGGACATATGCTCGTGCTGACGCATCTCGGCGTTCTGCGCCTGCAAGGCATTGAGCAGCTCCAGCGCCGGAGCGCCCGCACCCGGACGCTTGAGGCGCAAGGGCAAGGTGTTGATGAACAGGCCCAGCGCGCCTTCGATGCCCTCAAGCTCGGTGGGACGACCGGCGACAGTGACGCCGAACAGCACCTCGTCGCGGTCTGCGTGCTGCATCAGCAACAATGCCCAGGCGGCCTGCACGAAAGTGTTGGCGGTCAGGCGATGCTGGCGGGCCTGATCGGCGAGCTTCGCGGTTTGCTCGACGCCCAACGCCAGCGTAACGTCGCGCATCTGCGGCTCACCGTGCGGGCTGTGGCGGTACGGCAGCGGCGTGACGGCGGTGAACCCGGCCAGCGCCTGGCGCCAGTAGTCGCGGCTGACCGCTTCGTCCTGCTCGGCCAGCCAGGCGAGGAAGTCGCGGTACGGCCGCGCGGCCGGCAAGCTGACGTGACGCCCCTCCAAGTGTGCACGGTAATGAGCGAAGAACTCGGTGAGCATCAGGCCACGGCACCAGGCGTCGATCAGCGCATGGTGGTGGCTCTGGACGATGCGGAAATCCGCCTCGCCAAACTTCACCAGGCGCAAACGCAAGAGCGGCGCGCGGGCGAAGTCGAACCCCTGTTCGCGCTCGGCGGCGAGCACCTCCTCAAGTTCCGCTTCGGCCGCCTCGCGGGACAGGTGACTGAGATCGATCAACTGCGCAGGCGACGGCACGCGGCGCATCACCACCTGGCGCTGCACGCCGCTCTCCAGGCCATGGAATGCCGTGCGCAGGGCCGGATGGCGCTGCACCACTTGCTGCCAGGCGAACTTGAAGGCGTCGAAATCGACGTGGCTGCCGACTTCGTACTGGTCCTGCATCAGGTAGATGCCGTTGCCCTGCTCCAGCAGGCTGTGCAGCAGAATCCCCTGTTGCATGGGTGCCAGCGGCAGGATGTCCTCGATGTCCCGCGCCGGGATGTCGAGGGCGTCCAACTGAGCCTGAGTGAGGCCAGCCAATGGGAAGTCCGACGGGGTGAGCCCGGCGTTGTGCTCGTCGCTGCAATGGGCGATCAGGTGCAGCAGTTGCTCGCGGTACAGCGCTACCAACTGCTCGATGGTCTCGCGGCTGAAGCGGCGGCTGCTGAAGGTCCAGTCCAGATGCAACTGGCCGTCCCGCACCTGGCCATCCACCGCCAGGGCATTGGCCAGCGGACCCTTGGGGTCACGCAGGTTGCCAGGCGCCTGGCCCGACAGGGAGAACAACGCGCCTTCGGTATCGTCGAAGCGGCCGAGGTAGTTGAAGGTCACGCCCTGCCCCACCAGTTCGGGCAGCTCGGCTTTCGACAAGTAACGCAGCACGCCGTAGCCCAGGCCTTTGTCCGGCACCGCGCGCACGGTTTCCTTGACGGCTTTGAGCGTGGCGATGGCGTCATCGCAGGCGTCCAGCGCCACTGGATAGAGGCTGGTGAACCAGCCCACGCTGCGGCTCAGGTCCAAGGCACCGCTTGAGTCTTCACGGCCGTGGCCTTCCATACTGATGACATGCCGACGGCGCCCGCTCCATTGCCATAAGGCCTGGGACAGCGCCGCCAGCAGCAGGTCGTCGATACGCGTGCGATAGGCCGCCGGGGCTTCACTCAGCAGACGGCGGGTCTCCTGTGCATCGAGGGTCAGGCTGAGGGTTTCGCCATCGCCGACCAGGCTTTGAATGGAGGCATCCCCCGGCAGACAGGCGTCATCGACCTGCAGCGCCTGCCAGTACGGCAGTTGCGCGGCCAACTCGGTACTCTGGGACAGGTTTTGCAGTGACTGCGACCAGGCCTGGAAGCTGGCGGTCTTTTCAGCCAGCGCCACAGGTTGCCCTGCCGCGAGACGGCTGTAAGCGTGCTGCAAATCTTCAAGCAACACCCGCCACGACACGCCGTCCACGGCCAGGTGATGGATCGCCAGCAACAGGCGACCTTCCCCTGAAGGCAGGCGCGCATGCACCACCCGCAGCAACGGGCCGGTTTCGATGTTCAGGCTACGCTGGGCTTCATCGCTGAGGGAGGCCAGGTCTTGTTCGCGAGTGAGTTCGCAGGTCCAGAGCACGCGCTCGGCACTTTCGCTGTCGCGATAGCGCTGCAGCCATTGCCCGTCGCTGCCTTGATGGAAGCTCAGGCGCAGGCTGTCGTGCTGGGCCAGCAACTGAGCCAGCGCCTGCTGCAACAGCGCGACGTCCAGCGCTTGGGGTAGGTTCAGCAACAGCGACTGGTTCCAGTGCGCACGCTCACTGACCGACAGCGCAAAGAAGCGCGCCTGAATCGGCGTCAGGGGGAAGTCACGGGGGGCCACAGGCGCGGCAGCCGGGATTGCGGCAGGCTTGGCCTCGGACACCACGGCCACTTGCGCAAGTTCTGCGATGGTCTGCTTTTCGAACAGTTGCTTGGGCGTCAGACGAATGCCCTGACGACGGGCCCGGGCGATGATCTGCAAGCTCAGAATCGAGTCGCCGCCGAGGGTGAAGAAGTTGTCGTGACGCCCCACGGCCTCGACGTTCAGCGCTTTTTGCCAAAGTTCGGCCAAGGTCGCTTCGACGCCTTCCTGGGGCGCTTCGAAGCTTTGCGAAACCAGCTGCGGTGTCGGCAAGGCAGCGTGATCGAGCTTGCCGTTGGCGGTGACCGGGAAGGCCTCAAGGGTCAACACGTGGCTGGGGACCATGTAGTCCGGCAGGCTCTCGGCCAACTGCGCACGCAGCGCCTCGCCATCGACCTGCTTGCCCTTGCCGACCAGCGCATAGGCGATCAACTGGCCGCGATCATCGACCCGCACATGGGCATCACGCAGGCCATCGAGGGTGCGCAGGCGCTGGGCGATTTCACCCAAGGCCACGCGATAGCCCCGGACCTTGACCTGATCGTCGGCGCGGCCGAGGAACTGGATCTGCCCGTTGGCCAGCAGGCGCGCGCGGTCACCGCTGCGGTACAGGCGAGCGCCCGAACCATTTGGATCGGGAATGAACACCGCAGCCGTCAGCGCCGGGCGGTCTTGATAGCCACGGCCCAGGCCCGGTCCGCCGATGTACAGCTCGCCGACGTCGCCCTGCACCACTGGTTCAAGCTGGTCGTTTAGCACCAATGCCACGGCGTTTGGCAGCGGACGGCCGATGGGCGCGGACTGCGCGGTGGGCGTGGCGTCAGGCAGTTCATTGCTGAGCACGCCGACGGTGGTTTCAGTCGGGCCGTAGTGGTTGATCACCCGGCAGGCAGGCTTGAGGCGCTTGACCTGGGCCACCAGCTCCCAGGGCAGTGCATCACCCCCCAGAATCAGAACCTGTTCCGGCAACACGTCCGCGGCGTTGGCCGCTTGTAGCAGGCCGCTCAGGTGAGTCGGCACGATCTTCAGCACGCCGACCTTGTGCTCGCTCATGTAGGCGGCGAAAAGGTCGGCGTCATTGGTGCGCTCGGGGCTGATGAGGTGCAGCGTGCGCGCCGAACACAGGGCACCGAACAACACGGTATGACCGAGGTCGGCGCCGACGGTGGAGACCATCGCCATGCTGGCCGGGGCGTCGAATTCAACGCGCTTGAGCAGGCCCTGCACGTAGTCGGCCAGTGCGCCGTGGCTGATGACAACACCTTTTGGCGTGCCGCTGGTGCCTGAGGTGTAGATCAGGTACGCGGCCTGTTCGGAATGAATCTGCACCTGCGGCGCCACGTCCGGCTGACCGCGCCAGGCCGCTTGCGCGTCCACCGCGATCACTTCGCCCTGGTAATCGGCCGGGGCCTGCGCATCGCTTACCAGCCAGCGCGCACCACTGTCGGCCAGCACGAACGCCTGGCGCTCGGCGGGCCATTTCGGGTCCAGCGGCACGTAGGCAGCACCGGCCTTGACGATGGCCAGCAGGCCGACGACGAACTCCACCGAGCGCTCCAGAAGCACCCCGACGCGGCTCTCGGCAGTGACACCCGCCTCACGCAGGTACTGCGCCAGGCGGTTGGCCCGGGCGTCGACCTCGGCAAAATCAACCCGTTGCGTTTCATGCTGCAGGGCAGTCGTGTTCGGCTGTGCCTTGACGCTGGCGTTCCACAGTTGCAGCACGTCAGTGGCGGGGAACGACACGGCTTCGGCGTCCAGCCGTGACGGCACGGCCGACACCTGCAGATCGCTCAGGCGCCCCTCGGGGCGAGCCACCACTTGCGTGCAGATGCGCAGCAGGTCGGCAGCGAAACCGGCGATGCGCGGCTCGTCGAACAGGTCGCAGGCATAGGTGAACACCGCCTGGATGCCGTCGGCGCTGTCGGTGATGTCCAGGCCCAGGTCGAAGTGCGCCGAGAAGTCGTCGAGTTGGTTGACGTCCATGCGCACGTCGCCCATGTCCACGTTCTGCGGCAGCACGAACTGCTGGGTGAATTTCACCTGGCACAGCGGGTTGTGGCTGAGGTTGCGGCTCACGCCCAGCGCCTCCACCAGTTGCTCGAACGGCAGGTCCTGATGGTTCTGCGCGCCCAGTGCGCTGTGCTTGACCGCCGCGACCAGCGCGCTGAACGACTGCTGTGGCAGGACTTCGGTGCGCAGCACCAGGGTGTTGACGAACAGGCCGATCAGGCCCTCGGCTTCGGTGCAGGTACGCCCGGCCACCGGCACGCCGACGCGCAGGTCGGTCTGGCTGCTGTAGCGCTGCAACAGGGTCTTGTAGGCCGCCAGCATGACCATGAACAGCGTGGCGCCGTGACCGGCGGCCAGATCCCGCAGCCCTTGGCTCAGCGTGCTGTCGAAGGCGATGGCATAACGTGCGCCGCGATGACTTTGCTGCGCCGCACGCGGGCGGTCGGCAGGCAGGTCGAGCACCGGCTGGGTGTCGCCCAGACGCTCGCGCCAGTACCTCAGTTGACGCTCACGCTCGCCCGCAGCCAGACGCTCGCGCTGCCAGGCGGCGAAATCGGCGTACTGGATCGGCAACTCCGGCAATGCGGGCGTGCGGTTTTGTGCGTGGGCGCGGTAGAGCGCGGCGAAGTCCTTGAGGATGACCTGCACCGACCAGCCGTCAGCGATGATGTGGTGCAGCACCAGCACCAGTTGTTGCTGGTCGGCAGCCAGACGCACGTTGAGCACGCGCCACAGGGGACCGGTCTGCAGGTCCATCGGTTGCTCGACCGCAGCCTTGGCCAGCTCGCCCAGGGCCTCGACCGGCTGGGCATGCAGACTCAAATCATGACGTTCGATGATGACCGGTTGCGGTGCATGAATGCGCTGCACCAGCACTTCGTTGGCGTCGATGGCAAAGGTGGTGCGCAGGCTTTCATGCCGTGCCGCCAGATCGTCGAAGCTGCGCTGCAGGGCGAGGTCGTCCACCGCGCCGTTCAGGCTCAACTGCCCGCACAGGTGATAGGCGCTGCTGTCAGGTTCCAGTTGCGCGAGGAACCACAGCCGTTGCTGGGCGAAGGATTGCTCCGGCGCAGGATCACGCGGGATGCGGGCCACGGCCTGTGGGCGTTCGCCGCTGCGGGTCTGGCTTGCGACATGGGCGCTGAACTGGCACAGGGTCGGGTGCTCGAACAGGTGCGCGGGTTCCAGCTTCAGGACCAGCTCGCGGTTGAGACGCGACAGCACCTGGACCACGCCCACCGAGTCGCCGCCACGGGCGAAGAAGTGGTCGTGTGGGGCGAGGTCCTGCTTGCCCAGCACTTCACGCCAGGCGGCCAGCACTTCGGGCAGAACCGGCTGGGCGTCGGCAGGGCCTTGCTCGCCGGCGGTGTCGAGCAGACGGCCGTCCTGCCAGAGGGCGAAGCTGTCCAGGCTGCCGTTCTGCCAACCGGCCCGGCAGGCCGAACGCTGCAACTTGCCGCTGGTGGTGCGCGGCAAGGCGCCCGGTTCCAGTAGCACAATGACTTTCGGCGCCACCAAAAAGAGTTCGGACACCGCATCGCGCACCGCTTCGCAGATCATCTGCGGCTTCATCAGGCGGCGCACGTTGCGGCTGATTTCCAGGGCCAGCCCCACCCCTTCGGCGCCCTGCTCGTCGGTCACCGGGAAGGCGGCGATGCGCCCGCGACGCAGCAACTCGACGCTCTTCTCCAGCGACTGTTCGATGTCCTGCGGGTAGAGGTTCTGGCCGTTGAGGATAATCAGGTCCTTCAAGCGGCCACTGATGAACAGCTCACCGGCACTGGCAATCCCCAGGTCACCGCTGCGCAGCCAGCGCTGGCCGTCGTGCTGGACGAAGGTCTGGGCAGTGGCCTCGGGGTTCTGCCAATAGCCTTCGGCAACGCTTGGGCCGGCGATCCAGATTTCACCCACCTGCCCTTGCGGCAACACCTGTTGGGTGGCCGGATCGACGATGCGCAGGTCATGATCGTCACGGCACCAGCCGCAACCCGGCAGGCGGCTGGTGGCGTTCCCGTTGGCGAACAGCGCTTCGGCAGAGTCCCCCGGCGCCAGTTGATTGCCGTCGAAACGCTTGATGCCGAACGGCTTGTCACGCATGGCCGCGGCGACGAACAGCGTGGCTTCGGCCAGGCCATAGCTGGGGGTCAAGGCGCGACGGTCGAAACCGGCGGCGGCGAAGTGCTCGCTGAACGCGTCCAGGGTCGCGATGCGGATCGGCTCGGAGCCGGAAAACGCCAGGCTCCAGTTGTCGAGCCTGAGGTTCTTCACGGCGCTCGGCTTGATCCGCTCGACGCACAGGCGATAGGCGAAATCCGGGCCGCCGGAGAAAGTGCCGCCGTACTGACTCATGACTTCCAGCCAGCGCGCCGGGCGACCAAGGAAATAATTGGGCGACATCAGGTTCAGGGTGCCGCCGTAATACAGCGGCAGCAGCAGGCCGCACATCAGGCCCATATCGTGGTACAGCGGCAGCCAGCTGACCCAGCTTTCGGTGGCGGCATCGGTGACGAAGTGCCGGGCCATGGCCACTTCGTTGGCCATCAGGTTGTTGTGCGAGACCATCACGCCCTTGGGCGCGCTGGTGGAACCGGAGGTGTATTGCAGGAACGCCAGCGACGAGGTGTCGATCAGCGAGGGCTGGAACGATGCCTGCCAGCCGTGGACCTCTTCGATGGCGACAAAACGCCCGCCCGCCGGCATGAAGGGTTGCAGCAGGTGCTGGAATTTATCCAGGTCTTCGCGGCGCCCCAGCACCATGCCGGGGGCGGCGTCTTGCAGGATGCCGGTCAGGCGGTCCAGGTGCGTCTGGCGGTTGTACTCGGGCGCGAACGCCGGAACCGCGATGACCCCGGCATGCAGGCAGCCCAGGAACGCTGCCGCGTAGTCGGCACCGGTGGGCAGGATCAGCACGCAGCGCTCGCCACCCTGGACGCCCAGGTGATGCTGCAGCAATCCGGCAATGGATCGCGCCTGCAAGTCCAGCTCGGCGTAGCTGGTCAGCAGCGGTTCATGGTCTTCGGAAACGATGTGTCGAAGGGCAATCCGATCCGGCTGGCTCTGCGCATAAAGGCCCACCAGTTCGGGAAAATGCGCGGCCTGATCTCGTATGGATTTCATTCTTTCACCTATTTGTTTCGGCAAGGCTCAACCCACAGACAGCCTCTCGGGCCGCCCGCAACGTTGTGAGAAAAGAGTGGGTGGCCGACCAGCAGCCACCGTGACGACGGGTGTGGCGGGCGCGGATCAGCGCGCCAGTTTCAACGCCACGCGCTCGTGGGCGCTGGCCGGTCGGCTGGCGCAGGACTGCTCGTGCCCGTCGAAAATCGACTCGACCACTTCCTGGGAACGCACCGCCAGCACGGACAGCAGAGTGTCACTCAGGCCGTGGCTGTCTTCGCAGCAGCCCTGGAGAAAAATGCCTGCGTCGCTGCCGGCGGTCAGTGGCAGGCGATAATTGCGGTCAACGCCTGCACCCTGAATGTGGTCCTGCACGCCTGCCAGCAACTCCAGGTGGTAGTCACGGCGGTAACCGGTGGCCAGCACCACGATGTCGAAGGACTCGCTGTGCATCTGGTCATGGGGAGCGTCGCGCAGGAACAGCTCGATGCCGGCGGCACTGACTTCGGCGTGGGCCACTTCGCGGTTGGTCAGCAGGCGATGACGCTGCTCGCCGCGCACCTTCTGGTGATAGAGGCGCTGGAAGATGGTCTCGATCAGGTCGTTGTCGACCACCGAATAGTTGGTGTTGCGGAACTCCGCGAACAGCGCGTCGCGGCGCTCCTCGCTGTGGTTGAAGATGGTGTCGGTGAACGACGGGTTGAAGATCTGGTTGACGAAGGGGCTGTCGTCGGACGGCTTGAGCGCGCTGCCGCGAATCACCAGGCTGGCCTCGACGTTGTCGAAACGGCTGGCCAGGTCTTCGAAGATTTCCGCCGCGCTCTGGCCGCCGCCCACCACCGCCACCCGCACCGGGCCCGGGCGGTTGGTCAGCAGTTTTTCGATGCCGCCACGGTAGCCGGCCGAGTGCAGTACGCGCGGATCGCTCAGGCCATCGAATGCCGCTGGCGCCTGGGGGATGCCACCGATACCGAACACCAGGTTGCGCGCCCGGCGCCGGGAAATGCCACCGCTCGGCCCACGGGACAGCACGTCCACCGCGACGAATCGGCCGTCCTGGAAATGCGGTTCGACCGAGATCACTTCCTCACCGTAGTGCGCCTGCTCGGCAAAGTGCGAGGCGGCCCAGCTCAGGTAGTCGGTGTATTCCTCGCGGGTCGGGAAGAAGGTCTTGAGGTTGATGAAGTCCTGCAGGCGCCCGCGCTCCTTCAGGTAATTGACGAAGGTGAAGCGGCTGGCCGGGTTGCGCTGGGTGACCAAGTCCTTGAGGAAGGAAATCTGCATGGTGGAGCCGTCGATCAGCATGCCTTCGTGCCAGTTGAACGCTGGCTTCTTCTCCAGGAAACACACCTTGGGCGCAAGACCGGTGCGCAGCGCATGCTCCTGGGTGGCGATGGCCAGTGCCAAATTGGACGGGCCGAATCCTATGCCGATGTAGTCGTAGACGAGTTCCATGCTTCCCTCTCGTTTGGAGCGATGCGCCCTCAGGTGGAGCCTTGCGTGACCCAGGTCACAGCGGCATTCGGGCAGTGAGAGCGCATCGAGAATGAGTAAGACTGATTATCATTACAAAGACGCCTGAGCCTTCAGGCTGTTTAGTCTCTTGCGATGAAAAACTTACAAAGCCTTTACGTTTTGCATCCGGTACGCGCCGCCGATCTCATGCACCGCATCGCGGCTGGCGTTTTCCCGGCGATCGCCCTGCAATTCGCTGAGCTGGCCGGACTCCATCTTCACCAGCCGGTCGGCCAGGTCGAAGTACTGGTCGTCGTGGCTGATCGCGAATACTGTAATGCCTGCCTGTTTGAACATCGGCAGCAGCTCGCGGTAGAAGAAGCGGCGAAACAGCGGATCCTGGTCGGCGGCCCACTCGTCCAGCAGCAGGATGTCGCGCTTCTCCAGCAGCGCCAGCAACAGCGCCAGACGCTTGCGCTGGCCTTGGGAGAAACGGGTGTCGAGCAGGTGCCCGTCGCCGATCTGCACCTTGTGCTTCATGTGCAGTTGTTCAAGCCAATGCTCGATGTGCGGCGCGTCGGCGTTCTCGCCCTTCTCCCCCAGCAACTGCGAGAACAGGTGAAAGTCGGTGAACACGCTGGCGAACAGGTGACGGTAGGCGAGCCAGTCGTCGGCGCCGATCGCCTGGCCATCGATCAGGATCACCCCGGCCGAGGGGCGATACAGCCCGCTGAGCAGGCGCGCCAGGCTGGACTTGCCGCTGCCGTTGCCGCCCATCAGGAACACCGTTTCGCCACGGCGCAGGGTCAGGTTGACCGGCCCGACGTCGAAGCCAGGCTCGTCGCCCTGGGGCGGGTAGTGATATTCCACGTCACGCAATTCCAGGGTCTGCCAATGGCCGGCGATGTGACTCGGGGCGACTTCGAAGCTGTCGTGGTGCTCGGCCAGGGCCAGGGATTCGACCTTGTCCAGCGCCACGCGCCCGGAGACCTGGGCCGGAATTGCCGCCACCGCCAGCACCAGCGGCGTGCGCATGAACAGCACGGTCAGCGCGTAGGTCGCTGCCACTTCCGTCGGCGCCCAGCCCAGGCCGTTGGCCAGGTAGAACGCCAGGCCAATGGTGCCCAGCACCATGATGTTCGCCCAGTTGCTGGCCAGGCCGTGGTAGCGGTCGGCCAGGGTGAAATGCTCGCGGTAGCGCAGTGCGGCGGCGTCGAAGGTTTCTTCGTACAGGCGGCGGGCGCGGTCGCGGTTGAGGGTCAGTTCCTTGCGCCCGTCGATCACGCCCTGATAGCTCTGGTACAGCTTGTCTTCGGACTCACGCAGCGCCCGGATGTGCGCGTTGAGCTTGCCCACCAGCAGCCAGCCGACACCCAGGGTGAAGGCCATCCAGCACAGGGTGGTGACGAACAGCGAAGGCGAAAGCCAGGCCAGGTAACTGAACGCCGCGACGCTCAACACCGTGCCGTAGATCAGGTCCGGCAACTGCACGAAGGCCATGGTCACGGCGCGGATGTCGCTGGACAGACTGGCAAAGATCTTCGCCCCGCCGATGGACTCGATGCGTTCGATGTTGGTGTCCAGCAGGCGCTTGACCATCACCCGGCGCAGGCCGTAGACGAAGCGATGCCCCAGCGCCGTCAGTGACAGCGAGGCACCGGACGCCAGCGCCAGCAGCACCACCAGCATCAGGCCGAACTGCCACAGCGCGGTGCCCAGACCGTCGTGGGTGCTGATCATGCGCTGGTTGACGAAGGCAATCACGCCCACGCTCAGCAGGCCGCTGCTGATGCTCAGCAACATCACCATCGCGAGCGGCCAGCGGTATTGCTGGAAGACCAGACGAACTAATTTCATGGATGACTCCGGGCAGTAAAAGCAAAGACAGAAAAAGTGAAAATCACGCTCAGATCTCGCCCAGCCGCGAACGACAGTGGGACAGCGTGTCGCGCAGGAGGAAATTGACCATGGTGGGCGAAGTGCCGATGACCTTGGCCACGTCGCGCTGGGTGTAACCCTGGATCTGGCTAAGGTTGAAGACGATGCGCATGCGCTTGGGCAGCTCGTTGAGGGCGCCGACCAGTTGGCTGACCGACTCGCGGCCCGCCAGCACCCGTTCCGGCGAGACCTCGAAGCGTTGCTGCTCGTCGAGTTCGGCTTCGACACCGTGGTTGCGCTCGAGACGCTGACGGCGCAGGCGATCGATGGCCAGGTTGCGCACCACACGGAACATGTAGCGCGCAGGCTCGATGGACGCCAGGTCGCTTTCGAGCATTTTCACGAAGGCATCCTGCACCACGTCTTCGGCGCGGGCACGACAGCCGAGGAATTTTGCAGCCAGGCGCAAGAGCCCTTCCCGATGGGTGTTGTAGGTGCCCATCAAGGCATCGAGATGAGGATCGATCGCCACACAGCCCCCGCCAGGTCCGGTTGCGCGAAGCCTGACTGGCTGGCTCATTGCAGGACGAAATTCCATGTTTTTCGACATCCCCGGATACAAAGGAACGCGAAGAATAACGCAAACGATTCTCATTGCAATGTAAGAAAATTTACCGTCTTGTGAAACTTTCGTTATAACGGCGTGGTCGTTTTGTTGTCCGACGAGTGGCGGCAAGATGATGGCCAAATCAATTCAAGCAACTGATTTTTAAGCGTTTTTCCGATTATAGAAGATTGTCGGACGAAGGGATTATTCAGGCTAGACGAGGATTTTTGCCTGTCAAAAAAATGTTTCATGGACGATACATTTCGATTTGAAGCTGAGACTTGCGTCGCAGATTTGGTCAGGCCAGTCTGACCTTTTCGCGTTAAACCCCGTGAAGTCGATGAGTCCCTATCTGTAGGAAATGGACTAGTGATCTGAAAGAAAAGCCCTCACCACAGCCTACCTTTCCCTCCTCCCCCGCGCTGCCTGCCTCACGCCATTCTGATCCCGATCACGCTTCCTCCATGCACGGAGAAGCACGACATCGTCACGGAAATGGATACCGATATGAAGCCTCTAACCCCCTCTCCCTATACCAACGAAGCCACACCTGAGTTACTGCTGCGAATGGATCAAGCTGTCTTCACTGACGAACAGATCGCAGAATTTGACGTCGAGTCCCAAGCGATGATTCGTCAGCAACAGGAGTACTGCAAGGCCCACCCAGTGACCGGTATTTACCGACTCGCGACGGAGGGCAGCCAGACGCGCGACGGCGGTGTAATCGAGAAAACCAGTTCAGTTGTGACATTCACGCTCGATGATGACCAAAAGGTCCGGGGCGTGCACAAGGGTGATCAAGCGATCTATCCCGATGGCAGCAGCGCCAGAATAATCACTGGTGCAGGTAGCGAATACTCCGACATCGCACTGGTCGGTAGTCGCCTCGACAACGGCGACGAAATCATCAACACGCTTCAATGGGACGTCGTCCTGGTGATGCGCAAAGGCGTATCCATGCCCGAAGATTTTCTCCCGCCAGTTAGCGACTGACCTTTTGGCCGATCCCTTGGCTGCAGTGATTTCAATCACACCCCAGCCAGGCATCCCCAACGTCGACCGCCGCAGCTTAAGCCTCCAAAACCGCACGGACGCGGATCCTGAACAGGGATAAAAACCAAATGATCAAAGGATATTTCATTCGCGAAAATGACCGCACCACCTGCGGCGGGATCGTGCTGGATTCGGACCCTCGCGTCGTCATGCGCGGTAAGGCTCATGTTCGCGAAGGTGACCGGGTCACCTGCGGTGTAGATGGCAAGGCCTATCGAATCGAAGGTGGCGTTTCTTACATCATCAGCCATGGCAGACCCGTGGCGGGGACACTGGACAGCTTCAGTACTTGCCCCTGCCGGGCAGCATTGATTGCTTCCAGTCATGCGGGTTTCTATTACAAAGCGAGCACTCCTGCGGCACACCGGCCGGCAAGTACGCCGCAAGCGCGAGGTGAAACGAGTCCCGCCCCGCTGGTCGCGCGTACACCAGTCAGCTCAACCAACAGCCGCCCCCCTTCCAAGCCACAAGCTGTGGAGATCGAGGAAGAAGAGGAAGAAGTCGAACTGGAGCAACTGATCACACTGCGCCTGGGCGTGTTCTTCGACGGCACCGGTAACAATCAGGCAAACAGCGAAAGCGTCGCGGGATGCATGGCGCGTGATGTGGGATTGGAGGACCAGGCCGAGGAGATTCAGCGGTTCTGTGCGGAGCATGGATACGGTGTGGACGGGAGTACCCCGGACAATAGTTACGGCAATGACACCAGCAACATCGCTCGGCTGTACGACCTGTACACGGATCAGTCGGACGTAGCGATTGGCCCGGAGGCAGAAGAGGCATCCCTGAAGGTTTACTTAGAGGGGATTGGGACAGTCAGTGGAAGTGCCGACGCCTTATACGCTCAGGCAACCGGGCGTGGAAAAACCGGGGTGCTTGCTCGGGTAGAGCAGAGTCCATCGTTGATCCTCAGGAGTCTGCGGTTATTCATCCAGAACAACCCAGATGTCCGGATCAAACAGATTGAGGTTGATGTCTTCGGCTTTAGCCGTGGAGCAGCTGCGGCTCGTCACTTTGCCAACGATATTCGTAATGGAGCTAGCAGCATGCTGGCCAACGCTTTGCCAGCCGGTTCTCCAGTGTTGGTGGAAGGTTTCGCTTGGAAGGTTCACCGCGATGTCAGCCTGAACTTTATAGGCTTGTTCGACACGGTTCCCGGCATCGTTTCTCCGCTGACAGGCGATTTTAGTCCTGGCAACAATCGTAACGCCGGCCTCAACCTAGGGTTGCCGTTGGGCTCTGCCCGCAAAATCGTGCAACTGGTCGCGCGCGATGAGCATCGCCTGAATTTCGCCCTGATTCGTACTGAGCACGATATCGTTCTCCCCGGATCGCATTCGGACATTGGAGGCGGCTACCTGCCCCGAATGCGCGAACGGTTGCTGGTCAGCAAACCGACCAGCAGCCTGGAAATGAAAACTACCCCCAACGAGCGTTCGGTCGCTTATTCATGGGCACGTAGCTCCATCGGCCCATTGGTCAGCAGTTTGGTTACACAGGGAATCGCGCTGGACATGCATACCTGGTCGGTGGATGAACAGCGCATCAGGGACAATCTGATTCCGGATAAAAAACGCGTCTACGTCGTGACCAGAATTGAGCGTGAAGTGTATGGGGATTTGTCGAAGGTTTATTTGCGGGTGATGCGCGAGCTTGGCGTGCGTCATGGCGTGCCATTCAGAAAAATCCCCCAATCTCAATCAACGGCTTTACCGCCGGACCTAGAATCTATCGCGACAAAGCTCCAGGCTTACGCGCTGGGGGAATCAAACAATTCGCGCTTGACCGAGGCGGAAGAGTCGTTGCTGCTTCGACGGTATATCCACCTGTCTGCGAGTTGGAACGCCATCAAAGACCGGAACAATACCGATGTCCGAATCCTGTTCGTCAATCGGCCTGCCGATGAGCACCAGCGGGTTACACACGCCAATGAATAAACGCAAAACAGCATTGTGGCTGCTGTTGATAATGGTCCTCATCGGATGCAGCAGTAATCCCGGTCACGCCTCGCCGCTTCCTTACGATTCGTGGCGACTGGGGTTCTTCGCCCCCAACTATATGGAAGTGTGGATCGAAACCGCCGATGTCGTCGATATCAAGGACAGGTGGTTCAAGCGTGCGATGAGCGGGGTGGCAGCGATTCAGACCCCACCGAATCTGAAGGGAAGACCGAACGGTTGGCCACAGCGCCCTGGCGCGGGGGCCGGCAAACAGGTTTCAGGGGCAAATCTTCCTCGCTTCATCTACGTGCGCTGGCAATCGTTGGCAGAACCCCAGACTTACCAGGCCTACATCGAAATACCTGAGGCCATTCGCAAAGCGATGGTCAAAGGTGAGCGAGCATTTTGCAAGGCTGATGGCAAATGGATCACGGGCTATAGGGAGGCGATTACCGTGGGTTTAGCACCCGGAGGCGTTGCCAAGACCTGGCTGCATGGTGGTTGCCTCGACCCTATTGAAGTGAGTCGCGTGCAAGGCGCAGTAGTCACGAAAGGCCCTGACTTAGGACGCTCCAACGGGCGTTATGCGCTGGAGTTGGAGCCTGAATCTCAAGCCTACATCGACAAGTTCGGGATTCCCTATGACTCGTGGTGATGGATGCGCAGCATTCTTTTTACTGAGTCAGAGCACCATCTTGGCGGTGACTGACAAGACAGCTAAAAACAGATGAAAAGCGCTTTATCTGAGAGTGGCTTCGTGCCATTATTCGTTATTAATTCACAAATGAAACGTTTAAAACGCCCTCATATTTGATGGGAAACGATAAGGAAGCCCATGCTAGCAGTTCTCAAAGGATTTGTTTTCCACAAGATCGAAACCATCCAACACAATAAGTTGGTTACTGTCGTCCCGCGAGAAAAGCAGATTGACTTGCCCGACGCACGAGCTAATAAGCTTGTAGAGAGCATTCTCTCCAGTTATCAGGGCGAAGGCAATATGGCATATGCTCGAATCTTACCTGCCAGCTGGTTTGATACGAAGACCAAGCAATACACAAGCGGAGAACTGGATTTCTATAAGTATTCGAGAGATGCACTTGCTCAGCTTCAAAATGAGATGAGCAAAGAGCCAGCTTCGACAGGAGGGTTTCTAACCATCATCGACTACCTCATTGATGAAACACCCAACCTGATGGTGGTTTTAATTAAAAACGCCAAGGGTATTGGTATTAACGATGAGCTAGACCTTGAAGAGATTGATACTTTAGACATTGACAAGCTCCACTTCGCTGCAAATATTGATCTTGCTCGTTGGGCGACTCACGACGAAGATGACAACTCTCCTCATGTGTCGTTTTTAAAAGGAAAAAGTAGAAAAGATACGGTTGTGGGGTATTTCAAAACTTTTCTTGGGATTGATGAAAATGCATACCTTGACCCATCAAAACACACTCAGCAGCTTGTCGCCGCCATTAAAAACTACTGCGAACTTTACAAAAGCGAGGATGAAGCCCTCGCCAGTCGTCGCGCGATACAAGAGTGGGCGGACATTAAAATAGCCAACAATGAACCTATCACCCTAAATGAAGTCGCCAACCAACTTGAGCCCGGCGACCCGAAGAATTTCATTAATTATCTGACAGAACACAAAATTGAAATACCATCAGAGTTCGAGCCTGTATCCAAATACCTCAAGCAGTTGATTAAATACCGAGTGGCGGGCCCCAATAAAGAATACACCTTATCATTCGAGCAAACAGCCCTCGAGAACAAAACGATCTATTTGAATGCTGATGAGAACTTGGTCATCACCAAGATTCCTGAGCATATCAAAGCAGCGATACCTAAATTTTGATGCCGACTACAATTATAGCAATCCAAGACTTGGAAGTAATTTTGGAGCTTTGCACGTTGGCAAAGCTTGGCTGGAACGGCGGAAAACTGCATGGCCAGCTAACTGGTTCCAAGCGAACATTTGAGCTAGTAAAAAAGCTCAATGAGTCAGACTTTACAGAGATCCAATTTCGTATCGGCTCACGGATCACTTCTATTACGGATATCGGCCCAAACCTCGAATTCTCCGTTGAAATTTCTCCGCCGCGAGGCTGGCAGTGCGCCCTTGCAAAAAATGATGAAGACTTGCTTTCAATTGCCAATATTCATTCACTGCCTGAAAATTTTGCACTCACACAAACCGGCTACAAGTCATGGGATTCTTCAATAGCCGAATGCGATAGACCTTCCATCGTCAAAGCCTCTGACTTGCTCAAACACCTACAGACGGAAACCATTGTAGAAACCCTCGATGGACGTTTTGTGCTGAGCAACTACGATAGTAAAATAACGATACCTTACACAGTCGCGACTGAAACGATCCATCGATCATCGGAGTCCGTCAAAGTCGCAATCGACGGCCTCAAGGAGCTTTTCGCAGACTCCCTACACTCATCCGAAAAAAAACGTATTTTACGCAACGCGTTATTATCCAGCTTAAAAGCATGCGATGAAAATCAGCGACTTGGGCACTTCCTCCTTCACAGTGCAGAAATAATCAATAACGCGCAACACAACTACGAATTATTCGTCTCGGGCTTCTCATTCCAAAACGATTTGGAAAAACTCCAAGAGCAAAAACGAGACTTTAGTGTCAAGCTGAACGGATTGCTTATTGGAATACAAGGCAAGCTTCTTGCCATCCCCGCATCTACAATATTGGCGACAACACAATTAAAGGACGAAGGTGACGCCAATTACGTGATAGTAAATTCCTCCATCATGGCCTCCTCACTGTTTTTCTTGGTTATTATCGTATGGCTTATCAGAAGCCAAATGCTTGCTATTAAATCGATCGAATCCGAAATAATGCAGAAAGAAAAACGATTCAAACTTGAGCTGCCTAGACTATTCCTCGAAGTAAAGGCGATATTCGACAGCCTGAAATCCGACTGTAAACTCAACTTGCGAATGGCTTGGATTCTTATCATCTTGTCGTTCCTGTTTACATTTGTGACATGGCATATTTTCTTGGTGAAAACCAACGAAATATTTTGGATGGTCGATGCGGCACGAGACTCAGTAACCGAATGCACAGGCTGGCTGCTCGGCAAGTACAATCAGCTAGTGCATGTCCTTGCAATCTTCCGCCGATAAATCAGGAAGATTTCGGTAAACGAATTCCCCGCACCCTCTTGGAAGTAGGGTAACGAGATGGGCCCCACTTACGGCAAATTCACAAACCGACCGCCATCCACCAGCAAAGATGCGGCAGTCACGTATCCGGCCACTTCTGAGGCCAGAGACACGATGGGACCGGCGTCCTCTGGCTGGCCAAGACGACCCAGTGGTGTGCGTGAGCTTATATAGGCGAGCTTCTCGTCGGCCAAGTTTTCCTGATCGATGTACAAGCGATGCATGCCCCCTACATTCCAAGCTTTCATCTGATGCTCGATGCTGTGCTCTCGATTTTCTAAGGAGCCCGTTCGTCGTGATGCGACCCGATGCAAAAGTCGAAAATGTCTGTCTTTACCCAAGCCCGTCGACTTTCGAAAATCCCTTGACGGCTTGGCGGGGTTGGTCGAGCTGCATATCAAGGTCGCGGTCTTTGACCCAGTGCTTGTTGTTTTCCTCAACAAGCCGCGCAACCGCATGAAGATCTTGTACTGTGAACCAACGGCTTCTGCCTATGGCTCAAATGCTTGAAATCCAAACGTTTAAAAACGTCGCCCCACGTGACGCAGAGGCGAGCTTCCACCTCCCAGCAAATCAACTGGATGGTCGGCAGCTTTGACCTCTGGCATAACCGTCCTCATCAGGTTTTGCGCCGCGATTCGTGGCCCAATTCGGTATAGTCCAAGGAATGAATACTGTGCCCGAAAACCTCGGTGACGATCCTCCACTACTCAAGCGCTTTGAGAAAGCACCGGGTCGCCACGCTGCAATGCCGCCGCAAGACATCCGCATCGAGCGCGAACTAAGCCCGCGCGCGGTACTCACCGGCGCCGTGCTGGGTATCCTGCTGACCCCCTCGAACGTGTACGCGGGCTTGAAGATCGGCTGGTCGTTCAACATGTCGATCATCGCGCTGCTGGTGGGCTTTGGCCTGTGGCAGAGCCTGGCGCGGCGCAACGGCAAGCTGCCGGCCTGGACGCTGCATGAAAGCAACATCAACCAGACCGTGGCTTCGGCTGCCGCGTCGATCATTTCCGGGGGATTGGTGGCGCCGATTCCCGCCTACACCTTGCTTACCGGCCAGCAACTGGACCCGGTGCCGATGATGGCCTGGGTGTTTTCCGTGAGTTTTCTGGGCATCTGGATCGCCTGGTACCTGCGCCCTTCCCTGCTCAACGATCACGGCCTGAAATTTCCCGAGGGCATGGCAACGCTGGAAACCCTGCAGCACATCTACCGCCATGGCCAGGAGGCAGTAGTGCGGATCAAGGTGTTGTTCGGCGCGGCGTTATTGTCGGGGTTGGTGAAGTGGGTGGATGGCTTCATCTGGGCCATCCCGCGCTGGGCGCCGACGGCGCAACTGGAACGGCTGACCTTCACCCTCGATCCGTCACTATTGCTGGTAGGTTTTGGCGGGATCATCGGCATTCGTGTCGGGCTGACGCTGCTGTTCGGCGCGCTGCTGGCCTGGGGTGGGTTGGCGCCCTGGCTGATCGGGCACGGTTGGGTGCTGCTAGCGCCTGATGCCAGCGGGCCGCAGTTCGCCAAACTGGTGGAGTGGTTGTTGTGGCCCGGTGTGAGCCTGATGGTGTGTTCGACGCTCACCGCTCTGGCGGTGCGGTTGTTCAAGGCACCGAGGCGTGTGTCGGCCAGCGACACGCCTAAGGCCAAGGCGCCTTTCTCGGCTGGTCCCGCGCTGGGGCTGCTGCTGTCCATTGCGCTGGTGGTGGGCTTGCAAGCGGCGCTGTTCGGAATCGATCTGTGGATGGCCTTGCTGAGCATTCCGCTGGCGATCTGTCTTGCGGTGGTGGCGGCGCGGGTGGTGGGTGCCACTGGAATTGCGCCCATTGGCGCCATTGGCAAGCTGTCGCAACTGACCTTCGGGCTGATCGCCCCCGGTCAGGTGCCGATCAACCTGATGAGCGCCAATACCGCCGGCGGCGCGGCCGGTCAGTCCACGGACCTGATGAACGATTTCAAGGTGGGCCTGGCGATTGGCGCAACGCCGAAGAAACAGGTAGTGGCGCAGTGCATCGGGATCTTCATCGGCAGCGTGGTGGGGGTGTTGGTGTACATGGCGCTGATTCCCGATCCGCAGCACATGCTGCTGACCGAGCAATGGCCGGCCCCAGCCGTTGCCACCTGGAAGGCCGTGGCGCAAACCCTGACCCATGGGCTGGAATCGCTGTCGCCAGAGATTGGCTGGGCGATTTTCCTGGGCGCGCTGGCCGGCGTACTGCTGGGGACGCTGGACAGCCTGCTGCCGCAACGCCTGGCTCGCTGGCTGCCGAGCACTGCGGCACTGGGGCTGGCGTTCGTGTTGCCCGCGTCAACCTCGCTGATGATGGGGCTTGGCGCCTTGCTGACCTGGATCGTCAGCCGCCGCTGGCCCAGCCTCACCGAACGGTTCGCAATCACCGCCGCCGCCGGGTTGATTGCCGGGGAAAGCATCGTCGGGGTGGGTGCGTCGTTCTGGGAGATGTTCAGGAGTTTTTGAGGGATTCGCAATCGCCACAGCCTCGTAGCAGCACGACCGGGCGGCGTTCCGCTTGCCGGCGTCAGCGTTCTTGAGTACGCCCCCGCCGGCAAGCCGTGCTGCTACGGGGCCGGGGTGAGACACGAATCTTGCGAACACTCAAATCATCCGTAGCAGCCGGGCTTGCCCGCGGGAGCGATCTTGAAGGCGCCGACGCCGGCAAGCCGGACTGCTACGGACACATCCCCGCGCAATCAACCCTTCAAACTATCGATTGTATCGATAACCAACATACGCAAGATCGCCGTTCATTTTGCCGGCGCAGTTCAGGATCATGGCAACCTCGAAAACCCGAACAAGGATTGCCCCCGATGTCCATCAACATGACCATTCTGCTGATGCTGATTGTTTCCTTCTCCATTGCATTGGCAGGTGTCGGGCAGTTCTGAAATCGTGTCCCTCAGCGCAGCGGCATCAGCCCGCCTCGTTCCACGGCCTTGCTCGAGGCGCCGGAGCGCAACCAGGCGAGCAGCGCCGCGGCCACGGCCGGGTGCGGACTGCCTTTGACAAGGCCTGCCGAGTAGAGCTTCATCTGCTGGAGCGCGTCGGGAATCAGGCCGACGACCTCGATGCCGCTCACCGATTTCAACTCGCTCATCTGCTGCAGCCCAATCTGCGCCTCTCCCCTGGCCACGGTTTCACCGGCCGAATTCCCCTCCACCAGTCTGTTCTTGAAATCCTCGGGCAACTGCATGTGCGGGAACAGCCAGTGGGTCAGGTACATGCCGCTGGCGTTGTTGGAATACGCCACTGACGGCGCACTCACCAGGGTCTCGCGAAACGCTGCCTGGCTGCCGATATCCGGCCTGGCGCTGCCTGCGCGCACGGCTACGGCAATGAAGGATTTGCCGAAATCGATCCGCGACGCGCTGTCCACTCGCCCCTGGGCCACCAGGGTGTCCATGGTCGAACGGGCGCTGAGCACCACATCTGCCGCCTGGGCCGCCGCCAGTTCGGCACCGGTGGATTGACGCGACGCCTCGGAGAACTGCACCACCGCAAGCTTCGTCCCGCTGACGGTTTCATATTCGGTGACCAGGCTCTGCACGGCGGCGGTGATGGCATCGGCACTGAACAGCGTCAGGGTGACGGGCGGTGTTTTTGCAGCTGACTTTACAGATGTCTTTGCAGGCGCTGCGGCTTGAGTCTGGCTGCAGCACAGCAACGAAAGGCCCAGCACCAGGGCCGTCAATGAACGTCTCACAGAGGGTGCTTCCTCGGGGGTAAAGGGTCGAACGCTAACCCAGAGCTGCCCCATCGAGCATTAACCCAGGTTAAGAAAAGTTTAGTTTGCCCTATGGCGGTCCAGTTTTGGGTACCGATGACCGTACAATGGCCGGTCATCCCAACCGGAGCACCCCATGAACCGAGCGTTGGTCATCGAGGATGACGAGGTCACCGCCCAGGGCATCATCGCCGAACTCGCCGCCCACGGCTTCACCACCCAATGGGCCGACAATGGCCGCGAGGGCCTGTCGCTGGCCATTGCCGGCGGTCATGACGTCATTACCCTGGACCGTATGCTGCCGGACTTCGACGGCCTGACCATCGTCAGCACCCTGCGCCAGCTCAATATCCAGACACCGGTGCTGATGATCAGTGCGCTGTCGGATGTGGACGAGCGCGTGCGCGGGCTGCGTTCCGGTGGTGACGATTACCTGACCAAACCGTTTTCCATGGTCGAGATGGTGGCGCGCCTCGAAGTGCTGTTGCGCAACCCCGCCGCCACCGGCGCCGATCATTGCCTGTGCCTGGGCAACCTCAAGCTTGAGCTGATCGACCAGCGCCTGACCTGCGACGGCACCCCCATCGCCCTGCTGCCCACCGAATTCAAGCTGTTGACCTACCTGCTGCGCAACGCCGGGCAACTGGTCACCCGCACCATGCTGTTCCAGGAAGTCTGGGGCTATCACTTCGATCCGGGCACCAACATCATCGAGGTGCACATCGGGCGCTTGCGCAAGAAGATCGAAGGCCTTGCCACGCCAGTGATCCAGACCGTACGGGGAGCGGGCTATGTTCTGGTCGAAAAGGACTGACCGCTGGCGCTCCAGCAACAGTCGGCTGATCGGCCTGTACGCACTGTTTTTCGTGGCCTGGGGGGCGATGTTCACCGGCGTGTTGTACTGGGAAATCTCCCAGTACCTGGGCAAGGTCGCCGAACGCACGCTGATGCAGCGGGCCCATTACTACCAGAAGATCGACGACGCCTCGCTGGTCGGTGAACTGGCCGCCAGCGAAGCCTACGCCGTCACCGGCATCGACGCCTACGGCCTGTTCGAGGCGGACGGCACGCACATCGCAGGCGACCTGCTAAAGCTGCGCTCCAGCCTGCCCGACGATGGCCGGGTGCACTATCTGGAGCGCGGCCTGAGCATTGCCCAGCCCGATGAGCAAACCCGCAGCAGCCATGCCTTGCGGGTGAATCGACCGGACGGTCGGATCCTGATTCTGGCCCGCGACGGCGGCTCGATTTCAGCCGTTGGCGGGATCATCGGCCAGGCGTTGTTCTGGGGTCTGTCGCTGACGCTGATTCCTGGGCTGATCGGATGGAGACTGTTGCGCCGCAGGCCCTTGCGCCGGGTCGAACGCTTGCAGCGCAGTACCGAACGCATCGTCTCGGGCAACCTGCGCGAACGCCTGCCGCTGTCGACCCGCCGCGACGAACTGGACATGCTCGCCAACGCAGTGAACATCATGCTCGAACACATCGAGCAACTGATGCACGAGGTCAAAAGCGTGTGCGACGGCATCGCCCATGACCTGCGCACCCCGCTCACGCGCCTGCGCACGCGGCTGTACCAACTCCAGCAACTGCCTCTGGAAACCGGCCACAGCCACACGTTGAACCTGGCACTGGAAGAAAGCGAGTCGATCATGCTGCGTTTCCAGGGCTTGCTGCGCATCTCGGAGCTGGAAGACACTCGCCGCCGGGGCGCCTTCCAGACGCTCGCCGCCGATGAACTGCTGCGTCAGGCCCATGAGTTCTACGAGCCCATGGCCCATGACAAGGGCCAGGTCCTGCTGCTGCAACTGGCGGCTGATATCCCGCCGTTGCAAGGCGACGCGGCGCTGCTGTTCGAGGCTCTGGTAAACCTGCTGGACAACGCGATCAAGTTCACGCCCCAAGGCGGGACCATCCTGCTGGGATGCCGTCAGGAGGCAGACCGGGTGCTGATCGAGGTCAGCGACAACGGGCCCGGCATCGCACCCAACGAGCGCAGCAGCGTGACCCGCAGGCTCTATCGGGGCGACACTTCGCGCCAGACACCGGGGCATGGCCTTGGCCTGTCGCTGGTCACGGCGGTGGCCAGGCTGCATGGCTTCAACCTGAGCATCGAGGATGGCGAAGGCGGCCGCGGCACTCGGGTGCTGATCGCTTGCCCGCTGCATGGCACTGCGGGGGGGCCAACATAAACTTTTCTTAACTTCGCTTCATTTGAGGCCCTGGCGCGCTGCCACTAGTTTGGCGGCCCTTCTGTCCAGCCAAGGCCCCTATTCCGTGAAGCATCCGATCCTGCGGCTCAGCCTGTTTCTCGTCTGTTCGCACCTGACCTGCGCCTTTGCGGCGCCCATTCCGGCAGGCCCGTCCGGCGCGATGATCCCGGCGCCGCCGCAACTCACCGCCAAGGCCTGGGTGCTGATGGACGCCGCCAGCGGCAATGTGATCGCCAGCGAAGAGCCGGACGAGCGCCTGCCCCCTGCGAGCCTGACCAAGCTGATGACGGTGTACGTCGCCACCCGGCAGATGCAGGCCGGCGGGCTCAAGGCCGATGACCTGGTGACCGTCAGCGAGAACGCCTGGCACACCGGAGGCTCGCGTATGTTCCTGGTTCCCGGCAGCCAGGTCTCGGTCCACGACTTGCTCAAGGGCGTGGTCATCGACTCGGGCAATGACGCGGCGGTGGCGCTCTCGGAGCACATCGCCGGCAGCGAAGACAGCTTCGCCGGGCTGATGAACAACACCGCGCAGAAACTGGGCCTGAACAACACTCACTTCATGAACCCTACGGGCCTGCCAGCCGAGGGGCATTATTCGTCAGCCGATGACATGGCCAGACTGGCCCGGGCAATCATCAACGACGAGACCGCCTACTACGAGCTGTACGCCCACAAGCACTTCACCTGGAACGGCATCAAGCAGCCCAACCGCAACCTGCTGCTGTGGCGCGACAACACGGTCGATGGCTTGAAAACCGGGCACACCGAGGCGGCCGGCTACTGCATGGTGACCTCCGCGATACGCGATGGCCGACGCCTGATTACCGCCACCTTCGGCTCCACCAGCATCGCCAACCGGGCGGCCGATGCGGAAAAACTGCTGACCTACGGCTACCGTTTCTACGACACCCAGACCTACCAGAAAGCCGGGCAGACGCTGACCACGCCCATGGTCTGGAAAGCCGACAGTCGTACCCTGCAGGTCGGCCTGCTGGATGACGTCAGCCTGACGCTGCCCAAGAACCCGCACCGCAAGACCGAAACCCGCCTGCACATCGACAAACCGCTGGTGGCGCCCATCGCCGTGGGTGACGTGGTAGGAACTTACGCGCTGTACGAAGGCGAGACCAAACTCGCCGAACGGCCGCTCATCGCACTGCAAGCCACCGAACCCGGCTCGCTGCTGAGCCGGGCCTGGGACACGTTGCGGCTGTTCGTGGGGAATCTGTTCGGGGAGTGGTCCGAGGCTGCGTAAGCATGACGCCCGAATGTTGAATGTCGGGCTCGCCTCGGACCCGTAGCAGCACGGCTTGCCGGCGGGAGCGTCGTGTCAGGCGATACATCGGTGGCTGATCCACCGCCCCCGCCGGCAAGCCGTGCTGCTACGGGATTTGCGTCAGGTTTTGTCACTCATGAAACGCCGCCACCGTATGCTTGCTGCCGACAAAAAAACTGTCTGCCACGATGCGCAGCGGTTGCAGGTCCAGATCACTCTGGCGGTCCGCGACCAACTGCGCAAAGTGCCGGTACATCGCCGGGTATTCGCCCTCCTCCGACACCCGCTGCGTCACACCATCCAGGGTGACCTGGGCACCGCCCGAATCCAGCCTCAGCGTGCCTTCCTCGCAGTGCAGCTCGATGCGCCACAGCTCGTTGTCGCTGTGGTCGAAATCGAATTCGGCCAAGACTTTTACCTGCCCGGCGCCACGAATCCTAAGGTCCGCAGCAATGGGCGACTGGCAATTGTCCGGCACGCTCAGCGCAGCGGACTCGACGAACAGCGAACCCGGCAGCAAATCCGTGACGATGGACAGCGCATTGATCCCCGGATCGAACACCCCCAGCCCGCCCGCCTGCCAGATCCATGTCTGCCCGGGGTGCCATTTGCGCACCTGCTCTTTCCACTCCACGCGTACCTGTTTGAGGGTCTTGCCCACGAGCCAGTCTTTGGCAGTCTGCACCCCCGGCGCGAAACGCGAATGCCAGGCGAACAGGCCCGTCACACCGGCGGTTTCCACGTCATCGACCAACGCCATGGCTTCCCCCAGGGTCGAGCACGGCGGTTTTTCCACCAGCACGTGCTTGCCGGCATCCAGCGCCTGCTGCACCAGGGCAAAGCGCCCTTGTGGCGGGGTGCAGAAGGCAATCGCATCCACGTGCGGTCCTGTGCCGAGCAACTCGGCCAGCGAGCTGAAATTGGCAACGCCCGGGCACGGCTGGCCCAGTGTGGCCACTGCCACCAGCTCGAACTGCGGGTTGGCGAGTATCGCCGGCACGTGCTGGTCCTGCGCGATCTTGCCGTAGCCCACCAGCCCTAAACGAATCGGATGCATCGATGACTCCTGTGATGTTGTCGTTGTTTTTTACAGAACCCGCTTCAAAGCGAATCAGTGAACTGGCGCCGTGACGTCCTGCTGGTATTCCCGTGGCGTGCAGCCGAATTCCCGGCGAAACACCGTATGCAGGTACTGCGCGGACTTGAAGCCGCAGTGCTGCGCGATGTCGGCGATGGCCGAGTCGGTTTTCTCAAGCCGGGCCGCTGCTGCCGCCAGTTTGAAGCGCAGGATTTCATCGTGCACGCTGCAACCGCGCGCCTTGCGGAAGTGCGACTCCAGCGATGACCGTGAAATGCCGACGTAACCCGCCACCTGCGCGGTCTTGATGCCCTGGCAGGCATACTGGCGAATGAAGTGCAGCGCCTGCATCACGTAAGGGTTGCCCAGCGGTTGGTGCAGACTGGACGCCTGCACGTTGATCGCCTCGGGCGGCACCAGGATCTGGCTGGTGGTCGAGGGCACGCCGTGCAGCATCTGATGCAGTAACCGCGCGGCGGTGCGGCCCATGCTCTGGGTGCCCTGGATCACCGAGCTGAGAGGCACGCGGGTCAGGGTGCGGGTCAAGGGATCGTTGTCGATACCGATCAGCGCCACTTGCTCGGGCACCGCGATCCCGGCGGTCAGGCAAGCCTGCAACAACTGTCGGGCGCGGGCGTCGCTGACCGCGATGATGCCGATCGGCTTGGGCAGGCTGCGCAGCCAGGCGATCTGCTGCTCCACGGCGCTGTCCCAGAGCGGCGCGCTGGTGCCCAGGCCGCGATAGATTTCACCGTGCAAACCGTCGCGCTTGAGCAGGCGGCGAAAGGCCCGCTCGCGCTCCTGGGCCCAGCGGTTGCTGTGGGATTCGGGCAGGCTGAAACAGGCGAAACGGGTCAAACCGGCTTCGATCAGATGCTCGTACGCCAGCTTGATCAGGGCGAAGTTGTCCGTCGCCACGTAGGGAATGTTCTTCGGGTAGGCGTCCGGGTCTTCATAAGAGCCGCCCACCGCCACCACCGGCAGTTTGCTCGCAGCCAGCGCTTCACCGATCAGCGGGTCGTCGAAGTCGGCAATGATGCCGTCGCCCTGCCAGCGCTCGATGCCCTTGAGGCGGCAGAGAAAGTCCTCCTCCAGGAACAGGTCCCAGGACGCGCGGGTGCTGCTCAGGTAATTGCCGATGCCGGTGATGATGCCGCGGTCGTAGATTTTGCCGCCATTGAACAACAAGGCGATGCGGTGAACGGGCGGGACGGTTTTCATTGTTTTCCCCGGGCCTGTCTCGAACAGATGGCACAGACTAGGCCTGCGCAGGCGGAATCTCAATACTCAAAATCGAACACCGGGTTGGTGATTTTCGTAATCGGAAGGCCTGGGGCCGTTGCTAGTATCGGGTCAATCGCAGCTCGAACCAGAACAACAAGGAACCTGACGATGCCCTGCTTCCCCCAGATCGACCGCATTCGCTACGAAGGCCCGGACAGCGAATCGCCCCTCGCCTTCCGCCACTACGACGCCGACAAAGAAGTGCTTGGCAAACCGATGCGCGAGCACCTGCGCATGGCCGCCTGCTACTGGCACACCTTCGTATGGCCGGGTGCCGACATGTTCGGCGTCGGCACCTTCAAGCGGCCCTGGAGCAAACCCGGTGACGCCATGGAGCTGGCGCGGTTCAAGGCAGAGGCCGCATTCGAGTTCTTCTCCAAGCTGGGCATCGACTACTACAGCTTCCACGACACCGACGTCGCCCCCGAAGGCGCGAGCCTGAGAGAGTACAGCCGCAACTTCGCGCAGATGGTCGATGAACTGGAGCGGCACCAGGAGCAGAGCGGCATCCGCCTGTTGTGGGGCACCGCCAACTGCTTCAGCAATCCGCGTTTCGCGGCAGGTGCGGCGAGCAACCCCGATCCGGAAATCTTCGCCTGCGCCGCCACCCAGGTGTTCAGTGCGATGAACGCCACCCAACGGCTCAAAGGTGCTAACTATGTGTTGTGGGGCGGTCGCGAAGGCTATGAAACCCTGCTCAACACCGACCTCAAGCGTGAGCGTGAACAACTGGGGCGCTTCATGCGCATGGTGGTCGAGCACAAGCACAAGATCGGCTTCAAGGGTGACCTGCTGATCGAACCCAAGCCGCAGGAGCCCACCAAGCACCAGTACGATTACGACAGCGCCACGGTGTTTGGCTTCCTGCATCAGTTCGGGCTGGAGAAGGAGATCAAGGTCAATATCGAGGCCAACCACGCGACCCTGGCAGGCCACAGTTTTCACCATGAGATCGCCACCGCGGCGTCGCTGGGCATCTTCGGCAGCATCGACGCCAACCGCGGCGATCCGCAGAACGGCTGGGACACCGACCAGTTCCCCAACAGCGTCGAAGAGCTGACCCTGGCCACTTACGAAATTCTCAAGGCAGGCGGCTTCAAGAGCGGCGGCTTCAACTTCGACTCCAAGGTACGTCGCCAGAGCCTGGACGAAATCGACCTGTTCTACGGCCACGTGGCTGCCATGGATGTGCTTGCGCTGGCCCTGGAACGCGCCGCCGCGATGATCGAGAACGACGTGCTGCAACAGTTCAAGACCCAGCGCTATGCCGGGTGGGACAAGCCCTTCGGCCAGGCGGTGCTATCCGGGGATTACAGCCTCGAGTCCCTGGCCCAGCACGCGCTGACCCATGACCTCGACCCGCAGGCGGTCAGTGGGCGGCAGGAGATGCTGGAGGGGGTGGTGAACCGGTTTATTTACCGCTAACGGTTTAACACCGACCGTAGCAGCACGGCTTGCCGGCGGGGGCGGACTTGAAATCGCCCCGCGGGCAAGCCCAGCTGCTACGGGTGGATCGACATGCATTCTGACGGTGACAATCTCGCGACAATTCTCTGCACCGCATCGCCAGCGAACTCTCTACAGTTTTACCGGCAATACGTTTCACGCTCAGGAAGTGCCTCTAAACAAAAATAAAAGGACGCACCACAATGAAAAACCTGAAACTCACCCTCCTGGCCAGTGCTCTGGCGCTTCTCAGCCTGCCGGTCATGGCCGATTCGGCCCATCCGAAAATCGGCTTCTCCATCGATGACCTGCGCCTTGAACGCTGGTCACGCGACCGCGATTATTTCGTCGCCGCCGCTGAAAAGATGGACGCCAAGGTCTTCGTGCAGTCGGCCGACGCCAACGAGCAGAAGCAGATTTCCCAGATCGAAAACCTCATTTCCCGTGGCGTGGACGTGATCGTCATCGTGCCCTTCAACGCCACCGTGCTGACCAACGCCGTGGCCGAGGCCAAGAAAGCCGGGATCAAGGTGGTGTCCTATGACCGACTGATTCTCAACGCCGACATCGACGCCTACATCTCCTTCGATAACGAGAAGGTCGGCGAAATGCAGGCCGCCGGCGTGTTGAAGGCCCAGCCAAAAGGCAACTTCTTCCTGCTCGGTGGTGCGCCGACCGACAACAACGCCAAGGTGCTGCGCGAGGGGCAGATGAAAGTGCTGCAGCCGGCCATCGACAAGGGTGACGTGAAGATCGTCGGCCAGCAGTGGGTCAAGGAATGGAACCCGACCGAGGCGCTGAGCATCGTCGAGAACGCCCTGACCAAGAACAACAACAAGATCGACGGCATCGTTGCCTCCAACGACGCAACCGCCGGTGGCGCGATCCAGGCCCTGGCTGCGCAGAAGCTCGCCGGCAAGGTGCCGATCTCGGGCCAGGACGCCGACCTTGCCGCAGTCAAGCGCGTGCTCGACGGCACTCAGACCATGACCGTCTACAAGCCGCTGAAACTCATCGCCTCCGAAGCCGCCAAGCTCTCGGTGCAACTGGCGCGCAACGAGAAACCGGCATTCAGCTCGCAGTACGACAACGGCACGAAAAAGGTCGACACCATCCTCCTGACCCCAACGCCGTTGACCAAGGACAATATCGATCTGCTGGAGAAGGACGGGTTCTACACCAAGGCGCAACTGGCCGGGCAATAGTCACAGGCTCAATCACGTCCCGTAGCAGCACGGCTTGCCGGCGGGAGCGGTGTGTCAGTGACGTAAAAGTCCATTGATCCACCGCGCCCGCCGGCAAGCCGTGCTGCTACGCACCTGCGTACTCTGGAACCTGCGCCATGTCCGACTACCTGCTGCAAATGAATGGCATCGTCAAAACCTTTGGCGGTGTCAAAGCCCTGAACGGCATCGACATCAAGGTCCGCCCCGGTGAATGCGTCGGCCTGTGCGGCGAGAACGGTGCGGGCAAATCGACGCTGATGAAAGTCCTGTCAGCGGTCTACCCCCACGGCACCTGGGAAGGCGAAATCCTCTGGGACGGCCAGCCGCTCAAGGCCCAGTCCATCAGTGAAACCGAAGCGGCCGGCATCGTCATCATTCACCAGGAACTGACCCTGGTGCCTGACCTGTCGGTGGCTGAAAACATCTTCATTGGCCACGAGCTGACCCTGCCCGGCGGGCGCATGAACTACCCGGCGATGATCCACCGCGCCGAAGCCCTGATGCGCGAACTCAAGGTGCCGGACATGAACGTCTCGCTGCCGGTCTCGCAGTACGGCGGCGGTTATCAGCAGTTGGTGGAAATCGCCAAGGCGCTGAACAAACAGGCCCGCTTGTTGATCCTCGACGAGCCCTCCTCGGCCCTGACCCGCTCGGAAATCGAGGTCCTGCTGGACATCATCAAAGGCCTCAAGGCCAAGGGCGTGGCCTGCGTCTACATCTCGCACAAGCTCGATGAAGTGGCGGCGGTCTGCGACACCATTTCAGTGATCCGCGACGGCAAGCACATCGCGACCACGGCCATGGCCGACATGGACATCCCGAAAATCATCACCCAGATGGTTGGCCGCGAGATGAGCAACCTGTACCCCACAGAGCCCCATGCCGTTGGCGAGGTGATGTTCGAGGCGCGCAACGTCACCTGCTACGACGTCGACAACCCGGCCCGCAAGCGCGTGGACGACATCTCGTTCTCGCTCAAGCGCGGGGAAATCCTCGGCATCGCCGGGCTGGTGGGCGCCGGGCGCACGGAGCTGGTGTCGGCACTGTTTGGCTCCTATCCGGGCCGCTACCAGGCCGAAGTGCTGCTGGAGGGCAAGCTCATCGACAGCCGCACGCCGCTCAAATCCATTCGTGCCGGGCTGTGCATGGTCCCCGAGGACCGCAAGCGCCAGGGCATCATTCCGGATCTGGGGGTCGGCCAGAACATCACCCTTGCGGTGCTCGACAGTTTTTCCCACATGACGCGCATCGACGCCGAAGCCGAGCTTGGCAGCATCGACAAGGAAATCGCCCGCATGCACCTGAAAACCGCGAGCCCCTTCCTGCCGATTACCAGCATTTCGGGGGGCAACCAGCAAAAAGCGGTGCTGGCGAAAATGCTCCTGACCAAACCCCGGGTGCTGATCCTCGACGAGCCCACCCGCGGCGTGGACGTGGGGGCCAAGTACGAGATCTACAAACTGATGGGCGCGCTGGCCGCCAACGGCGTGTCGATCATCATGGTGTCCTCGGAGCTGGCCGAAGTGCTGGGCGTCTCCGACCGGGTGCTGGTGATCGGCGAAGGCCAGTTGCGTGGCGACTTCATCAACAAGGACCTGACCCAGGAGCAGATCCTCGCCGCTGCGCTCACCGCCCCTGCGGGCCATAACAATAACGAACGGCCAACTGCCGAGAGAACGCTGTAAATGAATCAGGTCAAACAATTGTTCACCCGCTACAAGATGCTCGCGCTGGTCATCGCCATCGCCCTGATCTGGCTGTTCTTCAGCTGGCAGACCGAAGGCGGCTTCCTCACCCCGCGCAACCTGTCCAACCTGCTGCGGCAGATGTCCATCACCGGGATTCTGGCCTGCGG
Source organism: Pseudomonas putida (assembly GCF_028682175.1). Classification (GTDB taxonomy): domain Bacteria; phylum Pseudomonadota; class Gammaproteobacteria; order Pseudomonadales; family Pseudomonadaceae; genus Aquipseudomonas; species Aquipseudomonas putida_AD. The sequence goes on along the minus strand of NZ_JANHKS010000021.1, from coordinate 16,340 downwards.
CATGGTGCTGGTCATCATCAGTGGCGAGATCGATCTGTCGGTGGGTTCACTGCTCGGGTTGCTGGGTGGACTGGCGGCGATTCTCGACGTGGTCTATCACCTGTCACTGCCCCTGAACCTGGCCATCGTGGCGCTGTGCGGGCTGTTGATCGGCCTGGCCAACGGCAGCATGACCGCCTACCTGCGGATTCCCTCCTTCATCGTCGGCCTGGGCGGCATGCTGGCGTTTCGCGGAATCCTGCTGGGCATCACCGGCGGCACCACCATTGCGCCGGTTTCGCCGCAACTGGTGTACATCGGCCAGGGCTACCTGCCGCCGCTGGTGGGCGTGTCCCTGGGTGTTCTGCTGTTCGCCCTGACGCTGTTCCTTACCTGGCGCCAGCGCCGCAACCGGGCGCTGCACGGCCTGGCAGCTCACTCTCTGGTGCGGGATGTCTTGCGCGTGGTGGCAATCGGCGCGGTGCTGGCCGGTTTCGTCTACACCCTCAACAGCTACGATGGCATTCCGGTGCCGGTGCTGTTGCTGCTGGTGCTGCTGGGCGTGTTCAGCTACATCACCAGCCAGACCGTGTTTGGCCGCCGCATCTATTCGGTGGGCAGCAACATGGAAGCCACGCGGCTGTCCGGGATCAACGTGCAGGCGGTGAAACTGTGGATCTTCGGCATCATGGGCGTGATGTGCGCCCTGGCCGGGCTGGTCAACACCGCCCGCCTGGCCGCCGGCTCGCCGTCGGCGGGCAACATGGGCGAACTCGACGCCATCGCCGCCTGCTTCATCGGCGGCACCTCCATGCGCGGCGGCTCGGGCACCGTCTACGGCGCACTGCTCGGCGCGCTGGTCATCACCAGCCTGGACAACGGCATGTCGATGCTCGACGTCGACAGCTACTGGCAGATGATCGTCAAGGGCAGCATCCTGGTGCTGGCGGTGTGGGTCGATGTGAGTACGCGAGCCGGACGCCGGTAAGAGCCCGCCCCCACCAACCCGGCTTGCCTGCACACCACGCCCTCGTAGCAGCACGGCTTGCCGGCGGGGGCGTCGTGTCAGGCAACACATCGCTGACTGATCCACCCCTCCCGCCGGCAAGCCGTGCTGCTACGGAAATCGCGTGCAACCAGCTAGGCTATGCAGCAATCCTCCGCCGGAATCATCCATGCGCCGCCACCTGCTCGCCCTGCTCCTGACCTGCCTCACCGCGAGCGCCCACGCCGACCCGACCTCCTGCCCCACCGGCGAAAAACTCATCTGCCTCAACGGCTGCTTCTGCCTGCCGGACATCGGCCAGGTGCTGGGCAGCGGCATGCCCACCGACGTCACCCAGATCGCCGGCCCGGCCCTTGCCCTGTGGCTGACCCAGTCCCGCGCCGAAGCCGCCAGCGGCCTGACCCAGCCGATACCCGAAGGCATTCGCGAAAAACTGCTGCGCTGGTACCCGCCCAGCGTACTCGACGCCGCGCTCTACAAGGTCGGCGACGACGGCGAGCTCAGCGCCGCCCGCACCATGCTGCAAAACCCCGACATCGGCGCCGTCACCCTGATCGACATCATCGTCTTCCGCACCGCCCAGGATGCCGAAAACAACGTCTCCCTCTGGGCCCACGAACTCAAGCACGTGCAGCAATACCAGGAATGGGGCGTCAACGGCTTCGCCCAGCGCTATACCCAGGACTTCAACGAGGTCGAAGCACCGGCGTATGAGATACAGGCCAAAGTGGGGCGGGTGATGCGGGGGCTTGATCCTTGATGACTGTCGAACGTTGCTCTCGACACAGAACGCGACAACCTGCCCGCTCCACTAGGTATCGGTGGGTGTAAGATAGGTGCCGTCCCAGCCCCACCAACCGAGGTGCCCATGACCGAGATATCCTTGAACCTGCCGGAAGATCTGTCTGACTCCCTCACTGCGTTGGCCAAGAACCACGGACAGAGTGCGAGCTACCTCGCCCTGGATATCCTGCGCGAATACATCGAGTACGAAACGACGCTGGCCGGTCAGATCGAACTGGCAGTTAAAGAGGCCGATGACGGAAAGTTCGCCACCTATGAACAGGTAGCCGCTGTCCGCGCACGACGCAGGAACAAGGATGCAGGTTGAGTGGCTTGAAAAAGCCCTTAAAAATCTGGAGGACGAATCCGATTACCTGGCCCTTGAAAGTCCTCAGGCAGCTGACGACTTTTCAGACGCGATCTTCGCAAGCGTCGACCGGCTGGCCATCTTCCCGGCCTTGGGACGGGTCGGCAGGGTAAAGAACACACGAGAATGGGTTGTCCCCGATTGGCCTTACCTGATTCCGTATCGTGTACACAACAACCGCCTGCAGATCCTGGGCGTTTTCCATACCCGGCAAAGGCCACGGCACAAATGGTGAGCAATGTGGCCGAAGGTGACGCCGTCAGCCCAATGATGGATCGGACCGACCGTCAGGAGTGACCGCAGGCTCCTTCCGCCCTCACCGCCCCTCCAGCAACTCCCCTGCCTTGTCCAGCAAGCCCAGCGGATCGTCGGTCTTGTGGATGTCCACCGAGAGCAACTGGCGGAATTTGCGGGCGCCGGGGAAGCCGGTGCCCAGGCCCAGGACGTGGCGGGTGATGTGGTGCATGGCGCCGCCGTCGCGCAGGTGGGCTTCGACGTAGGGGCGTAGCTGCGCCAGGGCCTGGGCGCGGGTAATCTGGGGGGCGGTGCTGCCGAACAGTTCGCGGTCGACTTCGGCCAGCACGTAGGGGTTGTGGTACGCCTCGCGGCCGAGCATCACGCCGTCGAAGGTTTGCAAGTGCTCACGGCATTGTTCAAGGGTCTTGATGCCGCCGTTGAGGATGAATTCCAGATCGGGGAAATCCTGTTTCAGGCGTGCAGCGACGTCGTAGCGCAGCGGCGGGATCTCGCGGTTTTCCTTGGGCGACAGGCCTTCGAGGATGGCGATGCGGGCGTGCACTGTGAAGCTGGTGCAGCCCGCTTCGCGCACGGTGCCGACGAATTCGCAGAGCTGCTCGTAGCTGTCGCGGCCATTGATGCCGATGCGGTGCTTGACCGTGACCGGGATCGACACGGCGTCGCGCATGGCCTTGACGCAGTCGGCCACCAGTTGCGGATGGCCCATCAATACCGCGCCGATCATGTTGTACTGCACCCGGTCGCTTGGGCAGCCGACGTTGAGGTTGACCTCGTCATACCCCGCCGCCTCTGCCAGCCGCGCGCTGGCGGCCAGGTCCGCCGGGTTGCTGCCGCCCAGCTGCAGCGCCAGCGGATGTTCGCTCTGGTCATGGCGCAGGAACCGCTCGCTGTCACCGTGCAGCAAGGCGCCGGTGGTGACCATTTCCGTGTACAGCAAGGCATTTTTCGACAGCAGGCGCAGGAAGAACCGGCAATGGCGGTCAGTCCAGTCCATCATCGGGGCAACGGAAAAACGCCGGGAAGGCTCAAAGGTCTGGCTTGCAGCAACAGAGGTGGTGGTCGGCAACATGGGGGCGATCGGACAAGCGTAATGGCCGCACAGTTTACCAGTTCGCAGGGCCTGGCGGGCGGGCATAAAAAAACCCGCCGAAGCGGGTCGTTTTTCAGTTCAACACCATTCCAACATCCTGTCGGTAGCGCTCCGCGCCATGGCTGATCGTCCTGATCGTCGAAGCGCATCCTTGGCTTCAGTTGATGGATCCAATGTACCGCTCCATTGTTACAGTTCATAGAGCGAGTTCGCGTCAGCGCGTGTAAGCCATTGACTACGGCGTTGGTACACCAGTGACGCGAGAGTCCGGTTCCAGCCGCCGGGAACCACTGGCCGGATACAGGCTCCAACCTGTCTGGATCGAGTATCCGCCCTCCTCGGCAATCAAAACTCATCAACCCTGGCTGATCCGTTCACGATCGTGTTTCGCAGGGCGCGTGACTGAACGGGCAAGTCTGCTGTTTGCGCAAACGCAGGCCTCTGAATCAGCCTCCTTGATGCGGTTTATACCCTTGAGTGACTGGCGGTGCTCGGGTAATGTCATCAGACCCACAGGACAGAGCACGCTCATGACTTCCAAGCTGGAACAACTCAAAAAGATCACCACCGTCGTTGCCGATACCGGCGATTTCGCTGCCATCGAAAAGCTCAAGCCGGTCGATGCCACCACCAACCCTTCCCTGCTGCTCAAGGCTGCGTCCAGCGACAGCAATGCCGAGCGCCTGAAGGAAGCCTTCAGCGGCGCCAAGGGTGACATCGGCCTTGCCAGCGACCGTTTCGCCGTGGCCATCGGCCAGGAAATTCTCAAGGTGGTGCCGGGCCGTGTTTCCACCGAAGTGGACGCGCGTATTTCCTTCGACACCAACGCCTGCATCGAACGCGCCGAGCGTCTGGTTGACCTGTACGACAAGGCCGGCATCGGCCGCGACCGCATCCTGATCAAGCTGGCCTCCACCTGGGAAGGCATCCGTGCCGCCGAGCAGCTGGAAAAGAAAGGCATCCAGTGCAACCTGACCCTGCTGTTCTCCTTCGCCCAGGCGCAGGCCTGTGCCGACGCGGGCGTGTTCCTGATCTCGCCGTTCGTGGGCCGGATCTATGACTGGTACAAGAAAGCCGAGGGCAAGGATTACGTCGGTGCTGAAGATCCGGGCGTGAAGTCCGTGACCCGCATCTACAACTACTACAAGGCCAATGACTACAAGACCGTGGTCATGGGTGCCAGCTTCCGCAACCTGAGCCAGATCGAAGAACTGGCCGGTTGCGATCGCCTGACCATCAGCCCTGACCTGCTGCAGAAGCTGTCCGAAGACACCGGCACCCTGGTGCAGAAGCTCAAGCCAGGCAATCCGGGCGAGCCACGCCAGACGCTGAACGAAGCCCAGTTCCGCTGGGCCTCGAACGAAGACGCGATGGCGACCGAAAAACTGGCCGAAGGTATTCGTCAGTTCGCACGCGACCAGGAAAAGCTTGAGGCATTGCTGCGCGCCAAGGCGTGATCGGCAGGCCCTGAAGCACAAAGAGGGCAGCTCCTTCGGGGGCTGCCCTTTTTTATGGCTTGCTGGTCTGTCTGAGGGCTTGCTACGTCCCTGTGGGAGCGGGCTTGCCCGCGAAGGCGGTGGGTCAGGAAACTCCGATGCGTCAGACAGGACGCATTCGCGGGCGAGCCCGCTCCCACAGGAATAACTTTGTGGCCGGGATCGTCGTTACTGCCGGATTCGGTTCAGGCTTCGGGCTTACTGGTGTTCCAACGCATTGACCAGATCGCGGAATGCCTCGCGATTGGAATCGTTGAGCCCCATCAGGATCTTGTGGGCTTCCAGCACCTTGGCCTTGACCACGTCCTCGCACTGGTCCTGCGATGGCAGGTCACACAGCGACTCGGGACGGGGAATCGGTCGGCCAACGATGTTGAACACCTGATCGAAGCCCATCGACTGCAACAGGCGCGTGATGTCTTCGTGGGTGGTCACGACGGTCGGCAACAGCCCCGCCTTCTGACGGGACAGAATGGAAAGCTTGGCCAGCAGGCCAAGGGTTGTGCTGTCAATGCTGCGGGTCTCGGTCAGATCGATCACCACGGTCGAAAAATTCATCGAGGTGAAGATCCGCTCAATCGTCGCATCCAACGCCGAGCATAGCGTCAGGCGCACTTCACCCACGAATTTCAGGACAAAGGTGCCATCTTGCTCGGCAAACTGGATTCTACCGGTACTCATCAAAGGTTCCTGCTCAACACCAACAAGGCGATATCATCCGGCATCTCCCCGAGTGTGGCCAATCCAAATTTATCACGCAGGCCATCCAGGCTGCCGCCCGCCGACTTGACCAGTTCGGGCAAGTTGGCTTCTTTCTCTTTGAGTGTATCACCTGGCAACAGGTCCAGAATGCCATCAGACAATAACGTCAGACTAAAGGACTCAGGCAGGTCCAGCACGTGGTCCGTGTACGTCGCCTCGTTGAACAGCCCGACCGGCAGGCCGCGGCCTTCCAGATAGCGGGTTTCGGCCGGGGTGTACAGCACCGGCAACGGCAGGTGCCCGCCCACGCTGTAGGTCAGCTTGCCGGATTGTTCGTCGATCACGCCGCCGACCATCGTCACGTGCTTGCCCAGCTTGCAGCTGATGAGGCCACGGTTGATGTGGCCCAGCACGTCCGAAGGCTTGAATTCGGGCAACATGCCGCCACGCTTGGACTCGAACAGCAGCCGCGTGGTCATGAACTTGAGCAGCACGGTGATGAACGCCGACGACGCACCATGGCCAGACACATCCGCCAGATAGAACGCCACGCGGCGCTCGTCGACGCGGAAGTAGTCGACGAAATCCCCCGACAGGTAGAGCGAGGGGATGATCTCGTGTTCGAACTCGAACGAGTCGATGGCCCAGGGGCTGGTCGGCAGCATGTTCATCTGCACCTGACGACCGGCGTCCTGGTCTTCCTGAAGAAGATGCAGGCTGGCTTCGAGTTCGCGGTTGGCGGTCTCGAGTTTCTGCCGGTACAGCTTGTTTTCCTGCAGCAGCCGCGCACGGTCCAGCGCACGGCGAACCGAGTGCTCGAGCACTGCCAGGTCTTCGAGGGGCTTGATCAGGTAGTCGGCCGCACCCAGGCGCAACGCCTCGACGGCATCGCTCATGACGCCTGCACCGGACACCACGATTACCGGGGTTTCCGGGGCAAGGCTGGTCACCTGACGTATCAGCTCCAGACCGCCCACCTGAGGCATGCGCAGGTCGCAGATCAGCAGATCAGGCTTTTTTTGCTCGAAGGTCTGTAGACCCTGCAGCGCATTGCTGGCTTGCAGGACGCTGAACCCACTGTCTTCCAAATAGGCCGCGAGACTCGCGCGCACTACTTCGTCGTCATCGATAATCAGCAGCGTGGCACTGGTTTTTTGCATGTGGGCAAACGGCGCCAGATCAGGTTGGCGTACGCGGTCGGAGGTTGTCAGGCCGTGTACTGGATTCGCTTCTAGCCTCTCTGGAAACGGTAGCGGACTTTTGGTCAAACGCTTCACTTGTCAGAGGTGCCCTTCAAGGCGCAGACGGTACTCCCATCCGCCGGGCGTTTCAAGCGTGCTCCAGTGGTCGGTGGGCGTCTTTACATCGCAAATCGCCCGGAGTTATAAGAACCGCTAAATCAGCAACAAAAACGAAGGATGAGCCCATGGGCCAGATTGATCGTGACTATGCCGAGAAACGAGACTACATCCGCATGCGCGTCGACGCGGACATCAGCCTGATCTACGCCGGCCAGATCATCCCCGCCGTTTGCGTGGATTTATCCAGCACTGGCATGCAGATACAGGCGCCGCGCTCGTTTCGGGTGGGTGACAGGATCAGCGTGCGAATCGAATCCGACCACGCCGCCCTCAAGGGCCTGGAAGCCGATACCGAGGTGGTATGGGTAGCCGATATCGAAGGTGACGAACAGAAACTGGGGCTGACCATCCTCACCATGAAGTGATGGCACATCGGAACCAGATCACAGTTTCAGCAAATTCCCAGAAGAAAAAAGGCGGCCCGAAGGTCGCCTTTTTTTGTATCGCAATGATGCGTGGACCAATCAGAAGTCGTCGACGACGTGGCCGTCCTTGACCTTGAATTCGCGGTTCTGCAGGTAGGCATTGCGGATGAAGATGTACTTGTCGCCGTTGATCAGCTTCTCGGCCGACAACAGGCTTGCACGGGTATCGACCACACTCACGCCAAATGCAGTGTTACGGGTCGGCACGTGATCGATGTAGCGGTACGGCTGGGTGTAGGTGTCCGGGTACTTGGCGAGCCCGTCACGCACGGTGCTTGGGCCCAGCAGCGGCAGCATCACGAACGGGCCGCTCGGCACGCCCCACTTGCCCAGGGTCTGGCCGAAGTCTTCGTCGTTGCGTTGCAGGCCCATCTTGGTGCCCACGTCGAAGAAGCCCAGCAGGCCGAAGGTGGTGTTGAGGATCAGGCGCGCGGTATCGACACCCGCCGCCTCAGGCTTGGCCTGCAGCACGTCGTTGGCGAAGTTGGTCACCTCACCGACGTTGCGGAACATGTTGTGGATGCCGTCCTGCAGAAACTGCGGGGTGATGAACTGGTAACCCTGGGCGATCGGCTTGAGCGCGTAGGTATCGACGGTGTCGTTGAAGCGGAAGATCGGGCGGTTGACGCTTTCCCATGGATCTTCGTCGGCTGCCTGAGCGGCCATCGGCACCACGGCCAGGCCGGCCCACAAACAGGTTAACGCCAGACGATTGATAAAGCCTGCACCGGTCACGGGCATAGCTGAGACTCCCAGTCAAAAGTGATGAAGCGGGCGCTACGCCCCCGAACCAAAGGCGAGAGTATAAAGCCTTCTGTAACGTTTTACGTCGCTGAAAACCGACACATTTGCACAGGCGTCAAAACATCCGCTGACAAAGTCACGATCCCGTCATCTCTCTGTCATGCAAATCCCTTAGCGTCATTGCCATTTGAGAGGGAATTCCATGCTCGCCCCGGTCGCCGCGCCCGCCCCATCGTTCACCGCCGTGCTGTTCGGCCTGAGTGGTTGCCTCGTCGATTTCGGCGCACAGGCGCGGACATTGCGCGACCAGGACGGCACCACCCTGCTCTCCCACGACGCCAAGGCTTTTGCCGCGCCGACACCGGGGGCCCTCAGCGCCCTGAAGAACCTCAAGCTGCAAGGCGTACCCTGCGCCTGGATCGAAGAATACCCCGCCAGCATCGCCGAACAACTGGCCGCGCCCCTCAAGGATCTGATCCAGCCGACTCCAGGCCCGAACAATCACTGGCCAGCGCCGGACGCCTGCTGGCAGGCGCTGATGAGCCTCAACGTGGCGCAGATCGACGGCTGCGTGATGGTCAGCGGCGATCCGCGTCTGGTCATGTCCGGGCTCAACGCAGGGTTGTGGACAGTGGGCATCGCCTCCACCGGCCCGTTGTGCGGGCTGTCACCGGCGCAATGGGAGGCGTTGAGCGATCTGGAACGCGAGCGCCTGCGCGGCCGGGCAACGCTGGAGTTGTATGCCGCCGGCGCGCATTCGGTGATCGATCACCTGGGCGAGCTGGATTCGTGCCTGGCCGACATCACGCTGCGCCGGCAGAAGTCGGAAAAGCCCTGAGTCGCGTGCGACTGCCACCATGCAAGGTGGCGCCGACTGGATTAGTCTTAAGACGTCAAGGACCTTTGCCAAGGCATCGTTGTCCATGCTGAGACTATTCGAGAAGGAAGCACGCTATGCCCGCCCGCGAACTGCAAGAACAACTGGACACCCTGCGCGAGCAACTGGATCAGAACCCACCGCTGACTGAAGCAGAACGCGAAGACCTGCACGCCTTGATGGCCCAGATCCAGGCCGAGATCGCCGTGGAAACCGCCACCCAGGACAACAGCCTGGCCGACGGCGTGAACCTGGCCGTGGAACGATTCGAAGTCGATCACCCGACCATCGCCGGCACGTTGCGTAACATTGTGCAAACGTTGGGCAATATCGGGATTTGATCCGTAAATACCGCCCCACCACCCTGCCCTGATCGTTCCCACGTTTCGCGTGGGAATGATCATCCTGTCGGGCCGGATCCGCGACCCTTGCCCCACCACCCCGTAGGAGCGCGCTTGCCCGCGATGGCGGTGGGTCATGCGACGCAAGGTTGAATGACCCTGCGCCATCGCGGGCAAGCGCGCTCCTACGCGATCATGGGCAAATTCTACTGGCGCGCCAGGCGCCCATTCTCAAGCGTCAGCTTCTCGGTGCTGCGGTACGGGTTGATGTCCAGCCCGCCACGGCGCACATAACGCGCATACACGGTCAGTTTCTCCGGCTTCAACAGGCGTTGCAGGTCCATGAAGATCCGCTCCACGCACTGCTCGTGGAAATCCGAGTGCTGGCGGAAACTGACGATGTAGGCCAGAAAGCTTGCATGATCCAGCGCTGCACCACGATATTCCACCGCCACGGTGCCCCAGTCAGGCTGGCTGGTGACCGGGCAGTTGGACTTGAGCAGATGGCTGTGCAGCGCTTCTTCGACCACGCGCGACTCGTCGCAACGCAACAGCTCCGGCTGTGGCCGGTCGTAGCTGGAAATGCTCACGTCCAGCTCGTCGACGCACACGCCCGGCACCGCCACGATGCCGTCCGCCTCGATGTCCTTGAGCGAACGAACCCGCACGCCCACCGGCTTGCCCGCCGCTGCCGACAGATCTTTCTCCAGCACCGCGACCAGTTCATCACTGGAAGCGAACGGCGTCTGGTTCAACGAATTCAGGTACAGCTTGAACGACTTGGATTCGATGATATTCGGCGAATCGGCGGGGATGCAGAACTCGCCAATGGCCACCACAGGCTTGCCCGACGGCAGCAGCCAGGACAGCTCGTAGCAATTCCAGAAATCGACGCCCTGATACGGCAGCGTCTCTGCGGTCAGCCCCAACTCGGCCCACTTGGCAGTGCGCGGAATCGGGAACAGCAGAGACGGCGTGTAGGTGGAAATGTATTCACTGGACTTGCCCAGCGGCGAGTGTTCGGCTGCGGGATGCATGGCGGGACCTGAAAACGGATATGAATGGCTGATCGAAAAATCCTGACCGCCAAGTCTATAGGTTTTGTCCCGCGCTTTCAGCGCCTGATTGTCGCTGACTCATTTGTCGATAGCGATCTTGCCGACCATTCCGGCCTGATAGTGGCCGGGAATGTTGCAGGCGAACTCAAGGTCGGTGGCTTTGGTAAAGGTCCAGGTCAGCTCGGCGGTCTTGCCCGGTTCCACCAGCACGCTGTTCGGATCGTCATGTTTCATGCCGTGCTCGCCGTGATCCATGCCCGGCATCGCGTCATGCTTCATGCCGATGGACGTCAGCATGCCACTGGCGACCATCTTGAGCATTTCCTGCTGGTGGGCCGCGTGCATCGCGGCATCGCCCAGGTTGAACTCGTGCAGCAGGTTGCCCTTGTTGACCAGCACGAAATGCACGGTTTCGCCTTCCTTGACGGTCAGCGCCTTGGGTTCGAAATACATGTCGCCCAGGGTCAGCTCGACCGTGCGGGTGGCCTGGTCGGCCTTCGCGGCATGGCCGAAATCGAAATGCGCCCCGGGGGAGGCCAGCGACGACAGGCTCACACCCAACAACACGGCTGCAGCGGTCAAACGAGCGAACATGAATCTCTCCAGTCAACGACAATCGATGACCTTAAGATAGGCCCGGGCCACTGGCAATCAGCTGACCGCAAGATTACAACTTTGTAAGCTTCGCCGCGGCCTGCCCCGCTCGCGCTATAAAGCGCCCTTGCCCCACGTGATCACGAACCTTGAGCCACCCATGAAACTACTGATCGTCGAAGATCAAGCCAAGACCGGCCAGTACCTGCGCCAGGGGCTGTGCGAAGCCGGCTTCAACACCGAACTGGTCGCCGATGGCACCACCGGCCAGCACCTGGCACTGAGCGGCGACTACGCCCTGCTGATTCTGGACGTGATGCTGCCCGGTCGCGATGGCTGGCAGATCCTGCAAGCGGTGCGCAGCGCAGGGCTGGACACCCCGGTGCTGTTTCTGACCGCCCGCGACGCCGTCGAAGACCGCGTGCGCGGGCTGGAACTGGGCGCCGACGATTACCTGATCAAGCCCTTCGCCTTCTCCGAACTGCTGGCCCGGGTGCGCAGCCTGTTGCGGCGCGGCAGCAGCACCAGCCAGGAGACCCACCTGCAACTGGCCGACCTGCGTCTGGACCTGCTGCGGCGCAGGGTCGAGCGCAATGGCCAGCGCATCGATCTCACCGCCAAGGAATTCGCCCTGCTGGAACTGATGCTGCGCCGTCAGGGCGAAGTGCTGCCCAAGTCGCTGATTGCCTCGCAGGTCTGGGACATGAATTTCGACAGCGACACCAACGTGATCGAGGTCGCCATTCGCCGCCTGCGCCTGAAAGTCGACGATGAATACCCCAACAAACTGATCCACACCGTGCGCGGCATGGGTTATGTGCTTGAAGAGCGCAGTCTCTGATGTTCAGGCGCATCTCACTGGGCAACCGTCTGGCATTGCTGTTCGCCGCCTGCACCGCCGTGGTCTCGCTGACCGCCGGCGTGTTGTTCAGCCAGGCCAGCAAAAGCCACTTCATCGAACTGGATCAGCAGTTGCTCGACAGCAAGTTGCCGGGCTTGCGCGCTGCCATGGCTGGCGCCAGCAGCGTCGATCAACTGAATGAGCACAGACCCGCGCTGCTCGGCGAACTCGCCCACTCGCCGGACCTGGCGTTGCGGGTGCGCGGCCCCAACGGCGACGTCTGGTTCGACAGCCTGCCGCAGACCATCACCAGCCACAGCCTTGGCACAGGGCTGCACACCCTAAGCGACAACGGCGTTTCCTACCGCGCCTACAGCCTTGACCTGCAGCCCGGGCAGCCCGATTCGCCACAACTGACATTGTTGCTGGACATTACCCATCACCAGCATTTTCTTGAGCGCATGCAACGGCTGATCTGGCTCACGGTCGGGCTCTCGGCGCTGGCCACCGCGCTATTGGGCGCCTGGGCGGCACGCAGCGGTTTACGCCCCTTGCGGCAGATGACCGAGGTGGCCGCCAGCGTGTCCGCCAGCTCCCTGACCACTCGCCTGCCCCAGACCGACATGCCGCCGGAGCTGGCCGAGTTGAGCCAGGCGTTCAACGCCATGCTGATCCGCCTCGACGATGCCTTTCAGCGGCTGTCGGCGTTCTCGGCCGACATCGCCCACGAACTGCGCACCCCTCTGTCGAACCTGTTGACCCACACCCAGGTGACCCTCACCCGTCCGCGCGATCTTGAGCAATACCGAGAGGCGCTGCTGGGCAATCTGGAGGAGCTGCAAGGGATGGCGCAGATGGTCAACGACATGCTGTACCTGGCGAAGGCCGAACACGGATTGTTGAACCCCCATCGCGAACGCCTGCAACTGGCGGAGGAAATCGACGCACTGCTGGAATTCTTTTTGCCCTTGGCCGAAGACGCGCAGGTGCACCTGAGCCGCGAGGGCGAGGCCAGCCTGCTGGGTGACCGCTCCATGCTGCGGCGCGCCCTGTCCAACCTGCTGGACAACGCGCTGCGCTTCGCCCCGCCCCAGGGCCGGGTGTCGGTGCGGCTGGATTCGGACGCTGCCCAAGTGCGGATCAGCATCGCAAACACCGGCCCGACGATTCCCGCCGAGACCCTGCCGCGCCTGTTCGACCGCTTCTACCGGGCCGATCCCGCGCGCCACGAGAGCACCGAGCATGCGGGTTTGGGGCTGGCAATCACCCAGTCGATCATCAAGGCCCATGGCGGCACGATCCGCTGCGAATCGGGCGAGGGGCTGACGCGATTTTCAATTGATCTACCCAACGGCGTCGTTTGACCGGGCATCCGCCGGACATTGATCCAGATCAATAAAACCCGCCCGGGCACTCCCTAAACTGCCGGCACCGCCAGCCTTTTCGGGAATGCCCGCATGCTCGACGACCTTCGTTGGGATTCTGAACTCCTCCGCCGCTATGACCTGACAGGGCCGCGTTACACGTCCTACCCCACTGCGGTGCAATTCCATAATCAGATCGGCGGTTTCGACCTGCTTCACGCACTGCGCGAAAGCCGCAAGCAATCGCGGCCATTGTCGCTCTATGTGCACGTGCCGTTCTGCGCCAACATTTGTTACTACTGCGCCTGCAACAAGGTCATCACCAAGGACCGCGGCCGCTCCCAGCAATACCTGCAACGGTTACAGCAGGAGATCCGCATGATCGCCTGCCACCTCGACGGCCAGCAGACGGTCGAGCAACTGCACCTGGGCGGCGGCACGCCGACCTTCCTCAGCCATGTGGAACTGCGCCAGTTGATGGCCCACCTGCGCCAGCACTTCAATTTGCTCGATGACCACTCTGGCGACTATGGCATCGAGATCGATCCTCGCGAAGCGGACTGGTCGACCATGGGCCTGTTGCGCGAACTGGGCTTCAACCGCGTCAGCCTCGGCGTGCAGGACCTCGACCCGCTGGTGCAGCGGGCGATCAACCGCCTGCAAAGCCTGTCCGAGACCCGCGCCATTGTCGAAGCCGCACGCACGCTGCAATTTCGTTCGGTGAACATTGACCTGATCTATGGCCTGCCGCTGCAAACCCCGGAAGGTTTCGCCCGCACCGTGGACGAGGTGATCGCCCTGCAACCGGATCGCCTGTCGGTTTTCAATTACGCGCACCTGCCCGAACGCTTCATGCCCCAGCGGCGCATCGACACCGCGCAATTGCCCAGCGCCGAACACAAGCTGGACATGCTGCAGCGCACCATCGACCAACTGACATCAGCCGGCTACCGCTACATCGGCATGGACCACTTCGCCCTGCCCGACGATGACCTGGCCATCGCCCAGGAGGAAGGCACGCTGCAACGCAATTTCCAGGGCTACACCACCCATGGCCACTGCGACCTGATTGGCCTGGGCGTGTCGGCCATCAGCCAGATCGGCGACCTGTACGCGCAGAACACCAGTGACCTGGCCGAGTACCAGAACCTGCTGGCAGGCGATCAACTGGCAATCCACCGGGGCCTGGTGTGCAACGCCGACGATCACATTCGCCGCGCAGTGATTGCCCAGTTGATCTGCCACTTCAATCTGGACTTCGCCTCCATCGAGCAGGCTTTCGGTATCGACTTCCGTCACTACTTCAATGCTGTGTGGCCCCAACTGCTGGGCATGGCCAGCGACGGGCTGATCCATCTGGACGCCCGGGGCATTCAGGTGAAACCCGCAGGTCGCTTGCTGGTGCGCTCTGTCTGCATGGTGTTCGATGCCTACCTGAGCCAGCAAAACCGTCAGAGATTTTCGAGAGTGATATAGGAAATTTCTGTATCCGCAGTGGGAACCACGTTCGCGCCATGGAGGGCATGTGCTAGCCGGGGGATTGGCACGTGGGATACCCTTACGATTCAAGTGTGTTTCTTCACAAGGAATTTTTCCGATGTCTGAGCCAGTCAAAACCCGCGCTCATACCCAGGCTCACTGCAAGGATTGCAGTCTGGCGCCATTGTGCCTCCCGCTTTCGCTGAACCTTGAGGACATGGATGCGCTGGACGAAATCGTCAAACGCGGCCGCCCGTTGAAAAAAGGCGAGTTCCTGTTTCGCCAGGGCGACGGCTTCGATTCGGTCTATGCGGTGCGCTCCGGCGCCCTGAAAACCTTCAGCCTGAGCGACAGTGGCGAAGAGCAACTCACAGGCTTTCATCTGCCCAGCGAACTGGTCGGTTTGTCCGGCATGGACGCCGAGGCGTATCCGGTGTCGGCCCAGGCGCTGGAGACGACATCGGTCTGCGAAATCCCCTTCGATCATCTGGACGAACTCTCGGTGCAATTGCCGCAGTTGCGCCGCCAGTTGATGCGGGTCATGAGCCGGGAGATCCGCGACGATCAACAAATGATGCTGCTGTTGTCGAAAAAGACTGCGGACGAGCGCATCGCGACCTTTCTGGTCAACCTCTCGGCGCGCTTCCGTGCCCGGGGTTTCTCGGCCAATCAGTTCCGCCTGAGCATGTCGCGCAATGAAATCGGCAACTATCTGGGCCTGGCCGTGGAAACGGTTTCCCGGGTGTTCACCCGCTTCCAGCAGAACCAGTTGATCGCAGCCGAGGGCAAGGAAATCCACATTCTTGACCCTATTGCGCTGTGCGCGCTGGCGGGCGGCTCGCTGGAAAGCTGATGGCGATTCATCCCGGGCGGGCTTAAACTGGCACCCTTGTGCCAACCGTCTGCCCGGGACTTTTATGATTTACGACGAATTCAGCTTCAAATCCCTGATCCGCCCTGTGGTGGACTTCCCCAAGCCCGGCGTCATCTTTCGTGACATCACTCCGCTGTTCCAGTCGCCCAAGGCCCTGCGCCTGGTAATCGACAGCTTCGTGCAACGCTACATCGACTCGGACTTCACCCACGTCGGCGCCATGGACGCGCGGGGCTTTCTGGTGGGTTCCATCGTGGCCTATGAGCTGAACAAGCCACTGGTGCTGTTCCGCAAACAAGGCAAGCTGCCAGCGGACGTGCTGGCCGAGGGTTATCAGACCGAATACGGCGAAGCCTTTCTGGAAGTGCACGCCGACAGCCTGTGCGACGGCGACTCGGTGGTGATGTTCGATGACCTGATCGCCACCGGCGGCACGCTGATCGCTGCGGCCAGCCTGATCCGCCGCATGGGCGCCAAGGTTCACGAAGCAGCCGCGATCATCGACCTGCCGGAACTGGGCGGCTCGCAACGCCTGCAAGACATGGAAATCCCGACCTTCTGCCTGACGCAGTTCGCGTTGACCGATAAGTAACAACGCCGAGCCCGAACCACGCCCGTATTGTGTCATCCGTCCCGTAGCAGCACGGCTTGCCGGCGGGAGCGCCCTCAAGATCGCTCCCGCCGGAGATCGGAAGAGCACA
>NZ_JANHKS010000020.1 GCF_028682175.1 Pseudomonas putida | reverse complement strand
CACCGCTCCCGCCGGCAAGCCGTGCTGCTACGGGGCGATGAGTTAGCGGAGCAGGCACAAAAAAGCCCGTCACATGGACGGGCTTTTCGGTCGGGCAGGGCGCCTGTCAGTGCGTGCGGGCCACTGCGAACTCGCTCAGTTCGATCAGCGCGTCGCGGTATTCGCTGGCTGGCAGGGCGTCGAGGCAGGCGATGGCGCGGGCAGCGTAGTCGCGGGCCAGCTTGGCGGTGTAGTCCAGCGAGCCGGACTGCTCGACCGCCTCACGGATGCTCTCCAGATCTTCCAGGCCGCCTTTCTGAATCGCCTTGCGCACCAGCGCCGCCTGTTCGGCCGTGCCTTCACGCATGGTGTAGATCAGCGGCAGGGTCGGTTTGCCTTCTGCCAGGTCGTCACCGATGTTCTTGCCCATGGTCTCGGCGTCGCCGCGGTAGTCCAGCAGATCATCGACCAGCTGGAACGCGATACCCAGGTGATCGCCAAAGGTGCGCAGGGCTTCGCTCTGCACATCGTTGGCCTGGGCCAGGGCGGCGGCGCTGTGGGTCGAGGCTTCGAACAGCATGGCTGTCTTGCCGCGAATCACTTCCATGTAGGTTTCTTCGGTGGTGCTGGCGTCGCGCACCTTGGACAGCTGCAGCACTTCGCCTTCGGCAATCACGCGGGTGGCCTTGGACAGGATCTTCATGACCGGCATCGAGCCCAGCTCGACCATCATCTCGAAGGAGCGAGAGTAGAGGAAGTCACCGACCAGCACGCTTGGCGCGTTGCCCCACATGGCGTTGGCGGTCGAGCGGCCACGGCGCATGCCGGACATGTCGACGACGTCGTCGTGCAGCAGGGTCGCGGTGTGCAAAAATTCGATGGTCGCCGCCAGCAGGCGCAGATCGTCGCCGCCATGGCCCAGTGCCTTGCCGCACAGCAGCACGAGCAGGGGACGCAGGCGTTTGCCACCGGCGGAGGTGATGTAGTCGCCGATTTTGGAGACCAGCGGCACGCGCGACGTCAGCTGCTTCTTGATAATGTGGTCGACGGCTGTAAAGTCGTCAGCCACAGCGCGATAGAAGGCTTGAGGTTGCATCTGCAAGGCGTGCTCCATAAGGGTTGCGCGGCATGCTAGGTGGCAGGCCCCACCCTGTCAAGGCGTGACGTAAGGCCCCTTGCAAGGCGTTCGCCGCTTGCGTACAATCGCGCACCCTAACTTTCCTGGGCAGCACCTGCCTTACGCAATTGCATGACCGGCCTTTCCAGCCCCATGCAGCCATGCCAGCCGATACTCTTCTTATAAAGAGCTGGGTGAGCAGGATTTTCGGAGATATACCATGTCGTACGCAGTAATCGTTACTGGTGGCAAGCAGTACAAAGTCGCCCCAGGTGAATACCTGAAAATTGAAAAACTGGAAGTCGCCACCGGCGAAACCGTTACCTTTGACCGCGTTCTGTTGGTTGCCAACGGTGACGACGTCAACATCGGTGCTCCAGTTGTCGCCGGCGCTACCGTTGTGGCTGAAGTGATCTCCCAAGGTCGTCACGATAAAGTCCGCATCATCAAGTTCCGCCGTCGTAAGCACCACATGAAGCGTATGGGCCACCGCCAGTGGTTCACCGAGATCAAAATCACCGGTATCCAGGCCTGATTTTTCAGCCTGATACCCTAATAGGAGTATTGAACTCATGGCACACAAAAAAGCTGGTGGTAGTACCCGTAACGGTCGCGACTCAGAAGCCAAACGCCTTGGCGTGAAGATGTATGGCGGCCAGGTAATCGTTCCGGGCAACATCATCGTGCGTCAGCGCGGCACCCAATTCCACGCTGGCTACGGCGTTGGCATGGGCAAGGATCACACCCTGTTCGCTAAAGTCGAAGGCGTGATCAAGTTCCAGGTTAAAGGCGCCTTCGGTCGTCGCTATGTAAGCATCGTGCCAAAGACTGAAGTCGCGGCATAATCTTGCTTTAGCAACAAAAGGCCCTGTCGTTGACAGGGCTTTTTTGTTTGTAGCAGTCTTGGTTTGGTGAGTCTCTTGCAAAGCTGTTTGTGTGGGCCGTTGTGGTGTGAGGCGCTGGTTTCTGATCGGTATCGCAACGCTCATCTTTGCAAGAGCCTTATGAATTTATGTTGTTTGCTCGTCTTTGTGACGGGAGGCGTGCGTTATGAAATTTGTTGATGAAGTATCCATTCGGGTGAAGGCCGGTGACGGCGGCAACGGTTGCATGAGCTTCCGTCGCGAAAAATTCATCGAAAACGGTGGTCCCAACGGCGGTGATGGTGGTGATGGCGGCTCGATCTACATGGTCGCCGACGAAAACCTCAACACCCTGGTCGACTACCGCTACACCCGCCACTTCGATGCCGAGCGCGGTTCCAACGGTGGCAGCACCGATTGCACCGGCCGCAAGGGTGAAGACCTGGTGCTGCGCGTGCCGGTCGGTACCACGGTGATCGACGCCAGCACCCAGGAAATCATCGGTGACCTGACCAAGGCCGGTCAGCGCCTGATGGTGGTGCAGGGTGGTTGGCACGGTCTGGGCAACACCCGTTTCAAATCCAGTACCAACCGTGCGCCGCGCCAGACTACGCCAGGCAAGCCGGGCGAGCAGCGTGACCTGAAGCTTGAAATGAAAGTGCTGGCCGACGTTGGTCTGCTGGGTTTGCCGAATGCTGGCAAGAGCACCTTCATCCGTTCGGTTTCGGCCGCCAAGCCAAAGGTTGCGGACTATCCGTTCACCACGCTGGTGCCAAACCTGGGCGTGGTCAGCGTCGATCGCTGGAAGAGCTTCGTCATCGCCGACATTCCCGGCCTGATCGAAGGCGCATCCGATGGCGCAGGCCTGGGCATTCGCTTCCTCAAGCACCTGGCGCGTACGCGTCTGTTGCTGCACCTCGTCGACATGGCGCCGCTTGATGAAAGCGATCCGGCCGATGCCGCCGAAGTGATCGTCAACGAGCTGCTCAAGTTCAGCCCGGCGCTGACTGATCGTGATCGCTGGTTGGTCCTGAACAAGTGCGACATGCTGCCGGAAGAAGAGCATGAAGCGATCAAGCAGCGGATTGTCGAGCGTCTGAACTGGGAAGGTCCGGTCTATATGATCTCGGCGATTTCCAAGCTGGGCACCGAGCGCATCAGCCACGACATCATGCGTTACCTGGAGGATCGTGCCGATCGCCTGGCTAATGACCCGGCCTACGCCGAAGAGCTGGCCGAGCTGGATCAGCGCATCGAAGACGAAGCCCGTGCCCAGTTGCAGGCGCTGGACGATGCCCGTGCCCTGCGTCGCAGCGGCGTGAAGAGCGTGCATGACATCGGCGATGACGATGATTGGGATGAAGATGATGTGGACGATGAAGATGGTCCGGAAATCATTTACGTCCGTGAGTGATCGAGTGAAGTAAACTACAGCGCCGCTCCCAGAGCGGCGTTTTAGTATCTTGGATTTGTACTTTCTGGCTTAAGGTTGAAAGATCATGCGGAGCAAGGTGACAGGTGCCCAGCGTTGGGTTGTGAAGATCGGAAGTGCGCTGCTGACGGCGGACGGCAAGGGTCTTGATCGCAACGCGATGGGTGTTTGGGTCGAGCAGATGGTGGCGCTGCATGAGGCGGGCGTCGAACTGGTTCTGGTTTCTTCCGGTGCGGTGGCCGCCGGTATGAGTCGACTGGGCTGGGCTGCGCGACCGAGTGCCATGCATGAGCTTCAGGCGGCGGCGGCGATTGGCCAGATGGGCCTGGTGCAGGCCTGGGAGTCGAGCTTTGCCGAGCATGACCGGCACACCGCGCAAATTCTGCTGACCCACGACGATTTGTCCGACCGCAAGCGCTACCTCAATGCCCGCAGCACCTTGCGCACGTTGGTGGAGCTGGGCGTGGTGCCGGTCATCAACGAAAACGACACGGTGGTCACCGACGAAATCCGTTTTGGTGACAACGACACGCTGGCGGCGCTGGTGGCCAATCTGGTCGAGGCGGACTTGCTGGTGATCCTGACGGACCGCGACGGCATGTTCGACGCCGATCCGCGCAACAACCCCGAGGCGCAGCTTATCTACGAAGCCCGTGCCGATGATCCTGCGCTCGACGCCGTGGCAGGCGGTACCGGTGGTGCGCTGGGGCGCGGCGGCATGCAGACCAAGCTGCGTGCGGCGCGTCTGGCGGCCCGTTCGGGTGCTCACACGGTGATCGTCGGTGGTCGTATCGAGCGCGTGCTGGCACGCCTCAAGGCCGGTGAGCGGCTGGGCACGCTGCTGTCGCCTGAGCGCGGCATGCTGGCGGCGCGCAAGCAATGGCTGGCTGGGCACCTGCAGACGCGCGGCACTCTGGTGCTGGATGACGGTGCGGTCAAGGCGCTGACGGAAAGCAACAAGAGCCTGCTGCCTGTGGGTGTGAAAGTGGTTCAGGGCAGTTTCCGTCGCGGCGAGATGGTGGTGTGCGTGGCAGCGGATGGTCGCGAGATCGCCCGGGGCTTGAGCAACTACAGTGCCCTCGAGGCGCAGAAGATCATCGGTCAGCCCTCCGACGCCATCGTCAAGGAGTTGGGCTACATGGCCGAGCCCGAGCTTGTGCACCGCGATAACCTGATTCTGGTCTGATCCTTCATATAAGGAAGCTGCAATGCGAATCGTGAAAGGGATAGTGGGCGCGCTGCTGATGCTGCCTTTGCTGGCGTCGGCCGAAGAGATTGGCCAGGTGTCGACGGTGTTCAAGTTCGTCGGCCCCAATGACCGGATCGTGGTCGAGGCGTTCGATGATCCCAAGGTCGATGGCGTGACCTGCTACCTGTCTCGTGCCAAGACGGGCGGCCTCAAGGGTGGGCTGGGTCTGGCGGAAGACCGTGCCGAGGCGTCCATTGCCTGTCGCCAGGTCGGGCCGATTCACTTCAAGGGTGAGTTGAAGGACGGCGACGAAGTGTTCAAGGAGCGCACCTCGCTGGTGTTCAAGACCATGCAGGTGGTGCGTTTCCTGGACAAGAAGCGCAATACGCTGGTGTATCTGGTGTACAGCGACCGCGTGATCGAGGGCAGCCCGCAGAATGCGGTGACAGCGATTCCGATCTTGCCTTGGGCGCCTGCGCCGGCTCCGTGATTGAGTGAGGAGGCTGGGCGAGGGGTTGGCTTGGGATTGTTACCCTGATGCCCTTCGGGCCTTTCGCGGGCAAGCGCGCTCCTACATTTGTTGCAACGTGCCATCGTCTGTTGCAGCGTGCCTCGCTCTTGTAGCAGCACGGCTTGCCGGCGGGAGCGATTTTGAGTCGGCGGTGGTCTTGAGAATGTCCCCGCCGGCAAGCCGTGCTGCTACGGGGATCAAATCGCGGGCAATAAAAAACCGACCCTGAGGTCGGTTTTTTAATAAGCGGTCGCTTAGGCTGCAGCTTGGTTCAGAGCCTTGACGTGACCGTTCAGGCGGCTCTTATGACGAGCGGCCTTGTTCTTGTGGATGATGCCTTTATCGGCCATGCGGTCGATAACTGGCACAGCCAGAACATAAGCGGCTTGCGCTTTGGCAGCGTCTTTAGCGTCGATGGCCTTAACTACGTTCTTGATGTAGGTACGAACCATGGAACGCAGGCTGGCGTTGTGGCTGCGACGCTTCTCAGCCTGTTTTGCACGTTTTTTGGCGGAAGGTGAGTTGGCCACCGTCGAGCTCCTCGAAAGACTTGGGAAATAGCTAACAAAATAGGCCGCGAATCATGCCGATGAGTTTGATGCTTGTCAAGGGCGGATGATGCGTTCCGCTGAGTGGTCGCCGTGTGATGCCAGGGTTGTTTCATTCCGGCGTACGACCTGTAAACTCGCGGGTTTTGGCTCAGTGCTGTTTTGCGGCGCGGAGTATCGCATAAATGGACAGCGCTTACGCGCATCCTTTGGTCGGGCGCACACACTTTAGATGAATCTACTCAAATCGCTTGCCGCCGTAAGCTCTATCACGATGCTTTCGCGGGTCCTGGGTTTTATCCGCGACACGATCATCGCCCGGGCTTTCGGGGCTGGAATGGCAACGGATGCCTTCTTCATCGCATTCAAGCTGCCCAACCTGCTGCGCCGGATTTTCGCCGAGGGCGCCTTCTCCCAGGCCTTCGTGCCGATCCTGGCCGAATATAAAAGCCAGCAGGGCGAGGAAGCCACCCGCACCTTTGTCGCTTATGTCACCGGCCTGCTGACGCTGGCCCTGGCGCTGGTCACGGTACTGGGCATCGTCTTCGCGCCGTGGGTGATCTGGGCCACCGCGCCGGGCTTTGCCGACACGCCGGAAAAATTCCAGCTGACCTCCGACCTGCTGCGCGTCACCTTTCCTTATATATTGCTCATCTCGCTGTCATCGCTGGCGGGGGCGATCCTCAACACCTGGAACCGCTTTTCGGTGCCGGCCTTCGTGCCGACGCTGCTCAACCTGTCGATGATTGTGTTCGCGCTGTTCCTCACGCCGTATTTCCATCCACCGGTCATGGCCCTGGGCTGGGCGGTGCTGGCGGGCGGTCTGCTGCAATTGCTCTATCAACTGCCGCATTTGAAGAAGATCGGCATGCTGGTCCTGCCACGCCTCAATCTTCGCGATACCGGTGTGTGGCGGGTGATGAAACAGATGCTGCCTGCCATGCTCGGCGTGTCGGTGAGCCAGATTTCGCTGATCATCAACACCATCTTTGCCTCCTTTCTGGTGGCAGGCTCGGTGTCCTGGATGTACTACGCCGACCGCCTGATGGAATTGCCATCCGGTGTGCTGGGTGTCGCGCTGGGCACGATCCTGCTGCCGATCCTGTCGAAAACCTACGCCAACAAGGACCGCCACGAATATTCGCGCATCCTCGATTGGGGGCTGCGCCTGTGTTTCGTGCTGGTGCTGCCCTGTACGCTGGCGCTGGGGCTCCTGGCCGAGCCGTTGACCGTGTCGTTGTTCCAGTACGGCAAGTTCGACGGCCATGACGCACTCATGACCCAGCGTGCATTGATTGGTTACGCGGTGGGGCTGTTGGGTATCATTGTGGTCAAGGTGCTCGCGCCCGGCTTCTACGCGCAGCAGAACATCCGCACCCCGGTGAAGATCGCAATCTTCACCCTGGTGGTGACTCAGGCGTTCAACGTGCTGTTCGTGTTCGGCATCCACCTGGCCCACGCGGGCCTGGCGCTGGCGATCAGCATGGGGGCCTGCCTCAATGGCCTGCTGCTGTTCTGGCAGTTGCGCAAGCAGGACCTGTTCCAGCCGCAGCCGGGCTGGCCGGTGTTCCTCGTCAAGCTGCTGGTCGCCGTGTCGGTGATGTCGGCGGTGCTGCTGGGCTTGATGCATGTCATGCCGGCCTGGTCGGATGGTCAGATGCTCGACCGCTTCCTTCGTCTGGGCGGGTTGGTTATCGCCGGTGTCGTTGCGTATTTCGGCATGTTGCTGTTGCTGGGCTTCCGCCTGAAAGACTTCGCCCGCAAGGCGATCCTGTAGGATCAGTCGTCGGTTTATGCCGGTTAACGTCGATTGTTGCGTTTTGCCTGGGTGTGTCGCCTGTCGTTGAGGGCGGTGTGTGGTTATAATCGGCCACTTTATGAGCAAGAAGCGCGTTATGCAGCTGGTTCGAGGTCTTCACAACCTGCGCCCCCAGCATCGGGGCTGCGTCGCCACCATTGGCAACTTCGACGGGGTTCACCGTGGCCACCAGGCTATCCTGGCGCGTCTGCGTGAGCGTGCCGTCGAGCTGGGCCTGCCCAGTTGCGTGGTGATTTTCGAGCCGCAACCGCGCGAGTTCTTTGCCCCCGAGACGGCGCCAGCGCGTCTGGCGCGCCTGCGCGACAAGCTGGATCTGCTGGCGGGCGAGGGCGTCGACCTGGTGCTGTGCCTGGCGTTCAACCAGCGCCTGAGCAAGCTCTCCGCCGCCGAGTTCGTCGACACCGTACTGGTCGACGGCCTGGGCGTGAAGCATCTGGAGGTCGGTGACGATTTCCGTTTCGGCTGTGACCGGATCGGCGATTTCGACTTCCTGCAAAAGGTCGGCGCCGAAAAAGGCTTCACCGTGGAAGCGGCACAGACCGTCGAAATCGACGGCGTGCGCGTCAGCAGCACCAAGGTGCGAAATGCCCTGGCCGCCGCAGACTTCACCCTGGCCGAGCATCTGCTGGGCCGTCCGTTCGAGATATCCGGCCGTGTGCTGCACGGTCAGAAGCTGGCGCGACAGTTGGGCACGCCCACTGCCAACGTGCAGCTCAAGCGTCGTCGCGTGCCCCTGACCGGTGTCTACCTGGTCAGCGCCGAGATCGACGGCAAGGTCTGGCCAGGCGTCGCCAACATCGGCGTGCGACCGACCGTGGCGGGGGATGGACGCCCGCACCTTGAAATACATCTTCTGGATTTTGCCGGTGATATCTATGGCCGGCGTTTGACGGTGGTCTTCCACCAAAAGCTGCGCGATGAGCAGCGTTTTGCCTCCCTGGAGGCGCTCAAGACGGCGATCGATGCGGATGTCGCTGCCGCCCGTGCCCATTGGGGCATGGTCAACCGCTAATTTAGAGCCTGAAATGACCGACTACAAAGCCACGCTTAATCTTCCGGACACCGCCTTCCCGATGAAGGCCGGCCTGCCCCAGCGCGAGCCGCAAACTCTGCAGCGCTGGGACAGCATTGGCCTGTACCAGAAGCTGCGCGAAATTGGCAAGGATCGTCCAAAGTTCGTCCTGCACGACGGTCCTCCGTACGCCAACGGCAATATCCACATCGGTCATGCGGTCAACAAGATTCTCAAGGACATGATCGTGCGCTCCAAGACCCTCTCGGGCTTCGACGCACCTTATGTTCCGGGCTGGGACTGCCACGGCCTGCCGATCGAGCACAAGGTCGAGGTCACTCACGGCAAGAACCTGCCTGCCGACAAGACCCGCGAGCTGTGCCGCGCCTACGCCGCCGAGCAGATCGAAGGCCAGAAGGCCGAGTTCATTCGCCTGGGCGTCCTGGGTGACTGGGCCAACCCGTACCGCACCATGGACTTCGCCAACGAAGCCGGGGAAATCCGTGCGCTGGCCGAAATGGTCAAGAACGGTTTCGTGTTCAAGGGCCTCAAGCCTGTGAACTGGTGCTTCGACTGCGGCTCGGCCCTGGCTGAAGCGGAAGTCGAGTACCAGGACAAGAAATCCTCGACCATCGACGTCGCCTTCCCGGTGGCCGATGCCGACAAGCTTGCTGCCGCCTTCGGCCTGCCGAGCCTGGCCAAGCCTGCCGCCATCGTGATCTGGACCACCACCCCGTGGACCATCCCGGCCAACCAGGCGCTCAACGTTCACCCTGAATTCAAGTACGCGCTGGTCGATACCGGCGAGCGCCTGCTGGTGCTTGCCGAAGAGCTGGTAGAATCCTGCCTCAAGCGCTGGAACCTCGAAGGCACCGTGCTGGCCACCGCGCCAGGTGCGGCCCTTGAGCTGGTCAACTTCAGCCACCCGTTCTACGAGCGCCTGTCGCCGGTGTATCTGGCCGAGTACGTCGAACTGGGCGCGGGCACCGGCGTGGTTCACTCCGCGCCTGCCTACGGCGAGGACGACTTCTCGACCTGCAAACGCTACGGCATGGTCAACGACGACATCCTGACCCCGGTGCAGAGCAACGGCGTCTATGCGCAGTCGCTGGAGTTCTTCGGCGGCCAGTTCATCTGGAAGGCCAACCCGGCCATCGTCGAGAAGCTGCAGGAAGTCGGCGCGCTGTTGCACACCGAAACCATTTCCCACAGCTACATGCACTGCTGGCGCCACAAGACTCCACTGATCTACCGCGCCACCGCGCAGTGGTTCGTGGGCATGGACCGCCAGGCGGCCTCGGGCGCCACCCTGCGCGAAACCGCGGTCAAGGCCATCGAGGACACCAAGTTCGTACCGGCCTGGGGCCAGGCGCGCCTGCACTCGATGATCGCCAACCGTCCTGACTGGTGCATCTCCCGTCAGCGCAACTGGGGCGTGCCGATCCCGTTCTTCCTGGACAAGGCAACCGGCGAGCTGCACCCGCGCACCGTCGAGCTGATGGAAGAAGTCGCCAAGCGTGTCGAGAACGAAGGCATCGAAGCCTGGTTCAAGATGGACGCCGCCGAACTGCTGGGCGATGAAGCCGCGCAGTACGACAAGATCTCCGACACCCTGGACGTCTGGTTCGACTCGGGCACCACCCACTGGCACGTGCTGCGCGGATCGCACCCGATGGGCCACGAGAGCGGCCCACGCGCGGACCTGTACCTGGAAGGTTCGGACCAGCACCGCGGCTGGTTCCACTCCTCGTTGCTGACTGGCAGCGCGATCGATGGCCATGCGCCGTACCGCGAGCTGCTGACCCACGGCTTCACCGTGGACGAGAACGGCCGCAAGATGTCCAAGTCGCTGGGCAACGTCATCGCCCCGCAGAAGGTCAACGACACCCTGGGCGCCGACATCATGCGCCTGTGGGTTTCGGCCACCGACTATTCGGGCGAGATGGCTGTCTCCGAGACCATCCTGCAGCGCAGCGCCGACGCTTACCGCCGCATTCGCAACACCGCGCGTTTCCTGCTCTCCAACCTGAGCGGCTTCAACCCGGCCACTGACATCCTGCCTGCCGACGAAATGCTGGCACTGGACCGTTGGGCGGTGGATCGCGCCCTGCTGCTGCAGCGCGAGCTGGAAGAGCACTACGGCGAATACCGTTTCTGGAACGTCTACTCCAAGGTGCACAACTTCTGCGTGCAGGAGCTGGGCGGCTTCTACCTGGACATCATCAAGGACCGCCAGTACACCACTGCGGCCAACAGCAAGGCCCGCCGTTCGTGCCAGACCGCGCTGTTCCACATCTCCGAAGCGCTGGTGCGCTGGATCGCTCCGATCCTGGCCTTCACCGCCGACGAGCTGTGGCAGTTCATGCCGGGCGAGCGCAACGAGTCGGTCATGCTCAACACCTGGTACGAAGGCCTGAGCGAGCTGCCGGAAGGCTTCGAACTGGACCGCGCCTACTGGGAGCGGATCATGGCGGTCAAGACGTCGGTCAACAAGGAACTGGAAAACCAGCGCGCAGCGAAAGCCATCGGTGGCAACCTGCAAGCCGAAGTGACCCTGTACGCCGAGAACGACCTGACCCTGGACCTGAACAAGCTGGGCGACGAGTTGCGCTTCGTGCTGATCACCTCCAAGGCCAGCGTGGCGCCGTTCGTCGATGCCCCGGCCGATGCCGTGGTCACCGAGGTGGCGGGCCTGAAACTCAAGGTGGTCAAGTCCGGCTACGCCAAGTGCGGCCGTTGCTGGCACTTCCGCGAGGACGTAGGCGTGCACGCCGAGCATCCGGAAATCTGCGGTCGTTGTGTCGACAACATCAGCGGTGCGGGCGAGGTTCGTCACTATGCCTAATGCGTCGGCTGGCCGTATGGGCCGTTTGAGCTGGCTGTGGTTGAGCGTGCTGGTGCTGATCATCGATCAGGCCAGCAAGTACTACTTCGAGAACTCGCTGAGCCTGTACCAACAGATCGTGGTCATCCCCAGCTATTTCAGCTGGACGCTGGCCTACAACACCGGCGCTGCCTTCAGCTTCCTGGCTGACAGCTCCGGCTGGCAGCGCTGGCTGTTCGCCCTGATCGCCGTGGTGGTCAGTGCGGTACTGGTGGTCTGGCTCAAGCGCCTGGGGCGCAACGAGACCTGGCTGGCCGTCGCCCTGGCCCTGGTGCTGGGCGGCGCGCTGGGCAATCTGTACGACCGCATCGCAATCGGTCACGTCATCGACTTCGTGTTGGTGCACTGGGATAACCGCTGGTACTTCCCGGCCTTCAACTTTGCCGACAGTGCCATCACTGTAGGCGCGATCATGCTTGCCCTGGACATGTTCAAGAGCAAGAAAACCGGAGAACCCGTTCATGACTGAACACGCTATTGAAGAAGTCCGCATCGGTCAGAACACGGAAGTTACCCTGCACTTCGCTTTGCATCTGGAAAACGGCGACACTGTAGACAGCACCTTCGACAAGGCCCCGGCCACGTTCAAGGTGGGTGACGGCAGCCTGTTGCCGGGCTTCGAAGCCCTGCTGTTCGGCTTCAAGGCCGGCGACAAGCGCACCCTGCAGGTCCCGCCAGAGAACGCCTTTGGCCAGCCCAACCCGCAGAACGTGCAGATCATGCCGCGTTCGCAGTTCCAGAACATGGATCTGGCCGAAGGCCTGCTGGTGATCTTCAACGATGCGGCCAATACCGAGCTGCCGGGCGTGGTGAAGGCGTTTGACGACGATCAGGTGACCGTCGACTTCAACCATCCGCTGTCGGGCAAGACGTTGACGTTCGAAGTGGAAATCTTCGAGGTCAAATCGCTGTAACCGACCAGGCAGATGACCTGTAGGAGTGAGCTTGCTCGCGATGACTGAGCATCATTCAACACCTATGTTGAAGGAAAGGTCCTCATCGCGAGCAAGCTCACTCCTACAATTGTTTTTATCGTTTTCGCTATTTCTTGCGCGCAAGACACGAGGCACATCATGCAAATCAAACTCGCCAACCCACGTGGCTTCTGCGCCGGGGTGGACCGTGCGATCGAAATCGTCAATCGCGCGCTGGAAGTGTTTGGCCCGCCGATCTACGTGCGCCATGAAGTGGTTCATAACAAATTCGTCGTCGAAGACCTGCGCAGCCGTGGCGCGATCTTCGTCGAAGAGCTCGACCAGGTGCCGGACGACGTCATCGTCATTTTCAGCGCCCACGGAGTGTCCCAGGCCGTGCGCAGCGAAGCGGCAGGCCGTGGCCTGAAAGTCTTCGACGCCACTTGCCCACTGGTCACCAAGGTTCACATCGAGGTTGCCCGTTACAGCCGCGATGGTCGCGAATGCATCCTGATCGGCCATGAAGGCCACCCGGAAGTCGAAGGCACCATGGGCCAGTACGACGCCAGCAATGGCGGCGCGATCTATCTGGTCGAGGATGAAGAAGACGTTGCCAACCTCAAGGTGCAAAACCCCGAGAAGCTCGCCTTCGTGACCCAGACCACGCTGTCCATGGACGACACCAGCCGCGTGATCGACGCCCTGCGTTCTCGTTTCCCGGCCATCGGCGGGCCGCGCAAGGACGACATCTGCTACGCCACGCAAAACCGTCAGGATGCCGTGAAACAGCTGGCTGACGAGTGCGACGTGGTGCTGGTGGTCGGCAGCCCCAACAGCTCCAACTCCAACCGCCTGCGCGAGCTGGCCGAGCGCATGGCGACCCCGGCCTACCTGATCGATGGCGCCGAAGACATGCAGCGCAGCTGGTTCGACGGCGTCGAGCGGATCGGCATCACCGCAGGGGCTTCCGCACCTGAGGTGCTGGTGCGCGGCGTGATTCAGCAACTGCAAGCCTGGGGTGCCACGGGCGCTGACGAGCTGGCAGGGCGCGAAGAGAACATCACCTTCTCGATGCCCAAGGAACTGCGCGTCAAGCAGGTCCAGTAAGCGCAACGCCAGCGGGCTCAGGTGCAGGGCTCGCTGCTGAAGCCCTCGTCGCGCAGGATGATCCGGCCGGTGACGGCGATCACCACCTGGTAATGGCTGGCGGGCGAATCATCGCGACACACCGCCAGCGTGCCGTTGGCACTTTCCAGCGGCCTTCCGGCGCGGTCGAAACCTACCCGCTCGGCCACCTTGCTGTTGCCTATCACCTTCACGTTCCGGTGGCCGCTGAACTCGGCCAGCAGGTACTCGGCATCGCCCGGCAACTGCTGGCGTCGGTTGTCTACGAACACGCTCCAGCCCTTGCTCCAGTTGCCGTCGTTTGCCTGCACCACCACCGGCTGATTGCGCAGGATGGCCTCGGCGCGGGCCATGCGCAGGCTGCTGGTGAGCTGCTGCGCGGTGTCCTGGCGTCGCTGTGAATCGATGAACGCCCCAAGGCTCGGCGCGGCCAGGGCGGCCACGATGCCGAGCAGCGCAAGCCCGGCCAGCAACTCCAGCAGCGTCAGTCCGTCTTGCCTCATGTTTCAGCCCTCCCTTGCCTCAGCGCGCCCTAGAAGACTCCTGTTGCGAGGGATAGACAATCTCCGGATTGTCAGCCGGTGTGTCCGCAAGCTGCGGTTACACACCCGTCGGGCAGGACGTCGCGGATCGGCTTCAATGGTCACTGCACAGGGACTTGCGGAGGTGAGCGATGGGGGCAGGAGCAGGGCAGGCGGGGGCAACCCTGATCGAAGTGATGGTCGCATTGCTGGTGCTCGGTGTCGGCATTCTGGGCGTGGCGTTGTTGCAACTCAATGCGCTGAAACACTCCGACAGCGCGATGCGCAGCACCCAGGTGAGCTTCGTTGCCCAGGACTTGCTGGAGCGGGTTCGCGCCAACCCCGACGGCCATTATGCGCTGGCATCCCTCAGCCAGGCGCCGTCTGCCGCCAGCCTTGAAAGTCCACGAGACCAGGACCTGTTCGACTTCGCCGATCAGTTGCGGCGCATGGCCGGCAGTAACGTTCAGGCGTCCATCGCCGTGGCCGGCAGCCGAGTGACGGTCACCGTGGACTGGAACGACTCAAGGGCCCAGGGCTCCGAGGGTTATACCCGCACATTGTCCCTGAGCAGCCTGGTCAAACCGCTGTGGGGTGTCCAGCCTTGAAGCGCGTAACCCGCGGCTTCGGCTTGGTCGAAATCATGCTGGCGCTGTTGCTGGGGCTGGTGATTTCGCTGGCCCTGATGCAAATCTTCATCACCTCCCGCAGTACCTTCCTGAGCCAGGCGGCGTCGGCCAGCCTGCAGGAGGACGCCCGGTTCGTGCTGGCCAAGATGATTCAGGAGGTGCGTCTGGCCGGTGCGTTCGGCTGCCTGGCCAGCGTGCGGGACGAGAGCACTGGCGCAGCGTTCTCGGCGGCCTTTCGCTCACCGGTTCAGTGGGATGCACCCCAAGGCGCGTTGACGCTCAACACCACTGCACCCGCCGACAGCGGTTCGTGGCACAACTGGGAAATCCACACCGATTGCACGTCCACGGCCACTGCCTGGACACGAGGGCGAGCGCCGAAACCTGCCGAAGGCGAGAACGTGCTGGCGATTCATCAACAGGTCTACCGATTCAATCAAGCCGCTGGCGAGCTGACCCTCAACGGCCAGCCGCTGATCAGCAACGTGGGTGCGTTCGAGGTGCTGTTCGGTGTCGCCAGCGCCGCCGACGCACCGGGCATTGCCCGCTACACCGCGCAACCCGACCACGCGTTGATTCGCAGCGTGCGCCTGGCATTGACGCTGCTCGACCCCGCTGACCGCACCCGGGAGCAGACCTTCAGCGTCGTCGCCGCCATTCGTAACCGTACCGGTTGAGGAGAGCGCAGATGAATGCTGAACGAGGCGCGGTGCTGATCGCCGCCCTGGCATTTCTGGTGCTGGTGACTTTGCTTGCCACCTCATCGATGCAAAACGCCACCCTGCAGGAGAAGGTGGCGGGCAGCCTGCAACGACGCAACCTGGCGTTGCAGGCGGCCGAGACGGTTTTGAGAACCGGTGAAGCGCAGGTGGCCGCCCCCGGCTTTCTCCTGCCCCAGTGCTCCGGCCCGGTCACCTGCATGCCACCACCGGAGGCCTTGACGCTTTCAGGCGCTGGCAGCGGTGGAGGTTCAGGTGTGAACTGGCTGGCGGGCGCGGGTGGGCTCTACGGCATCCAGCACCTCGGGCAAAC
This sequence comes from Pseudomonas putida, assembly GCF_028682175.1. GTDB lineage: Bacteria > Pseudomonadota > Gammaproteobacteria > Pseudomonadales > Pseudomonadaceae > Aquipseudomonas > Aquipseudomonas putida_AD. The sequence continues at coordinate 82,419 of NZ_JANHKS010000020.1, read as the reverse complement.
CGAAGATCCGGCCCATGGCAACGGAACTGCTTCGCTCTATCGGATCACGGCGGTGGTGATACAGGGCAGCTCTCGCACGGTGCTTGAGAGCATCCACACCGCCGAGCGGCGGATCATGTGGCGACAACGGCAATGAGGAGGCAGGGAGATGGCAGCCAGCAACAGGGGATTCTCGATGATCGAACTGCTGATCGCCGTGGCGATCGTCGCGATTCTCGCCGGCGTCGCCTATCCGGCGTACACCGAGTATTCGAAGAAAGCCCGCCGCTCGGAAATCGCGGCGCTGCTGGTTGAAGAGGCACAAAGGCTGGAGCGTTTCCATTCACGCGCAGCCCAGTACGCAGATGTCATCGGGCCGCCCGCGCACAGGCATGAGGTCACGGCTGGCAACGGCTTCTACGCCATCGAGGCCGAGCGCTCCGAAGACAGATTCGTGCTGGTGGCGACGCCTTCAGCCAGCGCGCTCATGGCAGGGGATCGCTGCGGCGCGTTCGTGCTGGAGAACACTGGCAAGCGCGACAACCTTGGGATGTCGGGTGATGCCAGTGTCCAGCAATGCTGGGGGCGATAAGGCCGCCCGGTCATTTCCAGCAGGTGGTGGTGCTCGGGTCCGGAGTCTTGGCGCCTGCCTGATTGAGGGTGTAGGTGCCGCAGCTGTCGCTGGCCTGGTTGCCCTGGGGGGTGCTGGTGAGGGTATAGCTGGTGGTGTCACTGGTGATCGTCAGCGTATACCGGCCGGTGGTGGACGCAGCAGCCGTGCCGATCTTGGTCAGGTCCGAGCCTACGTCGTATTTGTTGTTCTGCGCGTAGAAGCGCTCCATGCGGGCCGCGGCGTCGTTGAGCTGTGCAATGGCCTCGGAGCGATAGCCGCGTTTTACATAGTTGGTGTACGACGGGTAGGCGACCGCCGCGAGGATACCGATGATCGCGACGGTGACCATCAGTTCGATGAGGGTAAAGCCACGCTGTGGCCGTTCAAGATTGTGCATGCCTGCCACCTTATGGATAGGGAATGGAGCGCCAGGTCTGGCGCCCGTTGAATTTCAAGCCTGTGTTGACTTTGATCGGGTTGTTGCTGCCCCCAACGCCACCACCGCCACCACTGGAGTCGGTCAGATACTTGTCGCCGGTGACCGTGCTGATATCGGTGCCGCCACCGGCAATGGCCATGCCGCTGACCACGTTGTTGGTGCCGTTGCCATCGGTGTAGTTGTCGGCGCTTGAGATCGTGCCGTTGCGGCGCAGGTTGAAGACCGTGAAGGTGGTTCGCCCGCCGGTGCCCGGGTCCAGGCCATAGACCCAGCCTGTCACGCCCGGGCTGCAGACGTCGGTGCTGGGCGTACGGGTCGTCGCGAATAATACGCCGCCACTGATCGTCAGTGGGTCCACCAGACGCTCGCCGAGCAGGCTGCCACCCACCGAGAAGTTGATATACCAGCCTGACTTGCTGGTCCAGTCCACGGTGTTGGTGCTGACCAGCCTGATGGTGCTGGTCGATGTGCCGAAGCTGGCATTGTTGACCTGGGAAGTGATGGTCTGCTGCTGCAGGCTCGCCCTGCTGAGCACTGGCGTGGAGCTTGCCGTTTGCGCTGCGGTCTGTTTGTCCCAGATACCGTATAGCGTCTGCAGGTCGGTACTGGTCTTGTCGGCCGAGGCGAAGTAGCGCCCGGTGCCGAAAATCACCAGGATGCCTGCCGCTGTCGGGTGCGCCCTGACCGAAGGGGCCGCAGTGATGGACTGGGCCGCCGAGCCTGCGGTGTCACTGACCGTGGCGGTATACAGCGGCTTGTTGGCGAATGCGACCTTGAAGCTGGCGGCGGTAGTGTCAGCGGTCAGCGATGAGCCGATCAGGTCGAACCGCCACATGTTGCCCAGCAGGTCGCCGGCATAGACGTAGTCGGCGATGCCGTCGGCGTTGGCGTCCAGGATGGTCGGGGACGACAGGCCGTTGTTGCCGGTAACCGAGGTGGTCAGCTTGCTGATGACCGCGCCCGTCGCGGCATTGAGCACGAACAGTGAGGCGTTGCCGTTGTTGCCGTTGTACCCGTTGCCAAAAATGACCCCCCAATCACCGGTGTGCAGTTTGACGATCTTCGGAATCGAGAAGGTCGAACCCAGATCGACGTCGTTCTGCGAGGTGAACTCCCACAACAGGCTGACGCTGTCGGGGTTGGTGATGTCCAGCGCAAAGACTTCACGCCCGCCTGCGCCCAGCGTGCCGACCAGGATAGTGCGCCATCCGGTGCCGATGAAAACGTCCGCGACCACCGGCGTGCTGTCCACGAAGTAGCGGTGCAGCGAGGAGTTGGAGTTGTAGTCCTTGTTGGTCAGGGCGCTGAGGTTGGAGATGACGGCCGAGGGTATGAACGCGAACTTCTCGACCCCTGTCGCGGTGTCGAACCCGTGCAGCATCCCGTCGTTGGCGCCGACATAGACCTGCCCGCGGCGGGTGCTCTGGGCGGTGGTGAACGCTGCGTAGGTGCCCGGCGTGCCATTGAGCGTGTCGGCAACGTTGGCGTCGTAGAGGGCGGTATCGACCACCACCGGCGAGGAGTTCACCAGGTCACCGATCAGCGAGGCGCGGCGTCGGAAGTTCGAAGTCGCCTTGCTGGTGTCGCCCTTGATGAAGTCCACCTGATCGGACGTCAGGGTGGTCTGCAGGGCAACACCGGCGAAGGTCCGGGTGCCGAGGTTGGTGAATGTGAACGGCAGCAGTGCGTTGCCAGCCTGGTTCGCCATCTGGATGTTGCGCTGGTTCCAGAGCGGCATCTGCGCCGAGGCGGACCAGTTCTGCACCGTGCTGCCGGTCGGGTTGGTGGAAGTGAACGTGGTGGTGGTCTTGATGAGGTCACCGCTCCAGGTCGCCACGTTCAGGCTGTTGAGGTAGGTCGACGCCGAACTGCTGGTGCCCAGCGCCGGGACTACCGACGGGGTCGAAACCGAGCTGTTGGCCTGCAGGATCTGGTTGAACGCGGAGGACAATTGATCCTTCAGGGTCGCAGCGTTGCTGACCAGGAAGTAGTTGTTGGGCGTTCCGCTGTTGTTCGAATCCCACTGTCCGCTGACCGGCACGCTAGTGCTGGTGTTGCTCGAGTCACCGAAGCCGCCCCACTTGGCCGCATACCACAGTGGATCATTGAGGTTGGTCACCGAGCGTGTGGAGGATGGGGTAAAGATGCGCGTGTGCGAGGTGCTGCCGTTGACCTGGGTGCTGCCTGACTTCATGCCGGGCAGCAGGGGGCAGGTCACGCCGATGCACGAGCCTGGCGCCTGGGAACCTGGGGTGTCGAACGAATAGCGGGTGTTGCCGTTGCCGCCCCCCGTCACTTCCAGATAGATGCCGTCGGCCGTGGTGCCGGAAATCGTGTAGCCCATGTGCGATTCGAAGCCGGCCACCGAATACACGGTCTCCGAGGTCACGCTGAGGGTGGCGGTAGCGCCGGAGCCGATGACGGACACCGTGTACAGCACGATGGCGTCCATGTCGTAGTCGCCGCCCTGGCCGCTGTCGTCGTAAACCACGCGGAATACCGCCTGGGCGCGGCCGCCGTTGACCGTGTTGTCGGTCGGCTGCCCCGGCATGTTGTACATCGAGTCGATGTAGAAACCGGTGAGCTGTTCGTTGGTGTCGTTGTTGGTCACCTTGCCGAAGGGCAGCAGGGTGATGGTGCCGTTGCCGACCGGCATCTGGATGCGTGGCAGGGTCGACGACAGGGCGATGGAGAACGTCTGGACTTTCTGGTTGCCCAGCGAGGTGATCGGGTTGGTGTTGGCAAAATACGCCACGGAGCCTGCGTTGAAGGTGCCTTGCTTGGTCGCTTCCTCCGGAAGCCCGCGAATGTTGCCCAGGCTCGAAGCCACCTTGGCGGTCGGCGCAGTATCGCTGACGGTCGGGGTCTGGCCGATGTTGATGTTCTTGTTGCCGGCGCCGACGTCGGTGTTCCAGATCGTCTGCCCCTGGGTCTGTGCGCTGTAGCCGTTCAACGCGGTCGGTACGGGCGGGGAGGCGGCGGTGCTGTAGGCGCTGCCGGGCAAGTCGGAGTCGTAGCTTGGGTTCACGTCGCTGAACAACGTCTGGAAGGGCTTGGAGCAGCTTGGGTAGGTCGGGTTCGTGGCGTTGGCATCGGGGGTGGACGAATAGGGGTTGGTCCAGCTGGTCAGGCTGCTCAATGCCAGGTTGGTGTCACCCAGGCCTGCGGCGTAGCTGGCAGTCGGATTCGTCTCGCCGCTGAAATAGCGCAGGGTCTCGAACATCATCTCGGCCAGCGGGTTGCCCCACGACTGGCAGGAGCCGTTGGTGATCGAGTTGCCCTGGCTGGTGCAGCCGGTGTTGGTGAGGGTCAGACCGTCGAGGGTACCGACGATGCCGGTCCTGAAGTTCAGCGCGTTGCGCGTGATGAACACGCCGGTGGACGCGTTGATCTCGTTGGCGAAGCTGCTGATCGCCTTGCGCAGCACGCCGCCTTGCAGGTTGTTCTGGTAGGTGCCGGTCATCAGCCCGAAGTACATCTGGTTACCTTCACCGAAGTCGTGAAGGATGCCGGTTGGCTTGTATTTCCCGTTGGGGTAGAGCTTGCAGTTGCTTTCCAGAAAGTTGGTCTTGCACGCCTGCACGCGGACGATGTAATCGGTGGGCGTGACGGCGATGTCCCTGAAGGAGGTGTTGGTGGCCGTGGAGCCGCCCTGCACGGACTCGCGGGACACCCAGCCGAAAATCCGCACGTTGGCGATGTTGGGCAGCACCCGCAGCAGCGGGCCGACCAGCGTCGACTGCGTGTTGTTGGCGAACAGTGTGCGGTTGCCGGCAGCGGGGTTGGAGAATGGGGTGTAGTCGGACAGGTCGTATCCGTCCACGGTGCGGCTGGTGTATTCCTTGCCCCAGGTGTGCGCGTCGGTCGGGATGTAGGCCCGCTCCAGGATCGTCGAGTCGTTGTCGGTGCTGCGATAGCCGCCGTAGAGCACTTTGCGCAAGGCATCGGCGCGGGAAGTGGTCAGGTAGTTCAGGTAGTCGCCGCTCCAGTTGCCGCTGCAAGTCTTGTTGGTGGCCGCAGCAGTGGCGGTGAAGTAGCTGCCGTTATGGGTGTAGCAGGTGTTGGAGTCGAAATAGCCCAGGTAGGTGATCGAAGGCTTGTAGCGAATGTCGATGGAGCCGTCGCCGTCCAGGTCGGAGGCGTCGTTGTAGGCCGGGAAGAACAGCTTGTGGTCGCGCCCGACCACCAGCATGTTCAAGGGCGGCACCGAGTTGTTGACGAACAGAGGCAGTTGCGCCGGAACCTGGCTCACGGCTGCCTGCGCCGCCGGGAAGGGCAGCAGGCAAGCGAGGGCAACGATGAAACTGCTGAGCGTGTTGGGCTTATTCATGGTCGGTCGCTGTCGGTGTGCACTCATGAGTCGGATACGGCAAAAATGCTGCGCAGGATCACCCGCTGGGTCACGTTATCGCTGGTGCAGAGTACCGTGGAGGCGCAGGCGGTGATTTCGTAGTAACGCTGCCCGCAGGGCTTTTTCGTCAATCCACAGCCGTCCTGGGCCGGGCCATCGATGAACTTGAGGTCGGTGACGTACCACTGCACCTGCACTTCGTAGCCGTTCACGGTATTCAGATAGGCGTTGTTGGCTGCCGTGAACGCGGCCGGATAGTCACCATTGACCGCAACAGCAGGCTTGGCCATGCACGGCTTGTTCGTGTTGCCGGCCATGGCGGTGCACTCCCATGACTCGATGCTTTGCTCACCGATACGCAACGCGGCCTCTGCGGCGTTGGTCAGTGTCTTCTGCTGCTTGAGGTTGCCGGTGATGCGTGACTCCAGCGAAACCCCGCGCATGCTGGAGACGGCCAGCAGGGTGATGATCAGCAGCATCATGATGGCTACGAGCAGTGTCGCGCCTTTTTGTCCGCGGGCAGGGGAGTGGAAAGGGTGTGCGAGTGCGCGGCTCATGGCATCTGATTCCTGACCATAATGGTGCCCTGGACGATCTGGTAGATACTGCTCACGTCGTTATAGGTGGTGCCGTAGCGCGTGTTCCAGTCCGCCAGCGCAGGTGAAATCTGCGCGGTCGAGTCCCGGATGGTTGCGGTACCCGGGCTTTGCATCAACGCGCTGTAGCGCACCGCGCCAATGGGCGCGTTGGCGTCGGGAGTGCTGCTGAAAGTGCTGACGGTCTTCTCGAGTGTGCCGGTGCCGTATTCGAAACGCAGGTCGCGAACGCCGGTCACCAGTTGCTGTGTCGTTGTGCCGTTGGTGCAGGTGATGGAGTTGGTGCTGGAGTCGAAGGTTATCTTTTCGACAATCTTGGGACGTGAGGCGACGTTCTCGGGCTTTACCGAATAGGGAGTGAGGATGCTGTCCTGATCGGCAGAGGCCAGCGCGGTGCCCTGGCAATTGACGTCGCGTTTGCCGGTCGCCTGGTACTGGATGCACAGTGAGGTCGCGGAGACTGCCGCCACCGAGCTGCCTTCATTGAACGAGCAGTTGGCCAGCGTCGTGGTGTCCCTCGGAATGAGGACGCCCAGGTTGCTGCGATAGCCCGCCTTGAGCAACTCCTGGCTGAGGAGCGCCAGGGTGAACCTGCCGTTTTCCTGGTTGCCCACCTGGCCCTGTTGAAACAGATAGCTGCGCTGGTTGCTGATGAAGATCTGAGTGACGCCCAGGATCAGGAACAGCCCGATCACCATCGCCACCATCAACTCGATGAGAGACAGGCCGCGCTGGCGGCTGCGCATCACGGCTGCATTCATTGGACTCGGGTCCTCAATCGGTAGGTACAGATGCCGGGAGTCGTGGCATTGTTGCCGTTCAGACATTCCGCCGCGCTCTTCACGGTCCAGGCCACCTGAATCTCCAGGTCGGTATTAGTGGTGTTGGTGGTGGCGCAGGAACTGGTGCCTTCATCCCCGGGGATGAGGCTGCGGCAGATGAAGAAGCTGCTGCTGGCCAGCAGCGCACCCGCACCGGGCAATGCCGCGCTGGCCCTTTGTGCCCAGCAGCCGATCTGATCGCTCACCGCCGTCGGCGTCGGAATGCAGGCAACGCTCGGAGTGGTGAAGGATGCGCCCGGCGCCTTGAGGCAGGAATTCGCGGTGCCGCAGTCCTGGGGCGCGCTGCGAATGATCTCCACCAGATCGTCCACCAGCATGATCGCGGTATTGCGCTGTACCGAGTCCTGGGTGTACGGGATTGCCTTGCTTTGCAGGGCCACCATGCCCAATACGCCAATCACGATGATGATCAGGCTCACCAGCACTTCGATCATGCTGAAGCCCTGGCAACGCTGGCGGTTGAAGGTCTTCATCAGCACCCCGATGGCCGTGTCGTGGCAGGCGCGGTCACGCGGCCGCTGGACTGCAGGTTGATGAATTGGGTGGTGACGCCGGCATCGTTCGGGTAGCTGATCTGAAAGCACGCCGACGCCGACGCCGTACCGGTCGGGGAAAAGGCGACGCTGCCGACGGATGTGGTGACCGCGATGCCTGATTGCAGGCCTGAGCTGCCCACCTGGCGCAGGTTCGCGCCGCTGGACGTGATGTTGACGGTGATGTTGCCGGTCCAGTTGGTGCTGGTGGCGCCCGGGGCCTGGATGGTCACGGACGTGCCGCGGGTCACGGCCTCTGCGCGGGCGTACTGGAGTAGATCGTAGAGTTCGTCCGAGGCTGCCCGTACGTTCATGCGGTGCAGCATGGAGGTCAGGCTGGGCATGGCGAAGGCCGCAAAGATGCCCACGATCACCACGACCAAGATCAGCTCGATCAGGGTAAACCCGCCGCTATTGCCCCCGGAAGGACCTTGCCAGCTGCGACGCGAATGCAGGCGCGTAAGACCAGAGCTGAAACCCATCAAGGAAATTCCATTTTTCGTTTGAAATATGGTGATACTACTCAGGTTGAAAGTCGCTATGTAGTGGATGTCCGGGGCTATTCGCCGGATCAGCGGCATGGTACTGATTTTTGACGGTAATGGAGTCGGTTTGTCCGCAGGAAGTCGGGCAGTGGCCGGCGATTGTTTCCTCTTGATGATCGGGTTCTGCATGTCCAGGCAACACGTGGTAATCGTCGGTGGTGGCGTCATTGGTCTGCTGACGGCCTTCAATCTCGCGGCAAAGGTTCAGAGCGTGGTGTTGCTCGACCGTTCCGGTGTCGGTCAGGAGTCTTCCTGGGCGGGCGGCGGTATCGTTTCACCGCTTTATCCCTGGCGCTACAACCCGGCGGTCACGGCGCTGGCGCATTGGTCCCAGGATTTCTATCCGCAGTTGGGCGAGCGTCTGCTCGATGCCACGGGGATCGATCCGGAAGTCCACCGTACCGGTTTGTACTGGCTGGATCTGGACGACGAACAGCAGGCGCTGGAATGGGCTGCACGGGTCGGGCGGCCGCTGGCCTCTGTGGATATCTCGGCGGTCTACGACGCAGTGCCGGTGATGGGCGGCGGTTTTACCCGGGCGATTCACATGGCCGACATCGCCAACGTGCGCAACCCGCGACTGGTCAAATCCCTGAAGGCGGCACTGCTGGCGCTGCCTAACGTGACCCTTCACGAGCAGTGCGAAGTCAGTGATTTCGTGCGCGATGGCGACAGGATCATCGGCGTAAGCACACCGCAAGGCGACATCCTGGGTGACAGCGTAGTGCTGGCTGCCGGTGCCTGGAGCGGTGATCTGCTCGCCAGGCTCGGGCTGCAATTGCCGGTTGAGCCGGTCAAGGGCCAGATGATTCTGTACAAATGCGCATCCGACTTTCTCCCCAGCATGATCCTCGCCAAGGGCCGATACGCGATTCCTCGCCGTGACGGCCACATTCTGATCGGCAGCACGCTGGAGCACGAAGGCTACGACAAGACCCCCACAGATGTGGCGCTGCAAAGCCTGAAAGCGTCGGCAGTGGAACTGATCCCGGCCCTGGCCGATGCCGAGGTGGTCGGGCACTGGGCAGGGCTGCGCCCGGGGTCCCCGGATGGCATTCCGTTCATCGGCCCGGTGCCGGGGCATGACGGGCTGTGGCTCAACTGCGGGCATTTCCGCAACGGCCTGGTGCTGGCGCCGGCGTCGTGCCAGTTGCTGACGGATTTGCTGGTGGGCGACGTGCCGATCATCGATCCGGCGCCGTATGCGCCAGCGCTCGCAGCCCTTGGCCAACAAACGGTCGAGACCCCGTAGCAGTCCGGCTTGCCGGCGTCAGCGATCTTGAGAACGCTCCCGCCGGCAAGCCGGACTGCTACGGGATTGCTATGTGATTGTGAGTATTGTCCGGCTCAGAACTGTGGGAGCGGGCTTGCCCGCGAAGTTGGCGGATCAAGCGCTACCAAAGCGCCAGACGTGACGCTTTCGCGGGCAAGCCCGCTCCCACAAGTCAATCGGTCCAGCCCACGGACTGCTAGGGGCCCTTTGGAAACTACTCCAACCCCAACTTCTTCAACCGATAGCGCATCGACCTGAACGTCAGGCTCAACCGTTGCGCGGCTGCCGTGCGGTTCCAGCGGGTCTCTTCGAGGGCCTGGAGGATCAGCTTGCGCTCGATGCTCTCCAGGTAATCTTCCAGATTGTCGATGTCGGCCAGGCTCGGGCCGTCCTGTTCGTTGACCGTGACCGGTTCTGCCAGGCGCAGGTCGTCGGCGTTGATCTGGTCGTTTTCGCACAGGGTGTAGGCCCGTTCGAGCATGTTCTCCAGTTCGCGAACGTTGCCGGGAAAGCGGTAGCCCTTGAGCGCCGTCAGTGCCGGCGAGGCAAGGCGGGCAGGGGGCTGGGCGGCGCCTTCGGCCAGGCGGCGCAGGACATTGTTGGCGATTTCCTCGATGTCTTCGCGGCGTTCGCGCAGCGGCGGCACGCGCAGTTCGATGACGTTGAGGCGGTAATACAGATCCTGTCGGAAGCGCTGGGCCGCGACTTCGACGCTCAGGTCCTTGTGGGTGGCGCACAACACGCGCACATCGACCACTTGCTCCTGCTGCCCGCCCACCGCGCGGATGGATTTCTCCTGGATGGCGCGCAGCAGTTTCACCTGCATCGCCAGCGGCAGGTCGGCCACTTCATCGAGAAACAACGTACCGCCGTTGGCCGCCTGGAACAGCCCCGGCTTGTCTTCGTGGGCCCCGGTGAAGCTGCCTTTGCGATGGCCGAAGAATTCGCTTTCCATCAGTTCCGTAGGAATCGCGCCGCAGTTGACCGGCACGAATGGCTTGTCGATCCGCGGGCCTTGTTCGTGGATCAGCCTGGCGACCAGTTCCTTGCCGCTGCCTGACTCGCCGCTGATGTAGATCGGCGCCTGGCTGCGCGCCAGCTTGCCGATCTGCTTGCGCAAGGCCTGCATGGGCGGTGAATTGCCGAGCAGGCGGTTGTCGATGCTGTTTTCGTTGGACGGCGCCATGTGCAGGCGCAGCGCGCTGCCGACCAGCTCGCGCAGGCGACCCAGGTCCACGGGCTTGGTGAGGAAGTCGAAGGCACCGGCTTTCAGGGCATGGATCGCTGTGTCGAGGCTGCCGTGCGCGGTGATCATCGCCACCGGCACCTGGGTGTGGCGCTTCTGGATGTGCTGCACCAGTTCCAGGCCGTTGCCGTCTGGCAGGCGCATGTCGGTCAGGCACAGGTCGAAGGGTTCGCGGGCGAGCCAGTCTTGAGCTTCCTTGACGTTGCGCGCACTGCGAGTGTCCAGCTTCATCCGCCCCAGAGTGATCTCCAGTAATTCGCGAATGTCCGGCTCATCGTCGACGATCAGGATCTTTTGCCGTTGGCTCATCTTCAACTCAATTTGAACGGATGGGCGAAGGTGATCCGCATACAGCTTCCGCCACCTTCCCGTGGTGTGTAGTCCAGGTTCGCCTGATTGCTTTCGCACAGTTCCCGCGAAAGATACAGGCCCAGGCCGGTCCCTTTGCTTTCAGTGGTGAAAAATGGTTCGAAGAGCTTGCTCAGGTGCTCTCTGGCGACACCGGGACCATTATCCAGCACCTCAAGGCTTGGCAGCTCGCTGTGGGGTGCGTGAAACAGTCGCAGCCAGACTTGAGCGCGTGCATGCATCTGACCACTGTAGCGCAAGCCGTTCTGGGTCAGGTTAGTCACGACTTGCACAAGCTGCTCGGCATCCATGCGGGTGGTGAGGGCGCCGGGGCCGATTTCCAGATGCACTGCCTGGTCTTCGGGCAGTCGGGAACGCAAGTCGCTGACGAATCCTTCGAGCCACTGCCTGAGGTCAAGCAGGTGCGGTTCGGTCTGACGTCGGCGGGACAGCTGCAAGACGTTCTCGATCACCAGATTCATCCGTCGCGATTGATCTTGAATGATTTCACTCAGACGCCGGTCGGGACCGGTCAGTTCCTCGGATTCATGGAGCAGCTGGGCCGCGTGGCTGATGGCGCCCAGCGGGTTGCGGATCTCGTGGGCGATGCCGGCGGTCAGCCTGCCCAGGGCCGCGAGCTTGAGTTGCTGGGCCTGCTGGGAGATTTTTGACAGGTCATCAATGAAGATCAGGGTGTGGCGCTGGCTGTCACGGTTCAAGGCAATGAAGCCGGGGCGCAGCACAGGGCCGATTGCCGAAGTGGTAATGCTTCGCGGCGCCATGGACGGGTTGATCTGCCATTGCCGCAGACGCTCGACCAACTGCGGAGAGTAGGGGTCGATGATTTCGCCAAGCAGATGCTCGTGGCCCAGTAGCGCCAAGGCGCTGTGGTTGGCCAGCAGCACCTTGCGCTCGGCGTCGAGTACCAGAATGCCGGTGCGCATGCGCTGCAGGATCAGCGCGTTGAGTTCTTCGAGGTTGTCGACGTCGGCCGCGCGCCGTTCGGCGATGTCTTCGCTGGCCTGCAGCCGGCGCGCCAGTGCCTGCACCAGCAGGGCGGCGGCGAAGCACAGGGCGCCAAGGGACCCGGCCTGGACGAAATGATTGGCCGCTGCAGGCTTGTTGTAGCTGATGAAAAACGTCAGGTAGATGATGCCGATGGCTGAAATCGCGGCGATCAACAGTCCGGTACGTTTGCGCAGCAGCACGTTGCTGATCGCCACCGAGGCCACGATCAGGTTGCCCAGGCCGCTGGGTGCGCCGCCTCCGGCATAGAACAGGGCGCACAGCATGCAGGCGTCGGCCAGCGCCAAAGTGAACAGATGGCCTTGGCGCGTCGGCCGTTCGAGCAGTACGACCACCAGAATGTTGAACACCAGATAGAGCCAGCAGCCGGTGCGAAACAGTTCGATATCGGCCATTTGCAGCAGTTCGGCATCCAGGCTGCTGGAAATCAGCAGCACCAGCAGAATGCCGATGCTCAGGCGGTAGAGGTGGTAGAGCCGCAGGATACGCTGGGCCTGCGCCGTGACCAGCGACAGGGTTTCAGCGGTCACGTGCTGCCGGGCCCTGTAGCCGGTGGGCTTCGGTGCAGTACCACTGTTCGTTCTGGCTCAGCGCGCGGTCACGGGGCAGGTGCACGCCGCACTGGGCACAGCGCACCATGGGCGCGGCATCGATGGGCGGCGCGGCAGGCCGTGGTCGGGGCGCAGGGCGTTTGGTCACGCGTTTGAAGAACCAGATCGCCAACCAGATCAGGGCGACCCACATAATCAAGCGAATCATGTCTACCAGCTTATTGAGTGAGGATGCCGCAGTTTAGCCAAGGCACTGGCGGGCGCACAGTCGTCTACGGCGCCTTGGCGTGTCAGAAACGAAAAAGAGGTCCCGTAGGACCTCTTTCTCAGTGACTCAGGGGCTGCGACTGAATCAGTCGAACAGGCCGAAGGTCATGTAGCTGAAGATCGAGCGGCTTTTCGGGGTGCCGTCCGCGTCGTCGTTCTTCGGCTCTTCCGTCTGGTTTTCAGGCAGCAGGTCGGCCGGGATGGCGTCCTTGGCGTCCTGGTACTGCTTGATCACGTCCTGGTTGGCGCGGGTTTCTCCCGGCGGCAGCGGCGGACGGCTCTCGATCAGGCCCAGGGTGGCCTTGGACAGCCACGAACGGTTGTCAGGATCCGGGGTACGGGCTTCGAACTTGCCATCGGCCAGTTGCGGGTGATCCGGGTAGTTGGCTTTCAGGACTTGCAGGCTGGTGTCGGCCAGGTCGTCCAGGTGCAGACGCTGATAGCCTTCGACCATGACCGCCAGGCCGTCGCCGACCGATGGGGTTTCCTGGAAGTTTTCCACCACGTAGCGGCCACGGTTCACGGCGGCGACATAGGCCTGACGGGTCAGGTAGTAGTCGGCCACGTGGATTTCATAGGCCGCCAGCAGGTTACGCAGGTAGATCATGCGTTGCTTGGCGTCCGGCGCGTAGCGGCTGTTCGGATAGCGGCTGGTCAGCTGTGCGAACTCGTTGTACGAGTCACGGGCGGCGCCCGGGTCACGCTTGGTCTGGTCCAGCGGCAGGAAGCGCGCAATGATGCCCACGTCCTGGTCGAACGAGGTCAGGCCCTTGAGGTAGTAGGCGTAGTCGACGTTCGGGTGCTGGGGGTGCAGGCGGATGAAACGCTCGGCTGCGGATTTCGCGGCCTCAGGCTCACCGTTCTTGTAGTTGGCGTAGATCAGCTCCAGCTGCGCCTGGTCGGCGTAGCGACCGAACGGATAGCGCGATTCCAGCGCCTTGAGTTTTTCGCTCGCGCTGTTGTAGCTGTTGTTGTCCAGGTCGGCCTGCGCCTGCTGGTACAGCTCGACTTCACTGAGGTTTTCGTCGATGACTTCTTTCTTCGAAGAACAGGCAGCGGTAAGTCCGAGGATGGCTATCAGCAGCAGGTGTTTCACTTGCATGGCGGCTTGCGTCCCTATAACGGCCTGCTGTCTTGCGCAGGACCGTCCTGTTATGATGGGCGCCCCGTGGAACCCCCGGGACAAAAGACGCCGTATTTAACCACAAGCGCACAGCCGAAACCAAAGGCCAGTGCCACCTCCTAGTTTGAGCATGTCTGAGATCATTGAACTTCGCGCAGAGGTGCCGTCCGAATTGGGCGGTCAACGCCTCGACCAGGTCGCCGCCCAACTCTTCGCCGAGCACTCGCGCTCGCGCCTTTCCGCCTGGATCAAAGACGGCCGCCTGACCGTGGACGGAGGCGTTCTGCGCCCGCGTGACATCGTTCATGGCGGTGCCGTTCTGCTTCTGCAGGCCGAGCAGGAAGCTCAGGGAGAGTGGGTGGCGCAGGACATCGAACTGGATATCGTCTATGAAGACGACCAGATTCTGGTCATCAACAAACCGGCCGGGCTGGTCGTGCATCCGGCGGCAGGCCACGCTGATGGCACCCTGCTCAACGCCTTGCTGCACCACGTGCCGGACATCATCAACGTCCCGCGTGCCGGCATCGTGCACCGTCTGGACAAGGACACCACCGGCCTTATGGTGGTGGCCAAGACCATTCAGGCGCAGACCCAACTGGTCACCCAGTTGCAGGCGCGCAGCGTCAGCCGGATCTACGAGTGCATCGTGATCGGCGTGGTGACCGCCGGCGGCAAGATCAACGCGCCGATCGGGCGTCACGGCCAGCAGCGCCAGCGCATGGCGGTAATGGAAGGCGGCAAGCCAGCCGTCAGCCACTATCGCGTGCTGGAGCGTTTCCGCTCCCACACCCATGTGCGGGTCAAGCTGGAAACCGGCCGTACCCACCAGATTCGCGTACACATGGCGCACATCAATTTCCCGCTGGTGGGCGATCCGGCCTACGGCGGCCGCTTCCGCATTCCGCCTGCGGCCAGCGTGACGATGGTCGAATCCTTGAAGAACTTCCCCCGCCAGGCGCTGCACGCGCGCTTCCTGGAGCTGGATCATCCGACGACCGGTCAACGGATGAGCTGGGAGTCGCCGCTGCCGGATGATTTCGTCTGGCTGCTGTCGCTGCTCAAGCAGGATCGCGAGGCGTTCATCGGATGAGTGACTTCGTGACGCAATGGCTGACTCCCGACTGGCCTGCGCCGGTCGGCATCAAGGCGTGCGTCACGACGCGAGCGGGCGGCGTCAGCGTCGCGCCATTCGACAGCTTCAACCTGGGCGATCACGTCGATGACGATCCAGCCGCGGTTGCCCACAACCGTTCGCTGCTGACCTCCCGGCTGAACGTACAGCCCGCCTGGCTGAAACAGGTACACGGCATTGATGTGGTTCAGGCCACGCCGGGCCAGGTAATGCAGGCTGATGCCAGCTGGAGCAAGATCCCGGGCGTTGCCTGCACCATCATGACGGCCGATTGCCTGCCTGCGCTGTTCTGCAATCGCCAGGGCACCCAGGTTGCGGCGGCCCACGCCGGGTGGCGGGGGCTGGCGGCGGGTGTGCTGGAGGCGACGGTGGACAGCTTTGCTGATACTCCTTCGGACATTCTGGTCTGGCTCGGCCCGTCCATCGGTCCGCAAGCCTTTGAAGTCGGCCCGGAAGTGCGCGATGCCTTCATGGCCACCCATCCTGATACGGCAGAAGCCTTTGTGCCGAGCGTCAATGCCGGCAAGTTCATGGCCGATATCTACCAACTGGCGCGTTTGCGCCTGGCAGCCCACGGCGTCACGGCGGTGTACGGCGGCGGCTGGTCGACCTACAACGACGAGCGTTTCTTCTCCTATCGCCGCGGCGCACGCACCGGGCGTTTTGCGTCCTTGGTGTGGATCGAGCAGTAGCCGCACGCCTGGCGTGATCCTGTAGGAGTGAGCTTGCTCGCGATAGCACAAGATCAGTCCCCACAACACTGAATGAACAAACGCCATCGCGAGCAAGCTCACTCCTACAGGGATGCGCGCAAGTTGCGAAGAGGCCATTGCTGCTTCAAATTCCCCGCCAACAAGCTAAATTGATCTCTGTCAAGCACTCACCGCTTGAATCCTGTGCAATCGGCCACATCTAAGGGCTATCTGGCAGGTTTTCTTTATTAAGGTGTGTTCATTGCTCCGGCCTGCCCATTAGGAAGGTGACCAATGCGTATTGACCGTTTAACCAGCAAATTACAGCTCGCTTTATCTGATTCCCAATCCCTGGCGGTGGGCATGGACCATCCCGCCATCGAGCCTGCGCACCTGATGCAGGCGCTGCTCGAACAGCAGGGTGGTTCGATCAAACCCCTGCTGCTGCAGGTCGGCTTCGACATCAACAGCCTGCGCAAGGCGTTGAGCAAGGAGCTGGACCAACTGCCGAAAATTCAAAACCCTACCGGCGACGTCAACATGTCGCAGGATCTGGCGCGCCTGCTCAACCAGGCCGACCGTCTGGCCCAGCAGAAGGGCGACCAGTTCATCTCCAGCGAGCTGGTGTTGCTAGCCGCCATGGACGAGAACAGCAAGCTGGGCAAGCTGCTGCTCGGTCAGGGCGTGAGCAAGAAGGCGCTGGAAAACGCCATCAGCAACCTTCGCGGCGGCGATGCGGTCAACGACCCGAACGCCGAAGAGTCACGCCAGGCGCTGGACAAATACACCGTCGACCTGACCAAGCGAGCCGAGGACGGCAAGCTCGACCCGGTGATCGGCCGTGACGACGAGATTCGCCGCACCATCCAGGTGTTGCAGCGTCGGACCAAGAACAACCCGGTACTGATCGGTGAGCCTGGGGTGGGTAAGACCGCCATTGCCGAGGGTCTCGCCCAGCGCATCATCAATGGCGAAGTGCCTGACGGCCTGCGCGGCAAGCGTCTGCTGTCCCTGGACATGGGCGCGCTGATCGCCGGTGCCAAGTTCCGCGGTGAGTTCGAAGAGCGCCTGAAGGCCGTGCTCAACGAGCTGTCCAAGCAGGAAGGCCAGATCATCCTGTTCATCGACGAGCTGCACACAATGGTCGGCGCGGGCAAGGCTGAGGGTTCGATGGACGCCGGCAACATGCTCAAGCCGGCGCTGGCCCGTGGCGAGCTGCATTGCGTGGGCGCCACGACCCTCAACGAATACCGCCAATATATAGAGAAGGATGCGGCCCTCGAGCGGCGCTTCCAGAAAGTGCTGGTGGACGAGCCGAGCGAAGAGGACACCATTGCGATCCTGCGTGGCCTCAAGGAGCGCTACGAGGTCCACCACAAGGTGGCGATCACCGACGGCGCGATCATCGCGGCGGCCAAGCTCAGCCATCGCTACATCACTGACCGGCAACTGCCGGACAAGGCCATCGACCTGATTGACGAAGCCGCCAGCCGCATTCGCATGGAGATCGACTCCAAGCCCGAAGTGCTGGACCGCCTCGAACGCCGTCTGATTCAGCTCAAGGTTGAATCCCAGGCGCTGAAGAAGGAAGACGACGAGCCCGCGATCAAGCGCCTCGAAAAACTCCAGGAAGAAATCATCCGTCTGGAGCGTGAGTACGCCGATCTGGAAGAGATCTGGACTTCGGAAAAAGCCGAGGTCACAGGTTCTGCGCAGATCCAGCAGAAGATTGAACAGTCCCGTCAGGAGCTGGAAGCGGCGCGCCGCCGTGGCGACCTCAATCGCATGGCCGAGCTGCAATACGGGGTGATTCCGGATCTGGAGCGCAGCCTGCAGATGGTCGACCAGCACGGCAAGCCTGAGAACCAGTTGCTGCGCAGCAAGGTGACCGAGGAAGAAATCGCCGAGGTGGTTTCCAAGTGGACCGGCATTCCTGTGTCGAAGATGCTCGAGGGCGAGCGCGACAAGCTGCTGAAGATGGAAAGCCTGCTGCATGAGCGGGTGATCGGGCAGAACGAGGCCGTGGTGGCGGTTTCCAACGCCGTGCGTCGTTCCCGTGCCGGGTTGTCCGACCCGAATCGCCCCAGCGGCTCGTTCATGTTCCTGGGCCCGACCGGCGTGGGCAAGACCGAGCTGTGCAAGGCGCTGGCGGAGTTCCTGTTCGACATCGAAGAGGCGATGGTGCGCATCGACATGTCCGAGTTCATGGAGAAGCATTCCGTGGCACGGCTGATCGGTGCGCCACCGGGCTACGTCGGCTATGAAGAGGGCGGCTACCTGACCGAGGCGGTGCGTCGCAAGCCGTATTCGGTAATCCTGCTGGACGAGGTCGAGAAGGCCCATCCGGACGTCTTCAACATTCTGTTGCAGGTGCTCGAAGATGGTCGCCTGACCGACAGCCACGGCCGCACTGTCGATTTCCGCAACACGGTGATCGTCATGACCTCCAACCTGGGCTCTGCACGCATCCAGGAGCTGGTGGGTGATCGCGAGGCGCAGCGTGCTGCTGTGATGGACGCCCTGACGACGCATTTCCGTCCGGAGTTCATCAACCGGGTCGACGAAGTGGTGATCTTCGAGCCGCTGGGCCATGACCAGATCGCGGGCATTACCGAGATCCAGCTGGGCCGTCTGCGCCAGCGTCTGGCCGAGCGTGACCTGAGCCTTGAACTGGCGCCTGAGGCGCTGGAGAAACTGATCGCGGTGGGTTACGACCCGGTGTATGGCGCACGGCCACTTAAGCGTGCGATCCAGCGCTGGATCGAAAACCCGCTGGCGCAGTTGATCCTGTCGGGCAGCTTCATGCCAGGCACCAGCATCAAGGGCACGGTAGTGGACGACGAGATCGCGTTCGTCTGATTGGCTTCTATATAGAAAGACGAGGGCGCTCCTGATGGGCGCCCTTTTTATTGCCCGCCGGCAAGCCGTGCTGCAACGGACAAGATCTGCGCTTGTCTCGGACCTGTTTTTTGCGGCCAGGAGGCCTTCTCGAAAAAAAGTTGCAAATCATTGGATTAAAAGCAATTTAGAGGGTTGACACCTGTTTCTGGGAATGTAGAATAGCGCGCCTCAGAGACGTGAACGCAGCGATGCAGACAGGTCGAAGAGGCTGAAAATGCAGTAGATTCAGGGCAGTAGGTGCGGGATTCGTTTCGCAAAGAAGTACTGAATTTGTTGTATCGAAGCGCGTCAAACGCTGCATCTGAAATTGAATAGTTCCGTGATAGCTCAGTCGGTAGAGCAAATGACTGTTAATCATTGGGTCCCAGGTTCGAGTCCTGGTCACGGAGCCAATTTCCAGAAGTAGTACCGTCGGGGTATAGCGCAGTCCGGTAGCGCGCCTGCTTTGGGAGCAGGATGTCAGGAGTTCGAATCCCCTTACCCCGACCATTTTTTGGGTCGTTAGCTCAGTTGGTAGAGCAGTTGGCTTTTAACCAATTGGTCGTAGGTTCGAATCCTACACGACCCACCATTTTTGGCCTGGCTTCATCGGGTTGAATCTTAGGGAGTGACGTCAGTTGCGTCACCCGCTTGAAATACGCCCCAAGGGGCGTATTTTTGTAACACCGGGGTATAGCGCAGTCCGGTAGCGCGCCTGCTTTGGGAGCAGGATGTCAGGAGTTCGAATCCCCTTACCCCGACCATTTTCGCCCAGGCTGTATCCGGGTAGAAAACAAGGTCACAGCGCCACTCGCGCTGAGCCAACAAAAAAGGCGTCCTTCGGGGCGCCTTTTTTCGTTTCCGGCTTTTCAATCCCCGCACCCGTTAGCCTTTGCGCCGTTGATGGCGGCACTGCCTGGCATTCTGCCGCTTTTCGCTATATGAAAATATATACAGCGCTAGGTATCATTGGCAGCCATTCGACGGCTTCGCCTGCTTGCGAGGCGTCTATCACGCAGAAAACCTCATCAATGAGACACCACCATGAGGCACAGCAGAAACATCCGCAGCTATCCCTACACCGCCTGGGTGTTGACCCGCAGCTTCGTCGTGCTTGAAGTCGAATTGGTCGGCCCTACGGCGGACGGCCAGAACGACCGCTCCATCAAGGGCAAATGGTACGCACCAGACAGCCTGTTTGATTCCCACGAGGCTGCGGTGGAGGCAGGGCGCTCGCGCATCGAGCAGGCACGCGCGGAAATCGCCAGGAAGTCCGCAGTGCTGGAAGAGAAGAGCGCGTTGCTCGACCGATTGTCTGGGCGGTGAGCGCAGGGTTTCTGCGCTCACCTGGTCAATCTGCGGTTTATTGCGCCTTGGGGGCGTCGCCCCAATAGGCTTCGATCTGGTTCTTCAGGTCACCGGGGATAGGTGCGAAGTCCAGCGCCCGTGCGTGATCCTGACCGCTTTCCAAAGTCCAGCGGAAAAAGTCCTGCACGGTTTTCTGACGATCGGCGTTCTTGGGCTGCTTGTACATCACGATGAACGTCGCGGCGGTGATGGGGTAGGCGTTGTCGCCCGGCGCGTTGAGCATCGACAGGTCGAAATCCTTGGCGCTTTTCCAGTCGGCCGTGGCGGCAGCGGCCTGGAAGCTTTCAGTGCTCGGCGCAACGAAGTGCCCGGCGGCGTTCTGCAACAGGCCGAAGTTCAGGCCCTGCTGTTTGATGTAGGCGTATTCGACGTAGCCAATGGAGTTCGGCATCTTCTTCACGTAGGACGCCACGCCCTCACTGCCTTTGCTGCCGATGCCCACCGGCCACTTCACCGAAGTGCCCGAGCCCACCTTGCTCTTCCAGTCGTTGCTGACCTTGGACAGGTAGCTCGCCCAGTTGAACGTGGTGCCCGAATCATCCGAGCGGTACACGACGTTGATCTTGTCGGCAGGCAGCTTCATCTCCGGGTTCAGCGCCGCCAGGGCAGGGTCGTTCCACTGGGTGATCTTGCCCAGGTAGATGTCGGCCAGCACCGGGCCGCTGAACTTGAGGCTGCCGGGTTTGATCGACGCCACGTTGATCACCGGCACCACACCGCCAATCACCGACGGGAATTGTTGCAGGCCCAGCGTCTGCAGATCGGCCGAGCGCAGTGGCATGTCGGTGGCGCCGAAGTCCACTGCGCCTTCCTTGATCTGAGCCACGCCAGCGCCTGAACCGATGCTCTGATAGTTCACTTTGACGCCGGTCTTCTGGTCGTAGTCAGTGGCCCACTTGTAGAGCACCGGATAGATGAAGGTGGAGCCCGCGCCGGTCACTTCCTGTGCCGCGCTGGCGCCGTTCATCAGAGAGAGGTTCAGTGCAATGCCAAGGCCGGTAGCCAGCATCAAGCGGGAGCGTTGAAACATGAATGTTTTCCTGTGATCGAACGATTCGGGTGTGATGTCTCAATGGGATCACAGTAAACAGAACGTTTTTATGACAGGAAGTAACCGAGTGCACCCTTCGGGGCGCGGGCCTCTGATCCGTGCGCATTGCCGGCACCCGGTATAGACTCCAGTCAGTCTTTTCAGGACCGGCCCATCGATATATGAAAGCGCCCACTCCTCCATACGAAACAGAGCGCCTCGAAGCGCTTCGCAATCTTGAAATCCTCGACACGCCAGCGGAGGCCTCGCTGGACCGCATCACCCGCCTGGTCGCCCGTGTGCTCGACGTGCCCATTGCCCTGGTTTCGCTGGTGGATGAAGACCGCCAGTGGTTCAAATCCCGCGAAGGGCTGGAGGCCAGCGAGACGCCTCGGGAAATGGCCTTCTGCGCCCACGCCATCCTGCAAACCTCCCCGTTGGTGATACCGGACGCCGCCGAAGACGACCGTTTTCGCGATAACCAGTTGGTGACCGGCGCGCCGCACATCCGCTTCTATGCCGGCGTGCCGATCCGCACCAGCAAGGGCTTTGCCGTGGGCACCCTGTGCGCCATCGACGAGCGGCCCCGGCAACTGACCCAGGAAGAAATCGACACCCTGCGTGACCTGGCCGACATCGTCAGCCGCGAGGTGCAACTGCGGGAAAACCTGATGCTGGCGCGCAGGCAGCGCAACCGCTCCGAGGCGCTGTTCCGCGCCAGTGAGGCCGGCTATCGCTCGATGTTCGAACTGGCGTCGGTGGGCATCGCCCTGGTCGCGCCCGATGGTGGCTGGATCAACGTCAACCGCGCGCTGTGCGAAATCATCGGCTACAGCGCAGCGGAGCTTGAACTGCTGACTTTTCAGGACATCACCCACCCCGACGACCTGAACACCGACATGGAGCATCTGCAGCAGTTGATCGACAGCAAGATCGATCATTACCAGATGGAAAAGCGCTACCTGCGCAAGGACGGCAATTCGGTGTGGGTCAACCTGAGCGTGACCAAGAAGCTGTCAGGCGAAGGGGATCTGGAATACTTCATCTCCATCATCCAGAACATTCAGGCGCGCAAGGAGCTCGAGCAGGAAGCCCGGCATGATGCGCTCACCGGGCTGTACAACCGCCGTGCGCTGGAGGCGCTGCTGCCGATCGCCCAGGCCCGTGCCGACCGCTCGATGCTGCAAATGGCGCTGATGTTCATCGATCTGGATGGTTTCAAAGGGATCAACGACACCTACGGCCACGATGCGGGGGATGACTTGCTGCGTACCATCGCCGTGCGCCTGCAAAGCTGCGTGCGACGGACCGACAGCCTGGTGCGTCTGGCGGGAGACGAGTTCATCGTGATTCTCGAAGGGATCGTGCCGGGTGCGGATGAAGCGCGGGAAGTCGCGAAGAAACTGCTGGCGGCCATTGGCGAGCCGATCATCATCAAGGGCGACGTGATCCGCAGCAATGCCAGCGTGGGGTTCGCGATGTACGAACCCGGCTCCGGCAAGGAGCAGGACGAACTGATGCGCGAGGCCGACCGGTGGATGTACAAGGCCAAGCATCTGGGCAAAGGGCGGGTAATGCCGTAGTTCGCCTGCATGAATACCTGTGGGAGCGGGCTTGCCCGCGAAGGCAATGGCACTCACTGCATCGTGGCCGGCTGACTTGACGCAATCGCGGGCAAGCCCGCTCCCACAGGGATGTTGCACTGGCCCCGTAGCAGCACGGCTTGCCGGCGGGAGCGATTTCGAAGGCGCCCCCGCCGGCAAGCCGTGCTGCTACCCAAGCATCTATATCAGTGCAGCTTCATCCGCGGCTCGGTGCCGCGTCCGATCCGGCTGCCGAGCATCAGCATCAAGGTGCGGAACGTGCCGTACAACGCCATCTGGTGCATGCGGTACAGCGAGACGTAGAACATCCGCGCCAGCCAGCCCTCGAGCATGACGCTGCCGGTCAGGTTGCCCATCAGGTTACCCACCGCCGAGAACTTCGACAGCGAAATCAGCGAGCCGTAGTCCTTGTAGCTGTACTCCGGCAACTCGCCGCCCTCGATCCGCAGCTTCAGCGATTTCACCAGCAGGGACGCCTGTTGGTGCGCGGCCTGGGCCCGTGGTGGCACGTTGCGGTCGGTGCCTTTTTGCGGGCAGGCGGCGCAATCGCCGAAGGCGAAGATGTTGTCATCGCGAGTGGTTTGCAGCGTCGGGCGCACCTGCAACTGATTGATGCGGTTGGTCTCAAGCCCGGCGATGCCTTCCAGAAACGCCGGAGCGCGGATACCCGCCGCCCAGACCTTCAGCGTCGCCGGAATCAACTGGCCGGTGTTGGTGACCAGGCCTTCAGCCGTCACTTCGCTGACCGCCGAGTTGGTCAGCACCGTGACCCCCAGCTTCTCCAGGGTCTTGTGCACTGGCCCGCCAATACGCTCAGGCAGCGCTGGCAACACGCGAGGGCCCGCTTCGATCACAGTGATGCGCAGGTTCTCGGGCTTGATCTGGCCCAGCCCGTAGGCGGCCAGTTCGTGGGCGGCGTTGTGCAGTTCGGCGGCAAGCTCGACCCCGGTCGCACCGGCGCCGACGATGGCCACGTTGATTTCTTCAGTGGCCGCCAGCTCGCTTGCGTGGGCGCGCAGGTAGCGATTGAGCAGTTGCTGATGGAAGCGCTCGGCCTGCTTGCGCGTGTCCAGGAACAGGCAGTGTTCGGCCGCACCCTTGGTGCCGAAATCATTGGTGGTGCTGCCGACCGAAATCACCAGCGAGTCGTAATCCAGGCTGCGCGCCGGAACCAGTTCGTCGCCGTTTTCATCCAGCGTGGCCGCCAGGTGGATCTGCTTGTGCTCGCGATCCAGCCCCGTCATGCGGCCCAACTGGAACTGGAAATGATTCCACTTGGCCTGCGCCACGTAGTTCAGCTCGTCCTCGTAGGAGTTGAGCGAACCTGCGGCCACTTCGTGCAGCAGCGGTTTCCAGATGTGCGTCAGATTGGCGTCCACCAGCGTGACGCTGGCCGTGCCTTTCTTGCCCAGGGTTTTACCCAGGCGGGTAGCCAGCTCCAGACCACCAGCGCCTCCGCCGACGATCACGATACGATGAGTCATGGGGATATCTCATAAGGCTTAAGGAATTCTCTTTGGGCGCAATCTGCGCGAGCGCAAGGCAGCTCATAGCGTCAGATAGCTCAGCAGGCGGCTCAGCAAGCCCAGCCCGATCACCACCGCAAGCACCACCACAAGGAGCAGCCAGGGCCGAAAAGGCCGGCGCTCGACTTGGTGCTGGGGCGCGCGAAGGTACTCTTCGACACGCTTTTGGTCTTCGGGGTTCAGGCGGCTTGTCATATGAGCCTCGTCATGAACAATTGACCGACGTCAAACGCTGGCGTCGTGCAAAGCATTACATTCGTTGACGCCCTGCTGCGGCTTTTCGATACAGCAGATTTCGCGTCGGATTCCGCTTTGTAACATTCGCACGGGAAATCCGCCATCACAGGCTGATGCCCACATCGAACACCACGCTGCGCCCCAGGTTGGTCCGCAGAAAATCCGGTGCATCGGGGTGGGCGAACAGCACGCGGGCGAAGGTCGGCCCCACCAGCGACAGCGAACGCCAGCCCTGGCGCAGGTACTCGGTGGGCGGGGGGAAATGGCTGTTCAGGTCCAGCACTTCGCGCTTGAGGCTGGCGAAGGCGATGATGTCCAGCTCGCTCAGGTCCAGGCCGCGTTCCTTGTAGTTGTGGGCCTTCTTGCGCAGGGTCGGGCCCAGGCGCCGCAACAGGTCCGAGGCCGGAATACGCTTGGGCTTGGCCTCGCGGCGTACCAATTGACTCAGGGAAAACGCACTGCGCCGACGCTGCAGCTCTTCGCGCCATTCGTCGTTGAGCCTGCGACCCTCATCGAGCACGAAGAACACCTCGAAACAGGCATCGCGAAACAACACGTCCGGGGGTTCCTGGCCGGCTGGCAGGAAGTCTTCGTTGCGATGAGGGATGTTCAGGCCCTGCAGCAAACGCTGGCACACCCAGCGCTCGCGCTCCCATTTACGCGCGTTGGACAGGAAGGTGTTGGCCTGCTCGGCCTGGATCGTCAACAGACGCAGGTAATCGGAGTCATCCATGAGGAAGAGCTTAGCGCTCTGGCGTGAAGATGGAACCTAAATTCAGCACATCCCTGTAGGAGTGAGCTTGCTCGCGATAGCGGTGGGTCAGCAAGCATCGATGTGTCTGACACACCGCAATCGCGAGCAAGCTCACTCCTACAGGTCCGTGTTCGTGATTTACAGGTCGCGTTGCTTGCGGAATTGCCCAGGTGGCATCCCGTGGGCGTGGCGAAAGCGCCTGGAGAAGTAGGCCTCATCGGCAAATCCGCACAACCTTGCGACCTCTCCCACAGGCTTGCTGCCATTGAGCAGCAGCGTGCGCGCCAGGTGCATGCGTCGCTCCAGCACCAGTTCGCTGAAGGTCTTGCCCACTTCCTTGCTCAGCCAGTGGGTCAGGTAATTGGGGGAGAGAAACGCCGCAGACGCGGCTTTCTTCAGGCTCAAATCCGGGTCACTGAGGTTCTTGCGCACGTACTCGGACATCCGCCCCAGGGCGTCACGCCGGCTGCGCTCGGCGGCATTGTCGTCGGCCATGAGTTTGATCGGTTCGGCATAGAGTTCGCAGACCGTGCCGATCAATTGCAACAGGCAACCCTTGAGGATTTCCCGAGTGCCGAACTGGCGGTTCTGATCGAGTCTGCGCATGCGGTCGAGCAAGCGCTCGATTTCGGCGAATTGCTCGGCGTCCAGGGTGAAGTCCAGATGCTCCTGAAAGCGAAACGGCGACAGCTCCGGCGCCAGCGCGATGGCGACGTCTTCCAGATCCAGCGGGTCGCACTGCAACTGCGGCAGCAGGAAAGTCTGGGCAAAGTTGATGAGCAGGAAGTTGCCTTCCGGCGGATGAGGGATCAGATGCAGTTTGTGCGGCAGGATGAACGCCAGCGTATTGCGCGGAAAGGGCCGAACCACGCCGCCGATGTGCTGCACCGTATCGCCGCCCAGGTTGATCTGGATCTGAAAATACTCATGGCGATGGGGCGCGGTTTCCGGCTTGCCTTCGGTCTTGCCACGGATGTAGAAGTCCGGGCGCTCGCTGCGTTGCTGCATGCCATAGGTGGGGGCGCGGGTCGCTGAATCCATCGTGCGGTTCCTCGTTGTTCTGGATGCATTGTCGGTTGTCCTATGACTTCCTTCAAACCTTTCTTTTGACACCGTCAGGATTTTCTGTCCAAAAAATCCACTTTCACCTAAGCCACTAAAAACGGCTCTAGCACGGTGTTTGCGAGCGAAATTTCAAGCTTTCAGCCGCGCTTTGTCCTTCAGAAATTTCTTGGACAAACAATAAGCCGCCATCTCTGAAATTTAAAAACGTTCTAAGCGGCGTCTTGTTTAAAACCAGTCGTACGATAAGTTAAAGGGGCGCTTCATCACTCGATTCCAATAAAAACAACGAGGAATTCTCATGTCGAGCAACCCTGACATTCAGGCGATGGATGCGGTCGTGGCCGCTCCAAAAGCCGCCGCTCCCGCCCGCCCGACCACCCACCGGCGCTGGTTCATGCTCTCGCTGCTGCTGATCGCGACGATCATCAACTATGTGGACCGGGTCAACATCTCCATCGCCGCGCCATTCATGGCCAAGGACCTGGGACTGGATAAGGTCCAGATGGGCCTGATCTTCTCCGCATTCGCCTGGACCTACGCCTTCGCCCTGGTGCCCGCAGGATTTATCGCCGACCGCTTCGGATCGCGCCTGACCTATGGTGTGTCGCTGATTTCCTGGTCGGCGGTCACCGTGTGCCAAGGGCTGGCGGGCGGCTTTGCCTCGCTGTTTGGTCTTCGTCTGGCCGTTGGCGCGATGGAAGCGCCTGCATTTCCGGCCAACAGCCGCGCGGTGACGGTCTGGTTTCCGGCCCGTGAGCGGGGCATGGCCAGCAGTATCTACGTCTGCGGCCAGTACCTGGGCACGGCGTTGTTTACTGGCCTGTTGCTGTGGCTGGCGACGACCTACGACTGGCGCCACGTGTTCTATAGCACCGGTATCGTCGGCATCCTGTTTGGTATCGCCTGGCTTTACCTGTACCGCGATCCGCTGAACTGCAAGAAGGTCAGCAAGGAGGAACTCGAATACATCGAGGCGGGCGGCGGCCTGGTCAAAAGCAGCCAGGACAAGAACAAATTCAAATGGGCGCAGATCGCCGAGCTGTTTCAATATCGTCAGGTCTGGGCTATCTGCATCGGCAAATTCGCCAATACCTCGGTGCTGTATTTCTTCCTGACGTGGTTCCCCACCTACCTGATCGAAGAGCGTCATCTGACCATGGTCAAAGTCGGCATCTTCGCGGTGTTGCCATTCATCGGCGCCACGGTGGGGGTGTTGTTGGCGGGTATCGTGTCCGACTGGCTGATCCGGCGCGGTGTTTCGCTGTCCTTCGCTCGCAAATTGCCGCTGGTGGTGGGCTCGGCGCTGGGCATGTCGATCATGCTGGTGAACTTCACCGACTCCAACACGGTGTGCATCGCGCTGTTGACCATTGCATTCTTCGCGCAAGGCATCGCTTCGGCTTCGTGGGCCGCAGTGTCTGAAATCGCCCCGAAACAGCTGATCGGCCTGACCGGTGGCGTCACCAGCCTGGCAGCGAACATTGGCGGCATCGTCACCCCCATCGTCATCGGTCAGATCCTGCATGTAACCGGTGGTTTCGCCTGGGCGTTCTGGTTCATCGGCGGTCTGGCGTGCATGGGTTCGCTGTCGTATTCACTGCTGCTGGGGCGCATTTATCGCATTGAATTGAAGGCTCGCTGAGTCTTGAGAATGTGTGTGTGACTTTCTGCCGAATTGGGCAAAGGCGTACGTGAGTGCGCCTTTTTTCTGCCCTCGACATTGAGTTTTTTAGTCCAGCGCGAACACGGTTTTGTCCAACTTTCACCCGTTTGCATCCCGTAGTCTCTGGATGAAACGGGCCCCCAAGGAACACCCATGAACAACTTCGTATTCGAACCCCTGCGCACTTCCAGCCTGCCGGTTGCCGACAGCGACGCGCGCTTTCCCGTTGCCCGGGTGTTTTGCCTGGGGCGCAACTATCACTGGGGCGATTCGCTGAATGCCGCCCGGGAAGTGCCGGCGTTTTTCATGAAGCCTGCCACTTCGGTGATCGATGCCACCGGAGAGCTGGGGTTTCCCTCCCAGACCGACCAGTTCTGCCATGAAATCGAACTGGTGGTGGCCATCGGCAAAGACGGGTTTCAGATCAGTGAAGCCCAAGCCCTTGAACACGTCTGGGGCTATGCCGCAGGCCTGGACCTGACCCGCCGTGATCTGCAGATGGCGGCCAAGGCGGTTGGCAACCCGTGGGAGCCGGCCAAGGCGTTCGACGGCTCCGCGCCGATCACCCCAATCCGCTCGGTGCAAGTCCATGGCCATCCGCGGCAAGGCGCGATCTGGCTCAGCGTCAACGGCGTCGAGCGCCAGCGTTCGGACCTTGAAAGCCAGATCTGGTCGGTGGCCGAGATCGTCAGCCAGCTCTCTCATTCGGTCGGCCTGCGCGCGGGCGACCTGGTCATGACCGGCACGCCGCCTGGCGTCGCGTCCCTGCAAGAGGGCGACGTCATCCAGGGCGGTATCGACGGTATTGGCACATTCGAAGTTCGGGTCGGCAGCCGTCGCGCAGCCTGACCCATTCCCACAGGCAAAAGGAGAACAACAATGACAGAACAATCTCTCTCGAAAATCGCTCTGGTCACCGGCGCAGGCAGCGGTATCGGTCGTGCCGTGGCGTTGGGCCTCCTGGAAGACGGCTACAAGGTAGTGGTAACCGGGCGTCGCATCGAGCCGCTGGAAGAGCTGGTCGCACTGGCTCGCGAGCAGGGCGGCGAGGCGCTGGCGGTGTCCACCGATGTTCGCGATCCGGCCAGTGTCGACCGCCTGTTTGCGACCATCGAGGAGGTCTACGGCCGGCTCGATGTGGTGTTCAACAACGCAGGCGTCAATGCCCCTGCGGTGCCGATGGACGAGCTGCCGGTGGAAAAGTGGCTGAGCGTGATCGACACCAACGTCACCGGGGTTTTCCTGTGCAGCCGTGGCGCCTTCGGCCTGATGCGCAAGCAGTCGCCTCAGGGTGGCCGGATCATCAACAACGGTTCGATTTCGGCCCACGTGCCTCGTCCGTTCACCGCGCCTTATACCGCCAGCAAACACGCCGTGCTGGGCCTGACCAAAAGCCTGGCGCTGGATGGCCGCGAGTTCAATATCGCCTGCAGCCAGATCGACATCGGCAACGCGCTCACCGAGCTGTCGGTGCGCATGACCAAAGGCGTGCGCCAGGCCAACGGCACGACCGCGGTCGAGCCTATGATCGACGTCAAGCACATCGCCGATGCCGTGCGTTACATCTCGGCGCTGCCGCTGTCGGCCAACGTCCTGAACATGACCGTGATGGCCACCAACATGCCTTTCGTGGGCCGTGGCTGAACCTGTCTGAACCGATATGAGCGAGGCATCGATGAAACCAGAAATCCTGCAACTGAGCCCCATTCTGATCCCGGAAGTCAACGCGCGCCTGAACGAGCTGTACACCGTGCGCCCGTACTTCCAGCAGACCGACAAAGCTGCCTACCTGCGTGAGCATGGCGCCAACATTCGTGGTGTGGTCACTGGCGGACACACTGGCATCACTCGTGCTGTCATGGAGCAACTGCCCAAGGTGGAAGTGATCGCGGTCAACGGCGTTGGCACTGATGCGGTCGATCTGGCCTATGCCCGGGACCGTGGCATCCGCGTGACTGCCACCATCGGCGCGCTCACCGAAGACGTCGCCGACCTTGCCATCGGCTTGCTGATCTCGGCCTGCCGCGGCCTGGGCACGGGCGACCGATATGTGCGCTCAGGGGAGTGGGCCAGAACGTCGACGCCGCTGGTGCCGCTGCCTCTGGCAAGGCAGTTCAGCGGCATGCGCGTGGGCATCGTCGGGCTGGGCCGGGTAGGGCGCGCAGTCGCCACTCGCGCCGCGGCGTTCGGCTGCCCGATCAGCTACACCGACCTCAACGAAATGAGCGACGTACCCTACACCTTCGTCAGCGATCTGGTGGAACTGGCTCGTCAAAGCGACGCGCTGATCGTCGCGGCGGCGGCTGACAAGGCCAAGGGCATCATCAACGCCAATGTGCTCGCGGCGTTGGGGACTGAGGGTTACCTGATCAACGTGGCCCGTGGCAGCCTGGTCAACGAGCCCGCGCTGATCGCAGCTCTTGAGTCCGGGTCGATTGCCGGTGCGGGACTGGACGTATTCGTCGACGAGCCCCACGTGCCAGAGGCATTGTTCGGGCTGGAAACGGTCATCCTGCAACCCCACCGCGCCAGCGCAACCGTGCAGACGCGCACGCGTATGGGCCACATGGTGCTCGCCAGCCTGGCAGCGGTATTGAACGGCCAGGAGCCCGTCGGCGCCGTCGCGTGAAACGCCGACCCGTAGCAGTCCGGCTTGCCGGCGGGGGCGCCCTCAAGATCGCTATCGCCGGCAAGCCGGACTGCTACGGGATTTGTGGGGTACTGGATAGGGTCAGAATCCCGCCGACCCCAACGCCAATTCCTCGACCAGAAAATCAATGAACGCGCGGGTTTTCATCGGCACACGGCGTGCCGACGGATATACCGCGTTCACCGAAATCGCCGGCGCCTGCCATTCGCACAACACCGGCTTGAGCCGGCCATCGGCCACAGCCCTTTCGACGATGAAGTTGGGCAGCAGCGCGATGCCCATCCCCGACACTGCCGCTTGCGCGAGGATATCCCCGTTGTTGGCGTGAAGCGGGCCGCTGACCGTCACGCGCTGGGTTTCCTTGCCGTTGCACAGTTGCAGGCTGATGCCGCTTTGCAGGTAGCCGTAGCTGAGGAACTGATGGCTGGCCAGGTCCTTGGGCGACTGCGGCGTGCCGTGCCTGGCCAGATACTCCGGCGAGGCAACCATCACCCGTGGCGCCGGTGCCAGGGAGCGGGCCACCATGGAAGAGTCGGGCAGGCTGGCAATCCGGATGGTGACATCAAACCCGCCTTTCACCGGATCGACCTGCTGGTCACTGAGCACAATCTGCAGCTCGACATTGGGATGCAATTCGTTGAAGCGCGGCAGCAACGGCCCCAGCCGGCTCAGGCCAAACGACATCGGCGCGTTGACGCGCAGCACGCCGCGGATCTCGCCCATTCCGGTGCGGGCGCGCTGTTCGGCTTCGTCCAGCGAGGCGATGACATCACGACAGGCGTCGTAGTACTCGGCGCCGGCTTCGGTGAGATGCAGGCTGCGTGTAGTACGTTGCAACAATTGCACGCCGATGGCTTCTTCCAGCGCCTGGATCTGTTTGCTGACTTTCGAGCGGGGCACGTCCAGTGCGCGGGCGGCTGCGGCGAAACCGTTGGCGCCCACCGTGGCGACGAACGCGCGCATGCATTCGATGCGATCCATAGATGTCTCTTGGCTGGAAACAATGAGCGCCAAGTCTATGGATTCATACTCAAAAATGAAACTGGCCAAGGTAAGGCTTTGCGCCACTACACACATCTGCTTACAGCTGCGAGGGTGAATAAACCGAGGTTTTGCGGTGTTATCGGGTTTGACACGCAGGCTTTTTCAAAAGGTGTAGGCTGCCCTTAATCCGAACCCATAAAAAGAAGTCGTCGCCATGATCGGAGCACAAGTTCTCACCCCCGAAACCATGATCCTGGGCTGGATGCTCTACCTTCCCCTCATTGCATGGGCGCTGTGGCGTTGTCCGTGGGTCGAACTGATCACCGACACCCGTCGCCAGCACGTGTTCTTCGGTACGGTGTTCGCCCTGTTTCTGCTCTGGTTGCTGCGCCGCGACTTCGACACCGGCGTGTCTTATCACTTCATCGGCATGACGGCCGTGACCCTGCTGCTGAACTGGCCGCTGGCGATTGTCGGTGGGTTGATGGCCCAGTTGGGCATGCTGTCGATGGGGCATCAGGACATGGCGTCGATGGGCGTCAACGGCCTGCTGCTGGTGGGCATTCCGGTCATGGTGACCGAAGCCTGCTGCCTGTTGGTCGAGCGCGCCCAGCCCAAGAGTCCTTTTACCTACATCTTCTGTTCCGGATTCTTCGCCGCAGCGCTGACCGCGCTGCTCTGTCTGCTGCTGGCGATGGGTTTACTATGGGTGGGTGGATTGTTCGCCATGCCGGAGTGGCTGGGGGACTTCATCGGCTACCTGTGGCTGATCATCTTCCCCGAGGCGTTCATCAACGGCGTGATCGTGACGGCGTTGGTGGTGTTCTGCCCCGAGTGGCTGGAAACCTTCAACCGCTCGCGGTATCTGTCCGAACCCTGGGTCGATGACGGTGACACCTGACGGCAACGCATCAGGTGCCACGCCCGGTCAATGCTGACGCGGGTCCAGTTCACCCGAAAACAGCTCGTCCTCGGCATCCGGCGCGACCGGAATCGCATGCTCTTCAGCAGCCCAGGCGCCCAGGTCGATCAGCTTGCAACGGTCGGAACAGAACGGCCGGAACTTGCTCGCTGGCGTCCATTCCACAGGCGCTCCGCAGGTTGGGCAATTGACGGTCATTGGTTGGCTCATCATTGGCCTCCACGCAAAGTTAGATAAAAGTGATGCAGGCGCTCGACCTCGCTTTTCAGCCACGCAGGGTCACGGTCATTGACGATGACATCGTCAGCCTGGCTCAGGCGATGCTCGCGGGTGGTCTGGGCCTTGAGGATCGCCCGGACCTGCTCTTCGTTGGTCTTGTCGCGCAGCACCGTGCGCTCGATTTGCAACGCCTCTGGCACATCGATCACCAGCACTCGCTGAACCATCTGGTGCTGAGTGGTTTCCAGCAACAGCGGCGACACCAGGATCGCATAGGGTGATTCGGCGCGGGCCAGGTAGTCGCGAATCTCTTCGCGAATCAACGGATGCAGCAAGCCCTCGAGCCAGGCCCGCTGCTGCGGGTCCTTGAAGATCAGCTCGCGCAAGGCCGCCCGGTTCAGCCTGCCATCGGCCTGCAGTACGCCCGCGCCGAAGTGCTCGGCGATCCGTGCCAGGGCAGGGCGCCCGGGCTCGACCACCCAACGCGCGGCGTTGTCGGCATCGACCAGGTGTACGCCCAAATCGACGAAACACTGCGCAGCGGCGCTCTTGCCACTGCCAATGCCGCCCGTCAGGCCCAGAATCCAGGGATTTGTTGCGTGAGAGGTCATCTGAAACCGGCGATCTGCAAATACGAAGTGGTTATTTGAGCACCCCAGAGCAATGCGATCCAGCCCGCAATGGCCAGATAAGGCCCGAAGGGGATCGGCGTGCTGGTCTGGACATTGCGAACGCGCAGCAAAATCAGCCCCAGCACCGCCCCGACAATCGACGACAACATGATCGTCAGCGGCAGGATCTGCCAGCCACCCCAGGCGCCGAGCATGGCCAGCAGCTTGAAGTCGCCGTAACCCATGCCGTCCTTGCCGGTGAGCAGCTTGAACACCCAGAACACCGCCCACAGCACCAGATAACCCGCCACCGCGCCCCACAGCGCGTCAGTCAGGGTCGCGAACAGGCCGAACCCATTGACGATCAGCCCCAGCCACAGCAGTGGCAGTACGATGGCG
This sequence comes from Pseudomonas putida, assembly GCF_028682175.1. Lineage (GTDB taxonomy): Bacteria > Pseudomonadota > Gammaproteobacteria > Pseudomonadales > Pseudomonadaceae > Aquipseudomonas > Aquipseudomonas putida_AD. The sequence continues at coordinate 48,948 of NZ_JANHKS010000020.1, read as the reverse complement.
TCGGGCAGCAACTGATGGTCGGCGTCGATCAGGCTCATCGACAGCAACCCCCAACTCAACACCAGCACCGCACCCGCCTGCCAGCCAAAACCGAAATGCCAGGCCACGAACGCCGACATCACCCCGCATGCCAGCTCTACCAGCGGATAACGCTTGCTGATAGGCGCCTTGCAGCTCGAGCACTTGCCGCCCAGGAACAGATAGCTCACCACCGGCAGGTTTTCCCATGCGCGGATCCTGTGCGAACAGTGCGGGCAGCGGGAGTGGGGGAGGATCAGGTTGAAGGTTTCTGCCTGCGGTTCAGGCGGCAGCTCCAGCACTTCACGCGCCTGGATCTTCCAGTCACGCAGCATCATCTTCGGCAGGCGGTAAACCACCACGTTGAGGAAACTGCCCACGAGCAGGCCCAAAACCAGGGTGCATAAAACAAAGGCCAGCGGGGAGCTGGCCAGGAGTTCGGGGAGGGACATGGCTAGACGACGTTTCCGAGCTGGAAGATGGGGAGGTACATGGCGATAACGAGGCCGCCGACGACAACGCCCAGAACGGCCATGATCATCGGTTCCATCAGGCTGGTGAGACTGTCGACCATGGTGTCGACTTCTTCCTCGTAATAGGTCGCGACCTTGTCGAGCATGGAGTCCAGTGCACCTGACTCTTCGCCAATGGCCGTCATCTGCACTGCAAGCATCGGGAAGACGCCGGTGCTGCGCATGGAAAAGTTGAGCTGCATGCCGGTGGAGACGTCCTGTTTGACCTTCTGTACGGCGTTGCGGAATACCACGTTGCCGGTGGCCCCGGCCACCGAATCCAGTGCGTCGACCAATGGCACGCCGGCGGCAAACGTTGTGGCAAGTGTCCGCGCGTACCGCGCCACCGCCGACTTGTAGAGCAGAGGACCGATCACCGGGATCTTCAGCATCATCCGGTCCATTCGGTCGCGAAACTTCGCTGAGCCTTTATAGGCCCGCTTGAATGCGACGATCGCAATCACTACCGCAAGAATAAAGATGTACCAGTAGCTCTGTACCGCTTCGGACAGGCCAATGACCATCAGCGTAAAGGCCGGCAGTTTCGCGCCAAATCCGGCAAAGACGGACTGGAACTGTGGGACCACCTTGATCAACAGAATGCCGGTCACGATGAAGGCGACGACGACGACCGCAATCGGGTAGGTCATGGCCTTCTTGATCTTCGACTTCAGCGATTCGGTCTTTTCCTTGTAGGTCGCCACGCGATCGAGCAACGACTCCAGGGCACCGGCCTGCTCACCCGCATCGACCAGGTTGCAGAACAGATCGTCGAAGTATTGCGGCTTCTGGCGCAGCGCAGTGGCGAAACTGTGTCCCGCTGCCACTTCCTGTTTGATGTCATCGACCAGCTTGCGCATGTTCGGGTTCGCCGAGCCCTCGCTGATGATGTCGAAGGACTGCAGCAACGGCACGCCGGCTTTCATCATGGTCGCCATCTGGCGGCTGAAAAACGCGATATCCAGCGGTTTGATCTTTTTGCCGGAACCGAACAGCGAGGCGGTTTTCTTTCTGACTTTGGTCGGGTTGATACCCTGCTTGCGCAACTGTGCCTTGATCAGCGCCGGGTTGTGGCCGGTCAGTTCCCCGGTCACTTTGGTGCCTTTCTTGTCCAGGCCTTCCCAAGTGTAGGTGCCGACTTTTACTGCTTTGGTCGCCATGCTCAGTCCTTGGTGACGCGGTTGATTTCCTCAAGGCTGGTAACGCCTTGCATGGCCTTCATCAGGCCTGAGGTGCGCAGGTCATTGAACCCATCCTTGCGCATTTGCTCGGAAATCTCGATGGAGTTGCCTTCTTCCATAATAACCCGCTCGAGTGCCGGGGTGCTTTTCACCACTTCGTAGATACCCACGCGGCCTTTGTAGCCTGCGTTGCATTGTTCACAGCCCACGGGAGAGTAAAGCTTGAACGAGCCGATTTTCGACTCGGGGAAACCTTCTGCAATCAACGTGTCCTTGGGAATGTCGACTTCTTTCTTGCAATGCGGGCAGAGCTTGCGGGCCAGACGCTGGGCGATGATCAGGTTGATGGCCGTCGCGATGTTGAACGCCGCCACGCCCATGTGGTGCAGGCGGGTCAGGGTTTCGGCTGCGCTGTTGGTGTGCAGGGTCGAGAGCACCATGTGGCCAGTCTGCGAGGCCTTGATCGCGATCTCGGCGGTTTCCAGGTCACGAATCTCACCGACCATGATCACGTCCGGGTCCTGACGCAGAAACGCGCGCAGCGCCTGGGAAAAGTCCATGCCCTGGCGCGGATTGACGTTGACCTGGTTGATGCCCTCAAGGTTTATCTCCACCGGGTCTTCCGCGGTCGAGATGTTGATGTCGGGGGTATTCAGGATGTTCAGGCCCGTATACAGGGACACGGTTTTGCCGGAACCCGTGGGCCCGGTCACCAGAATCATGCCTTGCGGCTTGCTCAGTGCGTCCAGATAAAGGGCCTTCTGCTCAGGCTCGTAGCCCAGGGCATCGATGCCCATCTGGGCACTGGTGGGGTCAAGAATACGCATGACGATCTTCTCGCCCCACAGCGTCGGCAGGGTGTTGATCCGGAAGTCGATCGAGCGGTTCTTGGATATGCGCAGCTTGATCCGGCCGTCCTGAGGTTTGCGGCGCTCGGAAATATCCAGCCCGGCCATGACTTTCAGGCGCGCCGCGATACGGCCCGCCAGTTGGGTAGGCGGCTTGGCGACTTCGTGGAGAATCCCGTCCGTGCGCAGGCGCACGCGAAAGATCTTTTCGTAGGGTTCGAAGTGCAGGTCCGAAGAGCCCAGGCGAATGGCGTCCATGAGCATCTTGTTGACGAAGCGCACCACCGGGGCATCGTCGGCGTCCTGCCCGCCAATGGAGTTCTCCTTGGTTTCATCGACCGTCTCGATTTCAAGACCCAGGTCGACATCCGCCAACTCGCCCATTCCGGTATGGGTATCGAAAAACTTGTCGATGGCGGCGGTGAGTTTGTCGTCCTCGACCAGAATGGCTTCGGTATTGAGCCCGGTGCTGAACTGGATGTCGGTAATGGCCTGGTGGTTGGTCGGGTCCGATACACCGACGAACAACTTGTTGCCACGGCGCCACAGGGGCAGGGCGGAGTGCTGGCGAACCAGTTTCTCGCTCACCAGCCCTTTTGGCTGGCTTTCTTTATCCAGGGTATTGAGGTCGAGAAACGGCAGGCCGAATTGCTCTGACGCAAGTTCGGCCAGAGTCAGACTTTTGACCAGCTTGTTCTGAACCAGATAATTGACCAGCGAAACCTTGTCGCGCCGTGCCTGCTGGTAGGCCTGTTGGGCAGATTTTTCATTGAGCAGTTCGGCCTGGACGAGTTGTTTCGCCAAACCGGTTAAGACGACATCAGTCATTACAGCCACCAGACACAGACATTGGACCGTTTATAGCCTAGTCGGGCGGTGCTGCCAAATGTGCGCTTCAAGAGTGACAATATTTGTCACTATTTGCCGCCGGCAGCCGGGCAAGAGCATTCAATCAGCGGCAAGGCGCATTAAAAACGTTGTTGTGGAAGTTGGCACGGCGTATGCGTCTATGCTCATGACGCAGCACCAAATTGACGATCGGAGATGTACGTTATGCAATCACAAAAAGGTTTTACCCTTATCGAACTGATGATCGTGGTTGCGATCATCGGTATTCTCGCCGCTGTTGCCATCCCGGCTTACCAAAACTATACCCTGCGCGCGCAGGCCTCTGCACTTCTCGCAGGGCTGGATTCGGCGAAATTGGGTGTGGCAGAAAACTTCTCGAACGGTCTGCAGTCCACCGCGCTGTGCAACAACATGACCCTGGCGACTGGCCAGACTTGCGCTAGCGGCACGCTGACCGCTAGCCGTACTAACCCGACTGTCAGCGTGACTCTGCAGCCAGTCATACCTACGCCTACTGCAACTAGCACCGGCCAAAGCATCACCTGGTCGTGTACTGCTTCCCCTGTAGCTGCTGCACCAAGTGCCTGCACCGGCTCTTGATCGGTTTCTGGATCTAGAAAAGGCGCCTCGTGCGCCTTTTTTTATTACATCCCTACGAGTGTCTGCGACTTGAAAGACGGCGCCATCTATAAAAATACAGGGCTAGCCATCATTGCAGCCCTGATCTTTACGCCCATCGTCTTCTCCCATTTTTATGATCACGACTGGCAGCGGTTATTCCAGGTAGGCGTTGCGTGTCTTGCGGTTGTGTTCTTGCTGGTGAGCGCCGACAGGCGTGCAGCCGTTCCCGCTGAATGCCGGTGGGGCCTGGGCCTGATTGTCGCCCTGGCGTTTCTTTCGTGCGTGCTGAGTGCCAAGCCTTACTGGGCGTTTTGTGAAGTCGCGTTGGCATTCGCCTGTTGCGCCATCGCCTTGTACGTGGCGCAGGCTCGCCGACAGGCACAGGCTTCGCTCGATCATGCGTTCGTGTGTTTCGTCATTGCGCTTTGCGCCCTCAAAGTCTTGCAGTTCTTTTCTTCCACCCTGGCCGGTTACGTGACCTCTACCGGTACACTTGATCTCGACCTGCTTATCGAAGGCTTTTCCAACAGGAGGTTCTACGGTCAGTTCCAGACGATGACGCTGCCCCTGTTGGCTCTCCCTTTATTGTTGCCGGGCCTCAAGCGCCCCATCAGGCACTCGATTTTCGCCTTGCTTGCCTGTTGGTGGCTGATCGCGATTGTTGGCGGTACGCGGGGAACCTGGCTGGGCATGGCTGTCGCGGCGGCAGTGATTTCAAAGTGCGGCCTCAGTGGTCGCCAATGGGTGCGGTGGCAGATACTGGCGGCCTTGGCAGGTCTCTGCCTCTATGGGTTGCTGTTCAGCCTGCTGTCCGACCTTCTGCATGTGAAGCTCGTCAACTCTGCCGGTGGTCGCCTCACGGTGACGCTGTCTGCACGCGAGATCATCTGGGATCAGGCCTGGGAAATGATCAAGAGCCGGCCGATTCTGGGGTTTGGGCCGATGCACTTTGCCAACAGTCATAACCTGGTTGGGGCGCATCCGCACCAGGCCATCCTGCAATGGGCAAGTGAATGGGGCGTTCCCTCCACATTGCTGGTGGGCGGGCTGGGGTTTCGTGGCATATGGGCAACCATCCGGCTGGCAAGAGAGCGGGCTGCCTCCCACGAAAAGGCAGACCTGTTGCGCATTTGCCTGCTCGCGAGCCTGCTGGGTGCCCTGACCCAATCGATGGTCGATGGCGTTATCGTCATGCCTTATTCTCAGATCTGGCTGGCGATCGTGGTCGGATGGCTGATTGGCCTCCACCGAGGGGCTATCGAACGCGGTCCGGGGCTTGCATGGCTGCGTCAGGGCTGGATGGCCATGATGGTGCTCTCCATCGGCTTGCTGGTGTTTGAAGTGGCCCGCGACTTTCCGAACCTTGACGCGCGCAGCGCCGAGTTTGATCGCGATTTGGGGGGAACCCATCTGCCTCGCTTCTGGCGGCAGGGGGTGATCGCCACCAAGGCTGACTTACCATTGCCGCCGCATTAGAGTCCTGATAGTTTTCTTCTCACCCGCCGAAATAGCTCAGTCGGTAGAGCAGCGCACTCGTAACGCGAAGGTCGCAGGTTCGATTCCTGTTTTCGGCACCATCTCATCTTTTGCCACTCCCCCGGCCGTTGCGGCTGTCTCGCTCGTCAAAGGAATTGAACCGCAAGGCTATGGATATCATCGGTGCTCTTGTTGAAGTAGCCAAGGTGTTGAGCCTGGTCAATATGGAGGCCGGCACTTACGGACCGCCGACCTGGCCGAGACGGCACAAGACCTTTCTTCGGGTCGTGTCATTGCTCATTGCGGTCCCGCTCCTGCTGCTCATGCTCCCGTTTTCGGGAATCCTGATCGCGGGCGGGATTTATCTGTTTTGTGTGCTGATCGTTCTGCTGCTCAAAGGCGAAAGCAAGCCTTCACCCGGCATGCGCTTCTGTGGTTTTTGCAGCGGCGAGACGGCGCTGGACACCGCCCGATGCGCGCATTGTTTCAGCTACGAAGCGGTGGGTAATCCTGTGGCTGGCGCGGCTGCGCGTGTCGAGTGCTGGGGTGTGGATGTGTTTTGCAAGGCGCAGACACGTGGCAACGTGGTGGGCAAGATCAAAGCCATGGGCCTTTCGGTGATGGAGGAGGGGCTGGTCAAGGTCACGGTCGGACCCTTCAACTCCCAGTGGGAGGCCAGCAAGGCGGTGAAGGCGTTGCGTCGTGCTCACGGTATGGAAGGGTATGTCATCTGGACGACCGTGCCTGAGTAAATGACAACCCCGGCAGGGCGTGGGCCGCTCTGCAATAAGCCTATGCGTTGCTGTTTCATTGCCGCTGCGCCCGCGCCGCGGGTACACTCGGCGCCCTCATTCACCGCGACCCGCTTGGCAGTCTGCCTTGCCGTCCTCATCTGCAAGACAAGCGATGCTTACCAATCAGAAATATCGGGCCGACATTGACGGCTTGCGGGCAATTGCCGTTCTTTCCGTTGTCATCTATCACGCGTTTCCCGCATTGCTGCCCGGCGGCTTCATAGGCGTTGACGTTTTCTTCGTGATTTCGGGTTACTTGATTACCGGCATCTTGCTCAAGGAACTCGAGTCCGGGACTTTCAGCATCTTCAAGTTCTACCTGCGAAGGATCCGGCGGATCTTCCCGGCGCTGTTGCTGGTGCTGGCGGCCTGTCTGATCGTTGGCTGGTATGTGTTGTTCGACGATGAGTTGAAGGCGCTCGGCAAGCATGTGTTTGCCGGGGCCGGTTTCATTTCCAACATTGCCCTTTGGCGCGAAGTTGGATATTTCGATACCGCCGCTGAATCCAAACCGTTGCTTCACTTGTGGAGCCTGGGGATCGAAGAGCAGTTCTACCTGTTCTGGCCGATCGCCCTGTGGGTGGGCTTTCGGTGCAGGAAAGTGGCGGTCTGGGGTTTCGCGCTCCTGATCGCGTTGTCGCTTTATGCGAGTGCCGTGAAGGTCAGCACCGATCCGACGGCCGCGTTCTATTCACCGCTCATCAGGTTCTGGGAGCTTGCGCTGGGCGGCGCCCTTGCCTATCTGCATGCAGGCAAGGGGATGAGTGCCCATCGTCTGCGCTGGACCCAGGAGGTCAGCGCTGTCGGCGGGATGCTGTTGCTGGCTGCGGGGCTGGTGCTGATCGACAAAACCCGATCCTTCCCGGGCCTGTGGGCGCTGTTGCCCGTGGGTGCGTCGCTGCTGTTGATCGGGCCTGGCCGGAACTCCTGGATCAACCGGCAAATCCTGTCGAACAGGCTGGCGGTGTGGGTCGGTTTGATCAGCTTTCCGCTGTACCTGTGGCATTGGCCGATCATGTCGTTCTCGACCATCGTCTCCAGCCAGTTCGCCGAGCCCTGGTATCGCGCAGGCGCGGTGGCGCTGTCTGTGGTGCTGGCGTGGATCACCTACAAGGTCGTGGAAACTCCGGTGCGCAAGTCCCGGACCAACACCAACGCCGCAGTGCTGGCGGTCATGATGGTGATGGTGGCAGCGCTGGGGATTTCGGTATTCAGGGGTACGCTGTTCAATCTGCGGCAAGTGAGCCCGATGGCCCAGGACATGGGGCATGCCAGGTTCTTCGATTACATGAAGGCCAACTTCTACCCCTGTGCGGATGAAGGCGTGCGGGCGCAATCTGAGACTTATGAAATCTACACCCGCTGCATGCAGTCCAGGGCAGGCAAGGACGTTGATGTCGCGATCATTGGCGACAGTCATGGGGAACATCTGTTTGTCGGCCTGGCAAAAGCCATGGACCAGCACACGATCGCTTACTACATCCAGTCGAGTCCGCCTTATCTGAGCAATCCGCGATTCAAATACATTTTTGATTTCGTGAAAGATCACCCCTCGATCAAGAAAGTCCTGATCACCATGCACTGGATTCAGCGGATCGATGAGATTCCGGCAGGATCGACTCTGGAAGCCGAAGTGTATTCAACGGTGGAATATCTGGAGTCGTTGGGCAAAGAGGTTTACCTGGTCGATGACGTCCCGAGGTTCCCCTTCGGCCCTCAAGACTGTGTGAGCCGGGTGGGTACCACTACCCGTCATTGCTCGATTCCGTTCGCGCAGGCCAGCAAGGAACTCGATGCCTACAAAGCCCAACTGGTCGATGTGGCCAAGCGGGATGTGCGCGTGAAATACATTCCGGTGAGCCAGTACCTGTGCAATGCCGATGACTGCACGATGGTCAAGGATGCGCAGTTGCTCTACCGGGACAATAACCATCTGAACGTGCACGGCTCGTCCATGGTCGGCAAGTTGATCGTGCGCGACAACCCGGAGTTGTTGTCTGGGTTTGACGGAAGTTGATCGCGCATTCCCATTGAAGAAAAACCCGCTACGGCGGGTTTTTCGTTTTCAGGCTCAACCCGTGCCGGTCAGATGCTCAACCGCATCGACAGGTCCACCGCCTTCACATCCTTGGTCAGCGTTCCGATCGAGATGTAGTCCACGCCCGTTTCGGCAATGGTGCGCAACGTCGCATCGGTGACGCCGCCGCTGGCTTCGAGTTTGGCGCGGCCAGCGGTGAGGCGTACGGCTTCGCGCATGTCGTCCAGGGACAGCTCGTCGAGCATGATGATGTCGGCGCCGCCGTCCAGGGCCTGTTTCAGTTCGTCCAGGCTTTCGACTTCCACTTCCACCGGCTTGCCGGGGGCGATCTTGTGGGCTGCGGTGATGGCCTGGGCGATGCCGCCGCAGGCTGCGATGTGGTTTTCCTTGATCAGGAAGGCGTCGAACAGGCCGATGCGGTGGTTATGGCAGCCGCCGCAGGTGACGGCGTATTTCTGCGCCAGGCGAAGGCCGGGAAGGGTCTTGCGGGTATCCAGGAGCTTGACCTGGGTGTCGGCGACCATGTCAGCGTAATGCTGCGAGCGAGTGGCGACGCCCGAGAGCAACTGCAGGAAGTTCAGCGCGCTGCGCTCGCCGGTGAGCAGGGAGCGTGCAGGGCCTTCGAGGTGGAACAGAGGCTGGTTGGGCTGGACACGGTCACCGTCGGCGACTTGCCAATGCACGGCCACGCGCTGATCGAGCTGGCGGAACACACTGTCGACCCAGGCGGTGCCGGCGATCACGGCGGCGTCGCGGGAGATCACGGTGGCCTTGGCCAGGCGCTCGGCGGGGATCAGTTGCGCGGTGATGTCACCACTGCCGATGTCTTCGAGCAACGCACGGCGTACGTTAGCTTCGATTTCTGCGGTCAGTGCGGCAAGACGAAAATTCGGCATATCGGACTCCACTTACTAAGTCGCCGGAGTATAAGGCAGTCGTCTGTACCAACCCACCCACGCTGGAACATCCATTTGAGGGGATGTGCTGCATTTTGTCGGTTTTTTCCCGTTTCATGCGACAGAACGCGATTTCCGCGGTCTATCCCTGCACGTGCCGCTCCGTCTGGGCCTACGCTTGTAGCAGCGATGCATTTTGGGGACCCGGACCACGAGACCGCTGGCGAGCGGAAGGCATTTCAAAGATAATTCGCCCCGCAGTTGATGTCATAGCCTTGACGTCATAGTTTTGACGTATGCCGTAATATCCCAGGGACTACACACTCGCGATCCGTCCAGATGGAGCCTGCCTCCAACTGGTCTCAGGTTGTGGCGCAAGCAGTGGCTGTTGTAAGTGATGGTTGATGAATGGAGTCCTTGATGCAGAACGACAGTAAAGTGGTGCCGTTGAGCAAGACGAGCTCCGATCATTCGGGTGCCTCGCCTGTCGCTCGGCTGCCCGTCGTTTTGCTGCAGGTGCGCGACAAGGCCGCCCAGCAGCTCAAGGAAAGCCTTCAGACCCTCTTCGACAACGCCGATGACACCCTCTTCGAGATGGCGGATCGGGCGCGCAACAACGCCGAGCAGAGCATCTTCTTCGAAGCCATGCGCGACTTGCGCCTGAAGCGAAAGAGTATCGAGCGCAATTTCCTCGACAAATTCTTCGAATCCTTCCTGCGCCTTGGCCAGTACGAGATCGCCGAGCCGATCCTCAGCGACCCCGTTTCCTTCGACAAGCTGGCGCTGGTTCACAACGATGACCTGGAGCGCACGGTTGCCGTGGACAGCATGGTCACCAAGGTCATGAACCGTGACGGTGTCGCGCTGGGCCAGTTGACCACGCGCCTGAACGAGTTGATTCCCCAGAGCCTGACCGACGAAACCAACCCCCTGGGGCCGACCCTGCTGTGTGATTTCTTCTTGCAGGCCGGACGCAATCTGGGCGTCGAGATCAAGGTCAAGCTGATCATTCTCAAGCTCTTCGAAAAGTACGCGCTGAGCAATGCCGATCAGCTTTACGAAGAAGCCAATTACCTTTTGATTTCCGCCGGTGTGTTGCCGGATCTGAAAGTGTTGCCGTCGCGCCGCTCTACCGATCGTTCGGCAGACGCAGCGCCCGCAACCGAAGCCCAGCGCGCCGACAGCGCTGCGCTGGTGCAGGCCGCCGAGAAGCTCGACAAGAGCGTGCAGGAAGTCTTCGGCGCCTTGCAGGAGCTGCTGGTGCATGTGCGCGGCAACCTCACGCCGCGCCCGGACAGCGTCACTGAAGCACGGCCGATTTCCAGTCAGGACCTGCTGCGCCTGCTGTCCCATCTGCAGCAATACGTGCCTCGCGCCGAAACCCCGGATGACTTCGACCTGCGCGCGCAGCTCGAGCAGCTCATCGGTCGCGTGAGCGCGCGCAGCGGCAAGTTCCGCACCGTCGGTGCAACGGATGAAGACGTCATCAACCTCATCTCGATGCTGTTCGAGTTCATCCTCGACGACCGTAACCTGCCATCTTCCCTGCGCGCGCTGATTGGCCGGTTGCAGATTCCGATGCTCAAGGTCGCGGTGATCGACAAGAGTTTCTTCAGCCGTGGCAGCCACCCTGCGCGGCGCCTGCTCAACGAGATCGCTTCGGCAGCGCTCGGTTGGGGAGGGCGCGACGACAGCCAGCGCGATTCGCTGTACTCGCGCATCGATCAGATCGTGCAGCGGTTGCTGCATGACTTCGTCGACGATCCGGCGATCTTCACCGAATTGCTGGTGGATTTCCTGGCGTTCACCAGCGATGAGCGCCGTCGCAGTGAGCTGCTGGAGCAACGCACCCGCGATGCCGAAGAGGGCCGTGCCCTGGCCGAGCTTGCGCGTCAGCAGGTGCAACAGGCGCTCAATGATCGCCTGCTGGGCCGCACGCTCCCTGAAGTGGTTGTGCGCCTGCTGCAGGAGGCCTGGAGCAAGGTGCTGCTGCTGACCTGCCTCAAGCATGGCGAGCAGTCGGCCGAGTGGAAGTCGGGGCTGCAGGCCATGGATGATCTGATCTGGAGCGTCGAGCCCCACGAGGAGCCCGAGGCCCGTCAGCGCTTGCTGGAACTGGTGCCGGGCCTGCTCAAGTCGCTGCGCGATGGTCTGAGCAGCGCGGCGTTCGATCCGTTTGCCACCAGCGAGTTTTTCAGCCAGCTCGAAGCGCTGCATGTGCAGGCGTTCAACAACGTTGCGCGAGCGCCACAGGCCGAGACGGCGCAGGAGCCCGCTGACGGCCCGTCGATGATGGCGGTGGTGGAAGAAATCGTGCTGGTTGCGCCAGGTGAGCAGGTGATGCGCGAGCCTTCGTTGAACTTGCCGGACGACGATGCCGGGCTGCAACAAGTCGATACCCTGCGCCTGGGCAGTTGGGTCGAGATCCAGGAAGACGAAGACCACAAGCTGCGCTGCAAGCTGGCGGCGATTGTCGAGCCGAGCGGGCGTTATGTGTTCGTCAACCGCACGGGCATGAAAGTGCTGGAAAAAACCCGCATGGGCCTGGCCGTCGAATTCCGTCGCGGCACTATCCGCGTGCTGGACGATTCGCTGCTGTTCGACCGCGCCCTTGAATCGGTGCTGGGCAACCTGCGCAAGCTCAAAGGCTAAAACCCCTGTAGCAGCAGGGCTTGCCCGCGGGGCGATCTCAAGTACGCCCCCGCCGGCAAGCCGTGCTGCTACGGGTTGTTTACTTGTTCTTGGATCGCATGAACACCTCAATCCCCTGTAGGAGCGCGCTTGCCCGCGACGGCGGTCTTACCGGCGCCCCCACCGGCAAGCCGTGCTGCTACGTGTGGATCGGGTTTGCAACATCGGATCACCATTGCCCGCCACATCTCGCTCCATCGCGGGCATACTGGTCGCTGTCGATTCACGCTTTAAGGACCCTCCATGCGATTGGACCCTGCCACGGGCTGGTGTCACGGCGCGCATCCGTGCCCTTCGCCCAATTTCAATGACCGCCCCGAGGCGGAAATCTCGCTGCTGGTGATCCATAACATCAGCCTGCCGCCCGCGCAGTTCAAGACCGGCAAGGTGCAGGAGTTTTTCCGGAATCACCTGGACGTCACCGAACACCCCTACTTTGAAGGCATCGCCGAGCTACGGGTTTCCGCACATTTCCTGATCGAACGTGATGGCGAGCTGACCCAGTTCGTCTCCTGTCTGGACCGTGCCTGGCATGCCGGGGTCTCGGTGTTCGAGGGGCGCGAGACGTGCAACGATTTCTCCATCGGCATCGAGCTGGAAGGCACCGATGACCAGCCCTTCACCGACGCGCAATACGATGCGCTGATCGCCCTGACCCGGCAGTTGCAGGCCGCCTGGCCCGCGATCACCAACCAGCGCATCTGCGGGCACAGCGACATCGCCCCGGGACGCAAGACCGATCCGGGTCCATGCTTTGACTGGGCACGGTTTCGTTCGGCTTTACAGGATTGAATCAAGGAGCAGGTGATGAGTTTTCTGGTGTTGCTGTTGGCAGTGTGGATCGAGAAGTTTTCCGCCCTGCGCCAGCGTGTTCAGCGTGACGCTCCTTGGCTGTACCAACTGAGCCGGCTGGAGTCGAACCCAGGTACGGCAAAGCGGCCGTGGTGGATACTGTCCCTGATCGTGCTGCTGCCGTTGCTGGTGCTAGCCCTGGTGCTGTGGATCGTCGGCTCCGTGGCCTATGGCTGGCTGGCGCTGCCGATTCACCTGCTGGTGCTGATCTACAGCCTGGGACGCGGGGACATCAAGGCCAATCTGGGATCATTCCGCGATGCCTGCCGGCGTGGTGATCAGGAAGCGGCCGTGCTGGTCGCCGAGCGTGACCTGGGCGTGCAGGCCGAGAACGAAGAGCAACTGCTCGGCGGTGCGCAAACCTACTTGCTGTGGCAGGTGTATCAGGGCTTCTTTGCCGTGATTTTCTGGTATTTCCTCCTGGGCCCGGTCGCGGCCTTGGCCTATCGCCTGCTGGCACTGGCCGCTGAGCATGGCAGGACTGCGCCGCTGGTGGAGCGCGCCATGCAACTGCGCCATGCATTCGATTGGGTGCCGGTGCGCCTGCTCGCCGCAAGCTTTGCCCTGGTGGGCAATTTCGTCGCGGTCAGCCGGGTGATGCTCGGTGAGTTGCTCAACTGGAACATCAGCGCCTCGCAGCTGATTACCAAGGTGGGCTGCGTGGCCGGCGAGGTTCCGGCGCCGGTTGTCGGCGTCGAAGGTGTGAACAGTCTGGATGTCTTGTGGGAATTGCTGATTCGCGCGGCCATCGTCTGGTACGCCGGTTTTGCGTTGTGTACCTTGTTTGTCTGACTGCCAGCCGAGGAGATGTGCATGCCCCCGAAGATCGAGCGAATCCTGATCACCAACGACGACGGCATCGACGCCCCGGGCCTTGAGGTACTGGAAGCCGTGGCCCGTGAGCTGGCCGATGAAGTGTGGGTAGTGGCACCGGATCAGGATCAGAGCGGCATTTCCCACGCCCTGAGCCTGCACCATCCGCTACGGGTGAAGGCCCGTGGCGAGCGGCGCTTTTCGGTGTCCGGTACGCCAGCCGACTGCGTGGCCATCGGTGTGCGCGAGCTGATGAAGCAGCCGCCGCAACTGCTGCTGTCGGGCATCAACAAGGGGGCGAACCTGGGCGTCGAAACCATGTTTTCCGGCACCGTCGGTGCGGCCATGGCCGGCTTGCTGATGGGCATTCCCTCGATTGCCCTCAGCCAGTTCTTCAGCCGCCGCGATGCGGTGAAGTGGGGCACGGCCCGTGCGCTGGCGCCCGACGTGATTCGCAAGGTCCTTGGCATGCAATGGGCAGGGGACGTGTGCCTGAACATCAACTTTCCGGATGTCGAACCCGAGCAGGCCGGACCGCTGCAGATCACCCGGCAGGGCATCGGCCGCATGGACGGCCTGAACATCACCCAGCGCACCGACATGCGCGAGCAGGGTTATTACTGGCTGAATATCGACCGCCACGACCGCCCGGACTTCGATGACAGCGAAACTTGGGTCGTGACCCATGGCGGGGTCTCTGTGACGCCATTGCGCTTCGAGCGCACCGATATGAGTGTATTCGAACGGATGAAAAACAATCTGACCGAATGACCCGTTAATATCCGGCTAGTGTCTCTGCAAGTTGATTAAGTGGCGCTTTGACAGTATTCAGCGCGCCACTCATTTCTTGATTAGTGAGAAACATTTGCTATAGCTAAAAGCCTCTCACTTCATCCAGCAGAGGCAACGGAATGTCAGTCGCAAAGAAAATGAGCGTGGGACAACTGACAATGTTGACGGCCGTCAACATGTTGGGTTCCGGCATTGTGTTGTTGCCAACCAAACTCGCCGAAGTCGGCGGTATCTCGATCCTCTCCTGGCTGATAACGGCCACCGGCTCGCTGGCGCTGGCCTACGCCTTTGCCCGCTGCGGCATGCTCAGCCGCAAGACAGGCGGCATGGGCGGCTATGCCGAATACACCTTTGGCAAGTCCGGGAACTACATCACCAACTACACCTATGGCCTGTCGTTATTGATCGCCAACGTGGCGATCAGTATTACGGCGGTGGGTTATATCCAGACGCTATTTGGCCTCAAGCTTGATTCGTTGCAAGTAGGCCTGGCCACTATCGCCCTGTTGTGGATTACCACATTCGCCAACTTCGGCGGTGCCAGTATTACCGGCCGGATCGGCTCAGTCACCGTATGGGGCGTCATTGCACCGGTGGTTCTGGTGTCCACCATCGGCTGGTTCTGGTTCGACAGCAGCGTGTACGCCGCTGGCTGGAACCCCCACGACAAAAGCTGGTTCGAAGCGGCCGGGGCCTCGGTGGCGATCACCCTGTGGGCATTTCTAGGGCTGGAGTCGGCGTGCGCCAACGGCGATGCGGTGGAAAATCCCGAGAAGAACGTGCCCATCGCGGTACTGGGCGGCACCCTGGGCGCGGCGGTGATCTACATCGTGTCCACCAACGTGATCGCCGGCATCGTCGACAACGCCGAACTGGTGTCCTCCACTGCACCCTTCGGCCTGGTGTTCGCCAAGATGTTCACGCCCATGGTCGGCAACATCGTCATGGGGCTGATGGTGCTGGCGTGCATCGGTTCGCTGCTTGGCTGGCAATTCACCGTGGCGCAGGTGTTCAAGAGTTCGGCGGACACCGGCTACTTCCTGCCGATCTTCGCCAAGGCCAACAAGCATGGCGTGCCGATCATCAGCATGCTGATCCTGCTGGCGATGCAGACCGCCATGGCCCTGCTGACCATCAGCCCCGACCTTGCCAAACAGTTCGACACCCTGGTCAACCTCGCGGTGGTGACCAACCTGGTGCCGTACATCCTGTCCATGGCGACCCTGATGACCCTGCAGAAGGTGTCCAACGTTCCGCCTGACAAGGCACTCATCACCAACATCGTGGCCTACATCGCGGCGGCTTACAGCTATCTGGCGCTCTACAGTTCGGGCGAGCAGGCGCTGATGCTCGGCGGCGTGGCGACCATCGTCGGCTACACGCTGTTCGGCTTCGTCAACACTCGCCTGATCAAACTGGAGGCACTCAACAACAGCGTTCCGACCCAGACCGTCGCGGCGCAGCACCTCACTGCGGACCCTATCCCCGTGAATAACCTGCCTCTCAACAGCGTGAATCAGGCCACCTTGGAGACCCACCCATGACGGAATACAGACACCTGCTCGGCATGCTGGCGCTGCTGGTCTGCAACCAGCCGGACAAACGCAGCGTCTTTGGCCGGGCGCTGATCCAGCTCATCAGTGACGTCGAAGAACGCTCCATCAGCGTGTTGACCTCGGAAAGCCTGAGCGACGCCAAGTCGATCCTGAGCACTGACCCGGCCGTCCAGTGCGTGCTGCTGAGCTGGGAGATGGACACCAGCGAAGACCACCAGGAATGCATCGACCTGCTCACCGCGCTGCGCGAACGCAACACCCGCGTCCCGGTGTTCCTCATCAGCGACCGCAGCACCGCCTCCAGCGTGCCGCTGATCGTCATGCAGCACGCCGATGACTTCATCTGGCTGCCCGAAGACACCAGCCGCTTCCTGAGCGGGCGGATCATGGCCGCCATCGAGCGTTATCGTCAGGCGGTGTTGCCGCCGATGTTCGGCGCGCTGCTCAAGTTTGCCCGCAGTTACGAATATTCCTGGCACACGCCGGGGCACGCCGGTGGTACGGCGTTTCTGAAGAGCACGGCGGGGCGCGCCTTCTACGAATTCTTCGGGGAAAACCTGTTGCGCTCGGACCTGTCGATTTCCGTCGGCGAACTGGGCTCGCTGCTCGACCACAGCGGCCCCATCGGCCAGGGCGAGCGCTATGCGGCCAAGGTGTTTGGCGCCCATCGCACCTACTACGTGACCAACGGCTCGTCGATGTCCAACCGGGTGATTCTGATGGCCAGCGTCACGCGGGACCAGATCGCCCTGTGCGATCGCAACTGCCACAAGTCCGCCGAGCATGCGATGACCCTCTCGGGGGCGATTCCGACCTACCTCGTGCCCACGCGCAACCGCTTCGGCATCATCGGCCCGATCCTGCCGCAGACCTTGAGCGCCGAGGGCGTGAAGGCGGCCATCGCCAACAACCCGCTGGTCAAGAGCCACATCGACCCGACACCGGTGCACGCCATCGTCACCAACTCCACCTACGACGGCCTGACCTACAACGTCACCCGCGTCGAACAGCTGCTGGGGCAGAGCGTTGACCGCCTGCATTTCGACGAGGCCTGGTACGGCTACGCACGCTTCAACCCGTTGTACAAGGATCGCTTCGCGATGCATGGCAGCCCGGACGATCACGATGCGTCCAAGCCCACGGTGTTCGCCACCCAGTCCACCCACAAGCTGCTGGCGGCGTTGTCCCAGGCTTCGATGATTCACGTGCGCAACGGGCGCAACCCGATCCCTCACGGTCGCTTCAACGAGTCGTTCATGATGCACGCCTCGACATCGCCCAACTACGCGATCATGGCCTCATGCGATGTGAGTTCGGCGATGATGGAATCGCCCAGCGGGCAGATTCTGACCAATGAATCCATCGAGGAAGCGATTGCCTTTCGCCAGGTCATCTCGCGCATGCAGAGCGAAATGCTCAGCAATGACGACTGGTTCTTCTCCTGCTGGCAGCCGCCGAGTGTGCAGGTGGGCGCGACCTCGCTGCCGTTCCATGAGGTCGATCCGGCCAGGCTCAAGAGCGATCCCAACTGCTGGGTACTGCACCCGAACGAAGTCTGGCACGGCTTCGGCGACATCGAAGACAGCTACTGCATGCTCGACCCGATCAAGGTGTCGATCCTCAGCCCCGGCATGGGCGACGACGGCAACCTGCTCGACTTCGGCATCCCGGCCTGCGTGCTCAGCGCCTACCTGGGGCGCCAGGGCATTGTCGTGGAGAAAACCACGGACTTCACCATCCTGTTCCTGTTCTCCATCGGCATCACCAAAGGCAAATGGGGCACGCTGGTCAACGCCCTGCTGGACTTCAAGCGCGACTATGACCTGAACCTCGAACTGGAACTGTGCCTGCCCGACCTGCTGACCGCCAACCAGGTGCGCTATGCGGGGATGGGCTTGAAGGATTTGTCCCAGGACATCTTCGCCGCCATGAAGAAAACCCGGACCACCGCAGCCATGGCCCAGGCGTTCGGCACCCTGCCCAAGGCCGAATTCAGCCCGGTGGAGGCGTACGAAAAACTGGTCAAGAACGAGGTCGAGCAGGTCACGCTGGAAGAGGCTGCCGGGCGCATTGCGGCCACTGGCATCGTGCCCTATCCGCCAGGCATTCCGCTGTTGATGCCGGGTGAAAACGCAGGGCCTGCGGATGGGCCGTTGTTGGCGTATCTGAGGGCGCTGGAGAGCTTCGACCGGTCATTCCCGGGGTTCACCCATGACACCCACGGGATCGAGAACGAGGCGGGGGTTTATCGGTTGTTGGTCTTGAAGTGATTCAACCGTAGCAGCACGGCTTGCCGGCGGGGGCGTCCGCAAGATCGCCCCCGCCGGCAAGCCGTGCTGCTACGGGGGCCTGGGGTGTAATTGACTCGCGTCAATTACCCTGAATCTTCTGCAACGCCTGCTGCGTCAATGCCACGCACTCCCTGGCACCATCGTCATTGTGCCGGGCATAGGCCGATTCTGCGCGGTGGACGGTGGTGTCGACGTCGCTCTTCACGGCATCGCTCAAATTGGGCCGGGCGACTTTTGCATCTCGGACTTTGCTCAGGTTCATCTGGCATTGGTTGCTGTCGTCATTGGCAGACGCCGCGAAGGGCAGGGCGAAAGCGGTCAGGAGCAGGCCGGTGAGCAGGGCGTGTTTCATAGGATTTTCCGCAGAAAGTAGGTAAGTGGCTCGCTATCTGTACGAACCTGCTGCATCAGACAGCGGATTTCGCATTTCTGCAAACCCCCGGCGATGAAAGTCCTGCCTGCTTTTCCATCGGCCTACGGTGCTGCTGCGCTACCATGGCGCGGCACACGACGCCAGACACCGAGCCGTATCGATGGACATTGACCTCGCCCGTACCTTTCTCGAAATCGTCCGCCTGGGCAGCCTCATGGCGGCCGCCGAACAGCTGCACGTTACCCAGACTGCCATCACGGCCAGGGTGCAGAAGCTGGAAAGTCATCTGAACTGCAAGCTGTTCGTGCGCAATCGGACCGGCGCCCGGCTGACCCCGGACGGCGAGGCGTTCATCCTGTTCGCCAACCAGTTGGTCCAGACCTGGGACGCCGCGCGGCGCGACCTGCCGCTGCCCGACGGTTATCACCACGTGCTGCGTATCGGCGCGCAGATGAGCCTGTGCAACCCGCTGCTGCTTAGTTGGGTGCGCGAGATCAAGCGAGTGATCCCGGACCACGCGCTGCACGCCGAGGTCAAGGATGACGACGTGCTGATGAAGGATGTCGAACGCGGCGTGCTGGATGCAGCCCTGGTGTATCAACCGGCCTACTGGCCCGGGGTGCAGGTCGAGGAGTTGCTCGAAGAGAAACTGATTCTGGTGCAGGTGGTGGGTCGGCCCGAGCCCTATGTCTACATCGACTGGGGTCCGGCGTTTCGTCGGCAACACGACGATGCCATGCCGGAAAGATCCAAGGCCGCCGTAGCCTTCAACCTGGGGCCGTTCGCCTTGCAGTACATCCTCGACAATGGCGGCTCCGGTTACTTTCGCACGCGAGTGGTGCAGTCCTACCTGGATCGCGGAATTGTCGAGCGGGTGCCGATGGCGCCGGAGTTCAGCTATCCGACTTATCTGATTTACTCGCGGGACAATCCCTCACCCACGCTGCAACCGGCGTGTGACCTGCTGCGCGATATCGTCAAGCAAGAGGGCGACTGGTCCCAGCGCTGGGATCCGCTCATTTGAAATAGAAGACCCGTAGCAGTCCGGCTTGCCGGCGACAGCGATCTCAAATACGCCCCCGCCGGCAAGCCGTGCTGCTACGGTCCCGCGTCCCCCGCCAATCCGTAGCAGCCGGGCTTGCCCGCGGGGGCGATCTTGAGGGCGCCGACGCCGGCAAGCCGCGGTGAAGCTTCAATCCACCAGGCTGATGATTCCGACCACCTTGCGCTCGGCGTCGAGCACCGGCAGGTATTTGCTGCCTTGCTTGCTCAGCAGCTTCATCGCATCGGCCATCGAGTGCTCGAGGGACAGACTGGGCGCGGTGCGGGAAATGACCTGCCGTGTGTCGATGTCAGTGCGGTTGCGGTGCTGGGCGATGTCTTCAGCCTTGTGCAGGATGCTTTCAAGATCAGCGCGGGACACATCGACAAACGATCCGACCTCATCCAGCGCCTTGTCCAGATCCTCGCTGCTGAAACTCCCCGGCACAGGCGCGCCAGCCTGCGCAGGCTCGATCACCTGAGCCGCAACGGCCGGCTTGGCCTGCGCCCTGGGGTAGCGCATGCGGGTCAGGTTGTTGTAGACCAGAGCGAACAGCAACAGGCAACCGGCGTTGAACATCACCGGCAACAACACGTGCAGGCCAAGGGCCGAGAGATCGTGTTTCGACACGACAATGCTGATGGCAATCGCAGCACCCGGCGGATGCAGGCAGCGCAATATGCACATGACCACGATCGAGGACAGCACCGCGACACTGGCCGCCGCGACTGTATTGCCGAGCATGTGCACACTCGCCAGGGCGACCAGTGCAGCGATCAGATAACTGCCGATGATCGACCACGGCTGGGCCAGCGCGCCGGTCGATACAGCGAACAACAGCACCGCCGACGCACCCAGTGGGCCGAGCAGATGCAGCGTGGCATCGGTGCCGAACAACTGCTGGCTCAACAGGGCGCTGAGCAGGATACCCAGGCACGCGCCGATGGCCGCGCGGGACCATTCAGCAGGGTGGGTATTGAGTGAATGAGGGATGAAACTGCGCAAAAGCGTTTTCAATCGAATCTTCCAGGGCGAAAAAAGGAGCTCGTCTCAAACGACTGAGCTCCTGCACAGGGAGGGCATGTGCCAAGTGTTTCAAAACAGCAGTGCGACAGTGGAAAGCTGTTGCGGCAACTTTCCGGTCACATTTGAAGCACGGCGATTGTGGTCAGAAACACGCTGTGAGGCAAATTCAAATTAATGCAGTCATCCATCAATAATTTTGCACTGAACGGCCGTCCCACGGATTTTTGGCGATCCAGGCGAAGAAATTTTGAATTACAGACTGCGGGCCTGGGCCGATGGCCGGCCCCTTCTGGCAGGACGTGCGTCTTCGACTTCCAGCAGGTGCATGGCCAGCGCGTCAGTCAGAAAACGGAACTGATCGTTGAAGCCCACCACCTCGTTACTGAAGTGCTGTTCCGCGGCCGGCATCATGAAGGCGTCGAAGCGTTTGTCCTCGATCAGGCTGTGACGGTTTTTGCGGACGACGACATGTTGTGAGTAATAGTTAGTGCCAAAGTTGGGAAAACTAACGTGCAGGGTGACGTCTCGGGCCATGTCGAATGCTCCGCAAAAAACAGAAAGTAGAAGGGTAAAAGGTGCTGATAAGTTTCAGCTACTTGGGCGGCTGATAAGTAATCAGCGAGCCCGTGCCATGACACGATGGCTGGTTTCGTCTGCGGTGACTGGCACCGGAGTCAGAGCGAAAAGTTTGAGGGCCACGACATAGCTGGTCAGCGCTGTCAGTGACAAGCAAGTCAGAAGATGAATAACCATTTTTCCTGCCCTCGGTTCGTGTCTGGGTGTGAGGTGATAGTACGCCCATGGATTTTGAGCGGAAGGCAATCGGCGGAATGTTGGTTATCGATGGGAATGATGGTTGCGCAGGATGTTGATCGTGCCCACGCTCTGCGTGGGCATGCAGCCCAGGGCGCTCCGCGTCCAGCGACGCGGAGCGTCGCAGGAGCCGTTACCACGCGGCGCATGGGAACGATCAGAAGAGGCTGCGCCAATCAGGCGCGGATGCTCTCGGCGTAGCGATACGACGCCAGGCACGCCAGCGCCAGGCCGCTGAGGGCCACCAGGCCGCCCACCAGGCCGATATTGGCGATGCCCAACTGGCTGATGACCATGCTGCCCAGCAGCGCGCCGCCGCCGATGCCGATGTTGTAGATCCCCGAGAACAGCGACATCGCGACATCCGTGGCGTCTGGCGCCAGGGCCAATACCTTGGCCTGCATCACCAGGCCAAAGCAGATGATCGCCATGCCCCACACCACGCTCAGGATCGAAATCCACGAGCTGCTCCCCGACAGCGGCAGCAGCAGGGTCAGGCACACCGTCAGCGCGCCAATGGCGGCGATCAGCAGGCCGCGTGGATAGCGGTTGTTGAAGCGACTGAACGCCACCGAGCCCAGCAGGCCGGCGCCACCGAACAGCAACAGGATAACGGTGGTCATTTCACCGCTCATCTTCGCCACGACCTGCACGAAAGGTTCGATGTAGCTGTAGGCCGTGAACTGCGCGGTGATGACCAGTGCAGTCAGTACGTACACCGTCACCAGCGCCGGACGCTTGAACAGCATCGGCAGACTGCGCAGCGACCCCGAATTCTGGCTGGGCAGCAGCGGCAGCGATTTGATCAGAATCAGCACCGTCAGCCCCGACACGACGGCGATGGCGAGGAATGTCGTCCGCCAGCCCAGCGCCTCACCCAGCACCCGGCCCAGAGGGATACCCAGCACCATGGCCATGGACGTACCGGTGGCCAGCAGCCCCAGTGCCTGCACCTGCTTGCCCGCCGGCGCCACACGCACTGCAAGGGAGGCGGTGATCGACCAGAACACCGCATGGGCCAGGGCGATGCCCACCCGGCTGACCAGCAGCATTCCGAAGCTCGACGCCACGCTGGACATCACGTGGCTGGCAATGAACAGCAGGAACACGAAGGTCAGCAGCTTGCGCCGCTCGATGTTGCGCGTCATCAGCATCATCGGCAACGACGCCAGCGACACGATCCAGGCGTATACCGTGAGCATCAGGCCCACTTGCGCGGTGGTCATGTCGAAACTGTGGCCAATGGCGCTGAGCAGCCCCACCGGCACGAATTCGGTGGTGTTGAAGATGAAGGCCGCCAGGGCCAGCGCGATCACGCTGAGCCAACTTCCAGTGCGAGCATCGGTAGTGTTCATGTAAAAAGCGCAAACCTCGGGCAAACATCGAAAAGCAGGATCGAGCCCCAGCCCATGAAAACGCCGACAAGCAGAAACGCCGCACGAGGCTCATGGCCTGGGCGGTGTAGGCAGTCAGCAAGCTATTATGGGTATGGGGACGAGCGAATGAGGCGAATTCTACGCCGTTGTTATCGTTGTCACAACCGAGCCGCCCTGCGTCAAAAGCGCTCAGCGCGGCTTGTGGATAACTTGACGTTTTCTTGAGGTTGCTCTTAGCTGAATTAAATAAGGAAGTTAATTCGGTGCACGGCCTATAACGGGCGCCGGTTTCGAACGGATGCAACCCTCCCGGGCCATGCCCGCAGGAGTATTTCTGATGAAACGGCCCCTACGGGCTAGTGTCAGCAATATTCTCTATCTGTCTTGCGTATCTATGCTGTTATTGCCAGCCACGGAGATTAAGGCGGCCTGCACACTGATTGCCGGTGCAGGTAATGACAACTATGTCTGCGACAGCGGTACCAGCCCCGGCCTGACCGATTTGCTGGGCAACAATACCCTCACTTTTCCCGTCGGCGGCACCGGCGTCATCAACGGCAATGTGCTGTTTGGCGCGGGCGCCATCGTGCTGCAGATGGACTCGGGTTCCATTCGCGGCTCCATCGACCTGGGCGACGGTGGCAACGTCATCCGCATCGGCGGCGGGACCATCACCGGTGCGGTGATCCAGGGCAACGACATCGACAACTTCCTGATGACCGGCGGCACGATCCAGTCGCTGGCCCAGAGCGGCGGCCGCGATGTGTTCTCCATGACCGGCGGCACGATCATCGGCGCCTTCGAAGATGGTGATGTCGCGGCCATGAGCGGCGGCACCATCGGCCGCGTCGACATGAAACTCGACGACAACATCTTCGACCTGTCTGGCGGGCGCATCATCGGCAACCTGGTCGCAGGCTTTGGCCGCGACACGATCAGGGTGTCCGGTGGCAGCATCGGCGGCAACCTCAGCGTCAGCGGGGGCGATGACCGGGTGACGGTCACCGGCGGCATCATCAGCGGGCAGATTCGCGCCAGCACCGGCAACGACATTTTCGTCTGGGACGGCGGCGGGCAAATCCAGTCCGCTGTATTGATGGGCGACGGCAACGACACTGCGCAAATCGCCCGCCTGACCGAGAGCGCCCTGAGCCCGACACCAGCAATCGATGGCGGCCTGGGCGCTGACACCCTGACCTTCATCGACACCTCGTCTGCCACTGCGGCGCGCTACATCGGTTGGGAAACCGTCAACCTCGCCAGCGGCTCGCGTTTCGATCTGGCCGACGATTTTTTCCTGGGTGACAGCGCCAGCAACACCGGTACCTTCAACATCGACGCCAGCAGCACCCTGGCCGCCACCCAAGGCGCGATCCGCCCCTACACCGCCGGGCAACTGGCGACACTCAACAACGCCGGGGTGATCGACCTGACTTCCGGCAGCACAGTCGCAAGCGACACCCTCAGCGTCTACGGCAACTACGTCGGCAACAACGGCCAGTTGCGGGTACAGACCGAACTGGGCGGCGACGGCTCGCCCAGCGACCGCTTGGTGGTGTCCCAGGGGGCCATCAGCGGCAACACCCAACTGGCTGTGACCAACCTAGGCGGCCTGGGCGGGCTGACCCGGTCCGACGGCATCGAAGTGGTCCAGGCCCTCAACGGCGCCACCAGCACCAGCGACGCTTTTGCCCTGCGAGGCTCGCTGTCTGCCGGCGCCTACGAGTACTACCTGTTCAAGGGCGGCGTGAGCGCAGGCACGGAAAACAACTGGTACCTGCGTTCATCGGTGGTCGCCGTGCCCGCACCAGTCGAGCCGCCCGCGCCACCGGTGGTCGTCCCGCCGGTGGCGAGCCCGCCCATCGTTGCCGCCGCACCCACCGTCAGCCCCGACGAACCCCCGGTCGAGCCACCCACCGCGACGCCGGTCGCCCCGGCGGATCCTCCGGCGGCGCCTACGCAACCCGACACCCCGGCAGCCACGTCGCCCATCCCGGCCGTCAGCTCGCCGCCCGTTCCACAGGCTGTCGCGGGCGCCGACCCGATTCCACTCTATCGCCTCGAAGTACCGGTCTACTCCGTCGTCGTGCCCGCCGCCCAACTCATGACACTCACGGCACTCGGCACCTTTCACGAGCGCCAGGGCGATCAAAGCCTGCTCGGCGAAACCGGCGCCGTTCCCGCAGGCTGGGCGCGGATCTACGGCGGCGATATGAAGAAAAGCTGGTCAGGCACCGTCTCTCCGCGCCTCGACGCCTCCAACCAGGGCTACCAGATCGGTCACGACCTCTACAGCGTCACCACCGAAAGCGGCCAGACCCAACGCATCGGCCTGTTCGTCGGCCAAAGCCGCCTGCGCGGCGACGTCGACGGATTCGCCGAAGGCTTCCAGCACCGCAAGGCCGGCCACCTGAAACTCAACGGCGACCACTACGGCGCCTACTGGACCCTCGTCGATCCTCAGGGCTGGTACCTCGACGCCGTCGCCATGGGCACACGCCTGGACGGCAGCAACCGCTCGGATCGCGGCGTCAAACTCGACACCGAAGGCCACGCCATCACCCTGTCCCTTGAAGGCGGCTACCCGATCCCGGTCTCCGAGCATTGGGTGGTTGAACCGCAAGCCCAGCTCATCCACCAACGCATCGACCTCGACAAACAGAACGACGGCATCTCCGACGTCTCCTTCGACTCACAGCCCTACAGGACTGGACGACTCGGCGCACGGCTAAAAGGGCGATATCTGATCGACAACCTGCCAATCGAACCCTACCTGCGGACCAACCTCTGGCACAGCTTCGGCGGCAAAGACACCACCACCTACAACGGCCTGGACCGGATCAAGACCGAGCACGAGGCGTCGTCGATGGATGTGGGCATGGGGGTGGTGGCGAAGGTGTCGGGGAATGTGAGTGTGTATGTGACGGCGGACTATGCGGCGAATCTGGACAGCGAGGCGCTGGAAGGGGTGAGCGGGACGCTGGGGGTGAGGGTGAGTTGGTGAGCGTACAGGGCGCGCTGCCGTCCTCGCGGGCGACGCGCAAACACCGCCTTACTGCTTGACCACCGGGTAGCAGGCGTCGCCCCAGAGGGTGTCGGGGTTGTCGAGCATCAGCAGGATAATCAGCGGCACCAGCTTGCCGAGCAGGCTGGAGCAGTCGCGCAACTGGGAACGGTTGACGCTGCCCTCCCAGGTCGCCCCGCCGTGCATCACCTGATTACGCAAGGTGTAGATGCGGTTGAACATCACGCCCAGCACCTTGGCCGTGTCGCGGTTGGCCAGCGCGGTCTGTGCGTTGCGCTTGCCGCTGCGCAGGCGCTCTTCCCACGCGGCCTCGGTGATCTTGCCGTTCTGGAAATCCCAGAAACTCTGGAACACATAAGGGTTGTCCAGCAGGGCGCGAATGCTTCCCGGGAATTCCGACCACACCAGTTTCTCGATCAGGTGTTCGCTGTCCAGCACGCAGAGCTTTTGCAGAAACGCCTTGAACGACTCCTGCTCGGACAGCCGATGCTGCTCGTCGATGTCGGTCGCATAGGCCGCGTTGAAAGCGATCCACAGGAAGATGAAACGGCCATCGACGTCTTCTGCCTGCTCGGCGCGGTTAAGCCAGCTCAGGGCTCGATGCACGCGCAGGGCGAGGTTGGGGTGGTGCGCATCGCGCTCGTTGCGGTGGCGGGTTTTGAGCGACTGGTAATCCATTCCGGGAAGATTCCTTAAACGCAGAAGTGTCTAGCCGTATCGGCCGTAGACCGCCGCGCTTGAGCCGTCGCGGGCATCCATGGCGGTACGTGGCTGGGTAAGGTGTGGCCAGATGCTACTGTGTTTAATGCCGACGATCCATCTGCGATTCGACAGCTACCGCAGTTTGCGCACGACACAAAATGACGCGCCACTGCGAATAATGGCACTCATCGAATGATGAATCAGAAGGCTGTCCGAATGAGCCCTGCCAAGAAAGTGTTCCAGATGCTGGACACGCTGTTGCCTGATCCCCAGGCCATGCGTTTTATCGATTCCACCCGGGCACCCGCTGCCAGCCCGAACATTGGCATGCCGTCGTTGCGCGTCTTCAGGCCGGCCACGTGCGACACATTCACCTACCACAGGCTGCAAGCGCCCAGCCCGCTGGCAACCATGACCGACCCTGCGCTGCTGGGCTTTTTGTACCGTTCGTTGCGCGATGACGCGCTCGCTTCCGATCCCGACGCCCTCAACGATCTGGGCTGGCTGTGGATCAACGGCAGCCGCACGCCACAGGACACCGTGCTGGCGCGACGCCTGTTCAAACTCGCCTACGTGCTGGGCTCGGCCGAAGCCGCGTTCAACCTGGCAGAGCAGGCCCTTCACGGGCAAGGCATGCGGGTGGATCAGGACTTGGCCGTCAGCTACTACGAACAGGCCTACGAGCGCGGCATCGTCCAGGCAGCGCGGGCCCTGGGGCGACTGCACGAGCAGGGCGTGGCAGGGCAAGCGCCGGATTGTCGCCAGGCGTTGCAGTGGTATCGACGGGCTGCTGAACATGCATTCGTGACAGGAGAGAAATGCTATGGGTATTGAGGCTTGGCTGACGCTGGCCATGCTATGCGTGATTCTGGCGCTGCTGTCGGCGTTGTACCTGCAATGCCGCAAGTGCTGGCGCCTGCTGACGCATTGGCAGGACACCCCGTTCGGCGGCAAGACGCGGCCGGGCAGGCATGCCGAGGAAAACCGCGAACTGAAATCGGCGCTGCGAGCCCACAAGGCGCACGTCGCCCAGTTGCAGCGCAAGGTAGAAGTGCTTCAGGCCCTCGTGCCTGCTGCCTGACACAATTGAATTGACCATCCCCGCGTGGCGGCCACGCGGGACAAAGGAGCGATGAGATGCCCGTAAGACCCCAACCCTTTACCTTCACCTGCGACAGTTGCGGCTGGAAGAAAACCATTGCACCCCGCAGCGACGCCCTGGGCCCAGGCGAATGGTGCGACCGTTGCGAACGCTGCGGCAGCACGTCTTTGAGCTTCAAGACCGCAGGCGTGATCGACCGCACCCTGGCCCAGTGGTTTGCACGGCTGCGTCGATAGGCAGCCTGCCGATGCCGCGCAATCATCCGCGCGGCACCAGGATTACAGCGAGGCCGCCTCGACGGCCTCATCGGCATAGGCCGCCGCTGCACGGCGCAGGGTGTCGCCCACGTGCCGGCGCAAGTCCGCCGGCTCCTGCACCACCAATGCGTCACCCAACGACAGAATCCACCACTGCAACTGCCAGGTATTGCTCACCGTCGCCTGCAACTCGAAACCATTGGCCAGCGCCTCCAGCGTCATGTCCGCGCTCAACGGCGTCTCCCGGATCAGACGCGCCTGATGCTCACTTACCCAGGCCTTGAAACGAATCTTCTCCGGCTTGCCGAACTGCAGCGCATCACTGTCCAGATAGCCCTGCAACTCGAACGAATCCAGGCCCTGACACGGCGTGTCCAGCGCCGTGACCGCACGAAAGCGATGCACCGCAAACTGACGAATGTCAGTGTAAGGCGCAGCCGTGGCAATGAGGTAAGTGATCAACCCGCGCTGCACGATTGCCAGCGGGTTGAGCGTCAACTCGCTTTCTTTATTGGTGTGCGCCGAATAGTACTGACAGTGCAGCTGCTGCTCGCTGATCACCGCATGCTGCAACGCCTCCAGAATATCGGCACGAATCTCCGGCGCCCGCAGATTGAAATCCGGCCGCACACTTGCGACCTTGTCCGGCCAGCGCGCCGTAGGGTTACCCTCGCCCAGTCCCTTGAGCTTCTGCCGGGCGTGCTCGAAACGCGGCTCCAGCACACTCAACATACTGCCCGGCAACAACGGCCGCACCGCATCCTCCACCAACGCCAGACTCACCGCCTCCGTCAGCGTGATCCCCTGCAACTCCACGCTCACACCCGGCTGCCAATACCAGCCAAACGGCGTACCACCGTCATTGCACTGCAACGGAAACACCGACGACAAATCCCGCAAATCCCGCTCGACACTGCGCCGACTGATCGAATAACCGGCGGCAGTCAGGCGAGCCAGCAACTCGGTGACCGTGATGCCAGGGGAACGCTTGGGGAGGTGCTGCAACAGCTCCCACTGGCGGCTTAGGGCGGTGTGGATTTTGGCTGAGGGCACAAAATTCTTCCTTTCAATTCTGGTGTCATATCGATTGGATCAACTCATTGGGCGCCCGCTGCATCCAGCGGCGGGCGCCTTGTGAGGTCAGTTCAGTCTCTTGAACTCTGCATCGATGGCTTCCGCTTCGACGCGCCATGCCTGGAAGCGCTGCTGACGGACACGGCTGTCATCCACATTGCTTTGCAGTTCTTGGCGGCGCGTGTTGAGCAGCAGGTAATCCGGGAAGAACTCCTCCTTGAAGCGCTCCGAGTTCACGAGGGCAAGAAAGTCCTGACGCTGCTGTTCGAAGTTGGCGATCATGGTCGTGACCGCTTTCTTGAAGGCTTCCTCGCGCTTGTATTGCTCCCAGCTGTCCCAGGCTTCGAGGGCCACACCGAGGAAGGCCAGCGCGCCATTGGCGCCATTGGCGAACTTCACCGCGCCCCACGGCTTGAATTTCAGGTATTTGCCGATATCCATCCCCACGGTCTTGGCAATGGTTGTCAGGCCATCGCGTGCGGCCAGTACCGTGGTGTTGTTGATGAAGTTGCCTTTGAGCACGTGGTTGATGCCCTGCTTGCCCAAAGCTTTGACGGTGGTGTTGAAGTGGTTGACCTCGCTGTCGAAGCCCACTTGCATCTTCTCGACCTCAAGGGTGATCGACTGGGTCTGGCGGCTGAATTCATTCTGCAGGCGGGTGGACAGGATGATGCCTTCAGCTCCGACCTCGCGCTCGAAGAAGTCCCCGAATGTTTCCAAGCTGCAACCCTTGGCCTGCAGGATCAGGTCGGAGAAATAGCGGGTGGCGAAGTCACGAAGGCTGATCCGCGCCTCTTCGATTTGCTGCCCGGTTGCTGTCAGTTGCTTGCCCAAGCGAGCGTTGAGCTCATCGAGCCTGCCGACCTCCAGAGACACCTTCTGATCGTTCTCGATGGCAACGGGAAGCTGGTTGCTCAGTACGTCGCGAATCACGCTGGCGCGCATGTCGTTGACCAACGCGGCGCTGCCACCGTTCTGCTGGATCTTGCCTGTGGTAGCGGTTTGAAGCGTGGCGATATGGGACAGTGCCTTGAATTCTTCCAGGTTGCCCAACCAGTGTTCTACGCCCAGGTCGAAGGGGTTGGCGGCGACGGCGACAATGGACAGATCCGCTGCTTCCTGGTCAGTCAGCGCAATCTGTTCGCGAAGGCGGCCTGCCACGTTTTCGCGTTTGACCTTCAGGTTCGCCAGGTAGTCCTGCTCGTCTTCGACGTCGGCCACTTCGTCGAAACGGCTGAGCACGAACACAGTACGCGGCAGCAGATCCAGCGTGCGGAACAACCAGGTCAGGTCATCCTTGTGGCTTTCCTTGACGGGGTTGGTCGAGTTCATCACGTAAAGCACCAGGTGAGATTCACTCACGTACTTTTTGGTGATGTCCTTGTACTTCTCGATGGCGTGGGTTTCGGCGTTTTCCTGTTCCTTGAAGCCGAACAGGCCGGGAGTATCGATCAACACGAAGTCTTCGCCGACTTCGTAGATTTTTACCTCGTTGGAGGACTCTTGATGGCTGATCTTCATGCTGGATCTGTCCAGCTTTTCCATCCAGGCCGCCGCAATCGAAGTCTTGCCTTCAGAGAAGCCGCCAATCAGCGCGACCTTGAGCTTCTGACCAGACACGCTGCTGATGACGTTCTGCAGTTTGCTGCTCAGTGCAGGGTCAATCGCTACGCCGGCCTGCGCACCCTGCCCGAGGAAGTTCTGCAGCCTGTCCAGCAGGGTCAGTGCATTTGCCTGTTGGTCCTTGAACGTCTTGAGAGTGTTTTCCATTACAGATTTCCTGCGAGTTCGATTTGGCGGGAGAGGGTTGTCAGGCGGTTGGTCGACCGCGACAAGGTGGTCACCTGGTTGGCAGCCTGTTTGGCAGGCGCTTCAAGCGCCAGGTCGAGCTGGTCGATAGTCTTCTGCATTTCGCTCAGGGCGCTCTCCAGGCTTTCGCGCAGCATGTCGCGCAGTTGCTCGGTGGCGCTGCGCAGGTTCTTATCAAGGGCCTGGCGTTGCTGGGACATCTTGTAGTCCGTGCTGAGGGCACTCCAGAGTGCCTTGCCGATGGAGATCAGCGCCCCCAGGATCGATGCCCCGGCAAGCCACAGGCTGGCGCCGCCGGTGAACGGCGCTGCGGCAATACCCACAAGGCTGGCCAGCAGCGTCGCTACCTTGATGCCGTTGTCGATTTTGATGTTGAGGTTGAATGGCTGGTTGAATCGCATGCTGCCCAGCTTGCCGTAGCTTGAAGTCAACTCCTGGGCGTGTTTTTCAAACCGGCTGAGAATATCCTCGGCTGCTTTCTGGAACTTGCCGACCTCCAGGTTCACTGCCACCGGCAGTTGCTTGCTGAGGTGGCGCTGCTGAGTTTCCAGTTGCTCGGTCAGGGCACTTTTGAATGCGTCGTTGCTGATGTCTGTTTCGATGCGTGCGTACATGTCGTTACGCACCTTGCTCGCGAAGTTGTCGATCAAGGTTTCGCCACAGGACTCCAGGCGTTTTTTCAGTGCGCCGAAGCTGCTGGTCAGCTGGCTCTTGGCGCTTTGCTCTTCCTGAGAAAGCTTTTCCGACAGCGCATTCAGGGTTTGCTGGACGCCTGAGAGCGTCTGGGTGGTGTGGTTGAGTGCGTCGTTGGCCTTGTTGAAGTTGGCCCGAATAATCTTGGCTTTGCCGTTCTGAATCAGTTGGCGGCCCAGTAGATCCAGGAAGGGACGCAGGCGGGATTTCTCCAGCAATTCGTGGGCCCCGAAGTCCTCGAGCACTTTGCTGCGACGCTTGGCGTTCTGCGAACCCGGCGCGAGGTGATCGGTCGAGGCGAGAAACGCAGGAAGCGCGCTCAGCGGAAACACATTCTGGTAGTGCTTGCCGAGTTGCTCACTCATCTTCTGGTCAAGCCCGGCAAGGCTGGCGGTTTCGTCGTCGGACACCAGCGGGCGGTCAGTCAGTGAGTGTTTGGGATTGGTGATCTTCTTGTTGAAGATGGTCCACACCTCGGTTTGCGCGCCCAGGTGTTGCTTGATCTTTTCCAGCGTGCCCTGGTGCTTGCCGTCACCGGTTTGTGGCGGTGCTGCCTGGTTGGTGACATAGAACACCGCGTGAGCGGTCTGAACGGCACGTTCTATCTGGTCGAGCACCAGGCCTTCCTTGCCCTCGATACCGGGTACATCCAGCAGCGCGAAGGGTTGGCCGTCCAGTTCGAATTCATAGCGCTGGGTTGTACGGGTGTAGTCAGCCCTGCCGTCACCGATGATCTCACCGTCAGCATGAACCTGTAGCTCTCCCAGCAACTGCGCCAATTGAGTCTCGTGTACCAGACGCTGCTCAGTGAGCGTTCGCTGTTGCTGAGTCGCCTGCGCCTGTTGCGCGGAAAGCGCCGCACAGGCTTCGTCCCGCCTGGTCGCGATCTCGCTCACCTGCCGCTCCATCGCAATACGTTCCTGCTCGGCCTTCGTCTGTTCGACGTCCAGCGTTGCGGCAGCACTGTCCCGCGCAGTGGTGGTCTGTGTAAGGGATGCGGTGGCCTCATTCAACTGAAGCTCTTCCGGCATCTTTTTGAAAAGACCCAACAGCATCTGCCAGAGCGAAGCGTTGCTCTTGCGTGTCGCCAGCAGCGTATGCAGGCGAGTGACGGCGGCGAGGGCGTCCTTGTGTGATTGCTCGTGTTGCGCAAGCGCACCGCCAAACCGCTGCTTGACCTCACTGGATCGGGCGTTCGCCTGCTCCAGCGCGCTCTGGGCCTCTTTGAAAGGCTGCTCGAACTGCAACACCGTCGCGCTCAGTTGCTGCGTCAGTTCTTCAAGTCGCGCTTCGACTTGTTCAATGTTCTGTTGCAGCCCCTGCAGGGTCTCCTCAGTCAGCCCGTACTGGTCACGCAGCTTGCGAAACGCTTCCTGGCTCGCCCGCTTGCCAGGCTCCTGAAGCAGAATGCGCAAGGTCTCAATGAGCGTCGACTTACCCGCGCCGGTCTCACCATAGAATGCAATGGTGAAGGTGTTCCACTCAGCGTTCTTCTCAAGTTCCGCGAGCCGATCGAACAGCATTGCCCGATGCTCGGTAAGCCGCCTTAGCGCCTCCTCCCGAGCCTGATTCAAGGCTTCATCGTCCGAGGGATGTCTCAGTTCACCGATAATGAGTGCCAGCTCGTCGTTGATCTGCTGGTAAACATCACGTGGGCTCTTCAGTTCGAGTTTCATGTCGTGTTCTTCGGCGGGTTGTTCGGGCGTCAGCGGTGGCAAGAGCGCGTCCGCAGGTGTTTGAGCAGGCTCGGACGAGCCGGGAGCGTGGACTTTGAAGCGGGTGTTGGTCAGCACTTCGGGTAGCCGCGGCCAGTAATCGGTGTGGCCGAACTCGTTCATCTCGATACTTTCGAAATGCTCGACCTCGTTACGACCCATGCAGGTTTCCCCCCAGTTCAGCAGCAGGGTCCTGTCCGTTTTCGAATAAGCATTGATCAGTCGGCCCTTGAAGCTCTCACGCAATTGGCGAGCTTCGCTGGCTGTGACCTCAACGGCAGCCGCCATCAGCAGTACATCGTTGATCGCCAACTGTTTGGACGAAAAGCTTTTCAGGCTGCTGATGACCAACCGACCGCCAAGGGAGTGGCCGATCAGGTTGATGGTCTTGATCTGCGGATGGTTGGTTTCGAGATAGGCCTGCAACTGATCGAACAGCACCTTCCCCATGCTCTCTGCCCGCAAGCGCGCATCGCCGAAGTTGCCCATCCGGTCCTTCGCGACAGCCCCCACCAGCCCCAGAGAGTCCAGGGGCGACCGCATCATCGTCATGCCAAAATTCAGGCTCGCTGCTCCAAGCTTCAGAGCAGAAGCCTTGTCCAGACGCAGAATGTGATTCGACGGCCAGAACGCAAAAATATTGGTGTAGTGCTTGAGCTGCTCAGGGATCTTGCCGAGCAGAGACTGCTTGTCCTCATCGCTATGCCCGGCGCTGTAACCATGAATGAAAACGTTGGCTTCAGTGGTGTCCGGTCCGGCGAATGGCGAGGTTTGAAACTGAAAAGGGTGAGGCATGGATTCTCCTTGTCCACGGTCATGCCGTCGCGAGGCTTGGCTGCCAGACTTAATCGCGCGGGTGCTTGGGGAGCGGAGGCAATAGAGCAGGTCCCTGGGGACCGTGATTGCGGGCGGGCATAGCTACGTCCTTGTGCTGTTTTGGGGGAGTGGGCTTGTTGGCGTCACTTCTATGACTAATCTAACCCAAGAATGTGGCAAGTTGCCACGTGTTGGGAATGGATGCCGCCGTGCAAGAGTGTCAGCGGCCTGGGCAGGGCTTGGCATTGCGAAGGGCGCAAAGATCGCGAGCGAGCCCAGAGTGTCCTGCTATTCGACACAGGCGTTCGCGCTGAACCCCTTGTAAGCCTCGCACCACGCCGACTTGAGCAGCCCCTTGCAGCGATCGTCATGTACCGCCCGAAACGCCGCGACGTTTTCCGCTGTCATCTTTCCTGGCATCTCCTGGCGCAACTCATCGAATTTTTTTGTCAGCAGACCCTGAGTCTGAGGGTTATCCCCAACCTGCCGGACAAACGCATAAGCCGCCTTCGACGCCTGCTTGCTGGAAATGTCCGCGTGATCGCCGTCTACCGAGAGCAGTAGGTAGTAGGCTGAGCAGGTAATGCGGTCATCGTCGGCTGCGTGGGCTTGTTGGAGGAGGGCAAACGAAGAAAATAGCGCGAGGGCGGGCATCCAGAAACGCATACGAGCTGATATCCATTGAGGTGAAAATGACATAACCGCACGGAGGCTGGTGAGGTGTAGGCCGCCGCGAGGGTTCTTGGTTGTGAGACAGGTGCTTGGTGGAGCAGTCGCTCGTAGGGGGTATCGGCTGGAGGGTGGTTTTGCTTAGGGATTGGATGAGGGCGGGGTAACGGAGAGTCGAGTGATGTGAAGAAGTTGAGAGCCTTTCTAGAGTTCTTGGGTCGGGGCTTGGACCATTCATTCGGTTCAGCGAAAACTCGTTCTCCACTCGTGTAGCAAAGCCATCGGGCTTGCTGCCCAGTCAGATGTTATCCACCGCGAGTTCTTGGATGCCCATGGGTTGGGTCTTGTGGTGTTTTTTCATCCTGGTCGGGTACTTGGCCCATTCTTGCATTCAACTCAACACCCCCCAAGCTGAAGCTGGCGCCGATCCGGTTCCGCTTTATCGTCTCGAAATACTGGGTTACTCCCTCGTCATGCCGGCAGGCTGGGCGCGGATGTGCGGCGGCGAGATGAAGAAAAGCTGGTCAGGCACCGTGCCTCCGCGCCTCGACGCCTCCAACCAGGGCAGCCAGATCGGCCACGACCTCTACAGCGCCACCACCGAAAGCGGCCAGACCCAACGCATGGCCTGTTCGTCGGCCAAAGCCGCCTGCGAGGCGACGTCGACGGATTCGCCGAAGGTTTCCAGCACCGCAAGGCCGGCCACATCAAACTCAACGGCGACCACTTCGGCGCCTACTGAACCCTCGTCGATCCTCAAGGCTGGTACCTCGACGCCGTCGCCATGGGCACACGCCTGGACGGCAGCAACCGCTCGGATCGCGGCATCAAACTAGACACCGAAGGGCATGCCTTGAGTCTGTCGCTTGAAGGTGGATATCCGATTCCGGTATCGGAGCGTTGGGTGGTTGAGCCGCAGGTTCAGGTGGTTCATCAGCGTTTTGAGCTCGACAAACAGAATGACGGGATTTCCGATGTTTCGTTCGATTCGCAGCCTTACTGGACAGGGCGACTGGGTGGGCGGGTCAAAGGGCGGTATCTGCTTGATGGCATGCCTGTAGAGCCGTATGTGCGTACGAACGTCTGGCATACGCTTGGAGGTAAGGACACCACGACCTACAACGGGCTGGACCGGATCAAGACCGAGCACAAGGCGTCTTCGATGGAGGTGGGGATGGGGATGGTGGCGAAGGTTTCGGAGGGGGTGGGTGGGGTAGTGGCGTTTTGGTGAGTTGGCGATCTATAGTTGGACGGTTACCAAAAGAAGCCGATGTGTTTTGCAGTTAAACATGGAGGTGATTGCTGGCAAAGGCGATAGTTGTTCTTTGATGTCGTCTAGTTATTGATGTTGGGCGAGTTCAAAGGTTTTTCTAATGACGTGCCGAGATGCTTGGAGTGCTTGTGATCTAGCGCTTTTGGATCATCAGTTGCTAACAGCAGTGCATGCGGAGTGTCAGCGAGCGTTTGTCCCGCGTTCCACTCTTTACTACTGGGAACCCTTTTTGGAGCTTTGAAGGCGGGTTGAATTTAACTCCTTGTAGTCGAGAAAATGTGACATTTTAAGTGAAGATCCCTACAAGCACGCCAACAAGCGCTCATTTCTGAGCGCTTGAAATGTTGTGGTGTGCTGATTGTTTTAGGTTGAGTTAGCTCTCAAAAGTGAATTGTGGTTGTTTGTGATAGGACTCAAGGTTTACATGTTCACCGTTGAGTATTCTTTCATGAATGTTTTTGAGTTCTTCTGTATTGCAGTTCTTGTCAAGGAATCTAAAAGCGGATGCCGCGACGTACTCTGGAAACATTTCAAAGCTGTACCAATTTCTCCCGTTTGTCTCTGCAACTTGTCCTGTAGTGTTGGACCCTCCAAATATGTCAACTACTAAGTCGCCAGGCTCTGTGAGCATTTTTATAAAAAACTCTGGTAGTTTTGCTGGGAATCTAGCAGGATGCCCCTTTAGTCCAAGTGTTTTACATGCGGATAAATACGAGCCGTTAGACTCTGAATTTGGAATCTGCAACAGATTTGGAGGTATGGCGCCACCGTTGTCTTTGCCAAAGCTAGTGCCAATGTCATGGCCTGAGGGGCGAGTTTTCGCTGTGTAAAACTTCTCGGGATCCTCAATTAGTTTTTTCATTCGATCGCTGTAGGGGGCAAGTACTTTTGTGATGTCCGATTTTGGCCATTCTGTTTTGCTGAACCACCAAACCGTGTTCACGGCATCTTTTACTCTGAGCTTACGCTTGTTGACCCACTCAATGGGGCTCGGCAGTTTGGAGGGGTTAAACCAATAAAAATCTTCTGCCAGAAAGTATCCGAGCTCATCAACCATTCGAATTAGTACTCGAAAGTTATATAGCGTTCTTACCGGAACACCTTTCATGTAAGCGCCGCCGAAGTCTACTACAAAGCTTCCGTCATCTTTCAGCTTTTGGTGAACTAGACGTGCGAATCCTAAGAACCAGTCAATATATTCATGCTGATCTAAGTTTCCGT
This sequence comes from Pseudomonas putida, assembly GCF_028682175.1. GTDB lineage: Bacteria > Pseudomonadota > Gammaproteobacteria > Pseudomonadales > Pseudomonadaceae > Aquipseudomonas > Aquipseudomonas putida_AD. Next base: position 11,734 of record NZ_JANHKS010000020.1, on the reverse strand, counting down.
ACTCCTTTTTTCGCTGTAAGGCGAATGGTGGGCTCGTCATCACTAGGCTAACACTTTTGTCGGGAAGCTTGGTTAAAAGCTCCATGGAGTCGCCAATGAACATCGATCCATTCGCAGTGGAATATGCCGGTGTCACGTCATGCATCATAAAAAGCTACTCATAGTCTGTAGATTCATTGTCATCAGCGCTGGATTATCCCTTGTATGACCAAAAACATAAAGCCCTCATCGACGAGGCGTCTGTTTGCATCGAACCTGAGAAAAATGAGAGAGACCTTAGGTCTGTCACAGGAGGCTTTGGCTGACGCGGCCGGGCTTCACAGGACATACGTAGGCTCTGTAGAGCGTGGCGAGCGAAATATTTCGATTGATAATATTGAGAGACTTTCAATCGCTTTAGGGGTGTGTCCGTCAAAACTTTTGGAGGAGGTGGGTGGTGAAGTTGGTTCCGCACGTTGATTTGGCAGAGTTGGAAAGTTTGTGGCCTTCTATTCAAAAATACCAGAGTTTAGCGAACCGGCATGGTATTGATGATGTGTTTCAGGATAATGGTGGCAAATTACTACAGGTCTTATTAAGCCTCGGTCTGAGAGTGTTGCCCGGTCGTGAAGGCAATGATGCGGTAGATGCGCATGGACAAGAGTATGAGTTGAAGTCGGCGAACTCTGAGCTGGTGGTTAGTTTTTCTACGCATCATCACATGAATCCAACAATCATTGATAAATACAGAAAGGTTCCTTGGATTTTTGCGGTTTATAAGCATATTGCCATTCAGGCTATTTATATTCTAATGCCAGATCGGTTGGAGTACTATTTTTCTAAATGGGAAAATAAATGGCATGATGAGGGCGGTAAAGATATAAATAATCCCAAGATTCCAATTCCTTATGTGATTGAGCACGGAGAGCTATTGTATGGGACTGCCCCCTTACCTCCTTTCGGCAAGCGTAAGCGTGTGACGCCACCAGATGCAGCAGGTTTCGAAGCAGACGAGCTCTAAGGGCGAGAGTATGGTGCGGCTAGATCATGGTCGCATCATGCACGCTCTTTAACGAAGATTTGGTGAGGTGTGTCGTTATTGGATTTTTTTATTTTGGATTAAACTTATTAGTATTTTTCTAGATTGCTTCAGTTTTATCTAGTAAACAAAGCATTTTAAGTGGTGTCAGGTCTTTTATAGAGAAAGTACTTGATATTTTAACCCTGGACTCATATTGTCCGTGCATCTATTCCTCATGTTATGCGCGGTAGGGTGAAGCATCTCGCGTGGCAACGATTGACTATGCGCTGTAAGCCTGTCACTACTCCCAGTGAGCGGGAATCCTGATGTCGTACCTTTTGGCCACGGCCTTTAGCGTTGAGAGGATCTCTGCATGCCTTACTTTTTCACTGCTTAGCCAAGCGCTTCGTTTATCTAGCAGGTCTTTCAACTCGTTGAGATTGTAAATGCCAATGCGATGGAAATTACCCCAGCTCGGTGTACCGAAGAGATTGTAGATGACTATGGTCGCGTCGCGCTCGCTGGCAAGACGTTTCTCGCCGTTTAGCTTGGCAGCCGCGGCTTCAGCTTCGTCCCGATCTTCATAAGTGTTAAGCAGTATCATCAATACTCGGGTGCCGTCAGTCTGTGTGGAATTCTGCCTAGAGCCAGCAGGGTGAGCTAGCTAAACTGTTGTAGGGTACCGCTGATCAAGTTTTTTCGATAGCTCAAGCGGCACTTATACCCCGAATCGAGACCGTCACCCTTCGCTCCATCAGCTTTGTGTCCTCATTGATCGTTCATTCGCAGCAAGAGCGGCAGGTTCGGGTATTAGCGGCTGGCTTCTAAGCCGATGAGAAAGGCGGGTTTTCGCTGGTTATCGTTGCCGGCCGTTAATCGCCGACATGCCCTGCTTTCGGAGACTCTTACTGCTGGGGGCTAGAGGGTGGCACTACCGGCAACACGAATCAAGCCTGGCGCGCGGCGATAGCATCATAAAGGGCATTGTGGTTTAGCTCTGTGCTCTCGGTGCTCAAATTTTGCCCCTAGCGCTGGCACACGGCATCATTGAGTCGGAATTTCGCGACCCTGAATGTGCTTACCTGGGACTTCGAGCACCAGTACGCAAGCACGATTCCTTACAAGGTCGCGGTGAGGGTTGTGGTTTTTATGAATCGAGAGGCGTTGTGGGCTATCCTCGCGGGGCCCGGAACGAACCAAGCTCTTCTGTAGCAGCAAGCAGCATGGGCAGCGCGCCGCCCGCCCTATTGCCCAGTAGGACGCTGAATCTCGATCACGTAACGCTCCACGACCGTAACCTCGTTGGACGAGCGCTTCTTCTGCTGATGTGCTGTTCGATCATCGCTTACACATTGTGAATTTACAGGACGCTTGTTGCGGGATCGCTAGTGGTCGTATGCATAAGTGCCCTACTTTCGCGAAGCCCTCGCCCCTGTTGTCGAATTTTGATGTAGGTGCAGAGTGGGGGGGGCGGAAGTGGAGCCTATTGCGGGGAAACTTCATTTAGAGCATGTCGAGGATTTCGTTCACACAAGCGACCCCCATTGCTACAGTCACGCCCCAACTCTATTGAAAGAATGAGTACTAGCATGCCCGCAATGTGGATGATCCGAGGTGACGGCGGCCGTCTGTATGACGATTTCAGAGATCGCAAGCTCGCAGCAATTGGCTGGGCTCAATTAGTCCTTGAAGCCAAACCTGGCGTTTCGCGGAAGGCGTTGATTCAGGCCTACAAAGACTGTGAACCGGGGATAAAAGACGGGACTGCCATATCAGGTGCTTCACAGGTTTACCGTTTTGTTAACGAAATCAAAATAGGCGATGCAGTCGTTACATATTCTCCAGCGAACCGGACCTATTTGGTCGGTCATTTCACGGGAGCGTGCGAGACGGACCTCGATCTGGGAGATGACGGAATGTCTTTTACCAGGTCTGTTGAGTGGTACCCGCAGGAGGTTGACCGCGACAAGCTTACGAGCGCGAGCAGGAACAGCCTCGGATCTACGTTGACAGTGTTCAACGTTGCTGGAGATGCCCAGAAGGAGTTGTTGGCTCTCGCCACCGGTAAAAGCGTCTCAGTTCCACCGAAAGATCTGATTGAAGATTCAGAAGCTTTGGAAGATCCGTTGAAGGGAGTCCAGGAGATCGCTTTTGAGCGGATCAAGGACCAGATCAATAGTCTGGACTGGGCTGAAATGCAGGAGCTTGTGGCTGGAATCTTGAGGGCTATGGGCTACAAAACGCTCGTCTCGCCTGCTGGCGCTGATCGCGGCAAGGACATCATTGCTTCTCCCGATGGGTTCGGATTTGAGCCTCCGCGCATTGTGGTAGAGGTTAAGCATCGAAATGCTCGGATGGGCAGTAATGAAATCCGCAGCTTTCTGGGCGGCAGACACAAGGATGATCGAGGTCTATACGTGAGTACCGGGGGATTCACCAAGGATGCGTTGTATGAGGGCGAGCGGGCTAATGTCCATTTGACGATGTGGACGCTGGATGAACTGGCGCGCACGTTGATGGCGCATTACCCGGCTACTGACCCGGAAACCAAACGCTTGGTGCCTTTGACCTACTTTTACGTTCCGGCGTGATGCCTGGGTTGCACGGCTGAATATCGTCTTCGCCAGGCTGCACTTGCTAAATCCCACCCACAAAAAAAGCCGTCCAAGGACGGCTTTTTCTATATTTGGTGGAGCCGGGGGGATTTGAACCCCCGTCCGCCAGTACTCCGCTTTCGGGCCTACATGCTTAGCCGTGTCTATTAAGTTAACCCTCAGCGACCCGACGGGCAGGGTGCTTTGGGCGAGCTGTGTAAGTTTTAGCCGATTCGTCCACAGCGTACTGCACGGCGATCCTGTTCTGTATGACAATCATTTCGGGTTTACAGGCATCCCCTGATGATTGCTGGAGCCGAAGCTACCAGAAGGAAGGCTAGCGCCGCTTACGCAGCGAGAGCTTGTTCCCCGTAGGTTTCGTCATTGGCAACTATAGAAAGTTGCAACAGTGGATTTACGACTTCTGTTACCAAGTCGGCATGCCCCTAGAGTTTCATCACCGGCGTCGAATCCTAATCGGCCCCAATTCTGCTGCTCCAGGCAGTCAGGGGACGGAGTCTACCCGAATCAATGGGATACGTCACCTTGTGCGGGATGCGACCTGTGCTGGACAGGTCGAACCCCGTTTGCCGAGGCGAAGATTACTTCGCGCCTTCGCTGCCCGAGCCCATGGTTTTCAGCTCTTGAATGGTCTTGCTGGTTTCAGCGATGCATTTCTTGTCGTCGCCGGCTTTTTGCGCGGCTTCGCCGGCCATCATGGCGCGTTCGACCTCTTCCTTTTTGTCCGGGCTGAGGTTGGTGGCCGACGAGGTGTGAGCGTCCTTGAGGGTTTGCAGGTTGGTGCCGCACAGGTCATCGGCAGCGAATACCGGGGAACCCAACAGTGCAGCGGTCAGAAACAAGCCAGTCAGTGCTGTACGTTTCATGTGTATCTCCTTAAGCCTGTGGACTGGGCATTCAATGGGGCCGATGCCCGGATAGGGAATGACAAGCAGCCATGTGTGGCGCTTAAAGAGATGGACTGTCGGCCGTCGCAGGGGTTCTATTTTTTTCGCGGGTGGTGTGAAAAAGCCATGTTGCGAGATGTGTCGGGGAAATGGGGCGATTGTCGCCCCATTTGGGTGCATCAAGCGGTTCTTGGTCGGGTGACTCTGTCCACGAGATAAACCAGCCCGTGGTAGTCGATGCCGCCGTGTTGGGTGAGGCCGATTTCGCAGGTCCGGCTGGTGGAGATGCCTTCGCTGCAGTACTGCACGGCATCCTTGAGGGTGCGCAGGGAGTGGGCGTTGAGCTCGGGTGTGGTGAAGCCTTTGTCGCCGGCGAAGCCGCAGCAGTGAATGCCTTCCGGGATCACGACGTTGAGGCTGCACATGCGCGCCAGTTCGATCAGCGCCTGGCTTTCGCCCAGGTGCTGGGTGCTGCAGGTGACGTGGACGGCAATGGCTTCCTGTTGCGGGGTGAACACCAGTTTGTCGAGCAGGTGGGTGCGGATGAAGCGGACCGGGTCGTAGAGGTCCAGCCGGGTGTCCTCGAGGTCCTGCACCAAGCGCAGGGTGCAGGGGCTGGTGTCGCAGTAGATGGGGTCCAGGCCGCCGCGGCTGGCTTTGGTCAGCGCCGCGAGCAGTTGCTGGCGTTTTTCTTCGGCCTGTTCGGCGTAGCCTTTTGAGGCGAAGGGTTGGCCGCAGCAGAGGGCGTCCTGGTCTTCGGGGAAGACGACCTGGTAACCGGCTTTTTCCAGCAGGCTGCGGGTTTTGTCCATCAGCGAGGTCTGTTCATGGTCGGCGGCTGCCGGGCCCATGACGCGCGATACGCAGGCTGCGAGGTAGACGACGCGGGGGCGTTGATCTTCAACCGGCGGGGTGAAGCGGATGGCGTTTTCCGCTTGCGGCATGGCCGGGGTCCAGAGGGGCACGCGGCCTGAGGATGCCTTGGTCAGGGCGGCGGAAATCTTCGCCAATCTCGGGGCGCCCAGCAGCATGCGTGCGCCGTTGGCGGCGTGCAGGGTGAAGCGTGCGCCTTTGAGGGCGGTGGTGAAGTGATCGGCCAGCCAGCCTGCGGTCTTGCCGTGGGTGGCTTGCTGGGCGCGCAGTTTTTTCACCAGTTCGCCGGTGTTGATGCCGACCGGGCAGCGCTGCGCGCACAGGCCGGTGGCGGCGCAGGTGTCGATGCCCTGGTAGTGGTAGTCGCGCTCCAGTTCGGTGGTGTCGATGCCGCTGCGTTTTTTGGCCTGGATGTCGCGCCACATGACGATGCGCTGGCGCGGGCTGAGGGTCAGTCCTTTGGACGGACACACCGGCTCACAAAATCCGCACTCGATGCATTTGTCGACGATGGTGTCGGCAGCGGGCATGGGCTTGAGGTGTTTGAGGTGGATCTGCGGGTCTTCGCTGAGCACGACGTCCGGGTTGAGAATGCCGGTGGGGTCGAGCAGGCGTTTGAGTTGCCACATCAATTGATAGGCTTCGCTGCCCCATTCGAGTTCGACGAAGGGCGCCATGTTGCGGCCGGTGCCGTGCTCGGCCTTGAGCGAGCCGTTGAATTCCACCGCGACCAGTTGCGTGACGTCGTCCATGAAGGCCGAGTAGCGGGCGATTTCTTCAGGGTCGTTGAAGCCCTGGGTGAACACGAAGTGCAGGTTACCCTCTAGCGCGTGGCCGAAGAGGATCGCTTCGTCGTAGTGGTGCTTGTCGAATAGTTCGATGAGGCGGCGCACGCCGATGGCCAGTTGCTCGACCGGGAAAGTGACGTCTTCGATGATGACCGTGGTGCCGGTTTCGCGCACGGCGCCGACGGCGGGGAAGGTGTCCTTGCGGATGGCCCAGAGGCGGGCGTTTTCGCCGGGGTCTTCGGTGAAATCGACCTGTTTCTCCACCGGAAAATGCGCGATGGAGGCCATGATTTGTGCCAGTTGTTCGTGCAGCAACGGCTGGGTCGCGGCGCGGGCTTCGATCAGCAGGGCGCAGGCACTTTCCGATAGCTCTCGTACGAAAGCGGGCATGCCGGGCTTGTTCTGCACGGAACGCATGCTGCGCCGGTCGAGCAGTTCGACGGCTGAGACAGGTTGTGTCTTCAACACGGTTACCGCGTTGCAGCAGGTTTCCACGTCGGGGAAGACGATCAGCGCCGAGGCCTTGTTCGGGTGGTCGGGCACGGTGTCGTAGGTCACGGCGCTGATGAAGCCCAGCGTGCCCTCGGAGCCGACCAGCAGGTGGCTCAAGATATCCAGCGGCTCGTCGAAATCGACCAGGGCATTGAGTGACAGCCCGGTGGTGTTTTTCAGACGATATTTGTGGCGAATCTTTGCAGCCAGCTCGGCATTTGCCCGGGTCTTGCGGCCCAGTTGCGCAAGGCTCTCCAGCAGCGCGCCATGGCTTGCGCGAAAGGCGGCGACGCTGGTGGCGTCTTCGGTGTCGATGCGCGTGCCGTCGGCCAGCACCATGCGGATGCCCGCCAGGGTGTGGTAGGTGTTCTGGGCGGTGCCGCAGCACATGCCGCTGGAGTTGTTGGCGACGATGCCGCCGATCTTGGCGGCGTTGATCGAGGCCGGGTCAGGGCCGATCTTGCGTCCAAACGGCGCGAGCCAGGCGTTGGCCTGGGCGCCGATGACGCCGGGTTGCAGGCGGATCTGTTCGCCTTGCCTACGAATTTCGCGGCCGTTCCAGTTGTCGCCCAGCACGATCAGCACCGAGTCGCTGATGGCCTGGCCGGACAGGCTGGTGCCAGCGGCGCGAAAGGTCACCGGGACGCGATCGACGCGGGCGTGCTGCAGCAGCGCGACCACTTCGTCTTCGGATTCGACACGAATCACCAGCTTTGGAATCAGCCGGTAGAAGCTCGCGTCAGTGCCGAAGGCCAGGGTCGAGAGCGGGTCGTCGAAGCGGCGTTCGGCGGGGATCAGGCGTTTCACATCGGCCAGGAAGGAGGCGGGCAGGCTCATGCGGTCTTCCTCTGCAGCCGCGGCATCTGGCGTGCCGCGTGCGTGGTGCGTTATCTGAAGGGGTGGGCGCTCAGGCGCCCAGTTCACGCAGCTCTCGGACGAGGGAGTCGCGGGTGATTTCGCTGATGGATTTGGCGCCTGTCAGCACCATGGCCACGCGCATTTCTTTCTCGAAAAGTTCGAGCAGATGTTTCACGCCGGCTTCGCCATGGGTAGCCAGGGCGTAGATGAAGGCGCGACCGATCATCACGGTGTCGGCGCCCAGGGCAATCATGCGTACCACGTCCAGCCCGCTGCGAATGCCGGAGTCGGCGAGGATCTTGATGTCACCTTTCACGGCGTCGGCAATGGCAGGCAGTGCGCGGGCGCTGGACAGTACGCCGTCGAGCTGGCGGCCGCCGTGGTTGGAGACGACGATGCCGTCAGCGCCGAATTTCACGGCATCGCGGGCGTCGTCAGGGTCCAGGATGCCCTTGATCAGCATCGGGCCGTCCCAGTAGTCGCGAATCCATTCCAGATCTTTCCAGGAAATCGACGGATCGAAATTGTTGCCCAGCCAGGCGATGTAATCGGTCAAACCTGTCGGGCTGCCACGGTAGGCGGAGACGTTGCCCAGGTCATGGGGACGGCCGTTGACGCCGACGTCCCAGGCCCATTGCGGATGAACCATGGATTGCAGCACGCGACGGATCGGGCCGTTGCTGCCGCTCATGCCCGAATGCAGGTCGCGGTAGCGGGCTCCGGGCACTGGCATGTCGACGGTGAACACCAAGGTCTTCACCCCGGCGGCCTTGGCGCGTTCCAGCGCATTGCGCATGAAGCCGCGGTCCTTGAGCACGTACAACTGGAACCACATGGGGCGGTCGATGGCGGGCGCGACTTCTTCAATCGGGCACACCGACACGGTCGACAAGGTAAACGGAATGCCTTTGCTGGCTGCGGCGCGGGCGGCCTGTACTTCGCCGCGACGGGCATACATGCCGCAAAGTCCTACAGGTGCCAGGGCCACGGGCATGCTCAGGGTTTCATTGAACAGCGTGGTTTGCAGGCTCAGTTCCGACATGTTTTTCAGAACGCGCTGACGCAAAGCGATACCAGCGAGGTCGGAAACGTTGTGGCGCAGGGTGTGTTCGGCGTAGGCGCCACCGTCGGCGTAGTGAAACAGGAAAGGCGGCAGCTTGCGCTGTGCAGCGGCGCGGTAGTCGGTTGCGGCGGAAATGATCATGGGGTCTCGCAGCGTTGAATGAGCAGGGCAGCAGCCGGGCGCACGCAGTGGCGCCCGGTGCTCGTCTCTTTAGTGAACCAGCATGCCGGTGAACCAGTACGCCTGGGCGTAGGTGATGCAACCGACGATGGCGGCGAAGAAGATGCTGTGCTTGAGGGTGAAGCGGAACAGATCGGACTCTTTACCCACAAGACCTGTGGCCGCACAGGCGACCGCGATCGATTGCGGGGAAATCATCTTGCCGGTTACGCCGCCGCTGGAGTTGGCGGCCACCATCAGCACGTCGCTGACGCCCACCTGGTGCGCGGTGGTCGCTTGCAGCGAGCCGAACAGGGCGTTGCTCGATGTGTCGGAACCGGTCAGGAACACCCCCAGCCAGCCCAGGAAGGGCGAGAAGAACGGGAACGCAGCGCCCGTACCAGCCAGCACCAGGGCCAGTGTGGTGGACATGCCCGAGTAGTTCATGACGAAGGCGAAGGCCAGCACCATGCCGATGGACACGATAGCCCAGCGCAGTTCGATCAGGGTTTCCTTGAAAGTGGTCAGACCAGTTTTTGCGCCGATGCGCAGTACGATCATCGCCAGAATCGCCGAGACCAGAATCGCGCTGCCCGATGCGGCCAGCAGGTCGAACTTGTACACGGCTGGCATGGCGGTCGGGTTGGCCACGATGGGGGCGGCCTTCATGACCAGTTGATCCAGGTGCGGAACCGGGAAGTTCATGGTCAGGGCTTGCAGCGGGCCGCCAGCGGCGAACAGCGCCTTGAACGGCTTCAGCGTCCAGATCGTGACGATCACGGTCAGGATCAGGAACGGCGACCAGGCCTTGATGATGGTGCCGGCGGAGTACGGGGATTTCTTGGTGGTGCGTGGCTGGCCGAAACCGCCAGGGCCGCCCATCACCACGGCACCGCCGCCTGCGCTGGCCACTTGCATGTCGGCGGCGCGGGCCGGTTGCCAGACTTTCAGGAAGAAGGTCAGGGACACCAGGCTCACCAGTGCCGAGGTAATGTCAGGCAGTTCCGGGCCAATGTAGTTGGAGGTCAGGTATTGCACGATGGCGAAGCTGCCGCCTGCTACCAGCGCTGCGGGCCAGGTCTCCTTCACGCCCTTGACGCCGTCCATCATGAACATCAGCCAGAACGGCACGAACACCGACAGCAGCGGCAGTTGGCGACCGGCCATGGCGCCGATCTTGAAGGCGTCGATGCCCGACACCTGGCCGGCGACGATGATCGGAATCCCCAGGGCGCCGAACGCTACCGGCGCGGTATTGGCGATCAGGCACAGGCCGGCTGCGTACAGCGGGTTCAGCCCCAGGCCTACAAGCAGCGCCGCGGTGATCGCCACCGGCGCACCGAAACCTGCCGCGCCTTCCAGGAAGGCACCGAAGCAGAAGCCGATCAGCAGGACCTGCAAGCGCTGGTCGTCGGTGATCGACATGACGGAGCTTCGAATGATCTCGAACTGGCCGCTCTTGACGGTGAGTTTGTAGAGGAACACCGCCGCGATGATGATCCACGCGATGGGCCACAGGCCGTACAAAAAGCCGTAGATCGCCGAGGCGATGGCCATGTCGGCTGGCATTTTGAACGCGAAGATCGCGATCAGCACGGCAAGCAACAGGGTGATGGTGCCCGCAATGTGTCCTTTGAGCCGAAAGACCGCCAGCGCAAGAAAGAAGAACACGATCGGGATGACTGCAGCGAGCGCCGAAAGGCCCAGGCTGCCCAAGGGTGTGTAGAACTGTTGCCAGGTTTGCATGTAGGAGGCCCCTAGTTGTTTTTGGTTAGGCCCGGTGTCCGTGTCCTGCGTGCGCGGCTCCAGCGGACGACGGCCTGTTGGCCTCTGTCCTGCCGGTGCTGACGAACGAATCGCACAGCTCACCAGCTCAAGCGTTGCGCCGTCGCGAATCGCTTGCGGCGTGTCGTGGGGATAGCCACTCGTCGCCGGCATTCATAAATTGGTAAGACCAATTTACAATGTCTTGTCGCTAGGTTAAAAGCCTTGGTGTTGATGTGTCAATTTCAGGCTCTAGAACTTTTGTAGCAGTTCGTCCGGCTTTTGCCTGAAATGGTGATTCGGATTGCATCTGCCGGGTGAATGTCTGGCCACAATCAGTGAGAATATGCGCCCCCGTTTTTATGTCAGGCGGGGCGGCAGGTGATGTGGAGTGATGGGGTATGGGCTTTGATCAGGTGCGTCAGCGCCGGTTGTCAGACGATATTGTCGAACAGCTCGAACGAATGATTCTCGAGGGCACGCTCAGGGCCGGTGGGCGTTTGCCTGCCGAACGGGCGCTTGCCGAACAGTTCGGCGTGTCGCGCCCGTCCCTGCGCGAGGCCATCCAGAAACTCACCGCCAAGGGGCTGCTGGTCAGTCGCCAGGGCGGGGGCAATTATGTGGTGGAGAACCTGGGTTCGACTTTCAGCGATCCTTTGCTGCATCTGCTGGAAAGCAGTTCCGAGGCGCAGCGCGACCTGCTGGAATTTCGCCACACGCTGGAAGCTTCTTGCGCGTATTACGCAGCGATCCGCGCCACTGATGTGGACCGCATTCGGCTGCGTGAGGCGTTCGATGCCCTGCAGGACTGTTACACCCGGGTCGATGAGGTGAGCCGTGCCGAAGAGGGTGCGGCGGATGCGAACTTCCACCTGGCGATTGCCGAAGCGAGCCACAACGCGGTGTTGCTGCATACCATTCGTGGGTTGTTCGACCTGTTGCGGCGCAATGTGGTGACCAACATCGGGGGTATGTATCAGCAGCGCTCGGAAACGCGTGACATGCTGATCAGTCAGCACCGTGAGTTGTACCTGGCGATCATCGAAGGCCGGGCCGACGACGCCCGCGAGGTGTCCAGCCGTCATTTGCTGTATGTGCAGGAAGTGCTGGAAGAAGTGCGCCAGCAGGTGCAGCGAACGGCCCGTGCCGAGCGGCGTAACGGGATTTAAGAAAGCACCACGCATCCGTAGCAGCACGGCTTGCCGGCGGGGGCGTCAATGAGATAGATCGGAAGA
>NZ_JANHKS010000002.1 GCF_028682175.1 Pseudomonas putida | reverse complement strand
GGCGGATCGACCGTTGCCGCCGTTCAAACGGAGATCCTTCAAAGTTTCACCTAAAACAAAACATCCAATTTAATCCCTATTTCATCAGGTTATTAAATGTCAAAAGTTAACGATTACTCAGGGTCGCTGAAGAGTGTGGGCGAGCTTTTTGTCTTGCGCGGCACTATTGGCCGTTTTCAGGTTCATGAGAAAAAAGGAAGATTTTTTTCAGAGGGGAGCAACAGTAGCGAGATCCATTTCGTATCAGGTGCAATATACGCGGCTGGCGACAGCAATATGTCCTTTAGCTTGTCGAATGTCGCAGATATTGAGAGCGCGCCAGAAATAATTGATCTGGTGGAATTTGAGATAAATGGCAAGAAGATTTTTGGAAAAATCTGGTTGTCTCCTTTTTCGGATGGCGACAGGGTAGAGGCTGTGGTGAGAAAGGTTGACGAGGGCTACGAAGCATTTGCCATTGTTAGACCCTCCGATCGGATAATTGCTCTGCATCCACACTGCAAGCGAGGTGTAAAAAATTTCAGAAAAAAGGCGATAAAAACTACTTTGAAATTTATTGCATGGATAAGTGTTGCTGAAATTTTAATATTGGAAGGTGGCGGGTTGTTGATTTCGGACTCTACGGTTAGCGTAGATGCCATTATGTGCATGACTGCTGCTATCATTGGCTTCACCACGCTGATGGGTATCTGGGAATATGTTGATCAGTGTCGAATGTTAATGCCATATGCCACGTTAGTGGATCGTGTGTTCACGGCTTTGGGATGGGAGAATGTGGATGAGATAGATTTGATAGCGCGATCGGCAGGATTTTCAGCCTCAAAACCAAGCGCACTGGAAGAGCGTCGATATTTTCACTATTAGAATGCAAATGAAGCATTGGGTTAATGCGCTCATATTTACGGGCAATAATGTTTTGAAAGGTTAGCCTATAATGGAGTCGGTTAAGTCGTTGAACTACTCGGCGCGTGCTCTGGAGCAGTTTACGCAGTCCATCAGCACAATAAGAAAGGACATGCCGGGCATTCGGAATGCTTTTCTTACGGTGGTGTCACTACTGCAAGAAAGTGTGAAGTTTATCCTGCCCAATCATGCTGATTTGATTGATATGGAAGACCTGCGCCAGGTCCATGTTGATATGGCGCGTTTGCCTTTTCCGGTCGTGGCGCTGGAGGCACCATGGGTGCACCCGGATGGAGGGGGTGGAGATAAATCAGGCCGCGTGCGTTCATCCAAGCGTATTGCGCTGTGCATGACCCTCACTGTGGAACTTGCTGAACGAATACCGGAGCTTGCTGAATTCATTAATGAAGAGCACGGCGGAGCGGTCGTGATTCCCCTTTACTGGGATGACGGCGACAGCAGATGGATCATGCCGATGGGTGGGGTTTTTGTACCCTATCAGAATGAGGTGAGCGCCTATGTGCCGGGAGAGGCAAGTGTGGGGGCGCGAATGATCATGGATCGTTATGTCCAGTCGGGTGTTCCCGCGCACAAGTTACGACAGTTTCGAGCTGCAGCCTTCGTACTGTTGCCAGAGATGTTTGAACACATGGTCGCGGGACGGTCCCGAACCGAACTCTACGCGCAGATCGCTGCTGATACTCAGGACGAGGTGTTTATGTTGCTTCAAACCGGAGTGATGCTTAACTGCGCCAACGTGACTGTCCCCGAAATTGCTGCACCGGCCATGCTCAATAAAAAGCGCATTGCAAAGGGCAAACAGCCTTTTTTCAGCTATCGCATCCTGCAGATCGAGGCGCCCCGAAGCTCTGCATCTGCTTTGGTCGGCGGTGGACATCACGCTACGCCGCGTGCCCATCTACGTCGTGGACATATCAGGCGCTTGGATGAGCGCACGATCTGGGTTCGACCTGCGATGGTTAATGCAGGAACAGGTGCGGCAATTGGGAAGGTGGAAAAAGATTACGCGATCAACTCACCTGATAAAAGCTGAGATCACAACGGAGTGACAGTCACTCTTTCCCTAACACGACCTATGGCCAATCGCTCATTCATTTGGACGAAGACCACGCGAGCCATGAGCGTTCGTCAGCTTAGGGCTCATAGTCACCAGTTGATTGCTTCACATCGCTGTATTCATGTCACCCACCAACAGCGGACACGCCTGCTGCGCCCGCTCGGCCAGCACATTTCGCAGCGCCTGCATCTGTGCAATGCGCTCGTCCAGCATTGCAATCTTCTGTGCGAACAACTCGGCCAGAAGTGCGCTCGATGCTTCTTCGGCATTCCACAGCAGTGGCAGGTTTTCACCGATCTGCGCCAGCGAAAACCCCAACTGCTGCGCCAACTTGATGTACCCCACCAGTTGCAGTGTTTCCTCGGGGTAGAGCCGGTAGCCATTGGCGGTTCGCTGGGGCTTGATCAGGCCTTTGTCTTCATAAAACCGCAAGGCGTCCACGGACACGCCGGTGCGCCTGGCGACGTCGCTGATTCTCATTTTCATGGTTTCTCGCATTGACTCTGGACCTTACTCCAGGCTTTAGCCTGAGGGTCCAAACTGTGAGGGATGAGCATGCTGAACGTAAACCACAATCTGAAAATCGTGCGGGCCAGTGCCTGGTATGACCTGGCGGCCACGGCGCCCTTCATGACGCCGTGGTCAGCGTCGCTTTGCCTGCAAGGCTTCGCCGCACTGTCCGCGGCCCTGGGGCTGGACCGTCCGGTCCCTGTGCTGGGCGTCTCCGAGATGCTCTTCGTCAATTTGCTGGGCAGCGTGGTGATTGTCTGGTCGCTGTGGCGGCTGCGGCATCCGAGCCGCCTCGTGGGACTCTATGACGTGCTGGCAAGGGGATTGTTTGCGCTGTGGCAGATCTATGCAGTGGCCAAGGGCGCCAGTTTTCTGATCCTTGGCTTCACCTTCATGGAGGTCGCGTTTGCCATTGCCCAGAGCCTGCCGGTGTCCGGTGCCGAGCGAGTGCAGGGCCGCTCAGCGGTGCTGGAGCCCGCGCCATGCCCGCAGGCTCGACACTGCTGAGTCATCCTGTGTGACACCTGTCCCTCAATCGAGGCGACAGGTGCCCGCTGAAGCGTCCGCTTCCAGCCCCTCCCGCACGCCTTTTCCGGCGTCTTTCATGCTTCTCAGCGACCCTCCTGACCCGAATACGACAAAAGATTTCGGACCGTTGCGCATTTTTCGATAGTTAATTATTGTATTGAGACATTAACTATCGCATAGAGATAAACATGTCAGACATTCTGCTTGAGATCCAAGGTGCTGTCGCGGTTATCACACTGAACAGGCCGGCCGTGCTCAACGCATGGACCACGCCGATGCGTAACGAAATCATCACCGCCTTGAAGCACTACGAAGCCGACGCTGCGATCAAGGCCATCATCATGACCGGGGCAGGGGACCGTGCGTTTTCCGCAGGCCAGGACCTGTCTGAGGCCCACGATTTCAGCGGTGACCGTGCGGTGGAGTGGGTCGGCGAGTGGGAGCATTACTACGCGACGCTGCGCGGCCTCTCCAAACCGCTGGTGATTGCGCTCAACGGTACCGCCGCAGGTTCGGCGTTCCAGGTCGCGCTGCTCGGTGACATCCGTGTCGGCCACCCGGAGGTGCGCATGGGCCAGCCGGAAATCAACTCCGGGATCCCGAGCACGACCGGTCCCTGGATCATGAACAGCATGCTCGGCATGTCGCGCACCATCGAGCTGGTACTGACCGGCCGTTTGATGGACGCCGAGGAGTGCCACCGCATTGGCCTGATTCATCATCTGGTGCCGGCTGCACAGGTGTTCGAGAAAGCCATGCAGATCGCTCAGGAGCTGGCGGCCAAGCCACCGGTTGCCATGCGCCTGGACAAGCAGCGCTTCCGCGAAATGAGCGAGGAAGGTTTCAAGAGCTGCATCGAAGCGGGCCGTCGTCTGCAGAAAGAAGCCTACGACTCGGGCGAGCCTGCACGCATGATGGAAGAGTTTTTCAGCAAGCGCGCCAGGAAGTGACCACTGCTTGACCGGCAGCCGGCCACTGGGTCGGCGCCGGGCTTCACCGCACCATGGATGACAGGGGCAAAGTACCTCTCTAACCAACTGATTGACCTTTGCCCTGCCCACGTCCATCTACAAAAACGAACAATTCGTGCCGTAGGAGTCAGTCATGAGCAGTCCAGTTACCCCAAATCGTCGTCAGGTTCTAAAAGCCGGTGCCACGCTTGCGTTGGCGCTGGGCCTCCCGAGTGTGGTCCGCGCCCAGGACAAGCGCATCGTGGTCTCCGATCCCGGCGGCCCCTACACCATCGCCTACCGCAAGGCGTTCTACGACCCCTTCGAAAAAGCCACGGGGATCAAGGTCGTCAGCGTGGCGCGTGAGTCGCAGCCGGTCGCGCAGTTCGCGGCCATGGTCAAGACCCGCAACTACGTGTGGGACGCCACCATCCTCACCATCTCGGCCGACATTCCTTACCTCGAAGCCGAGGGCTTTCTCGAACCCATCGGGCTGGACGCCAAGGACTACCCGGACCTCATGCCCGAAGCCATCACCCCGAATTTCCTGGGGCTGGATGTCTATTCCACGGTATTGGCCTTCCGCACCGACACCCTGGACGAAGGCAAGCGCCCGCAGTCCTGGGCCGATTTCTGGAACGTCGAGAAATTCCCGGGACGCCGCTGCTTGCGCCGCAGCCCGCTGGACACCCTGGAGCAGGCGCTCCTGGCCGACGGCGTGGGGCTGGACGAGTTGTATCCGCTGGACGTGGATCGCGCATTCAAGAGCCTGGACAAGATCAAGCCGCACATTGACCTGTGGTGGACCTCCGGTGCACAGGCGATGCAGGCGATCCAGAGCGGGGAAGTGGACATGATCTCGACCTGGAACGGTCGCGCCCAGGCGGCGATTGAAAACGGCGCGCCGGTTCAGGTGGTGTGGAATCAGGGCCTGTATTCCATCGAGGGCTGGGCCATCCCCAAGGGCACGCCGCGGGCGGAGATGGCCAAGGAGTTCGTGCGCTTCTGTGCCGATGCCAAGCGCCAGGCCGACTTTACCGACACCCTGGCCTACGGTCCGACCAACCGCAAGGCCTTCGAATCGATCCCACCCGAGCGTGCCGCGTTCCTGCCGACCGCCGAGCAAAACCTGAAGAACATGCGCCTGCCCAGTCCGAGCTGGTGGGCAGAGAATCGCACCCAGGTGACTGAACGTTTCAACGCCTGGATCTTGTCGTAGGAGTGGCCGCATGACCGTCAAACTAGAGGCCCGCAGCCTGGGCAAAACATATGGCCAGTTCGTGGCGTTGCAACCCACCAATATCCAGGTCAAGGAAGGTGAGTTCCTGACCTTGCTGGGGCCTTCCGGCTCCGGCAAGACCACCTTGCTGCAGATGATTTCCGGGCTGGTGCTGCCCACCAGCGGCCAACTCTTGATCGACGGCAAGGACGCCACCCACACCGCACCGGGCGATCGCGGGATGGGGCTGGTGTTCCAGAGTTATGCGCTGTTTCCGCACATGAGCGTCTGGGACAACGTCGCCTATGGATTGCGCATGCGGCGTATGGGCAAGGCCGAAACCAGGACCGCAGTG
Source organism: Pseudomonas putida (assembly GCF_028682175.1). GTDB lineage: Bacteria > Pseudomonadota > Gammaproteobacteria > Pseudomonadales > Pseudomonadaceae > Aquipseudomonas > Aquipseudomonas putida_AD. Next base: position 290,260 of record NZ_JANHKS010000002.1, on the reverse strand, counting down.
GATGACGCGCTGGCCATGGTGCGCATGCAGGATTTCGCCCATCGCTACCCCAACGAGTTGTCCGGCGGGCAACAGCAGCGCATCGCCCTGGCCCGCTGTTTTGCCTATCGGCCGTCGGTGATTCTGCTCGACGAGCCGCTGGGTGCACTGGACAAGAACCTGCGCGAACACATGCAGCTCGAAATCCGCCACATGCACAAGGAACTGGGCGCGACCTTCATTTATGTCACCCACGATCAGGAAGAAGCGCTGACCCTGTCCGACCGTATCTGCCTGATGAACCGCGCGCGTATCGAACAACTGGCCACGCCCCAGAAGCTTTACGATCGCCCGGCGACCCGCTTCGCCGCCGAGTTCATCGGCCACTCCAACGTGCTCAAGGTGCGTCGTGAAAACAGCCAGCAGTTCGCGGTTGAAGGCCGGTTGGTCGATTTCAGCGGTTGCGTCGGCCAGGAGGTCGCGCAAACGGTGGACGATGACGCCTTCGTGCTGGTCCGACCTGAAGCTGCGCGCCTGACCGACCCTGCTCAGGGTTTGTTGGTGGGTTATGTGGATGAGTGCGTATTCCTTGGCAGTGACACCCGGGCCTTGATTCGCCTGCCGTCCGGTGCTCGTTTCAGCGTGCGTTGCGCCCGTCAGGTCAAGCCGCTGGTGGGCAATCAGGTGGGGATCACCTGGGACGCGGACCGCGCCACGCTGCTGGCCGCCGAGGCACGGTCATGAACCTGCGGCGCGGCCTGTGGCCGGCCATTCCAGCGCTGTTGTTCCTGTGTCTTTTCTTCCTGCTGCCGGTGGGTGAGATGCTCATGGGCAGCTTTCAGGACGCCAATGGTGACCTGAGCCTGGGCAATTTCCAGCGTATCGCGTCCACCCCGATCTATGGCCGCGTGTTGGGTATCACATTCTGGATTTCTGCGATGACGGCGCTGGTGGCGGTGCTGCTGGCCTATCCCATCGCCTACCTGCTGACGCGCCTCTCGCCCTATGGTCGTGAGCGGTGGATGCTATGGATCATGCTGCCGTTCTGGACCAGCTACCTGGTCAAGACCTACGCCTGGATGCTGCTGTTGTCGCGCAAGGGCCTGGTCACCACGCTCGCCGCTTCGGTTATCGACAACCCCTCGGGGCTGGTTCCTGCGCTGTCCGGGGTGTTGATCGGCATGGTGCATTCGATGCTGCCACTGGCGGTCATTACCTTGTTGCCGATCATGCGCAGCATCGATCAGCGCTTGGCACCCGCCGCGCAGACACTGGGCGCCAGCCGCGCCATGAGCTTCTTCAGTATCTTCCTGCCACTGTCGGCACCCGGCATTGCCGCCGCTGCGTTGCTGGTGTTCATCACCAGCCTCGGCTTCTTCATCGTGCCGGCGTTACTGGGTTCACCAAGGGAAATGATGGTCGCGCAACTGGTCATCTCCTCGGTGCTGGACCTCTTCGACATGCGTTTTGCAGGCGCGCTTTCCGTGGTGCTGCTGGCGTCCTCGCTGGTGGTGTTCCTGATCTACGACCGCGTCGCCGGGCTGTCTTCACTCGGCGGCGAGGCGCCAGAAGGCAAGCGTTCCGGACGCGGCCTGCAGGTGCTGATCTGGCTCGGACACTTCAGTGCGCGCTTCGGCAAGGAGCGGGCGCGGGGAGGGGACAGCAAACTGCTCACCGGCTACAGCATCGTACTGGTCATGCTGCTGATTCTTCCGGTGCTGATCGTGGTGCCGCTGGCCTTCACCAGCAGCCCGTTCATTGCGTTCCCACCGAAGATGTATAGCTTCAAATGGTTTGAGGAGTTCTTCACGTCACCCGTGTGGCAGGCGGCGCTGATGCGCTCGTTCGGTGTCGGCGTTGCGACGGCGCTGCTCGCCCTGGTGCTGGGTTTCGGGGCGACGATGGCGCTCACCCGCTTGTCTGCGGGGTGGCGCAAGGGGCTGTTCGTGCTGTTCATCGCGCCCTTGATCGTACCGCGCATCGTCATCGCCCTCGGCTTGTTGTACCTGTTCTCGCGCATTGGCCTGGCCGGCAAGGATCTGGGGCTGGTGCTGGGGCATACGGTGCTGGCGCTGCCCTATGTGGTGGTGACCCTGTCGGCGGCATTCAAACAGTATGACTGGCGCCTGGACGATGCCGCACGGATGCTGGGCGCAAGCACCTTCACCCGGTTGCGCACCGTGACCTTGCCCTTGATGTCGGCCAGCCTGGTGTCGGCGTTCCTGCTGGCGTTCATCACCTCGTTCGATGACCTGACCGTGGCCATCTTCGTCAGCGGCGGTATCAACACCACGCTGCCCAAGCAGATGTGGGACAGCATCCAGCTCGCGCTGACGCCGACGCTGGCGGCGGCCTCGACCACCTTGCTGGTGTTCATCGTATTTTTCGCCGTGGTTGCCCAGTGGGTATCGCGACGCTCCATCTCGAAACGCAAAGGGCTTTGAAGATGCATCCATATGCCGAGTTCTTCCCCCATCGTATTGCCGGTGATCAGCTCGATACCGCCCCTTTGATTCACGCAGGCCTGCTGGCGGACGACGCAGGTGTGCGCCTGGCGTTCGAGGGCCGTTCCCTGACCACCGCCTCGTTGCGGCAACGGGTGGCCTCGCTGCAGGCGGTGCTGGCCGACATGGGCCTTGAGCCCGGCCAGCGGGTCGCGGTGATGCTGACCAACAGCGACGAGCAGATCGTGCTGATCTACGCGCTGATTCTGTCGGGGCTGGTGTGGATTCCGATCAACACCAAGCTTCGCGGCCCGGGCCTGGATTACCCCTTCGAACATGGCCGGCCTGACCTGGTGGTCGGCGACGCCGAATTCGAACCGCTGTTGCAAAAGGGCGCCGCTGCCTCGCTGCGGTATCGCTCCATTGTTGCCTTGCACGAAGCGGCACAAGCCTGGCCGTCGGCAACCCTGATGCTGACCCCCAGCGCCACCGATGCGCCGCTGTGCCTGATCTACACCTCGGGCACCACCGGCGCGCCGAAAGGCGTTCTGTTCACCCACCGGATGATGCGCATCGCCAGTGAAGCGGTGCTGAAAGTGGCCGACGTGCGCGACGGTGATCGCCTGTTGCTGTGGGAGCCGTTGTGCCACATCGGCGGGGCGCAAATGCTGTTGCTGCCGTTTCTGGCCGACGTGCGATTGAGCGTGGTGCAGCGCTTTTCCGCCAGCCGTTTCTGGGACCAGTGCAGCGAGGCGCAGGCCACGCAATTGCACTATCTGGGTGGCATCCTCGACATCCTCATGCAACAGGACGCCAGCCGCTGGCCCGCCACCCGCAGCCTGCGAACGCTGTGGGGCGCGGGCATCAGCCAGGGCAATTGGGCAGCCATCGCCGAGCGCTTCAACTGCCCGCTGCGCGAGTGCTACGGCATGACCGAGTGTTCGAGTTTCGCCACGCTCAACGCCACCAACAAACCGGGGTCGATTGGCAAGGCACTGCCGTGGTTGCGCGTCGAACTGCTGGATGCGGAGGGGGAGCCGGTCCCCGTCGGGTCGTTGGGCGAGATGGTGTTGTCGAGCCCGGTTGAAGGGGTCTTTCTGCCTGGCTATCTGGACAACCCGCGAGCCACCAGCAGCGCACTGCGCAACGGTCGTCTGTACACCGGCGACATGGCCCGCTTCGATGCCGACGGCGATCTGTTTTTCGTCGGGCGTCAAACCGACAGCATGCGGGTGCGCGGCGAAAACGTCTCCGCCTGGGAAGTGGAGCGTGTGTTCAGCGCGCACCCGTCTGTCCGCGCCTGCGCCGCCGTTGGCGTGAACTCGGACGTCGGCGAGCAGGAGATCCTGCTCTACCTGCAATTGGAGGAGGGCGCGTTGCCGGACATGGCCGGGCTGGCAGGCTGGGTGGACGAACGACTGGCCACCTACCAGCAACCCCGCTACTACAAAGCCATCGACCGTTTCGAGCTGACCCCCAGCGAGCGGATCAAGAAACACCTGCTGGACCGCAGCCTGGCGGGCGCCTGGGACCGGCGCGGCTAGATCGCCCGCAGGCCGGAGGAAGTGATCCCGCCGCGATCACTTCCTTCGGCCAAGGCAGGTATTCGTGAAATATTTAGTGAATAGCAATAGAACATGTGGCTCAGTATGCGGATAATCGGCTTTTCAAATTGATGCTGCGTATCTATGGCGAACCCAAAAGCTCCACGAAAATCCGCCGCGAGTGATCCCAAGGAATCCTCGCTCTATGTTCAGTCGGTGGAGAAAGCCATGAAGGTGTTGATGGCCTTCAACGGCAGCCAGCGCCAGTTATCCCTGTCCGACATCGCCAGCCTCACCGGCATGGACCTGAGCGCCACTCAGCGCTTCACCCATACCCTCTCGACCCTGGGCTACCTCAACAAGGACCCGGGCAAGAAATACGAACTGTCCCCCAAGTTGCTGGACTTCACCTTCCAGTACCTGGTCTCCAGCGATTTGGTCAACCGGGCCGCGCCGTACCTGCAACAGCTCAGCAGTGAAACCGAAGAGGCCACCAACCTTACGGTCATGAACGACACCGACATCGTCTTCGTGTTGCGTATCGTCAGCCGTCATGTGTTCAACGCCAACGTCATCGTCGGCACCCGCCTGCCGGCGTGGTGCACAGCGCCGGGCCTGGCGCTGCTGGCGACCTACCCGGATGACGAAGTGGACGACATCCTGGCGCGCAGCCAGTTCCAGCAGTACACACCGGCTACCATCACTGACGTCGGGCAAATCCGCGAGCACATCAAACGTGTCCGCGAAGAACGTTTTGCCCACGTCGAAGACCAGTATTTCTACGGCGACATCTCCACCGCCGCTGCGGTCGTCGACAGCAATGGCCGCGGCATCGGCGCCGTCAACATCGCGGTTTCCCGTTCACGCTGGGACGAAAAGCGCGACATGCGCCGCTATGCGGATCTGGTGATTTCCACGGCTTCTTCGATTTCGGGGAAGCGGCATAATTGAGGGTGGGCTGGAAAACCGTCACGGCGTGCCGTTTCTCCCGTACAGCCTGTATCCCGGCCGGCTGCCGAGCCGCTCGTAGTAATCAACGACTGCTGGAAAATCCGGCTTCTCGAACGGAGTTTCGAACCACCGGTTGACCGAGAGGCCAATCGGGATGTCTGCCAATGAGAAGTCGGCGCCTGCGACAAAGCCACCAGTCGATTCAAGCTGCTGGTTCAGAATCGCCATGTGCCTGGACCAGTCCGCGCATCCTTGAGCAAGCGCCTGCGCGTTCTGGTGGGCCGGCGAGTGCCTCACCAGAGACAGGAATGCGTAGCTCCAGGATCGGTTCAGGTCGGACGCCTGCCAGTCAATCCACCGATCGATACTCGCCCGCTTCCTTGGGTCGGCAGGGTAGAGGCCGGGCTTGCCATAGGCAGACGCGAGGTAGCGAATGATGGCGTTCGACTCCCATAGGGTGAAGTCGCCATCCTGAATGACCGGCACCATCGCGTTGGGGTTGAGCGCCAGAAACTCCGGGGTATGGGTCGACTTGAAGCCAGCTCCCCAATCCTCTCGTTCGAAATCAAGGCCGATTTCAGCGCAGGCCCAGAGCACTTTGCGCACGTTGATTGATGTCGCCTTGCCCAACACACGCAGCATCCTTGGTGCACCTCTTTCACTTGCGTCTCCGGGCGTTCAAACACGCCAGCTTAAGCGCCCCAGACTCATTCAATCGATCAACCGCTTCTGGCGCAAATCGGCGGCTTCTACTAGCTGTTTTCGCAGGCCGGCTGTGGCGTGTGTATATCGTTAGCTGGTGCTCCCGCCGAAAGGGGCATGCATGGGATTGCCGACTTGATTACTGCGATAGTGTGCAGCACCCTTGAGGCCAGTGCAGCCGGATCAGACAGGCAGTTCATGTTGCTCGAAACGTTATCCCAGCAGAGGTGGGAATACCACTTGAACGCTTTCCAATCACGTCGCACAAGCTCCCCGTTTGATCTGGCCATCAATTCACTCAGTACGTCGTTGTCGACCACCTTGCCTTGGGCAAAGCCTACGAGTCCGTAGTGCAGGGCCTCGCTCGCAACTTCGATGCGCAGCAGAACACCTGTGACGCCAATGTCAAAAAATCTACCTACGTTCTGTAGTTTCAATGGCTTAGGCATGAACCAGCGGCTGCAAATTGCCTCGCTGTAGTCATGCCCGGCAAAATCAGCCGGAGCTGGCTTCGGCTCACAATGCGTCGACAGTGCAGCTTCCAGCGCCATGAAGAATTCGTGCAGTACCTTTCCTTTTGCGTGTGGAAGCGCCTGGGCGATGGCTTCGGCAGCCATCAGGTTATCCTGCTGAGTAATCAGATCAACCAATGCGTTGCGTGTGATGTGAGTCATCGTCCGTCCTGTGATTTTCTGGACCAGATTCTTGTACTGAATCAATGCGTGCACCAGTGCCGGTGTCTGGCTTGAAGCGTTGATGCACTGCTCAAGCCAGTCGAGGATGTGCTCCTGATAAGACATTCGACGGTACGGCACGCCGCAGTGGCTGGTTTCCAAGGCGCTCGTGCCCTTCTTGGTCAGGTACCACAAGTGCCAACTCTTCCCCGACGCTTTGCCAACTTCGCCGTAGCGCCAGAGCTGCTCCTTGCCGTCCAGGGCATCAATCTTGTTCTCAATCAGAATGAGGTGATCCCGCAGGCGAATCACGATGTCAACACGACCATATCCTGCAAACGCCTGCTCTTTGTAGACCTTGGCTTCAGCTATGGGACATTGGTGTTCAAAACCCATAGTCGACAGGAAAAGCTTTAGAAAGCATTCGCCCTGGCCGTGACGACCACGAGGATTCAACAGCTCTGCGATCATCGCAGAATGGGTGTTGACCTCGTCCCGTTCGATCCGGGTAATACTGAAAAGATTGAAAAGCTCACCACTGGCTGTGAGCCTGGCATTTGCGTCGCTAACCAGATCTGCAGATTGACCCAGCAGCGCTACCACTGTTTCTGCGCTTACTGGAACAGATTTCTCATCGGAGCCAGATGCTGAGCAAGTGCCGCTTTCCCGATTGAAGACAACCATGCGCTAATCCCTGCACTTAAAAAATGCGTCAGCATACCCACAGTGCTGGCAAAAGAAAGCTCTTGAGGAAAAGACTTGGCAATTTGCCACGTCGCTTGATGAAGGGGCATCGGCTGCTAGTCAGCGGTACTTGCCTTCCGTAGTTCAAAATTTGAGTAGCCCCCCGCGCATCCGTAGAATGTCGCCGCTCTAAAATCAAAGGACTGATCTCATGATTACTTGCCACGTCAAATACGTCATCGACCCCTATCAAGTCGCTGCCTTCGAACGCTATTCGCGCCAGTGGATCGGGATAGTGACTCGCCTGGGCGGCTACCATCACGGTTACTTCCTGCCGGCCGAAGGCGCCAACAACATTGCCTACTGCATGTTCAGCTTCGCCAGCCTGGCCGACTACGAACGCTACCGGCAGCAGTCGGCACAGGATGCTGAATGCGTGGGGCTGGTGGAGGAGGCGACTGAATTGAAGTTCATCGTCAGCTACGAGAGAAGCTTCCTGCGGCCTGTGCTTGAGTGACGGCTGACTGATCGGTGGCGCGCTGGCCCGGAATTACGCAGGCGCGCCCGGATCGGCCCTGCAGGCCCGGGCCAGCTCGATGAATGCCCTGACCGCTGCGGAAGGATTGCGGCGGTTCGGGTAGTACAGGCACAGCCGGTCTCTGGGCGGTGTCCAGTCATCGAGAATCCGCACGAACTCTCCGGCTGCCACTTCATCTTGAACGTCCTGTTCCATGAAAAAGCCAAGGCCGATGCCTTGGCGCACCACCGCCTTGACCACGCTGGACTCGTCCAGGGTCAAGGGCCCGCTCACATCGAGGCGGGTCACTTCTGAATCGCGTTCGAAATACCACGGAAAGATCGCCCCGTTCGGCAGCCGCACACGGATACATCGATGCTGGAGCAAGTCCGACGGCGTTCGCGGTGTGCCGTGTTTTTCGAAGTAGCCTGGTGAGCCGACCACGGCGTAGCGTTGCGGCGGTCCGAGGGGGATGACGATCACGTCGCTGGGCACCAGGCTTTCCGAGCGCACGCCGAAGTCGAAGCCGTCGGCGACGATGTCCACCAGCCGGCCTTCGGTGACCAGGTCAATGTGCACCTGTGGATGCTGCGCCAGGAACTCCACCACCAAGGGCAACAGCGCCGAGCGGGCAGCGCTGGCGAAGGCATTGATGCGCAACGTGCCCGAGGGCCCGGCATTGTGGGACCGTACGGCATCCAGTGCTGCGCGCAAGTCCTGCAGGGCAGGGCCTACCTGCTCCAGAAATACCCTGCCTGCTTCGGTGATGGCCACGCTGCGGGTCGTGCGGTTGAACAGCCGCGATTCCAGGCGCGCTTCCAGTTGGGCAATGGTGCTGCTCAGTGCGGTGGTCGAGACGTTGAGATCGATGGCAGCCCGCCGGAACGAGCCTCGGCGTGCGACTGCCAGTACCGCGTCCAGCTCACTTAAGCCCAGGCGTGCGAGCGACATGGATTGTCCTGAGATTCGGGATGGGTCATTAGGTTTTGTCCCAGTTGAACAAAGTATCACCCTGGCAGCAAGATCACTTCGACTTAATCCATGCAGGAAACAGCGAAATGAACCTTGATTTGAACGGCAAGCGATTCCTCGTCACCGGTGGCACCAAAGGCATCGGCAAGGCGGTGGTCGAACTGTTGGTGGCGGAAGGCGCAACGGTAATGACTGCAGCCCGGCAGGTGGACGTTCAACTGCCCGGCGCGCTGCTGGTAGCGGCGGATCTTTCCACCCTGGAAGGCTGCCACGCACTGGTGAGGGAGGTCGAAGAGCGACTGGGTGGGGTAGACGTCGTGATCCATGTTCTGGGCGGGTCGTCGGCACCCGGCGGTGGTTTCGCGGCGCTGGACGAGGAGCAGTGGCAAGCCGAGCTCAACCTGAACCTCTTGCCGGCGGTGCGCCTGGATCGCGCCTTGCTCCCGGGCATGTTGGCGCGCGGGGAAGGGGTCGTGATCCATGTGACCTCCATCCAGAGCCAGCTTCCGTTGCCGGAATCGACCACCGCCTACGCCGCAGCCAAGGGCGCGCTCTCGACCTACAGCAAGAGCCTGTCCAAAGAAGTCTCGCCCAAAGGTGTGCGCGTGGTCCGGGTTTCACCCGGCTGGGTCGAAACCGAAGCATCGGTCGCACTCGCCGAGCGGCTCGCGCAGCAAGCCGGAACGGACTATGAAGGCGGCAAGCAGATCGTCATGCAGGCACTGGGCGGCATCCCGCTGGGCCGTCCGGCGAAGCCGTTGGAGGTGGCCGAACTGATCGCGTTCCTGGCATCACCTCGGGCGGCATCTGTCACGGGCACTGAGTTCGTGATTGATGGCGGGACGGTGCCAACGGCCTAGCCGTCTCTTTTGCCGGAACCTTCAGCGCAACCCCTTCGCCTCGAACAACTCCACCAGCCACTCCACGAAAACCCTGACCCGGGCGCTGAGGTGGCGGTTGGGGGAGTAGACGATGTAGATCGGGTTGGGCTCCAGTGACCAGTCTTCCAGCAACCGGACCAGGGCGCCGGACTTGAAATGGGGTTCGGCCATGAACATCAGCGTCTGCAACACGCCCATGCCGGCCAGAGCAGCGGCGAGCAGGGCATTGGAGTCGTTCACCGAGACGAAGTAATTGGCGTCCACCGAGATGCGCTCGTCCCCTCTGACGAACTCCACGGGCAAGCGCCGACTGGTTCCGGCGAAAAAGTAGCGAACCATCTGATGATTGGTTTCCAGATCCTTTGGATGCGATGGCGTGCCATGGGTAGCAAGGTATCCGGGCGTCGCGCAGGTGACGGACGTGAGGCTGCCCAGGCGCCTGGCGATCAGCGAAGGATCACTCAAGGTGCCGCCACGGATGACGCAATCGACCCGGTCGCCGAGCAGGTCCACCGGCCTGTCGCTGACGCCAATGTCCAGTTGCAGCTCGGGGTAGCGTTGCTGGAAATTCGGCAGCGCGGGCAACACCAGCATCGTCGCCATGGTCGAACCCATGTCAACCCGCAAGCGACCATGGGGACGGGCCTGGGCGCTGACCAGATCCGACTCGGCCTCCAGCCACTGATCCACCACCCGCACCATGCGCTCGTAATAGGCGGTTCCATCGTTGGTAAGCGAGATGCGTCGCGTGGTGCGGTTGAGCAATTTCACCCGCAGATGACTTTCCAGCGACTGGATGTGCTTGGTGACGGTGTTGCGTGGAAGGTTCAGCGTTTGCGCCGCCTTGACGAAGCTGCCGGCTTCCACCACCTGGATAAAGGCTTTGACTGCCGTGAAGTAGTCCACGAGATGACCCATCCATCTAGATCAGGGCCGAAAGTATTAGCCCGTGTTTGGGAACAGTGGTGTCATTTTTAGCTAATTTATCCCGCATTGGCTATCTCATACATTGATCTCACCGAAACGAAGCCACCCATTCCGGTTGGCCCCAGGTGGAGATCAGACAGATGACTCAGCAACTTCAAGGCAAGGTGGCACTGGTAACCGGCGGCTCGCGTGGCATTGGTGCCGCCATTGCAAAACGTCTCGCGGCAGACGGCGCGCACGTCGCGTTCAGTTATGCAAAATCCCCTGAGCAGGCGCAAAACGTGGTCGCCGAGATCGAGCGTCATGGCGTACAGGCGCTGGCGGTTCAGGCCGACCAAGGCGACACGGCGCAAGTGACCGCGCTGGTCAAACAGGTCCATCAGCACTTCGGTCGCCTGGACATCCTGGTCAACAGCGCTGGCGTGTTCGTCACCGGCCCCGTGGGAGATCCCGATGCCGACATCGCGGCATTCGATCGCCAGCAAGCGGTCAACGTCGGCGGTGTCGTGACTGCTGTGCGCACTGCAGTCGGCCTGATGAACGATGGTGGACGCATCATTTCCATAGGCACGACGGGCGCCGACCGCGTGCCGTTCCCCGGCGCTGCCGATTACGTCGCGACCAAGGCCGCCGTGGCCGCTTACACCCGTGGCTGGGCCCGCGACCTGGGCCCGCGCAACATCACCGTGAACGTCATTCAGCCGGGTGCAATCAACACCGAGATGAACCCCGCAACCGCCGACCATGCGCCCTTCCTTGCAGGCTTGGCAGCCCTGGGGCGTTACGGTCAGCCGGAAGATATCGCCGTTGCCGTGTCCTTCCTGGCAGGCCCCGAGGCGTCGTACATCACCGGCGCCACCCTCAACGTCGATGGCGGCCAGAGCGCCTGATCGATCTTACATCCAGCGACCCGATCGGCACTGCCGCGCTCCATCCGTGCGGCAGTACTTACCTCCGGGATTCAGGTTCTCGCCAATTACGTTTTCAATCGCCGAGGCAGTCATGACTCAACGCATCCGGATTTACCAGCAAGGCACACCCGCAGTCCTTCACCACGAAACCTTTGACCTGGAGTCTCCTTCCCGTGAGCAGGTGGTGATACGCCACGAAGCCATCGGCGTGAATTTCGTTGATACGATGTTCAGGGACGGCACCTTCAAGGTCCCACTGCCGTTCAGCATGGGCGTGGAGGCAGCGGGCATCGTCGAGGCTGTCGGCTCGCGTGTGCAGCATTTGAAAGTGGGGGATCGCGTCGGTTATTTCTTCTCGTTCGGCGCCTACGCGGACCGGCGGGTGATCGATGCCAGTGCGCTGATCAAACTCCCCGACGACATCTCCAGCGAACAGGCCGCAGGGCTTCTGTCGAAAGGCCTGACGGCGTGGGCTTTGGTCAGGCAGGTGCATGGGGTTCAAGCCGGCGAAACCCTTGTCGTGCACGGCGCATCCGGTGGGGTGGGAAGCCTGCTTGCACGCTGGGCCAAATCCCTGGGCGCCACCGTCATCGCCACGGTCGGCTCAGCCGGCAAAGCCCGAATCGTCGAGGGCTGGGGGCTGGATCATGTGTTGCGTTCCGACGAGCCGGACCTGGCTGCGCGGATCAAGGCCGTGAACAGTGGGAGGGGCGTCGATGTGGTGTACGACCTGGTCGGTCGGCAGACGCTGGACGCGTCAATCAGCGCGTTGCGCGACGGCGGTGATCTCGTCCACGTCGGCAACGCCTCGGGCAGCGTCACCGCAGACACCGCACTGCTGGCCGCGCGGGGCATTCGCTACGTCCAGCCGTCAACGCCGCAATACGTCAACCCGCAGAATCAGGACAGGGCAGCCTCGGAGTTGTTCGAGCGCTTCCGCGAAGGGGCGCTGGGTCATCTGGAACTCACGCGGTATCGGCTGGAGGAGGCAGCGTTGGCTCATGAGGCCATGGCGGCACGTAAACACGTCGGGTCGATTGTGCTGGTGCCTTGAAGTCTTTGCGCGCTGGCTGGCAGTTGTGATGGTGATTCAGACCGTACGCCCCGTGCGCAGAAAGTCAGCCCATTTGCGCACCAGGTAGTTGTGTTCGTCCATCACCGAGTTCCACACGGCGATGTGGCCCATGCGTTGCGAGTAGGTGCCGCCTTCGCGTACTTGGCCTGGCTCGATGAGCGGCGCGTCATCGCTGCCCAGCAGGTGCTCGGAGGCGGGTTTTCCGTCGTACCAGTAATCCCACTCACTGGCTGCCAGGTGCTCCCTGACTCGCGCGGGGTTGGAGAGGTAAAAGCCCTGGCGCGCCATGACTGCACCGGGCCAGCCTGAGAGCCACCAGTTCAGATAGGCATAGGCCGCATCCTTGACACTGCCCTCGGCGCATCTGGACAGGGACAGCCCGCCAAACCATGCCCGATAGCCTTCCTTGGGTACGGCCAGACGGTACTCGATGCCTGCGCGGTGCAGTTGCATCAGTGTCGGCGACCAGAGACTCTGGATGTGGACGTCCGGGCCGAGCATGAGCTCTCCCGCTTCCCGGTCATCCGACCAGAACGCGGCAAAGTGGCCGCCGCGCCGGCGTGCAATCAGCACTCGGGCCAGCGTGTCGATCTCATCGAGCCTCAGATTTCCGACGTTATCGAATCTGGCGAGGCCAGCAGCCTGCACGGCAAGCGCGGCGTCCAGTGCGCCAATGGCGGCGTCGCTCTGCAGGGCGATGTGCCCGGCCCATGCGGGGTCCAGCAGCCATGACCAGCTCTCTGCCTTGCCGCTCAAGCCTGAGGGCAGGTATTCCGGGCGATAGGCGAAACTGTCGGCATTGTGGGTCAAGGGCAACATGCTGATGCGTTCGGTGGGTGTGCTGCCCAGGCTGTTGTCGTGCTGAACGTACAGCCTGTCACACGGCAGGCTGCCGGTGGCGAGCCTGTCCCCGGGATTCAGGCGACCGAGCTTGGGCAGGTCATTGATCTCATCCCACAGGGCGATGCGGGTGGTGTCTATGGGCTGGATAGCCCGTGCTGGCCAGACGAAATCGACGTTGTGGAACCACTGATCGTAGAGGTCGTAGCTCTGGGGGTGCATGACGGCGATGCGCTGCGCGGTCTGCATGTCATGGATCTGGTATTCCAGGCTGATGCCCAGATCCTCTTCGGCACGCTGACGAATGCATTCGAGCAAGGTAACCGAGGTGCCCAGTACCCTGAGCTTGATCTGAGAGGTCATGCAGCGATTCCAGTATTGCCAATGAATGCGTTGAAGGAGCGGCGAAGCAGATTCGTGTCCAGGTCCCGGACAATGAACACCAGCCGGGAGCAGCGTTCGTGGCTGGCGGGCCAGGCGCTCAGGTGAAGTGGCGCATGAAGCGTGTGTTGCACCCCATGGATGACGATGGGATGGGGTGAGTCGATCACATCGAGAATGCCTTTGACCCTGAGTATGCGATCGCCGTGGCATCTTAGCAGCATCGATAACCACACCCCAAAATCGACCCAGTCCAGCGGCGCGTCAAAGGTCAGGCAGCAGACCTCTGCGTTGCCGTGGCGTTGCTGGTTGACCGGGGAAAATAGCTGCCAGCCTTGCACTTCGTCTGCTGCCGAGGCGCCTCGCGCACCTTCCCCCAGTAGCATCTGATCGCCTTCGTGGATCTCATGGGTGAACGCCTGGGAGGCGGTCGGATTGAGTGCGCGCAGCCTTGATTGCAATACCTCGATGGCGGGAGCGTCCACCCGATCGGCCTTGCTCAGCAGCAGGCGATCGGCGGCGGTGACCTGGACCAGCCATTCGGGGTGAAGGCGTTGCTGCATCGACGCATGCTCGGCGTCTACCACCGTGATCAGCAGGGCGATGTGAAAGCGGCCGCGCAACTGAGGGTCGCGCAGCAGGGTTGAGAGAATAGGGGCCGGATTGGCCAGCCCGGTGGTCTCCAGCACCACCCGCTTGAACGCAGGCACTTCACCTCGTTCACGGCGGGCGTGAAGGTCGAGCAATGCCTGTTTGAGATCGCCTTGCACCGAACAACAGACGCAACCTCCCGGCAGCAGCACCGTGCCGGGCGCGACTTCCTCGACCAACAGATGGTCGATGCCGATGTCGCCAAACTCATTGATCAGAAGCGCGGTATCACCGAACGACTGGCCCGCCAGCAGACGGTTGAGCAGCGTGGTCTTGCCGCTGCCCAGGAATCCTGTGATGACACTGACCGGCAGGCTCATGCGGGGCGCTCCAAGGCTGTGAGGATCGTTTCGGCGAACGGATCGAGAGGACGCCCGATCAACAGCTCGGCCTGTTGCCACAGTTCTTCCAGACCGTTCGCCAGCGCCTGCCGCCCCGTCGCTCCCTGCAGAAGATACGAGGCGCCCTGGACGTCGGATACCGTCAGCCGGAAGGGCTTGAGTATCCGGTTGATTGCCTGAATCCTGCGCAGACGTTCTCGCCTGCGGGGCAGGGTTGCCATCAGAGGATCACTCCAGTGACTCTCTTCGCCGATCAAACCGCACAAGCCGCACATCGTGGTTCTCCTCAGGGCATGACGTCGCCGGAGTTGGGGCCCAAGGTCTGACCGACGAACAGATTGCCGCCCGGTTCGCTTGCCAACAGCACCGCGATGGGGGCGACCTCATGGGCTTTGCCGAAGCGGCCCAGGGGCAGTTCCTTGGCCTTGGCCTCTTTCCAGGCCTGGCTGATGCCATCCACCAGCGGGGTTTCGATAGGGCCGGGCGCGATTGCGTTGACCAGCACATTCTGTTTGCCCACTTCCAGCGCCAGCGACTTGGTGAACCCGATGACGCCGGCCTTGGCCGCTGCGTAATGGCACAACTCGGCGCCGCCCTTGATGCCCAGTTGCGAAGCCACGTTGATGATGCGCCCCCACTGCTGCGAGAGCATGTGGGGCAGGGCGCGCTGGCTGGCGATGAACACGCTGGTCAGGTCGATGCGCAGCATGTCGTCCCACATGGCCTGGGTCAGGTCGACACAGGGGGCCTGGGTCAGCATGCCGGCGTTGTTGACCAGAATGTCGATGCCCTCGTAACGGGCAACGCAGGCATCGACACCGGCACGGGCACCGTCGACCGTACCGACATCCGCCACGCATTCCTCAACGTCGACACCGAGGGCTCGGCATTGCTGCGCGGTGTTGGCGAGCCGCTGGGCATCGCGGTCGCACAAGACCAGGCGTGCGCCTGCTTCGGCATAGGCCAGGGCAATGGCGGCGCCGATGCCGCTGGCCGCGCCGGTGATCACGGCGCGGCGATTGTGTAGAGCTTTCATGAGCGGTTCCTATTCAGGCCAGCGGACGGTCAGGCCGCCGTCGATGATGATGCTTTGGCCGGTGATGTAGGTGGATTCGTCACTGGTCAGAAAACGCACCAGGTCGGCCACTTCCCGCGCCTTGCCAACCCGGCCAAGGGGAATGGCGCGGGCGGCCTGTGCCAGGCCCTCAGGCCCCAGGGAGTTCTTGGCATCCAGCGACTGCGGTGTTTCGATCAGCCCCGGGATCACGGCGTTGCAGCGAATACCGCGTCCGGCCAGCTCCACGGCCAGTGAGCGGCACAGGCCCGGCACGCCGGCTTTGGCGGCAGCGTAATGCGCGTGATCCTGCCAGCCATAGACACCGCCGGCGATGGAGGAAATGGCAACCAGCGAGCCGCCTTGCATGTGTCGCACGGCGGCTCTGAAGGTGCGCATCACGCCGGTCAGATCCACGTCGAGCATTTCGTTCCAGCGTTCATCGGTCATTTCCAGCAGCGGCGCCCGGCGCAGCAAGCCTGCGTTGGCCACCGCGCAGTCGAGGCGCCCGAAGTGTTCGATGGCGGCAGCCGCCAGCGCATCCAGCGAGGCGCTGTCGGTCACATCGGCTGCCAGCATCAGGCATTGTCCGCCGGCCGCTTCGACCAGGTGGCGGGTGTGCTCCGGGTCATGGGCGTCGCCCGCGAAGTAGCCGCCGACCACGCGTATCCCGCGCTCGGCGTAGGCCACGGCCAGCGCCTGGCCGATGCCGCTCGCCGCGCCGGTAATTAATGCGACAGGTGAGTGAGTTTTCATCTAGGTCTCTCCGATCATTTGACGCTGGAGGGTTCGACGTGGCGCGCAGCCAACATCACCACACCAGACAGGAAGCAAGGCAGTGCACCGAACCACAGGGCAGCGCTGTGCCATTGGCCGCCGGTGGACAGCACGCTGGTGATGCCCAGGCCTGCGAGGATGGCACCGACCGGCCCCATGGCATGCACGATGGCGCCGCCCGTTGCACGGATGCTGGTAGGGAAGCTTTCGCCCATGAAGAACAGCATGGCCGAATAAGGGCCTGTCAGGAAAAACAGCCCCAGGCTGTAGAGCGTGACCACGATCACCAGATCACTGGGCGCCTGAATCATCGCGAAGAACGCCAGGCCGCCCAGCATCCAGCCGATCGCGACAGTGTTGCGTCGGCCAATCCGGTCGCCTAGCCAGCCGTGGAACAGGTAGCCGATAAAGCCGACGAGGTTGGACAGCACCAGAATCCACAACGAATTCTCGAACGACAGGCCGTGGACACTCACGATCACCGAAGTACCCAGCACGCTGAATACCTGGATCGCCGACCAGTTGAGCAGGATCGCCAGGCTCAGGATCACCGTGGGCCGAAGGGCCGCGCCGCGGAAGGCTGCCGCCACACCGGCTTTGGCGTGGTCGTCGTAGTCAACGCCATACTCGCGAGCCAGGCCGCGGGCCTGCGCATCCTGACCGGCTTTGCGCAACTGCACGATGCGCTGGTGCACCTGGAATTGCGGGCTCTCCTTCAGTTTGCGAGCCAGTATCGCGATGATGAACGCAGGCACGGCGGCAAAGATGAAGCAGCCCTGCCAACCGATGCTCGGCAGCAACAACGCCGTCAGGCCCGCAGCGATGAGCGCGCCCACCGGCCAGCCGCTTTGCACCAGGCTGTAGACGAAGCCGCGACGCTTGATCAGTTTCGGATCGGTCGAAGCGGCGTAAATCTCCGTCAGGTACGTGGCGTTCACACCTTCCTCGGCATACCCAAGGCCTGCCACCGATCGCACGCCGATCAGCGCGCCTTTGCCCATGCCGGCGCACAGGGCGGTGAGCGCCGAGCACAACGCGGCGCCGCCGATGGTGAACATGATGCCGCCACGGCGACCGATACGGTCCACGACAGGCCCGATGGCAAAGGCGATCACCGCGCCTCCCGCCGCTACCCAGGTGGCGATTTCAGCCTGTTCGGCTTCGTTCCAGCTGAAGTGCCCGCCCATGACCGGCAGCAGCGTGCCGAACAGGATGAAATCGTAAACGGCAAAGACCCAGGCAAAAAATGCGATCCAGGTCGCGTAGGTCACGTCTTTGGTCGCCAGTTGCACGGGCTTCCAGTCAGCAGAATCCATCGATTGTGTCGGCGTTGTGATGTGCGTGGTCATAGGGGCAATCTCGCAGGAGGCGTCAGGTCAGCGCTGACGGGGATTACGTTTGAGGAAGTCGTCGGCAATTTCGTCCATGGTCACGAAGCGCACACCGTCGTGGGCTTTCATGTGGTCGATGAGCCGCTCCAGCATCATCAGCACTTGCGGGCGGCCGGAGACGTCGGGGTGAATGGTGATCGGGAACACCGCGTAGTCCATTTCGCGATAGACCCAGTCGAACTGGTCGCGCCACATTTGCTCGATGTCGCGCGGGTTCACGAACCCGTGGCTGTTCGGTGCCTTCTTGATGAACATCATTGGCGGCAGGTCGTCGAGGTACCAGTTGGCCGGAATCTCCACCAGATCGGTTTCCTGCCCGCGCACCAGAGGTTTCATCCAGGTGTCCGGGTGGGCGCTGTAGTCGATCTTGGTCCAGCTGTCCTTCACGCGTACGTAGTAAGGGGTGAAGTCGTTGTGCATCAGGCTGTGGTCGTACTTGATACCTTTTTTCAGCAGCAGCTCGTTGGTCACGTTGCTGAATTCCCACCAGGGCGCCACGTAGCCGGTCGGACGTTTGCCGGCCAGTTGGGTGATCAGTTCGATGGACTTGTCCAGGACGATTTCTTCCTGTTCAGGCGTCATCGCGATAGGGTTTTCGTGGCTGTAGCCGTGGATGCCGATCTCGTGTCCGGCATCGGCCACCGCTTTCATCTGCTCGGGGAAGGTTTCCACCGAGTGCCCGGGAATGAACCAGGTGGTGCGCAGGCCGTAGCGTTCGAACAGCTTGAGCAGACGCGGCGCGCCGACCTCGCCGGCGAACAGGCCACGGGAGATATCGTCCGGCGAATCTTCGCCGCCGTACGAGCCCAGCCAGCCAGCAACGGCGTCCACATCGACACCAATGGAAACCAGAATTTCTTTAGCCATGGATCAGTCCTCCAATACCCCGGGCGATACAGGTTCAAGGGCGAAAGCCGGGCCTTTCGTCCTCAGGCAGAAAAGGGTCAGGCCGCGCGTACCAGCGGCTCGATGGCCAACGCGGCGCGCAACAGGTAATCGTCCTGGCCGCTGGGCGCCGAAAGCAGAAGGCTGGTAGGCAAGCCTGTGGCGTCTGTGCCGTTGGGGAGGGCAACGCCTGGCATGTCGAGCAGGCTGCCTGGCATGGTCAGGCGCAGCGTGGCGAGATTGGTCTTGGCAAACAGGTCGTCATCGAGCAGCAGCGCAGCCATGAGGGGCGCTACGTGGGCCACCGTCGGCGTGATCAACAGCGCGCCATCAAGCTCGGCGGCGAGTTCGGCACGCAGCCGCTCCGATGCCTGGTAGAGGCGAATCTGCTTGAAGGCAGGGAAGTCCCGGGCGGCCTCCAGCCGACGTCGGACACGCGGGTCGAGCTGCTCAGCGTCGGGGCTGTCCAGCAATGCCTGGTGCAAGCAGAACGCTTCGGCGCTACCCGGCCAGCCCACCGTTTCAATGAGCTCCATGGCCCTGGCGAAGGCGGCTACCGGGCGATCTTCGATGACGGCGCCGGCCCGCTCCAGCCGCAGGAGGGCATTGGTGAGGTTGGTGCGAACGGCAGGTTCCAGCTGCAGGTTTGCAAGCAGTTGCGAGTCGACCCTGAGCCGTATGCCCCGCAGCGGCAGGCTCGGGTGTGCCGAGCCCCAGGCACTGCCAACCAGCAGGTTGTCGATGCAGATCACGTCTCGCACACTTTTGGCCAGTGGCCCCAGTGAGTCGAGCGATCGTGCCAGTGGATACACGCCATCGGACGGATAGCGAAGCCGGCTGCTTCGATAGCCGACCAGGCCATTGAAGGCTGCAGGCACGCGAATCGAGCCTGCGGTATCAGTCCCCATGGCGATGGGGACGATGTCTGCTGCGACAGCGATTGCAGAACCCGACGAAGATCCGCCCGGTGCCCGCTCGTTCCCGGGTTCGGCCCCCTGTAGCGGGGTGCCGAAATGCGGGTTCAGACCGAGCCCCGAATAGGCGAATTCGCTGAGGTTGGTCTTGCCCACATTGACCATGCCGGCCCGACTCAGGATGGCGACCAGCACGGCATCTTCACTGGCGGCAGCCGCATGTTTGCGCACCTTGGCGCCGGCGGTGGTGATGCAGCCGGACATGTCGAACAGGTCCTTCCAGGCGGTGGGCACCCCGTCCAGCGGTGACAGCGGTTCACCAGCCTGCCAGCGAGCCCTTGAAGCCAGAGCTTCCCGCCGGGCGCGGTCGCGGCTCATGGAAATGAAGGTCGCGGGAGATTTGTCAGCCCGTTCAAACGTCGACTCGACGATTTCCACCGGATCTGCCTTGCCCGTCGCATACAGCTGTGCCAACGCCAGAGCATCTGAGTACATGGTTGTTGCCTGCAATAATGTACATTTACGAAATAGGTACATTTATTGATAGGCACAGTTCATGCCATGTCACTCATTGATATGGGTGTTTTGCTTGGGGATGCTCAACCATGCGGCTGAAGGCGGGCAGAAGGTTGAGAAGTGGCGCGGCTGGGTATAAATGTATGTGTAACGAAAAGATCCATTCGTGGGCAGTTTGGTAACCTCGTGCACCATTTGGGGTCTTCGCGGGGTGACATTTGATGTGTGATACGGAGCTGCGCCGTTGTGAGAGAATTTGCGCCTTGTCTGTCCAGGATTTCACCCATGCTCGAAACCAGCTCTGAAGATCGTGGCGCTTCGCGATACGAGATGATTCGTAACGCTCTGCGTGAGGCGATACTTGGAGGGCTTGCGACGCCAGGCCTGGTCATCGTGGAAGCACCGCTGGCGCAGCTGTTCGGCACCAGCCGGGTACCTGTTCGGCAGGCATTGACGCTGCTCTTCGAAGAAGGACTGATCCGCCGCTTCGAGGGCAGGGGATACCTCATCGATCCTGGTAACCAGGGCGTCGCGCCTCAGCGTCTGACCGTGACCAGGGCGCTGCTCGGGCTGGAGCCATCGCTCGAACTGATCGACAACCGAGCGTTGAGCGAGCGCATCCACGATGAGTTGGCCAGCTGCGTCACCCGCTTCATGGTCTTTGGGCACTATCGCCTGGACGAGCAGCGAGCCGCTGACCAGTTGGGAGTGGGGCGCGCTGTGATTCGTGAAGCGCTGATGCGCTTGAAGGATCGTGGCCTGGTTGAAAAAGAGCCCTACGCCCAATGGCTCGCGGGCCCGCTCACGGCCCAGGCGGTCACCGAGGATTACGAGCTGCGCGCCTTGCTGGAGCCGGATGCGCTCAAGCAAGGGGCAGGGCAGCTTGATCGCGCTGAGCTGCAGGTGATGCTGGAGAGAATCGTCGCTGCCCAGCAGGCTGGCCCGTCGGTCAGCCGCGCTCAGATCGAGGCGATCGAGCAAGACTTGCATGTCACCTGCCTTGCGAATCTGAGAAATGGCCGCATGGCTTCCGTCATTCGACAAAGCCAGATTCCGATGAGTATCGGCAGGATCCTCCACGAAGCGCTCAACACCAGCACTGACGAGGCCATGTTGATCGAGCACAGGCTGGTCTTCGAGTCGTTGCTCTACGGCACGGGCGAGTCGGCGGCGATCAATCTCAGGGAACACCTGCTGCGCGCCTGCGAGAGAACGCTGCAACGCTTGAAGGTGCTTTCCGTTTTGCCTGAGCCTCCATTGCCCAGCTATCTCGAGCGGCTGGCATGAAGGAGTCGAGTGCGGGAAGCTGGCCTGATTTGCTGCCGTCTTCCCGCGATGGCGGGCTAGTATTCGTACGCTATTGACGGGGCGATGACGCTGCTTGCTCCGTCCCCTGCTTCAGCAATGTCGACAGCAGGGCTAAGCAATTGGTAGTAACGGGTGTGGAACTCGAACTCGCTGATCCTGCCTCCTATCTGCGCTTGCAATGCCATGCTCAGATGCCAGTCCCGCACATTTCGCAAGCTTTCCAATTGCCGCTTTGACCTCATATTCATGTTGTTTCGGCCTTCCTGTCCGAATGATCTGATTGCACGATCAATTCTTCGGGAGGGTGCCGATGGCAGCAATATACAAACGAAGGAATCCACAGCAGGTGGGTTGTCGATTGAAGGGAAATGCCGGTTAAAGCTGCAAAAGCCGATGAACAGCAGGCGGACTCGATGTCCGCCAGCGTGCATCGCTTGGCCAGGTAGTGATACTTACCGCCGCGCCACCGCGATCAATGCGGTAGATGGAATCGGCAGCACAGGATCGTCGCCCGCCATGGCCCTGACCTCGGCAACCACTGCCGCCTTCTCTGTGTCGGTCAGACTGGTCCAGTCGGGCGACATGCCAAACAGCGTCTCAGGGTTGTCGAGCGACGTTACCTCCAGCTGATAGGCATGCGTCACACTCTCGATGACCGGCTCGCGAAACCCGGCGGCGATCAGTTCGCGGGCGAAATCCAGTGGGTCGCTCAAGGCTTTCACCGCTTCGGGCATCGCCATGCCCTGGCGATCCGGGAAAAGCTTTCGCCGCACATTGCCCAACAGCAGAAACGTCGCCGCACCCCTCTCTTGCCACGTCGCGACAACGCCATGGCCCCCGATGGCCGTGACGCGATTCATCTCGGCCAGCCCCTTGCGCCAGTCAGGAAACATGATCACACCGAAGATCGAGAACGTCGCGTCGAAGCTTGCGTCTGGCAGATCGAGCGCCTGGCCGTCCATGACCCGGGCCTGCACATTGGCAAGCCCTGCGCTTTTCACACAGGCCACCATGCCGGCGGAA
Organism: Pseudomonas putida; assembly: GCF_028682175.1. Taxonomy (GTDB): domain Bacteria; phylum Pseudomonadota; class Gammaproteobacteria; order Pseudomonadales; family Pseudomonadaceae; genus Aquipseudomonas; species Aquipseudomonas putida_AD. The sequence continues at coordinate 267,918 of NZ_JANHKS010000002.1, read as the reverse complement.
AAGTCCGTGGCCAGCACCTGTGCGCCGGTTCGTGCCGCAGCCAACGCAAGGGCACCGGTGCCGGTGGCCACATCGAGCACGCGGCTGTGCGGCGTCAGGGGGACTCGTGCGAGCGCTGCTTCTGCAAAATGCGCGGTGAAGGGGTGTGCGGTTTTCTGATAATGCTTTGCCGCGACGTCCCAGTGATCGGGATTCTCGAATTCGTGCATGGCCCTGGCCTCGATATTCATGTAACTTTAGAAGTATCATGAGTGCATGCTTTCTGCCAAGCAGCAAAATGTCAAGGAGCAAATGGTGCGCAACGACAGTCGTCTTTCGCGAATGCTACATATCCTGGTGCACATGGCGCGGCACGGTGGGCCAGTCACTTCCGAACGCATAGCCGCGATGCTGGGAACCAACCCGGTGGTCGTTCGCAGAACCATGTCGGGCCTTCGGGATGCAGGCTACGTTCGCTCGGAGAAGGGGCACGGTGGCGGCTGGGTCATCACCTGCGATCTTGAGCAGGTCACGCTACTGGACATCTACAACGCCGTGGGGCAGCCCACACTGTTCGCCATCGGCAACGAGCGCGCCAACCCCGACTGCATGATCGAGCAGGTCGTCAACCTGGCGGTGGAAGAGGCCTTGCGGGAAGCGGAGTCGGTGCTGGTGGAGCGGTTTCGCGCCGTCAGCCTGGCCGAACTCAATCGTCTGTTCGATGCGCGTCGTACTGCTGGCCACCGGGAGTGAGGCGAACCCTGAGTGATTGCCGCGCAAGCTGAGGTGCAGGATCGTACAAGAGCGACGAGCCCGGGTTCGGTAGGCTGAGGACTCCAACCAGAGAGGATCTGCCATGTCTGTATCACACCCGCAACGCACTGCCGCGCCCGTGAACCTCGCGCAAAAAGCCTCGATGATCGACCAGCAGTGGAGCCCGAGGGTCGTCGCGGAAATGAACGACTATCAGTTCAAGGTCGTGCGAATCGAAGGTGAGTTCATCTGGCATTCGCACCCGGAGACTGACGAAGCGTTCCTGGTGCTCGAAGGCGTCCTGCGCATCGATTTACCAGAGGGCTGCGCGTATGTGCGGCCCGGTGAGCTGTATGTCGTGCCACGTGGCGTGGAGCACAGGACAGCGGCTGAGGGGGAGGCGAAGGTGATGATGATTGAGCCGCGGGGCGTGCTCAATACTGGTCAGGAAGGGGGTGAGCGGACTGCGTTGAATGATGTCTGGATTTGAGTTGGAGCGGGGATGGTGGGTGTGCTGTGCCAGTTTTCCAGTGAAGAGTCATCAGCGAGTACCGGCAGGTTCAAATATAGGCATCCCCTATGCAACGTACTGGAAACACCCTGTTCATTCCCCTGTGTGACTGGCGCAACAATGCTCCGCGAAGCTCGGCTTCCGAAGCTCCGGGCATCGTGAACCTTCCAGCCGGCGGCCCTGGCCGCTGGTTCTTCCGCCCGACAGGAACCCCACCCCATGAAGCTTTGCTGGATTCATCCCACCGGTCGCAATGGCGCCCTTGAACCTTTGTGGAACACCATCCAGGAAACAGTCTGCGGCGCACTGGCGCAAGGCACGGAGCTTGATTTTCGCTTCCTTGAAAACAGCGGCGGTTTTACCCGTTCGTTGTATGCCGAGCATCTGAACTCGGTACTGATGGTTGAGGCGGCTATCAAGGCCCAATCCGATGGTTATGACGGGGTATTTCTCGGTTGCTGGAACGATCCTCTGTGGGAAGCGAGGGAAATGCTCGATATCCCGGTGGCATCGGTCGGCGAGCAGTCGATGCTGGCGGCGCTGGCGATGGGACAGCGGTACGCGGTAATCACCGTGTCTCAGAAAACCGCCGCCGCCATCGAGCGGGACATCATCGGCTATGGTCTGACCGAGCGTTGCATCCCCCGGCCAGTGCGCTCGATCCAGCCATTTTCGGATGCCCAACTGCTACTGGAGGCTACGCATTCGCCGGCCGAGCGCTTCATTCCAAGACTGGAAGCGGTCGCGCATCAATGCATCGCCGAGGGGGCGGACGTCATTCTGGTGGGCTGTGCCTATTACGGGCCGCTGTTGCGCCGTGCCGGTTATGGGCACATTCGGGGAACGCAAGTTCCCGTGGTGGATTCGTCAACGGTGGCGCTTAAATACCTTGAGGCCATGGTGGGTATCGCCCAGTGCACCGGGTTGATCAAGAGCGGTGCAAACCTGTTTGCCGGCATTGCACCGTCGTCCATTGCTCAGGCGCGCAAGGCGTTGGGTTTGTTGCCTGATCATTGAAAATGCAACGATCACAGCCTCGCGCCGCAGCCCGAGGCTGTGATCATGGGGCAGACGCTGGCGCTCAGGGCTTTGATGTCATGCAGCAAAATCTGCTCGTTGTCCGAGTAGTCCACGGGGCAATCGATCACGTGAACGCCGGGAGTTTGCAGGCACCAGGTGACCAGCGGAGCGAAACCCGCCGCGCTTTCTACCCGGTGGCCGTGGGCCCCGTAGCTCTGGGCGTAGCGCACGAAATCCGGGTTGCCATAGTCCAGACCAAAGTCATCGAAGCCCATCTGTTGCTGCTTCCAGCGGATCATGCCGTAGGCGTCATCGCGCAGGATGATGACGACCAGATTCATGTTGAGACGTACGGCGGTCTCTATTTCCTGGCTGTTCATCATGAACCCGCCGTCGCCGCACACTGCCACGATTGGCGTGTCGGGGTAGACCAGACGTGCTGCCATGGCTGAAGGCAGCCCCGCACCCATGGTCGCCAGGGCATTGTCCAATAGCACCGTATTCGGCATATAAGCCTTGTAGTTGCGGGCGAACCAGATCTTGTAGATGCCGTTGTCCAGGGCGAAGATGCCATCGGATGGCAGTACTGCGCGCAGGTCCGCCACGAGACGTTGCGGATACACCGGAAAGCGTGCGTCGTCACTGCCTTCTGCGACATGGGCCTCGTTAGCTTCGCGGATCGTCAGCAGACGCTGGAAATCCCAGGTGGGCTGAACCTCGATGCTTTCCTTGATTTGCCAGACGGCGTTGGCGATATCTCCCACCACTTCGATCTGCGGGAAGTAGACCGGATCGACCTCGGCGGAACGAAAGCCGATGTGCACCACTTCGGTCCCGCCACGGACCATGAAGAAGGGTGGTTTCTCGATCACGTCGTGGCCGATGTTGACGATCAGGTCGGCAGACTCCAGCGCACGGTGCACGAAATCACCCGCCGACAGCGCCGCATTGCCGAGAAAGCGCGGGTGACGCTCGTCCACTACACCTTTGCCCATCTGGGTCGTGATGAACGGAATTCCGGTTTTTTCGATCAGTTGACGCAAGACCCGCGCGGTCATTTTGCGGTTGGCGCCGGCACCGATGACCAGCACCGGGCTGCGCGCAGCCTGGAGCTTGGCGACGGCGGCCCTGATGGCTTTGTGTTCGGCTACGGGGCGACGGCTCAGGCTCGGGGCGATGGGCGTGCTCTCGGTGTACTCGGCTGCAATGTCCTCGGGTAACTCAAGGTGCACCGAGCCCGGCTTCTCTTCCTCGGCCAGCCGGATAGCCTCGCGGATGCGCGACGGGATGTTATCCGCGGACGCCAACTGATGGGTGTATTTGGTGAGCGGTGCCATCATGGCGCAGACGTCGAGAATCTGGAAACGGCCCTGCTTGGATTTCTTGATCGGTTTCTGGCCGGTAATCATCATCATCGGCATCCCACCCAGATACGCATAGGCACTGGCAGTGACCAGATTGGTCGCGCCGGGGCCTAGTGTGGACAGGCACACACCGGCCTTGCCGGTCAGGCGGCCATAAGTGGCTGCCATGAAGCCGGCAGGTTGCTCATGACGGGTCAGTACCAGCTTGATGGATGAGCGCGATAGTGAGTCCAGCAGGTCCAGGTTTTCTTCACCGGGAATACCGAATACGTATTCCACGCCTTCGTTCTCCAGACACTTCACAACTAACTCGGCAGCTTTGAGCATGGTGGGGTCAGCCTTTTTGCGGGTCAAAAAAAGGCCGCGACAGGGTCGCGGCCTCTGTGGTGAATCGCGAACGTTCAGTCAGCGACGATGGCGTAGGTTTCGATTTCGACTTTCTGCCATGGCCGCAGCATCGAATCCACCTGGATCAGGCTGCTGGCCGGGCGAATCCCGTCGAACACTTCGCTGTGGGCCTTGGCCACCAGCGTGGCATCGTTGATATCGCGCAGATAGACCACGGTGCGTACCACGTCCTCAACGCTCATCCGGGCTTCGGACAGGACGTTTTTGACTGTGGCCAGAATGGCCTGCGCCTGCTCATAGGCATTGCTGTGTTCGTAGTCGGGAGATGCGCAAGTGCCGGAAATGTGCAGATGGTTGCCCACCCGTACTGCACGGGAATAACCGAACACCGATTCATACTGGCCGCCCGAAGATATGTTTTGCCGCGTTGCTGTTTTGCTGGTCATGTCGTGTCTCATTTTGGGAGGGGTTTGCCGGTGGAATCCTTGACGAACAGGATCGCTATCAAACCGACCACGGCACCCACGATCAGGTACCAGGCCGGGATCATCTGATTGCCGGTGGTGGAGATCAGCCAGGTGTTGATGAGCGGGGCGGTGCCGCCGAAGAGCGACACGGCAAGGTTGTAGCTGATGGCCAGGGCGCTGTAGCGCACGCGAGCACCGAACAGAGAGGTCAGGGTCGCCGGCATCGCACCTTCGAAAAATAGCTGGGACAGTGTCAGCGTCAGCAAGGCTGCGAACAGGAACCCGACCTTGCCGGTATGCAGCAGCATGAAGCAGGGGAATGCCATCACGATCAGCAGTACACAGCCGCAGATAATCATGCGGTTACGGCCAAAACGATCAGACAGATGGCCGGAAACCGGAATCAGCACGAGCATGAACAGAGTGGCTGCCAGACCCAGGGCAAGGCTGAAGCTGTTGCTGTAGCCGAGCACGTTTTCCAGGTAACCGGGGATATAGCCAAGCACGATGTAGTAGGTGACGTTGAACACGGTTACCAGCCCCATGCACTTGAGCATCTGCGGCCACTCGCTGACCATCAGGCTGAAGAGACTGGTTTTCTCGCCAGAGGTCGACTTTTGCAACGCCTCATTCTTCTGGATTTCCTTGAACACCGGGGTTTCTTCCAGACCCAGTCGCAGATACAGCGCGATCAGGCCCAGCAAGCCCCCGATGGCAAACGGTACACGCCAGCCCCATTCGCTCATCGCTTGTTCACCCAGTGCGAGGGTAAACAGGCTGACGACGGCTCCGCCGATCAGGAAACCCGAGATGTTGCCGAACTCCAGCCAACTGGTGAAAAAGCCGCGGCGCTTGTCCGGGCTGTGCTCAGCGATGAAGGTGCAGGAACCGCCGTATTCGCCACCGGTAGAAAGACCCTGTAGCAGCCTCATGAGTACCAGGAGAATGGGCGCGAATATTCCGATGCTGGCATATCCGGGAATCAAGGCAATGGCGAACGTCGCGATGGCCATCAGCGAAATACTGAGGGACAGCGCGGTACGACGCCCGTATTTGTCGCCGATCGGGCCGAAGATCAGGCTGCCCAGTGGCCGGATCAGGAAGCCTGCGGCGAACGTGGCGTAGATCGCCATCAATTGAGTGGCGTGATTATCAGAGTGGAAGAACGTTTTGCCGATGATGCCTGCCAATGAGGAGTACAGCGCAAAGTCAAACCATTCGACCATGTTGCCGAGTGTTACCCCGATGACGGCTTTTGACAGGCGTTTACGTGATTGTTCGACTGGCGCATCGTCGGAAAACTCGGGAATGGCGCTAGCGTGTATTTGGCCCATGATATTGCCCTCTGGAATAATTGTAGTGAGGCAGCAGTCAATAGGAGGAGCAGGCCCACGTCTGGCGCGTGATGCCTGCGCTCAGGTCAGCGCATGAATACACCTCCGGCGATGCATAGCGATTCGCCAGTGATATAGGAAGGTTTGGCACTCAGTTGCCAGACCCACTCTGCGATTTCTTCAACGCGCGCCGCGCGTTTCAAGGGGATGGACTCGATGGCGGCTTGGATGCGCCCGCCGGCTCGGGTTCCTTCGGTGTCAACCCAGCCAGGTGCGAGAGCGTTCACCACGATGTTGTGGTCGGCCAGTTCGATGGCAAGCGAGCGTGTCATCGCCACGACTGCGGCTTTGGAGGCGCTGTACAGCAACTGATTCTTCGAGACGGTGAAGGCATCGACCGAGGCGAAAAACACGATGGCGCCACCGCCGGCCGCTTTCAGGTGACGGCTGCCGATGCGGGCGATATTCAATGAGCCTAGTACGTTGATGTCGAAAATCTTTCGGTACAACGACTCGCTGTAGCTGTCCAGGGACGAAGTGGGGAAGATCCCCGCCGCGTTGACCACCGCCCGCAGCGGCGCCTTGCCATCGAGGGCTGCGTCGATGGCGCTGGTCAGCGTTTCTTCGCGGGTAATGTCTCCGACGACGGGCGAGAACAGAGCGCTTGGGGCTTGCAGACTCGGCGTCACATCGACGGCGACGACGTGCCAGCCTTCATTCTGGAAACGCTGTGCAACAGCCTGGCCCATGCCCGAGGAGGTGCCGGTCACGATGACGCTAGAGTGAGGTGCATTGTTCATGATTGTCGTCCGATCAGGCGATTTCAGGGAGGGAGTGGGGCAGCAGGGCCAGTTCCATGACATCCAGTTGGCGCTGGGTGTCCTGGTAGTTGCTCAGCCATTCGCGTTTGACGATATCGATGCGCGACTCGGCCGGTTGCAGCTTGGCGAATTTGGCTGCCAGGCCTTTCATGCCGGCAGCGCGCAGCTTGAGGAAACGCATGACCAGCTTGGTCTGTTCGCAATACACCGGCCATTGGGGGCCACGGGGAGCGCCCAAGCCGATATAGAACAGGCCTTCCAGATTGTTGGGCAAGGTCATCGCCGCAGTGCGTAGCGGGACGCCCTCACGCCATTGCAGCAAGCGTTCGTCGAGGAACGGCAGGCGCGTGTTGAACCCTGTTGCCCAGACGATGGTGTCGTAGTCGCCCTGGCTGCCATCCGTGAAGGTCACAGTTTTCCCTTCGATGTGCTCGATGCCCGGGGCGACCTTGATGCGGCCGTGCTGGATCCAGTACAGCAACAGGGTGTTGACTACCGGTGGCTGGGCGTCGAGGTCGTAGGTTTCCGGTTCCGGCATGCCTGGGTAATTCTTGTGCGTGCCGACGGTGGCCATGATGAGCATGTTCATGACCATGTTCTGTTGCTCGGGCGGCAGTTGCCCGAGGAAGGGCAGTTCACCACGGGGTACGCCGAAAATGGTCTTGGGCTGGAACAGCTGGCCGCGACGGATGACGATGGTGGTGTCCAGACGGGCCTGTGCGGCATCCACTGCAAGGTCACAGCCTGAGTTGCCGAAGCCGACCACCAGGACCTTGCCTTTGACCTGCTGGACGTTGCGGTATTGGCCGGAATGAATGGATGTCCCGGTGAAGCCTCTGGCCACTTCCGGAATCTTGCAGTCCCACAGGTGGCCGTTGGCGACCAGTACCCCCGCGTAGCGCTTGCTGGTGCCGTCGGCGAGCGTCACCTGCCAGCCGCCTTCGCCGGTTTCACCCAGCGGAACGAGGCTGCGCACTTCAGTGTTGAAGGTGATTTTCTCACGCAGGCCGAAGGTGTCGGCGTAATCGTTCATGTACGCCTTGACCTGGTCGCGGCTCGGATACACCGGGTAATGCGCCGGCATCGGAAAACCGTCGAAGCAGGAGCTGCTCTTTGGGGTAATCAGGTGCAAGGCGTCGTAGTCGGTATTCCAGTGGCCGCCGATATTGCCGGACTTCTCGAAACAGTCCACGTGGAAACCAGCGTCGGTCATGGTCTTCAGTGCTGCCAGGCCTGCTGCCCCGGCGCCAATGATGCAATAGTGATTGGACATTATGACTCCCCATTCCTCGAACCTTGGAAGCGCCGTTGTCGGCGTCCGTGGCTGGAGTATCCGTCCGGGAAATGGACGGATGAATGGGCTAACCCATGTGTGTCCTATAGGTAACGCCTATGGCTAGAGGGATTCCAGATGGGCGTAGAGATTCTGGATGCGGCTCAAGTGGCTGCGCATCAGATTTATCAGCACACGGGTGGGGGGCGAAATAGGGGTGTCGTGCCGATGGATGAAGCCGAATACTTCGAAGATTGGCGGGGTAATGGGCACCCAGCCGAGGCGGTCGTTGAAGCCTAACTGGTGCAGGATGGGACGGGTCGCAATGACATCGCCAAGCCCGCGTGCCGCAAGTTCGAACCCGGTGATCTGATGTTCAACCTCGATGATCGGGTCCAGCACTTCGCCGCCCTTGGCAGCAAGTTGTGCCAACAATCGGCGGATCGGGTCGCCAGTGCTCCAGCGTGCCTCGGTCAGGATAAGCGGCGCAACGGCCAGGTCACTGATGCTCTTGGGACCCTGGAGCCGTTCAGGATCGGCGCTGATGTAGCCTACCTGGGCCGACCACACCGGTTCGCTGACTGCCAGGTTCTGTTGCTTGATGGGCAGCATTACCAGGCCCGCCTCAAGTTCGCCCTGGCTGACCAGTTCAGCGATTTCTGAAGAGTTGTAGCCCACGATCTTGATGCGCATGTCCGGGTGCTGCATTCGGAACTGTTCGATCAGGTCGGTCAGAAAATAATGGTGTGCCGTGCCGAAGGTGCCAAAACTCGCCACGCCGCCGGATAACTCCCGCACCGCTTGCACCGCTTCATAGCCCTGGCGCGCCGCCGTCACCATACCTTGTGCAAAAGGCTGCAAGCGCCGCCCGGCTTCGGTGAGGACCAGGCGGCGGTTAGTGCGGATGAACACATGGGTGCCGAGGTGTTCTTCCAGTCGCAGGATCTGCTCGGAAAGCGAGGGCTGGGAAATGTGCAAACTCTCGGCTGCCCTGGAAAACGTACCGTGCTCGATGGCGGCTAGAAAGTAGTGGAGTTGTTGCAGTGTCATAGAGCAGATCCGTCATCGATTATGAAATCAACATGACACAGTTTCGTGGTATCGCGAAGCGGGTCTGATCCGTGATGCAGGATATTCGCCTGAGAGGTTCAAATTTCGTTTTGTTGCTCCTGCGCAACACTTGGGCAAGGTACTGATCGGGTTTGACCGGCGCTGACAGCACCTCGGGCTTCGGCGCGCATCACCAGCCAGATCCCCACGGCGGAGACTGCCATCCCTGCCGCCATCTGCCACGACAGCGGCTCGCCGAACATCGCCCAGGCCCAGACCAGGGTGATCGGCGGGCTTAGGTAGAGCACGCTGGCGACGCGGGTCGCGCTGGACCGGCGCAGGCACACCCAGTACAGCCCGTACCCTCCGAGGGTGGACAGGGCCACGGTCCACAGCACGCTCAGCGCGAAGCCTGCGGTGGGGATGGGGGCCAGGCTGCCTTGGCTGCCTTCGATGGCTGCGAATGCAAAGCTTGAGACAAAACACTGGACCCAGAGATTGGGCAGCAGACCCATCGGCTCTGAACGGACGCGCTTTTGCCAGAGTGTCGCCACCGCCAGCGAGAACATGCCGGCCACCGGCAAGCCGTAGGCCCACAGCGGAGCGTCGCCCAGCACCAGCGCATCATGCGTGACCCATAGCACCCCGAGCAGGCCGACGATCAGGCCCAGCCAGACTTGCCGACCCAGGCGCTCACCCAACGCCAGCGCGGCCAGCACCGCCATGCCCAGCGGCAGCAAGTCTGCACACAACGCTGCAAGCCCGGCAGGCACTCCGAGTTCGATGCCCTTCGTCACCCCGGTCAGATACCCCGCCATCGCCAACAGCCCGATGCCTGCATTGGTCAGCAAGACGGAAAAGGGCGTCTGGCGCAGTGACCGGAAAACGACTGGCAACAACAGGACGCACACCAGGACGCAGCGCCAGAACACCACAAGGAGGGCGGGGGCGTAGTCGATGGAAAACCGCGCGCCGATGAACCCGGAACTCCAGGTCAGCAGCAACCCTGCCTCAAGCAAGGGCAGCGGCAGTGTCCGACGCCTGCTGTGGCGTGTGGGAGGGTTGTCTTGAATCGGAATGTGCTGGCTCATTCCCAGACACTACGGAACAGGCGTAGTCTAATAAATCAAAATATCATGCAGTACTTCTTCACAGGTATTGAACCATGACGGCGATCCTCGACATCGATCTCTTGCGTACCTTTCATGCGGTGGTGCGTATCGGCAAATTCAGCGCCGCGGCCGAACACCTGCATAAAAGCCCGGCGGCGGTCAGTGTGCACATTCAGCGCCTGGAGGCGGTGGCGGGCGGCCGGCTGCTGAACCGCGACAACCAGTCGATTTCGCTGACGCTGCTGGGCAAGCGCCTGCTGACCTCGACCGCCGAACTGTTGCGCAGCCACGATCAGGCGCTGGCCGACCTGCACGGGACCGACCTGGCAGGGCGCATCACGGTCGGCGTGCCTGACGAATACGCGGCCCACGTGATCCGGGATATCTTGCCGACGTTCAGCGCGGCCTGGCCAAACGTGGTACTCGAACTCAGGACCGGGCCGAGCCATGCGCTGCGCGAGCTGATCCTGCGTGGAAAATTGCAGACGGCGGTCATCGCTCAGTCCCAGGGCAATATCGGGCCCGACACTCAACTGCTGATGGCGACCACGCCGGTCTGGGTGGGGCCGTCGAGCGCCGCGTTGACGCAGCATGACCCCTTGCCGCTGGCGGTTCACGCGCTGCAATGCCCTTACCGTGAGGCCATGGTCCAATCGCTGAAGGCATCCGGACGCCGCTCGCGGATCGTCCTGGAAAGCCACTCCAATCAGGCGGTCAAGGCCTGTGTGGAAGCGGGGTTGGCCATCAGCGTGATCGACCGCGCCAAGGTCACCGAGCGCATGCAGATTCTCGAAGGGTTGCCGGTCATTCCTGACCACGACATCGTGTTCATGCGCAACCCGGCCTCCCGGGAGGATGAGGCTGTGGAGTTGCTGGCGCGTGAGATGCAGCGGTCGTTCCGGATGTAGGGGCACGGCGTCCCGACCTTTAGAAAAGGCCTTGCGGCCACCGCGAATCCGAGTCTTCCGCGATGGCCCGCCCCCCAGGAAAAGTGGGCGTCAAAGCCGTCTGCTGATGGCCTCGGCAATCATGATGGTGGTCACGTTGGTCGCGACCGAAGGGATCTCCGGCATGATCGACGCATCCACCACATGCAGGCCGCTGACTCCCCGCACGGCGCCGTTCTCGTCGACCACGGCGGCGGGGTCATCGCTGGCGCCCATGGGCACCGTGGAAGTCGGGTGAGCATAACCGTCCACCGATGCGATGATTGCCTGCTTCAACGCTTCATCGTCCTGAATCTCGGTCCCAGGGGTCATTTCGAATGCGACGGTGTCGCTGAAGGGCGCTGTCCTGCCAATGCGTCGGGACAGCTTGACGGCCTCCATCATGCGCCGCAGGTCGCTGGGGTCCTGGAAGAAGTTATAGCGGATGACGGGGGCCACTCGCGGATCGCGACTGGCCAGGCGCACCGAGCCGACGGACCTGGGCAAGGTGACGGCGCACGCCAGCACGATGGCGCCCCCGGTGGGGCTTTGCGCAGGGTCGAAGATGTGTGTCCCGGAGATGTGCAGATCCAGTGCGTCGCCTTGCGCCTCGCTTGAGCGCGTCCAGATGATCGCGCCGGCAGCCGGTGTCATCGAGTTGGTTTCCGGCTTCAGGGCGTACACGTTGTAATAGAAGGGATGCTCCTTGAGGGTTTTACCCACCGGCGCATCGACGACAAGCGGGATGCCCAGCTCGGCAAGGTGGGCCGCTGGGCCGATACCCGAACGCAGAAGAATGGCCGGGCTGCCGAATGCGCCTGCCGAGAGGATCACTCGCCGCGCCGACAGTGTCTGGCCATCGATGAGGCGTACGCCGGTGGCCTGCTGACCTTCGAACGTGACCAGGTCCACTTCTGCATTGCCCAGGATGGTCAGGTTCGGGCGACGGCGAATGTCGTCAGTCAGGTAGGCCATGCCGGTATTGATGCGTTGGCCGTCCACCACGTTCAGCGGGTAGGGCGAGACGCCGTTTTGCTCGGCGCCGTTGAAGTCGCTGATGCGCTTGAGGCCGGCCGCTTCAGAGGCGAGAGTGAACGCCTGCATCGACGGGGTATTTTCTTCCATGCTGCGTTGGCGGATCGGGAAAGGGCCCGAGCGCCCGTGCCAGGCGTCGTCTCCGCTGGGCGTGTTTTCAAGCGCCTTGTAGACCGGCAAGACGTCATCGAAGGACCAGCCCTTGATGCCTTTGCGCGTCCAGTTGTCGAAATCTGCAGCACGTGCACGCATGGCCACAGCGGCATTCACCGCCGAACTGCCCCCTAGCACCTTGCCGCGCAATGCGTTGACGTCGTGCCCCAGCCCCGCATGATCCGAGGTGTGGTAACCCCAGTCGTGTGCCGGATCACCGCCGACGCGATTGGCGTTGGCGAGCACGTCCGGGTACTCGGATGGGGCGTAGGCGTGCCCGGCCTCGAGCAGCAGGATCCTGCGTGAGGAGTCCGCGCTCAAGCGGTTGGCGAGCACTGCTCCGGCAGAGCCTCCGCCGACGATGATAACGTCGAATGTCTGATCCAGCGTCTGTTCAGTTGCCATGGTCTTTCTCCTTGTTTTCAGGGCGTTTGTTCTGATGGATGAATGAGGTCAGGCCGCGCTGAAGGCGCCGCGCAGAAAGCTGGCGGCACGATCAAGGGCGCTGGCGCTGCTGTGCAGATGGGCAAGGTCAAGCTGAAACACGTGATGCATGCCTTCCCAGATTTCCAGATCGACCTGCACGCCCGCGTTTCTCGCGCGCGCCGCGAACTGGCGTGAGTCATCCAGCAGGCGCTCGTCGGATCCGGCCTGGATCAGCAGCGGCGGCAGGCCTTCGAGAGAGGCAAACAGGGGCGAGGCTCGCGGATCCGCTGGATCGGCTCCAACCAGGTAGTGGCGGGCGCATTGCTTCAGATACTCATGGCCGATCAGCGGGTCTTCCACGTTCGGATCGGTCATGGAACTGCCACTGAAGGTCAGATCGACCCAGGGTGAAAACACCACGCCCGCCAGTGGCGCAATGGCTTCGGCAGATTGGGAAAGGGTGGCCAGTGTCGACAGCGCCAGGCCGCCTCCCGCTGAATCACCCACCAGTGCGATGCGTGAGTAGCCCTGATCGATCAGCCAGCGCCAGGCTGCCAGTGCGGCGTCGGTGGCCTGAAGGAACGTGTTTTCAGGGGCGAGCGGGTAATCGATGACCAGCGCTGCGGTGCGGGTCCGTCGGGCGATCTGGCTGACAAAACCGCGATAGGCAGCTGCGCTTCCTTGAACGTATCCGCCTCCATGCAGGTACAGCAGGACCTGGCCGGGCAGGGCGTCGGCGGGAGCCACCCACCAGCCACTCGCGCCTGGGGCATCGATGGCGTGCAGGGTCGTACCGGTCGCCAGTGGCGTGGCGCCGATGAAGGCGTCATAAACGGCTCTGGGCTCACCTGGAGTGGTCGCCCAGAACCGCGCGAACTGTTCCCGCAGGGCGTATTCACGCTGGCGCTCTTCAGGCGAAATGTGCAGCGTGGTGAAGCGTTCCGGGGCAAGGATGTGGGTCATGTTCGGTCACCTGCATGAAGTTGAGGGCAAAGGGTCCCCTGCACGCGGTCAGGAGGCCGCGCGGCGCGATTGCATTGCGATCAGGCGTGAATCAGGCGGGAATCTGTCCGAAACCGCCATTGGCGTACTTGGCGAGGGTTCGACGGATGTCTTCCTCGGTGCTCATCACCAGCGGGCCGCGTTTGATGAAGGGCTCGCCGATGGGTTTGCCTGCGATCAGCACGAAGTGGCACGCCTCGCCTGCACTCATCGCCAGTTCGATCCGGGAACCGGCGCTCACAGTGGTGGCGTGACCGGCAGCAATATTGCGTTCTTCGGTCTGGCAGTGAAGGACCAGGTTACCGTTGACTGCATAGATCCAGGCCTGCATCCCCTCGGGCAGCACATGAGTGAAGGCGCTGTTCGCTTGCAGAAAACCATCAAGCAGGGTCAGTGGCTCGGGTGTGCCTTCGGCGCCTGTTGACTCGCCACTGCGGCCCAGCACCACTCGCACACGATGCCCCGGCGCGTGAATCACAGGGACCTGCTCATCCGTGACGTGAAGGGTGCGCGCCGGTGCCTGCTTGAGATGAGCCGGCAGATTGACGAACAGTTGCAATGCGTGGACGCGGGCATTGGCCGCCGGGGTTTCTTCATGGGCCGCGCCGCTGGCGGCTGCCAGCCAGTAAAGATCACCGGCCTTGAGGGCCAGGTTATGACCCAGGGTGTCGCGGTTCAGAAAATCGCCCTGTGAATCTTCGAACAGCGCGGTCACCGCAGAGATACCGGCGTGCAGATGAGGCGCGAAGGTGGGGGCGGTCATCACGAAGTGGTCCACCATCAGCAGCGGATCCATGCGCGTGGCGAACATTGCTTCTGAAAAGTGCAGCGCTGTGAAGCCTTCACCGATTGTGTGAGTGACGCCCGAAACGACTGCGCCCAGTCGTTGATCAACGAGCATGTCGGGTTCAAGCGTGGCGATGTGATTCATGGTGCAGCCCTCTGATTGGCGTCGTGTCGAAGGCCAATCTAGAGGCGAACCCGGATCCCGAGAAGCCGTCGTTTTCGGGACTCAACGTCCAGCCTCATGGACGATCTACATCAGCACCTTTTTCGGAAACTCCCGGGCCAGATGGTCGAGGAAGGCGCGCACCGACGGCAGCAGCCCCTGCCGGCACGGAATGAGCGCCGTGATGGTGGAGTCCCCGGCAAGCCATTCCGGCAGCACCCGTCGCAAGGCCCCTGATCGCACCGCCGCCCGGCAGACATAACCCGGCAACGCCACAATGCCCAGGCCACTGATCGCGGCATGCTGCAAGCCGGTCATGTCGTCGCTCTGAAGCCGTGGTTCCAGGGGGATGACCACTTCCTCGCTGGCGTGATGGGCATGACGCAGGCGCCATACCGGGGCTACGCCCGACCGGGCCATGAACAATGCGGGATGTTTGTGCAGATCCTGAGGGGTCCGGGGCTCGCCGTTGGCGTCCAGATAAGCCGCCCCGCCGAACAGGAACCAGGGTGCCGGCGCCAGCGTGCGCTGCACCAGATCCGAGTCAGGCAATGGGCCGGAATGGGCACGCACCGCAACGTCGTAGTTCTCACCGACGATATCCACGGTGCGGTCTGCCGCATGGGACACGACGTTGACCTTGGGGTATTGAGCGAGGAAGTCAGCGATGATTTCCGACATCGCATACTGCATCGTCGCGTTGCCCGCCGTGCAACGAATGGTGCCGGTGGGTTCGGTCAGGCGGTGCCTGATCGTGCTTTCGGCAAGCTCCGCCTCGCGCAGCATGGCCACGGCGTGCTGGTAGAACTCCGCCCCGGCGTCCGTCATCCCGAATTTGCGAGAGGTGCGGTTGAGCAGGCGCACGCCCAGGTTGGTTTCCAGTTGCTGGATGCGGTGGCTGAGGGTGGATTTGGGAATCTGCAGGGTTCGACCGGCGGCGGTGAAGCCGCCCCGGTCGACCACATGGACAAAGAAAAAGAAGTCGTTGAGATCCAGCACTCGTCACCTCATCGTTCGTCTGGTTGGACGCTGAGGTGGGAGTGTGCCGGTAAATTGCGGGTTGTTCCAGAGACGTTATAGGGAGTTTCAGCCACGGTAGGCCGAGGCTATCTGCCCGACCAGCGTTGCCCATGGCATGTCCAGCGCGCCATAGACGGGCCCTGCTTCGGGTCTGCCGTTGTCCTTGAGGATCTCGACCATCAGGGTCGCGTAGTCCGACAGAATCACCCCTGCCTGCATCATGCGCAACAGGCCGACCTGGTGCTTGGTGTCGCTGAATGTCCCGGACGCATCGACTGCGACGTAGGCATCGTAACCCCGCGACACGGCGGTCATGGCCGGAAATGCGGCGCAGACCTCAAGCGAGATGCCAGCGAAGATCAGCTTCCTGCGCCCGGTGGCTTCGATGGCGCTGGCCACGCGGTCATCGTCGTAAGCGTTGACCGAGGAGCGGTCGATGATTTCGATGCCGGGCAGTGCCTCGACCAGTTCGGGGAAGGTCGGCCCCCACATGCTGTCCCGCGCCGTGGTGGTCACGACAATTGGCAGCTTCAGCGCCAGTGCCGCCTTGGCGAGCGCCACCACATTGTGCTTCAGCTCGCCAGTGGAGTAGTCACGAACGCCGGTCATCAGTCCCACCTGATGGTCGACCAGAACCAGGGCGGCGTTGTCGGCGGTGAGCGGTTCATAGGTGCGTAGGCTCATTTCATCATCCTCTTGAGTAGAAATGGTTTCATCCGGCGACCCCGTTTGTGGTCGTGGTGGAACAGAAGCTACGGCTTAAGGAACGCTCTCAGAAGCCCATGAAACCCGAACTCAGCTTCTAACCTGTTGGACGATCTCATCAGGCGGCAAATTTTCCGAACCTTTGCCAAGAGCCCCTGCCTTACCTGTAAGTCCCCATGGTGACTGGCAAGGAGAGCCTGATGACCAGCAATACCCGATCAAAACGGCAAGTCGAGAGTTTGCGTCGCATACGTGAGTGGCATCTGGAAAGTGCGCTGCGGGCCCAGATGGACGGGCGCGGTGACGAAAGCAGGTTTCATATGCACCACTACCGATTGCTGGGCCCGGCGGTAGAGCACAGCGAACCCGGGATCGCAGGACGTTCGACCCTGTCGGTCACGGGTTCGCGTGTCGATTGAACTGGGAGGCGTTGATCAGTTCTGCAACGCCTGCACCGAACCGCCATCGACCCGCAGGTTGCTGCCGTTGATGAACGAGGCGCGGTCCGACACCAACAATGCAATGGCCGCGGCGACTTCTTCCGGCTTGCCACGGCGCTTCTGCACAATGCCCGGACGTTCCTCATCGAGGAAGCTTTTGATCGCCTCATCGAACGACACGCCCATTTCCTGGGCCCGCTGTTTCATCATGCCGTCAGTCATGGGCGTTTCGATAAAGGCCGGGGCCACGGTGTTGCACATCACCCCATGGGCAGCTTCCTTGTACGACAGGTTCTTGATGAAGGCTGCCAGCGATGCCTTGGCGGTGTTGTAGACCGCTTCTTCCCAATAGGGCTGGGTGGCATTTTCCGAGGTGATGCACACGAAGCGGCCCCAGTTGCGGCTGCGCATGTCAGGAATCGTGGCGCGTGCAACTCGCACGGCTGAGAAGAAGTCAGTGTTCCAGGCTTCCAGATAGTCCTGGTCGGACAACTCCAGTGGGTCGCCCTTGGCCCCCGTGACGCCGGCCGTGTGGACCACGATGTCGATCTTGCCGAACTTCGCCCGGCCCTGGCTGACGACGCGTTCGACCTGATCTTGCCGGGTCATGTCGGCGGCGACGAAGAGGGCGTCTATGTTCAAGCCCGCATAGGCCTCTTCCAGCTTGTCCTGCTTGATGTCACTCAACACCAGCAGCACGCCATCTTCGCTCAGTTGCCTGGCAGTGGCCAGCCCGATCCCTCCGCTCGCACCCGTGATCAGCGCGACGCGGCCTTTGATTCCCAGATCCATAATCACCTCGTTGTTACTGATGGTGCCGACAGCTCGGCATGCAAGTGCCCAAGGGGCGCGTGTTCATTGATCGCCAGGTGCGATGCGCCTGGCGAAGGCAAGCATCAGCTTTGCCAGGGCCTGGGGTGTTTGCAGCGGCATCAGATGCCCGGCCTCGGGAATGACTTCCAGCTGACTGTGCGGGAAGGCTTCAAGCGTGGTTGCGCGTTGCTCGTCAGGGCCGGGCACTTGCTGGTCGGCCCCGCCGCAGATCAGCAGCACGGGATAATTCATCGTCCCCAGGCGGCTGCTCCAGTCTTCACGGCTGCCATGGTCAACCCAGGCGCGCCACGCGGCCAGGTTGACGTGCTCGGCATCGGCGATGGCGATTTCCCTGAGGTGATCGGAAAGCCGAACGGCGCTGGAGTCATCCACGAACGCCTCGGCGGCAGGCCGGCTTTTATCGTAGGCACGCTGTTCGTCACGCTCACTGTCAGTCATCGGCTGCGGGCCGGGAGGAGAGGGGGCGACCAGCACCAGGCCCCGCAGGTAGGCGGGATGTCGGGACGCCAGAACCACCGCGACCTTGCCTGTCATGGAGTGGCCCACCAATACGCAATCGGTCAGGCCCAACTCGCGGATTGAGCGATCCACATGGTCAGCCATCGCTTCCACGCTGTAGCCTTCAACGTGTGCCGCATCACCGAAACCTGGCGTGTCCAGTGCCACGCACAGATGCGTGCGGTCAAGGTAGGGAAGGGTTGGCGACCAGGTGCGATGCGAGCCACCCAGAAAATGCATGAGGACGAACGCCGGTGACCCATGACCTTGAATGCTATGCGGGAGCATGACGGTTACTCGTGGATGTTTGCTAGTTGAGCGATGCGAGACTGCCAAAGTTCAAACGGATCCACTCTTCTTGCGGGTCTTCTTCGCAGGCTTGTTTTCAGCAGCCCTGAGACGAATCCAGGTCGGCGCGTGATCGCTTGGATGCTCTTCGCCGCGGACCCAGGCGTCGACACCGGCATCCTGCAGACGAGGCGCCAGGGCTGGATTGAGCAGGAGGTGGTCGATGCGCAGGCCGGAGTTTTTCTGCCAGTGCTGACGGAAGTAATCCCAGAAGGTGTAGACGCGTTCGTCCGGATACAGGTGCCGCACCGAGTCGATCCAGCCTTGAGCCAGCAGGCGGCTGTAGCATTCCCGGCTCTCGGGCTGGAGCAGGGCGTCCTTGAGCCAGGAGCGCGGGTTGTAGATGTCTTCGTCCGTCGGCACCACGTTGAAGTCCCCGGCCAGCACGACAGGGTGTTCACTGGCGTGCAATGATTTCGCGTGCTCGATCAGGTGTTCGAACCAGCGCAGCTTGTAGTCGAATTTTGGCCCGGGCTGAGGGTTGCCGTTGGGCAGGTACAGGCAGGCGACAATCACGCCGTGGGCCGCTGCCTCGATGTAGCGCGCCTGGGTATCCGCCTCCTCGCCTGGCAAGCCCTTCTGGATCAGCAGGGGTTCGGAGTCACGGGCCAGGATGGCCACGCCGTTCCACGAGGTCTGGCCCAGGTGCACAGAGCCGTAGCCTGCGGCTTCGAGGTCGCTGGCCGGGAACGCCTTGTCGGGTGCCTTGAGCTCCTGCAAACAGACGATGTCAGGCTGCTCGCGGTCCAGCCACTGCAACAGATTGGGCAGGCGGGCGCCGATGCCGTTGACGTTGAACGTGGCGATCTTCAGGTTTTCCACTCTGCGCACCTTCGACTGGTCCGAGCCTATTTATCTGAGGGTTTGCGAGTGACGGAGTTCGCGATTTATCGCCGGCGTGAGTCTTGCCAGACAACGGCGGGAATCGGCGAGGCTGTCTAGGTCATTCGCCGTTGCACGCCAGGGCTGCGTGTATCAGTGTCAAATGGCTGAGCCCCTGGGGGAAATTCCCAAGGGGCAGGTTGGAATCGGGGTCGAGCATTTCCGCCATCACGCCATGGCTGGGCGTGATCCGTTTCAACAATGCCTCGAGTATGTGCTGGCCTTGTTCTCGCTGGCCCAGCAACGCGTAGGCTTCCACCAGCCAGAACGAGCAGGCGAGAAAACACCCTTCCTTTCCTTCGGCGCCGGTGTAGCGAAAGATCAACGGGCCCCGCGACAATTCCCGGGCGACTGCTTCGCGGGTGAGGATGACCCGGTCCACGCGTTCGAATCCAAACCGCGCAGCCAGCAGCACGGACGCATCGAGGCGGTCGGTATTGGCATACATGGTGTAGGACTGCTTGCGCTCGGACCAGCAGTGCTCGTCGATCCAGTCGCGAATCCTGTCGCGCTCCCTGGCCCAGCGCTGGGCTTTGCCGTCGGGAATCTGCCCAGCGTCGGCCAGTTTGCTTGCGCGGTCCAGGGCCACCCAGCAGCCGATCTTCGAGATGGTGTAATGGCGTTGTTCCGGCAACTCCCAGATGCCTGCGTCGGGCGTCTGCCATTCATCTGCGCACTGGTCGGCAAGGCTGTGCAGCAATTGCGCCGTGCCCTCGTCGAGCAGATGACCTTTGGCGACGAACAGCGAAGCGGTTTCGAGAATGTCTCCATACAGGCTCAGTTGCAGTTGATCGTACGCCGAGTTGCCGATCACGACAGGGCGGCTGTCCATGTAGCCTGACAGAGGAATTTCCTGAACGTCGTCCACTCGATCACCGTCGAGGGTGTAACACACATGCATGCGTGGCCCGTGCTTGCGAATCACCCCGATGAGCCAGGCGAATGCAGCCTTGGCCTCCTGCAGCGCGCCGACCCGCAGCAGGGCCTTGATCGTGTACGCCGCATCGCGCACCCAGGCATAGCGGTAATCGTAGTTACGGTCGGAGCCGATTTTTTCCGGTAGCGAGCTGGTTGCGGCGGCGGCGATAGCGCCGCTTGGGGAGTAGAGCAGCAGCTTCAGCGCAAGGGCTGAGCGTCGCACCTCGGTGGCGTAGGCGCCGGTGAAGTCCAGCGTTTTGGTCCAGTCGCGCCAGGCGCCGTCGCTCAAATCGATCCGGGCGTCGATCTGCTCCAGAGTGGGGACCGCGAACGGCTCATCCTCAGAGGCGAGCAGAGCCAGCGTCACCCGCCGCCCGGCGCCGACCGTGAAGCGTGCCCTCACCAGGCGATCGGTGTACTCGGTGATCTCAACCTCGGGGCTGGTGCGTAGCATCACCATCAAGGTAGCGATGTGAAATACCTTGCCGTGCTGAGTGTCCTGAATCCAGGGACTTGCAGTGTCGGCACGGGTGCCTGGCTTGAACACCAGATCAAACCCGACTTCGCCTTCGACGCCCTCCAGGCGCCGCGCCAATTCACTCCAGGGCAAGCGCCCGGCATTGCCGCTGTTGAGCGACTCCGTCAGACGCACACTTCCTGAAGCCGTGGTGAAGGTCGTGCAGGCAACGTTGCTGTCGGGCAGATAATCACGCTCGATGGTGAAGGCCTCGCGCGGCGTCAGGCTGAAAAAGCCGCCCTTGTCGGCACTCAACACCCGGTCAAACAGCGGTGGCGAGTCCATGTTGGGCGCGCACCACCAGTCAATGGAGCCATCGGTTGCCGACAGGGCGACGGATCGACCGTCACCCAGGGCAATGTACTGGTCTAGAGGTACGTAGCCATTCTCACGGGGCGAGATGGTGCGCTGGACACTCATGGAAGTGGGTTACCGCCGGTTACGCCGAACACTTCGCCAGTGATGTAGCTCGACTCCTGGTTGGCCAGCAGCACGTAGATCGGGGCGCATTCGGCGGGCTGACCCGGACGGCCCATAGGCGTCTCGGAGCCAAATGTGGGAATCTTCTCTTGAGGCTGGCCGCCACTGGGTTGCAACGGCGTCCAGAACGGGCCGGGCGCTACCGCATTGACGCGAATGCCCTGGCTGATGACCTGTTTTGCCAGCGCCTTGGTGAAGGCGACGATGGCTGATTTGGTCGGGGCGTAGTCCAGCAGCGTTTCCGAGGGCTGATAGGCCTGAATCGATGCCGTGTTGATGATGGTCGCGCCAGGCTTGAGCAAGGGCAGGGCAGCCTTGCAGATCCAGAACAGGGCGTAGACGTTGGTCTTGAATGTTTCATCGAACTGTTCAGTGGTGAGATCGGCGATGGATTTCTGCGCGATCTGCTTGCCGGCCACGTTGACCAGGATGTCCAGGCCGCCCAGGCCTTCCGATGCTTTGCTGACCAACTCTTTGCAGAACGCTTCACTTTTCAGGTCACCCGGGATGCACACCGCCTTGCGTCCTTCGGCTTCGATCAGAGCGACCACTTCCCGGGCGTCAGCTTCTTCTTCCGGCAAGTAGTTGAGGGCGATGTCGGCGCCTTCCCGGGCGTAGGCA
Organism: Pseudomonas putida; assembly: GCF_028682175.1. Lineage (GTDB taxonomy): Bacteria > Pseudomonadota > Gammaproteobacteria > Pseudomonadales > Pseudomonadaceae > Aquipseudomonas > Aquipseudomonas putida_AD. Next base: position 246,132 of record NZ_JANHKS010000002.1, on the reverse strand, counting down.
ATAGCGGCCGCGCGGCCTATGCCGGAGTCTGCCCCGGTGATCAGCGCTTTGCGACCTGCCAGCCTGCCAAACCCTTTGTAACTGGTTTCGCCATGGTCCGCGGCGGGCTGCATTTCATGCACCGTGCCTGGCGGGGTCTGGGGTTGCCTGGGGAATTCAGGTTGTGGGTATTGGGTCAGTGGGTTTTGCATCGTGAATTGGTTTTCGGTCGCCATTACGCATTCTCCTGCGAATCATTGAAGGATCTGATGGCGTTTGCGCCAACTTGAGTCCTAATGTCCGATGGGCCGCAATGGCAAAACGTTCAGTCTTTCTGCTTTCCGATCAGGAACCCGATCAGAACTGAACCCGGCACTCTACCTTTTGGCGGCCGCCTTCAATAACACGCGAGACAGCTGATCGATCGAATACGGCTTGTGCAGAAGCTCGAAGCCGGCTGACCCGTTCTGAGCAAGCACGTGGCTGTAGCCGGATGTCAGCACCACCGGCAGGCCGGGGTAGTGTTTGCGAAGTTCATGGGCCAGTTCGATGCCGCTCATGCCCGGCATGACGACGTCCGAGAACACCACATCAAACCGGTCTGCTCCGGCTTTCAGCTCATCCAGCGCCGCAAGCGCGGTGGCAGCGAGGACTGGCCGATACCCAAGCTCAGAGAGGGCCTGAACGGCAAAGGTGCCGACATCAGGGTTGTCCTCCACCACCAGCACAGAGGTGCCATGGCCCTCTTCAAGGGCTACGGGAGATTCCGGGGGTTGCGGGGCGGGGTGCTGCGCAGCGACTCGAGGAAGGTACAGGGTGAATGTGGTGCCATGGCCCACATCGCTGGCCACGGCGATTTCGCCGCCAGACTGCTTGGCAAAGCCGAACACCTGGCTCAGGCCCAGGCCTGTGCCTTCACCCACCCCTTTGGTGGTGTAGAAAGGCTCGAAGATCTGTTCCAGGTGCGTGACCGGAATGCCCGAACCCGTGTCGCTGATGGACACCGCCACAAACGGCCCTTCCAGCGCAGGGTGAAGCCTGACCGAGGGCATCGATTCCACAGCCCGGACGGCTATCGAAAGTTTGCCTTCTCCCAGCATCGCATCCCGTGCATTGGCGACCATGTTCACCAGCGCGGTATCGAACTGGTTGGGGTCGGCATCGACAAAGCAGGGCGAATCAGACAGCTCGATCAGGGTATCGATGCGTGAGCCAGTCAACGTCCCCATCATGCTGCTGATGGCCCGCACGTTGTCGCAGACACTGAATACTTCGGGTTGCAGGGCTTGTCTGCGGGCGAAGGCCAGCAACTGTCCGGTGAGCCTTGCGGCGCGATCCACCGTTTCCGAGATGGCCGTGACGTACCTGAGCCGTCGTTCATCCGTGAGGGCAGGCCGCATCAGAAGGTCGGTTGAAGACCGGATAACCGTCAGCAGGTTGTTGAAGTCGTGGGCGACGCCTCCCGTCAATTGGCCTACCGCCTCCATCTTCTGCGATTGGCGCAACGCCTCTGCCTGCTCGCGCTCTGTCGTCACGTGGCGGCCGGCTGCATAGACGAGCCCGTCTTCAAAGGTGCCTGTCCAGCTGAACCATTTGTAAGATCCGTCCTTGTGCCGCAGCCGGTATTCATAGGGCACGGTGAGCGGGGCGTGGAAGATACCCTGGAAGGCTGCAATGGTTGCCACCAGGTCCTCGGGATGGGTGTAGTCGGCGAAATTGGCGCCGAGCAGTTCCTGCTCCGACCATCCCAGTTGTTCGCTCCAGCGCGCGTTGACCGCCACCAGCTTGCCTTCGGGGGAGGCGATCACCAGAAGCTCCTGCGAGAGGCCCCAGGCGCGGTCCCGCTCTCTGGTGCGCGTGGCCAGGGCGGCTGCCTGTTCGCGCTCTGCGGTGATGTCCCGCGCAGTGCAATAGATCTTGCCGTCTTCCAGCACGGCGACCCATGCCAGCCAGCGGTAACCTCCGTCGCGGTGCCGGTAGCGGTTTTGAAACCGTGAGACTGGGCGTCCATTGGCCGCTGCAGACAGAATGCCTCGCGTCGCGGGCAGGTCGTCCGGGTGTACGAGCGAGAAAAGGTCCGTCTGGAGCTCTTCCGGCGACCACCCCAACACGATTGTCCAGGCGGGGTTGGCTGCTTCAATCCTTGCGTCAGCGCCGATCACTGACAGAAGATCAGGGCTCAGCAACCAGGTCCGGCTACGCTCCGTGGCGCGTTCATTGACCTTGCTCTCAAGGGTGGTGTTGAGTTCCCACAGGGCTTCCTGGCTGCGGCGCAGCCTCTGGTCTGAGCGGTGTCTTTCGATAGCGAGCGCGGCGGTTTGAGCAATTACCGAGATGGCTTCGATATCACCTGCCGTGGGCGCGCGGGGTTCAACGTAGTAGACGGCAAAGGTGCCAAGCACGGTGCCATCTGCCGCCTTGATCGGCATCGACCAGCAGGAGCGCAGGCCGTGGCACAGGGCGAGCTCCGCGTAACCTTCCCAGAGCGGATCGCAGGCGATGTCATTCACATACACCGGAGTGCCGCGTGCCGCTGCGGTACCGCAAGACCCGATCCCTTCACCGATCGCAATGCCATGGATGGCTTCGTTGTACACCGCCGGCAGACTCGGCGCGGCCCCGTGCAGCATGTACTGCCCGTCTTCGCTGAGAAAGAGAACCGAGGCCATCATGTTGGTGCTCTGCGCTTCCACGGCAAGTAGCAGCTCACTCAGGACGTCAGCGAGGGGAATGCCTGCAGCAATCTGGCCGAGAACTTTTCTCTCCCGCTCTACCAGAGCGGCAGGGGAGTAGATGCCCCCGATCAGACCTGAGTCGATGGAAGGCTTCGCGCCAGAATCTTCGAACACGGTAGAACTCTCGGGATGGGGACAATTTACGCTGAACCAGGGCATCAGCGCTTGTGGCTGGAACAATCTGCAACACTGACGCCGAAGCCCGCAGATCCGGACCCGTGTCACGTAAAGGTTTGGAAGTCGAGGCGAGGGTGGCCAAGTGACAGCTCGCTAGGCCATTTGAGCATTTGGGGCTCAAGTCGTTCCATGGAACTTACGACCGGCTGTTTGACGTCATTAACCTCTATGCCGACAATTCTCGCGAAACTATTGTTCGCCGTGCGAGCAATTTCCGACGAACCTCGAGGTCTGATGGCAATGCGCATAACGGGCAGATCATAACAGCAGGATTACGATGATTTCTGATGCAACGGGTTACGAGCCAATCACCGGTAAGGTGGTGATCGTGGAAGACGACGCGCTGATGCAAAGCATTCTCGTCGATATGTTCATGGATCTGGGTGCCGATTGTGAGGCATTCCTGACGGCCGATGATGCGCTGATCCATCTGATGCAATCCAGGACTGTGTGCGCGTTGCTAGTGACCGACTACACACTCCCTGGACAACTGGATGGCCGGGAGCTTGCTTGCATGGTCCGTCAGCGCTGGCCCGAGATGCCCGTAATCGTCACCACTGGCTATGGAAGCGAGGTAGGTAAGGATCTGCCGCCTGGCGTGGCGTTCCTGCAGAAGCCCTGGAGCATTGACCTCATGGTGAATACTGCCAGTGGCCTGATGTCGGGCTTCAGCACTCCTTGACCCTGTGGCTGAGCTACCGGTTAGGGTTCAAAGAACCCCGCCCGGGTTTGGCACATCGTGAAGACGTTCGTAAACACCATGACGCGACCACTATTCGTTGTAGTGGCACCTGTGTAGATTGAAGTCGATCTTATCGCCTCAGAACTCAATGCTGCGCCTGTTTCATCGCACAACGTATTGATTTCGCCGGTGCCACCCTCACAAACGTTTGTACCCTGGACCTTTCCATGCAAGACATGTCAGCTGACGAGACGGTTCGCGCGGCGTTACAGCTCTCTCATACCCGACTGCGCAAGCAACATGAATTGGTTGTCGAGTTCGGAGTCAAGTCGCTCAAGGCCGCCGATCTTGACGATTTGCTGACCCGTGCCTGTTCCACCGTTGCTCGTGGCATGAACACGCGCTTTGCCAAGATCCTGAAGCTGGTTCCTGAGGACGGGGATTTCCTGTTGGCCCACGGGGTGGGTTGGGATGAGTCCGATATCGGATCTGCGCGCGTGGGTGCAGATGAAGCAAGCCCGGCGGGCTACGCTTTTGCGACTGACCGCCCGGTGATATCCAACCATCTAGGCCTGGAACACAGGTTCAGAACGCCGTCCTTGCTCAAGAAATACGGGATCGAACGGGCCATCAACGTCCCGATCCGCGGTACTTCAGGTCCTTACGGAGTTTTGGAAGCGGACAGTCCCGACGGTGACGACTTCATCGAGACCGATCTTGTGTTCATGGAGGGGATCGCCAACGTCATCTCGATGGCGGTCGATCGGATGGCGGCCAATGAAGAGGCGCAGGGGCACCATCTCTATTCCGAGAGCATTCTCAACGCCAGTCCCGACTGCGTGAAGATCCTGTCGGCGCGAGGTGAGATCGAATTCTTCAACGAGACAGGCTTGTGCCAGATGGAGATCGACAGCTTCGATCGGATCTACGGCCAGCCTTGGGTGGATCTCTGGCCGGAGGAGTCTCAGCATACCGTCAGCGATGCGGTTCAGCGTGTATCGGCGGGAGAGTCCGTGCGTTTTGAGTCGTACTGCCCGACGGCAAAAGGACAGCCCAAGTGGTGGGACGTCACCGCCGCCCCGATTTTCGGGCAGTCTGGCGAAATCGAAAAGATCATCGCCGTCTCGCGAGACATCACCGAGCGGCGAAACCATGAAGCAGAACTGGCCTCCCTGATCGAGCAGCAGCACAACAAACTGACGAAAAGCGACCTCCATCTGGAGGAGATTCATCATCGGGTGAAGAACAGCCTGCATCTGGTTAATACTCTGTTGTTGCTTCAGGCCAACCTGGCCGTGGAGGAGGCGGTGAAAATCCAGCTTCAGACAGCGGCTGGGCGGGTGGTGACAATCGCGACTGTGCATGAACGGCTTTACCAGAGTGCCGATGTACAAAGCGTGAGCGCAGCGGAATATCTGCAAGCTTTGCTATGTGACATTGGCAAGGCGTTTGGGGAAAGGGAGATCGTGCTGCACGTTGATGCGTTCCCGTTGCCTCCTGAACGGATGGCCCCGTTGGGCCTGGTCATCTCCGAGCTGATCACCAACTCCCTTAAGTACGGCAAAGGCACTATCACCGTACGTGTGGAGGATGCGAAAGATCACGCGCTCATCGTGGTTTCGGATCAGGGCGACGGCTTTCCGGAGTCATACCCCAAACCCAGTGGTACCGGCTTGGGTATGAGGCTGGTGAAAAGCTATTCGGGCTACGGCAATGCGGCTGTTTCCGTGGACAGGCTGGTTGAGGTGAGCACGATCCGGGTCAGGTTCAAGCTCTGACAGGACGGCTGCCGGAGACTTGAGCCTGGCCTGGCGAGTCATGGGTCTACAACCCTTGATACCACTGCGCGTACGGCGTGTTCTTCACCATGTGCCTGTTCAGGTCTGGCGCTGCGTCATCCCACCAGACCGGCCCACGCTCTCCCAGCGCCACTTTGGCAGTCTGGACCGATGCGCGGGCGGTCTTCATTTCGTCCGGGTCATCTGAAGCCTTGGCGGCCTTCACCGCTCGCCTGGCGTCCATCAACTCGTTCACCAGACGTTGCCGCGTCTGCTCATCAAGCCCAGGGTTCGAGCAGCGCCACAGCCGGCCTTTGACGACGAAGTAACGGCCATCGGGCGTGACAGGATTCATGATCCGAACCTCGCAACAGAACGGGAACTAGGCATCGCCTGCCTGGGCCACGACCTTGATGTCTGTCAGGCCGACCCGCTCTGCCTGTTGCAAGATCTCCGCTGGCGTAGCGTCTGCATTGGGCATCATCAGGCTGTTTTCGCCATCGCCGAAATGCAGTTCCAACAGGTGCATTGCAGCATCGTGGACAGAGAGTTCCGGCTCATGCAGTTCGATGGAATGGGTGCGGGGTTCATCGTTGAATCGGTACTGCAGGCTGTAGGTGTGCATGGCAACGTCCGTGGTAAGAAAGGGGATGTTGAATAACCTGACTTGCTGGTCAGCTTTAAGTTCAAGAAATCCCTTTCGGACTGGAGAAACATTTCGCAACATTCCCGCGTGCCGGGAGTCGTAGCTGTAATCCCGACTTAAGGCCGCACATGAAAACACCTCGCCCCGCCGCACGCCTGAAACCCCTCAACGAACTTCGAAATCTCAAGATGGCCCGATCTGCCCATGCCTATGTCAGGGGCAGTACGGTGCAGTTCTACGACTGGCTGCACACGCAGTCCGGGCGACGTCTCCCCAGCGGCCCGCCAGTGTGGATCTGCGGCGATTGCCATGCCGGAAATCTTGGCCCCACGGGCGATCTGAAGGGCGGCATCGACATTCACATCCGTGATCTGGACCAGACGGTCATTGGAAACCCGGCCCACGACCTGGTGAGGCTCGGCCTGTCTTTGGCCACGGCTGCCAGGGGCTCGGACCTTCCCGGCGTCACCACCGCGCGCATACTTGAAGAAATGATGCGCGGCTACGAGATGGCGTTCGAGGAAAGCGTCGAGGAAGAGCCTCCACGGCCCGCTCAAGTGAAGGCCGGGATGCGCACGGCTGTTCGGCGTACCTGGAAGCATCTGGCCCAGGAACGCATCGAAAACACCAAGCCCACGTTCCCCCTTGGCAAGCATTTCTGGCCCCTGTCCAGAGCCGAGCGATCAGCGCTGCGTGAGCTGTGCGCCACCCATGACATTCACGCGCTGGTGACCTCGTTGAAAGGCCGCTCCCACCACGACAAAGTGGAGATGCTGGACTGTGCCTATTGGGTCAAAGGCTGCAGCTCGCTGGGCTTGCTGCGGTATGCAGTGCTCATCGGGATCGGCGAGGGCGAAGATCTTGAATACTGCCTGCTGGACGTGAAGCAGGCCGTCGCCGCCGCTGCGCCCCGTTCGCCACGCATCTCCATGCCTCGGGATAACGCCAGGCGGGTGGTGGAAGGTGCGCGACATTTGTCTCCGGGTCTGGGTAATCGCATGGTTGCCGCTCGCATGATGGAGAACGGCTTCTTCGTTCGCGAGCTGCTTCCCCAGGACATGAAGCTCGAGCTGGATCAGATCAGCCAGACGGAAGCGATCCAGGCGGCGGGCTACCTGTCCCGCGTCGTCGGCCATGCCCACGCCAGGCAGATGGATTTGAGCACCCGTGCGGCCTGGATCAGGGATCTGCAACTCAACCGCTCCCAGACGCTGGATGCGCCGTCATGGCTGTGGTCGAACGTTGTGCAGTTGGTGGGGAGTCACGAACAGGGTTATCTGGAACACTGTCGACGCTATGCCCTGGGTGCCTGAGTGGACGCCCCAAGGCCCGCCCACGGACTAGGGAGACGTGGGTCGCGCTGATACAATCGGGGACGCATCCTGCGCGTATGCGTCATCTCAACCCCGAAAAAAGATTTTTGTAAGGACTGATTTATGCAGTCGGCACTGGAAACAGTCGCTCTTTTTTGCCACAAGCTGGCGTATGAAACTGAAGATCAAAGCCCCATTCTGCGTGATGACTTGGTCATGGGCGACTACCAGAGCGATGTCTTCGAGCTGCTGCTGAAAAGGGGAGATGTCGAAGCCATCCAGCAGAAGGTCAACGAGTGCCTGCTCATGGCGCTTGAAGCAATGGGCGGCGCTGAAAAGCCACTCGGGCGTGAGCTGCAACGGCTGTCGGCAGGGTTTCACGCCGCCCGGACGCTGGACTCCATGACTGCTCCGCTGGACATGATCAAGGGGTATCTGCGAGAGGTGCTGTAGGAGGGGACAGTCCGGCAGCTTTTGCCTTGGGCCATGATAATGCCACTTTGAGACGTCGGCTGGCGTATGGCGGCGCTTTTGCACTATCCGTTCGCGCAGATTCGTGCAGTACGCCCGATATCGCTATCCAAGCCTTTCTGTAACCGGCTGAATTACTGCAGGAAATTCATATCCTCTCGCTGGCACGTCCGCTGCAACATATCTGGAGTTACCGGCAGGACAGGCATCCAGACCCGTTCGCTTACCGTGTTACCAGAGGAAATAAAATGAACGCCATCGACCTTCTCAAAGCCGACCACGAACGCGTCAAGTCCATCCTGACTCAGTTGAGCGAGTCCACGGAGCGGGGTGTGAAAAAACGCACTGATCTGCTCGCCAAGTTAGAGATGGAAATCACCATTCACACCAAGCTGGAGGAAGAGATTCTCTACCCCGCGTTCAAAGAGGCGGGTTCCAAAGAGCAGGACGTCATGTATTACGAGGCCAAGGAAGAGCACCGTACAGTTGACTCGCTCGTGCTTCCGGATCTCAAGAATACAGACCCGGCAACGCCAGAGTTTTCTGGTCGGGTGAAGGTGGTCAAAGAGTTGCTGGAGCACCATATCGAAGAAGAGGAAACCGAGATGTTTCCCCAGGCCAAAAAGCTGCTCGGCAATGCCAAACTGGATGAGCTGGGTGCGCAGATGGAAACCATGAAAGCCGATTACAAGAAAGCGTCGTTATCTGGACTGGCTGCATAAACCGGTGTCAACGCGCCCGGCTCATTGCCGGGCGTTTTTGCGTGTGTTTAGCACGCATTGACATATCGGTAAATCTCGATATCCTGAGCTCATGGAACTGGTCGAAATATTCAAAGCCCTCTCGAACCCGACGCGCCTGCAGATTCTCAAAGGCCTGAAGGATCCCGTAAAGAACTTCCCGCCTCAGGATGAAGGCGACGTTCTCACGGTGGGCGTGTGCGTGAGCAGTATTCAGGAAGGTATCGGGTTGTCGCAGTCCACGGTGTCGGGCTATCTGGCGACGCTGCAGCGGGCAGGGCTGGTCGAGGTTCGGCGCATCGGTCAGTGGACCTACTACAAGCGCAACGAAGCCACCATTGGCGCGCTTGCCGAAGTCATAGGGAAAGACCTGTAGTTTTTTTTAGCGCAATATATCGAGATATCTCGATATCCCTTATTCTAGATGCGAGGATTCACCATGAAAGCGATGGTACTGAAGTCATTTGGCGGGCCTGATTCGTTCGAGCTGTGCGACGTGCCCAAGCCTGTCCCTCAAGCCGGGCAGGTGCTGGTCCGGGTGCATGCCACCTCCATCAACCCGCTGGATTACCAGGTGCGACGCGGCGACTACCCTGACCTGGTACCGCTGCCGGCGATCACCGGGCACGACGTTTCGGGCGTGGTCGAAGCGGTCGGGCCGGGTGTGACGGCTTTCGTTCCAGGCGATGAAGTCTGGTACACCCCGCAGATATTCGAAGGGGCAGGCAGTTACGCCGAGTATCACGTGGCTGACCAGAGCATCGTCGCGAGAAAACCTGCGTCGCTCAGTCATCTTGAAGCAGCCAGCCTGAGCCTGGTGGGCGGCACGGTGTGGGAAGCGTTGATCGTGCGGGCGGCGTTGCGGGTAGGGGAGAGCGTTCTGATCCACGGCGGCGCGGGCGGGGTCGGGCATGTGGCGATCCAGTTGGCGAAAGCCATGGGCGCCAGGGTATTTACCACCGTGCGCGAGGCAAATGCCGAGTTCGTGCGTGGCCTGGGCGCCGATGGGGTCATCGACTATGAGAACGAGGATTACGTCGACGTGATCATGGCCAAAACCGATGGCCGTGGGGTTGATGTGGTGTTCGACACCATCGGCGGCAACACCCTGTCGCGCAGCCCCGACGCGCTTGCCCAACTGGGGCGCGTGGTGTCGATCGTGGACATCGCCCAGCCGCAGAATCTGGTTCAGGCCTGGGGCAAGAACGCGAGCTATCACTTCGTGTTTACCCGACAGAACCGCGGCAAGCTCGATGAACTCAGCGCACTGGTTGAGCGGGGGCAGTTGCGGCCACATGTGGGCGCCGTCTACTCGCTGGCCGACATCGCGCTGGCCCACGCCCGACTGGAAAGTTCCAACAACGGCCTGCGAGGCAAGATTGCGATTGCGGTCGAGCCATCGCTGATCCCTTGAGCCTTCACTCCCCCCGTTCACGTCATTGACGAGGCACACCATGATTTACGAAATCGCGCTGCTCCCTGTTCACAAGGATCGTATCGACGCATTCAGGAATGCCTTTGCCGAGGTCGCGCACCTGCTGACCCGGGCAGAAGGTTACGGCGGCCACATGCTGGCGCAGGGGATCGAGACTCCCGAGCAATTCAACCTGATCGTGCGCTGGCGCTCCCTCGAGGATCACACGCCGGGTTTTGAAGAGAGCGAAGACCATCGGTTGTTCATGCAGGGTCTTGAGAGCTTCTTTTCCCAGGAGCCGGTGGTCTATCACATCAATGGCAACGAGGACCTGTCAGGCTGGTCGATTCCTGGCGCCTAGCTCTTGAAGCTGAAGAGATGGATGAACGCGGAAAACCCGCCCAGCACTACCCACAATGTGGAGAAAATCCAGGGCGCGCGCATCGAGAACTTCAGCGCTTCGCGGTAGCCGCCCTCGTTGGATTCACGTTTGGCGAACAGCGGGGAATCGTCGTAGACATCGCTCATGCGTGGCTGGCTGGCCAACAGGTGACTCTGCTTGAGGTACCAGTGATCGATGATTTCGTACGCCGCCTTGATCCCTGACCAGGCATGCAGCGAAGTGATCAGTCCCAGCACCGAGAGCAGTACCGAAACCACCAGTGAGAAGAGGTTGCCCCAGTCGGGATTGACGTTGGCCATCGACGATGAATAGGCAATGACCAGGAACGACTGGGCACCCAGATAGGCGTTGGTGCGGCCGGAGAGCATGGTGGTTTCGTACTGGATTTCCTTGCGGTAGAAGTCCAGGCGATCCTTCAACGAGCCGAACATGATCGCGTCGTCGTCGGTCGGTGCGTCGAGGTTGGAGCCTTGGGTGATGATGTGACTCATGGAGCGTACGCCTTCATTCGAAAGTCCAACGTGACGGCAGGGGCGTCATGGGGCCTGCACAGGTTGCTCGATATGTAGGTGAGAGAGGGATGTCGCGGATTAATTCAACGAAGTTCGCCTTCAAAGACGGGTGGCTTCCTGTGTAGGAGCGCGCTTGCCCGCGACTGCGGTGTGTCTGCCAACGGTTCGTGGGCTGATGAAACGCTTTCGCGGGCAAGCGCGCTCCTACGGGCGGGGAGCTTGGTGGAGGGTTTCACTCAACAGTTCGGCAACCCGGTGTTCCACTGTCCCCTCGCTGCCACCTGCCTCGAATACTGCGCAACAGGCCGACGCACCGCCTTCGCTGGCACGGTTGACGGCGATGACGCTCCCAGGCCCGCCGCCTGTGTGGCCGGACAATATCATTCCGCTGGCAATCGGCCCGTGCATCAGGCCCAGGCCATAACCCGGTGCGACCCACGGCCGCCCAGGAATCGGGCCGCCCAAGGTTCGGGGCGTCTGCATCTGCCGGAGCAAGGCGATGAGGAGAAGGTCATGGGTGAAGAGTCGGTCCAGCCACAGGGCAGCTTGCGAAACAGGCCCGATCAGCAGGCCATGAAACACCCAGCCCGGGTCGTAGCTGGTGGTGAATCCCATATGCGCCGGTTGCAAATCCGCGGGCGTTTTTGCGAAGCGGACATTCGATATCTCCAGCGGCATCAGCACCCGTTGAGCGACGGCATCATCAAGTGTCAGCCCCGTCAGCCGCTCAATCAGCCGTCCGACGAGCATGTAGCCGACATTGGAATAGCGCCAACCGGTGCCGGGGCTATAGCGAAGCCGGCTGCCGTCCAGGCGCTCCATCATCTCACTGGCCGACCAGGCCGGCTCACCGTTGGCGACAGCGGCGTGATAGTCGCCCAGTTCGCCGTAGTCCGCCAGGCCCGCTTCATGCCTCAGTAACTGACGCAGTGTGAAAGGCTGGTCGGGCAGCAGATCGTCCAGTCCAATCAGCCCGTCCCGCACCAGCGTCAGCGCGGTGGCGGCCAGGACTGTCTTGGTGAAACTCCACCAGGGGACCGCCAGTTCGGGGTGACTGGATGTGGTGATCTGGCCATTCAATATGAGCGATGTGAACATGGTTTCCCTTGGGTTATCTGGCTAACTCTTCGCGTTCAGCGATGGTGCTTGTCATCTGCGCTGCATTCTCCAGGTTAGGTTGGCGATCCTGAGGCAGCCACGCCGGCAAGCCGGACTGCTACGGGATCGGGGTCGACTGCAAATTCCTGAAGCACCGAGTAACGATGTAGCAGCCGGGCTTGCCCGCGAGAGCGGTCTTGAAACCGCCCCCGCCAGCAAGCCGTGCTGCTACGGGACCGGGGCCAGACGCAAATTTCCGCGCATCAGATAGCCCGGCAACGCACTGTTGATGCGATGGTTGACCCGCCAATGCGCGGATTCGTGGATGATCAAACGAGGCGATATATCCATATGACGGCCTTGGGAAGTGACGGTGAAGGGTATCACTGGCGCGCGGATGTCACGTCACCGCCTACCGATTCCCGCGTAATCCAGGCGATGGCACACAACGCCATGCCTGCCGCATTCAGCGTGACCGGGTTGAACGCGTCGATCAGCATCGATGGCTGCATGGTCGCCACATCCACCAGCAGGCCCAGCAGGATGAGTGCGGTCAACGGTAAGGGCCAGTAGAGCCTGGGCAAGAACAGCAGCACTGCCGCCCACACCAATTCCATCGCGCCAGCTGCTTGCGATAACCACGCGGCACCTTCCAGGCCATGAGCCCGCAACAGTAATTGCTCGCCGGGGCTCAGGGCGATGAGCTTGGGCACCAGGCCATGGTAGGCAAACATGAAGGCGAGACTGCCGCGAGCCAGCCAGTGAACCTGGCGCAGGGCATTCACGATCCAGCCTTGAGAAAGCGCCGCTGATGGTCCGCTGTCGGCAACAGGCAGACGTCGTGTTTGCCGAACAGCCGATAGCGGTTCAGGGCAATGCGATCGTACGCCCAGTCTCGAAGGGCTCGCGGGACTACACGCAGCAGCCCAAGTATCCGCCATGCGGCAGGCAATTGCGCCACCACTTCGAAGAACGCCTCCGAGCGCACCCAGTAATGCCGGCCGCGAATCACCGCCATGGTGTCGAACGCATCCACTGGCAACCCTGCCCACGTCAGCAACGCTTGCCCTTCGGCCGACTGCACGCTGGCCAGGCGGACGCGATGATGCCGGTCATGCCGGATCAGAAATTTCGCCCAGCCATTGCACAGCTTGCAGACACCGTCGAACAGCACCACGGTTTCACCGGGGGCCAAAAGCGGTGCAGGGGTCGGGCGGATCAGAGAGGCGGGCATTGCGGGTGCTCTGCAAGGCGAGGATGCGGAGCATTGTAGGGCGGGGCGTCGTCCTGTTTCCAGTAACGGCCAGACAAAAAAAGGGCCTGAACCACCCGGCTCAGGCCCCCGCTTGTGTTCCCTGGTCTGCCTACTGCAACGCCTGCTTCCCGACGGGAACCGCACGCTCGACCACCGCCACGTCCTTGGCCACCGCCGGCGCGGTTTCGCGCATTTTCACGGCGCACAGTGTCGAGACCACGCCCAGCAGGCTGAACAGGATGGCCGGGCCCATCCAGCCGACCTGCGAGTACAACGCTGTGGCGATGAAGGGCAGGGTGCCTGCGACCAGCGAAGCGCAGTTGTAGCCCAGGGAAATCCCCGAGGAACGCACGTTGGCCGGGAACTGTTCGGTGAACCAGCTGGCTTCCACGGCGAAGATCGGGTCGTGGCTGAGGATCAGCGCCATGGCCACTGCGACGATGATCAGCGGCACGATCCCGGTATTGATCATCATGAACATCGGGATGCCGAACACGATGGTGAACAGCGAGCCGATCAGGAACACCGGCTTGCGACCGATGCGGTCACTCAGGGCGCCATAGAACAGGTGGCTGCCCAGGCCGATGGCCGAGCCGATCATGGTGCCCCAGAGCACGTTCTGCTTGGTGGCGATGCCCGAGAGCACCACGTAGGACAGCATGAAGCTGGTCGCCAGGTAGTAGCCGCCGGTTTCGGCCAGACGCAGGCCGGCGATCTGCAGCACCTTGCGCCAGTCTTCACGAATCACCTGCAACGCCGGCTGCTTGACCAGGGTGTTTTCAGCCTTGGCTTTTTCGAACTCCGGCGATTCACTGACGCTCATCCGAATCCACATACCCACGGCCACCATTACCACCGAGGCCAGGAACGGCGCGCGCCAGACCCAGTCACCTTCGAACAGCGCTGCCGACAGCAGGAACGCGCCGTTGGCCATCAGCAGACCCAGGGGAATGCCGATCTGCGGCACCGCACCGAAGAAGCCGCGACGATGGGCCGGTGCGTGTTCGCAGGCCATCAGCACCGCGCCACCCCACTCGGCACCGAAACCGATGCCCTGAATCATGCGCAACAGAATCAGCAATATCGGTGCGATGACCCCGGCTTGCGCGTAGGTGGGCAGCGCCCCGATCAGGACGGTCGCGCCGCCCATGGCCAGCAGCGACCAGAGCAACACGGTCTTGCGCCCCAGGCGGTCGCCGAAATGCCCGGCGAGGTAGCCACCCAAGGGGCGCATGAAGAAGCCCACGGCCATGGTCGCGAACGCCGCGAGGATGCCGACGATGGGCTCTGTGGTATGGAAGAACACCTGGCCAAACCAGCCTGCGGCGGCGGTGCCATAGATGAAGAAGTCGTAGCTTTCCACGGCCGAGCCGACCATGGAGGCGAAGGAAACTTTCCCCGCCTTGCTTTCTGTTTGTGCTGACGCCGTCGAGGATGTGCTCATGGCAAACTCCGAACTTTTATTGTTGTTGTAGCGGGCAGGTCCAGCGTGTGGATTCTGCCCTGAGTGTTGGAACGGACCTTTACAACTGTATCGGGCTTACTCCCAGGTTTCGATGACCCGGCTGTCGTCGCGCCTGCCCAGCCCTGCGTCAGACGCCTGACTGAAGCGAGCGTGAGCGATGTCGAGCAACGGCACCGCTGCATTGCAGCCCTGCGCGGCAGACGCCACCAGGCCGCTGTCCTTGACGAAGATATCGACCATGCTGGTGACCTGGGTGTCAGTGCCTTCGAGCATGCGCGGCCCGCGATCGGAGAGCATCCACGAACCTCCGGCGCCTTTTTGCACCAGATCCAGCACCCGCGCCGGGTCCAGGCCCAGCGAACGCGCCAGGCTCAACGCCTCGGCCGCCGCCACCAGGTGCACAGAGCACAGGTGCTGGTTCACCACTTTGATCGCCTGGCCGTCGCCGACGTCGGCGCCTGCATCACGCACTTCGCCCATGCTGCGCAGCACCGGTTCGACGCGCTCGACGGCGGCCTTGGGGCCCGAGGCGAAAATCAGCAGGCTGCCGGTACTTGCCCGCGCCACACCACCGGTGACCGGGGCGTCGACCACTTGCACGCCTTTTTCCAGCAGACGCACCGCCTGTTCACGCACCGCAGCCGGGCCGACGGTGCTCATCACCACCCAATGCTGACCGGGTTTGAGCTCGGTGCACTGGCTGACCAGTGCGTCCAGTTGCGCCGGGGTGGCGACCATCACCACCACCACGTCGGCATCGATGGCCGCGCGCCAGTCAGCGCTGGACTCGATGCCCTGGGCCTGCGCCAGGGCACGGTTGGCTTCACTCAGTTCGATGCCGACCACGCCGTGGCCCGCCTGCTGGATCTGCCGCGCCATGGGCAGGCCGATGGCGCCAAGACCGATAAATGCAACGTTCATCTTCACGCTCCTCATGCCAGCCACTGACGGATGTTCGCCGCCATGACCTGAGTGGAAATGCCATAGCGATCATGCAAGGTCGGCAGGGCGCCGGCGTCGAGGTAGGCATCGGGCAGGGCGATCTGCTGGAACGCCGGGCTGACCCGCGCCTTGAGCAGCGTCAGGGCCACGGCCTCGCTCAAACCGCCAACCGTGCTGTGGTTTTCCGCAACTACCACCAGCCGGCCACTGCGGCGGCACTGCTCGATGATGGTGGCTTCGTCCAGCGGCTTGATGGTCGGCACGTGAAGCACCGCGACGTCTGCGCTGCCATCGCCCAACAGCTCGGCGACTTCCAGGGCGCGCATGGTCATGATGCCGCTTGCGATAATCAAAACGTCCTTGCCATCGCGCAACAGCTTGGCCTTGCCCAGCTCGAACGTGTAGTCGTACTGGTCCAGCACCATCGGCACCTTGCCGCGCAGCAGGCGCATGTACACCGGGCCGTTGTATTCGGCGATGGCGATGACGGCCTGGGCGGTGTCCAGCGCGTCGCACGGGTCGATGACGGTCAGGCCCGGCACGGCACGCATCAGCGCCAGGTCGTCGGTGGCCTGGTGGCTGGGACCGTAACCGGTGGTCAGGCCTGGCAGCGCGGCGCAGATCTTCACGTTGAGGTTTTCTTCGGCGATCACCTGGTGGATGAAGTCATAGGCGCGGCGGGTGGCGAACACGGCGTAGGTGGTGGCGAAGGGGATCAGGCCCTCTTTGGCCATGCCGCCCGCAGCGGCCATCAGCAGTTGCTCGGCCATGCCCATCTGCAGGTGGCGCTCGGGGAATTCGCGGCCAAAGATGTGCAGGTCGGTGTACTTGGACAGGTCGGCGGTCATGCCGACAATGCGCGAATCCTTCTGTGCGGCAGCGACCAGCGCATGGCCGAACGGGGCGGTTTCGGTGCGCTGCCCTTCGCTGGCGATGGAGGCGATCATCGCGGAGGTGGTCAGGCGTGGTTTGTTCATGGTTGGCGTATCCATCTCAGCGTTTCTCCGATTCCAGATGGGACTGGTAGCTGGCATCCAGAACCTTGATCGCGGCCTGCCATTCATCTGGCTCGACGCGAATGAAGTGGTTCTTCTCGCGCACTTCCAGGAAGTCCACGCCTTTGCCCATCAGGGTGTCGAACAGGATCACGCGAGGCTTGGCTTCCTTGAGCGCAATGGCCTCATCGAAAGCAGCGATGACCGCCGCCAGGTCGTTGCCATCGACACGCTGCACATGCCAGCCGAACGCCTGCCATTTGTCGGCCAGGGGTTCGAAATCAAGAACCTCATGGGAGTTGCCGTCGGCCTGCTGTTTATTGAGATCGACCAGGGCAATCAGGTTGCCGAGCTTGTGGTGCGCCGCAGACATGGCCGCTTCCCAGGTCGAGCCTTCGTCCAGCTCGCCATCGGACATGGAGTTGAACACCCATGCCGGGTTGCCCTTCATGCGCAGGCCCAGCGCCATGCCGACGCCGATCGGCAGACCCTGACCCAGCGAGCCACCGGAGATTTCCATCCCTGGTGTGTAGCTCGCCATGCCGGACATCGGCAGGCGGCTGTCGTCGGAGCCGTAGGTCTCCAGTTCGCTTTCGGGAATGATTTGCGCCTCGATCAGCGCGGCGTAGAGGGCGATTGCGTAGTGCCCGTGGGACAGCAGGAAGCGGTCGCGGCCTTCCCAAAGAGGATCGTTGGGGCGCACCTTCATGGCATGGCAGTAAGCGGTGGCCAGCACATCGGCCCAACCCAGCGCCTGGCCGACGTAACCCTGACCCTGAACCTCGCCCATGCGCAGGGCGAAACGGCGAATGCGCCAGGCGTGGTGGGCCACACGTGCGAGCGGCTCCATGGCCACTTCGGCACCTTGAGAAATCATCGTCATCTGTAAGTCCTGCTTATTCTTGTTGAGAGGCAACCGGCAACCGGTGATCGGAATTGCACTGCTGACTGATGTTCTGAATTCATCAAACGCCCTGCATCCAACCTTCAATCAAGCTACCATCGGCAAATAAGCCCTTACAAAAGACATTTTTACAGCAATGACTGAACAGAATTCACTAATCCAGCAGCTTCGCCGGGTGCCGCTTTCATCACTGCGGGTGTTTGAATCGGCGGGCCGCTCTGGCTCGTTCATTCAGGCCGCGCAGGAGCTGGGGATTTCCTCCAGCGCGGTCAGCCACTCGATCCGCAAGCTGGAAGAATCCATCGACATTCAGTTGTTCGAACGCACCACCCGCGAGATCAACCTCACGGCCAAAGGCCGCCTGCTGATGGAGCATGTGCAGCGTGGGCTGGAGGAAATGCAGCGCGGTTTCGTCCTCGCCAAGACCGACGAACCGCCGCCGTTGCGCCTGCACACCGCGCCCAGTTTCGGCATGCAATGGCTGATGCCGCGGCTGCACCGATTCGTTCAGGCCTACCCGGCCATCGACCTGCGCTTTTCCGCCAGCACCGACTACGCGCAGTTCGAAAACGATGACTTCGACCTGGACATCGTCTACGGCGAACCGCGCTCAGCCCTCAACGAAAAAGTGCCCCTGGCCGTGGAGCACCTGACCCCGCTGTGCAGTCCGGAGTTGGCGAAAAGCATTCGCACGCCACAGGATTTATACGAGCACCGGCTGATCCAGTGCGACGTGCAGATGCTGCAATGGAAAGGCTGGTTCGAGGCCAACCACCTGATGTCGCCCCATCACTACGCCCTGCGCTTCGACCGCAGCATCATGGCCATTTCTGCCGCCACCAATGGCATGGGCGTGGTACTGGAATCGACCCTGCTGGCCCAGAGCGAACTGGAAAACGGCACCCTGGTCGCGCCGCTGCGGGCCGTGACCCACGACATTCAGTACATCGGCCACTACCTCGTCTACCCGAAACGGCGGACGAGGCATGAAGCGGCGGAGGTGTTCAAGAAGTGGCTGCTCGACGAACTGGGTGTGCGGCCTGCGGTGGCGGTTCAGGGGTGAACCGCACCGCAGGCAAGCGTCTCAACCCGGCTGCGCCGCCAGGCTATTACTCACATTGCGCCCCAGCACCAGCACCGTCACAAACCCACAGCCCACCAAGGCGGTCGCGAGGCTCATCAGCACCGAGGTGCCGAGCTGGTCGACGATCTGCCCGCCGAAGAAGGAGCCCAGGGCGATGATGACCTGGAACAGGGCGACGAACAGGGGCATGCCGCGTTCGACATCCTTGGGTGCTACGACGAACATCCAGATGCTGGCGCAGGCCGGGAAGGCGCCGAAGGCGAAGCCCCAGAGTGCGATGAGCATGGCAGCGCCGGTCATGCCGGTGGCGAAGTAGGGGAACAGGGCGGTGCTGACGCCGATCATCAGCGCCACCAGCAGCAGGGTATGGCGCACGCTGCGGTTGGCGGCGAAACCGGCGAAGATGTTGCCCGCGACCCCGGCCACGCCGTACAGCAGAAGCAGCGAGCCGATCGTTGGCCCATCGAAGCCTGAGCTGTGCTTGAAGAACGGAGCGACGTAGGTGTACGCGGCAAAGTGCGCCAGGCCGATGAGCAATACCGCGATCAGGCCGACCCGGGCCTGCGGGTTGATGAACAGCGCAGGCAGGTCACTGAAGCGAATGGCCTTGTCCGGATCCAGCCGCGGCAGCAGGAAAATCTGCGCCAGCAGCACCGGCACGCCCACCAGCGCGGTGACCAGGAACGTCATGCGCCAGCCCATCAGGCCGCTGAGCCAGGTGCCCACGGGCACGCCCAGCACGGTGGCCAGCGTCACGCCGATCATGATGATCGAGGTGGCCTGGGCGACACCCACACCCTTGGGCGCCAGCCGACCGCTGAGGGCGATGGCCGTGGCCCAGAAGCCGCCGATGCTGATGCCCAGCAGGATGCGGCCGAACAGCAACAGGTTGAAGTCGCTGGCATAGGCCACGACCGCGTTGGCGATGATCATGATCAGCGTCAGGCCGATCAGCAGATAGCGACGGTCCATGGCGCCGATACCCACTGAGAGCAACGGCGCGGCCAGCGCGGCCATGATGCCGGGCAGGGTCACCATCAGGCCGGCGTGACCTGCGCTGATGCCCAGGTCGCTGGCGACATCATTGAGTACGCCGACCGGCAGAAACTCGCTGGTGACCAGGGCAAAGGCACCCACGGCGACGGAGAGAATCGCCAGCCATTGCTGTTTGACGCTCTGTTGGTTGTGTTCGGGAGGCGTGTGCGGGGCGTGACGGGCGCTTGGCATAAGACTGGGTTCCAAGGAGAGATGTCGCCTGAAGGCAGGCGAGGGGAGCGGGGGATTGGCAGGCGATTATAGGAGCCGGTTTCGGCGAGTCCGCAGGCGAGCGGTTCGATAGTAAATATCAGTAGAAATGATAAGAGGTGCTGAATAGAGCGGTCGCCTGGACGCCGGGGGTAAGCAGGGCCCACCTCCGTCCCGTAGCAGCACGGCTTGCCGGCGGGGCGATTTCATGTACGCCGTCGTAGGCAGGCGTGCTCCTGAAGGGTTGAGGTCAGACCTACACCCCGCAGATATCCGTAGCAGTCCGGCTTGCCGGCGTCGGGGCTCTTGAAGACGCCCGCAGCGAGAGCTCGAAGGACTCAGGCCGTGCGGGCGACCATGCTGCTTTCAGCCGCCGGCGCGATGGGGATCATCGGTTTCCTGGTCATGCTCAGAATCACGATAGCCCCGGTCACCAACAATGCGCCTGCGATGGCGAATGCCCAGTTGTAGCTTCCAGTGGCCGTGATGACGTACCCCGTCACGATCGGCGCGAGCATGCCGAAGACATTCCCGCCCACCACGACGAACGCCATGGCGCGACCCACGTCCCCCGAGCTTGGCAGCAGGTCGTTGAGCAACGAGAAGTTGAGTGAGGTGGTCGAGGCGATGCCTGCCAGGGTCAGAGAAAAAATCAGCACCAGCATGGCAATGTCGTCTGCGAACGGGATCAGCAGGATGCAGCTTGCAACCAGCATGGTCAGCGCGATGACGTTGCGACGTTTGCCCGACGCAGCGCCGCTGCCGTTTTTCAGGTACTGGTCACTGAGCTTGCCGATCACGATGCACAACACTACGGCGGCAGCATAGGGAATGGCTGTGAACAGGCCGCTCTTGGCGATGGTCAGGTGCCGCACTTCCTGCAGGTAGCTAGGCAGCCAGGTCAGGAAAAGATACTGGGTGTAGACGTTGCAGCCCTGAGCGATGGCCAGGCCCCAGAGGGTTGGCGTCTTCAGCAGCTTTTTGAGGCCATAAGCGGCATTGGTGGCGTTACCGGCGGTGCTGGTAGCGCGTGTGGCGACGATATGTTCGCGCTCGCCCTGGGCGAGCCATTTAACCTGCTCAGGCTTGTCGTAGAAAAAATACCAGGCCACCAGCCAGACGAAGCCGATAGCGCCGGCGATCACGAAGGACATGCGCCAGCCAAACGCGGCAACCAGTGCAGCCAGAACCACCGAGCAGATGGCAGGGCCTGCGTAGGAGCCGCTGTTGAAGATGGCCGTGATGGTGCCGCGCTCTGTGCCGGGAATCCATTCACGTATGACCTTGGCGCCCACCGGGTTGCTGACCGATTCCCCCGCACCCATGACCAGGCGCGCGGTCAGCAGGCTGGCGAAGCTTGAGGCAGCACCGGTGAGGGCGGTCGCCAGGGACCAGATAAAGATGCCCAGGCCGCCGACGCGTTTGACCCCGTACTTGTCGATCAGCAGGCCGACCGGAATCAGAAAGAGCGCATAGCTCCAGATAAAGGAAGAGAACAGGTAGCCCATCCCCACGGATGTGAGGTGAAACTCTTCAGCGATGGGTTTGGCCGCAATGGAAAGCGCGATGCGATCCATGTAGTTGATCATGGCCAGGGAGAACAGGAAGACGGCTATCCAGCCTCTACGGTATGACATGTATTCACCATTATTGTGATTGTGGTGTGTGCGTAACCGGGCTTCAGGCATGGGGTGTTCAGGCGGACACGCATGCGGTGGCTCGTTTCTTGTGGCGAATGCAAAAATGAACTTTGTAACGATATAAGTCAATCTGTGTTTTGTGAAAGGCAGATAAAGCCGACGACCAACTTGAGGCATCAGTTGTAGATCGGCGGCCAGGAGGAAGCGCACGCGACCTGGACAGATCGCGTGACAGCTATAGAAGAAGTGGGGCAGGGATTATTCGAATAGAGCGGGGTCGACCTTGTGGCGTCTTGCCTGTTCCAGATGGCGTCGCATCTGGTCTGCAGCGGCCAGTCGGTCGCCTCGTTCCAGGCAATCAAGAATCGCGAGGTGCTCTTCGGCTTGTCCTTTACGAGGGGTACGTGAGCTGGCTTGGCGGTACTCGACAAGGCGTCGCAGTTGGTCAAGACGGCGGACGGTCTGCTGCAGGAAACGGTTTCCGGAACAAGCGGCCAAGGTCTCATGGAATTGAGAGTTGGCCTCGAAAAGCTCCTGAGGCGTCATGGTCAGATAACCGCCGTTGGCGATGAACTCTTGCTGCCGACGGCAAGCTGCCAGGGTTTCGCGGTCGATCTGGAAGCTGGGTGACAGAATCCCCGACGGCTCGATAGTGGCACGAAAGGAATAGCTTTCTTCGTAGGCCTCGACCGAATCGATCATGGGCAACAGTCGCCAGCCTTGACCTGCACGCTGCTCAACCCAGCCTTCCTGCTGGATCCGCGAGAGCACGGCGCGCAGGGCTGCCCTGGAAACATCGAACTGGCGCATGAACTCGATCTCGGTAAACAGCTCTGGGAGCTGCCTGCTCAGGCGCAGTTCGGCGAACTTGAGGTACAGCGGGTCGTCGGATTTCTCCATCACTTCCGATACCAGATCGCCCAGGTCATCGCTGGCGCGAGCCAGGAAGAAGCCACGGTTGCGGTCATAGGTCAGCATGCCTTTCTCGACCAGATGCCCCATGGCGAACTTGACCGGCGTGCGCGACACATTGAGCGCCGCGGCCAGTTGTGACTCTACCAGGTGATGGCCGACGGCGAAGCGTTCACGACGCACGTGAGAGACGATGTCACGCGCAATGCGTGCTTGCAGAGGGCTTAGAGGCATTGGATCGGGAACCGGAAAGAGCTGAACCAGAGGGCTGCCATTCTAGCGCGTCATGCCATGCAACGGCAGAGACCATTTCCGGTCTTTGCCGCTTTCTTCTCGCGCACCGCCGGCGCCTCAGCGCACCTGATACAACGGGAATGCGCCAAACAGCAGACCGCCGAGCAGCAAGCCAAAGCTCGCCAGAATGGCCCATTTGAGGGCGAAGCGCTGGTGGTCTCCCAGATCGACCTTGGCCAGCGCAACCAGCAGGTACAGCGAGGGCACCAGAGGGCTCAACAGATGAACAGGCTGGCCCACCACTGACGCACGTGCAATCTCCAGCGGCGTAATACCGTACTGCGCAGCGGTTTGTGCAATGACCGGCAGGATCCCGAAGTAGAAGGCATCGTTGGACATGAAGAAAGTGAAAGGCAGGCTGACGATCGCGGTAAATAACGCCAGGAACGGCCCGAAGCTTGGCGGGATCACGTACAGCAGGCTCTTGGCCATGGAGTCCACCATACCGGTGCCCGACAGGATCCCGGTGAAGATGCCGGCCGCGAAAATCACGGCAGTGACCGCCAGGACGTTGGCCGCGTGGGCTGCAATCCGCGCCTTCTGGTCTTCGATCTTCGGGTAGTTGAGCATGATGGCCAGGGCGAAACCGACCATGAACAGTATCTGGATCGGCATGGTGCCCAGGATCAGGCAGGTGATCAGGGTCAGGGTCAGAATCAGGTTTGGCCAGAACCTCTGTGGCCGGCGATTCCCGTCGCAATCCTCGGCAGAGCCGTTGCCCAGCGCCATGGGGCCGTTGTGAACATCATCGAGATGGATGATGCCCAGACGAGCGCGCTCCTTGCGTCCCAGGATCGCGGCGGTGAACACCAGGCAGGCGGCGCCGATCAGCATCCCCGGAATCATCGGCACGAAGATGTCCATCGCATCGACATGCAGCGCCGCAGCTGCACGGGCGGTGGGACCACCCCATGGCGAGATGTTCATGATCCCGCTGGCGATGTTGACCAGGCATGTCATGCCCAGAACGCTCATGCCCAGACGCTGGTAAAGCGGCAGGAACGCCGCGCACGCGATCATGTAGGTGGTGGAGCTGTCGCCGTCCAGGGACACCAGCATGGTCAGCACGGCGGTACCGACCAACACCTTTAGAGGGTCGCCCTTCACCAGCTTCAAGATGAAGCGCACCAGGCCGTCGAACAGCCCTGCGTCAATCATGATCCCGAAGTACAGGATCGAGAAGGTCAGCATGACCCCAGTTGGGGCCAGCGTTTTCACGCCGTCGAGCATCATCGCGCCCAGGCCGGCGTAGTGCCCGCCAATCAGGGCGAACAGGATGGGGATCAGGATCAGAGCAATCAACGCCGAGAGGCGCTTGGTCATGATCAGGTACATGAAACAGATGACCATCGAAAAGCCGAGGATTGTCAGCACGGTCGAACTCCCTTTTTTCGTGAATAGGTAGGGCGCCTTTCAGCCAGACGGTCTGCAAGGCAGCCGGCGTGATTCAGGACGAGACAGGCTCGGTGCGAATGGGAGGACGAACGGAGTTGGAGCGCGGGAGCTGGGTCATGGAGGGCCTCAATTTTCTTATGTTTATTGTTGTTCCAGTACCTGTCGGATGCATTGGCGGTGCATGTCGCGACCCATCGTTCAGGTACGTCCGATCTCAGTGGCTGAGTGAACCGGATGAATCAACATTGACCTATATCATTACAAAGTGCAATATCCGCCTCACAAAAACATTGCTTGTACAGCCTGTGAGGATTAGCCAATGCCTGAGTCAAAGGGTCAAACCGTTTCCGCTAACGGAATCGAGTACCGTGTCAGCGACATCCGCGGGGTCGTGACTGACCTGGGCGGTGATTACGCAAAGCTGCCCTACAGCTTGCGCATCCTCGCCGAGAACGTCTTGCGTGGAGAGGCGGACCCTGAAGCCGCGCTGAAGGTCATCTGCGCCCGATCCAGCGCGTTCGACATTCCTTTCCGCCCGGCCCGTGTGGTCCTGCAGGACCTGCTCGGTACGCCAGCGCTGGTCGATCTCGCGGGGCTGCGTGACGCAGTTGCCGAGAAAGGTGGCAACCCACGGCTGGTCAACCCGGTCACCCCGACTCATCTGGTAGTGGATCACTCGCTCAACGTGGAGCGTTGGGGCGATGCCAGTGCCCTGGCCGATAACGAAGCCATCGAGCGCGAACGCAACGCTGAACGTTTCCAGTTTCTCGACTGGTGCAACAAGGCGTTCAGCAACCTGTCGATCATTCCGTCGGGCAAAGGCATCCTTCACCAGATCAACCTGGAACGCCTGACCACTGTGGTAGGTACTCAGCGCCGTGATGGCAAGTTGTGGGCGTTCCCCGATACGCTGGTCGGCACTGACAGCCACACCACCATGATCAACGCCATTGGGGTGCTGGGTTGGGGGGTGGGAGGTATCGAGGCGGAGGCTGCGATGCTGGGTAAATCCCTGATGCTGCGCCTGCCCGAGATCGTGGGTGTGCGCCTGGAAGGCACGTTGCCTCAGGGCTATCTGGCAACCGACATCGCACTGGCGCTGACCGAGCTGCTGCGCAAGGCAGGTGTGATCGGCGCGTTTCTGGAGTTCTTCGGGCCCGGTGTTGCGCAGTTGTCCCTGGCTGACCGTGGCACCCTGTCCAACATGGCGCCTGAGTTCGGCGCGACTGCCGCGATGTTCGCGATTGACGATCGCACCCTGCATTATCTGCGCATGACCGGGCGTGGCGGCCAGATATCCGGCCTGACTGAAGCCTATGCCCGCGCCCAGGGCTTGTGGCATGACAGCCTTGGTGCTGCTGAGTACAACCGCGTGGTAACGCTGAATCTCAGCTCTGTGGCACGTTCGATTGCGGGGCCGAAGCAGCCACATCAGCGGATCGTATTGGGTCAAAAAGCTCCGGCGACCAACCTACCAGTTGGCTTGGACAACGGCTCGGTTGTGCTCGCCGCTATCACTAGCTGCACCAACACTTCCAATCCGCGCGGTGTGATCGCTGCCGGCCTGGTTGCTCGAAACGCACGCAAGCGTGGCTTGAAGCGTGCCCCTTGGGTCAAGACGTCCTTTGCACCGGGCTCGATGGTTGTTTCTGATTACCTTGAGCGTTCCGGGCTCAACGAAGATCTCGACGCATTAGGTTTCAACCTGGTCGGCTATGGCTGCACCACCTGTAACGGTATGTCGGGCCCGCTGCTCAGCCCTGAGATCGAAGAAGAGATCCGCACCCGCAAGCTGGAAACCGTGGCGGCGACGTCCGGTAATCGTAACTTCGAAGGCCGTGTTCACCCGTTGGCTCGCGAAGTATTCATCATGTCGCCGCCGCTGATCGTGGCTTACGCCATCGCCGGTACCTACCGGATCGATCCGGAAAAAGATGCGCTGGGTCTGGACGACAACGGCGTACCTGTCTACCTGCACGAGCTGTGGCCAAGTGATGAAGAACTGACTCGAATCGAGGCGGACAACCTGACCGCCGACCTGTTCGACAAGGCGTATGAAGACGTCCCTCGCGAAGCCGGCCTGATTGCCAGCGACCTGCGCGCTGGCGTCAGCGACCAGTACCCATGGCAAGCGAACAGCACCTATATCCGCAAACCTCCTTACTGGAGCGATGCGGCAACGGCCACCAATACGCGCAAAGACCTGAGCAACATGCGCGTTCTCGCCATGCTGTCGGACAACATCACCACCGACCACATTTCTCCATCGGGTGCGATTCTCCCCGAAAGTGATGCGGGGCAGTATTTGCAATCCCACGGCATCGCCGCGCCTGACTTCAATTCCTACGGCACACGTCGTGGCAACCACGAGGCAGCGCAGCGCGCCACGTTTGCCAGCCCTCGCCTGAAGAACGAGCTCCTCGAAGACGGTCGCGAAGGCCCTTGGACGCTGCTGCTGCCGGAGAAAGAAGTCACCACGATCTTCCAGGCTGCCGAAATCTACGCGGATCGCAAACAGTCCCTGATCGTTGTCGCCGGCAAAGAGTACGGCAGCGGCTCCTCCCGCGACTGGGCAGCCAAAGGCCCACGCCTGCTGGGTGTGCGCGTGGTAGTGGCTGAGAGCTTCGAGCGTATCCACCGTACCAACCTGGCGGGTCTCGGCATTCTCCCGCTGCAGTTCGAGCAGGGTGTTTCGCGTCAAAGCCTGGGTCTGAATGGGCGCGAAACCTTCAGCGTGGAAGGCATCACCGATGACTTCCAGCCAGGCGCCAAGGTCACTCTGGTCATCGAGCGCGAAAACGGCGAAACCGAGCGCGTCACTGTCGTGAGTCGTCTGGATACCTTCGAGGATGTTCGCTACTTCCGCAGCGGTGGTCTGTTGCCGCAGTTGCTGATC
Organism: Pseudomonas putida; assembly: GCF_028682175.1. Lineage (GTDB taxonomy): Bacteria > Pseudomonadota > Gammaproteobacteria > Pseudomonadales > Pseudomonadaceae > Aquipseudomonas > Aquipseudomonas putida_AD. Next base: position 219,157 of record NZ_JANHKS010000002.1, on the reverse strand, counting down.
GAAAGCATGAAGAACGCATCCGCCCACTGACGCGGCGCTGATTTGTCACAGGAGATAACAAATGACTCAAAGACGTATTCCAGCCGTGTACATGCGTGGCGGCTCCAGCAAGGGCGTGTTCTTTCTCGACAAGGATCTGCCGCCTGCAGGCCAGGAGCGTGATGCCATCCTGCTCCGGGTGATCGGCAGCCCGGATGTCTACGGCAAGCAGATCGACGGAATGGGCGGTGCGACCTCCAGTACCAGCAAGGTCGTGGTTATCGGCAAATCGAGCCGTGAAGATTGCGACGTTGATTACCTGTTCGGGGCTCCGGCCATCGAGACCCCAGTGATCGACTGGTCGGGCAACTGTGGCAATCTGAGCTCGGCAGTCGGCCCATACGCCATCTCTGAATGTCTGGTAGATGCGCCTCGCGATGGCATCGCCGTCGTGCGGATCTGGCAGGCCAATATCCAGAAGCGCATCATTGCCCACATACCGATGCGCAACGGCGAGGTGCAGGAGGAAGGTGACTTCGTGCTCGACGGCGTGGCGTTCCCCGCTGCGGAAGTCGTGCTGGAGTTTCTCAAGCCTGGCGGCTCGGACGGCAGCATCCTGCCGACCGGCAACGCCATTGACGAACTGGACATTCCGGGCGTTGGCAATATGCCCGTCACCTTGTTGAACGCTGGCAACCCTACCATCTTCATTGACGCAGAAAGGGTAGGGCTCAAGGGCACTGAAACCCAGGAGCAAGTCAACGGCGACTCTGAACTGCTCGCCCGCTGCGAAACGATCCGCGCACACTGCACCGTTGCCATGGGTCTGGCCGCCAGTGCCGACGAGGCAACGCGCCTGCGCCCTCACACGCCCAAGCTGTGCTTTGTGGCCAGGCCTCAGGCCTATCAGGCTGCGGGCGGCAAGTTCGTTGAGCCGGGCGACATCGACGTCATCGCCCGCATATTGTCGATGGGCAAGCTGCACCACGCAATTACCGGCACCGGAGCAGTCGCGGTTGCCGTTGCGGCCGCGCTGAATGGGACGCTGGTGAACCGTATCGTTGGCGATATCGGGGAGCGTCAGGTTCGGATGGGGCATACCGCAGGCAGCGTCGCCGTAGGCGCAAAAACTGTGCTGGAAGATGGCGCCTGGACGGTGGACAAGGCCGTGATGAGCCGCAGCGCCCGGCGGTTGATGGAAGGCTGGGTGCTAATTCCTGAAGTCCTCTGATTCAGCCTGTGCTCATGCTGGGGGCGCCCGGCATGAGCCCATCGACCCCGCGGCACATGCTGCTTGAACCGGTGATGAATGCAAAATGACCCATGACATATCTTCGCAGACTCCTCGCTTCGCTTACGTTGGATCACGCACGACCCGGGAGCGAAACGCCCGTGGCGCAGGAATCACTGTGTACCGTTATGCACCGCAAACGGGTGCGTGCACATTGGTTCAGACGCTCAGTGATCTGGTGAACCCGTCGTTCTTGACCTTCGATCACTCGCAGTCCCATCTGTACTGCGTCCACGGTGATCTCAGCGAGGTAAGCTCATTCGCCATCGATGGGAAGACCGGTGAGTTGACCCATCTCAATACGGTAGGCACCCGGGGCAGGAATCCTGTTCATCTCAGCGTCGATCCTGCGGGCAGGTTCCTGGCCGTCGCCAACTACGCAACTGGCAGCTTCGCCGTCTTGCCGATTCAGGAGGGTGGCAGCCTCGGCGAGCTTGCCCACCTTGAGTCGCTGCCCGGAGAGCCAGGTCCGCATAAAGTGGAGCAAGGCAGCTCCCATCCACACATGATTCCGTTCGACCCGTCCGGACGATTCCTGGTCATCCCCGACAAAGGTCTGGATAGCGTCTTCGTCTATCGCGTGCAGCAGAACAACGCGCAGTACGGTGTCAGCCAGGTCAGTATGGTCAAGGCTCGGGAAGGTTCAGGCCCGCGTCATGTGGTGTTCACACCAACGGGCAAACACGCCTATGTGGTGAACGAACTCGACAGCAGCGTCACAGCCTACGCTTATGACTCAGAGCACGGTTCGCTCACGGCCAGGGAGATCGTTTCGACGCTGCCATCGGAATTCACCGGCGACAGTCGCGCCGCGGCGATAGTGATGGCGCCGTCCGGGAAATACCTCTACGTGTCGAACCGCGGCCATGACAGCGTGACGATCCTCGCGATCAAGGCTGATGGAGCACTGACCGTCACGGGTCATGCGTCGTCGCAAGGCCGCAAGCCGCGTTTCATGAGCCTGACCCCAGACGGCACGCGTCTGTTTGTCGCCAACGAAGAGGACGACACCATACTGAGCTTCAACGTTAACCCGCACTCGGGTGCGCTCACTTCCAGTGGTCAGGTCATCGAGACCGGCAGCCCGGTGTGCATGATTTTCAAGACCTGAAATTGCAAAGGAGCGATTCGCTGTGGAATTTGATCTTGCTGCCGTACGAAATGACATCGCTCCGCTTGGAGAGCTGCGGGTTGCAATCAATCTCGGTAATCCGGTGCTGGCACAGCGTGACGAAAGCACTGGAGCGCTTTCGGGCGTGTCGGTGGCGTTGGCAACAGCGCTCGCGCATGAGCTCGACATTGACCTGTGCATGACGGCGTATGATGCCGCCGGCAAAGTCTTCGCTGCGCTCGAAAAGCAGGCCTGGGATCTCGCATTCCTCGCTATTGAACCAGTCAGGGCTGAGAAAATCGCCTTTTCAAGTCCCTACGTCTGCATTGACGGCACCTACCTGGTAAAAAATGAGAGCCCATTCCACCGCGCCGCGGCTCTGGATGCGTTGGGTTGCCGAATCGCTGTGGGGAAGGGCGCTGCCTACGATTTGTTCCTGTCTCGTACGCTGAACAATGCCGAGCTGGTTAGAGCGCCCACTTCGGCCAGCGCCGTTGACACCTTTCTGGACCTTGGCCTGGATGCCGCAGCCGGTGTTCGCCAGCCGCTGGAACGCTTCGCCAGAACAACATCAGGCGTCAGGGTGCTGAACGACAACTTCACCGAAATCCGCCAGGCCATGGCTGTTCCAAAAGGCAGGAAGACGGCCGCCGGTTACGTTCAAGGTTTCATCAATCGATGTCTGCGTAGCGGCCTGGTCGCCAGCGCCCTGGACGGCAGTGGCGAACGTGATGCGCGGGTTGCACAACCCGGCTCGGAATGATTCAGCAAACGTTCAAAGCGGGTGACCACCGAAAAGACTACAAGCCCCCAGAACGGAGGCTCGTGGATAAAGGCCCGAATCAGTACTTCCAGGTCACCGACGCCGTGACGTTACGCGGCGCGCCGTAGTTGCTCGCCGTGCCGCTGTACAGCGACGTCAGGTATTTGCGGTCGGTGACGTTGTTGAGGTTCAGTGCGGTGCTCCAGTTGCGGTCGATGTCGTAGCTGGCCATCAGATCGACCAGGGCGTAGGCGTTCTGGCGGATCACGCTGATGTTGTCGTTCTGGATACCGCTCTGCCAACTGACGCGGGTTCCGACGCGGGCCTGCGGCATGCCGGGCAGGCGGTAGGTCGCCATGCCGTGGAAGCTGTGGGTCGGGACGTAGCGGCGGGTCTTGTCGCCATCGTCGTTTTCGATGTGCACATAGGTGTAGCCGGCCAGCAGGTCCAGGCCCGGCAGCGCTTCGCCCGAGGCTTCGAGCTCGATGCCGTGACTCTTGTAGTCGCCGGTGAAGTAGCGGAATTGCGAGCCGACCTGAATGAAGTCGGACGACGCCACGTTGCTCTGCTCGGTCTTGAATACTGCTGCGGTGAGGTTCAGGCGCTGGTCAAACATGGTGCCCTTGACGCCCGCTTCCAGACTCTTGCCTTCGAGTGGGTCGAGCACCTTGCCGTCCACGCCGACTGTGCCGAACTGCGGATTGTAGATCTGCGTCCAGCTGGTGTAGAGCGTCCAGTCCTGGTTCAGGTCATACACCAGGCCGGTGTACGGCGTGACCTTACCGTGCTCGCGCTGGGCGTGGTCGACGCCGTAGCTTTCGCCGCTGCCGTCGGTGCTGAGCATGCGTGCGCCGGCGATCCAGTGCAGGTCGTCGGCGAGGCTGAAGCGGGCGCCGGCGAACAGGCTCTTCTGCCGGTCAACGATGTTCTGGGTATTGATGTCGCTGGTAAAGAGGAATTGCGGCGGCGTTTCTGTGCCCGCCAGGATGCTGGCGAACGAGGTGTGGTAATAGCCCGTCTCGGCGGCATCGTACTCGCGCGCTTTCTGGTGCGTGCGGCCGTAGGTGGCGCCGAAGGTCAGCTCGTGATCACGCCCGAAGAGGCTGAACGGGCCGGAGACTTTCGCCTCGCCGATCAACTGGTGGGAGCGGCCGGAGGTCTGCGCCGCGAACGCCAGCGCATCGTCATCGGTGACGCTGGCGACGTAGAGCATGCTGGAGTTCTGGTATTCGGTGATGCCGGTGCCGGTCAGTGTGGCATTCCAGCCGTTGCCGAAATCATGCTTGAGTTCGGCAAACACACGCTGGGTATGGATGTTCCAGTAGCTCCATGGCTGGCCGACGTTGGAGCTGCGGCTTGAGTAATGGATTGGGTTGTTACTGGTGTCCACCAGCGGCAGGTTGCCCCAGGTGCTGCCGTTGGAATCGCTGTCGTGCTGCGAGAAACCTACGGTCAGGGTATCGGCATCGGACAGGTCGAATGCCAGCAGGCCGGCCGCGACGTTTTTCTCGTGGCTGTAGCGGTCCATCCACGAGTTGCCCTTGTCATGGGCGTAGATGAAGCGGCCGCGCACGTTGCCGGTTTCGGTCAGGGGACCTGAGACATCGACATCGATGCGACGGCTGTCCCACGAGCCGACGCTGGTGTCGATCTGCGCCTGGAACTCCCTGGTCGGACGCTTGCGCACGAAGTTGACCGTGGCCGACGGGTTGCCCGTTCCGCTCATCAAACCGTTGGCGCCGTGCAGGATGTCTATCTGCTCGTATTCGGCCATGTCCAGGTCACCGTTGAGGATGGTCTGGGTGAACGGCATGTTCATGCCATCGAATTCGAAGCTGTTGATTTCAAAGCCGCGGGAAGTGAATTCAGTGCGGTCGCTTTCGCTCTGCTCAACGGTCACCGAGGGCGCCGAGCGCAGGGCGTCCTTGACGCTGTTGGTCTTGTAATCGTTCATCTGCGCGCGGGTGATGGTGGTGATCGCCTGCGGCGTTTCCTTGTTGCTCAACCCCATCTTGGTGGTGCTGGTGGCCGGCTTTCCTACGTATCCCACGCTCTGCGCGTCGTCCTGAGCGGCAACGTCCTGGATCTCCGTTGCGGGAAGCGTCAGGTCATCGGCGGCTTGTGCCAACGGCAAAACGCTGACGGCACCGGCGAAGAGGAAACTGGCGGGAAAACGAAGATTCACGATCAAAACACCTGAAGAAGGAAAGATTTGCGCGATTCTGAATGAAAATGAGAATGATAACTAGATGTGTCGTTAACAATCTTTTGACATTTATTTCACATGTCATGTGGGTACAGGTTTGTATCCGAACCCACACAATCAGGCCGCTTCAGTTCGGTCGATGCGGTGTGGGTGCAGCACAGGTGCCGTAGTGGGTTATTGGTCAGGAATCGAAACCGATGCCCAAGGCATCGAAGCTCTTGAGCAACAGGTCGCGATGGCCGTCGCGGTCTTCGCGAGCCAGTGAGCGCTGCGCCATCTTCACGCCGACGTAGCGCAGCGGCTCGGGGGGAAAGCGAAAGGGTGGCGTGGAGGTCATCGCCAGCTCGGTGCGTTCGGTGCGCTCACCGGACAGCAAATCGAGCATGTTCTGCGCCGCAAAACGACTCGCCGATACGCCCTGGCCGGTAAAGCCCAAGGCATAGGCGACGCGGTCCTGGTGCTCGCAGCCAGTGAACAGCGTGGTACGGGCCGAGGTGTCGATGATGCCGCCCCAGGCATGGCTGAACGAGACGCCCTGCAAGGCCGGGAAGGCCTGGCGAAATTGCAGCGCCAGGCGATTGAAACTCTCGGGGCGCTGCGTCAGGTGTTCACCCCGGCGGCCGCCGAAGTGGTAAACCGCATCAAAGCCACCCCAGAGAATCCGGTTGTCTGCCGTCTTGCGCAGGTAATGAAACTGGTTGCCGGCGTCGGCGATACCATAGCGCCCCCGCCAGCCAATCGCGTGCAGTTGCGCATCGCTCAAGGGCTCGGTGACCAGCGCGTAGTCGTAAACCGGGATCACGCTTGAAGACAGTTGACCCAGCAATGGCGGGGCGATGTTGGTCGCCAGTGCCACTTTACCCGCGCGAGCCTGGGCCTCTGCGGTGCGGATCAACAGGCCGTCGTGTTCGGGGCGCAATTCAAGCACAGGGCTGTTTTCGAACAACAGCACCCCTTGCTCAAGGCAGACGCGGCGAAGCTCTGTCACCATCCTGACCGGGTTGAGCAGCGCGTAGTTGGGTTCGAACAGACCCGCCCCGTAAACGGGGGAGTCGAGGCGTTGGCTGAGGGCGTCTGCTTCAAGCCACTCACATTCGATGCCCAGGCGTGCGTAGTTGCGTTGCATCGAGCGCAACCCTTCGATTTGCCAGGGTTGGCTGGCCAGGTTGAGTTTGCCCTCCCGTTCGAACTCGACCTGCATGCCCAGGCGACGGATGTCATCGGCCATCTCGTCGAGGTTCTGCCGGCCAAGACGAATAAGCCGCTCGGCCTCCGCTGGCCAGCGCTTGAAGGCGTTGCCGACGCCGTGGGAAATGCTTGGCGCACAGAATCCACCATTGCGCCCGCTGGCTTCGGAGCCGCAACGTCGCGCTTCGATCACCGCGATACTGCGCGCCGGCCAGCGCTGACGAGCCAGCAGGGCAGTCCACAGGCCAGTGAACCCACCGCCAACCACCACCAGATCGAAAAGCGCAGCGCCGGTCATGGCGAGGCAGGGCGGGGGTTGTGAAACGCTGTCAATCCAGTAAGGTCTGGGTTGGGCATTGGCCAGCGAAGCGTGCAACTTGGGCGCGTTCATGGAAAGCTCCGGCGGTACGTCGGACGGTGATGACTCAAGGTTAACGCGAGCACAGCGGCGTAAAACTCCAGGCGGTTATGTGCGGGCACGCGCGGAAAACAGGAGAGATGGCGGGACGATGAGCAAGCCAGATGAATGTCAGAAACCCCGGACTTCCCTGGACCCGCAGCCGTTTCGGCAGGACCCGGCCAGCGCCGACACCCACGCGCTGATCCTGCGTTATCACCAGGCCTGGCAGCGTCGGGACATCGACACGCTGCTGACGCTGCTCGATCCGCAGGTCGAGTACAACGATTTCTTCCAGGGCCGCCGCATCGCGCCCCACGAGTTGCGTGAATACCTGCTGTCCAGCATGCCGGGGCAGGGCGATGAAACCCAGCACTACGTCGATCGCTTGCGCGTGGACGGCGACACGGCCTTCCTGCAGTACCAGGTAACGTTGCGCGGCACCCGGGGGCTGGTGTCGTTCCAGGCGTGCGAGGCGTTGACCGTGCGGGATGGGCGAGTGGTGCGGGTCAATGAGCATTCGCTGCTGGTGGGGCAGCACAACGGCGCGGCGCCACAATCTGCCTCGCGTGTGGCCTCCAGCCGCCTGGGTTTGTCTGCGCGCCAGTTGAGCGTCCTGGCCGGCGACCTGCTGCAATATTTCCAGACCCGACAGCCTTACCTGAACCCCGACCTAGACATGGCACAGGTGGCCGCCGCCACCGGCTACACGCGCAATCAGATCTCCTTCTTTCTCAATCAGGTACTGGGCTGCAGCTTCTACCAGCACATCAACCAGCTGCGCTTGCGCCACTTGCTGGGTCAATTGGAAAACGGCGCAGGCGCAACGAAAGTCGACGATCTGGCCCGCGCCGCAGGGTTTCGTTCGCTGTCGACGTTCTACAAGTGTTTCCGCGAGGAAACCGGGCTGTCTCCGAAGGCGTATCTGGAAGGCCGCTCAGCGCGTCTGGCTGAAGCCGGCAGGTCGTAAGCCATATCAGCTCTCCGCCAGATCCGCTTCCAGTTCCTCGAACACAGCCGTGACATCTGCCGGGCTGGATGGGCTGTCGAGTTGCAGCATTTCCAGGTTCAGAACCCAATGCAGTCCCGAGCCACGGGACGGTGGCACGGGAAGGATGACGTTGAGGTCCTCAAGGGCTGCTGCCAGCTTGCTGGTGAACGCCGAGCTCTTTCCGGTGACGCGGTAATACGCCGTGCCCATGCCCATGGGGACCGTGCCGCTAGGCACACCCTTGACGCTATTGGCCAAGGGGAACGGGCCGGCGTTGAAGTGTTTCCACAGGACGTCGAGGGTTTCATTCATCTCTTTGAGGGTGAAGCGTGGACCGTTCTCCACCTCCAGGCCGGTTGGAGTGAAGCGATAACGAAACGGGTTGCGGCGAGCCAGCGTCTGGCATTCGATCCAGGCGTCGATTACTGCGGCAGCTTGCGTCGAGGCACTCGCCGTGTGCTGGTTCAAGTCATAGCCGATCATGAACAATGCGGCTTCCAGCGCTCGCAGTCGCAAGGCGGGCGTCGCAAGAGACGGGTCGCTGGTGAACTGGCTGGCCTGGCCTGCGGGTGTGAGCAGTACAGCTTGCAGTATCCAGCTGGCCTTGAGATTCCACTGGGCGTGAAGCGGCCCGGAGCTGAGCTTCGGAAAGGTCAGCGCACCAGAAGACGGATTGCGGTCTTTCGGGGCAGGGTGGTTGGGCGTGGATTTGGCCGGTGCCCAAGGGAAACCCAGTTCGGCGGGTACAGCGGCCAACTGCCGGGCTTCGCAGAATTTTCTGACGGCCCAGCCCAGCGTGGCAGCGACTCGGCTGTCATAGATGACGAACCCCTCGCAGAGCAGCGAATAGACTTTGGTCATTCCCGCGTTGAAGCGAAGCTGGCGATCGGTCAGGACGGCGTCGGCCGTGTCTTGCGCATTGATCGCCGCCTGCACGGCCAGCAGGTCCGAGGCGAGCTTCTGGTTGGCGTTGAGCCAGCGCACGTTCCCGGCGACCACGCCGCCCCAGATCATGACGTCGGTGGCCGCGCTACGGGCAGCCTGATCGTCGGCGGGCGAGGTGAGTGCGGCATGCAGCGCTTTGCCGAGGGATGTCAGGGTCGCTGCGCTGTGGGCGAAGGTATGGCCGCCGCGATGACGCCAGTCGTACTGGACGTAGGCGTCATACAGGCTCTTGCATTGCCAGGCACCACTGCGACGATTGATGTAGCTGTGGGCGAAGGTCTCGCTGTCGAGGTTGTCGCTCAGCCAGGTCACGAATTGTTGCACCACTGGGAGAGCCAGATAAGACGACTTCTTCACTTCGTACATCCTTGAATGAATTGATTTTTTCCGCAGGTGACGACTGTACCTGCCGAATGTAGGTAATGCCATTTCGCTATTAACCAGCACAGCAGCGTTTAAAACCTTCGCGCAACAGGGCTTCAGGTCCACTGAAGTCGGAACACGTCTTGGGCAATGAGAAGCACGGCTGGGCGTTCAGCGGGAAGAGTCAGGGCCGGCGCTTGGAGCCTCGGCGATCATGGCGTCCAGCAGGGCGAGAAATTCGTCGACGTCGATTTCGACGAACTCCCCGCAGGAAGCGGCAATCATCTGCTCGGCAAATTCGGGACTGTATTCCAGGGGGTGATAGTCAGGGTCGGTGTCGTCGAGGGTCTTGAAACACCATTCGCCTTCCTGGACTTCACCGACCAGTCGGCCGAGTTCCTGCAGGCCCAGCAGCGCCGCGTGGTACTGCGCCTGGTCCAGAAAAGGAAAGTCCTGGTCCAGGGCCTGTTTGAGGCAGATGGCGGGTATGCCGCCGACGGCCAGTTCGACGATCTTTTCCTGCAGCGATTGCGTGGGGGGCGTTGCAGCACAGGCTTGACGATTCATGGATACTCCCGTGTGCTGGCGCCATTGAGCGGGTTTGCTTGCCAGCCAGAGCATAAAAACACCAGATAGGGACAGATCGTGTCCGCAACAGGATGACCGTGGAAAATAAATCAGAGTTGTATGATCGCCGTGATTGCCTGCGCAAGATTCTGGCCGATTACAAGGAAGCCCAGCCGACGCCCGTCATTCACAAGCGTCTTTGTGCCGCGTTGGGGCTGGAGCACCACATCCTCAAGACCACTCAACGAGACCTTGAGGCCCTTGAGCGTATTGGCGAAGTCAGGCAGGTCCGGCAGGACTCGGACCAGCGAGCCAATTTCTGGGTGTGGCTGGGGCCTGCCCTCGATCTGACCCTGTTGCCCACCGAGGCCGTGACCCTGTCAGCGATGCTGGATCATGCGGCGAGGCTCGGCATGCAGGCACCGGCGCAGGTTCTGCAGAAATTGCGTGCACATGTCGACAAGGTGATGAGCCGGGTGCCGTTTCGAAAGTTCGACTGGGCAAAACGCATCACCACCGGTACCCGTTTCACGGTGCTGAAGGCCGGGCAATTCGACCCTGCGCATGTCGATAGCATTCATGACGCGCTGTTTTTCAATCAGCCCCTGAAAGTCACCTATCTGCCCAGGGATGCAGGTGGCGTCGAATGTATTTACCACCTCAAGCCCCTGGCGCTTTCCTATCAGGATTCCAACATCTACCTGTCGGCCTACGTGCTGGAGGAAGAGTGGCCCGAAGGCTGCGAACCGCAACCGGGCGCCAGGCGAGGCAAGTACAGCAGCAATGGGCCTGGGACGTTCTGTGCACTGATGTTGCACCGAGTGGTGGCGATTGAAGACAGCAGCCTGTACATCCCGGACCCTGAAGACTTCGACGTCAATTCCCTTGAAGCGCAGCGGCATCTCATGACCATTCACGCCGATGAGCCCGTGGAACTCAGACTCAGGCTGGGCGCCAACCTGCACAACAGGCTCAGCGAAAACCCGCTGGCAGACCAGCAGGTCCTCATCCCACTGGCCGATGGCAAGTGGGAGCTGCGCTGCTCGATTCTCGACACCCAGGGCTTACGCCTGTTTTTGCTGGCCAACGCGGACGAGATCGAGGTGCTTGCGCCCCCCGTCATTCGTGCCCATGTGCGGGATGCCGTGCGCCAGGCCGCGCGTTTTTACGCCGAAGATCCGACCCCCTGACGGGGCAGATGACCATTCGCGCCAACAGCGCCAGGCTTGATGGCTCCCCTGATCTGCCGTCAAGTGCGGGCAGCAGGAAGCTTCAGCGCTCGCCGCGCACTTGCAATCGGTAGGCTATGGTTCAAGCGGGCGCACGCGTCCTGATGGTTGTGAATGGAAAATAAAAAAGGACAGGTCATGCATTCATCCGCTATTTCTCGTCCGGCCGCGCCTGGCCGTTCGCTGCTTCTTTCAATGGGCCTGCTTGCGGCGGGCATCTCCTCGGCCGCCCTGGCCGACGACTACCCACACGCGCAGGAACCCATCGGGACCGTGGAGCAGATCTATGACGGCGCCATGTTCCCGGATCTGGCGGTCAGTACCTACCGCAACATCGACCGGCTGTTTCCCACGCACCTGATCAAGGCCGGCAATCATCCCTATGCGCTGGCCCGATCAGACAAACAGTTGCCCAACGTTCGCTTCACCTTCGAAGACAAGAAGTACGATCTGTATGACTACGTCGCACTCAACAGCGTGACTGCGATGCTGGTGCTCAAGGACGGCAAGATCGTGTTCGAGAACTACCAGCGCGGCAACACCGAGAAGACCCGCTGGATGTCGATGTCGATGGCCAAGTCCATCACCTCGACGCTTGCGGGTGCCGCGATCAAGGACGGGCTTATCAAGGGTCTCGATGCGCAAGTGGTGGATTACGTCCCGCAACTCAAGGGCAGCGCCTACGAGGGCGTGACCCTGCGCAATGTGCTGATGATGTCTTCGGGGGTGAAGTGGAACGAGACCTACACCGATCCGGCGTCCGATCGCCGCGCGCTGTTGAACGCGCAGATATCCCAGACGCCTCATTCGGCCATGGCGTTGATGGCCAGTTTGCCGCGCGCGGCTGAGCCCGGCACGACTAACAACTACAGCACGGGTGAAACCCAGGTACTCGGTGAAATCGTTCGTGGCGCCGTGAAGATGCCGCTGGCCGATTACCTGTCGCAGAAGATCTGGCAGCCGTTCGGGATGGAGAGCGACGCCCGCTGGTGGCTCGATTCGCCCGATGGCGTGGAAATCGGTGGCAGCGGCATCAGCGCCACGCTGCGTGACTATGGACGCTTCGGGCTGTTCTTCATGAACGGCGGCAAGATCAACGACGCCTCGATCCTGCCCGAAGGCTGGGTCAGGGAAGCGACCCTGCCGACCACCCTGAAAAACGGCAAGTCCCTGGACTACGGCTACATGTGGTGGACGGCCTGGACCGAGCCGTCGGTGAAAGACGGTGCCTATGCAGCGATCGGTATCCAGGGCCAGAACATCTACCTCAACCCGGCCAATAACGTGGTGATTGTCACCTTCGGTGCCCAGCCCAAGCCCACGGATAAAGAGCCCGTGGACCCCATGGTGTTCTTCGATGCCGTGGTCGCTGCCTTGAAGTGACAGCGCGCCTGGCAGGGCGGTGGAAGGTCATACAGCTTCGCATCGCCCTGCCATGTGCTCACATCCTGAGCACATAATGCTGCCTTAACCCTGATCCGCTGTTATTGCCTCCACGCGATCCCCGATTTGTCAGGGCCGTTGTCAGTCATTACAGTGCTGCGATATGAAACGTTACCTGCGGTTCTGCCTCATTCTCATGCTCAGTCTCGCGCTTCCCCTCACCGGGATGGCGGGTGTTCAGGCGCCAACGGAACCCTGCCCGATGAAATCCATGGGCATGGCGATGATGGATGGCATGGGGATGGACTGCTGTAACGACAGCCACGACCTGAAAAACCCTGCCGATCATGGCAAGCCATGCAAGCCGGGCCAGGAGTGCAAGACCGGCGGCATGCTGGAAATCTCGGTGTTCAAACCGCCTGTGACTCCGCTGGTTCCGGTCGTGTTTTCGCTGGTCAGCGATGCTTCTGTTACCCAGCCTCTTTCCGGGGTGTGGCGACCGCCCCGCGCCTGATTCCTGTTCGACATTGAGCCCCGCTTCGCCAAGGCGAAGCGGACTGCCTGCGCGTGTCTGTTTTTCCCGCGCAGTGAATGAACTCAGGAATCAACAACATGAACGCCAAGTGCTATTGCACCGGCTGGCCTCTGGTGGCCGGTCTGGTGGCAAGCGTGATTGCATGGCCGGGTTTCGCTGCCACCCTGACGCTCGATGAAGCGTTACGGCTGGCAGACACTCAGGCGCCTTCGCTTGTCGCACGAGATGCCAACATCCAGGCCGCCAGCCGCGCGGCCATCCCCGCTGGAGAACTGCCCGACCCCAAGCTGCTGGCAGGCTTGCAGAACTACCCCGTGGGCGGTCCGGATCGCTGGAGCGTCAACGATGACTTCATGACCATGCAAATGGTCGGGGTCAGACAGGAAGTACCCAATCGCGACAAGCGCAACGCCCGGATCGAGGTCGCCAATGCGGCCGTTGAGCGGGCTGCGGCAGAGCGCCAGGTCGAGCGCCTCAACGTGCGTCAGTCGACAGCGATGGCGTGGATCAGCCGCTATTCGGTCGAACGCAAGGACGCGCTGTTTCAGGACTTCTACAAGGAAAACCGGCTGCTGGCCGACACCGTCAAGGCGCAGATCGCCGCCGGGCGCGCGCAGCCTGCCGATGCCGTGACGCCCAGGCAGGAAGCGGCGCTGCTCGCCGAGCAGCAGGATGACCTCAACCTCAAGCGAACCCAGGCTCGTGCGGCGCTCAAGCGCTGGATCGGCGCAGCAGGTGACGAGGAACCGGCGGGCAGCCTGCCGGACTGGCCCGTCGATGGAGCCGGCTATTCGCACTCCCTGCAGCACCATCCGGAGCTGGCGGCGTTTGCCCCGATGACGCGCCAGGCGCAGGCGAGGGTGAAGGAAGCCATCGCCGAGAAACGTCCGGACTGGAGTTGGGAGCTGGACTATCAGCACCGCAATCGTCAGTTCGGCGACATGGTCAGCGTGCAGTTCTCGTGGGATCTGCCGCTGTTTCCGGACTCCCGGCAAAACCCGAGGATCGCCGCCAGGCAAGCCGAACTCAGCCAGATCGAGGCGCAACGCGACGCCTTGTCCCGTGAGCACAGTGCCGAACTGGAAAGCGAACTGGCCGACTACCAGCGACTGAGCCGGGCGGTGCAGCGCAACCGTGAAAGCCTGGTGCCGCTGGCCGAGCAGAAGGTCGAACTGGGCCTTGCGAGCTATCGGGCCGGCAAAGGCGATCTGAATGCGGTCATCGCGGCCCGTCGTGAACTCATCGAGGCGCGACTCAAGCAGATCGACGTCGAGGAACAGCGAGCCCTGACCAGTGCCCGCCTGTATTTTGCCTATGGGGAGCCGCGTTCATGAACAAGCCGTGGAATGCAGTGGTGCTGGCGGGGTTGTCCCTGGCCGTGGGTCTGGGGCTGGGAGCAGCGGGGGGATACGGGTTCGCAGGCCAGCCGGACAGTGGTCTGTCATCACCCGAGGTTGCAAGTGCGCCGCAGGAATCGAAGCAGCGCCAGGCGCTGTACTGGTACGACCCCATGTACCCCCAGCAGAAGTTCGACAAGCCGGGCAAGTCGCCTTTCATGGACATGCAACTGGTGCCCCGATATGCCGAGGGCTCAGGGGATGCGGCTTCCGTGAGCATTGACCCCGGCCTGACCCAGAACCTTGGGTTGCGGCTGGGCGTGGTGTCCCGTGGCGTCGTTGATTCAACCCTCGACGTCACCGGGGTGCTGGGCTTCAACGAGCGCGATATCGCCGTGGTTCAGGCCCGCACCAACGGGTTTGTCGAGCGGGTCTACGCCCATGCCCCCGGTGATGTGGTGGCGGTGAATGCGCCGCTGGCCGATATCCTGGTGCCGGACTGGGCCGCTGCCCAGACCGAGTTCGTGGCGCTCAAGGCCCAGGGCGACGAAGCGCTGCTGAGCGCGGCGCGGCAACGGCTTCGTCTGACCGGCATGCCGGCGGCCTTGATCGCGCAGGTCGAGCGCAGCGGCAAGGTTCAGCCCTTGCTGACCCTCACCAGCCCCATGGGTGGTGTGCTGCAGGAGTTGGATCTGCGCGTCGGCATGACCCTGGCGACGGGGCAGACGCTGGCGCGCATCAACGGGCTGGACAGCGTCTGGCTGGCGGTGGCCGTCCCGGAATCCGAAGCCGGTGCCGTCGTGACCGGGCAAAGCGTTGAAGCCCGCCTGCCGGCGTTTCCGGGAAAGACCCTGGCTGGCAAGGTCAGTGCGGTTCTGCCGCAGACCAATCCGGACAGCCGCACCCTTCGCGTGCGGGTGGAACTGCCCAATCCGGACGGGCAACTCAGGCCCGGCCTGACGGCCCAGGTGCGCCTGCACCATCCCGGCGAGCAGAGCGTGCTGTGGGTGCCCAGCGAAGCGGTGATTCGTACCGGGCGCCGGGCGCTGGTCATGCTGGCGGAAGACGCAGGCAGGTATCGTCCGGTGGAAGTGCAGTTGGGGCAGGAGAGTGACGGCAGGACTGTCATCACCCAAGGCCTGGAGGAGGGGCAGAAGGTCGTTGCCTCCGGCCAGTTCCTGCTGGATTCGGAGGCCAGCCTCAAGGGCATCACCGCGCCGTCCCGTGACATGGGGGCCCGACCATGATTGCCGCGGTTATCAGATGGTCAGTCGCCAATCGCTTCCTGGTGCTGCTGGCGACGATGTTCGTGACCGCCTGGGGGCTCTGGTCGCTGAGCAATACGCCCATCGACGCACTGCCGGACCTTTCGGATGTGCAGGTGATCATCCGCACCCCCTATGCGGGGCAGGCGCCGCAGATCGTCGAGAATCAGGTGACCTATCCGTTGTCCACGACCATGCTTTCGGTGCCGGGGGCCAGGACGGTGCGGGGCTATTCGTTCTTCGGCGACAGTTTCGTCTACGTGTTGTTCGAGGACGGCACCGATCCGTACTGGGCCCGCTCGCGCGTGCTGGAATACCTGAGCCAGGTGCAGAGCCGGCTGCCAGCGAACGCCAAACCTGCGCTGGGCCCGGATGCCACCGGTGTCGGCTGGATTTTCCAGTATGCCCTGGTGGATCGCACCGGCGGCCATGACCTGGCGCAATTGCGTGCCCTGCAGGACTGGTTCCTCAAGTTCGAACTCAAGACCCTGCCCAACGTCGCCGAGGTCGCGACGGTCGGCGGCATGGTCAGGCAGTACCAGGTGCTGCTCGATCCCGTGCGGCTGGCCAGCCTCGGCATCACCCAGGCGGACGTCAGTGCGGCCATCGGCAAGGCCAACCGGGAAACGGGAGGCGCCGTGCTGGAGATGGCGGAAACCGAGTTCATCGTCAGGGCCTCCGGTTATCTGAAAACCCTCGATGATTTTCGCGCCATCCCGCTGAAAATCGGGGCGGATGGGGTGCCTGTCACCCTGGGTGATGTCGCCACGGTCCAGCTCGGGCCGGAAATGCGCCGTGGCATCAGCGAACTCGACGGCCAGGGTGAAACCGTGGGCGGCGTCGTGGTGCTGCGCAGCGGCAAGAACGCCCGGGAGACCATCGCGGCGGTCAAGGTCAAGCTTGAACAGCTCAAACGCAGCTTGCCGGCAGGGGTGGAGATTGTCACCACCTACGACCGCAGCAAGTTGATCGACCGCGCGGTGGAGAATCTCAGCCACAAGCTGATCGAGGAGTTCATCGTGGTCGCCCTGGTGTGCGGGGTTTTCCTGTGGCACCTGCGATCCTCGCTGGTGGCGATCATCTCCTTGCCGGTGGGCGTGTTGATTGCGTTTATCGTCATGCGCCATCAGGGGATCAACGCCAACATCATGTCGCTGGGCGGCATCGCCATCGCCATTGGTGCGATGGTCGATGCCGCCGTGGTGATGATCGAGAACGCACACAAGAAGGTTGAAGCCTGGCACCTCGCCCATCCCGGGCAGGTGTTGAAGGGGCCGGAGCATTGGCGGGTGATGACCGAAGCGGCAACCGAAGTCGGCCCCGCGCTGTTTTTCTGCCTGCTCATCATCACCTTGTCGTTCATTCCGGTGTTCACCCTTGAAGCCCAGGAAGGGCGGCTGTTCGGGCCGCTGGCGTTTACCAAGACCTACGCCATGGCGGCAGCGGCGGGCTTGTCCGTGACCCTGGTGCCGGTGCTGATGGGCTACTGGATTCGCGGGCGGCTTCCCGATGAGCAGCGCAACCCGCTGAACCGGTTGCTGGTCGGGATCTACCGGCCGGCGCTGGATACCGTCCTGAATCGTCCCAGGACGACTCTGCTGATCGCAGCCCTGGTGTTCGCCAGCGTGCTGTGGCCACTGTCGCGATTGGGCGGCGAGTTTCTTCCGCCGCTGGACGAAGGGGATCTGCTGTATATGCCGTCGGCGCTTCCAGGCCTGTCGGCGCAGAAGGCTGCGCAGTTGTTGCAACAGACGGATCGGTTGATCAAGACCATTCCCGAGGTCGAGCACGTTTCCGGCAAGGCCGGTCGCGCTGAAAGCGCCACGGACCCTGCACCGCTGGAGATGTTCGAAACCACCATTGCATTCAAGCCTCGGGAGCAATGGCGGCCGGGCATGACCCCGCAGAAACTGGTGGAAGAACTGGACCGCGTGGTGCGGGTTCCAGGGCTGACCAACATCTGGATTCCGCCGATCCGTAACCGCATCGACATGCTCGCCACCGGGATCAAGAGCCCCGTTGGCGTCAAGGTCGCGGGGACGGACCTGACCCAGATCGATGCCGCGACCCAGGCCGTGGAACGGGTGGCCAAGACCGTGCCCGGCGTCAGTTCGGCGCTGGCAGAACGGCTCACGGGCGGGCGCTACATCGACGTCGATATCGACCGCAAGGCAGCCGCGCGTTATGGGCTGAACATCGCCGACGTGCAATCCATCGTGTCCGGAGCCATTGGCGGGGAAAACGTCGGCGAAACCATTGAAGGGCTGGCGCGTTTCCCCATCAACCTGCGTTACCCGCGGGAATGGCGTGATTCGGTCGGCGCGCTTGAACAGTTGCCGATCTACACGCCTCAGGGCAGCCAGATCACCCTGGGCACGGTGGCGAAGATCAAGGTCACGGACGGCCCTCCCATGCTCAAGAGCGAGAACGCACGGCCTTCTGGCTGGGTGTACATCGATGTGCGCGGCAGGGACCTGGCTTCGGTGGTCGGCGATCTGCGCCAGGCCATCGGGCAGCAGGTCACCTTGCAGCCGGGGATGAGCCTGAGCTATTCGGGGCAGTTCGAGTTCCTTGAACGGGCCAATGCGCGGCTGAAGCTGGTCGTGCCGGCGACTCTGCTGATCATCTTCGTCCTGCTGTACCTGACCTTTTCCCGAGTCGATGAGGCGCTGCTGATCATGGCCACGCTCCCGTTCGCGCTCACCGGCGGGGCCTGGTTCCTCTATCTGCTCGGCTTCAACCTGTCGGTCGCCACGGGGGTTGGCTTCATTGCACTGGCCGGGGTTTCCGCCGAGTTCGGCGTGATCATGCTGCTGTACCTGAAGAATGCCTGGGCAGAGCGGCAAAGCCTGGGCGAGGGCTCGGAGTCAGGGCTGATCGAAGCGATTCGCCAGGGCGCCGTACAGCGTGTGCGGCCCAAGGCGATGACGGTGGCGGTCATTCTCGCCGGCCTGCTGCCGATCCTGTCCGGCAGCGGATCGGGCGGCGAAGTCATGAGCCGCATCGCCGCGCCGATGGTCGGCGGCATGGTCACTGCTCCGCTGCTTTCACTCTTCGTATTACCAGCCGCCTATCGCCTGATGCGCCGCAGGCAGCTGTCTGGCAATCACTCGTCCTGACGACGGGTGTAGTGCAGCAGGCGGTCGGTTTCGGTCTTGACCACCAGGTAGCACTCGCAACTCAGGCGCTCCAGTCGCGGACGGTCGAGCACCGTAATCTGTCCGCGGCTGTATTCGATGACGCCCTGGCGTTGCAGTTTACCCGCTGCTTCCGTCACGCCTTCGCGACGTACGCCGAGCATGTTGGCGATCAGTTCCTGCGTCATGTTCAGGCGATTGCCCTGCAGGCGATCCAGTGACAGCAGCAGCCAGCGGCACAGTTGCTGGTCGATGGAGTGGTGACGGTTGCACAGCGCGGTCTGCGACATCTGGGTGATCAGCGCCTGGGTATAGCGCAGCATCAGCAGGAGCAGATCGCCGTGGCGGTTGAACTCCTTCTTCAGTTTCTGCCCGGGAAGCCTGAACGCGACCCCCGCACTCTGCACCACGGCGCGGCTGGAGGTGCTCTCGCCACCCATGAACAGCGCGATTCCGATCAGCCCCTCATTGCCCACCACCGCGATTTCGGCGGACGAGCCGTTTTCCGTGACATGCAGCAGCGACACGATCGAGTCGGTGGGGAAATACACGTGGCGCAGGGTATCGCCCGGTTCATACAGCACATCGCCCAAGGCCAGTGGCACCTGCTCCAGATGAGGCGCCAGGCGCTTGAGGTCGTCCGCCGGGAGCGCGGCGAGCAGGTGGTTGTCGCTGGGCTGGGGTGGGGCAGGCATGGCAAGGCACCGTGATCAAGGATAGGGCGTACCGGGTCAGGGTACTCCCCTTGGACCCCGGCACTGTGGGCTTATCGTGATTCATCGACGGCCTGCACGTATTCCAGCGCCTGAGGTCGGGGCGATGGGGCGCGGCAATCGACCTGAATCCAGTGCTCACCGCGTTCGCCGTCGAGTGTCAGCACGTTGCTGTCCAGGGGCTGGCCGTCGCGGATCATCGAGGTCGAGAGCGCGCTGCCCTGGCGGATGTCGAAGTGATACAGGGCCTCGCCCAGCCGGTAGTACAGGATGAACCCCGGCCAGCCGGCCGGCAGCAGCGGTTCGAGGCTGAGCGTCGTGCCGACCCGCTGCACGCCCAGCAGCGACTCGACGATCAGGCGGTACATCCACCCGGCAGACCCGGTGTACCAGGTCCAGCCGCCGCGACCGGCATGGGGCGCGGTTCCGTAGACATCGGCGGCCATGACGTAGGGCTCGACCTTGTAGGTGTCGATCCGTCCATGGTTGGCAGGGTCGGCGGGGTTGATCAGGTTCAGCACCTCCCAGGCTTTGCCGGCATCACCCAGTTGAGCGAAGGCCATGCCTGCCCAGACCGCCGCATGGGTGTATTGACCGCCGTTTTCCCGCACGCCGGGCACGTAGCCCTTGATGTAGCCGGGCTCAAGATTGCCCTTGTCGAACGGAGGGTCAAGCAGCAACACGGCGCGGATGTCGCGTTTGATCAGGTGCTCGTCCAGTGACGCCATCGCCTGGCGCTGACGTGCGGGTGACGCCGCCCCCGACAGTACTGACCAGCTTTGCGCAATCGAGTCGATGCGGCATTCCTCGTTGCTCGCCGAGCCGAGCAACTGGCCGTCGTCGAACCAGGCGCGCCGGTACCAGGCGCCGTCCCAGGCGTTCTGGTCCAGGTGACGACGCAACAGGTGCGCCTGTTCGTTGCACCGTTTGGCGAACGCCTGATCGCCCTGCAGCCGTGCCGTTGCAGCGAACTGCTCCAGCACCTGATGACCGAAGAAACCCAGCCAGACACTTTCGCCTTCGCCCAGGTGACCCACGCGATTCATGCCGTCGTTCCAGTCGCCGCTGCCCATCAGCGGCAAACCGTGGCGACCGCGGCGCAGGCTGTGCTCGATGGCGCGTACGCAGTGCTGGTACAGCGTTTCGTGCAAGGCCGAAGTGCCCGGCAGGTCGTAGTAGGACTCCTCACCAAGCGCCAGCGGGCGACCTTCCAGATAGCTCGCCGTTTCGTTGAGTACCGCAACGTCGCCGGTCATCTCCACATAACGACTGGTGGCTGCGGCCAGCCACAGGAAATCGTCAGAACAGGCCGTGCGCACCCCGCGGTTCATCGGCGGGTGCCACCAGTGCTGCACGTCGCCATCGGCGTATTGATGCCCGGCGCACAGCAACAAGTGCGCGCGCACGGCGGCAGGGTCGGCATGAATCATCGCCATGCTGTCTTGCAACTGATCGCGAAAGCCAATGGCGCCGCCGGACTGGTAGTAACCGCTGCGTGCCTGGAAGCGGCAGGCAATGACCTGGTACATCAGCCAGCCATTGACCATGACGTCCACCGATGGGGCGCAGGTTTCGATGCGAATCACGCCCAGCACCGAGCGCCAGTGCTCGCGGACCTTCTGCAGTTCCGCTGCGGCGGCCTGGCTGCCCCTGAAGCGTTGCACCAGGTGGGTCGCGGCCTGGGTCGAGGTCTCTGCACCCAGGCGCAGGATGACTTCCCTGTTTTGCCCGTCCGCCAGCTCGACCGCCACTTGCAGCGCCGCGCAAGGGTCCAGGCCGGCACCGACCCGGCCCGATAACCCGGCATGGCCCATGGCGGCGGGCGCTGCCAGGGTTCCGCTACGGCCCAGGAATTCGGTGCGGTCGGCGCTGACGCCATGCTCGACGGTGTCGGTGTCGAAGAACGCCACCCTTTCTGAAAACTCCAGCGAATAGGCATTGCGGGCGAAGAGGGCGCCTGTCACCGGGTCCGACTGGGTCACTACGTGCATCGCCGACTTGCTGCGCAGATCGCCCAGCACCCATTCCACGTAGCCCGTGACCGACAGCGAGCGGGCGCGACCGGAGCGGTTGGTCAGCAGCAATCGGGAAAACTTGATGGGGGCGTCCAGCGCCACGTAGACCCACAGCTCGCTGTGAATGCCGTCTTCTTCATGTTCGAACACGCTATAGCCGAAGCCATGGCGGGTCCGGTACGGGCCGGCGCCGGGGCAGGGCTGTGGCGCTGGCGACCAGAAATGCCCGGTTTCTTCGTCGCGCAGGTAGATCGCTTCGCCGCTGCGATCGGTGACCGGGTCGTTGTGCCAGGGGCTCAGGCGAAACTCATGGGCGTTTTCCGCCCAGGTGTAGGCGCTGCCGGCCTGCGACACCACGGTGCCCAATTGCCCGTTGGCCAGCACGTTGACCCAGGGTGCGGGCGTCGGCTGGGACGCCAGGCCGGTAATGATGTATTCGCTGCCATCGGCACTGAAACCGCCGTAGGCATTGCTCAGCAGCAACGGCGAGTGGCTGGGCCTGACCGAGCTTGACGTTGCCTGGTGCTGCCGCGTTGCCACGAACGGTCCATGCACCGGTGAAACCCTGCGCCGATGCACCTGCTCGGCCAGGGTACCGAAGCCTTCGCTCAGCACCAGCCGCGCCACGGACAGGACCAGCACACGGTCTTCGGCGGAGATCTGCTGGGCGGGCCGCACGAAGATGCCGCCCGGACGATCCAGCAGGGTCGCCTCGCTGCCGGAGGTGATCAATCCCATGATCGCGTCCTGCAACTGCTGACGATAGCCCGCCTGATCCTCGTTCCAGATCAGCAAGTCCACCACCAGCCCCTTTTGCCTCCAATAGGCGTGGGCCTGCACCAGTTGCCGGACCAGCTCGATGTTGTCCAGGCTGTAGATCTGCAACAGCACGATGGGCAGGTCGCCGGAGATCGCCTGTCCCCAGAGCCCTGACTGGTTGCGGTGGTTGGCGACCAGCACGGCAGCGTCGGCGCGCATCGAGGTGTTGGCGTAGAGCAGGGAGGAGGCCATCTGTTCGAACAAACGGGCATCGGGCAAAGACGCATTGAGCTGGCGCAGCAGCACCTGGCTATGGGTCCAGGACAGGTCGAACACGCGATCGGCCAGATGACGGTCGCGGTATTTGTTGATCAGTGACAGACAGTCGTCGCGGCTGTCGGCGGCCCCGGTCACCAGGTCGATGGTTCCTTGCTGGCCGGGTTGCAGGGTGATCCGGCAGCGGATCGCGACCACCGGGTCGAGGACCGGGCCTGCGGTGTTCGACAGCTGCCCGCTGTCGGCGTCCAGTGCCGCTGGCGAGACCAGGCTGCGTCCCCGGCCAATGAACCGCATGCGATCGGTTTCATAGGAAATCTCGTCGATGTCGACGCCATGGGCCGCCAGTAGATGGCACATCCAGGGCGTCGGTTCATCGCTGGCGCGGGGCCTGCGGCTGCACAGGATGGCTTGCAGCGAGGGCAGCAGTTCGGTCTGTACGAACAGCTTGCTGAAGGCTGGGTGCATGGCGTCATTGCTTGGGCTGGCCAGCACCACTTCGGCGTAGGTGGTGATCTCCAGCGTCTTGGCGAAGGCGGCGCGGTTGGTGACGTGCAGGCGCCGCAGTTCGATGTCGTCCTCCGGCGAGACGACGATTTCCAGGTGGGTATCGAAATCCAGGTTGCGCGCCCTGAACTCGGCCCGGGAATCACTGAAAATGGTTTCGTGGCTTTCGGGCTGATGCAGCGTGGGCTGATAGGCCGCCGACCAGACCGTGGCGGTGTCGACGTCGCGCAGATAGCAGAACATGCCCCAGTTGTCCTGGGTGGTGTCTTCCTGCCAGCGGGTGACGGCCATGTCGTTGCGACGGCTGTAGCCACCGCCGCCACTGGTCAGCATCACGTGGTAGCGGCCGTTGGACAGCAACTGCACGGCGGGGCGTTTGCGGCCGGGGTCGGCGAACACCCTCAGGCCCGGGTCCTGGCCACCGTCGCCGAGCACCGGCGATTGCTCGGTTTTAAGGTACGGCGCGGCGGCTTTGGGCACCCGTTCCTGCAACAGCAACAGCGCCGATTGCAGCGCAGGATCTGCTGCGAAGCGCCGTTGCATGGGGTGGTCGAGCAGCAGGCTGGTCAAGGCCAGCAGGCTCATGCCCTGGTGGTGCGCCATGAACGACTGGACCACGGCGAACGGCTGGCTGCGTGGCAAGCGCGCCTCGGTGTAGTCCACCGCCTCGTACATCCCGAAACGCCCCGAGGCGCCCTGCAAGGTCAGGCGTTGCAGGTTTTTGCAGGCCGCGTTGGCATCGATCATCAGCGCCAGCGCGCTGGCGTAGGGGGCGATCACGATGTCGTCGCTCAGCCCGCGCTTGAGGCCCAGGCCCTGAACGCCAAAGGCGCGGTATTGATAGTTCAGGTGCGCATCGAGGGTGTAATACCCCGATTCCGACACGCCCCAGGGAATGCCCAGCGCCTTGCCGTGTTCGATCTGTACGGCCACGGCGGCACGGCAGGTCTGGTCCAGCAGGCTGCCGTCATAGTTGGGCATCACCAGCATCGGCATCAGGTATTCGAACATCGACCCGGACCACGAAAGCAGTGTCGGCACCCCTGCGTTTTCCCCCAGCAACCTGCCGAGGGTGAACCACGCGCGCTGGGGCGTCTGCCCCTGGGCGATGGTCACGTAGTTGGTCAGCCGCACCTCGGACGCCAACAGGTCGTAATAGCCGGTGTCGAGCCGGCGCTCGTCAGCGTTGTAGCCGATGACAAAGAGATCGCGCTGACTGTCGTAGAGCAACGAGAAGTCCATCTGCGCCATCTCGCCGGTCAGCGCGCTCAACCGGTCCAGTACCTTGAGCCGGTCCCTGGCACTGTTGCGCACCTGTTCGATATCGCTGAGCTGCTCGATATTCCACTCTGCGGTGTCCAGGCTTGCCAGCTGGCGCAGGGTAAAGGGCGTAAGCCTGGGTCCGGCCAAGGGCGTCGGGAGCCGGTATCGCTGCAGTTCGTCGGTCCAGTCGGTGCATTGGCTGACGAAGGCTTGCTGCCAATAGATGCTTTCCTCATCGCCCGCCAGTTCAGCGTCTGAAACCGTCATGCGGGCTGTGTGCAGCAGGTCGGCCAGGGTGTCCGCATCCGGCGTCTGCCCGGCGCGTTCAAGGGCTGTTCGCAGTTGACTGAGCGGGTCGGATTCATTGGCGTGCCGGGCCTGGATCAAGGTGTCCAGGGTGTCGCGCAGGCCGCTGAGCACGGCCAGTGGGCTCATCGGGGTGTCAGCGATCTGCCCGAGGCCAGTACCCAATGTCAGCAATACCCCGGCCAGGTTGCCGCTGTCGACGGTCGAGACATAGCGCGGCCGCAAAGGCTCGCGGGTTTGCGTGTCGTACCAGTTGTAGAAATGCTCCCGGTGCCGTTCGAGGCTGTGCATGCTGTCCAGGGAGGCGGCCAGCCGTGTCAGCAGGCGTTCGGTGCTGAGGTAGCCGAAGTCATGGGCGGCCAGATGCGCCAGCAACGACATGCCCATATTGGTCGGCGAGGTGCGATGAGCGATGGCCGCCTTCGGTGCTTCCTGCACGTTGTCGGGCGGGAGCCAGTTGTCCTGGGGACCGACGTACTGGTCGAAGAAGGCCCAGGTCCGACGAGCCAGCACGTGCAGAAAACGCAGGTCCTGCGCCGAGGGTTTGAACACTGATCCCTCGGCGGGCGAGCTGAGACGCCAGGCGATCCATGGACCCGCCAGCCACGCCAGCAGCAGGGGGCTTGCGATCAGCAGGGTCAGCGGAGTGTCGAGCAGCGCCGCGACTGTCAGCAGTGCCAGCGTCGGCGCGATCCACATCAGTCGATAGAAACCAGGCAGCCGGCTTTGCTTCATGCGCTCGACCTCCCGCGACGGTTGCCACTGCAACAGTAGGCGCCGGCTGAAACCGAGCCGCCACAGCGAGCGCAGGATGGCGTCGGTGCTGTACAGCATCTCGAACGGCAACCAGGCGAGTGTCAGGCAGACGCGGGCAAGCTCCTGTCCCAGGTCACCCATCAGCGCCAGAAGGTGCTGCCGGTAGGGCACGCCGGCCGGTGGCTGCATCAGCTCGGTGACGCTGCGAAGCAGCGGTTGAACCACCAGCAAGCCGACAACCGTCAGCGTCCAGCCCAGCGGTTCGCTGCTGGCCAGCCACGCCCAGCCCAGCATGGTCAGGGTGGAGAGCGGCTCCAGACTGCGCCTCAGGTTGTCGAGAATCTTCCAGCGCGCCATGACACTGAGCCGGTTGTGCACCCACTCGCCGGTCGCGTTGCGGGTCCAGGGCGCGACCCACGGCAACAACTGCCAGTCCCCGCGAATCCAGCGGTGCCGACGTTTGACATCGGCGCCGTAGCCCGAAGGATATTGCTCATACAGCTGTACGTCACTGAGCAGGCCGGAGCGCGCATAGCAGCCTTCGATCAGGTCGTGGCTGAGGATCTGGTTATTGGGCAGGCAGCCATCCAGCGCGCAGGTGAATGCATCCACGTCATAGATGCCCTTGCCGATGAACGAGCCCTGCTGGAACAGGTCCTGATACACATCGGACACCGCGCGGGTATAGGGGTCGACCCCGGCGTCGCTGCCAAACACTCGCGCGTAGGTCGAACGGGTGACGCTGGTCAGGCTGATACCCACCCGCGGCTGCAACACCGCGTAGCCGGCGATGATCTGTTTGCCCATGGCATCGAACAGCGGACGGTTCAGCGGGTGCATCATGGCGGCCACGCATTGCTGCGCGGCGTCACGGGGCAGCAGGGTGTCGGTGTCCAGTGTGATCACGTAGCGGGCGCTTTGCAGTGGGGTGATGTCCCCGACGATGGCGTTGAAACACTCCCGCCCACTGCCGCGCAGCAGCGCGTTGAGTTCGATCAGCTTGCCGCGCTTGCGCTCGTGGCCCATCCACACCCGTTCGCCCGGATTCCAGCGACGGGGCCGGTGCAGCAGGAAAAACCGGTCGGTGATGCCGTCGGCGTACTTGCGGTTGAGCAGGGTGATCGCCTCCGAGGCCCGGGCAATCAGCTCGGCGTCCTGAGGCAGGACTTCTTCAGCGGCGTCGAGCAAATCGCTGAGCAGGGCGAAATACAGGTTGCTGTCGCGGTTGGCGAGAAAACGCACCTCGAGGCCTTCCACCAGTTCATCGACATCGGCCAGGTTGGCAATCAGCGTGGGAATCACCACCAGGGTGCGGGCGTCGTCGGGGATGCCATGGGCGTAATCCATCTTGGGCAGCACGGAAGGCAGCAGGCTGAACGTCACCAGCCAGTTGATCAGGCTGATCGCCAGCCGGCTGACCATGATCAGGCACGGAACTGCCAGCACCAGCAGCGCGAGGTCCGGCATGCGGTCGCGGTGCGCGGACGCCAGCAACGGTCCGGCAAACACCAGTGTCAGCAGCGACACCGGGGCCAGGTAAAACATCAGCGGCGAGCGCTGCAACAGGCGTTTCCAGCGCTCATGGACCGGCACGCGAGCCTTGAGTGCGCGCTCCAGTACAGGTAGCCCGTCGCTGATCAGGTAATACCCGACATGCCGCGCCAGCACCTCACAGGAGACCGTCGCCGCCTGGGCCGTCGCAAGATCGATGGCCACCCGCGCCACTTGAGTTTCGGAATGCTGCGCAGTGCGCCGGGCCAGGCGTTCGATGACATGCCGGTAGCTGTCCCGGGTGCGGAAGTCCATGGTCCGGTAGACCGCTGCCGGGTCTTCGCACAGCGTCTGTTCGACGTGGCTCATCGACTCGACGAACTCGCGCCAGTCCGTCGCGGACAACAGGCGCAGGCTGCCGATGCTGTTGCTGATGGACACCTGGTCGGCGGCCTGCTGCTGGGCGTCGAGCTGAACCTGACGCTCGATGCTTGAGCCTTTTTCGCCCAGCATCTGCTCGATCCAGTTCAGCGGTAACGCCAGGGCTGCGCTCTGGCCCTGCAACCGGCGGGTGAATTCGGCGACGAAAGCCGCCGTCATCGGTGGGGTGGAGCGGGCCATGTCGGCCACGGTCAGCACCACGCTCTTGATGTCGCGCTCCGAGGTTTCGATCAGGCGCTCGGCCCAGTCGTCGGCCAGGTTGCGATCATCTGCGTTGGCCATCACCCGCGAAGCGACACGGCGCAGGTTCTCGATCAGCGCCAGGCGCAACATGATCGGCACCGCCCACAGCTCTCCAAGCGCCAGCGGCATGACGGTCTGATACGAGAAAATGAAGCGGCCCAGGCTCTGTTCGTCGACCCGTCCATCGCCGTGGGAAATCGTCTCCAGGGCGATGTCGTAGACCCGCGGCAGCCCGGCGGAAGGGCCGTTGATCAGGCGTGGCAACTCACGGCTGTAGCCTTTGGGCAGGTGGGTCCTGGCGGTGCGAATGTGTTCTTCGATCAGGAAGTAATTGTCCAGCAGCCACTCGGCTGCCGGGGTGACGCGACGGCTCGACACCTGAGCCTCGGACAGCGCCGTGCAACTGCGCTTGAGCAAGGCCTCGTTGTCATCGAGCCTGCTGAGCATCGAGTCGCGGGCCGACAGCGCCGTCAGTTGATGCTGTCCGGCCAGGGCGATGCCATGGCTGGCCATCTGATCGGCGCTGAACAGCTCGGAGCGCAGAATCGGCTCGTACTCAAACCCGGAGGCGGAAAACGAACCGTTCTGGTGGATCCCGGACAAGCGAGCAACCACTCCCCGTACGCGTGTCCATGTGCTAGTCATAAGGTCGTGAGCCTGAAGCGCGTGGCTCTCATCGCGCGAATGTTCAGAGGTGCGCCGATGTAGCCCTTCAGCGCCCAGCAGCGCCTTTAAGACGTGGCTTTCCAGCGCCGAGTATGGCTATCCGGGAACAGCTTCGTCTGTGCGCTGGCGAACATAGGGCAGAGCAGGCTCAAGGCGCCGGGATGTCGTTTCAGAAACGCCAGTCCTTCGCCTGAACCACCCGACAGAAGGGTCCTGCCAGTGTTGCGTTGTGGTGGGCGATGATGGCCTCTGCGCTCAGCGTCGGGGTGTCGGAGCAGGTGTGCCCGTCGGCGATCAGCACGGCATCGAACCCGCAATCGCGGGCGGCGCGGCAAGTGCTGTCGACGCAGTATTGGGTTTTCATGCCGGTCACGACGATGCCCTCGCAGCCGAGCTCACTGAGCTGGCTGGCCAGGTCTGTCTGAACGAAGGCGCTGGGGCGGGTTTTCTGGAAGATGCGTTCGTCGCCTGTCAGCTCCAGCTCTTGCACAAGCTCGGTGAGCGGGCTGCCCGGTTCGATCGGAGAACCTGCCGGGCCGACGTGGCGTGCGAGAAAAATCGGAGCGCCGCGCTCCCGTGCATCTCTCATGAGCGCGTTCAGGGCGTCGATCACCGCCTCGCCGCGCCAAGGCTTGTCAGGGCCGTGAACGAGTCCAACCTGCATGTCGAGAATCAGCAGAGCGTACATATGCGTTTCCTTGCATGGGTGCCAGCGAAAATCGGGGCAAAAAAAAGACCCGATCCATTGCTGGCGGGTCTTTGGGGTCCTGCGTTATCACTTCACGCAACCACCCGCGACCCGCCGATGGCGGTCGTGAAGGTGGTGGTCGAGGCGAAACCTTGGGTGTTCATGGTTTGACCTTAACCTCGACCGGAGAGTGCTGCAAGTGCGGGGAGTTGCGGCGGGCGCAGGATGGGTGTCCGGCCGCAAACCCGTAGGAGCGCGCTTGCCCGCGACTGGCCTTTTCGCCTGACAGAGATGTCGTGAATGCCAACGTCATCGCGGGCAAGCGCGCTCCTACAGGGGGCGCCTTTGAGATTGCGCCCGCGGGCAAGCCCGGCTGCTACGGGATTTGCGGCGGGCGCGGGATGGGAGTCCGGCCGCAAACCCCTAGGTGCGCGCTTGCCCGCGACTGGCCTTTTCGCCTGACAGAGATGTTATGAATGTACCAACGTCGTCGCGGGCAAGCGCGCTCCTACAGGGGGCGCCTTTGAGATTGCGCCCGCGGGCAAGCCCGGCTGCTCCGGGATTTGCGGCGGGCGCGGGATTGGTGTCCGGCCGCAAACCCGTAGGAGCGCGCTTGCCCGCGACTGGCCTTTTCGCCTGACAGAGATGTTGTGAATGTACCAACGCCATTGCGGGCAAGCGCGCTCCTACAGGGGGCGCCTTTGAGATTGCGCCCGCGGGCAAGCCTGGCTGCTACGGGATTTGCGGCGGGCGCGGGATGGGAGTCCGGCCGCAAACCCCTAGGTGCGCGCTTGCCCGCGACTGGCCTTTTCGCCTGACAGAGATGTCGTGAATGTACCAACGCCATCGCGGGCAAGCGCGCTCCTACAGGGGCGCTGCGAGACACGTTCGGTGCTGCACCTCCATCCCGTAGCAGCACGGCTTGCCGGCGGGGGCGGCTTCGAGGTCGCCGATGCAGGCAAGCCTGGCTCATCACTACTGCCCAACCCCCTCAACCACTCCCTTCAAACTCTCCTCGAAGCCAGTCAGCCACGTCCTGCACCCAGACGCTGGGCTCTTTTCCCGCCTGGGTCAGCAGGTGGTAGGTATAGCCGGTGATCGAAGGCCCAAAGGGTTGTATCAGGTGGCCGGCGGCAAGTTCTTCGGCGACTAATGCAAGGCTGAGCAGGGCGATACCCTGGCCGGCCACGGCGGCCTGGATGGCGTGCCCCTCATCCGAATAGCGCAACTGTCCATGAAGCGCTGTCCCCGACAGACCCGCCTGGTCCAGCCACTTCTGCCAGGTCGGGTTGTCGGCACTTTCCCTCGCCCATTCAAAGTGGATCAAGGGCACCGAGCCAAGCGCCGACAGGTCCCTGACCTGCAGTAACGGGTTGCTCACCGGGGCATATTCGTCAGTCAACATGGCCTGTGCGTTGAATCCGGGATAGGGGCCCCGCCCGTAGCGCAAAGCGATGTCGAACGTCTGGCCGGTCAGCTCGATGGCCCGGTCGCTGGCCTGAATCTGCAAATCAATATCAGGGTGCAATGCATGAAAACGGGAAATTCGAGGCATCAGCCACTTTGCGGTGAACGCATGGGTGGCAGTGATGGTGACACGCTTGCGCTGACTCGCCTGGGTGAGCTGCTGCAACACTGTCTCGAATGCATCAAAGCCCTGTTTCAGAACGGGATACAGCACTGAGCCTGCCTCGGTCAGCGTGACCTGGCGCACGGTCCGCACAAAGAGCTGAAGCTGGGTGTATTCCTCAAGTGCCCGTACGCGGTGGCTGATCGCAGTCGGCGTCACCGCCAACTCGTGAGCGGCCTGCTTGAAACTGCCGTGCCTGGCTGCCGCTTCGAAAGCGCGCAGTGATGAGAGAGGCGGTAATCGACGCATGGACCAACCAGTCAAGACAGATGATTTCAGATCATCTTATACCTGATTTCTTATCGTTTGCCCGCCTGGCGGTGCGAGATCAGTATTGCCGCTACCGGTCATCTGGTGATCTGAACTCACCCATGCCGTGTCATCTTTCTCACTCTGGAGCCAACCATGTTCGAACGTATCATCACCCAACCCGATCCCTACGAACCCTACCTGCTGTCGCAGGGCATCAAGTTTGGAAACCTCTTGTTCATCTCCGGGCAGGCCGGAAGTGGCTCCGATGGGCAGATCGTCGAAGGCGGATTTCTCGCCCAGGGTGAGCATGCCTTCGCCAACCTCAACCGGGCGTTGATTGCAGGTGGCTCGACCCTCGCCAACGTCATCAAGGTGACCATCTTCGTGACGGACATGGGGCACTTCGATGAAGTCGTCGAGCTGCGTCGCCGGTTTTTCTCCGCCCCGTATCCCGCTGATACCATCGCCGAGATCAAGGCGCTCTACGACCCTCGCGCCATGATCGAAATCGAGGCCATTGCGGTTGTGCAACCCACAGAGTGATGTGCCGCCACCGTCAGGGGCATAGAATGGCGCGACGTGATCATCCATTCCGTCGGGAGCTCTCATGCTGGACAGTCTCAGTGGCATCATGGCCTTTGTGCAGGTCGCTGAAACACGCAGCTTTACCGAGGCCGGCCGCCTGATGGAAATTTCGTCTTCGGCGGTCGGCAAGAGCGTGTCGCGCATGGAAGAGCGCCTGGGGGTGCGGCTGTTTCACCGCAGCACCCGCAGCGTCACCCTTACCGCCGAAGGCGAGCTGTTTCTGGCGCGTTGCAAACGCATCATTCAAGAGGCCGAGCAGGCGGAAATCGAGCTGTCGCAACTGGCCGACGAGCCGCGCGGCAAGTTGCGCATCAGCGTGCCGTTGCAGAACACGCTGATCTTCCCGCTGCTCACCGGTTTCATGCAGGCCTACCCGCAGATCGAGCTGGACGTGGACCTGTCGGACCGCATGGTGGACGTGATCGAAGAAGGCTTCGATGCCGTGGTGCGTACCGGCCAGCCGTCGGATTCGCGGCTGATGGCGCGCAAGCTGGGGGAATACAAGCTGGAACTGGTGGCATCGCCCGACTACCTGGCCCGCCGTGGCCGACCCACCCACCCGGATCAACTGCGCGACCATGCCTGCCTGCTGCACAAATTCCCGGCCAGCGGCTCCCTTGAACGCTGGCCGGTGCGCGATCCGGACGCCGACACTGACCCGGAACTGGGCCGGGTCATCGCCTGCACCACCACCGATGCGCTGACCCACATGGCGCTTGAAGGTCTGGGCATCGCCTGTCTGGCGGACTTTTCAACGATTCAGGCGTTGCGCGACGGCCATCTTGAGCGTGTGCTGCCGGAGTTTACCGACCACAGAGGATCGCTGTGGATGCTGTGGCCGTCGAGCCGCAATGCGACACCGAAGCTTCGGGTGTTGATCGACTACTTCAAGCAGCACATCGCAACGGTGGCGCAGCCTTGACGCGACGATGAGTCGCCGATTGCCAACCGCGCCACGCACATTCAGAGGGATTACAGCCCAATAGTCCGAATTGTTGTGACGGTTGGGCTGTTTATCTGGTTCGGGAAAAGCCTTGTACTGGCCGCCAGTGCCCAGGCCATGAAAGCGATGCTGACTTTCGGGCGGGCAAGCGTCTATTCCTTTTCCAAACGAGGCAATCATGTCCAAGCTCCATTCCCCGGTCACCATCGGCCCTTTCACCTTTTCCCACCGCGTCGTGCTGGCGCCGCTGACCCGCATGCGGGCCGAAGAGGGCGCACGCCCCGGTCCGCTGATGGCCGAATACTACGCACAGCGCGCTTCCGAAGGCGGCTTGCTGATTGGCGAGGCGACCATAGCCGCGCCCAACGGCAACGGCTATCTGGGCGCACCCGGCCTGTTCGATGACAGCCAGATCGCCGGCTGGAAACAGGTCACCGACGCCGTGCACGCCAAGGGCGCGAAGATCTTCCTGCAGCTCTACCATGCTGGTCGTCAGTCCAACAGCGAAGTGCAGCCCCACGGCAGCATTCCAGTCGGGCCGTCGGAAGTGCTCCACGGCGGCGTCGCTTACACCCAGGAAGGCTGGGTGCCGAACACACCCAACCGCGCGCTGACCGTCGAGGAAATCGCCGAGTTGGTCGAGAGTTTCCGCATGGCAGCCGAGCGTGGCGTCAAAGCCGGTTTCGACGGTGTCGAGCTGCACGGCGCCAACGGTTATCTGGTGGATCAGTTCCTTCAGGACAACAGCAACAAGCGCACCGACCAATACGGCGGCTCGTTCGAAAACCGCGCGCGGTTTCTGCTGGAAGTGACGAACGCACTGATTTCGGTCTGGGGTTCCAACCGCGTCGCCGTTCGCCTTGGCCCAAGCGGTACCTGGGGCGACATGGGCGATGCCGATCCTGAAGGCCTGTTCACCCACGTCGCTCGACAACTGGCGCCGCTGAACCTGGCGTACCTGCACCTGATCGAGCCACGCATCCTCGGCAACGTGGAGGATGAAAACGCAGACCCGGCCCCAGTGGCTGCGCAAATGATGCGCAAGCATTTCCCTGGCGTGATCATCGCGGCGGGCGGGTTCGACGGCGAAGCGGCTGAGGCGATCATCCGCGCCGGCGATGCGGATCTGGTGGCCTTCGGTCGTCACTTCATCGCCAACCCTGACCTGCCGGAGAGATTGCGTAAGCACTTGCCGTTGAACGCCTACGACCGTCCGACTTTCTTCGGCGGCACCGACGTCGGCTACATCGATTATCCGTTCTACGAAGAAGCCGCGGTGGTCTGACACCCCAGCGGTTGCACCGGGCCGACAGCGATCATTCGCTGTCGGCTTTTTTGTGGATGAAAGAAAAGCGCCGGGCAGCGGCCAGACAGCGCCCAATAAAAAGCCCGATGCTGAACATCGGGCGTTGAGGGGAGGGATGGGGGGGAGTCAGTTCACAAGGTCACTAAGCGCTTCTGCCTCAGCGCCGTACTCGGGAAAATCGTTGTAGTCCTGCGCTGTACCACCCCAGAACGCGTCCCGCACATAAGGGGTCAGGGGCCAGTCGTGGCGCAGGCGCTCGGGCAGGTCGGGGTTGGCGCTGAAGTGACGACCGAAGGCCACCAGGTCCGCAGCGCCGGATTGCACGATCGCTTCGGCGCCGCCGCGATCGAAGCCGCCGGCCGCGATGATCGGGCCGTCGAAGAACGGTCGCAGAAAGGCCGCTGCAACCGGCGGGCGATCAGGCTCGATCTCGTCGGTGCCCTTGATGCGCGGCTCGATGACGTGCAGGTACGCGAGTCCGTACTCGTTCAGCCGGCGCGTGAAGTATTCGAAAGTGGCTTGCGGGTTGCTGTCGGAAATCGAACCCCACTGGCCACTCGGCGACACGCGCACACCGACCCGATCCGCACCCTAGACCGACACCAGCGCGTCGAGCACCTGCAAGGGGAATCGCACGCGGCTTTCGATGGGGCCGCCGTATTCATCCGTGCGTTTGTTGGTGCCGTCCTGCAGGAAGGTGTCCAGCAGGTAGCCGTTGGCATTATGCAGTTCGACGCCGTCGAAGCCCGCATCCA
This sequence comes from Pseudomonas putida, assembly GCF_028682175.1. Lineage (GTDB taxonomy): Bacteria > Pseudomonadota > Gammaproteobacteria > Pseudomonadales > Pseudomonadaceae > Aquipseudomonas > Aquipseudomonas putida_AD. The sequence continues at coordinate 184,875 of NZ_JANHKS010000002.1, read as the reverse complement.
GCGCCCGCTGCGCGCTTTGCCGATAACTCTCGACCAACGCCGGCAGCTCGTCCTTGTCGACAGCACGGTGAGGGGAGGCCGGCACCCAGCCGTCCTGGGTGAAGGCATTGGTTTCGAACGGCACCACCGACGGCGCAATCGGCGGCTTACCGTTGCTGAGGTCGCTGTGGGACTGGCGGCCATCGTGACCGAGTTGCAGAAATATCACCCCGCCCTTGGCGTGCACGGCCTCGACGATGGGTTTCCAGGCGTCCCGATGGGCATCGGTGTAGATGCCCGGCGCACCGAGGTAACCCCGGCTGTCCAGCGAAGGGTGTGTGGATTCGACGATCAGCAGGCCGCCCCGGGAGGCGCGTTGCTCGTAGTAGCGTTGCATCATCTGGCTCGGGCTGTCGTCGCGGTCTGCGCGCAGCCGGGTCATGGGCGCGTGCACCACGCGATGGCTCAGTGGGTACGGTCCGACGACCGCATTGGATAACAGTTTCAATGGCAATGAAGGGGCCAAGGGAAGATCTCCAGAAAGGAACAGGTATTCAGCGAAAAGGGGTTCAGAGGGCGAGCAGCGTCCGGCGGCCGGTTTGCGATGACGCCAGTACGCCGTCCAGAAGCGCGTGCATGCGCACGGCATCGTCAAAGGTCGCGGCGGCGTGGGTGCCTTCGGCAAGGTCCTGGGCGTACACGTGATACAGCTCGGCGAGTTCGAGCACCGAGGACGGCAGGTCCGCAGCGGCTGGCAGGCGTGAGTAGCTGGCCGGAATCGGCAGCACTTGCAGGGGCAGGTCATCGCCGTGTGCGCCCTCGATGACATAGTCATCGCCCACGTCGCCAAACGCCGAGACGTTGCTGATGCGCAAATCGCCTTCGTGGCCGGTGATGTCGATCTGCACCCCCGAGCCGTTGCGTTTGCCGCCTTCGACGTGAACCGAGAGCAGGGCGCCATCTTCCAGTTGCCCGGCGATGACCAGTTGATCCGGCGCGGTGCCGCTCAGTCGCTCACCGGTTTCCTTGATGGTGACGGTGTCGAACTGGTTGACCACCAGCGCGCTGACGTTGACCGGCCAGCCCATGGCGGTGAACAGCATGTCGAGGAAATGCCCGGCATAAATTGAAATCACGCTGGAGAAATTCTCGACCGGTACTGTCCAGCGCAGGGCGTTGGGGCGCAGGGCCTGGAAGTAATTCATGCTGACGTGGATGCGCACCGAACGCACCTTGCCGACATAGCCTTGTTGCAGCAGATCCTGCAGGTAGCGGTTGTGCGGCGCGTGGCGGCGTTGCAAGCCGACGAGGGTGCGCACCCCGGCCTGCTTCGCCAGGCAGGCCAGTTCCTGCGAGACGGCGGTGCTGGTGGTCAGCGGCCACTCGCAGTAGACGTTCTTCTTGGCGGCGATGGCCGCGCGCACCGCTTCTTCATGTTGCAGCGCGGTCGTCAGGACCACCACCAGATCGACTTCGGGGTGGTTGACCAACTCGTCCAGAGACTCGGCCACATGGGCAATGCCGAGCTTATCAGCGGCGACCTTGGCCCTGTCCAGACGCTGGCTGTACACCGCAGTGATTTGATATTGCGGCAACAGCGAGAGCACACGAACGTGACCGTGCATGGCCCAGTTGCCGATGCCGACCAGGCCGACTCGGATGGGAGAGGTAATAGCAAGCATGACAGACTCCATGGATTCAAGGGACAAGCCTTGAAGTCTAGGGAGCGGGGGAATGGGGAAAAACGGGCTGCCGATCCGATCATTGCGGACAAAAGCGCTTCAATGGGCGATGGCCAGCCGATCCGTCTAGTAAGCCACGTCCACCAGCAGCACTTCACTGCGTTGATGGGCGAACAGGTTGAGCAGCAATTCTTTATGAACAGCGGCGCCGTCCCCAACCCTCATGACTACGCCGTTCACCTCGATCTGCCCTGACGCCACAACCAGATACACCTTACGGTCCTTCGTCAACGCATATTCGGCGTGCCCAGCGGTATCGAGGGTGGCCGCAGCCAGGCGCGCATCAGCGCGAATGCGCAGCGCCTGGCAATCGCCGTCGAAGCCACTTGCCAGGATTTCCAACGTGCCACCGCAGATCTGCCTGGGAAACGGCCGCACGGCCCATTGCGTCGGCAACCCTTTGAGATCCGGGACGATGAATATTTGAAAAAAAGCGGTCTCCTGGTCCTCGTGGTTGTAATCGCTCTGCGTAAAACCCGTGCCGGCGCTCCTGACATGCACGTCACCTGCGACCGTGCGGTTTGTGTTGCCAAGGCTGTCCTGGTGGGTGATCGCACCTTGGCGCACATAGGTAATGATCTCCATCTCCGGGTGGCAATGGGGGGCAAGACTGGTCCGGGGGGCGACCCTGTTGTCATTCCAGGCTTTGATCCTCCCCCAGTTCATGCGTTTCGGGTCATGGTACTTACCGAATGAGAAATGATGGCGAGTATCCAGCCCTCCGTCGTGTCCGCTGCCCAGATCCGCAAACGTGCGCAGTTCAATCATGTGCTGACCTCAGACAGAATATTCAAGAGAGCGAAGGCTCACGGGCTCGATAATGAACATCGGTCAGGCCGATTGGGAAAAGCCGAATAATTGAATCAAACAGATCTGATTATTCGATTTTTAATCGCCCGGCCAGCCGCTGCCTGGCATACGCTCGCAGTGACGCAGGGAAAGCGTGGGGTTTGCGAAATGCAAACCCCACGTTCGCCGTTTCAAATGGGTGGTAAAGCATGGCGCCTGGTCGTTCAACCAACGCTACGCAGCGCTTTGTTCAAACCATCCTGACACTCAAGCAGCGCTGCCTTGATGGTGTCCAGTGCGGTCTGCAGGCGCCAGACAGGGCCGACCACGTCAATCGCATAACTGCCCTGGGGCGTCTGCAAACCTACCGCCACAGCCCCAACCCCGGTGGTGTGCTCGTCAAAGTCGTAGGCGAAACCCTCCTCGCGGATAAGCTTCAGCTGGGAAAGCAGCTGGCTCATCGTGGGTGTTTTGGGTGTCAACGCCTTGAGATCCGGCCCTACCAGCTTGATGACCGCCTCATCCGTCATTCTCGAAAGCAGGATCTTGCCACCTGACGTGGCGTAGATACTGAACATGTTGCCGGCCACAGGCGATACCCGCAGGGCCTGGCCGGACACGACTGAATGCAAAATCAGCAGGTTGTCGCCGTTGGCAGTTTCGAGCACCGCCGTTTCGCCTGTCATTTGCGCCAGCTTTTCCAGGAACGGGCGAGCCTGTTGAGTGATGTCGACATGGCTGTGGGAGGCGAGGCGCATCAGCGCCGGGCCGAGGCAAACGCCGCCAGCACCGTGCACCTCCAGTAGCTCTTCGATCACCAGGGCGTCGACCAGTCGCTGCACAGTGGAGCGGGGCAGTTCGATTCGCTTGGCGATCGCTCCCAGGCTCAACCCGTTCGGTTCGCTTTCCAGGCAGCGCAGGATCGCTGCGGCTCTGGTTATCACTTGTATGGCTGCGCGACCGGATAACGGACCTGTCATGTATCTTGCCTCTCGTATCGTTGAGCGGTACAGTGTACCGAAATAAAAATCTGTTTCTAAATTCTAGCGCAAGTTTTGCGCCGGGCCTGTTCTGACATCGATTCCAGGAGCCTAGTGTGTCGCCATCCGTAACCCCACCTGTTCCCACGCCGTTTGGTTGGCGCCTTGCCATTGGTCTGGTAGGGGTTCTGATTGCTGCGCTTTCATCCGGCATCAACGACCGGGTAACTGAAATCACCCTCACCGACACACTGGGTGTCATGGGCTTGGGTCATGACGAAGGCACCTGGGTCAGCACGGCCTATGCTGCCGCCGAGGTGTCGGCAATGTTGATCGCGCCGTGGCTGGCTATCACGTTTTCGATACGCCGCTTCGCCATTGTCGCCACCGCGGCGTTCGCGCTGCTGGGCGTCTTGATCCCGTTCGCCCCCGATCTGACGACACTGCTGGCGTTGCGCGTACTCCAAGGGCTTGCAGGTGGGTCATTGCCGCCGCTGCTGATGACTGTGGCCCTGCGGTTTCTGCCCTGGAACATCAAACTCTACGGCCTGTCAGCCTATGCGTTGACGGCCACGTTCGGTCCCAATCTGGCGATGCCACTGTCGGCGTTGTGGACAGAGCACAGCGATTGGCGCCTGGTGTTCTGGCAAATCGTTCCAGCGGGACTTGCAGGCGCGGCCCTGATTGCGTATGGCCTGCCCCAGGATCCGCTACGCCTGGAGCGTTTCAAGCAAGCGGACTGGAAGGGCGCACTGCTGGGCATGGGCTGGATTTCCATGCTGGTGGTCGCACTCACTCAGGGTGAGCGTCTCGATTGGCTGAACTCGCCCCTGATCGTGGTGCTGTTGCTGGGTGCGGCCGTGTGCCTGCCACTTTTCCTGCTGAATGAATGGTTCCACCCGTTGCCATTGTTCAAGCTTCAGTTGCTCGAGCGGCGAAATTTCGCCTACGGGATCATGACGTTGTGCCTGTTCGTTATCGTCGCAACCGCGGGTAGCGCGATTCCCGCAGCGTATCTGATCGAGATCCAGAACTACCGGCCTCAGCAGGTGATGCCCATTGCCCTGCTGATTGCGGTGCCTCAGTTGATCCTGGCCCCTCTGGTCGCCTTTGTGATCAATCGTCGCTGGGTTGATTCGCGTTACGTCCTGGCAGCAGGCCTATGCCTGTTGACGGTTGCCTGCATCGGCGGGTCGCTGGTGACCAGTGACTGGGTCCGCGAAGATTTCTACGCATTGCAGGCGCTTCATGCTTTCGCCCAGCCCATGGTGGTGGTGCCGCTACTGATGAATGCCACCGGCGTCATCGCGCCAATGGAAGGACCCTTCGCTTCTGCCATGGTCAACGCCCTGCGCGGCCTGGCAGCCGTCATCGCGGGCTCCGCAGTGGAGAACTTCCTCACCCAGAGAGAGCATTTCCACTCCAACATCCTGGTGAACGCATTTACCGCCCGCCAGCCGACCCTGGCGCAGCCATTGGATCAAGGGGCGATCATGGAACTGGCCGAACGGCTGCGCGAGCAAGCGTTCGTCTTGAGTTTCAGTGATGCATTTCTGGCGCTGTTGCTGGTCCTGGCGGCGCTTCTGCTGATTTTGCTGACCCTCCCTAAACGAGCCTACCCACCGCAACCACCGGTATCGCCATGAAACATAGAACTTCTCTTTCTCTCATCACAGCAGCCGTGGCGGTGTGCGCCATTTATGGCGGTTATCGTCTATTGAGCGACTCGACGGTAGAGACCACCGACGATGCTTACGTGCGTGCGGATTCGGTTTTCGTGGCTCCGCGTATTTCGGGTCAGGTGACAAGGGTCACTGTTGAAGACAACGAATTGGTCAAGACCGGTCAGTTGCTGGCAGAGCTCGACGACCGAGATTTCGTCGCAGCCAGAGCTGCGGCGGTGGCCGGTGTTCAAGCGGCTGAGGCGGAGCTGAAAAATCTGGGCGCCAACATCGAGCGTCAGGCTGCGGTGATTGACCAGGCCGCAGCGACGACTCGCTCCACGGCAGCTTCGCTGAAGTTCGCTCAAGCCAACGCGCAGCGTTATCTGAACCTGTCCAATTCGGGCGCGGGCACCCAGCAGGAGCGGCAGAAGGCGGAGTCGGATCTGTCGAGCCTGCAGGCAGGGCGTGATCGCGACGAGGCTTCCCGCATTGCTGCGCTCAGGGCGCTGGATGTCCTGAAGGCGCGGGTCGACGTTGCCAAGGCCACCTTGGCCAAAGAGCAGGCGGCGCTGCAGCAGGCAGACCTCAACCTGTCCTACACCAAAATCACTGCGCCGCAGGACGGTATGGTCGGACAGCGTTCGGTGCGAGTAGGCGCCTACGTCTCACAAGGGCGTCCATTGCTGGCCGTGGTCCCGTTGCACGAAGCGTTCCTGGTCGCTAATTTTCGTGAAACTCAGCTCAAACACATGCGCCAGAAACAGCGAGTCGATATCCGCGTCGACAGTTTTGCCGGCCATGCCTTCACCGGCTACGTCGAAAGCGTTGCGCCAGCCAGTGGCGTCTCGTTCTCGGAAATCGCACCGGACAACGCTACCGGTAACTTCACCAAAGTGACCCAGCGCATCCCGGTGAAGATCGTCTTCGATGAGAATCAGCCTGATCTGGACAGGCTGCGTGTCGGCATGTCGGTGGTGGTCAGCATCGACACTGCGCAGGAGCTGTGAAATGAAACGCGCATTGTTGATCCTGGCCATCGCCAGTGTGAGCGGCTGTACGGTCGGGCCTGATTTTGTCGGGCCGCAGACACCGTTGCCGGACAGCTGGGAATCGCCGGCACGGACCGGTACTGCCATCGGCGCGGTCGTTGATAGCCAGTGGTGGCAGCAACTGGGCGATGCACAACTGACGTCTCTGGTGGAACGTGCCGCGCAGTCGAACCTGGATGTGCGCACTGCGAGCAGTCGTCTGGAGCAAAGCCGCGTGCTGCGTCAGGTCACGGGGAGCCAGCAATATCCGGGCGTTAGTACCGGGGGTAGCTATCAACGCCAGCGCAGTAGCGCCGAAGGGCTTCTGGACCCTTCGAACCTCAACGGCAAGGCGCCCTATGAGCTGTGGAACGCCACCGTGGATGCCAGTTGGGAACTCGACTTGTGGGGGCATGTGCGGCGCAACGTCGAAATGGCCGATGCCGACGTCCAGTTGACCCAGTCCCAGCGCGACGGCGTGTTGTTGAGCATTGCCGCGGAAACCGCCACTGACTACATCCATCTGCGCGGTATCCAGGCCAGGCTGGTGGTGGCCCAACATAACCTGGACATCGCCAGGCAGAGCGCGCGGTTGACGCAAAACCGCTTCGACAACGGGGTCACCACGAATCTGGACACGGCCAACTCCGCCGCCCAGGTCGCGACGATCGAAGCCACCATTCCGGTGCTGCGCGCTCAGGAAGAAAAACTGATCAACGCATTGAGCTATCTGCTGGGCGAGCCTCCTCGGGCCCTCGGTACCGAACTGTCCACGGTCAAGGATATCCCTCATCCGGCGCCCGATGTCCCGGTCGGATTGCCATCGGAGCTTGCCCGACGGCGCCCGGACATCCAGCAGAGCGAAGCCGCATTGCATCGGGCAACGGCAGCCATTGGCGTTGCCAAGGCCGACTTCTACCCGCGGGTCAGCCTGGGTGCCAGCGTCGGCTTTCAAGCGTTGAACGGGTCGGACCTGGGGGCGTGGAATTCGCGCCAGTGGTCATACGGGCCGAGTCTGTATCTGCCGATTTTCCAGGGTGGACGCCTGACCGGCACGCTGGAACTACGCAAGCGCCAGGAGCAGGAGGCGGCTTTGAATTATCAGAAGGTCGTCCTGTCCGCATGGCATGAAGTGGACAACGCGATGAGCGATTACGCCGCAGAGCAAGAGCACCATTCGGCCCTTGAAGAAGCGGTTCGCCAGAACACTCTGGCCCTGAACACCGCTCGGGACCGCTACAACCAGGGCGCCACTGACTTCATCAACGTGCTTACCGTGCAGCGCGCGCTGTTGGCCACGCAAAGCGATCTGGTCGACAGCGCCACTGAGGCCGCAATCGACAGGGTGCGTTTGTATCGCGCGCTGGGAGGCGGCTGGCCAAGGACTTGACCCGGCACACGCCGGAATAGCTGAAGGAATGGCACTTGAACAGCTAAATGAATCCATTGAATCGATGTCACTTTGAGGCTCTATGAAAAGCACCGATATTCTAATCGCCGGGGCAGGGCCCACGGGTTTGTCCCTTGCGTTGCGCCTGGCGCGCATGGGCGTTGGCTTTCGGATCATCGACACCAACAGCGGCCCGGGGCAGGCGTCGCGTGCGATGGTGGTCCAGGCACGGACGCTTGAGTTCTATCAACAGCTTGGCCTTGCCGAGCAGATGATCGAGCGCGGGATTAAAATCGACAGCATCCACTACAGCGAAGAAGGCAAGGACATCGCCAGTCTACATTGGGGAGATGCGGGCAAAGACATTACGCCTTACCCCTTCGTGTTGTCGTTTCCGCAGGACGATCATGAACACTTCCTCGTCGAGCAACTCAGAGCACTGGGCGTTGAAGTGGAGCGAGGCGTTTCCTTGCAGCGCTTCGAGCAGCACTGGGATCATGTGCGTGTCACGCTGAGTCGCGATGGCGTAGAGGAGCTCTGTGAAGCCCGCTATATCTGTGGATGTGAAGGCGCACACAGTGTGGTGCGCAAACAACTGCAGGTCGGTTTCCCGGGCGGTACCTACAGCCAGCTGTTTTACGTGGCCGACGTGTCCGTGACGGGACCGCCGAGCACCAACGTCTACCTGCACAGCGCCAAGCATAACCTGGTGTTCATGGCCCCGGTTCGCAGCAGCGGGATGCAGCGTTTGATTGGTATCGTTCCACCCGAACTGGAAGGCCATGAAGGGCTCACCTTTGAGGATCTGCGGCCTTCGGTTGAAGCCATGCTGGGTATTACAGTGGGTAAAGCCAACTGGCTGTCCACATACCGCGTGCATCACCGCGTGGCGGAGCATTTGCGCGTCAATCGTGCCTTTCTGCTTGGCGACGCCGGCCATCTTCACAGCCCGGCTGGCGGTCAGGGCATGAATACCGGCATAGGCGATGCGGTAAACCTTGCCTGGAAGCTGGCAGACGTTGTCCAGGGCCGGGCCAGTGAAGACTTGCTCGATACCTATGAAACAGAGCGCATTGCGTTCGCTCACAAGCTGGTCGAAACCACTGACAAGGCGTTTGAGGGCATGGTAGGAGAGGGCTGGCGAAGCAAGTTCCTGCGCAACTGGATGATGCCTCACCTGGCGCCCGCGCTCAGTCATCTCGAGAGCTTTCGCAGGTCGTTGTTCCAGACGCTCTCGCAGACCCGGATCAAATACCGGGACAGTGCTATCAGTGAGGGGCATGCGGGGGATCTCCACGGCGGCGATCGCATGCCCTGGACCGGTGACAACTTCGGCCACGAGTTTTCGCTGGACTGGCACGTCCAGCATTTCGGCGAAACCAGTGCTGACTTCGCACGCGAGGCCGAGCGTCTGGGCTTGCCGGTTGTGAACCTCCCGTTCACCAAACGCGCGAAGATCAACGGCGTCAGTGAACGCGCAGTCTATCTGGTTCGCCCGGATGGCCACATCGCTCTGGTGCTCGCGCATCAGGACCCTGATGCATTGTCAGGCTTCCTGTCTCGCATCGGGCTCACCTTGGCGTAGGACTGCGTTGCAGCCTGGGGCGGGCGATCCTGACAGCAAGATCGCCCGCCCCTTTTCAGACTACCTGGCCAGCAATTCATCCAACTGACCGAACAGGGTTGTCAGTTGCCGGGCAGCCTCTTTGCAGTCTTCGCATGTCGTCAGGTGTTTGCCCAGCGCGACATGTTCCTCCTGCGCCAGCGGTCTGTCGCGCTCGTCACACACCAGCAGTGCGGCATCGCGGCAACTGATGGTGGGATCTGGATCGTTGGTCATAAAAACTCTCCCCAGCCTCTTACCACGCACTCACGCAGGCGCAGCCGCGCACGGTGCAAAATGACACGCAGGTTGCCGGGTGTCAGGCGCGTCTGCGCGACGATCTCATCGATGTCCATGCCCAGATATTCGCGCATCAAGAACAGCCTCGCGCTGTCTCCGGGCAGGGCGTGCATGCACAACTCAACCAGTTCCAGGGCTTGTTGATGCACGGCGTCGCCTTGAGGACATTGAGTGCTGATGAATCGAGCCGGGTTCCAGCTTCCGGCTTCGTTGAACATTCCCCCCTCGTCTGGATCCTGCAGGGCAGATTCCAGAGGCTGGAAGCGGTAGCTGCGACGGAAGATATCCGTGACCTTATGCCTCAGAATTCCCACCAGCCAGGCCCGCATCACCCCACGCCCGGTGAAGCTCTCAATGGATGCCATTGCGGCCAGCAAGGTTTCCTGCAAGGCATCCTCGGCATCGGCAGGATTTCCAAGCTGCAACAGCGCCAGATTCTCAAGAAACCGGCGATGTTCCAGCAGCTCCGGTGGCCATCCGGAGCCGTCAGGTGGCATAGGGGCGTGAGTGATCATCGCGTGCGTCGGGCTAGGGATACGCCGTAGGCTGCTGCGCGCGCCTTGAAGACGCTATCCTCGGGGTGGCCTTCGATCCCTCGGGGAAGTTGAGAGGGTGTGAAAACCAGACCTTCGCACGTGTGCGGGGGCGAGAGTGCGGAGATTTTCAAGCGCCCCAGTTCAATTGCCGCCTGGGCGTTTTCAGCCCAGAGTGCCGAGGGATCGATCAGTGAGTCACCCGGTCTTGCAGGCTGAATCAGTAATGTGAATTCCACCAGGCCTTTCTCAAGACGTGATTCCAGCTCGCCCTCGAGAATTTGTCGGGCAGGCTGGCTTCCTGTTCGCCATCCAGATATTCAGTACCAGCCATTGGCCGCATTTGCAGACGCCCCCACACGCTCTCGCCCACATCATTGGTAAAGCGCATGGCATGCGTCGCGAAGTAGGGTGTTGTGGCATAGGACGCAGGCGCCGGGTGTGAGGCCAGAAGTGCCGGCTGCAATCTCCCATCAGGAAATTGTGCCTCATATGCCCTGATTTTTTCGGGGTCAGGCTTTTTGGTTTCTGGATCTGGCGTACGGGCCTGGAGGAATTGTACGAATGATTCGGGCGTGGCGGCGAAAAACACCGGCTCAGAGATCATCAGTAAGTCGAAGGTTTCGTTTGCGCCCTGCAAGCGCATAGACAGGCCGCGTACCGAACGGCTTTTGTCCGAGATAGTGGGGTTGCCGCCACCGACAGACCACCGCACGATCGCTGTCGAGGCACGAGTGAAGAGGGGCGCACCCACATAGCGTGGCGCATCGACAGCAGGTACGAAAATGCCTTCGGCGCAAAAACCCTTCGCATGGGATGCACGTGTCTTCGGGTGGCGACCAAAGACGTTGTTCAGTGAGTCGATCAACAGTTGCGGCTCAGAAAAGGCCGATGCCGCAAGGGTGCTGCATGGGGTGTTCAAGAATGCTGGCCTCCGTCGGCCGAGAAGATTGATTCAAGCTGATTTCTGTAAAAACAGCTGCGTCGATCGAGCAGCTGCAGATACGTCGCTGGACGGAGGAGATTTGTTACAGACGAAAATGAAATTTTTCAGGCCCCGGGTGCCGCATCGGCAGTACTGATCATCGAACATGACGCTAGGGTTCGATGAATTTTTCCAGCAAGCGGCGAAACTCTTCGAATTCTTCTCGGCTGAAATGCTTCAACCTTGCATTGAGTACGGGAGGAACGATGTCGGGAATACGAGTGGCGACCTCCTGGCCTTTTTCTGTGAGCGTCAGATTGACGATGCGGCGGTCGTCACCGCTGCGCGAGCGCTCCAGCAAGCCCTTGTCTTCCAGCTTGTCCAGTGTCCTTGTCATCAGCCCGGTGTCGATGCCCAGCAGGGTCGACAGTTCAAACGGGGTTTTCGCCATGGCTCGGTGAAGCGATAGCAAAATCCCCATTTGCTGGCTAGAGATGTCGTATTCTTTCAATGCGGCGTCAATCTCGGCGGTCACCAGATTACGAGCCTTGGCCAGCGTGAACCCGACGCTCTGGGTGAGCATGAAATTTCGTTTGTTGTAGTGGTTCACGGTCCCTCCAGAGGTGGTGCAAATAGCGGGCAGTGCGCCGTTGGCCAGAGAAACTCCTCTTTGGCGTTGTACGCCTGGTCGAGCGCAGCCACTTTTCGTACAAAGCCTAGTGTGCACTAACGTTCGACGCTGATGCAGTCTGTTTCTGAGGATGCGTTATCCAGATGAGCGGAACGATTGCCACGAACACCACCGCAGACAACCAGAACATGTCATTGAGGCCCAGCATGGCAGCCTGCGCATTCATCTTTGTCTCGGCGAAGGCCAGCGCCTGGTTGACGCCCACGTTCAACTGGGTTTGCACCGAAGAAATGAACGCTGTGAACGTCGGATTGTAGACAGACATCTGCTCGGCGAGCCGCGCGTGATGCTCGATGGTCCGGTTGTTCCAGCCGGTGGTCAGCAGTGATGTACCCACCGCGCCGGCAAAAATACGGACGAAGTTCGACAAGCCTGCAGCTGCCGGGATTTTTTCCGCAGGCAGCCCCGAAAGAATGATGGCTGTGAGCGGTACGAAAAACAGCGCGGTCGGGATTCCCTGCAGCAGAGTCGGAAGTACCAGGGTGAAGGCATCAACGCCGGTGGTGTAATGGGAGCGCATGAAGAACACCCCTGCGAAGCCTATGAACGCAAGCGTCGCCAAGATTCTTGCGTCCGTCTTCGGCATGATCTTGCCCATCACCGGCGCCAGTATGACGGCGAATATCCCAAGGGGCGCGGTGACCAGGCCTGCGTCCACCGAACGATAGCCCAAATAGCCTTGAATCCATTGGGGAAGCAGCACCAGATTGCCAAAAAATATGGCGTAGGCCACCGATATCGCAAGGGTTCCGCCCAGGAAATTACGTTTGGCAAACAGGCGTAGGTCAATGATCGGCCGGTCATCGGTGAGCTCCCAAATCAAGAAAAACAGGAAGCTGACCAGGGCGAATATCCCGAGTGCGCAGATTAACGGTGAGCTGAACCAGTCCAGATCTTTACCTTTATCCAGCATGATCTGCAGCGATCCAACCCATGCAATCAACGAAATCAGGCCGACCAGATCGATTGGCAGTTTGCGCCCTGAGGTGTCCCGATCACGGTAGATCGCCCAGATGACGCCCGCCGCAAACAGCCCCACCGGAATATTCACGTAGAAAATCCATGACCAGCTGTAGCTGTCGGTGATCCAGCCGCCGAGGGCCGGGCCGGCGATAGGGCCGACGGTGGCCGTCATCGCCCAAAGCGAGAGGGCACTGGAGCTTTTATGCTTGGCGAATGTTCCCAGCAACAGTGCCTGGGACAAGGGTACGAGAGGTCCGGCAGCCACGCCTTGAAGCACTCTGGCGCCGAGCAGTACCGGAAGAGTGGGGGCGATGCCGCACATCCATGACGCGAAGGAGAACAGCAAGATGGCGGCCACAAAAAGACGCACCTGGCCCAGGCGCTGCGACAACCAGCCGGTGAGCGGGATTGAAATGGCGTTTGCCGCTGCGAACAGCGTGATGACCCAGGTGCCTTCATCCACCGACACCCCCAGATTGCCTGAGATGGTGGGGATGGCGACGTTCGCGATCGAGGAATCGAGCACATTCATGAACGTGGCAAGGGAAACTGCCAGCGCACCAAAGAAAAACTTCATTCCGGTCAGCGCGGGTAACGGGGAGGGCGCAGTTGCAGAGGGCATGGGGCCTCCAGGAGAACAGGTCATTTTATCTGACTAGTCAGATATATCGTTGGAAATACGCAACTCCCGGGATGAGGGGGTTGCAGTGATTAATTGACCATGATGTTATCTGACATGTCAGATATATCAAGCATGCCGATTCTTTTCCGGATCGAAGGTTGGGCTGGCATGCGGCGGGGTTCTGATACGCGATCAGTTCATGATGCTGAAGGGGGAATTCAGGCAGGCGTGGCGGCGCCGCGAGGTGAAGTCATGGTCCAAATGACCAAGCGCGGTCATTTTGACCTTTCTGCGATGGAGTCATTACGACTCAAGCATACTAACCTGTTGAATGCCATGGTAATTTATTCTGGCATGACTTCTGCTCTTCGAAGAGTACAGGCAACGTCATCACGACGAGCCTAAACAGGATGGGAGTAACCGCCATGTTTGATTTCTTCGTTGACCCCAGGAATGTGCTGCGTCTTTCGACCCGTATTTTGTGGACCGGATTAATCATGCTCCTGACCGGCATTGTCGGGGCGTACCTGATCGAGCTGCATGCGAACCTGATTGTCCTGGTCAGCATGCACGCCATGACCATTATTGGGCCAACCCTGCTCAAGATCGGGTACGTGATGCGCCTGCTTTCGCAACATAACCTTCGGTTGCAGCATGCCTGAGTGGCGTGGCTGTGACCGGTGTGGTTTGTTGGCCCCTGAGGCATTCATGAGCTAGCCCATACGAAGCATGGGAGCGCAACACCGAAGTACGTTACGTAATACAGGACGGTACGTTCAAGAACCTGGCGCTTCGATTGCGCCGCACCTTTCACCTGAAGGCTACGCTTGCCATCATTCAACACGGAACCCTGCCGCCATGCCCCTGCATATTTCGACCCCGCTGATTGAATCCCGCCCGATGAGTGCCTTGGCCAAGCGCAACATTCTGTTGAAGCTCGACGCCTTGCAGCCCTGCGGCTCATTCAAGCTGCGCGGGGTAGGGCATGCGTGCGAGGCCCATTATCGCCGGGGTGCAAGACGATTCATCTCATCGTCAGGTGGCAATGCCGGGTTGGCAGTTGCGTACGCCGGGCGTCTGCTGGGTGCATCGGTTGTCGTGGTGGTGCCAAACACCACATCGCAAAAGGCCAGAGAGCTTCTGGCGCTCGAAGGCGCAGAAGTCATTGTGCACGGGGATTCCTGGCAGGAGGCCAATGAACTGGCGCACACCCTGCTGGCAGCGGGTGATGCCTTTATCCACCCCTTCGACGACCCGCTGCTGTGGGCCGGCCATGCCAGCATGATCGATGAAGTGGCCCTCACGTCCTGCAAGCCGGATGCTGTTGTGTTGTCCGTGGGCGGCGGCGGATTGCTGTGCGGCGTTGCCGAGGGCATGGAACGCAACGGCTGGGGCCAGGTGCCCATCATCGCGGTGGAAACCCAAGGCGCAGCGTCGTTCCGCGCCGCTACCCTTGCCGGTCGGCCGGTGGAAATCGACGCCATCACGTCAGTCGCCACCTCCCTCGGGGCCAAGCGCGTCTGCGGGCAAGCCTATGAATATTTCAAATCCCGCCCTGTCGAAAGCGTCGTGATCAGCGACGCACAGGCTCTCGAGGCCTGTGATCGCTTTCTGACGGACCACCGCATTCTGGTTGAGCCTGCCTGTGGCGCGGCGCTGGCGCTGGGTTACACCCCAACCTTGCTCAAAGAGTACAAGAACGTGCTGATCGTGGTTTGCGGCGGGGCCACTGCGACCTACGCGCAGATTGGCGCCTGGCGAGCCGGGCTGTGAATGCCGGTTAGCTGAGGCTGGCTAGCTGATACTCGGCGATCAGTTTGTCCAGAAAGGTAAACAGCTTCTGGTTCATCTCATCCCAGTCGTTGGCGCGAAGCGCAGCGGGCTGTTGCACGAAGCGGTGCCGGGTGAGATTGGCCAGCTCCGTTTCAGAGGCGGCGATCAGAAGCTCCACGACTTCGCGGGTGAACTCCATGTGGCATTGGAAGCCGTACACCAGCTTGCTGTACTCGACGATCTGGCGAGGACAACCTTCGCTCCCTGCAAGAATGCGTGCTTGAGCGGTAAGGCCGGGCATGTCGCTGTGCCAATGACCCACTTCCAGTACATGCCCAAAATGAGCGACTTTGCTGTTGGTTTTGCCTTCGGCAGACTCGCATGTCAGGTTTCCCGAGAGTGGAAGGTGAGGGGTAAAAAGAGGTCGTGTGTTCTCTGGACAGAAAAGACACTTGTCGATATTAATGACACTGCGTGTCATGATCAAGGGCGTCGTTTTCCCAGGAACCGCGAAGGAGGCGTAGCGTGAGTGAAGAACAGGACAAAAAGATCCGCAATTTCCTATCCATTTCACTGCACGGATCCATTTCCAGGGCTTCGGAGTTCCTCGATATTTCGCAGCCGAGCTTGAGCCGTCAGTTGGCGAGCCTGGAGGCCTACATTGGCCAGCCGCTGTTCAAGCGTACCGGTCGAGGTCTCGTATTGACTGATGCAGGAACACAACTTGCCTCGGTCGCAGGACCCGCCTTCATGTCGGTTGATTCAGTGGTATCGCAATTGAGGGACGCCTACGGAGTGACCCAGGGCAATCTTCGTCTGGCGACGGTGCACACCCTGACGTATTACTTTCTGGGGGAGGCCGTCTCGCGCTTTGTGCATACCCACGAAGACGTGAACGTTTCTTTCATGGCGAGAAGCTCGACCGATGTAGTCAAACTGGTGGAAAACGGTACAGCCCAGCTTGGACTGGTCTACGACAGTGAAGTGGCCTCGGCAGAGTTGGCTTCCACCCATCTCTTCAACGAAAGGATGGCGATTGTCGCCAGGCAAGGTGATTCGCTTCTGCAGTCGCCGGTCAACCTGGTTGAAACCCCGTTGCGACTGGTCGTGTTCTCCACGGGTTACGCATTGCGCAGGATGCTCGACGTCAGTGGCTTTTCATACACCGTCACCGCAGAAGTCGAGACAGTGGATGCGATGCTCGAACTGGTTGCCGCAGGTGTAGGTGCCTGCATCCTTCCGGCGCTGATTCCCGACCGGGTACTCACGCAATACGGTCTGGCGCGATCACTTGATTACTCCCCCCGATTGGCCAGGAAAGTCGTCGCCATCCAGAGGACCGACTCGGCTCCCCGGGCGATGACGAGAGCTTTCCTCGACATGGCGATTCAGACTGCGCGCGGGCTGTACTGAAAAGCAGCTATAACCCTGGCCGCATCGCACCGGCACTGGTGCCAACCCTATTCTTGGGCCGTGGAAGCCCGAGAACAGGAGATGAGTCATGAACCAGAGCCTTCGCAGCAAAGAATACTTCGATCAGCGAGCCACTGAAGAAATGGGCCGCTTGCTCAAGACCAGGGACATGTCACAGAAGGAGCGGCTGGCCTATGCGGCGCGCATCCTCGCCATGACAGGTCAGGAAGCCGGGCTTGCAGGGCAGCTCACCGCCCGTTCGGAGCGGGAAGATACCTACTGGACCCTCCGTTTTGGCCTTGGGTTCGAGGAGGCCACCGCCGAAGACTTCATCGAGGTCGACCAGGACCTCAACACGGTCACCGGCGAAGGGATGGCAAACCCTGCCACACGCTTCCATCTGTGGGTCTACCGAAACCGCCCCGATGTGATGTCGATTATCCATACCCACTCGCCATGGGCCTCGGCCCTGGCCGCTGCACGTCAGCCACTGGTCATTTCGCAAATGGACATGACTCCCTTGTTCAATGATTGCGCCTTTCTCTCGGAATGGCCCGGTGTGCCGATTGCCGACCACGAAGGCACGCTGATATCCGAAGCCTTGGGCGGGATGAAATCGATCATCCTGGCTCACCACGGCTACCTGACCGCGGGCGTCTCTATCGAAGAAGCCACCTACCTCTCTGTGTATCTGGAACGCGCAGCGCGCATGCAGCTGCGTGCCAAAGCCTATGGGGACCTTACCCCGGTCGATCCAGTGCTGGCTCAAGAGGCACACGACTACCTCCTCAAGCCTTCAATCGTCCGCGCCACATTCGAGTACTGGTGCCGCCAGACCCACCGCGCGCCGGGTATGCCGGCCTTCACCTGACCGAACTCCTACGGATGCCCCACGCTCCCGGGCATGGGTAGCAAGCAGACGAGTCAGACAATAAACCTGAAACTGCGGGCCTGAAAAATGCCAAAAACAATGAGAGACGCAGAGTGTGCAACGCGGTCCGGACGTTCCCAGACCATAACGGCCGGGCTGGCCAGTCTGATGGGCACTACCATCGAGTGGTATGACTATTTCCTGTACGGGACAGCGGCAGCGCTGATCTTCAACAAGATCTTCTTTCCGGATTTCGACCCGGTAACCGGAACCCTCGCGGCATTCGCCACCTACGCGGTCGGGTTCTTCGCACGTCCGTTTGGCGGCATCGTGTTCGGACATTTCGGTGATCGGCTGGGGCGCAAGTCCATGTTGCTGATCACGCTGTTCATGATGGGCATACCCACCATCGTCATCGGCCTGATTCCTTCCTATGACAGCATTGGTTACTGGGCGGCGGTTCTGCTCGTTGTCATGCGATTGCTGCAAGGCATCGCGGTAGGGGGAGAGTGGGGAGGTGCTGTGCTCCTTGCGGTCGAACATGCTCCCGAGGGAAAGAAGGGACTGTTCGGCAGCCTTCCTCAAACCGGGGTAGCGCCAGGTCTCATCCTGTCTTCACTGGCCATGGGCGCGGTCGCGCAGATGCCGGAAGAGGACATGCTCAGTTGGGGCTGGAGAATTCCCTTCCTGGCGAGCGCAGCGCTGCTGTTGGTAGGCTGGTACATCCGCGAGAAGGTCTCGGAATCCCCGGATTTCGTGGCGGTGAAACATGAGCCGAAGTCAATTCCGCCCTTGAAGGCAGTGTTTCGTGATCATCGGGTAGAACTGCTGGCAGTCGCGGGAGCTCGACTTGCCGAAGTGACGTGGTTCTACACGGTCGCAACCTTCTCACTGGCCTACGCCACCAAGACATTGCTCGTGCCCAAGCAGACCGTGTTGTCGGCTGTCGTCTGGGGCGCCGCAGTTGCGATGTTCACCATGCCGATATGCGGGTGGCTGGCCGACAAGATGGGCCAGCGAAGAATGTTCGCTTATGGAACAGTCGGACTTATCATTTTCGCACCGGTGTTTTTCCTGCTTCTGCAGACTCAAGACGCTGCCTGGATCACGGTTGCCATGATCATTGCGATCGGTCTGGTCTATTCGCTGCTCTACGGCCCTGAGGGGGCGCTGTTCGCTGCTCAGTTCAAACCCGAAGTGCGTTACACCGGTATCTCGGTCGGGGTGCAGGTCTCCGGTGCAATCGGCGGTGGCTTGGCCCCGCTGGTGGCCACCTCGCTGCTCGCGTTCGGCAACGGCAACCCGCTGTACATCAGCGGTTACCTCATGGCGTTGGGCGTCTTAGCGCTTATCTCCGTGCGGGCGATGAAAAGCGTTTCACCGCCTCTGGAAGTGAAGAAGGGAGAGACGGTCAAGCCGTTCGCCGCGGAGCAGGCCAGTTAATTCGACGTCAGGGATTCAAGAGTCAGTCGCGTCGACAACGCACAGGTCAGGGAAGACCTTTCTGGCCTTGGCTTATCCCTTCCGTATCAAGCATTCGCTCGGGCGCTCGCATCCTGCCGCTCATCATCGATCCGCCGCCCGTCTTGGAATGCTCATGAACGAGCGTTACCCTCCAATGACTTCATCTCCCGCAGACTCAAACAAGAAGGGGGCGCCATGAGTTGTCTGATTTGCGCAGGCCACGCTGAAACCATCGAGAGCACAGAGGGTTGGGAAGAGCGTCGCTGCGCGGAGTGCGGCCGCTATCGCATGTCCCTGGCACTGGTGCTCAGCTTGATGGAGCCGGGGCAGATCTTCGACACCGAGAGAATGCGCAGCTGGCTAAAAGCGCAGCGGTGTGCCGTTTCAGTGCCGTCCATCGATGTCGACGAAGCGCTGTTGGCTGAGTAGAGCAGTCCGTGAAGTCACTGTCCGCTCTGGAGAGAGCAAGCCAATCGTTTGAGTGGAGTTTGGGCCCGTTAGTCTAAAGTCTCGGCGTATCGTCCCTGATATCGCCACTGGTAAGAAAAGCGTCATCTGCGCTGACTAGGTTGAAGTCTCACTTTGAGCTGAGACAACAACATGAACAATTCAGCCGCCCATGACACTGCCCATCTTTCACGCCCCAAACTCGATCATGCCCTGAGCCGGCGAAGTCTGGCGCTGTTCTTCGGCCTGCTGGTCGTCGGTGTGATCGTCAGCGGATGGGGCATCGTTCAGGACGTCGATGACGCCGGAGCCGTGGCCACTACCTGGCTGCCCTATGGCCTGCTGTGCCTGGCGCTGGTGATTGCGTTGGGCTTCGAATTCGTCAACGGTTTCCACGACACGGCCAACGCGGTGGCGACGGTGATCTACACCCACTCGCTGCCGGCGAACATCGCGGTGGTGTGGTCGGGCTTCTGCAACTTCAGCGGCGTGCTGGCTTCAAGCGGCGCGGTGGCCTTCAGCATCATTGCGCTGCTGCCTGTGGACATGATCCTCCAGGTCGGTTCGGCGAACGGTTTCGCGATGATCTTCGCGCTGCTGATCGCCGCCATCGTCTGGAACCTGGGCACCTGGTGGCTGGGGCTGCCGGCGTCTTCATCGCATACCCTGATCGGCTCGATCCTCGGCGTCGGGCTGGCCAATGCCTGGATGCAGGGCCGCTCTGCATCGGACAGCGTCGACTGGTCGCAGGTGTCCAAGGTGGCCTACGCGCTGTTGCTGTCGCCACTGGTGGGTTTGGTCTGCGCGGCGGGATTGCTGCTGCTCCTCAGGCTGCTGGTCAAACAGAAAGAGCTGTATCAGGAGCCCAAGGGCCAGAATCCGCCACCGCCCTGGATTCGCGGGCTGTTGATTCTGACATGCAGCGGGGTCTCCTTCGCCCACGGCTCCAACGATGGGCAGAAGGGCATGGGGCTGATCATGCTGATTCTGGTGGGCACCTTGCCGATGGCGTACGCGCTGGACCGCGCAGTGCCGGTGACCCAGACCACCCAGTTTGTGGCGGTCGCGCAGGTCACCCATCAGGGGCTGACCAACGAAGCCAAAGGGCGCCGCGTGGAGGATCCGCGCACGGCGCTGATGGAATACGTGCGCACCCGAAAAGCCAGCGAAGACACGATTCCTGCGCTGGCCGCCGTGACCGGGATCATCGCCGACGAGGTGAAGAACTACGGGACGCTGGCCAAGGTGCCCGCCCAGGCCATGACCAACGTGCGCAACGACATGTTCCTGACTTCGGAGAGCATCCGGCTGCTGGGCACCCAGCACCTTGATGACTTTTCCGCGGACACGCGCACCAACGTGGCCGAATTCAAACGCCAGATCGATGCGGCCACGCGCTTCATTCCGTTCTGGGTGAAGATCGCCGTGGCCATCGCGCTGGGGCTTGGCACCCTGGTGGGTTGGCGTCGCATCGTCATCACGGTTGGCGAGCGGATCGGCAAGGCGCACCTGACCTACGCCCAGGGCGCCAGCGCTGAACTGGTGACCATGGCAACCATTGGCGCAGCCGACGTGTTCGGCTTGCCGGTGTCCACCACCCATGTGCTCTCGTCGGGCGTCGCCGGCGCCATGGCCGCCAACGGCAGCGGCCTGCAAATGGCCACGGTGCGCAACCTGATTCTGGCGTGGGTGTTCACCCTGCCTGCCGCCATGGCGCTCTCGGCACTGCTGTTCTGGCTGTTCCATTCCATTTTCTGAGTGCCGAGCCATGAACGCCATCCAGTCCGCCGGATTCTCTAGCCTTGATGACGACGCCATCAAGGCCGCGCTGCGTGAAACCCTGTTTCTGCGAAACAAGATGACTGCCGCCCAAGCGCGGGTCGAGGACATGCACCTGCATCCCGTGCACCTGGCCAGCGCGCAAAACCTGCTCGCCTACCTGGCACTGCGTCGCCATGACATCAGGCCCTTGCAGCAGACCCTGTCCAGGCTCGGGCTGTCGTCGCTGGGGCGTTGCGAAGCCGATGCGCTGACCGCACTGGACCGGGTCATCGAGGTGCTGCAGCGGTTAAGCGCCGACTCGCAAACACCCTCTGCCACATCGCCACAGCTCAAAGACAACGCTGAGGAACCGCTGGAGGCCCACACCCAGGCGTTGTTCGGCGGGCAGCCTCCAGAGCGTGGCACCCGGATCATGGTCACCTTGCCCAGCGAGGCCGCCGCCGACTACGGGCAGGTCAAGGATATGTTGAACGCCGGGATGGACTGCGCGCGGATCAACTGTGCCCACGACACCGCGCAAGACTGGGCGCGGATGATCGAGCACGTGCACCGTGCATCGCGCGCGTTGAGCAAACCGTGCGCGGTGCTGATGGACCTGGCCGGGCCCAAGCTGCGCACCGGCCTGATCGATCCCGCGCCTGCGGTACTGCGCCTGCGGCCGAACCGTGACGTATTCGGTCGCGTGGTCACGCCCGCCCGGGTGTGGCTGCACCATGGCGAGCACATGCCCGCACAAGAGCAACAGGCCATCCAGGTGCCGCGCAAATGGCTTTGCAGTCTGCTTGTCGGCGATGTCATTGCCTTGAGCGACGCCCGCGAGTCCAGGCGTCGCATGCGCATTACCGAGGTGAGCGACAACGGTTGCTGGGCGGCGCTGGACAAGACTGCCTACCTGGTGCCCGGCGTGACCCTCAATCTGAAAAAGCGCAACGGCCGCAAGAAGTCGGCGCGAGTGCTCGACGTCTCGCGCAAGCCCGCGCAAAGCATCAAGCTGAAAGAAGGGGACATCCTGCTGCTGACCCGGGACGCGCGCAGCGGCCGCAGTGCCATGCTCGATCAATCAGGCCAGGTCAAGGCACCGGCAACCATCGGCTGTACGCTGCCCTCGGTGTTCGCTGACGTTAAAGTCGGCGAGCCGATCTGGTTCGACGACGGCAAGATCGGCGGGACCATCCAGACGGTCGAACCCGACGCGCTTCACGTCCTGATCAATCACGCCCCTGGCGGTGCGAAGCTCAAGAGCGACAAGGGCATCAACCTGCCCGACAGCGATCTCAAGCTGGAGGCGCTTTCTGCCAGCGACATCCAGGCGCTGGAGTTCGCCTGTAAAAACGCCGATGGGGTGCAGATGTCGTTCGTCAACAGCGGCGCGGACATCGAGTCACTGGCGGGCCATCTGATCCGCCTGGATGCATTGAACATGGCGGTCGTGCTGAAGATCGAAACCCGGCAGGCCTTCGACAACCTCGCCCAATTGCTGATCGCAGGCATGCAACTGCCCAGGCTCGGCGTGATGATCGCCCGTGGCGACCTGGCCATCGAAACCGGCTTTGAACGCACGGCCGAGCTGCAGGAAGAACTCCTGTGCATCTGCGAGGCCGCCCATGTGCCGGTCATCTGGGCCACGCAAGTGCTGGAAACGCTGGCCAAGACCGGCAGCCCGACCCGCGCCGAAATGACCGACGCCGCCACAGGCGCTCGCGCCGAATGTGTGATGCTGAACAAGGGCCCGCATATCCTGGAAGCCATTCGCTGCCTGGATAACGTGCTTGGGCGCATGCAGAGTCATCGGCGCAAGAAGGTGGATCTGATGCGAAGATTGGGAGTGGCGAATCTGCGGCCGGTGGGTTAGGGCGGGCGATTGCCGAGTCTTATCGAGTTCATGTGGCGAGCTCCTGTTGGAGTGTTCTCTCGTTGCAACTTCAGGTACTGGAGACTTCCCATAAACGATGGAGAGACGAATCTCAAGTTTGAAGAATTTCGCCGATACAGTCACGGATGCAACCGGTAGCGCAAGGCTCTAGAGCGGCGCTTTCCGGTGCATGTCAGGTCAGATCACTCGACATACGCGACAGTACGGAATTTTTTATGAAACGGATTGAAAGAGACTTCGTCACGCTATTCAACTACCTCTGGTACAAAGACTTTCCCGTAGATGAATCCGCAGGTTTGGCCAATCGTGCCAACTGGACAATCCACATGGGTCTGGTCGTTCGGCAATGCTCCAGCCTGCTTGGCGCACGGGCGCTTTTTGAATCTGGCGGGCGTACTGATGCAGTGGTGCAATACTCTGATAAAGACGTTCTGACCTACGTCGAGTGGGAGTGGAAACGCGCTCACACGGATATCAATGAAATCGAGAAGTTGCGCAGCAAGGCTGCGCAGGCAGTCTTCCAGACCTTCATCGGCTATAGCCGTGTCGAAGATGTTGCCAAGGCCCTTGAGCAGACATTGCAGACCTGGACCGACGCAGACAGCCCTTTGATCTATTTTCTTATCACCTACGAGGTGGTCAAAGGAAACCGTCACTTCAAAGACCTGGTGACCTACCAGTTCACGAAAAACCGCTACAAGAAAATACGCAGCCAGCCTGCGTTGCCCTGGATGGTCAATCGCAAGAAGTTTATCAATGCTGATGAGAACACCTGAGGCGTTCTTCTTTGGTTGACACCTCGTGTACACGACGGCCGATGATTTTTTCCCGCCGGGATGAACGGCCGTTCGTGAGCGACTAGGGGATCGAGAACGACCCATCTGGATACTGGCTGGATATGAACGCCACAAAAGCCCGAACCTTCGGGCTTTGCAGACGCCGCGACGTATGCAGCACCCAGAGTTCAGTCTCGTTGTTTGCAGCACCCCACGACACCAGCTCGCCTCTTGCCAGCGAAGCGCCAATGATCGATTGCGGCAACATCGCTGCACCTGCGCCAGCGACCACGGCGTCGCGCATTGCCAGCAGCGAAGACAGTCGCAGCACTGGCCTGGGCTCGACGCTCAACAGGCCATCATTGACCGACCATAGCGTTCCGTCCGTATAGGTCGTCATCACCACGGCAGGCACCCGGCCAGGTTTATCGGCGCACCCACTCGGAATCGGCACCGATGGCGCAGCCACCAGAACCATCCGGTCCCTCGCGAAGCATCGTCCCACCAGGGTGCTGTCACTGCTCGGATTGATTCGAATGGCAACATCGAATTGTTCGTCGACAAGATCGATGAAGCGATCTTCCGATACAGCCTCGATTTCCACGTCGGGATAGATGGCCTGGAATGCGGCCGCAAGCCTTCCGAGCGCGAGCTGCGAGAACAGCAACGGTGCAGCAATACGCAGTCGGCCCCGTGGCGCTGCGACGCCTTCTTTTGCCGCATCGACTGCTTCGCTGACTTCCCGCATCGGGCCTTCGATCCTGGCTATCAGGGCTTTCCCTGCTTCGGTCAATTCGAGACTGTGGCTGCCTCGCTCGATAAGCCTGACACCCAGCGCATCTTCAAGATCAGCCATGCGGCGCGACAGTGTCGCCTTGGATCGACCGCTGGCGCGGCTGGCTTTGCCAAAGCCTGCGTGGGTCGCAACCAACTGGAAGTCACTGAGGGCATTGAGGTCCATGTCGTCTCATTTATGGTACGAGGTGTATCGATTTTAGGCTCTTCATCCAGGATATGGAACCCCTTATCGTGAGGCCATGCACACGCAATACCGCAGTGTTGCTTGAACAACCTGACTATCACGAAGGAAATCATCATGACCATTCTTGTTACCGGCGCGACTGGCAATGTAGGCGGCCAGGTAGTTGAACAGCTCGTCAAGCGCGGTGCCGACGTCCGCGCACTCGTCCGTGACCCATCCAAAGCCAACTTCCCGGCGAGTGTCGAAATCGTTCAGGGGGACCTGCTCGACGTAGACTCATTGCGTAAAGCATTCGCTGGCGTCTCGACACTCTTTCTGCTGAACGCAGTGGTGGCAGACGAGTACACACAGGCAGTGATCGCCCTCAACATCGCCCGGGAAGCCGGCATCGAGCGCATCGTCTATCTGTCGGTGATTCACAGTGATCGCTTCGTGAACGTGCCGCATTTCGCAGGCAAGTACGGGGTCGAGCGGATGATTGAACACATGGGGCTCAACGCCACGATTCTGCGTCCCGCTTACTTCATGGATAACGATCACACGATCAAGGATGTAATCACCCGCTACGGCATCTACCCGATGCCAGTGGGCAGCAAAGGCCTGGCGATGATTGATACCCGGGACGTTGGCGAGGTTGCAGCCATCGAGTTGCTGCGTCGTGAACAGTCGTCTGTACCGTTGCCAATGGAACGGATCAATCTGGTAGGCCCTGACACCCTGACCGGCACGGACATTGCCGCTCTATGGACTCAGGCACTGGGCCGTCCAATCACCTATCCGGGTGAAGACACTGCCGCGTTTGAGCAAAGCTTGCGTCAGTTCATGCCCAACTGGATGGCCTATGACATGCGCATGATGAGCGAGCGTTTCATCACAGACGGCATGATTCCGGAAAAGGGTGACGTGGAACGTCTGACCCAGATGCTCGGGCGTCCACTTCACGCCTATCGCGAGCTCGCGGCTCAAATCGCTGCCTCGGTTTGAGGTCGCCCCACATTCGCAGGGGGGAGACGGCCGATGGTGTTGATGTTCGACACCATTGGCCGCTGTTCTGCGTAAAGCTCAACGGCTAACTGTGTTTCTTGCAAACGTTGTAAACCTGATTCTGGTCCATCGATTCCACGCGCTGCCCATAGCCTGTCATCAAAACCAGTTTGCGCTCGGTAATGCCAGTCGGTTGATAGGGCATACCCTGGGCATCGAGGTGGGGAAGGAAGCCGGCGGACGTCATCTGATCAATCAATTGCTTGCGAAGGGGAACGTTAATGAGTCCCCTGTTGTTGCCGGTTGTCAGGAATACCGGGCGATCAGCTTTCAATAACCACACTGGCTGTGCGCTGACATCACCCTTGAAAATGTACATGCAGTCGGTTGAAGAACTGGCGAACTCAGCCTGACGGACATAATGGCCTTTTTCATACCCCACAAGTGTGAGCAAGCCAGGCTGAACCAGCGCGAGAGCATCCACCGTGTCCACGCCTTCCTGTTGAATGCCATAGTCGAAATAGGACCATTTCAGAGGAAGCACGCCGGTGGGTGCATGCTCCAGCTTGAGGTCCTGCTTCATACGGGCCAGATCTTCAGGTGTTTGATAGGGTCCTGTACTGCTACAGGCTGCAATAAGCGCGGCGCAGCTTCCAGCGAGCAGGGCGTTCAGGCGTTTCATTGTCACTCTCCGTGTGTTGATGTCGGCGTTGCTGACTGAGCGGGGGGGAGGGATGCTATCAGAAATACTGCAGAGTTCGTGATGTGTGCTCGGAGGCTACTGCTGGCCGTCAGTTCTTCAGGTTTCGTGGCATTCGGTTGGCTGGGACGGCGGTGACTCCGGCTATGATAAGCGTTTATCAGAGAACGAAATCAATGAGCTGGCGGCGACAGCGAAAGCAGGCAATTTACAAGGGAGACGATTGTGAGGAGTAGCCTAGGCGTCACCCTTGGAGTCCTATGCCTCTTGAGTGGCGCGGTTTTTTACACGCTTCTGTTTAATCTCGAACCGCCCGGGTTTTGTGAAAATAAAGGGCGTGTCCTATCTGACATGGAGTTTACGAAAGCCGCCTTTAACATGCTTGCACTTCAGCGTCGTGACTACTTCGTTGATGTGGGAGACCCGTTGAAAGTCAGAAGAAAATTATACGATGAAAGATACTCCACATGGTCCTCAAACTTTAACGCAGAAAATTGCTGTGCGGTCATTAGGGAGAGCGGGTTTTGGCGACGACTTTTTGGTATGCAGACAGTTGTCGTCGAGATCTGGCCTCGGCCAGAAGCGGGTGACGAAAGAATCATGCAAACCTATGACGTCTGTGGATGGCTTGGATCATCAGATTCAGGCACGCCGGATTCATTGAAGAGGCCGATTAATGTTCTTGAGCAGGGATTGCAAGATCAGCTACGACTGACTCCAAACTGGAGTGAAAGAAATTACTGATCTTTGCCTTATTGATTAAGCAGGCCGACATTGATTAAACGACCGCTCCTGGCCCATCGCAAACTGTCTACCTGAGACGACCATGCTCAGTTATCTGTGGATCGGTGCAAACGATGTCGATGCGTCCGTAGCCTTCTACGACTCACTCTTCTACGTTGCCTACCTCAGAGATCCGACCGGTAACAAAGTCGCTGTGTTTTTCAACGGCTGACAGCCGAGGTTTCGGGCGGTTATCGGGTAAACGCGAAAGGGGAGCGCGACCATCAGTCTCGTTCCCCTTTTTGTGATCAGGCCTGCAGATACACCACATGAGTATGGGTGTATTCGTACAAGCCGTGCTTGCCGTCAGCGCCGCCAATCCCTGATTTGCGAACGCCTGCGTGGAAGCCTTGCATGGCCTCGAAATTCTCCCGGTTGATGTAGGTCTCGCCGAAATCGATCTCGCGAATCGCGTGCATGGCCTTGCTCAAATCCCGGGTGTACAGGGATGACGTCAGGCCGTATTCGCAGTCGTTGGCCAGCGCAATGGCTTCGTCGAGGTCATCGACGATCTGGATGGGCAGCACTGGCCCGAAGACTTCCTTGCGCATGATCTCCATGTCCGCACGGCAGCCTGCAAGGACTGTGGGTTGGTAATGAAAGCCCTGGCCGAGATCTGCGATGTCGCCGCCGGTGATGAGGGATGCGCCTTGCTCCCTGGCTTTCCTGACCTTGGCGGCGACGCTGTCCAGGCCCTGGCGATTGATCAACGGCCCCATCTCGACCGAGGCATCGGCAAGCGGGTCGCCATAACGAGTTGCGGCCATGGCAGCGCTGATCTTCTCGATGAACTGATCGGCTACCTGACGCTCCACGTAGACGCGCTCGGCGCAGTTGCAGACCTGGCCGGTGTTGATGATTCGCGAATCCCTGATCGCCTTGACGGCCAGATCCAGGTCAGCATCCGCCAACACGATGGCAGGCGCCTTGCCGCCCAGCTCGAGGTTGAGTTTGGTGATGTTGGGCGCCGCTGCGCTCATGATCCGGGCGCCGGTCTCAACGCTGCCGGTGAAGCTGATCAGGTTGACCTGCTCGTGCGCCGAGAGTGCAGCACCCACTCGTCCGTCGCCGCTGACCACATTGAACACACCAGGCGGAAGGTCGACTTCTGCAACCAGCCGCGCGAACTCGAAGCAGTTGTTGGGGGTTTCTTCACTGGGTTTGATGACGATGGTATTGCCTGTGACCAAGGCCGGCGCCATCTTGCGAGCGATCAGGAAAAACGGGAAGTTCCACGGCAGAATGCCTGCGACGACGCCCAGCGGCTTGCGAAACATGAAGATGTTCTCGCCTGGCCGGTCACTGGTGATGATTTCGCCCTCGATCCGTCGTGCCCACTCAGCCATGTAGTCGAGGTAGTCGGCGGTGAAGTTGACCTCCACTTCAGCAAGGCCCGAGGTCTTGCCTTGCTCCAGGGTGATGGTGCGGGCCAGGTGGGGAACGTTTTCCCGCAGCTTGTTGGCGATCTTGCGCAGGTAGCTTGCCCGGTCATTTGCGGGGCGCCGGGCCCAAGCTGATTGCGCGGCCCGGGCAGCGGCCAGGGCACGGTCGACCTGATCTGCATCGGAGGCAGGGACCTTGGCCAACAGGGCGCCGGTCGCCGGGTTCAGCACTTCGAAATGTTCCGAGGCCGATACGAACTGGCCGTTGATGTAGTTCTGATAGACGGGTACTGAGGACATGGTCTGGCTCCTTCCTGATCAATAGGTTCTGGATTCGCTGCGCTGCTCGGTTTCACGGTACCGGGCAAGGTTGGCCAGGGCGGCCTGGCGCATCAGGCTGATGTCGATTGCGACAGCGATGAACTGGCAACCCCAACTCTGATAACGACGAGCGTCCTCTTCGGCCGGGGCCAGGATTCCGCTGACCTTGCCGGCAGCGAGGGTGGCGTCGATCGCCTGCCTGATTTTTTCCTGCACCTCAGGATGGGACGGATTGCCGATGTGACCCAGACCGGTGGACAGGTCGGCCGGGCCGATGAAAACCGCATCCACACCCTCAACCGCTGCGATCTGCGCAACGTTTTCGACGCCGGTGCGTGACTCCACCTGCACGATCAGGCAGAGCTCTTCATGGGCAGTGTCGATGTAGTTGGGAACACCGTCCCAGCGAGTCGCGCGGGTCAATCCACCGCCGACCCCGCGAATGCCATGGGGCGGATAACGCGTCGCCCTGACCAGCGCTTGCGCCTGCTCAGGCGTCTCGACCATCGGAATCATCAGGTTCTGTGTGCCGATATCCAGCAGCTGCTTGATCAGTACCGGGTCGTGTCCGACCGCGCGCACGATGGGGGCGGTGGAATAGGGGGCCACCGCCTGCAACTGGGCCAGGATCGATGGCACGGTATTAGGGGCGTGTTCACCGTCAATCAGCATCCAGTCGTAACCGAAGCTTGCGGTGATTTCTGCGGCGTAGCCTGTGGCGAATCCCGCCCAGATGCCGTACAGCGGCTCGTTTTTGGCCAGCGCAGCCTTGAAAGTATTGCGGGGCAGTTTCATAGCGCAACGTCCTGTGGAATGAGATAGGTCGCGGTGGCGGCCCGCCGACACCTATGGATCGGCGAGCGCTGATCCGGTCAATGCTGGTAAGGGCGGTGCAGCTGGCATTCCGGATTCAAGGTCACGCCAAAGCCCGGCTGATCGAGCTTCGACAGACGCATGCGGCCGTTCTCTGGCACAGGCTCGCCCAGCAGTTGCGGGTGGAACATGGGGACTACCTGATCTGCCTTAGGCGCCATCATCAGGAATTCGGCGAAGGGGCTATTGGTGCGCGTGGCGACGAAATGGTAGCTGTACACCGATGAACCGTGCGGCACGACCATGGCGCTGTGCGCGTCGGCCAGCGCCGAGATCTTGATCAGTTCGGTGATGCCGCCGCACCAGCCGACATCGGGCTGGATGATGTCGCAGCAGCCCATCTCCAGCAGCATGCGAAAGCCCCAGCGGGTTGCCTCATGCTCACCGGTGGTCACGAGCATGCCAGTGGGCACGGCCTTCTTCAGCGCGGCGTAACCCCAGTAGTCGTCCGGCGACAGCGCTTCTTCGATCCATTTGAGGCCGAACTCTTGAGCACCGTGGGCCAGCCGCGTGGCGTAGTTGAGGTCCAGGCTCATCCAGCAGTCGAGCATCAGCCAGAAATCCTTGCCTACCCGCTCGCGCATTACGGCCAGCTCTTCAAGATTCTTGCGAAGGCCTTCTTCGCCCTCGGCTGGGCCATGGTGCAGCGGCAGCTTCCCGCCGATGAAGCCCATCTTCTGCGCCAGATCCGGACGTGCGCCGGTGGCATAAAACTGCAGTTCATCGCGCACTGCACCACCGAGCAACTGGTGTACCGGCTCCTTGCGCACTTTGCCGAGCAAATCCCAGAGCGCCAGGTCGATACCCGAGATGGTGTTGATGACCAGGCCTTTGCGGCCGTAGTACTGGGAGGCGAAGTACATCTGGTCCCAGATGCGCTCGATATCCGTGACCTTGGCGCCCTCCACGAAACGGGCCAGGTGCTTCTCGACGATGTAGGCCGCAGGTTCCCCGCCGGTGGTCACGGCAAAGCCGATGTTGCCCTCCGAATCCTCGACCTCGACGACCAGGGTGCCGAGCACGTTGATGCCGAAACTGCGACGACTCTGGCGATACTCCGGGTACTTGCTCATCGGCGTGGCGATGTGATCGTCGATCCAGTGACCGTCGCCTTGATCGTGATAGTCAGCGCCACCCCCACGAAGGACAAAGGCGCGAACATGTTTGATGGTTGGTGTGGTCATGGTTGATTCCTTTAGATCAGATCTGGAAGGTGGGTTGCTTGTGAGGCGTGGCGACGCGGGGAGGGCGAATGCCCATGACCAGCGCTGCAGAAATCAAGGTGGTGATGGCGAGCAGATAGAGGCCCGCGGCGGGAGACTGAAACGCGCCTTCAGCCCAGTTCTTGAGGATGGGCGCAATGAAGCCGCCCAGCGCCCCGAAGGAGTTGATCAGGGCGATGGCGCCTGCAGCGGCGGATCCTGCGAGGAAACTCCCCGGGAACGTCCAGAAGACAGGCTGGACTGCAATGAAACCGGACGCGGCGAAGCACAGCGCGAGAATGCCAATCAGCGGGCTTGCAAAGCTGACGGAGGCGGCGATCCCCAGCCCGGAAACCACCAGTGTCAGCGCGGCCACAGTGCGGCGCTGGCCGGTACGGTCGGCGATGGCCGGCACCTTCCAGGCAGCCAGCAGTGCGCACAGCCAGGGCAGGGCGCTGACAAGGCCCACCATCAGCCCGACCTTGGTACCCAGAAGACCTGCCACCTGGCTTGGCAGGTAGAACACCACGCCATAGACGCTTGCCTGTATCAGCAGATAGATCAGGCACAGGTAGAGCACCGCCGGCTGCATGAGCACTTTGAGCAGGCTGCCGTGGGCTTGTTTGTGGCTGTCCTCGGCATCCAGCACGGCCTGAAGTTGGCTGCGCTCCTGAGGGGTCAACCACTTCGCGTCGCTCGGCCGATTGTCCAGATAGAAGTACGCCCAGACGCCCACCGCAGTTGCCATCAGGCCTTCCACAGCGAACAGCCACTGCCAGCCGTGAGTCCCCAGCACACCATCGAGCTCAAGCAGCAAACCGGAGAGGGGACTGCCGAAGATGAAGGCCAGCGGAGCGCCGAAGTAGAAGAAGCCCATGGCCTTGCCGCGAGCAGCACTGGGGAACCAGTAGGTCAGATACAGGATGACGCCTGGAAAGAAGCCGGCTTCCGCGACCCCCAGCAGGAAGCGCAGTACGTAGAAGCTGGTTTCGGTGTGTGCGAACACCATGGCCGCCGATATCAGGCCCCATGTCACCATGATCCGACACATCCACAACCGGGCGCCGACCCTGTGCATGATCAGGTTGCTGGGGACTTCGAGTAACGCATAGCCGGCAAAGAAGACGCCCGCACCGAAGGCAAACGCAGCGTCGCCGATGCCGGTGTCGGCCTGGAATGCTTGCTTGGCAAAGCCCACGTTGGCCCGGTCCAGAAACGCCATGATGTACATCAGTAAGAGGAACGGCAGCAGCCGCCATGAAACCTTGGCCAGCAGGGATGTGGGGAGAGAGCTCACGTCAGTTTCCTTTTCTTGGAATTATTTGACTGCGTAGGGCTGACTCTACTGCGCGTCAGTGATGCGTGACCAATCGAATTAAGCTTATAGTTGATACCTTGAAGTTATCGATAGGAGCGAGGGTATGAGCGTCGAGCGGTCACCTCAGCAGTTGTTCAGCCGGTTGCGTTACAAGCATCTGCAGATGCTGGTCGTGCTGGGGTCGAGTCTGAATCTGCACCGGGCCTCACTGAGCATGAACATGTCCCAGCCGGCGGCGACACGCATGCTGCAGGAAATCGAGGACATGTTTGATTGCGAGCTCTTCGAGCGCTTGCCTCGGGGAATGCGACCTACGGCGCTGGGGCGCGAACTGTTGCGCTTTGCAGAAGCGGCGCTCAGTGGCCTGGATCGGGCCTCCGCGGACTTGGCTGCGCGCAAGCTGGGCGGATACGGTTACCTGTCGATCGGCACGATCATGGGCGCCGCTCCGGATCTGGTGATGAACGCGGTGGCCGAAATCAAGGCGCTTCATCCTCAACTGCGCATTCGAATCATGGGCGACACCAGCGACCAGGTCGTGCAATTGCTTGAGCAAGGGCGCGTGGACATTGCAGTCACGCGGCGCAGTCCGATCAATGACCGTGAACACTACGAGTTCGAGCCTTTGGGCAACGAGCGACTGATTGCCGTCGTTCACAGCGGCCATCCTTTGGCCAAACGTCGCAAACTGCAGTGGAAAGAGTTGGTGACGGATTGGCCATGGATCCTTCAACCCGAAACCAGTCCCGCACGGATCGCCATCGAGCAGGCATTGCAACGGCTTGAATTGCCAATGCCGGCCGACATCATCGAATGCAGTTCGGTGTATTCGATGCAGCAATTGGTGCAGCTCACGGACGCGCTGATGGTGCTTTCCGAGTCCGCGATGCGTGATTACTTGAAGATGGGACTGGTCAAGGCCTTGCCGGTAACCCTTGATGCACACATGGCACCGTTCGGTTTGTTGCGCCGCAAGGATGAGCCGGTGAGTCGCGAGTTGCAGCACTTCATTGACCTGTTGAGAAAGCGTGCCTTTGAGGCGCCTTGAGCAAATCGGTGCTACCGATACCAAACAGGTATCGCTCCTAAACAAAAATCGATTAGTCACGTATCGGATAGCCACCTACAGTCGCACCCAATAACAACAAATCTGGACGGACGCAGCATGACTGCAGAGCGTTACACGGGCCCTGTCATCGACAGCCATATCCATTTGTTCGATGCCTTGCGACCTGAAGGAATACCCTGGCCTCAGCCCGGCCACCCGCTTCATGGCGTCTCCCTTCCGCAAAACTACTGGGCACTTGCCAGCCAGCAGCAGATCATCGGTGCGATAGTGGTCGAAGCCAGCCCTTGGCGTCTGGACAATACCTGGTTGCTTGAGACCCTGCGCGATAGCCCAAAGATGCTGGGCTTTGTCGGCAACCTGTCGCCCTTCGATGCAGATTTTGACGATGACCTCAGCCTTCTTGAATCAGAACCGCTGTTCCTGGGATTGCGATACGGAAATCTCTGGGACAGGGATTTGCTGGAGGATCAAAGCCGCCCGGGGTTCATCGACGCCATGAAGCGGCTGGCGGCCAGCGGTCGAAGCCTGGACAGCGCCAATCCCGATCCACGCCTGATAAAGGCTTTGCTGCGTCTGAGCGACGCCGTACCCAACCTGCGGATTGTCGTGGACCACCTCCCGAATGCCGCAGTGCCTGAGCAGCAAATGGCGGATTTTCAGCGAGATGTGTTCGCGCTGGCCGAACGGCCCAACGTGTTTGCCAAGCTTGCGGAAATTCCTCAGCAGACCGGGCAGGGCGTTGTGAACGATCCTGCCTGGTACCGGGATCGCCTAGCCTATCTCTGGGAAGCCTTCGGTGAGGATCGGTGTTTCTTTGGCAGTGACTGGCCCAACAGTGATTCGATCACCGACTTTGCGAGCACGGTTGATCTGGTCAGGAGTTACATGGCCGACAAGACGGTTGAGGTTCAGGAAAAGTTTTTCCTGCGCAATGTCGCACAGGCCTATTCGCTACCTGATCTGAAGAGGGCGGGATAATGCCGGTCCGCGCCTTTCGCATGAACCTCAATCCCGGCCAGGCGGAGGAATACCGCAAGCGCCACGACGAGATCTGGCCAGAGTTGATCGACGCTCTGCGCATTGCCGGCGTGCGGGATTATCGAATCTTTCTTGACCCCGACTCGCTGGCGCTGTTCGCCGTGCTGACCCATGACGATGAGCATCTGCTCGATGAGTTACCCCGCCTTGCGGTGATGCAGCGCTGGTGGCAGCACATGCAGTCGATCATGCCCAGTCACCCTGACGCCTCACCCATCACTGTGGATCTGCTGCCCGTGTTCAGCCTGAATCGGGACTGAATACTTTGTCACGCCAATAACAAAAAAAGGGATAGTGAACGTGGAAATCATTCTGCTCGGCGTTTTGTTGCATTTCATTGGGGGATCAGCCTCCGGCAGCTTCTACATTCCGTACAAGAAAGTGCGAGGGTGGAAGTGGGAAAGCTACTGGATCACGGGTGGGCTGGCCTCCTGGCTCATCGTTCCGCTGATCGCCGCCCAACTCACCGTACCAGGCTTTGTCGACATTCTGCGCGAGGCGGACAGCGTCACGTTGTTCTGGACCTATGTGTTTGGCGTGCTGTGGGGGATCGGTGGACTGACGTTCGGCCTGACCATGCGTTACCTGGGCCTGTCACTCGGCATGTCCCTGGTCATGGGCCTGACCTCCGCTCTGGGGGCTCTGATGCCCGCGCTGTATCGCGATCTGTTCACCGATGCCAAGGCCGGCACGCTGAGTGAAATGGTGACCAGCTCAAGCGGTAACTGGGTGCTCTGGGGCGTTGCCGTCTCTCTGGTGGGAATCGCGCTGTGTGGTCGCGCGGGAGTGCTGAAGGAGCGAGAGGTCAGCGACGAGACCAAATTTGCCAGCATCAGTGAATTCTCCCTGAGCAAAGGCGCACTGGTTGCGGTGATCTCCGGCGTGCTGAGCGCCTGCTTCAGTTACGGCATCAGCGCGGGCCGCCCATTGGCAGAAGCTGCGGTGCAACACGGTGCCAACTCCTTGTTCCAGAACAACGTGACGTTCATGGTGATCATGTGGGGCGGGCTTACCACCAACGCCATCTGGTGCTTGTGGCTCAACAAACGCAATAACAGCTTCGGGGACTACGTGAACACGCAGACGCCTCTGCTGCGCAACTACTTGCTCGTCGCGTGCGCAGGAACCCTGTGGTTCCTGCAGTTCTTCTTTTACGGCATGGGTGAGACCAGGCTGCACAACGACGCCAGTTCATGGGTCTTGCACATGTCTTTCATCATCATCGTATCCAACTGCTGGGGGCTGTATTTCCGGGAATGGCAGGGCACCACGGCATCGAACAAAGGTGTGCTGGTCTCGGGTATCGCCGTGATCCTGGGCGCCATTGGTATGGTTGGTTATGGCAATTATCTGAGCTGAATCCTGACCGGACTCAGTCTTCGCTATCCAAGGAGTTTTCTATGTTACTGGCAGGCAAAACGGTCATCATCACTGGCGCTTCCCGCGGTATCGGTCGTGCCGCCGCGAAAGAGTGCGCAAGGCAAGGCGCTCGTGTGGTCATCGGGCACAGCGGCAGCGCGCAGGGCACTGAGGCAGCGCGCAGTCTGATCGAAGAAATAGCAGCATTCGATGGGCAAGCCGTTGAAGTGGGCAGCGATGCCGCCGATCCCGATACCGGAGATCGCCTGGTGGCCGGCGCACTCAAGGCTTTCGGCAGCGTCGATGTATTCGTCAACAACGCCGGCATCTGCCCCTTCCATTCATTCCTCGACATGCCGCGTGAGGTCTATCTCAAAACCGTGAACACCAACCTCAACGGTGCTTACTTCGCTGTTCAGGCTGCTGCGAATCAGATGAAGAAACAGGGCAAAGGCGGGGCGATCATCGCGGTCAGCTCCATCAGCGCACTGGTGGGCGGCGCCATGCAGACTCACTACACGCCAACCAAAGCCGGCCTGCATTCGTTGATGCAGTCCTGCGCCATTGCCCTAGGGCCTTACGGCATTCGCTGTAACTCCGTGCTGCCCGGCACCATTGCGACCGATATCAATAAAGAGGATCTCGCAGACGAGGAAAAGCTGGCCTACATGGAGTCCCGTACGCCACTGGGGCGTCTTGGCGAGCCTGATGACATCGCAGGCCCCATCGTGTTTCTGGCTTCCGATATGGCGAAGTACGTGACGGGCGCCTCGCTGTTGGTGGATGGCGGGTTGTTTGTCAATTTGCAGTAGTTTTTGTGCAAAACGCCCGAATTTCACCCCTGGAGAGAGGCTGGCGTGAGAGAAGACGCCCGCCCGCAGCCGTCGGCGTCAGGCGCCGACGGCATAAGCGTCTCAATTGGCGGGATGTTTCGGATTCCAGAGCCGCGCTTTGGTCGTCCTCTCGTAACCCTTGCCATGGGGGTAACCTACCAGCTCCATTTCCGAGCCCCAGGGTGAGAGGAAATGCACCCAGGTTTCGCCTTCGGTATCGCCAGCGGTCATGGTCATCGGCTCACCCAATACGGTGATGCCTTTGGACTTCAGGTAAGCGACGCCGGCCTTCACGTCATCGGTATAAAAAGCGACGTGCGAAGCGCCCAGGTCCTCTGCAAACGGCACCTGATCGCTGCTCGTCGAATGCGAGTATTCAAACAGCTCGATGTTCGACCCGGTTGAGCATCGCACCATCGAGATAGAGAGGCTTTTCGCCCGTGGTGCCACAGGGGTCTTGTGATCTGCGGCCAGGGACGCAGTCATGTCGAATGGCCCGATGTGGGTCACTGGTGTACACCCGAAGGTCGTGGCGAGGAATTGCTCCGCTTGGGCCAGATCCGGGACGTTGATGCCCACGTGATCGATACCGGCGGTCTTGATGCCCGGCACTTGTGCCCACGCTGTGAAACTGACTGACAACAACATGAATACTGCTGCAATGAACTTCATTCTGGGTTCCTGTTTTCGCTAATGGCCGTATGAGCCGAATCAGTTGTGGTCGAGAAAGACATGCATGCTCAGCAACTTGCCGTCACGCACGGTGAAGATGTCTTCGCCCCGCACCTTGTCGGGTTCGCCGGCTGGGCCAAAGCCCCAACGGACGCGACCGATGTCGTGGTTCCAGGCGATGGGCTCCGGCGAGAACCTGAAGCCTTCGTGCTGAGACTGAACCCGCTCGATCAATCGGTTGACTTCGCCAAAACCTCGGGCAATGGCGGCGTAATCGGCGACGGTGAAATCGTCGGTGTAGGTCGTCGCAAACTGCTGTAGACGAACTCGGTCATCGCGTTCGTTCCAGATCGCAAAATGCTGGTCGATCAGCCTCTGGGCAGCGGCGATGTGTTGTGCATCGGGGTTCATGGTGTGTGGGTCCTGAGAATGGGCGAACGGGGCAATCAGCACGGCGATAAACAGGCCGCCAAAGCGGATGAGTTTTTTCACATCGAACATTGGAAGCCTCCTGACGGCGGGCATCGCGTTGTCGGGCCAGAACGTCAGTTG
Organism: Pseudomonas putida; assembly: GCF_028682175.1. Taxonomy (GTDB): domain Bacteria; phylum Pseudomonadota; class Gammaproteobacteria; order Pseudomonadales; family Pseudomonadaceae; genus Aquipseudomonas; species Aquipseudomonas putida_AD. Next base: position 147,199 of record NZ_JANHKS010000002.1, on the reverse strand, counting down.
CCGACAGGTCGTCGCGCAGCGCGTCTGGTCATGGCGCTACTCTAGACTCGGACCGATTGTCGAAAAAGCGCGTACAATGGAATGACTATTCACATACGTGGATAATCCGCTTACTGGTTTCGAGGTTGCAGCGTCATGGATCAGCTGTCGGCAATACGTGCCTTCGCCCGGGTTGTTGAAGCCGGAAACTTCACCCGAGCCGCTGCGTCACTGGATATGCCCAACGCCACGCTGAGCAAGCAGGTGCAGGAACTGGAGGCCTATCTGGGCGTACGCTTGCTGCAACGCACTACCAGGCGTGTCACGGTCACTCCCGAAGGACAGGATTACTACGCCAGGGCGATGCGGGTGTTGAGGGATCTGGAAGACATCGATTCGTCCTTCAACAGCGTCCGCAAAAGCCCGCGAGGGTATTTGCGTATCGATGTAGGTGGCTCGACAGCCCGGGATGTGCTGATTCCATTGCTCCCGGATTTCATGGCGCGCTACCCGGATATCCGTATGGATCTGGGGGTGTCTGATCGCTCGGTTGATCTGATTGGAGACAACGTGGATTGTGTGATTCGCGGCGGGCCGCTGGATGACTCATCCCTTGTAGCGCGGCAGATCGGGCAGGCACCCATGGTCACCTGTGCTACGCCGGCCTATCTCGAACAGCACGGCATCCCTGCCTCTCCACTTGACCTGAAAAACGGTCACAAGCTGATAGGCTACCTTTCGACGCGCACCGGGCGGGCGTTTCCATTTCGCTTTGAAAAGGACGGCGAGGGCACCGAAATCAATACCGGGTATTGCATCGGCATCAATGAAAGCAACGCGCACCTGGCTGCATGCGTCGCCGGGCTGGGTATCGCACAGACCTTCACTTACGGCGTCCAGGCCGCTTTGCGCGACGGGATTTTGGTGGAGATTCTCAAGGCATGGCGAACTCCGCCATACCCTTTTCAGGTGGTGTACCCCCACAACCGTCACATGACCCAGCGTTTACGGGTTTTCATCGACTGGCTGGCGGAACGCTTTCCAGCGAAGTTGCGCGGAATGGAACAGAGCTGACTCTCACCTGCGCGGTGTAGCAGGGGGGATAGCTATTCAGCAGGTAGATAACGTCCACTCAGCCATCCGCGGATATAAAACATGGAACCGCCTTCGCCAGCGCTCGCCTAATGGTCAGCGTGCGGATATTTCCGCAGGCCAAGTGCCAACCTGGCACATTCCGAGAGGTGTAACGTGGCTAAAGACGATAAGAAGAGCAAAGGTGACGCTTCGAAAGCCAGTAAGGATCTGAAGGATAAAAAGGCATCGCCTGCCAAGAAATCCGCTGCGGCTTCTGCGCTTTCAAAATCTTCCGAAAAGAAAGACAAGAAAGCCAGTGAACCGAAGAAATCTGCAAAGAAGGCGGATAGCAAACCAACGAAGGCCAAGAAATCCGAAAAATCAGACAAGCCTGCAAAGAAGAGTAAGTAACACCGTAATCAGCCAGGGCTACATGCCCTGGTTTCCAGCTGGCTTCAATCGTTGCTGAGAACTGGCGTTTTCGGAGGCAACAAATGATCAGACACCGTAGAACCAAGTGATGTCATTTTGATCTTATTCTGGAGTTCGTTGGCTCTCTCAGTTGGCTGTTCTCCAGGAAGTGTTTCGTGGCAAGACGCTTGTTCGAGGTGTGTGTTGTTCTGTGTGTGACCTTGCCCTTGTCGGGCTGTGCCTGGTTCTGGAAAGAGCCTCTGACCGGCGCCTACGGGGACGGATATCGCAGTGGATGTGACGCCCGGGAGCATGGCTACGGGTATGAGGCACGGGATGCTGATCGCCGAGCGCGTTTTCAAGAGCGTTACTGGGCGGGATGGGGTCGGGGCTTCAACTCCTGTATGTCGCCTTGGGAGAAGGAACGGCAAGAGAAGTTCTTGAACGGCGACAAGAAAAAATACTGCACCAAGCACCAGAAGAAGCGAGGCCATTGCGAGGATTGAACGCCTGGCAGTGGCACCGATCCGTTCTGGTGGGCAAGTTTCTCCAATGCGTAAGCGAACTTGCCCCGAGTATCAAGGAATGAGACGTTCCCTACGCAGTTGGTCAAACACGTTGAAGAATGCCTGGTCACTGGCTTGAAACTCCGTGAAGCCCATCGCCCGGCTCTTTGACATATCCGTTACCACTTCGATGGGCCGCCCCAGGTCAGCGTCGGTGTGCCATGGCGAAACCAGGCGCTTGATGTCGGATTCTTTCAGTCCGCGCTCGGCGGCAATCTGACTCCAGATCGCCTGGTCATCGGCCATCTGAGACTCAAGTGGCGAAGGGGCAGGGGGATACGCGGCGGGGTGCAGGCCGAAGTAGTCGGCAATCCTCGTCCACATCCATTTCCAACGAAAGATATCGCCGTTGGTGATGTTGAACGCCTGGTTCGCTGCTGCTGGGGTTTGAGCAGCCCAGAGCAGTTGCTTGGCCAACTGCTTCGCATCGGTCATGTCCGTGAGGCTGTCCCACTGGACTCGCGATCCCGGAAATACAAAGGGCCGGCCCGTCTGTTTGCAGATCGTGGCATAGACGGCCAGGGTGGTCGCCATATTCATCGCATTGCCGACGGCGACGCCAGTGACAGTGTGTGGGCGGTGCACGCTCCAGGTGAAGCCATCTTTCTTGGCAGCCGAGAACACTTCGTCCTCTTGGGCATAGTAGAAATTCTCGACGTCCAGGCGACCTTGCTCTTCACGGAAAGGCGTCTGCGGCAGTGTGCCCTTGCCGTAGGCTTCGAACGGGCCAAGGTAGTGCTTGAGCCCCGTCACCAAGGCCACATGGGCAACGCTTTTTGCGGGGCGTAACGCATCCAGGACGTTTCGAACCATCGCGGCGTTGACCCGAATGTTCTCAGCCTCTGTGGCCTGGCGCGACCAGGTCGTGATGAACACATGCGTGGGTTTCAGATCCTGCAGCGCGCGGCGTAAGGATTCCGGATCCTGCAGGTCCGCTGCAACAGGTATCACGCCTGAGGCTTGGGACGGGTGGCGGGAGAGGGCCGCAACCTGCCACTGGTTGTCGAGTAGTAGTTGAGTAACAGCGCTGCCGACAATGCCGCTGGCGCCTACAACGAGTGCGAGTTGGGTCATGGAGTTTCTCCTTGGGGTCCATAGCTGACAACCCGTCAGCCGACGAATTCCTTCGTTGCAGCGGCAGATTCCCGTTCGCAGTGGCGGAGCATGCCGGGTCTGGCGCCGCGTTCGAGCGCTTCAATTGTGCGATCGTCACACTGGCCTATCAGCACTCTGACCTGTTGCTTCTCGCCGATACTGCCCAGGCGATTTTCCGTGAACCCGGCGAAAGGCGACTCCAAAAGCAGCGTCTGACAGATAACCCAAGGAGGCGGCAACGGTCGCCACGCTGTCCCGGCTTGCATACAACCTGGAGGCGGCAACTTGCATGCGCCAGCGAGTCGAATACTCGACAGGAGGATGGCCCACCCGATGCTTGAACAGTGCTGCGAAGCTGGATCGCGACATGCAAGCGATCTGCGCCATCTGCGCCAGTGTCCAGGATTTCTCCGGGGCACCATGAATGGCGCGCATCACATTGGCGATGGCAGGGTCGCGCAGGCCTCCCAACCAGGCAAGGTCGGCGACGTCGGCAGTGCTGATGTGATGGCGCAGCCCATGGACGAAAATCAGACGAAGCAGGTCGTTGCACATGGCGTTGGCGCCTGGTTGCGCTGACTGCCATTCCCGGTCCAGTTCATCCAGCAACCAGGCAAACGACGAAGCGGCACTCGAGGCTGCATGGATGATGATCGCAGGCGGCAGCAACGACAGGAGCTGGCCGGCGCCGGCATTGATCAGGCTCACACTGCCACCCAGTAACTCCACATCGTCACCGGCACCCAGGGTGGCGAGTGTGCTGGACTGGGCGAAAGCATCGGACGCATTGACCGCATCGCCCTCCGGATCGTTCGCCAGAATGAACGGGGTGCGGGAAATCACGAAGCAGTCGCCCGCCCGCAATTGACGCGGCTGGCTGCCCTCGATACGCAGCCAGCACTGGCCACGTCGCACGACGTTGAATTTGAGTTCAATCGGACGAAAACGCAGGGCCCATTGTCCACCCGCTCGCAGGCGCACAGAACAGGCAGCGCGAAGCCCGGCCAGCGCGAGGACATCGGATAGGGGATCTGAAAGCGGATTTTGGATGATCACGACAGAAACCTGGATTATCTGAACTGTTTCGTCCAGCCATCTTAAAGAACAATGGGTGCCAAAGCCATGCAACGAAGAGCCCCTCATGACAACGCCTCAGAAACCTGTTCTTTCACCTTTTTCCGCCGCCAGTACCGCAACCGAGGTCATGGCCGGAGTGAATCTCGCCGGGCATCTCGCTGTTGTCACTGGTGGGTATTCCGGACTGGGGCTGGTCACTGCCAGAAGCCTCGCCCGCGTAGGTGCCCAGGTGATTGTCCCGGCCAGAGACCCTGATCGTGCGCGCAAGGCCTTGGCGGGGGAAGAGGGTATCTCTGTCCATGGGATGGATCTGATCGATGCCGATTCCATTCAGGCGTTCACCGCCCAGGTCGTGCGGCGCGGACAACCGCTCTCGTTGTTGATCAATTGCGCGGGCGTCATGGCCTCGCCCCTGGCACGAGATGTCGATGGGCACGAAAGCCAGTTCGCGATCAACCATCTGGGGCACTTCCGTCTGGTGTGCGGTCTGTGGCCAGCACTGGTTGCGGCTCGCGCTGCCCGGGTGGTTGCGGTGTCATCGCGAGGTCACCAGATCGCCGGTGTCGACTTCGATGACATCGACTTCATCCATCGTCCCTATGACAAATGGGCGGCGTATGGTCAGTCGAAAACCGCCAACGCACTGTTCGCGATGGGGCTCGACCAGCGCGGTTCTGGCCAGGGCGTGCGGGCTTTCTCCCTTCACCCCGGTCAGATTCTGACTGACCTGGGACGCCATCTGAGCAGCGCCGAGATCGCAGCATTTGATGTGTTTGATGAGCACGGCCAGCAAAAGGTCGTACCGGAGGTCGGCCTCAAGAACCTGGAGCAGGGAGCGGCAACGGGCTTGTGGTGCGCAACCAGTCCCGCCCTGAATGGCAAGGGCGGCGTCTACTGCGAAGACTGCAACATCGCGCCGGTCAACGACGCCGAATCAGGTCGCAAGGGAGTGGCAAGTTGGGCCGCCACTCCGGAATTCGCCGAGCGTCTCTGGAGCATTTCCGAAGAGTGGACGGGGATGTCGCTGTGAAGGGAATTCGGTGCGCCAGTGCCTTCCACAGCTCTGGACTCTGCGATCAAGTGGATGAGTCATGTGAGTGAATCCAGGGGCGGCTTTTGGCCGTTACCTGGCGCCAGCCCGCGCTTCTATCTGACGCAGTCAAGCCTGCTGGCCGAGGCTCTTTTCCATGATGATCGTGCGCTCGGCGCCGTGGAATGCGTCCCGCACCTTCACGAAGCCTAGAGAAAGGTAGAAGCCTTGCGCAGTGATCGAAGAGGGGAGACGCAGTCGTTCGATGCCGCTCTTCACCGCCACTGACTCGATAGCCGCCATCAGAAGACTCCCAATGCCTTGTCGCTGATAAGCAGGATCGACGAATACGCTGCGCACCGTATTTCCTGCAAGACTTGCAGTGGCCACGACATGGGTGTCGATGCACGCGACGTACACTTGGCGCAGGCTCATGAGTTTCAAGACTTGCGAGGGCGAAAAGCCTTGCACCACTTGCTCGATAACGTCCGGCGGGTAATCCTGGGCATTGGATTTTCGCAACGCGGCCTCGACGATCAGGCTGATCGCTGGTGCATCCGTGCTGTCGGCTTTCCTGATCAAGCAAGCCATTGGATACTCCTGGCCGATCTCAACGAGCTCGACGTCAGTCTAGGGTATCGAGGATCGCGCTGCGACTTTAAGGTTCTGGCCGATAGCTTACGGCCGCCCCTCCACTCACATCGCCAGTTCACTCTCCTTGATGTTCGCAATTGGCCCCAGAATCGACGCATCGAACCCTGACAGCGTACGGCCCTCGGCGAGGCGGTTCGGGTAGTCGGGGTTGGCCAGTGCTGCCTTGCCGATGGCCAGGATATCGACTCCGTCGTTCAGCACGGCGTTGGCGTGTTCTTCCTCATGCAGGCCGCCGTTGGCAAGCAGTACGACGCCGGGTGCATGGCGACGGGCCAAGGCAGCGAGGCTTTGGGTGGTGCTGGCGAAAGCGGGTTTCCATGCTTCGAATTCGGTCACGTGGATGTAGTCGACGCCGGCGTCCTTGAGCGAGCCGAAGATGATTTCGGCGTCGTGCTCACCGTTTGCCCATTTGTGTCCGAAGTCGTTGACCTTGCCTTGGGAGATGCGAACGCCGACGGGGACGCTACCTACCGCCCCACGGACGGCCTTGATCACTTCCAGAATCAAGCCGACCCGTTGTTGGGTGCTCCCGCCCCAGCGGTCGTTGCGTTGATTGCTGAAGTCGGTGAGGAACTGGTCGAGCAGGTAGCCGTTGGCGCCATGGATCTCGACGCCATCGAAGCCTGCATCCAGCATTGCGCGCTTGGCTGCCTGGGCGAACCCGGCGATGGCGTCGGCGATGTCTTCGTCGGTCATGGCAACGGGCACCGGGTACTGGCCCTCCCCGAAGTAGAAGCGCATTTGCTCGCCTTTCGGGCGGACTGCGGAGGGCGCTGCGGTGTGCTGGGTGAAGCGATTGCCCTGGCTCAGTGCCCCGGCATGCATGAGTTGCGCGAAAACAGCCGCTTCCTGAACGTGGATTCGGTCTGTGACTGTGCGCCATGCCTGGGCCTGTTCGGCGTCTGTCATGCCGGGCTGGAAGGGGTAGCCCTGGGAGAAGCGCTGGTCGGTGTAGATGCCTTCGGTGATGACCATGCCGAACCCGCCTTTGGCGAAGCGTTCGTAGTAGCGGACCATCGCGTCGGTCGCGACGCCGGTTTGCGTGGCGCTGACGCGAGTCATGGGGGCCACCGCCAGGCGGTTGCGCAGGGTGAGGTTCTTGATATCGAAAGGCGTTAGAATCGATGGGGTCGAATGGTTCATGGCTGCACCTCGTCTTCAAGCGTAGTGGGCGTAATTGCCTGTTGTTAGCGATACTACGGAGGTGCCAGGGCCAGACCAAGCCGGTCTGGGGTGAAGCCGGCATAACCTGAAAGGATATAATCATGCTGACAACCGACCTGCGTATTTTCCTGGCGGTCGCGACGGCGCGCAGCCTCTCGGACGCCTCGCGCAGGCTGGATGTGATGCCGATGCAGGTGTCGCGGCGCATCACTGCGCTGGAGCAGGAATTGGGCGTGCGGCTGTTTCAGCGCACCACCAGGGCGGTTTCGCTCACGGCCGAGGGCGAAGCGTTTCTTCCTTATGCCCATACCATGCTCGAGGCCGAAGAGAGTGCGCTGGAGGCGTTGCAGCCGTCGACGAGCCGAGTGACAGGGCTGTTGCGGGTGACAGCGCCCAGCGTCTTCGGACAATCCATTGTCTTGCCCATGCTGCCGCAACTGTTGCAGCAATACCCTGATCTGCGGGTCGAGCTCGACGTTTCGGACACCGTGGTCGATCTGGTGGGCCGCGGGTTCGACCTGGCGCTGCGGGTCGCGCCGTTGGCCGATTCCGAGCTGGTTGCCCGGCGGGTCGCGCCCAATCCTCGCGTGCTCTGTGCGGCCCCGCATTATCTGCGAGAACACGGCACGCCCGTCACGCTGGACGAGCTTGAACAGCACCAGTGCATCGTGCTTCAGGCCGTGCCGAGATGGCCGTTCGTGGTGAACGGCGAAATCGTCCGGCGGCGGGTGGAGGGGCGGGTGATGATCAGCAATGTGGGCGCAGTGCGCGATGCTGCCATCGAAGGGCTGGGCATTGCGATGCTGGCGTACTGGGACGTGTTGCCCCAGTTGCGGGACGGTTCGCTGGTGGAAATCCGCCTGGCCGACGGCGACATGGAGCAGTTGTCGGTCTGGGCCGTCACCCCGACCCGGCAGTATGTGCCTGCCAGGGTGAAGGTTTTCCTGCAGATGCTCGAAGCCGACATGACTGCGCGGCTTCAGAGCACCGTGTCGAAATCCTGAATGCCCGCTGCTGGTTCAGGCGGCGTGTTCAGCCAGCTTCAACTGCCGGGCAACGTCCTGCCTGAGCAGGTAGACCGAGACCGTGAGCAACACCAGATCCTTCAGAAGAAACGCGGCCACGATGGTCATCGCCGGGAAACCGCCGGCGCCTTCATGCCAGGCTCCGGGTGCGAACGGCATGATGGTGACGGTTCCGATGAAGGTGGCGCAGGAGCCGAGGGCGCCCAGTATCCCAAGCTTCCTGTTCCAGAAACCCAGGAAGATCAGCAGGCCAAAGGTCCATTCGGCTGTGCCCAGGAAGACACTGGTGCCTTTGACTCCCAGCACCGGAATGGTCCATGAAATCAGCGGGCCGTTGGTGATCAGCGGCAGCAGGTCGGTGATCTCGGCAACGAACCATTTGTCATAGCCAAACCAGACGAAGATGACCACCATCGCGGCGCGCAGCAGGTGGTAGTCGAGATCGCGCTTCATGAGGCCCGAGCGCCCGAGAACGTTGACCAGATAATTCATGCTTGAGTCCTCCCTGGCGCGGTGTGGGCGGCGGCGTGAGCGGCAGGCGCCGGGAACGGGGTGTGGGTACGTGACATTGGAAACTCCATCGAGTGTTAGGTATTCGTCAACGACGCCATGGTAGGGCGTCTCGGTAATACCCTTAAGCCTGTTAAATATCTAAAAGATGCTCCAAAGTCTCAAAGGCTCAGACAGGATCGACTACGGCTCTAACTGACGGGAAGCGGGCTCGGGAGTTTGAGGGGGCAAGTGCGCCGTCCATGGCAGCGACTCGTGAAGGGCGGCTTTACGGCTGTCAGCGGATCACTTCGATGATGCGCGCGGCGATGTGCGCGGCATGGGTTTCGAGTGCGAAGTGGCCGGTGTCCAGAAGCTCGACCACGGCCTGCGGGTTATCCCGTTTGAACGCCTCGGCGCCCGGGGGAATGAAAAAGGGGTCGTGCTTGCCCCAGATGACCAGCGTTGGGATCTTGTGCGCACGAAAGAACGCCTGAAACTTCGGGTACAGCTTCAGGTTGTTGGCGTAATCCAGAAACAGGTCCAGCTGGATGTCCTTGTTCCCGGGGCGTTCCATCAAGAGCGCATCCAGTGTGTAGCCTTCCGGCGCGATGAGTTCGGGCTGGTTGACCCCATGCACGTACTGCCAGCGCGTGCCTTCCAGGTTCAACACGGCATCGGCGATTACCTGCCGATTAGCCGCGGTGGGTTCAGCCCAATAGGCCCGGATCGGCGCCCAGGCATCACCCAACCCCTCCAGATATGCATTGCCGTTCTGGCTGACCAGCCCGGTGACCCGCTCCGGATGCTTGAGCGCGAGCCTCAGCCCGGTCGGTGCCCCGTAGTCGAAAACGTACATTGCGTAGCTCTTGAGTCCCAGGGCATCGACGAAGTCCGTCAGGGTCCTGGCCAGCCCGTCGAAGCTGTAGACGTAGTTTCTGGCCTCTGGCACTTCGGTGAAGCCGAAGCCCGGCAAGTCAGGGGCGATCACATGGAAGTGCGGGGCGAGCAGGGGGATCAACTGGCGGAACTGATGGGACGAGCTTGGAAAACCGTGAAGCAGGAGCAGGGTGGGCAGGGCGCGGTCGCCGGCTTCTCGATAGAACACCCTGACGCCGTCAGCGTATGCGAAGGCGTGGTTGATCACCGGCGTTGAAGCGTTTGCAGTACTCATGACGTGATCCTCTTGGCGTGTGCGGGGATAGGCAGATACAGCTGCGTACCTGAAGTTCGCACAGCTTGAGTAACCTGTCAAACCCATTTCAAGAGGTTATCGTTCCCTCTCCTGTTTTCAGCACTCGGGATCTTCGCCTGATGACTGCCCATCACACCGAGTCGGACTTCTTGCGCTCGCGGTGCGCCGCCGCCTTGGCGCGATTGCCGCACACCGCCATGCTGCACCACCGACGTTTCTTGCCGCGGGTGTGGTCGACGAACATCAGGGTACAACTGGCACCCTCACAGCTTTTGACGTCGGAAAAGTCCTCGTCGCAGATGAACGTCGCCAACTGCTCAGCGATAGGCAGCAGCAATGAATCCGGGGTTTTCCAGCGTCTGCGCGGCGCAAGGGTCAGCTTCGAGGCGTCCGTGTCGGTGACGGTTATCTGAGTAAAGCCTTCGTCCCTGGCCAGCAGGCGGTTGAGCGCAGCGAGGTCCTCCAGGGCCTGGGGCGACAGTGGCTGACCCCGGTGCGTCAAAACGAAATCCCTGAACCAGTCGCGCAGCGCCCTGGTTTGCCCGGCGACCATCTCCAGCTCACCGGGCATGGCCTCCTGGGCTATCTGCTGCAGGGTGTGTTCGCTGACCCAGCCTGCCTGGCGCAGCCAGTCGAGCAGTCCCTGCCCATCGCCAATCCAGTCAACGACCTCGTCCACCGGGGTAGCGATGGAATTGAGGAAATCCAGCGCCGGGGCGTCCGCGATGAACATCGCCGGACCGTGCAAATGGGTGCTCATCGTCTGCTCGCTATCTCTGGAAGTGTCGAAAAAGAGTAACCATTCAAAATGTGTTTGACAAGTTACTATGCCGTTACTAACCTCCAAGCCGGCAGTAGAGAGGTTACTCGGGCGGCGTCGATGACGACCCCAGTTGGCCTCCCTCTCACGCGACGTCTACCCAGCCAATCGGATCAGGTGCCTAAACGGCCTCTACAGGAGAATCTTATGAAAGCGATCGTTCTAGAGAAATTCGGCGGTCTGGACAGCCTGGTTTATCAAGACATCCCGGAGCCCACCGCCAAGGAAGGACACGTCGTGATTCAGATCAAGGCGTTCGGCATCAATCACGCCGAGATGCACATGCGCCGGGGTGAATGGGCGGAAGCGGCACCGGTCAGCGGCATCGAGTGCGTGGGCATCGTGAAGTCATGCCCCGGTGGCGAATTCCCGGTCGGGGCGAAGGTGGCTGCCTTGATGGGAGGGCTGGGCCGCACCATTAACGGCAGCTACGCGCAATACACTCGTGCACCGGTTTCCAACGTGGCCTTGATCGACGCCGATCTGCCGTGGGCCGAACTGGCGGCGATCCCGGAAACCTACGCCACGGCGTGGACCTGTCTTTTCCGCAATCTGGAGATCGAGAAGGGCCAGACCGTCCTCATTCGAGGTGCGACCTCATCGTTCGGCCAGGCCGCGGTGAAACTGGCGGTGAACGCAGGGGCGCGCGTGGTTGCCACGACTCGCAGCGAGAAACGCGCGCAGATGCTCAAGGACCTCGGCGCCGTGGCAGTGGAACTGGAAGGGCCGCAGCTGTCCGCCCGGATCAAGGGCGCGAAAACCTTCGATGCAGTACTCGATCTGGTGGGCAACAGCACGGTGATCGATTTGCTGGCGATCGTTCGCCGGGGCGGGCGCGTGTGCCTGGCAGGCTGGTTGGGCGGGCTTGAGCCCATCGCCGATTTCAACCCGCTGTTGCAGATGTCCAGTGGCGTCTATCTGACCTTCTTTGGAAGCTTCGTGTTCGGCACCGAGGGCTTCCCGCTGGCCGATGTGCCGCTGCAGGCCATTGCCCAGGAAGCAGCCGCCGGCAGGCTCGACGTCAAACCGACGCGAGTCTTCAAATTCGAGGAAATCCATGAGGCTCACCGCGTCATGGAGGCCAACGAAGCGGCCGGCAAAATGGTCGTGGTTGTCGATTGATCCCCCAACCCAAATGCGTTGAATGAGGAAATTGCGATGGTGAAGTCTGTAGCTATTGTCACGGGTGCAAGTCAGGGGATCGGTCGCGCCACAGCCCTACGCCTGGCCAGGGATTTTGAGGCACTGGTCCTGGTGGCGCGAAACCGCGAGAACCTGCAAGACACGGCCCGGCAGGTCGAGGCGATCGGTGCGCAAGCGCTGGTGCTGGACGCCGATGTTTCCGCACCGGGTGTGCCCTCGGAAGTGGTTGAGCAGACGCTGGCCCGGTTTGGCAGGATTGACGCCCTGTTGAACATCGCCGGGGCTGTGCCTCAGATCGATCTGTTCGAGATGACCGACGAGCAGTGGCACGACGGTACCGAGCTCAAGTTGCACGGCGCACGGCGGATGACGCTGGCGGCGTGGCCTGCGCTCAAGGCATCACGAGGTTCGGTGGTACTGATGTCCGGCAACTCGGCGGATACGCCAAAAGCCGGCTATGCAGCGGTCGCGACCATCAACGCTGCCATTGTGGCCTTGGCCAAGGCGTTCGCTGATCGCGGCATCCAGGAGGGCGTCCAGGTCAACAGTGTGTTGCCGGGTCCGGTGATGACGGGGCGTCGCCGTTCCTTTCTGGAGAAATGGGCACCTGCCAATGGCATGAGTGTTGAAGAAGCGACGATCAGGTTTCCGCAGAATGCCGGGATTTCAAGATTTGGCGAGCCTGAAGAGATCGCCGACCTGCTGGCGTTCCTGGTGTCGCCGTCTGCGAAATGGATGACCGGATCGGCGTTGCGGATCGACGGGGGAGAGGTGAAATCCGTCTGAGGTTGAGTGCACATCCTGCCTGACAAGCCAGGTGCCACCGAAACGGTGTGGCACCTGGCTTTTGCGTTCATGGTCCTTTCATGGAGTCGCGCCCGGGTGTCTGGACCTGCGAATGTCGCCTGGGGTCATGCCCATGCGTTGGGTGAAGGCACGCCGAAACGCGGCGACGGATTGATAGCCGACGGCTTCGGCAATTGCCTCGGTAGGCAGGGTAGTGGAGGTGAGTTCATTGGCCGCCATGGTCATGCGCACGTCGGTGAGGATGGCGTTCGCAGACTTGCCCACCTTGTCCTGGAAATGGCGAATCAGGGTCGCCCGGGACATGTTGCACAGATCCGCCAGCTCCGGCAGCGTCCAGGCCCGGGCCGGGTCGTTGAAGATCGCGGTCAGTGCGGGTGCCAGTCTTGGGTGGCCTGCCATCGCCAGCAGGCCCACCGGCGTGTCTGCCGATTCGCTGGCCAGGCGCAGGGTCATGGTGAACAGCGCGGTAGACAGGGCGTCCAGCATGGCATTGCCGCCCAGGCTTGCAACCAGTGACTCTTGCCGCATCACGGCGAGCAGATGAGTCAGTTGCGTGTGCGTCTGGGTGTCAGAGGGTTGGCTGGCCGTGCGGACGATCAACCGGCCCGGCAAATAGTCCCTGATGAAGCGGTCATGGGGTGGCCGGATCACGAAGCGGCCGCAGAGCATTTCCAGGGGCTCACCGCCGCCGGTGTTTTCACTGACCACCAGATTGAGCTCATCACGGTAGCTCGCCTGGGGCGGGCTGATCCCGCTGCCGTCATGCAATAGGTGTTCAGAGCCATGCAGCATCAGCAGCACGTCACCGGCCTGTAATCGTCGCGGCGCGCCAAGGCCCGGGGTTTCGAGAATGGCCGACCCGCGCATCACCACGTGATAGGGCATCTCTCCCGGTTCCGAGTCTTCATACACGACCTGCCACGGCGCCCCGTATGCGCACCGCAGTTCCAGGCGTCCTTTGACGGTAATCATCTCCAGCAGTCGGCTGAGCCAGTCCTGCTGGCGGGAAGAAGCGGTCATGACGATGTCCGGAATTGATACTTATGAGCACTATAGTGAGCGATTCGAGTCTCTACAAGATCATGGGTGCTGGATAAAGTGGAGCCATCTAACCCACCGAGCAGGAGTTTCACCATGAGCCGCATCGCAATCCCCGCTGTTGCAACTGCCACTGGCGCCACCGCTGACGTCTATGCCGAAGTCCGGAAAATCGCCGGCGGTACCGTGCCTAATCTGTTCGCCGCATTAGGCCATCTGGTGCCGAATGCACTGTCGGCTGTGCTCAACGCCGAGGGCGTGCTGGCCAACGGCAGCCTGAGCAAACAGGACCTGGAAACCATCAAGTTGCTGGTCAGCGAGCAGACCGGCTGTGACTACTGCGTTGCGGCCCATGTGATGTTGGGCAAGATGACCGGCCTGCCATCCCAGGTTCTGACCCAGATCCGCCAGGGCACCTCGACAGGGGACAGCAAGCGCGATGCCCTGGTCAGCTTCGTACTGAAGCTGCAGAAAACCAGCGGCACCCTGAGCGATGCCGATGTTGCTGCGATTCGCCAGGCGGGTTACAGCGATGCGCAACTGGCGGAAATCTCGCTGACGATCGCGCTGACCATCTTCACCAATACCTTCAACCGCATCAACGACACCGACATCGACATGCCGCCGGTGAAGTGAATCACTGACCGCGTCGAACCGGGCAGGCTGGGTATCCCCGTCGGGATGCCCAGACCCTCGCGTAATTATTTTTTCAGGCGGTGCATCCAGTTCTGCAACTGGCGGGTATTGGTAATGGGCGGCATGTGACTGCCCAGCCCAATGATCCTTCAGGAGCACTGCCCATGAACATCAAAACCTCCGTCTGCCTGCTCGCCTGCAGCCTCGCTATCGGCCTGCAGACTGCCCACGCCCAGTCCGCGCTGCCGGATGCGGTCAAAGTCCCTGATGGCCATCGGGTGATGCTTGAAACCGTCGGCGTCGGCGAAATCACGTATCAATGCCGCGACAAGACCGATGCCCCTGGCAAGACAGAATGGACCTTCGTGGGCCCCAAGGCCGTGCTCAACGACCGTGCCGGCAAACCCGTGGGTGACTACTTCGGCCCTCCGGCTACTTGGCAGGCCAAGGACGGTTCGAAAGTCACCGGCACCCAGTTGGCGGTGGCAAAAGCGGCTGACGGCGACTTGCCGTATCAACTGGTCAAAGCCAACCCGGTCGAAGGCACGGGCGCTATGCAAGGGGTCAGCTACATCCAGCGCGTGGCTACCCGTGGCGGCGTGGCCCCGGCGAGCGATTGCACCGCCCAGAACAAGGGCGCGCAGCAGATCGTCAAGTATCAGGCAGACTATCTGTTCTGGACGGCCAAGTGATACGCAATCAGGCAGACGCCGTTGCGATCGATCCTCTACGCTGTTGGGCAAGCACCCCGGTCAGATGACCGGGGCACCCCGTTTGAAACAAGGACACCGCACACGTTGAACGCGCCTGTAGTCCCCTTCGATTTCCACCGCTGTCTGGAGGCCTGTGCACAGGGCGACCGGAGAGCCTTGCAGGCGCTCTACGATCATGAGGGGGCACGTATGCTGGGTGTGGCCCGGCGCATCGCCCGCGACCACGCCACGGCAGAAGACGTCGTCCACGATGCCATGGTGCGCATCTGGACCCGCGCAGCCAGCTTCGATCCCGAGCGCGGTTCGGCCCGGGGCTGGATCTACAGCATCACCCGCCACCTGGCGCTGAATTCGATACGCGATACGCGGCGGGAAACCGAGCTGGATGAGTCCGGGATCGATACCGGCGTCGTGTTGCACGGGGGGCAGCACGATGCAGACCTGTGGTCAGGGTCGGCGAAGATCTACCGCTGCCTTGAGCAACTGCAACCCACACCGCAGCGCTGCATCCTGCACGCCTACGTGGACGGCTGCAGCCATGCCGAAATCGCCACCTTGCTGGGTGCGCCGCTGGGGACTGTCAAAGCCTGGATCAAGCGCAGCCTCAAGGCGCTGCGGGAGTGTCTGGAATGAAGCCCGAAGCCGCCGAAACACTGGACGCCCTCGCCGGAGAATATGTGCTGGGAACGCTGTCCCCCGAACAACATGCCGACCTGACCGAGCGCCTGCGCACCAACGCTGCACTGAGAGCCGCCGTGGATGCCTGGGAGGTTCGCCTGCTGGACCTCACCGAACTCGCCACGCCGGTGCCGCCCAGTGCCCGACTGTGGGGCCGTATCCAGCGCAGCCTTGACGAGTTTGCCGCAGCGCCCGCCCAACGTCAGGCAAGCTGGTGGCAGCGCCTGGGCCTGTGGCAGGGATTGAGTGCGGCGGGGTTTGCGGCAAGCCTGATGCTGGCGTTCATCCTGCTCAATGCCCCTGCGCCCACGACCCAATACCTGGTGGTGCTGGTGGCTCCGAACAGCCAGGCGCCCGGCTGGGTGGTACAGGCCAACGACAACCGAACCATCGAGCTGCTTCCGCTGGGGCAGGATTCGGTTCCCGATGGCATGGCGCTGCAATTCTGGACCAAAGGCGAGCGGTGGGGCGCCCCGGTTTCCCTGGGTCTGGTCAAGCCAGGCGCGCCTAACCGCGTTCCGTTGCAGAGCCTGCCGCCGCTTGAACCTGATCAGCTATTCGAACTGACCCTGGAGAAAGCCGGAGGGTCGCCAACCGGCCGGCCGACCGGCCCGATCCAGTTCATAGGCCGTGCGGTGAAGGTGATATGAGCCGGTGTCGGGGGTGCGGCTTGAGTAGCCCTGATGTAAGGTCGCGAACTCGGCGAGGATGCCGTTGTTGAAAGGCTGTGCGTTTCTGGCAGAGGCGTTATGTTGGGAGTGGCTGGTTATGGCAGGGAGCGGCCGGTCACCACAGGCTGCTATCGGCCACAAGCGGTCGTTCGATCGACACAATTGAGGCGTTTGTTGAAATCAACGGCGGCGGGTATGCGGGAAAATCACGACGGTCGAATGAGCTATACCAGGGGCCTCAGAAGGAGAAGAACTGTTGAAATGCGTGAGATTGAATATCAGGGAAGCTGACTAGGCATAGCCGTGGAGCGTACGGCAAAATGCCTTTAACTATTACACGGAGGTCTGCAATGAGCTTTCACACTGATGTTTGGGTCCAACCGTTGGACGGTGACTTGCTGGTACTGGACAGCGTGCGATCGGAGTTGATCGCATACCTGGACAGTAACGCCCTCAGCCAAGACGTTTACACCGACCTCGTCACCGCATGCACCGAGTCCAATGCGTACTTTTCGTTGGATAGCTGGTCAGTTCGTGCACTTTTTGAAGTGGTTGCACGCTTATTGCCGAAACTTAGTTTCACAGTCAAAGGCGTGGGCGAAGAGACGCGCGATATTTGGGTGCGAGAGTTTATGGACGGTCAAATCTCCTTTGAGGCAGGGCCGTTCAACGAAGACTGAACCAACGGTGGCAGCACGACCGGCCGAAATGAGGTGTCTGGAGTCACGATGGAGCCGGTCATGCTGCCTCGCGAGTAGCCGTTAAGATCATGAGCAATGTGGCTTTACCCACCGGCCGGCTGCTTCTGGCTGGTAGCTGGCGTACGGACATTTCGCGTGAGTGTGTAGATAATTGCCCCTTCTTAGCCATTCCGAATGCAAATGGAAAACGAAACCTCACTCGATGAATCCAGCTACCGCGCGGCATATCGTGTTGCTCAGCACCACGGTGCCGGGCCGCTGTCGGTTGATGGCTATCACCAGACAGTGGAACCTTGCGGTCGCGTCGCGGGTGGCTGGCTATTACGCTACATAGTCCATTGCAGTTTGGACATTGCTGTTGATGAGCAGGAGTCGTTCGCTGGCGCTGCGGGCTGTTTCGTTGCTGGCGATGGTGCAGTACGAGATTTATCGGGCCCGATGTTCATGGACACATTGTGCACGCTGGCATAGCTCGCACGTTAAATTCTGGCCGTAACGGTCTGGCGCCAGTGGCTGCTATCGACCCATTGCGGACGCTCAGTAACGCCATCAAGCGGGGAGTCGCATGGTTCACCCTGCGTTCGTCAGCCTTTATTCCAGGTGATGGTTCTCTCAAGCGAGAGAGTTGCGTCTGGCAGTGCGTTAGAACTCACCGACAAGCCTGCTGGTTCATCCTCTTTCTGATCGGGCCGAAGCCTGCTTGGCCATTGCCAGCGGCTCCAGGGGAATATGGATCTGGATCAGCGCCACCAGTTGGCTGATCTGATAGACGCAATCGGTCATGACATGCAGGCTGTTGTAATCGCCACTGATGACGGCGCGATCCATTAATCTTTTGGCCTGAGCTGAAAACGCCATCAAAGCATGTGTACGTTGGGTGATCTGATCGATGCAGGCTGCAAAACTCAATTCGTACCAGCGATCGTCCTGATTCAGCCTCAGCGCGTTGACGATCTGCCGTTGCAGTTGCATCGCGCCGCCCATGTCGCGAATCCGCTCATCAAGAAATGCCGAGCAATGCTCGGTGGCAACCCCGATGCGATGGAACAACTCCCGGACGTCGACAAAGCTCACATTGCGCAGCCTGATTTCCAGGCTGTGGACGTACTGGTGCAACTGGACGGTGGTCGTCAGGTGTTGCTGCAGCAACTCCAGCAGTGCGATACGTTCGCAGGTCTGGGCCGAATCCAGCGTGGCATGTCGGGTGGCCATAAGACCGAGAGAGTCGCTTGGCTGACGAGTGTTCCAACTGTCCATGACGAATGGCCCTCACAATCGATGTAAGCGTTGATCGAAATCTGGCGTGGGGAAACGATAAGTCAGTTTGCTTCGGGCCTCACTCCTACCTGAATACAGCTCAGCTATACCTTGGTGTGAACGGATTGCTGCCCAGCCTGCACGACGTTCGTCTCTGAACCACAAAGCATCAGCGGAACAGGCTGATGTTCTCGATCAACCAGTCAGATAATGAACGGGGCGGTTTGCCGGTCATCTGCTCGACCGTCAAGGTGATCTCCGACAGCGCCGATTCGTGATACATCAAGTCCATACCGCTCAGGAGATCGGCCATCAGCGCTGATGCGCCTTCTCTGATCAGCATTGCGCGATGCTCGGTGGCAGAGCGCTGATGGTAAGCAACCGGCCGCTGCAGCAGGCGGGTCAGCTCAGCGGCAATGTCTTGCATCGTCCAGGCGCGAGGCCCTGTCAGGTGATAAGCCCGCTGGGAGCGCGTGCTGACCTCTTCGAGCAAGGCGACCCTGGCGGTCTGCGCGACATCCCGGGTGTCGATGAAGTTGACTGCTCCGTTGCCTGCCGATCCGCCCCAGGTTCCATTCGCCACCTGAGCCCCGGCGCGTTTGAGTACGTCAGCGAAGGCCGTGGGCCGTAACACGGTAGATGCCACAGGCTGGATCGCCAGATGGGCCTCGATGCGCATGTGCCAGGCGAATGGGTTGAGCGGTGTCGCCGGCCCCATCGCCGAGAGCTTGACGATATGTGTCACGCCCGCCACGACAGCCGCGTCAATCAGTGCAATTTCATTTTCGACCTGGCGGTCTGAAGTGCCATGTGCCAGGAACAGCGTGTCGACGCCATCAAGTGCCTGGGGCAGTGTGTCCGCCTGGTCGAAGTCAATGCTCGCCACGTCGACTCCGGATGGAAACCGGGTTTTGGCCGGCGTTCGCGTTAGAGCGAGGAGGTTGACAGGGTCGTTGATCAGACTATTGATTAACTGCGCACCGACCCGGCCGGTGGCGCCCGAAATGGCGATGCGAGGCGTGTGTACGGCGGGAAGGTTGGACGGTGAAACAGTCATGGCGGCGATTTCCCAGGAGGAGGTCCGCCACATCGTGCCGTTGGGGATTTGAAAATAAAACGACGAAAAGCGTCGTGATTCCTGCCATGCGCCTGCTCGGATTTCAGTCGCGCACGGCCTCGATGTGAGGCCTGCGAGTGGGCGATATGCCCTGTACATACGCCATACCAAGGTGTGGGTTGCCTATGCGAACCGATAATGGCGCACCGCTCTCGCGCGCAAGATCATACGAACCAGTTCGAGCATTTTTCTTGCGCTGCCGTCTGGCGCCTTGATGACTCGGCACTGGCCATTCATCGGGGAATCCCATGAACACTGACACGTTGGAAAAAGTCGTTCTGATTCATACCCGCGAGTGTTTCTCCCAGACCTGTGGGCACCTGATGCAGGAATCGGTTGCACGTCTGAAAGCCTCCGATGGTTGTGTGTGCTGCCAACTGGATACCGCTGAGCGCCCTGTGGGGCGTTGGGCCATTCACTGCGCCTGGAATTCCATCGATGCGATGCGAGCCAGTTTCGAGTATCTGTTCCAACCTGCCGTCGACACGCTGATGGCCCATGACGCTTTGCTCTCCATACAAGTCTGTGACGCCGGCAGTGCTGGCGCTTCGCACAGCTGAACCTATCAATCTTCCTGACCTTGGGTTGGGCACTGTTGGCGCCCACCCCTGATGACTTTCGTTTACGACCCAAGAGAGGTAACGACTGTGTCTGACACTCCCAACACACCATCGAGCTCACGCAGGCAGGTGCTCAAGGTCGGCGCGACGGCGCTGGCTGCAGGTTCACTTTCAGCTATGGTCATGGGCGCAACCAGCGCCCAGGCCGCCACAGCGGCGACTCTCAAAGAAGGACGCAATGACATGACGAGCTTCACCACCTCAGACGGCACAGAAATTTTCTACAAGGACTGGGGTTCGGGGCAGCCCATCGTGTTTCACCATGGCTGGCCGCTCAGCTCCGATGACTGGGATGCTCAGATGCTGTTCTTCGTCTCCAAAGGCTATCGGGTCATTGCCCACGACCGTCGCGGTCATGGGCGCTCGACCCAGACCTCCACGGGCAACGACATGGACACTTACGCGGCAGACGTCGCTGCGCTGGTCACGCATCTCAAATTGAAGAATGTCGTACACATCGGTCACTCAACCGGTGGCGGCGAGGTGGCGCGCTACGTCGCTCAACATGGCGCGGGTCGGGTGGCCAAGGCGGTGTTGATTGGCGCTGTGCCGCCGATCATGGTCAAGTCGGCGAAGAACCCTGGCGGTCTGCCGATCGACGTCTTTGACGGGTTCCGGTCAGCACTCGCCGCCAACCGTGCGCAGTTTTACAAGGACGTGCCGGTGCCGTTCTATGGTTACAACCGGGAAGGCGCGAAGGTGTCCGAGGGCATCAAGGAAAACTGGTGGCGTCAGGGCATGATGGGCGGCGCCAAAGCCCACTACGACTGCATCAAGGCGTTTTCGGAAACCGACTTCACCGAGGACCTGAAAAAGATCAGCGTGCCGGTGCTGGTCCTGCACGGCGATGACGATCAGATCGTGCCAATTGCAGACTCAGCGGAGCTTTCGATCAAGCTTCTGAAAAATGGCACGCTGAAAGTCTACAAGGGCTACCCGCACGGCATGTGCACGACGCATCCGGAAGTCATCAACGAGGACCTTCTGGCCTTCATCAAAGCCTGATGCCCAAGACCCTTCATTGCCAGGCAGTGAAGGGCCTTTATCTGGCGTCTCACCGCGGCTGTCATAACGCAGGCAGCGTCAGCGTGACCTTCGCCCCAGACTGCCCATCACATCTGTTCGCCAGCTGAATCTCTCCACCCGCAGCTTCCACAATCGAACGGCATATCGGCAGACCCATGCCCATTCCCGTGGCCTTGGTAGTGAAGAAGCTTTCGAACAGCTTGCCTTCCAGCCCCGGCGCGATGCCTGGGCCGCTGTCGAGTACCTGAAGCCTGATTTCACCGCTGGGCAGGTGTTCGCTGCGTATAGTCAGCTCCCTTGAAGGGGAATCGGCAGACGCCATTGCCTGTGCGGCATTCATCAGCAGGTTGACGATCACTTGTTGCAGCAGCACCCGGTCGGCGCGCACCGCCGGCAATGAGACCGCCAGGTCAGTGGTCAGGCGCACGGCATGCTTGCGCAGTTCATGGTCGGTGAATTGCAGTGAGTCCTGAATGACGTCGTTGATCGCCACGTCCGACTCTTCCGCAGGTCGACGCAGAGCCATGCCGCGAATGCGCGTGATGACGTCGTCGGTGCGCTGGGCCTCATCGACGATCTGCATCAAGGCAATCTCCACTTCTTTCAAGTCAGGCTCGGGTCGCCGCAGCCAGCGCAGTGCAGCCTGGGCATACGTCGAAATAGAGGTAAGGGGTTGATTGATCTCATGGGTGATTGACGCACTCAACTCGCCCAGGATCGAAATGCGTGCCACGTGGGCCAGTTCGGTCTGCATGATCTCCAGCGCATGGCGCGCTGCAGCCAGTTCAGACAGATCGATGATGCCGATCAGGATTACCCCGCGCGCGATGTTCTCCCTGGAAAAACAGGCCGTGAACAGGCACTCGAATTCTTTGCCTTCAAGGGTTCTCAGGCGCGTGACTTCGATGTTGTTGGGGTGCCCCGCGAGGGATTTGACAACGCAACGGGCGTACACCTGGATACTCTCGTCGGGCCAGTAACGGTCGATGTTTCCGAGCATCTCGCTACGATCACCGCGACCGAACAGGCGGATGCTGTGATCGTTCAGGTCCACCACCTGAGTGCTGCGCATGAAGTCGCGCACCACCTCGGGGTGAGCCAGAAAATGCGCCTCCAGGTTGCGCACCCCGGCGTCGAGCAGGGTGCGGATTTTGGGGCCGACAGCGGTGAAGTCCAGCTCCCAGAACGACGCCGCCATGGCTTGAAACAGGTTGCGATAGCGGTACTCGCTGGCCTTCAGATGCTGTTCGGTTTCTTTGGCCAGCGAGATGTCATAGCCGGTTTCCAGGATGCCGACGGGATGACCGGCAGCATCTCGACGCAGCGACCATCGGGCATTCACTAATCGACGTGTCCCCGAGCCCGTAAGCCGGGAGAGCTCGCCTTCCCAATAGCCATCCGCCAACAGTCGGTCGTCTGCCGTGTCGTGTCCTTCGCGCTCGTGCCTACATTTGAGCAGCGTACGAGCGTGCGCCCCCAGCGCCGTATGTGAGGGCCAGCCGTAAAGCGCAGCCGATGCGGAGTTCCAGAAACAGATGGTTCCCTCCATGTCACGCACAAACACCGCGTCGTGAAAGCGCTCAAATACCTCGGCTTCGGCGAGGGTGATGGGTTGAGTCATTCGGCCGTCCTCACTGCGTATTCAGTCAGGCTTGGGGAAGTTGACGAGGATGTCATGGGTGCGCTTGGTCAGGTCCGCCGCTGGAATGATGCTGCGCTCCCATGACCAGAACGGCACGCAATCGAACGTCTGCCCGCATCATCCGGTCGTAGGCCTCGCTCGCCTGTTCCAGGGGAAACGTCTCTACCAGTGGATGGACACCCTGAAGGTTGGCGAAAGCCAGGGTCTGCTCGTTGTCAATCACCGTGCCGGTGAGGGCGCCGCTGACCGAGCGCGCGCCGAAGATCAGGTCAGTTGCGTTCACCGAAAGGGGTTCGTTGGGAACGGCGACCACGACCAATTGCCCCCGAGCCGACAGGCCTGGAATTGTCTCTGCCATGCCTTGTGCGGTTGGAGCAGTCCCGAGCACTACTTTCGCTCCGCCCAGCGAGCGTAAGACCTCGGCAACGTTTTCTTCGGTGGCGTCGATGTAGCGATGAGCCCCCAGCGACAGCGCCATTTCGGCCTTGCTGGCGCCTCGGGCGATGACCACGGTATGGAAACCCATCTTGCGGGCGAACTGCACACCCAGATGGCCCAGCCCGCCCAGACCATGGATCGCCACTACGTCACCCGCTTGCGCACCGGAGTTGCGCAAGGCGTTGAACGTGGTCAGGCCTGCGCAGAGCAGGGGCGCGGCAAGGGTGGCATCCAGCTCTTCGGGGACACGAACCAGTCCGCGCGCCTCGGCGATCATGATCTCGGCATAGCCACCGTCAACGGTCATGCCACTGATCACCGGGTTCTGGCAGGTCACTGGATCACCCTGGCGGCACGACGGACAAGTGCCGTCTTCGCCCGCCAGAAAGCCCACACCCACTCGCTGGCCAAGGGTCCAGCCCTGTACGCCGGCGCCGATGGCGTCGATGCGTCCAACGACTTCATGCCCCGGCACACGAGGAAACGGTACGCCTGCGAAGCCTTCCACGGTGGCGCTGTCAGAGTGGCAGACGCCGCAGGCTTCCACTTGGATTCGTACCTGGCCGGGGCCAGGCTCCGTAATCGGGCGCTCCACCAGTTCCAGTTTGCCGGGGGCGGTCGCCACGACGGCGCGATACGTTGCAGGCTTTGTCATAAATCACCTTGGTCGTGAAAAGTGTTGAACAGGCACACGGCCGCCGTCCCGCTCGCTCTGAGCACGACGTTTATGGCGCGGTTCTGGCGAAGAAGAGCGGTCCGTTGCTATCGATGAATCAGGGTGGGCCCGCGTTGCGGTGATTCGAACGCAGGCCCGGGCGATCAGAGGTCAGTCGTGGGCAGCCTCGACGAACGCGGCAATGTGCTTGGCCGCCGTGCGCGGGTATTGGAGCTGCGGGCCGTGGCCGGAACCGGGGAAAGTGACGATGTGCAGCGTCGGCAACTGATCGCTCAAGGCGTACCAGTTCTCGACGGGGAAGGCGATGTCGTGATCGGCGCCCAGATGCAGCACGGGCACCTCGGTATTTTTCAACACGTGCAACACTGCTTCGACCGGGAACACGGGGTTCTTGGGACCTTCGCCCAGTTGCGCGCCGGCCCACTCGTAAGGGACTTCCGGGCTCGGGTCTTCGCGCCTGGACGCCAGCCGGTTCCATGAACGCTCAGCGGCGGCCCGGCTGGAGGGCGAGGCGGGTTCGAAGAACAGGCTCACGAAATCTTCGAAGTTGTTATCTCGCTTGGCCAGTTCGTAGAACAGCTGTTCCCCAGGCTTGGCCAGAAGCCCTGGAGGGGTGGTTGCGATCAGCACCAGATGGCTGACCAACTGGGGCGCCTGGGCGAGGACGATCTGTGCGGCCACGCCGCCGATCGACCAGCCTCCCAGGACCACCTTGCCCAACTTCAGGGCCGTGATCAGCTCGATGGTGTCCTTGGCCAGCGAGGCAGGGTTATAGGTCCGCTCGCCGGTCGATCGCCCGAGGCCGGTGTAGTCGAAGACCGTGACTTGAAAACCCTGGTGCGCCAGCCCGTCCAGAAACGCCGGGTCCCAGGACTCCATCGTTCCTCGAAACCGCACGCAGAGTACCAAGGGGGTGCCGTGTCCAAAAGTGCGATAGGCCAGGGTTCTGCCGCCCACTTCAAGGTAGTGGGTCGCTGCATGAAAACTTACGGAGTGTTCAGTCATTGCGGTGTGCTCGTTGTGATGGAACGTTAAACGACCGATGTGATCAACACTTCAATCAATAAACTATGGGTGTGATCATTGGACTGCCATTACAGCGATCACGGGCGCAGGATGAATAGGACTCTCGTGCGTTTTCACCTAATGCGTATAAAGTGCGGATGCCTGTATTTTTAGTTGGCCAGCAGTTAGTCGCTACACCGGGTTAAACACGAGTAGGTTAAATTGATCTTACAAGCTGGCCTGTTCGCTTAGTTGCGCGTAGGATGCAACAGTAATCATCGCCCGATGACCTGTTTAATCCTCTTTTCGTGTCACCTGTGTCCGTTTTTATGTCGTTGGCTCATCGTGCATCGCGTTGACGGGAATTGAAACGACATTTAGGGTCATGTTTTCGGACATGACGCCGGACGGAGTGAAAATGCACAGAATCGGTTACTTCCTCACGGAAGGGTTTCAGGTCATGGCGCTGGGGACCCAGTCAGTGTTCGAATTTGCCAATGTGGTGGCCAAGGAACAGGTTTATCAGGTCACCAACTATTCGTTGACCGGCGGGGTGATCACCTCCTCGATCGGGGCGTCGGTCAACACCCTCAAGGCCAGCAGCGAGTCTCAGGCCGACACCTGGATGGTGTCCGGAATAGTGGATCCGCTGGCCCGCGACAGTACTGTTCAAGAGCTGGACTTCGTCAAGACCGCCGCCAGCCGCGCCCAGCGAGTCGGCGGGATGTGCACCGGCGCTTTCGTGCTGGCCGAGGCGGGGTTGCTCGAAGGTAAGCGCGTCACGACCCATTGGGCTTATGCCGGGGTGCTCCAGCAGCGCTTCCCGAACACTCTGGTCGAGCCGGACAGCATCTTCATCAATGACGGCTCCATCTGGACCTCCGCCGGCCTTTCGGCGGCGATGGACCTGGTGCTGGGAATGGTCGAAAAGGACTTGGGGCATGAGATTGCCAACCGCGTTGCGCGGGTTCTAGTCATGTATCACCGCCGCTCCGGGGGGCAGTCCCAGCATTCGGAAATGCTCAACATCGCGCCCCGTTCAGACCGGGTTCAGGCCGCGCTCGACCACGCCCGGGCCAACCTGACGGGCGATTTGAGCGCCGACGCCCTGGCGAAGATTGTCCACCTCAGCGAGCGGCAATTCAGGCGGGTATTTCTCGCGGAAACCGGCTTGTCACCGGCCAAGGCGGTGGAGCAACTACGCCTTGAAACTGCCCGGAACATGATTCAGCGCGGGCACCATTCACTGGAAATCATCGCCAGGGAGACGGGATTTCGTGACCGGCGCCACCTGCGCGAGGTATTTATCCGCAAGTTGGGAGTGTCCCCGCAATCGCTCAGGCGTGATGCCAGGGACGGACAAGATTGCGCTTCAGCCGCAAGCACTACCTAACCTTAGGTATGAATTGACCCGTTCACCCTGCGGGTACAAAGTTCACACCGACGTGTTGCCCGTAAGCCTAAGTAGCGTAGATGTTTATTATTGACGTCTGCGCTAATGTTTCGTCGTTGCAGGGTGCGCGTGAACTGTGACATCAACAGTGTCGCTAGATGGGGCGCAAGTCGCGAATTCGGCATACAGAAACGGGTGTTGGAAACAATCAACCCAGTCAACTTGAACCCTGTCGCCAGGGAGGCTGAATGTATCACTTAACTTCACCCAGCACCGCGCAAGTGAATGCGCCAGTTGTCTTGATTGTCGATGACGACTCGGTATTGAGCGGCTCGGTCGCCAGCCTGTTGAAGTCGGTCGGTTACGACACAAGGGCCTTTTCCGGCCCCGAGGACATGCTCGCCCATCCACTGGCGCGAAAGGCAGGGTGCCTCATTCTGGACGTCAGGCTGCAGGGCAGCAGCGGTTTCGATTTGCAGCAGCGGTTGGCGGAATCGGAGAACCGGGTGCCGATCATTTTCATGACCGGTCATGGCGACATCCCCATGTCTGTGCGAGCCATGAAGGCCGGTGCCGCCGATTTTCTCACCAAGCCATTCCGCTCTCAGGATCTGATCGACGCCGTGGCCGTTGCGGTGGCCAGCCACTCTGAGTTTGTCGAGAAACAGATTGAGATGGACGCCCTGCGCCAGCGCTTCGAATGCCTGACTCCCCGGGAGAAACAAGTCTTGGCGGGCGTGGTGAAGGGTCGGCTCAACAAGCAGATCGCAGGTGATCTGGCGGTCAGCGAGATCACGGTAAAACTGCACAGGGCCAACATGATGCGCAAACTAGGCGCCCGCAGCATCGCGGACGTGGTTCGGGCTGGCCATCAACTGGAGCTGTCGCAGTCCGGTTCGAAAAACTGACATCGCTCCATCAGGCGTACTCCATGCGCCCCCGCGAGGGGCGACTCTATCTGCTGTCCGCCTGACTGACGTCGCAGACACGTCCCAAGGCTCGGTATCGCGACTTTTCAGGTGACTTCATGGCCCAGGACCAACGTTTGCCAACGATTCCCAGTGTGCCCGGCGTCAGCGTAATGCAGGGCAGTGTGACGTTCTCCGGGCACTGGGACGGCACCTCGCTCACCCAAGGGGTTACACAGAACGGCGCGAAGCGCACGCTCGAGAACCTGGCGCCCTGGCGGGTGAAAAAAGCCAAGGAGCTAATGGTCGATCTCATGGCTCAAGGGTGCTCGATTGAAAAGGTTGCCAATGCCTGTGCCATCTCGCGCAGTCATTTCTCCCGCGCTTTCAAGAACGCCACGGGGCTGGCGCCCCACGACTGGTTTCGACGAGAACAGATTCGCAAGGCCCAGGCATTGCTGCGCACGCGAGAGCTGTCGATCTGTGTCGTGGCCCAGGAATGTGGGTTCTCGGACCAGTCTTATTTCACCCGGGTCTTCAGGCAGTTCAATGGAATCAGCCCCAGGCGCTGGCGGTTGCAGCATTGCGCGCAGGCGGCAGGCGTCTTCAGCGATGCATCCAACGAATGAGCGTCCGCCTCGCGGTGGCGGTCAACAGGCGGGCGTACGTG
The DNA here is from genome assembly GCF_028682175.1 of Pseudomonas putida. GTDB lineage: Bacteria > Pseudomonadota > Gammaproteobacteria > Pseudomonadales > Pseudomonadaceae > Aquipseudomonas > Aquipseudomonas putida_AD. The sequence goes on along the minus strand of NZ_JANHKS010000002.1, from coordinate 119,481 downwards.
GCATCTGCATGCTCGTGTTCGTGGGCCCAGGATAATAAAAAGTGAATAACGTTACCCGTATTTCGATTGTCGATGATGACACATCGTGTCGACTGGCCCTGAGCAGCTTGGTGCGCTCACTGGGTTATGTGCCTTGCCTGTTTTCATGTGCCGAAGCGTTTCTGGCCTCAAGCGAAATCGATAGCACCGATTGCCTCATTTCCGATGTGCACATGCCTGGCATCGACGGTCTGGAGCTGCAGCGCACGCTGATCAGCAGTGGCCGATCCATCCCGATCATCTTCATCACCGCTTACCCCAAAGAGTCGCTGCGCAAGCGGGCGCTGGCGGCTGGGGCCGTGTGCTTCCTGAACAAACCCTACAACGCCCAGACCATCATCGATTGCATCCAGCGCATCGTGCCTCGCGACTGAGCCGCGGGCTGCCCGAAATTGGTCGTGCATGACTAACTGACTATACGTTGGTTTAGTGCATCTGTTACTTGGGTTAATTGTCGGCTGTGGGCGTGCGCGGTTAGCCTGTTCACCAGCGTTCAAATAGCCCGGCGTGTGTTTCGTTTGGGGCTACATGTTTCCCGGGTGGGATTTAGATGGGCTTGAGAGCATCGGACAAAAAACTGAGCCGATCACACATAACGGCCCGCTTTCTTCGCCGTACCATTTGACTGACTCAATTATCGGATGCAGGAAATCATGAAACATCAACCATCAGTTGTGAATGGGTTGCTTTTACGCGTCAGTCGCCTGGATAAAATCGGTATCCACCTGATTCGCATAGGCGTCGCTATTATATTTCTATGGATTGGCGCATTGAAGTTCGTGCCCTATGAGGCCGATAGTATTACCCCGTTCGTGGCAAACAATCCGGTGATGTCCCTGTTCTATGCGCACCCGGACCAGTACAAGGAACACCTCACCCATGAAGGTCAGCTAGATCCGGCCAAGCGTGAATGGCAGGCCGCCAATCACACCTATGCGTTTTCCAACGGATTGGGGACGGTTGAAATCCTCATTGGTGTGCTGGTGCTGTCCTACCTTTTTTCCCGCAGGCTTGGCATGGTCGGGTCGGTACTGGCATTCCTGACCCCGTGGGTCACGTTATCTTTTCTCATAACGACGCCTGAGGCGTGGGTGCAAAGCATGGGGGATGCCGAGTTCGGGTTTCCTTACTTGTCGGGCGGCGGAAGACTGGTGCTTAAAGATGTGCTGATGCTCGCTGGGGCCGTGGTCATGATTGCTGACTCTGCACGCCAGTTACTTGAGCAAAGAGCGACACGTGCTATGACTACTGCGTAGTAAGTCTGACAGTTACGCCATCTGTAGAGCGGGCTGCGATACATGTGAACTGCAGGTGTGCACAACTCAAACCGAAGCCGCCTTGAGTTCGATGTGCCCATCTGCGACTTCAAAACAAGTTTATGGGCATCAACTTTCATACCGAGGAGATCCAACCATGGCACGTTTCACTGCAATTGCGACCGATCAGGCCAGCGGCGCTACCGCTCAAGTGTACGCCGGTATCAAACAGGCTCTGGGGAAAGTTCCCAATGCTTACGCTGCTTTGGGAACGTTAGCCCCACAAGCGCTGACGGCGATGCTCTCGGCAGACAAGGGTTCTGGCAAGTGGTCCGCTGAGCAAAGCGGATCAGGAAACCGTGAAACTGACCATCAGCGAGTTGGCAGGTTGCGATTACTGTGTCGCCGCCCACAGCATGGTAGGCAAGATGGCAGGCCTAAGCCCGGAGACCCTGCGTCAGATTCGCCAGGGCAACGCCACTGGCGATGCCAAGCGTGATGTTCTGGTCAGCTTCGTACGCAGCCTCGCGCTCAAGCCTGGCACGTTGCCGGAAGAGGATGTCCAGGCACTGCAGGCCGCAGGCTACAGCGGCGAAGAAATCGTTCACATCGGGTTGGCGATCTCGGTGATTACCTTCACCAACGTGTTCAACCGCATCAACGACACGGTGGTCGATTTCCCCGTGCCTCAGTGACCTGTGACCCGGTGCTGTCATCGTCCAAAGGAGCTGCATCGTGAACCTCTTTGCCGAATTGAACGTTGCCGACCCCGATCTTGAAGCGGCGTGCCGAGCGTTTGCCGTACCCGAGCGGGTTTCTGCCTCGTGGAGTGAAGTGAGCTTTCTGGGTAAGGGATGGCAGGCGTCGCTGGACGTCGACGCGGAGCGCCTGGCTTTCTGGATGTATGGCAGCGGGCCGCTCATCCTGCTGATGCACGGCTGGTCCAGCCGGGGTTCTCACCTGATGGGGTTTGTAAAACCACTGGTTGCCGCAGGGTTCTCCGTTGCCATGTTCGATGCGCCGGGCCACGGCCACTCTGGTGCAGAGGTGTCGAGCGTGATTCACGCGGGCAAGGCAGCACTGAAACTGGCGAAGCATTTGGGCGATGTTCATGGGGTTATCGGCCATTCCGCAGGCTCAACTGCGGCGCTATGGGCCTTGAACAACGGGTTGTCGGCCCGGCGAAGCGTTCACGTTTGCGGGCCCAGTTCGATGACTTCTGTCGTGCTGGGGATTGCACGTGCCCACTGTCTTGACGATCGGCAAACAGCCGCTTTCTACAGCTGGGTGGAGGCGTTCATGGGAGCTACGCTGGCGTCTGTCGATCTTCCCGCACTGGGCATGGGGCTCGGACATTCAGGCTTGATCATCCATGATCGCGATGACCGGGTCGTGCCGGTCGCGCAATCGCGGGCGCTGCAGAAGGCGTGGGTGCATTCGACTCTGGTTGAAACCCACGGGCTCGGCCATCGACGCATCCTTGCCGACACAGACGTCATCGGGCGTGCAGTCGAATTCATGAACCTGACCGATCACGTGCTCGAAAGGCAGGGCTGAGCCTGCACCAGAATTTCTGCCCTGGGATCGGTTCCCAGGCACGCAGTAATTGTTCGCTCTTTTCCAGCTCCCGTGACTGTTGATCACCTCCGTCTACTTGGACGGATTCGCGGGAGCTGTTTTTTTTCCGGCATATCATCACGCGAATCGAAAGCTTTAGATCCCCTACGACGTGAGTACTCACTAGGGTGTGCTTCTGCATGCACTGGGGTCAATGCGCTCAATCATCGAAAAACATGCGAGCGTGCTGAACCCTGGCCTTCTCAGTGTCAGCTTGTGGCCGAAAGCGGACGCTCGTTCATCTTGCCTGAGCACCTGAACACCTGGTGCTCAGGTAAGAGCCGCCCTCGCCAGAACAGGCTCAGATCGAGCGCTGATTCATCCGTGCCGACAAGGCCTCGGCGCTCTCTTTCCGTTCGGAGTAGCGGTCAACCAGATAGTCCTCGCGGCCACGAACCAGCAGCGTGAATTTGACCAGTTCTTCCATCACATCGACTACACGGTCGTAGTACGGCGAAGGCTTCATTCGGTCTGCGTCATCGAATTCCAGATAGGCCTTGGGCACCGACGACTGGTTCGGGATGGTAACCATGCGCATCCACCGACCCAGAACACGCATCTGGTTCACGGTGTTGAAGGACTGCGAGCCGCCGCACACCTGCATCACCGCGAGGGTTTTGCCCTGGGTAGGCCGCACGGCGCCCATGGTTAAAGGAATCCAGTCGATCTGCGCCTTGAACACCGCAGACATCGCGCCGTGACGTTCCGGGGAGCACCACACCTGACCCTCTGACCACAGCACCAGATCGCGTAGCTCCTTCACCTTGGGGTGATCGGCCGGTGCGTCATCCGGCAAGGGTAGCCCTGATGGATCGAAGATCATCGTCTCGGCCCCCATGTGCTGGAGCAGACGTGCTGCCTCCAGCGTCAGCAGTCTGCTGAACGAACGCTCCCTGGTCGATCCATAGAGAAGAAGGATTCGTGGCTTGACGTTCGAAGCAACTGCAAGGCCCAGCTTGTCGGTGCTGGGCAAATCCATCAACGACAGATCAAGGGCCGGAAAGGTCTCGGCAGGGTCCGTATCGAATTCGCTCATCACAGTGCTCCAATCTGGTCCAGGGCCTGTTTCAGATCAGCACCCTGAAGTGTTTTCAGCTCCAGGGTGAAGAACGCGGAAAATCGCCTCTTGATGTGTTCAACCGTCGCATCGAATGCCGCCTGAACATCCTCATCGGTGCCCTGTGCCTCGGACGGGTCGCAAAGCCCCCAGTGGCTTTTTATGGCCGCGCCGAAATACACCGGGCAGGGCTCGCCGCCTGCCTTGTCGCACACGGTGATAACGACATCGGGTGGTGTGTCTGCGAAGGCTTCCGAGCCTTTGCTGTACAGGCCGGACGTGTCGATTCCCAATCCTTGCAGAGTGCTTACCGCACGCGGATTGAGCTTGCCGCTGGGGAAACTGCCCGAACTGATGGCGATGAACCCGTCCGGGGCCACATGATTGAACAACCCCTCGGACAGGACGCTACGGCAGCTATTGGCCGTACACATGAACAGGACTTTCATAAGCTGACTCCTACGCGCTGATGCTCAGGCGCACGGCAAGTACTGCCAGTTTCGCAAGAAGAATGGGAGAGGTGAGGACGCGGCCGACCGTGCCAGCGTGACCAGAAATATTGAGATTGCCCGCAGCATGTCAGTTCTCCAGAAGCACTTAGCAACAGGAAACCTGGCGTACCGGGCGACCTTCCATGGCAGCCAGGCGGCCCTGGTCATCACCTAGCCACGAACGGTTAGCTTCAAGCGTCGTTTGCAGTACATCCACTGCCCACTGAGGCAGTTCTGGATGAAGGCGGTAATAGATCCACTGCCCCTGACGGCGGTCCTCCAGCAGCCCGCAGGTACGCAACTGCGCAAGGTGTCGGGAGACTTTCGGTTGGTGATCGTCGAGCGCCCAGATCAGCTCGCAGACACATAGCTCGCCCTCGGCAGCGAGCATGAGCATGATCCGGGCGCGGGTTTCGTCACCGAGACATTTGAAGAACGTGTGGGGCTGAGTCGGCATGTCTGACCTGTATATTCGTTTCTGCGTATATACGAATCTACAGATGTATTTCTTCCATGGGAAGGCCTGTTTCGGTTTTGGTGGTTCGCGTAGCGGGGGCGAGGGTCCGCTTTCGAACCGACAGACCGTCCAACGTTGATCTACTGTGATGTGAGGTTGGCGGAACAGCCTGATTCACGCCGTGCTCATCATTTTCCAGGAAGGGCTTTGATGCTGAGACGTTATTTGATGACGATAGTTATGCTTTTTGGCATTGAATGCCTGTTCGTGGTCGACAAGCTGATATCGGCCAGGTGGCCCGAACAGTTGGAGGTGGTTGTCGGGACCTTTTCCGTGAAAAGTGGAGGGCGGGATGAGTACTTGTCGATCTCCAATGAGCAGGGGACCATCGTTCTCAGTTGCTCACTGGGTATCACTGGCACGACGCGATGTTTTTCAGAAGAGCAGCTTCGAGCTTTGACCGGTAAGCGTGTAACGGCTCACTGGTATCGTCAGTCGGTTTATGGCGGGATCAGGAACAACAAGCTGGTTGCACTCGATGACGGCGCGAACGTCATACGTGATCCAGAAAGGACCAGATCCCTGGATCGATCCAACATAAAAAGCTCGGCTATTGTTGGCGGCGTAATTGTAGGCCTTATGTGTCTGGTGTGGGTTGTGATTGTATTGCGACTGAAAGGTCGGCATGACGTCGCCAATAGCGGAGGGTGAAGCTCGGGCTCAGAGTCAGTATGTGCGCTAGCCAGCTTGGGAGTGCTGTGGACTGCGATGGCAATTCAGACACCAGACAACCCCCGTTACGAGGAGTGCGATGGCCGCCATCTCGTAGGTATCGGGTAACCGCTGTTCCCATAGAAAACCGAAAACCAGCGCCGCCAGCGTCTCGATCACCAGCACTTGCCCGCTGAGCGCCAGCGGCAGAAGTCGGCTTGCCTGATTCCAGCACGCGCCACCCACGACCGAAGAGAGAAGGGCCACTCCACCTGACACCAGGAAGAAGTGCAGCCATTCGCCGCTGCCATGGGTCTCTGCCTGAAAAGCCAGGACTGGCACCGCCAAAAGCAGCGACTGAGCGCCCGTCATGACCCCCGTCAGCAGGGCCCAGTCATGGGAGGAAATGCTGGCGACCTGCACCAGCCGCCGGGCATTGCTCACGGCGAACCAACTCCACGTCACCAAGGCACCCGTGGCGCATAGAATCCCGCCGATGCTTGTCGAGGTGTCAGGCGTGTCGCCATCGATCAGAGCGTGCCAACTGATGAGCACGACTCCAGCCAATGCGCAGCACAGCGAGGGTAGCAGCCTGGGGAGCGGGACCGCGTTTGCGTCATGCCGACCTGCCAACGTTACCAGCACCGGGATGAGCCCGACGATCAGAGACGTCGTCGCAACACCCACTAGCTGCACACCGGTGCCCACCAGCGCGTAATAAGCGATATTGCCGATCAGGCTGAGCCAGAAGAGTGACTTCCAGTCAGCCCAGACAAGATTTGCGCATACCCGCCGCCAGCGGGGCATGAGCAGAGCCGCCGAAATCGTGCCGTAGCAGAGAAATCTGAGCACCGCGAATTGCAGGCCGCTCAAACCTTGAGTGAGCTGCGGTCCAAGAAAGATCACTCCCCAACACAGCCCCGCGCAAACCCCGTAAACAATGCCCTTCAACAGCGACCGATCAACGAACATTTCACCCGCGCTCCAAAAACTGAAGCGTGAAGTCTGATGCGCGGGACTTGGGGAGTATTGTCAGTAACTGTGGGATTTTTTACCCGGACTGTTTTTGCGTCTTGCGATAGGCAGCCGGGGTGGTGGCGCTTATACGTTGCATCGCTCGGGTCAGCGAAGCCTGGTCGCAAAAACCTGCGCGCAGGGCGATCTCGGCTATCGGCAGGGAGGTGCCACGCAACCATCGTTGAGCTTCCTGGATGCGTAATTGCGTCAACCAGGCTTGAGGACTCATCGCGAACATCTGCCTGAATCGCTGGTGCATCTGGCTCATGCTCATGTTCGCGGCCTGGGCCATGGCTTCGTTGCTCCAGTTCGCCCCCGGATTGGCCCGCAGGCGGGCAATCAACTGCTCCATAGGGGATGGAGAACTGAAAGTGTCAGCGCCCAATGAAGAAAGAAGCAGCGAGCCCAACTGTGCAGCGCCGAAGGCCAGTTGCTCATTGCCTATCAGCTCGGCGAACTCGATCAAGCGCCGCGTTGCAGGGGAAATAGGCAGGTATGTCTTCTGAGCCAGCCGCCCCATCTGGAGCGTCTCCAGCAGCTTCGGCGCACAGTCCAGCACCAGAAAGCGGCTGCCTGCATGACTGAGCTGGGAGTGTACCGAGCCTGGGGTGACAACCGCTGCCAATGACTGATCAATGCACCCGCCACGCCCGTCCACGTCAATTTCCATCTGGCCACGAACCGGCAGGACCAACTGAGCATGGTCATGGGAGTGCTGACGGTTTTCCCGCTCATAGCTGCGGATTTCGAGGTTCAGGAGCATGGGTGCATCTTTCGAGGTAGTCTGGACGTGGGGGATTCTAACACTCGTTTGGAGTATCGACGGGGTGGTCGGGGTTGCAGTGGCTGCTATCGATCCAGAGCGGACATTGGACGGTCTAGTTCATTCGCGTAGTGTGCTGTTGTAGTTCTCAGTGACAGCTCGAGTATTCGCTTATTTTAGTGGTGCTTTCGAGGAAACTCTTCGTTCATGCCGTTGTGGATCTATTGAGCGGTTGTTACCAAGAAAACTCGTGGGTGGATCCTCGAAGCTGAACCAGTTGAGAACGCAGATTTTGATGGTCAAATTTTACGGCCATTGGGCAGTATCGACGCTAGATTGGATGTCTGGGCTTTGGTAGCGAGTCGATTCGAATTAGACATCTTTTGTGGGTGGTTCATGCGCGAATCCATCGAGGAAGTCACGGTTTCGCCCCAATGATGCGAATGCTCGGTGACCTTGGCATCTCTCTTTACGTTGACATTTATGCTCCGTAAGACGAGGAGTAACGTCGGTTTGCGCAAAAAATTCGTTCGTTCACTATGCGGGCGGCGAGAGCGCGCCGGGCTTGAGAGGAGTGGCCGCTCTTGGCCGGTTGCAGCCGGTCAAGAAACCCTACGCTTGCTCGCTTGCGGACATTGGATGGTATGCTGCATGCGACGGATTTAGTCGGATAAATGCCGTCAACGCCCTGCCTCGAAAGGAATCGAAAGTTTGATCAAGATGAGACATGAAAAATCCCTTAGCGGCACATTTGCCATCGCTGGATTCGTTTACGGCATAATTTTATTTTTTTCTGTGCTGGTTTGGTTTTTACCCGAGCGTGAGCAGGTTATCGCACATTTTCGCGTGTACATGGTTCCAACGATCATCTTCGGTTTCACGGGCAAACTCATTCATGAAAAGGGCAGTGGTAATGCCGAGAAAGTCGGGAAATATCTGTTGTCACTGGCCGCTCTGAGTTGCGGCGCTTTTTTCGGCCTGTTTATCCATACTTTTTTCACCGGAAAATAAATCTTTGCACGCGTACTTGATCCTTTGTTCGCTCGTAAGCAAGCTTGGTGAGGAGTACGGGTTCGGCGCGGTCTGCTGAGGGGCAGCTATCGACCCGAAGCGGACCGTGGCGATTGACAGTGGCTGCTACGATCCCACTTGAGATCTGCACAATCTGCGATTTATGAATTACTACGATGAAACCTGCTTTGCCAGTGTTTATCTGGAAGACAGCTACGTCCTTGCGATTGAAGAGGGCGTATCAACCTTGTCATTTGCAATGGAGTTGGTGCTGCTCGAATCACATCCCCTCTATGTGAAACCAGCAGATGGGGAAGCGTACTGCTATTGGAATGCACACATTCATTTCTGCCTGACCCAGCGCGTTCTTTGGCATGAAAGGAGTGTTTTGGTATCTAGGGATGCGAACGGTGACACCGATTTAGGCAATGTAGACGTATTCAGGATAGAAGGTGCCACTTACCACCTGAAAGGGGACTGGGGTTCGGTATCGGTTACCTGCGGCACCGTAGTGGTTGATTACGAAGGCAGTCCCCACACCTAAAACAACGTGCCGGATGATGGTAGATCGACCAAGGGCTGCTTCTGTCCGCTAGCAGCCAGTCAGGGCAGGGCGTCTTTCCCCCGCCTTGCCCTGCTAACACCTCCCAGCCGTTCAGGATCTGCAACGTACGTGGAGGATCCAGATCGAACTGCCCTGAACGCTACGAAGGGTCACTCGACAGACCTCAGGTTAAGGAAGCGACACGCCAGTGGTCGTCGCCAGCATGTCTGCGCGGTTCAGAAGCTTCCTTTCAACGTCACCATATAGTTGCGCGGATCACCGTAATAGTTGCTGCCGGTGCGGTTACCGATGGTGGCGTAGTACGTGCGGTCAAACAGGTTGTTGCCGTTGAGCGCCACGCTCCAGTGATCGTCGATGCGGTATTGCAGGCGCGCGTTCCACAAGGCGTATCCGGCCTGTTCGGTCTTGAAGCCGCTGGCCAGGCGCGAGATTTCGCTCTGGGCGGTGACGCCGCCGCCCACGGTCCAGCGGTTCAGGTCGCCGTCGAGCTGGTAGTCGCTCCACAGGCGCAGCGAGTGGCGTGGAATAAGCGTGTTGTAGGTGGTGCCGTTGCTCACGGCGACGTTGAGGTTGTCCACCGGGCTCAAGGTTTCGGTGGTGGTGTAGGTGTAGCCCGCACTGACCTGCAAGCGATCGATAGGCGAACCGTTGAGTTCCAGCTCCACACCCTGGGCGCGGATCTTGCCGCTGTCGACCGAGCATGAATCGCAGATCGTGGCATCGTCGACAGCAACGGCGGCGTGTTCCTGATAAGTCCGGAACAGGTTCGCCGAACCGTTGAGCGCGCCGTCGAACCACTCGCCCTTGATCCCCAGTTCGTAGTTCTTGCCGGTCTTGGGGTCCAGCACCTTGCCGCTGGCGTCGATGTCGGACTGGGGTTGGAACACGTCGGCATAGCTGGCGTACAGGGTCAGGTTCTGCGTGATGTCCAGCAGCACGCCAGCGAACGGTGTGACCTGGCCAGTCTCCCGACGCTCGTCAGTGGGCGCGACGCCAAAGGCGTGGCTGTCGTTGGTGTAGTGCCAGTCACTGGCCCGTGCGCCCAGCACCAGGGTCAGCGGCTCGGCCAGTTTCAGACGCAGATTGCCGTAGACGCCCTGTTGCTTGACCGTGGTCTTGGCCGGGTAGGGCGCACCGCCGCGGTAGCTGTTGTCGACGATGTAGCTGTCGCTGGGCTGGACGAAGTGCGTCGGGTTGAACACGTCCTCACGCTGCGGCATGAAGGCCAGCGCCCAGACGTCATGGCTGTGGGAATAGCTGGTGTTGGCGCCCACGGTCAGTTGATGCTCAAGGCCGAAGGCGCGGAATTTGCCATCCAGGTAGCCATCGAAGCCGTAGTCAACCGAGTCGTAGTCGAACAACGCGCCGATGGACTGGATCGACGAAGACGTCGCGCCCGGCGCTACCGTGCCGACCCCGACGCCTTGCACGTACTTCATGTTTTGCTGGTTGTGGGTCCAGGTTCCGGCCAGGCGGGCGTTCCAGTCATCGTTGAGGCGGTGTTTGATGTCGGCGAAAACGGTGGTGCGCTCGCTGTCCCAGTGGTTCCAGCTGGCGCCCAGGCAGGTCGAACGTTTGAGTCTGATGTCCGAACCGTCGCTGTAGCTGGGCAGGCCGCCGAAGCAGGGCGTGGCCTGCAGCTTTTCATAGGCCAGGCCGAAGCCTGCGGTGGTGTCGTCGCTGAAGTCATAGTCCAGTGCGCCGTAGGCGACCTGATCCTCGCGCTTGCCGTAGTCGTAGAAGTAGTGGCGACTTTGTTCGCCGACGATCGCCCGGCCACGCAGGGTACCGGCTTCGTTGAGCGGGCCACCGACGTCAATTTGGCTGCGGTAGTTGTCCCAGGTCCCGCCGGACAGTGTGAAGGTGGTGGTTGGAGTGCTCTGGCCGCGTTTGCGCACCAGATTCACTGCGCCGGCCGGGGTACCTGCGCCTTGCATCATGCCTGCGGCACCGCGCAGAAATTCAACGTGGTCGTAGAACGCCGTGTCGCTGCTGAAACTGTTGGCCTGCACGTAGTTGCCGCCGACGTCCAGCGGCACGCCGTCGTACTGGAACGGCGCGTCCATCCTGAACCCGCGAGAGAAAAAGTAGCTGCCGCCCATGGGTGAGCCGGTGACGGTCACGCCCGGCGTCTGCCCCAGCACCTGCTCGATGGTATTGAGGTTTTGGTCATCCATACGCTTGCGGGTGATGACGGTCACCGATTGCGGCGTTTCCTTGATGCTGTGCTCGCCTTTACCCAGGGTGATCGCACCGGTGGTGTAGGAGCCTGTGCCCTCGGTGACCGAGCCCAGCCGGGCGTTGATGGTGGTCGCACCCAACTCCATGGCGGAGAATTCTGCCACTTGCAGTCGGTATTCATTGTTACCGATCCTCTGCGCCGTGAGCCCGGTACCGGCCAGCAGCACCGTCAGCCCGGCGTTGATTTCATAGCGGCCATGCAGGCCCTGGCTGTTGCGTCCCTGTGCCATCTCGCTCAGGCCCACCAGATAGATGCCTGATTCAGCGGCGAAGCGCGACAGTACGTTACTGAGCGGGCCGGAGGGGATGTCGTACTCGCGGGTTGCCGTTTCAGCGGCCAGGGCCATGGCGCTGGGCAACGAGCAGGCGGCGAAGGTCAGCAGGGAGGCGCACAGGCCCAGGGGGGCGCAACGGGGACGGTAAAACATCGGTTCCTTGTCCTCAAGACGATGAGTTGGGTAGGGATTCACTCCTAAACCCGGCGAGGCACTGAAAAGCGGAACCGTATTTGAAGAAAAATTCAGGGCGCACTGTTTTTGGCACTGATCGTGGTCCACCAGGGCATGCGCCGTTCAACGGTGATCGGCAGAGACGAGGCGAGGATGGACAGCGCGGCGTCGACATCACGCAACGGCAGGGTGCCGAATACATTCAACTGCGCCACCGCAGGGTCGATTGAGATGTGGCCGAACTGATAGCGCGACAGTTCGTCGAGTACCTGGCCCAGGGGAATGTCCTGAGCCAGCAATAGGCCCCCGGACCACGCCCGCCTTGCAAGGTCTGCCGGGGCCGTCGGTGGTAACGGACCCACTGTGACGGTCTGTCGCTGACCCGCCGGAATGACCCGATGTTCGCTGCTGTCGGGACGGCTGACTTCAACTGCGCCTTTGAAAACCGTGAGATCGGTTTCCTGGTCGCGCAATCGGACGCTGAATTCGGTGCCCAGCGCCTGGAAGCGACCTTGTGCGGTACTGACGATAAAGGGCCGCTCGGCATCGTGTGCAGTATCGATCAGAATCTCGCCCATGAGCAGGTGCACCAGGCGTTTGCTGCCGGAGAAGTCCATATCAAAGGCCGTCGTGGTGTTTAGCCACACGCGGCTACCATCGGGCAACTGCACGTTCCTCAGTTCGCCAATGCCGCTGCGGTAATCGGCGATCAGGCTGGTACTCCAGGTGGGCAGCGGCGTCAGGCGCCAGGTCGACCAGAAAGCACCGATGCCGGCGAGCAAACCGAGACTACGCAACACGGCGCGGCGTCTAACGCGCTGATGCGCCATTAGCAGATCGTCGGCAGCGCGACGGCGGTCCGGCAACTTCCGCAATGGATCGAAGCGCAGGCTGATGGATTGCACGGCTTCCCATGCCTCACGATGGGCTGGCTCGGCCTCGATCCATCGACGCCAGGCTTCTTGCTGCGCCGGATCGACTTCGCCACAGCGTAATTCGGCATACCACTCGGCGGCCTGCTCCATGACCTTGAACCCAGACTGGGCAGGCATCAGTAGGGTGTCTCGGCGCAGAGCGCCGTCGCCTCGGACGCCGCCTGCAGTTGCAGGCAGCCCAGCATCGCCCGCGCCACGTACTTGCGTACCATGCGATCGGACACGCCCAGTTGCGTTGCCACTTCACGGTCAGTCATCTGACACACCACCGCCAGTACAAACGCCTGCGCGGCTTTGGCGGGCAGCTCGATCAGCATCTGCCCGACCTCCTGCAAGGCTTGCAATACGGCCGCACTCTGTTCTGCCGACGGCGCGTAGCGCTCTGGTTGAGCGGCCAGGGTGTCGAGCCATGCTTGCTCGATCTCTCGCCTCTGCCAGAGGTTGATGCAGATGCCATTCGCGATCTTGCGAAGATAGCCGCGAGCAGCCAGTGCGTTATCGAAAACAGGCTGCACAGGCTTGAGCAGCAGTCTCAGGAAGGTGTCCTGTGCCAAGTCCGCCGCATCGACACTTGACCCCAGACGCCAGCTCAGCCAGTGACGTAACCAGGCATTGTGCTCAGCATAAAGGTGCTCGACAGACGCAGAAGGCGGGTTCGGCATTGATTTGACTTACCTGAGAAACACTATCGAAAGAGAACTTATCTCACTTGGGTCGGATTATTGAGAGTTTGATACTGAAATGCAATTAGTTCATCTTTCGAGTGCCGCCCTATCATGCCGCCTTCATCTCAGCGCAGCTTCTCCAGCATCCCGTAGTACCACATGCCTGCCGCCAGCAGCGGGTTGCCCAGCATATTGCCCATCGGCACGCGCAGGTGCTTGCAGGCGGCGAAGGTGTCGAACTGTTCGAGGGTGCCGGTCAGGGCCTCGGCCATGATTTCGCCCATGATGTGGCTGGTCGCCACGCCGTGTCCGGAGTAGCCCTGGCAATACCAGACGTTGGGCGAAAGTTTGCCCAACTGCGGGATGCGATTGACGACGATGCCCATGGCGCAGCTCCACTGAAAATCAATCCGCACGCCCTTGAGCGCCGGGAAGGTGCCTTCGATGCAGGGCCGCAGCTCGCCCTCGATGTCCCGTGAATCCTTGCCCGAATAGTTGGCTCCGCCACCGAACAGCAGGCGCTTGTCGGCAGTCAGGCGGTAGTAGTCGAGCACGAACCGGCAGTCGTACACCGCCAGGTCCTGCGGGTTGATCTGCTCGGCCAGTTCGCCCAGTGGCTCGGTGGTGACGATGCCGCCCATGGCCGGGAAAATCTTGCCGCCGAGCCTGGGTTTTTCCAGCTTGTGATAGACGTCGCCGGCCAGCATCACCTGACGCGCTTCGACTCGACCGTGGGCGGTGACGACGGCCGGGCGCGGGCCGTGGACGATCTCCAGCACCTCTGAGTTTTCGAAGATCAGCGCGCCCAGGCTGCGAGCCGCGCGCGCTTCGCCCAGGCACAGGTTGAGCGGATGCAGGTGCAGGTTGCGCAAGTTCTTCAGGGCGCCCTGATACAGCGGGCTTTGCAGGTGTTCGGCGATGCCCTGACGGTCGAGCAACTGCACCTGGTCGCCCATGCCACGGCGCTCTGCCTCGGCCTTGAAGCTGCGCAGCTCCTCCATGTGCGAAGGCTTCATCGCGGTGTGCAGATGGCCGCGTTTGAGATCGCAGGCGATGCCGTAGCGCTGAACCCGCTGCTCGATGATCTGATGCCCGCGCCAGCGCAGGTGCCAGATGAAGTCGTCGACCTCGGCGCCCAGATGCTTGCCCATCTGCTTGCGCATGGCCTCGTCGCCCGAAAGGCTGCCGGTGACCTGGCCACCGTTGCGCCCACTCGCGCCCCAGCCGATGCGGTGGGTTTCAATGATCGCGACCTTCAGGCCGCGCTCCGCCAGCTCCACTGCAGTGGCGACGCCGGTAAAACCGCCGCCGATGATCGCCACATCGACCTCTACCGTGCCGTGCAACTGCGGGTATTCGCTGAGGTCATTCAAGGTTGCGCTGTAGTAGGACGGCGCCCGCTGGGCCCGCCCGGAATGCGTTGCTGTGTTCATGGTTCCACCTTGTTCGAATCTTTGGAGTCAGGCCTGATGCAGGTACCAGCGCCAGTCCTGTTCGCTGACTTCAGCCATGAACTGGCGGTACTCGGCACGCTTGACCTTCAGGTACACGCCGAAAAAACCGTCGCCGAGGGCTTCCCGCGCCCATTCCGAGCGCTCAAGGGCGTCGAGGGCGGTGAGCCAGTCGGTGGGCAGGTGCTCGGTGGCCTGGGCGTAACCGTTGCCTTCGACCGGCGCGCCCGGATCGAGCTGCTCGCGGATGCCGTGATGGCTGGCGGCAAGGATCGCTGCCGCAGCAAGATAGGGGTTGGCATCGGCGCCGCAGATACGGTGCTCGACATGCCGGCTGTTGGCCGGACCGCCCGGTACGCGCAGGCTGACGGTGCGGTTGTCGACACCCCAGGTTGGCGCCAACGGGGCGTAGCTGTTGGCCTGAAAACGCCGGAACGAGTTGGCGTTGGGGCAGAACAACAACAGCGAATCACGCAGGTGGCGCAGCATGCCCGCCACTGCCTGACGCAGCAGTGGCGTCCCGGCCTTGTCGTCGCTGGCGAACAGGTTGTTGCCCTCGCTGTCGGCCAGGCTCAGGTGCATGTGCATCCCGGTCCCCGCCAGATTCGCGAAGGGCTTGGCCATGAAGCAGGCCTGCATGCCGTGGGCATGCGCCACGCCCTTGACCAGGCGCTTGTAGCGCACGGCCTGGTCCATCGCTCCCAGCGCATCGCCATGTTCCAGGGTGATCTCCACCTGGCCCGGCGCATATTCCGAGATCGCGGTGCGCGCCGGGATACCCTGGGCCTTGCACGCGGCATAGAGGTCGGCGAGGAAGGGTTCAATCTGCTCAAGCTCGCGCAGGCCATAGACCTGAGTCGTGCGCGGCCGTCCACCGTCGTTGTCCAGTGCCGGTTGTGGACGGCCGTGGGCATCGCGCTGCTGATCGAGCAGGTAGAACTCCAGTTCGCAGGCCATCACCGGATAGAAGCCGTCGGCCTTGAGCGCTTCGATGGTGCGCAGCAACACATGGCGCGGATCGGCGACGCTGGCCGGCAGCCCCTCGGTGGGGTGCATGCTGACCTGCACCGCAGCCGTCGCAATCCGCCGCCAGGGCAGGCGTACCAGGCTGCCATCGAGCGGGTAGGCGCGGCAGTCGATGTCACCCACATCCCACACCAGCCCTGAGTTCTCCACGTCGTCGCCATTCATGGTCAAGCCCAGAATGGTGCTGGGCAGGGGCCGGCCGGTCTGGTACACGGCCAACAGTTCGTCGCGGTGCAACAGCTTGCCCCGCGGCACGCC
The DNA here is from genome assembly GCF_028682175.1 of Pseudomonas putida. Lineage (GTDB taxonomy): Bacteria > Pseudomonadota > Gammaproteobacteria > Pseudomonadales > Pseudomonadaceae > Aquipseudomonas > Aquipseudomonas putida_AD. The sequence goes on along the minus strand of NZ_JANHKS010000002.1, from coordinate 103,472 downwards.
GTTGGCGTCGAGGATGAACAGCTCGAACAGTTCGATATCGGGGTTTTCACTGAGGAAACGGGTTGCCTGTTCTACAGATGCAAAGTGCATGTCGAATTCGCTCGCGCACAGAGGCGCACAGGACCACCGTTGGGTTACGGGCGGTCGAGGAGGGGACGGCAAAGATGCCGATGCGTGTCAGTGGACAGCGAGCGAGAGATCCGGCGGACGGGCATGGCGGCAATGCCACAGCGCCCAGAAGGCGAGAATGATATGGACAAGGGGATTTGCGCCCGCCAGTGCCTTGGCTTTCGGCATTGCGGAATGGGATGGAGCGGGCGCGATGATCTGACGGGAAATCATCCTCCGATGCTCACACGGGGCGCGGGATGGGAGCAAGCATAGAACTGATGATCTTTAGGTTGGCCGTGGCTAAACATTCAGCTTTCCAGAGTGAAGAAGGCTGTACGTCCCGCATATAGGGCAGAGTGTCTGTCGCGCCTACCCAAACCGGGTCTCCTTAAGCCCCTTCAAGAACGTATAGGACGCATGATTCAGCGTCTCCCTGGGTTGGGTAATCACGCTCACCGAGCGCTTGATGCTGCGGTCTTCCAGGGGCAGGAAACTCAGGTTTCCGCTGGCCCCCGAACGGCTCAGCAACTCCGGGAGCAAGGTGATGCCCATGCCCTGGGCGACCAGGGCCAGAAGGGAGTTGGTGTTTCTGACGCTCAGGGTCGACTGGTCACGAATGTGGCGGAATTCGGCGGCGGTGATGTCGGCGCCCAAACCGCTGTTGATGAAGTTGTGCCCTTGCAGGTCGCTCCAGCGCACTGGCCGGCCCAGTTGATTGAGCCTGCTGTCGCTGCTGCACACGACGCAGAATGCATCTGAGAAGAGGTGTTCCTGTTCGATGTTGGGAATGATCGCGGGCACGGTCGCAATGCCGATATCCACCTCGCCGCTGAGCACCGCCTGCACCACGCGCGCCGAATCCATGTCGCGGATGTCCAGGTGGAACTGCGGGTGGCGGTCATGGAATTGCGCAAGGATCGGCGGCAGCAGGGTGATGGCGAAGGAGGGCACTGCCGCGACCCGCACCAGCCCGGTTTCGGCCTTGGCGTAGGCCTTGATGGTGCCGATGGTGTGCTCGAAGTGCGCCAGTTCACGTTGCGCCTCGAGCAATACGAAACGTCCCAGCGGGCTGAGCTGGTTCTTGCGCTCGCCCTCGAACAGCGAACCGCCCAGTTCCTCTTCCAGCTGCTTGAGCGACAGGGATACCGCCGCTGGCGTGCGGTGCAGGCGTTGGGCGGCCTGGGACAGGTTCTGGCTGGTGGCGACCGCGACGAAGAACTGCAAATTGGAGATCTTGATACTCATGGCACGCCCTGGTGATGGGGGGGATTTCCGCTTAAATAATACTTAACAAGCGTTAAATTATATTAGATTTACTTAAATTGTCACCGGCTCATAATTCTCTCAAACCACACCGAGGCGCCGTCCCGCCGAGTGTGCCGCTCAGGAGAGTTTCATGAGTCAGATACAGTGCAACTACATCGCCGGCCAGTGGCTTGCAGGCGTCAACGAGATTGAAAATCGCAGCCCTTCGGACACCAACGATCTGATTGGCATGTACGCCCAGGCCTCCAGGGCGCAACTGGACAGTGCGGTTGCCGCCGCCCACGACGCGCAGAAAGTCTGGGCTCGCAGCGGGATCGAACAGCGCTACAAGGTGCTGATGAGCATCGGAGAGGAGCTGATCAAGCGCGCCGAGGAAATCGGCCAGGTACTGTCCCGTGAAGAGGGCAAGCCCCACGCTGAGGGCCGTGGCGAGGTGTATCGCGCCGGGCAATTCTTCACTTACTACGCTGCCGAAACCCTGCGCCAGTTGGGCCACACGGCCGATTCAGTGCGCGATGGCATCGAGATCGATATCCGTCGCGAGCCGGTGGGTGTGGTGGCGATCATCTCGCCGTGGAATTTCCCCATGGCCACCTCCTGCTGGAAGATCGCCCCGGCGCTGGCGTTCGGCAATGCCGTAGTCTGGAAGCCCGCCAACCTGACCCCGGCCAGCGCGGTGATTCTGGCGGAAATCATCTCCCGTCAGGACCTGCCCAAGGGCCTGTTCAATCTGGTAATGGGCGCAGGGGCCGAGATCGGTCAGGCGCTGATCGAACATCCCGGCGTCGGCGCCATTTCGTTCACCGGTTCCGTGGATGTGGGCAAGGGCATCGCCGCTTCGGCGGCGGCCAATCTGACCAAGGTCCAACTGGAGATGGGCTCCAAGAACGCCCTGGCGGTGATGGACGATGCCAACCTGGACCTGGCCGTGAGCTGCGCGGTGAACGGCGCCTTTGGTGGCACCGGACAGAAATGCACGGCGTCGTCGCGGCTGATCGTGCACGCGGACATTCATGACGCCTTTGTCGAGAAGCTGCTTGCGGCGACAGAAGCGCTGAAGGTCGGTCATGCCCTGGAAACCGGCACCCAGCTCGGCCCGGTGGCCAGTGAGGCGCAGTTGCAGGCCAACCTGTCGAACATCCGTCTGGGCCGTGAGGAAGGCGCCGAACTGTTGACCGGCGGCCAGCGCCTTGAGCGGTCCACGCCAGGGTTCTACCAGGCACCGGCGCTGTTCATCGGTGGCCATAACAGTATGCGCATCAATCGCGAAGAGCTGTTCGGGCCGATTGCCTGTGTGATCAAGGCTGGCAGTTACGACGAGGCGCTGAGCCTGGTCAACGACACACGGTTCGGCCTGACCGCCGGCATCATGACCCGCTCGCTGGCCCGCGCCACTCACTTCCGGCGCAACGCCCGGGTCGGCTGCGTGATGGTCAACTTGCCCACCGCAGGCACCGACTACCACGTGCCTTTCGGCGGGCGCGGGGACTCAAGCTACGGCCCCCGAGAACAAGGCCGCTCGGCCGTCGAGTTCTACACCCACGTCAAGACCGGCTACATCGCCGCAGGAGCACCGCTATGAGCCTGGCGCAGACATTCGATGCCCGTGGGCCGCGGATCGACGGCATGCAGTACGACAACTGGTCGGAGAAAATCTTCCAGCAGATGCGCGCCGGCGGTGTCGACGCGGTGCACGTGACCATCGCCTACCACGAGAACTTTCGCGAGATGGTCGCCAACATCGAAGCCTGGAACCAACGATTCCAGCGCTACGGGCACCTGATCCTGCACGGCAAATGGGCCAGTGACATCGCCCTGGCGCGGCAGACCGGGCGCACGGCGATCTTCTTCGGCTTCCAGAATCCGTCGCCGATCGAAGATGACATCGGCCTTGTCGAGGTGGTGCATAGCCTCGGCGCGCGCTTCATGCAGCTGACCTACAACAACCAGTCGCTGCTGGCGACCGGGTGTTACGAGCAGAACGATCCGGGCCTGACCCGCATGGGCAAGCAGGTGATCCGCGAGATGAACCGGGTAGGGCTGGTGGTGGACATGTCCCACTCGGCCGAACGCTCGACCCTGGAAGCCATCGAGCTTTCCCGGCGCCCGATCGCCATTACCCACGCCAACCCCGGCTTCTGGCATGCGGCCCTGCGCAATAAATCGGACGCGGTGCTCAAGGCGCTGGGGGAGAGCGGCGGCATGTTCGGCTTCTCGTTGTACCCCCATCACCTCAAGGACAAGAGCGACTGCACGGTGCAGAGCTTCTGCGAAATGATCGCGCGCTGCGCTGACCTGATGGGCGTCGAGCATCTGGGCATCGGCTCGGACCTCTGCCAAGACCAGCCCAACAGCGTGGTGGACTGGATGCGCGTGGGGCGCTGGACCCTGGAAGTCGATTACGGCGAAGGCTCCAAGGCGCAGCCGGGGTTTCCCGACCAGCCGCAGTGGTTCCGTGATAACCGCGACTTTCACAACATCGAGTCGGGGCTGCACGCCGTTGGCTTCAGCGCAGCCGACACCGCCGCGATCATGGGCGGCAACTGGCTGCGGTTCTTCGAGGAGAGCTTCACCCCGGCGCAGCAGCAGGTTCAGGCACCTGCCCAATCCTGCGCTTCGTCATGCGGGATCGCGGTCTGAGGTTCCCGCGCATTGACAGTTTGACCTGACGCAAGCCCTGCCAAGGGCATCGCAAAGCACCAAGAACAATAAACGCACCCATAACAATTATCAGCGAATGCCATCACTTTGCGGAGGCACTATGGAAATCCCTGGCGAAATCAACGCGGGAATCAAGACAGCTGCACGGCACAACAGCCCGGCAGATGCGCTCGACTGGTCGATATTCTGGATCAGCGGCGGATTCTTCCTGCTGTTCCTGGTCATTGCCCTGATCGACCTGGACACGCTTTCTTCACTGATCGGCACCGCCTTTTCCTGGAGCACACGATTCTTCGGGTTGTATTGGCAGGTCCTGATGCTGGCGACCTTTGCCGCCAGCCTGTACATCGGCTACAGCCGTCTGGGGCGGGTTCGTCTGGGTGGCGTGACGCACAGACCGAGCATCAGCACTTTCAACTGGGTGTCGATGATCATGTGCGCTCTGCTGGCCGGTGGTGGCGCATTCTGGGCGGCCGCTGAGCCCATGATGCATTTCATCACGCCGCCGCCTTACTTTGGCGTAGTGGCGAAAACCGCCCCTGCGGGCGTGGCGGCCTTGTCACAATCGTTCCTGCACTGGGGCTTCATGGCATGGGCCGTGCTCGGCAGCCTGCTGACCGTGGTCTACATGTACCTGCATCACGAAAAGAACCTGCCATTGATGCCACGCACCTTGCTCTATCCGTTGCTGGGCAAGCGTGCACTTAAGGGCCCGATTGCCGTGTTCGCTGACGCCTCGGCGATCATCGCGGTGGTCGCCGGTACCATCGGCCCGGTGGGGTTTCTGGGCTTGCAGATCTCCTTTGTGCTGCATTCGGTGTGGGGTGTGCCGAACACCATCATGGTCCAGTCGATGGTGATCCTCGCCGTGACGGTGATCTACACCCTGTCCTGTGTGATCGGGCTGGGCGGGCTGCGCCTGGTGAGCAAGGTGCATGTGTGGCTGATGCTGGGCCTGGCGGCGTTCCTGTTCATCTTCGGTCCGACGCTGTTTCTTTCCGAGACCTTCGCCCAGAGCCTGGCGCTGCACGTCACCCGCTTCTTCCAGACGGCCATGTACCGCGACGACAGTTCATGGCTCAATGGCTGGACGCTGTTCTACTGGGGCTGGTTCATCGGTTACGCGCCGATGATGGGCATCTACGTGGCCAAGGTGTCTCGTGGCCGGACCATTCGCGAAGTGATTACCCTGATGTCCGTGGCCGCACCGGTGATTACCATGATCTGGTTCACGCTTGTGGGTGGCACCGGGATCGGCGTGGAGCTGCAGTCCCCCGGCAGTGTGATCAGCCATGGCGTGCAGCCCGAAGCGCTGTTGCTCGGCGTTGCCCAGTCGATGCCCATGCCGAACCTGATTTCTGCGCTGTTTCTGTTTCTCAGCTTCTTCTCGGTGGTGACCAGCGCCGGCTCGATGTCCTACACGGTGGCCATGGCGGTCAGCCGCGGCGAAGGTGAATCGCCGGCCTGGCTGCGGGTGTTCTGGGGCGCAGGCATGGGCCTGGTCGGGGCCACCCTGATCACGCTCGGCCAGGGTGGCGTGAGTGCGTTGCAGTCGTTCATCGTGATCACGGCTGTCCCGGTTTCCCTGCTGATTCTGCCGTCGGTCTGGGATGCGATCCGTATTGCCAGGCAGATGGCCCGCGAGCAGGGAGTGAACTGAATGAACATGCGATCACCGTCCACCGTCATGAAAGCTTCGCGACTGGGCGCCTTCCACCAATCCCGTTTGTCGTTCATGCGCCAGTTGCTGCGCCGCCTGAAGGCCGAGCGCTGGCAGTTTCAGCGTTCGGTATGGACGGTCGACAATCAGGGCGTAGGGCGAGCCGTGTACACCGCGACCGGTCCGCAACGCAGCTACAGCCTCGTGGCCTTCGCCCATGACCTGGACCCGGCGCTGCGCTCGGACCGGGTCATCGCCACGGCCTGGGATGCGACTTTTGCGCTGTTTGACGGAATTCCCGATGCCGATGATCTGGCGCGGCTGGAAGCCAACGTGCCACGCCAGGAAGCCGGGCGTGTTTCGTCCCGAGAACTGTGCATGGCACGGGCCAACCGCTCGGTGCGGCTGTTCGACCATGTCGTGCAGGCTCTATCCGAAGGTCACCAGCCGGAGCGCGAGGCCATCGATGAAGTGGGCTATCTGATGCGCACCACTGCGGTCTATGGCAGTGGCAAGTTCGGAGCCGCAGACCGCGAAAGCATCGCTGACCGGGCGGAGCTCGCGGCACCGTTTCAGGCCGAAATGCTCACTGTGTATCTGATCCGCGCCTTTACCCTCGATCTGGTGGAGCACTTGGCCCGGGTCCGCGCACCGCAGCGTGCCGTGGCGCTGGCACCGGAGTTGCGCCGCCGCTTTGGCATCGGCAACTCCACAGGTCTGGGCATGGCGCCGTTTCTGCTCAACCACCCGGTGCTGTTGAACAACTGGGTCAGCGCACGGGAGACCGCGTTGCAACGGGTTCGCGGGGTGCAGCGAGCCAGTGCCGAGGAACGCCGGGTGTTTGCCGACTACCTGAAGCGGGCCCAGGCCAGCGTCAGAAACTGGCACAGCGAACACGAGCTGCAACGCGCACGCATCCTGCAGTTGCAGGAGGATCTGTCGTGGGTTCAACGCCAGCTGGACGACGGGATGCTGGATCAGCCCGCGCCCTGGGATGGGCTCTATCGATGGGCTGAGTCCGCGCTGTCGCTGGAGGCGCAGGAGTGCCTGGTGTCGTTGCTGCTGGAGCCTTACGCCGATCTGGTGGACGAGCTGGGCGAGGGCATGCACGCGGACGAGCAGCAGAGTTTCGTGATCGACGGTGGCATGAGCGTAGGGCAGTTGCGGGACATCCTGCGGGCGCACTACAGCTGGGTTGCCGGTATCGATTTTTCCCGCGAGAGCAGCCAGGCGCTGTTCTGGTACGTGTCCGAAGAAAAGCTCGAACCTCGAATCGGTCAGCGCTTCAACGAGCCGGGGCAGGAGCTTGAACAGCCCTTGGCCGTGGCCCGGGACATCCGCCGCTTGCAGGCTGCGTTGGCCGGTTATGGGGATGAACAACGGCTGGCGGGGTTCCTGCTCCAGCATCCGGAACATCGTCATGCGGTGCGCAGGGCACAGCTGGCGCCGGCGTTCCCCTACGCAGACATTCAGGACAACCTGATCGATGAGGCCCTGCTGCCGATCGACCTGCTGCGCTGCAAGCTGTCGTTTTTCGGCGCCACGCACTTTGATCCGCGCTCGGATCGCTGGGTGCGAATCACCCTGTATCAGGGTGCGCCGTTCCCCCATGAACTGGCGACCCTGCCGGCGGACGACTGGTCCTGCCCGCGTCTCGACCTTGAGGAGCAGCATCGTGAATGCCTCGTTGAATGAAATCGAAAACCTCTGCAAGAAGGCTGCTCGCGGTGCGGGATTGTCCTGGGGGCTGGCTGAAGAGGCCGGCAAGGCCGCACGCTGGCTCAGCGGCAACGGCCTGGACGGACCGCAGCTGCTGGCTGCGCAATTGCGTCAGGACGATGGTCGCGCGTATTCGCAACTGATCCCTGACATCGGCGCCGCTCGTTGGGCGTCGGAGCACGGCGCGATGTGCCCGCTGATCGCCGGGGTGACGCTGAGCGACCATGCATACCTGTTACGCGAAAAGGGCGAGATTCTGCTGGGCAACGTGAGTCACCCGCGGTTGCTGATGCCTTTTGCCAGCGCCAGTGCCAAGCAGTTGGGCGTGGTGCTGCGAGTGGCATGGCAGGGCTGCGTGCTTGAGTTTTCACCGAACGGGGAGTGGCTGCTGATAGGGGGTGAGAGCTTCGACAGCCAGCAGGTCGAAAGCGTCAGTTGCCGGTGCATCGCGACGGCCAGTGATTTTGGACAGACGCCGAAGCGCTCGATCCCGACCCTCGCCACCAGCGTGCATGACTACCTCGACAGCCTGGCAGCGCGCACCTACGTGCCTGCCTCTGAAGCCTCGCGCCTGACAGGTGCTGGGGCTGGCGCGAGCGACAACATCTGATACTTCCTCATCTGACCGAGAGCATTGCAATGTTGGAAACGATCCAGAAAATCGGCACCACCCCACGTTTCAGCGAAGCTGCCATTTACAACCAGACCGTTTACCTGTCGGGCAAGGTGTCGCAAATCGTCGACGGCGATATTCAGGCCCAGACCGCTGATGTGCTGGAACAGATCGATCAGGCCCTGGAACGGGCTGGCAGCGACAAGGGCCAGTTGCTAAGCGCACAGATCTGGCTCAAGGACATGGCCGATTATGCGGCGATGAACCAGCTTTGGGACGCCTGGCTCGATGGCGTGCAGGCACCTGTCCGCGCGTGCGTAGCGGCGCCTATGGCCAAGGAGCATTATCGTATTGAAATCATGGTGATCGCAGGGATGCCGCGCCGGTGAGCTGAAACACGACGCTGTGTAGCAGTCCGGCTTGCCGGCGTCAGCGATTCCGAGTGCGCAATCGCCGGCAAGCCGGACTGCCGATCCCCGTAGGAGCGCGCTTGCCCGCGACCGCGTCAGGTCCGGCGCCGCGACGTTGAATGACCCACCGCCGTCGCGGGCAAGCGCGCTCCTACAGGTTTGTGGCGGGTTCGAAAGGCCGTAGCAGCCGGGCTTGCCCGCGGGGACGTACTTGAAATCGCCCCTGGCACCGACCGCGCAGCCCGTCAGCCCAGATCAGCTTCGATGATGATCATTTCCCGGCTGGACGCCCGCAGGGCCAATACCTTGGCCTGCTGATAGGCGGAATCGTCGTAGCACGCCTTGGCCTGGGCATAGCTGGGAAATTCGACGATGACGACACGGCGTGTATCGCGGGTTTCGATGAACGTCTGGGCGTTGGGTGCCTTGAGCCTTGCGCTGTATTTCTCTGCGATGGGCGCCCAGAGCCTGCCGTACTCCTGCTGAGCTTCGGTATCCGTCACGTCCGAGCCAAAAATGATCCAGTAGCCTTTCATCGAGTGTCCTCATTCTGATTGTTTGTCGAGAGCGTAGTCATTGCAGCGTGCTGGCGAGCGATGCTCACGGGCCGACTTGATGTTGACCACCAGCAGCCCGACCAATGAAAGCACCGCACCCAGGATAAAACCGTCGCTGGTGGTCTCATCCAGCAGCCACATGCCGATCAGCACCCCGAACAGCGGCGTCATGAACGCCATCACCCCAAGGCGCGCGGCCAGATAGCGCCTGAGCATCCAGAACCAGATCAGGTAACTGGCAAACGCTACCACCAGTGTCTGAAACACCAGGCTCGCCCAGGCTACCCCGTTAAGCACCATGCCGGCCTTGCCCGTGATGAATGCAACGGGCAGCAACACCAACGATGCGCCCATGAGCTGGTAGTACAGGGTCTGCGTGGCCGGGGCTTCGCTGAGCTTGCTGGTGCGTACGGCCACTGTGGTCATGCCCCAGGCCGCGCCTGCGCACAACCCCATCGCATCGCCCAGCAAGCCTTGTAATAGCGGGGCGGCGTCTTGTGTGTCACCCCGTGGTGCAAGAAAGGTGATGGCGATGCCGATGAACGCCAGCGCGATACCCAGCCATTGTCGAGGCCCGAGGCGTTCGTCAGGCAAGCGGATGTGCAGCCCGATGGCGGCGAACAGCGGCGCCGTGTAGAGAAAAACTGCCATGTGCGACGCTGTCGTGCGCAACAGACCTTCGGCAATGAACAGAAACTCTGCGGCGAACAGCAGCCCGACGATCAGGCCGGAGCGACACCAGAGCCCCGGCAACCAGGCTTCACCCACGATTTTTCGGCCGACGAGCCAGACCAGACCTGCCGCAATCGCCGAGCGCAAGCCCACCTGCATCATCGGGTCCACATCGCCGGCAATGGCCTTGATGGCGACCTGTTGCGCGCCCCAGGCCAGGCACAGCAGGGTCATGATCAGCATCGCCGGGCCATCCACTGGTTTTCTCACGTGCACACTCATTCTCTGTCAATTCTCGATAATCCATTGTCTCGGCTACGCAGGCGCGTTACAAATCATCTGTCTTGACGCTATGGAAGAGAAAAACTGCATCATGCGCGCGGATACTCCCCTGAAGGCCATCGCCTGTTTCGATGCCGTGATGCGCACGGGCAGCGCCACACTGGCCGCTGAAGTGCTCTTCGTCACCCCTGGCGCCATAGGCCAGCAACTTCGCAAGCTGGAGCAATGGCTGGGCATTCCGTTGTTCGTGCGCAGCGTGCGCAAGCTGCAACCGACCGAAGAGGCACTGCGCTACTGGCAGCAAGTCAGGCCGGCGCTGGAGCAGATCGATGAAGCCAGCGCATCGCTGCAGGGCAGAGGCGCCCTGCAGGTGTCGCTCTCCATGCCGCCTGCGTTTGCCAACACCTGGTTCGCCCGGCGCATGGCCGATCTCACCCAGGCACTGCCTGATTTGCAGCTGCGGATCAATGCCGCAGAGAAGGCCGTCGATGTCGTGAGCGGCCCCTACGATCTGGCGGTTCGACACTTTGACGGCAAGACGGACACGCTGCACGCATCGCTGTTGCTGCGCGATGAGGTGAGCGTCTTTTGCAGCCCGCAGTACCGTGATCGCCTGCCGCTGCGCGGGGTTGAGGATGTGCAACAGGCAACGCTGCTGCACATCACCTCACACGCCAACTGGTCGCGCTGGCTGGCGGATGCAGGGGTCGAATCGAACGGCAAGAAAAGCGGCCTGCGCTTTGACCAGTCGGAGCTGGCCATCGACGCCGCCCGGCGCGGACAAGGGCTGGTACTGACCAGCCCCTGGTTGGTGGAAGATGATCTGGAACAGGGCCGGCTGGTGCAGGTGTTCACCCAGCCGCTGCGCACGGGCAAGGGGTACTATCTGGTTCACGGCAAAGAGAAAACCCTCAGCCCCGGCGCTCAGCAACTGCATGAGTGGATCGTTTCAATGAGCGAGCAGTGCATCACTTGAGCCCGGCGTACACCAGCTTGACGAAGTGATCCGGCCCGATCACGAAATGGCCCCATTTCTGGTCAAAGGTTGCAGTGGGTTTCGCAGCGATCACCTCATCCAGTGATTTGCCCTGGTGTTTGAGTTCAGCGACGTTATCGCGCACCTGTACCAGCATGTCGCGAAACTCGATCACTTGCGCGCGGGTACCCACCGGGCCATGGCCGGGAATCACGATGGTGTGCGCAGTGGTACGTTCGATGGCCTTGTTCGCCCACTGGATGGCGGCGTCGATGCTGCCTCCGTCGTCGTTATCGATAAATGGATAACCCGCATTCCAGAAGGTGTCGCCCATCGCCAGGACATCGGCTTTTTCGAAATAGACCCACAGGTCGCCGTCCGTATGTCCGGGGCCGAAGTGCTCGACCTTGATCTTACTGCCGGCGAACGTGAACTCCTTCAGGTCATCGACCAGCAGTGTCGGGCGTGCCCCAAGCGGAACAGGCTCGAAGGTCCAGTTCCAGTCGTTGACGTGGGTGGTGCTCGACAGGTGATGCAGGGTGTTGGCCTGCGCCACGATGGTCGCACCAGCGGCATGCATTGCGGCATTGCCGTCGACGTGGTCCCAATGCCAGTGGGTATTGACCACGTACTTGACCGGTGCAGGACTGATCTGGAGCAACGCGGCCTTGACCTTGTCAGCGGATTTGCTGATACCCGCGTCGACCAGGAACTTGCCCTGTTTGCCGGACAGCACCACGATATTGGCGCCTGAACCTTCCAGCACACTGATGCCATCGCGCAGGGTTTCGGTGACGATGGCGCCATCCGCTCGATGCAGATAATGATTGCCGGCGCCGGTATGAAAGTAGTCGTCGGGAGCCGACTGTTCATCGGCGTGGGTCAGGTTCGAAGTGCAGAGGCAGGTAGCGGCGATCAGTGCTGTCATGGGTAAGCGGAAGCACCGCTTCAGCGCGTGCCCTTGAAGAGAGTTCATGTCGTTTTGCTCGATTACGGGTGAGAAGTACGCGGTCGTTTGGTGCTCAGAAACCATGCAGCGAAGCGAAGGCTTCAATCGGTGCCTTGGGCATCTGTGGACGCTGCTGTGCCCATTGCGGATCGCCAAAGCCAATCGCCATGCTGCAAACCACCATTTCCTCGGCAGCCAGGGGCAGGTGATCGCGGATCACCAGGTGGTAGCGCGAGAGAAATTCCTGGGTGCAGGTATCCAGGCCTCGGGCCTTGGCCGCGAGCATGATGTTCTGGATGAACATGCCCAGGTCCAGCCAGCTGCCTTTCTCCAGGCGGCGGTCGATGGTGAAGATCAAGGCAACCGGAGCATCGAAAAAACGGCAGTTGCGGGTGGTCTGCTCCGCCCGTGCGGCAACGTCATCGGCGGCAATGTTCAAAGAGCCGTAGAAGAGCGAGCCGAATTCGCGTCGGCGGGAGGCAAAGGGCTCCGGCAGTGGATCCGGAAAGTAGCTGAACTCGGACCGATGGGCGCCTGGAGCGGTGGCGTGCACGTCGCTGAGGGCTGCGGTCAGCGCGTCTTTCACCGCGCCGGTGGTGACGTAGGCCCGCCATGGCTGCACGTTTGCGCCGGTGCCTGCGTAGCGTGCCGCATCGAGAATGCCTCGAATGGTCTCAACGTCGACTGCACGATCTACATAGAAGCGGTTGGCAAAACGACTCTTCATGATCCGCTCGACTTCGGACACTTCATTCGTCGCAGGCGCGGGATGGTTTGTCATGGTTCAGATCCGACTGGTTGATGATTTCTGTGCCGCCAACCTACGCTGCGCGGATGATGTCCAGAAGTGAACTTTCTACACTCTGAAAATGCACATCGTGCATGTGCGCATATGTGCTTCGCCTGCGCGATGTATGCACATCGTGCATTGCGGTGTTGCTGAAATTGCACTTCTTGTTTGCCAACCCACCCCGTAAGAATGCTCTCGGCACGCAATAACTTGCCTATTTCATTCTTACGTGCGGAAGCATCACTTATGACTTTCAACCGACACTCGGATACTGGCCGGTTAGCTGGCCTGGGTATCAAGATTCCCGACAGCTCACTGGCGCGCGAGATCACGCAATATGTTTGCGATTGTGAGAGTGAGCTGCTGTTCAGGCACTCGTGTCGCGTCTACTGCTGGGGCGCCAGGCTGGGCGTGCAAAGGCAGTTGAATTTCGACCCGGAGCTGCTTTACGCAGCGGCCATGTTCCATGACGTGGGATTGACCCAGCCTTACCACAACAGCGACCTGCGTTTTGAAGTGGATGGCGCCAATGCCGCTCGTGACTTCCTGCGCGGGCATGGCATCTCTGCAGCCGATACCGAGAAGGTCTGGAATGCCGTTGCGTTGCACACCACTCCCGGCATTGCGGAACACATGGGCCCGGAGATCGCGCTGACGCAGGCAGGGGCGGGTATGGATGTGGCAGGGCGCGGTTTCGAACGCTTCACGGATGAGGAGCGCGCCGCCGTTCTGGATGTGTTTCCCCGTGAGGCCGATTTTGCGCAGCAGATGATCGATGTGTTCTACGACGGCATGAAACTCCGGCCTGCGACCACCTTTGGCACCTTCAACGATGACTTCCTTGCCTACAAGAATCCGGACTTTCAACGGGTCAATCTTTGCAGCCTGATGCTGTGCTCTCACTGGACGAAGTAACCAGATCGTCCGCAACTCTTTGATTGCCTACCGGTGCTGGCGCGAGTTCGCGCGGCACTGCCGGGTTTTGGCTGTATTCCTACAACAATAAGAGATTTTTTCCATGGCACATCACGACGCACTTGAAGTCGCTGCAACGGCGCCAGTGAACCGGTTCCATTACGGTCTGCTGTTCTGGTGTTCTTTCATCATGCTGTTTGACGGCTATGACCTGGTCATTTACGGATCGGTCGTGCCTCACCTGATGGAACAATGGTCTCTACCCGCCGTGCAGGCAGGCTGGATGGGAAGTGCCGCACTGTTCGGAATGATGTTCGGTGCGTTGACCCTCGGCCCGCTGGCTGACCGTTTCGGGCGGCGCAAGGTCATCCTGGTCGCGATTGGCCTGGGCAGCCTGACAGCGCTTGCCAACGCCTTCGCGTGGGATGCCTGGAGCTTCGCGGTGCTGCGGTTCGTGACTGGCATCGGACTGGGTGGAACCATCCCCAATATCGTCGCACTCATCAACGACATGGCGCCCAGGGCCCGTCGCAACATCATGACCACCATCATGCTGGGCTGCTATTCCTTGGGCGCGCTGCTGTCGGCGTTGGTGGCGCTGCTGGTGCTGGCTCGGTTCGGATGGCGTTCGACCTTCATCATCGCGGGCCTGCCGCTGCTGACGTTGCCCTGGATGTACGGTTACCTGCCCGAATCGCTGCCTTATCTGGTCAGGCGCGACAAGGCTTCGGCAATTGCGCTGTTGCGCCGGATCAAGCCGTCCCTGGACGTAGCGAGTGTGCGCTGGCCGGTCGTGGATGCCCCGCAGGTGGGCGGTAGCGTCCAGGGCTTGTTCACCGAGGGCCGCGGGCTGCGTACGTTGGCGCTGTGGATCGGCTTCGCCATGTGCCTGCTGATGGTCTATGGCCTCAATACCTGGTTGCCGAAGATCATGGTCGCGGGCGGATACCCTTTGGTGTCCGGGCTGAAATTTCTCGTCACCATGAACCTGGGCGCGACAGTGGGGGCGCTGGGCGGAGGCTGGCTGGCCGACCGTTGGGGAGCCAAGCCGACGTTGTTGATTCTGTTGCTGCTGTCAGTGATTTCCCTTGGGGTGCTGGGGCTCAAGCCGGGCCCGGTGATGCTCTACGTCGTGCTGCTGATTGCAGGGGCAGCGACGCTCGGCAGCCTGGCGGTGATTCACGGATTTGCGGCGCAGCAATACCCCACCGATATTCGGGCAACCGGCATCAGCTGGTGCTCGGCGATGGGGCGCCTGGGCGGGATTGCGGGACCTGCGCTAGGTGGATTGATGCTGAGCATGAACCTGTCACTGCAACTCAATTTCGTGTTGTGTGCGGTGCCGGGGGTAATTGGGTTTCTGGCGGTGGCGGCGGTCATCGAGCGCCGCGACCGGGGGCCGGGGCTGGTTCAGCTGCACGACTTGAATGCTTGAAAGAGGGTTGATTTGAGAGAGCCGTCAGATGAATCTGGCGGCTTTTTATGGTCTGGACGCAGATACGTATTGAGGGGATGGCGGCGCCCGTGCCGGGCGCCGCCCTCACTTAAAACAGCACGCCTAGACGCACGAAACCGGTGTAGTCGAACTTGTAACCACCACGCACTTCCAGATCACGGTTGATCTCGGTGTACAGATGAATATTCTTGCGCAACCAATAGCCGATTCCCGCACGGGCGCGCAGATAGTCGGTGCGTCGGCCGGTGGGTTCGCCGTCAAGCGTCGACTCTCCGCCCCAGGTGCGTGCAATCCCCAGCGATGTGGTGACTTTGTTGTCGAAGCTGTAGCTCACCCACGGCTGGAAGTTGAACGTCGGGTCCTGCTTGAGACGGCGATTGTCGGCGCCGGACTGGTTATTGTCGCCGTACCAGGTCACATCCTGGTTGAGCTCCAGCCGCCATGGGCCCCAGGCCTGGGAGTAAGCCGCCACGACGGCGTGAGCGTAACGGTTGTTGCCCATGTTCAATGACTGCTTGCTGTCATAGGCGCCTGTGGGAAACAGCATGTATCCGGTAAAGGACAGGTAGCGCTTGTGCTCGGGGTCGTCGATCGGCCAGAAGGTTGCCGCGATGTAGGGGTCGGACAAGCCGCTCTCATGGCCGATTTTCCGGCCGTTGAAGGTCAGGTCCTGGCTGCCGAAGGGCAACCCGAACTGAAGCTGTACGCGGTGTTGTGCGACCTCGAACATATGAAACAGCCTGACCAGGCCCATGCGGGTTTTCAGCTCCGTGCCCTTGCTGACCGCGTGGCCGTGCTCCGGTTGAAACTCGCCGGCCTTGCCACCGCCCAGATAGAGCAAGGCCAGATTACTTCCGGCAGGGATCGGGATATAGGCACCAGGGGATGCATCGACGGCGTAGGCGTTGTTGGCGCACACAGCGCCCAGAGCCAGAGAAAGGGTAAAGCCGGCGCGCAGGCCAGGCCTGCACGCGCATTGGGAAGTGTGCATGAAAGTACCTTATTGTTGTTATTGAAGTTGGCAGTGCAACGAAGTTGTTTATCGGTTGAGCACCTCCCATAGTGCGGGCAGGAAAACTTCCTGAACCAGGATGTGTTGGTGTTTGCGGCTGAATATGGAGTGTCGTTGCCAATGGTTTTCTGGCGCGCGGCACAGGTGTATTTCGCTGCGTGACCAGGGTGTATCGCCGAACAGCAGTTGCCCCAGTGGGACACTGCCCCGTTGTAACGGGGCCGCTGCGTCCTCGCTGCCGTTGGCGGCAACCATCACTGAGCGGGCGAAGATCAGAGGCTGGCCCAAACCCGTCAGGTGAACCTCGCGGATCCAGCCTGCTGCACCCCGTGGCTGGCCCAGCAGTTGGCATTCGTCTGCCGACAACGTCCCGGGCTCCTCGCGCAAGGTGACGACGGCGAAGGACGGGCCGGCGATTTCAACCAGCCGGCGGGTCAGCGATCCTCGGTCCAGCAACCAGTCGGCGCAGATCGCGTCCAGCCCCGGGACGGGCTCAGCCTTGCGCCTTGATGTCATAGGAAATGCGGCCTGCAGGCAGGAAGAAGAAGGCGATCAAGGCGCCGTTCTTGACCTCCGGGTAGTGGTGGCTGCCTGGCGACGGTGCCGTCCAGCCAGCGCCTTGCCAGCCCAGCGGCCCGGCCAGCACCGCGTCCTTGTCCAGGGGAATGACCATGTTCAGCTCGCCATAGGGGTGGCTGTGGTAGTCGCCACGGAAGGTGCGCTGGGTGTTGTCCAGTTCGAAGCCTTTGCTGTCCATGTACACCGCCGTGATGCTGAAATAGAAGGTTTCAGCACAAGGTTCACAGAGTCGACTGCGGCGATAATGGGGCCCTGCGATTTCGATGTTGGCCGCCCAGCCCTCGGCGACGCCTTCGATGACCAGGTCAGCGATGCGTCGATAGGTCTCGCTGTCCGGGCCGTAATGACGGTTGAGCCATTTTTCGATATCGGCGCTTGCGGTCTTGTCTTTTATCGTTGCCAGAAACTCGATGCACAGCTCAATCAGTTGATCGCGCTTTTCCATCTGCCAATCCTCACGGGTTTAATTAATCAATAATTTCCCATAGTTGCGAACAGGCAAAAAACGATCATTCTGCAGAGTCGTATTGCACGCTGTTCATATGGCCTGGGCCTTTGAATATCAGCTTGCAATCGATTGAACCTTGGATTCCAATTCACGGCACAATTGTTCGTACCGACCGCACCTTAATGTGACTGATACCTGATGATTGCTTTCGACAAGCTGGATCTGAACTTGATAAGAGTGTTCGACGCGGTCATGCAGGAGCGCAGTGTGCTGCGTGCCAGCCAGCGTCTGCATCTGAGTCAGTCAGCGGTCAGCCACGCCTTGTCACGGCTGCGTGAAGGCCTGGGTCAGGAGATTTTCGTGCGCACGGCAAAGGGCATGACGCCCACCAGTTTCGCCATCGAAATCAGCGGCCCGTTGCGTGACGCGCTCAACAACATGAGCAACGCCCTGGCGCAGGCCGCCTCGGCGTTCGAACCCCATAGCGTCAGCCGTTCATTCACCCTGGCTGCCAACGACTACATCTGCGCGACCTTGCTGCCGCAACTCAACCGGCAGTTGGCTCAGGCCGCGCCAGACATCGATCTCATCATCACCCCATCGACCCGCCTGGACCTGGCCGAGCAGATCGATCTGGGGTGCATCGACGTGGCCATTGGCGCGTATCGCAGCGTGCCTGACCGGCTGCGCACGATACCGTTGCTGTCGCAGGAGGAAGTGCTGTTGTGCAGCCGTCAGCACCCCCTTGGCACGGGCGCAGTGACGCTGCAGGACCTGGTCAGGTACCCGCTGGCGGTGGTGTCGCTGGGCGGGGATGGCGAGGGCGCGCTCAGTGGCTACATTCTGGAGCGAGGGCTCGCCCGACAGGCGCAGATGTATGATCGCAATGCGCTGGAACAGGCCCTGGCACAGGCCGGGTTATCGGTACGCAGACAGATTGTGCTGCCTCATTTCCTGGCACTCCCAATGCTGCTCGAAGACAGTGAGCTTGTGGCAATCATGCCGCTGCCACTGGCCCGAACCTTCGCCCGAACCCTGGGATTTGTGGTCAAGCCACTGCCTTACCCCGTGGCGCGGCAACAGGTGGACATGGTCTGGCACAGCAGCAACGACAACGACCCGGCCCATCGCTGGCTGCATGGCCAGATCAGCGCGGCGGCCAATGCAATCGTCAATCAGCAAAGCTGATCTCCCCGTAGCAGCACGGCTTGCCGGCGGAGCGGTATGTCAGGCGATATCTTCGTCATAGACACATCGCCTCGCCGGCAAGCCGTGCTGCTACCCGTGGACCGAGTGTTGAATCAGCCCTGGCGCACAGCGCGGCAGCACTTGACCAGTGCCTCACCCACGGCTTTGACTTCGCCGGCAACAGTCTCGTTGTTCAACTGGTTGTTGTCGCCGAACGCCTGATAGGCCTGGCCCAAGGTAAAGCTCTGAGGAATGACCAATGCGCAAAGTTTCTCCAACACGCCGCGCATCGCCAACATCGAGCGGATGCCGCCCATGGGCCCCGGCGATGCGGAGATCACCGCCGCCGGGGTATTGGCGAACAGCGCCATGCCAGAGCGCACTTGCGCAATCGGACGGCTCATCCAGTCGATGGTGTTCTTCAACAGCGCAGGATAGCCACCGTTGTAGTCAGGTGACGCGACCAGCAGCGCATCGTGTTCGCTGAACAACGCTTGCAGGCGCCTGGCGTGATCGGGAACGCCCAGTTCCTTCTCAAGGTCGCTGTCGTAGAACGGCAAAGGGTAATCCCTCAGTGAAACCACAGTGACTTCCGCTCCCGCTGCCAATGCGCCTTGCACGGCGACATTCAGGAGTTTCTGATTCACGGAACCTACACGCGCACTGCCACACATGGCCAGGATTCTGACTGCCATCTTGATGTACACCTCATGTTGCGGTTGAAGAAACGCAGAAGACGGGGACGGTGAAGTGTTCCCGTGATTACTGATCGAAGCCGATGAATCGCGCCAGCTCTTCGGACCGTGCGCGGGGCATGCGCAGCGAGTTGAGCAGCGCGTTGTCGTCGGCATAGCCCAGCGACATGCCGCACACGATCTCCTGCCCGTCGTCCAGATGCAGGAAGTCTCCGATCAGGTTTTGAAAGCGAGCGAAGGAGACTTGAGGGCAGGTCGCAAGGCCCCGGGCCTGAGCGCTGAGCATCAGGGTCTGTAGGAAAATGCCGTAGTCGACCCAGCTGTATTTTTTCAGGTTCGAATCGATGGTGAAGATCAGTCCCACCGGTGCGCCGAAGAATTCGAAGTTCAATCCGCTGACTCGTGCTCTTGCGCCAGCATCGCATTTGTCGACCTGGTGCAATCCATAGAACAGCGCTCCGAACAGCTCCTGACGCTGGCGGTATCGTTGCCCAAGATCACTTGGAAAATGGGTCAGCTGTTCCGAATGGGGGTCGTTGTGTGCGGCCATCAGCAAAGCGCTCAGTGCCTGCTTCGGCTCGCCGGTCAGTACATGGACATTCCAGGGCTGAATATTGGAATTGCTCGGGGCAAGGCGCGCGATGTCGAGGATCTCGCTGATCAGGGTCTTGGGCACAGGCGTTGGCAAAAATGCACGAACTGCCCGACGTGAAGTGACCAGTGAATCAAATTCAAGCACACGCGAACTCATAGCAGACCCCACCACACGAACTGTCTTGTAATTAGTCAGGCGAGTGTTGCACAGCGTCCGAGGGAACAGCAGTGAAGTCTATGCAGCCTGAAAGTGTATGGCGTGCAGGTGGGTTTTCAGGGTTTTTCATCGGGGTGCGGTGTGTCACTGATCGAGCCTTGAGGCCCCGTCCGTCGAATCAAGTGCACTTACCCTTCGGGCATTTCCTCTGAATGATAGGCGCGGGTGTTCTGCGTCACTGATGGGAGAGTTGCCATGTCTATCGACCACAACGGGCCAGATGCCGCGTACCCAGGCCCAGACGAGAAATCATTCGATACCGGCCAGGAGTCGGGCCTTGAGCAGGCCAGTAGCGAACCCAAACAGGGCAGCGGCGAGCGGCCTGAAGACTGGAATCCTCCGCCGGGCAATCCTGGGTCCGATCAGGATGCGCAAACCGGTCGCGACAATGGTGGCGCCGGGGCAGGAGAGAAGGAGGGCGTCGATGACGAGTTGGGGTTTGACCCTGACTCACCGGATCTTGCCGATCCGCAGATCGACCCGCCGCATCCGGCGCGTACCAGCAACGATCCTTGATGTGGGAGTGGGTTAGGGATTGTTGCGCCACGTCCGAGGTGTGCGCAAAATCGCGCGATATCCCCGTAGCAGTCCGGCTTGCCGGCGATGGCGATCTTGAGTCCGCCCCCGCCGGCAAGCCGTGCTGCTACGGAACGGCAGCCATGCCCAGATTCCGCGAGCACCCCGACCCCCGTAGCAGCCGGGCTTGCCCGCGGGAGCGATCCTGAGGTCGCCGACGCCGACAAGCCGGACTGCTACGCGAGCGTGGTGGTCCGCCAGGTCCGCGCGGTCATTCCTCGGACGGAGTTACAGCCTCAGGCGCTGCTTCAGCCGCCAGCTTCAAACGGTCGGCCTTGCTGATGTAGGTCGATTTGCGCTTGGGCGCGAGTTTGGCGCTGGCTTTTTTTGCGTGGGCCTTGAGCAGTTGCTTGATTTTCTTCTGACGGTTCATGGTTTTCGATTCGAGGCAATGGTGCGTGCGCGGGCCTGCCAGAATACTGAGAAGGCCGGGTGAACACCACTCGTGTTAACGTTCGGGCTCATCCCGTCGAGACCCCGCACCATGTCCATCGCCGACAATATTCTGGCCTTTACCCTGGCCGCCACCGTGCTGACCCTCACTCCTGGCCTGGACACCGCGCTGGTGTTGCGCACCGCGACGGTGGAGGGCAGGGTTCAGGCTTTTCGGGCGGCACTGGGTATCAATGCCGGGTGCCTGTTGTGGGGGGCGGCGGTCGCTTTCGGACTGGGTGCGTTGATCGCGGTGTCCGAGCTTGCCTTCAATGTGCTGAAATTCTGCGGCGCGGGCTATCTCGCCTGGCTGGGGCTGAACATGCTGTGGCGCCCCCGTCGTTCGCTGGCTGCCGAGGCGACTGCCGCAAAGCCGGACGCAAACTGGTTCATGAAAGGGATGCTGGGCAATCTGCTCAATCCCAAGATCGGGATTTTCTACGTGTCCTTTCTGCCTCAATTCATTCCGCAGGGTCAGCCGCTGGTGGCCTGGACCTTCGGTCTGGTGAGCATTCATGTGGTGCTTGGGTTGCTCTGGTCGCTGGCGCTGATCGCCGCCTCGCAGCCTCTTGCCGGTGTACTGCGCAGTCCGCAGGTCATTACCTGGATGGACCGCGCCACGGGCATGATCTTCGTGCTGTTCGCGGCGCGTCTGGCGTTCAGCAAGCGCTGAATGCAGGGCGATTGCCCGGCCGGAGCCGGGCAACCGTTTCGTCAGCCCAGGTGATGGGTTTCGGCCAGCCCGAACACCGGGGTCGGCAGCCCTTCGAAGCGTGCCTTGAGTTGCAGCGCCAGGTACAGCGAGTAATGCCGTGACTGGTGCAGGTTGCCGCCGTGGAACCACAGATTCTGCTGTTGCGTGGGCTTCCACATGTTGCGCAGCTCACCCACGTACGGTCCTGGGTCCTTGGTGGTGCCCGAACCCAGCCCCCAGCAGCGGCCCACCTTGTCGGCGACTTCCTGGGAGATCAGCTTCGCCGCCCAGCCATTCATCGAGCCGTAGCCGGTGGCATAGACGATCAGGTCAGCCGGCAGGCGGGTGCCATCGTTGAGCACCACGGCGTCGGCTTCGATGCGCTCCACGCCAAGCCCCGGCGCGCTCTTGAGCTTGATGGTGCCGTCCGCGATCAATTGCGAGGCGCCGACGTCGATGTAATAGCCCGAGCCACGGCGCACGTACTTCATGAACAGCCCCGATTCGTCATCGCCGAAATCGAGCATGAAACCGGCCTTGCTCAGGCCCTCGTAGAAGTCCTTGTCACGCTCCTTGATGGCGTCGAATACCGGCTGGTGGAAGCTGGGCATGACCTTGTACGGAATCGAGGCAAACAGCATGTCGGCCTTGTCGGTGGTCAGCCCGCTTTCCACGGCGTCTTCTGAATACAGCCCGCCGAACACCAGGTCCATCAGGCTGTCGGAGCGCACGATGTGGGTCGAGGAGCGCTGGACCATGGTCACCTCTGCGCCGTTCTCTACCAGGTCCGCGCAGATGTCGTGGGCCGAGTTGTTGGCGCCGATGACCACCGCGCGCTTGCCGCGCCAGGCATCGCCACCGGGGTGGCGGCTGGAATGATGCTGCTGGCCCTTGAAGCTTTCGGCGCCCGGATAGCTCGGCACGTTGGCAACGCCGGACATGCCGGTGGCAAGGATCAACTGGGTCGGGTGCAGGGTCAGTCGCTCGCCGTTGCGCTGGACTTCCACGGTCCAGGTGCCGCTTTGCTCGTCGAAGCTGGCGCCGATGCACTCGGTGCGGGTCCAGTAGTTGAGCTCCATGACTTTGCTGTACATCTCCAGCCAGTCGCCGATCTGGTCCTTGGGCGTGAACACCGGCCAGTGATCGGGGAAGGGCAGGTAGGGCATGTGGTCGTACCAGACCGGGTCGTGCAGGCACAGCGACTTGTAGCGGCCGCGCCATTGATCGCCGGGGCGCTCGGCCTTGTCGATGATCAGGGTAGGCACGCCCATGCGCTTGAGCCGTGCCGCCAGGCCCAAGCCGCCTTGGCCGCCGCCGACGATCAGGCAATAGGGCTGGGTGGTGATGCCCAGCGAGGCTTCTTCATCGCGGCGGCGCTCAGCCCAGTTGCGTTTGTCAGGGTGGCCATGGCCGTGGGTGGCCCCAAGCGGGCGGCGGCGGCCGTTGGGTTCCTCGAACCCCTTGAGTTCACGCATGGTGGTCAACAGCGTCCAGCACAGGCCGTCCTTGAGGCGCACGTAGCCCTTGCCGCGAGCGGTATCGGTTTCCAGGCTGATCCAGCCTTCGAGCACGCCGTTGTCCAGCGTGGCGTCGCCTTCGACTTTCCAGCTCTGGGGGCGAGTCTGTTCAAGGCGGGTTTCGAGCATGTCCCGGATGGCGGGCTTGCCTTCCAGAGTGACCAGGTTCCAACTGAACAGCAGCAGGTCTCGCCAGTAGCACTCTTCACTGAACAGGCCGAGGGTGGCATCCAGATCGCCCTGGCCGAGCGATTGCTCCAGGCGTTCGAGCCAGTCGGTGAGCTGGGCAGTGGGGTTCTGCAGCGGGGTTTCAATCGCGACATTCATGGGGCTTCTCCCTGTTTTTTGTTTTTGTGGCGACAGGGCTGTCAGCAAGGGCCGGGCCATCTCGCTGAAAGGCGCTTTGTAGAGGGCGTGCGAGCCGATCTGCCAGACGACGGCGGGGATGCCGCCGGCGTGAATGTCACGAATTCGGGAATGGCGCAGGACAAATTGTCACCCCTGCAGCGCTGGTGACGATAACCGACCGGTAATGCGCCCATGCCGCGGCATTTGTTCTAAGCTGCCCATTCAAGTTGTGTCGCAATCGCAGCGGAGAACAAGAACAATGACATCTGCCTTGATCAGCGCCCATGCCCAGCAGGTGCTGCAAGCGGTGCATGGCTCGGCCCAGACGCAGGGCCATGGTCCGATGGCCGACGCCGCCATCACCCGCTCATGGCGCCGATGCCTGGACCAGCACCAGCTCGATCCGGCCAGCCAGCGTGCGCCCAATGTGGTCGAACACCCGCGCTTGCAGGATCACCGTGCGCCGCTGGAACACATCATTGCCGTGGCCCGCTGGCAGATGAGCAGCCTGCATCAGCAGCTGGGTGGCGACGGCCATGTGGTGCTGCTGACCGACGCCCAGGGCGTGGTGATCGACAGTGTGTTCAACGAGGCCGAGCGGGTGGATTTCCAGCGCGCCGGGCTGTGGATGGGCGCGATGTGGAGCGAGGACATCGAAGGCACCAATGGCGTGGGCACCTGCCTGGTGGAACGTCAGCATGTGACGATCCGCCGGGATGAACATTTCCGTGGCCGTCACGCGGGCCTGACCTGCTCGGCAAGCCCCATCTTCGACGCGCGCGGCGAACTGCTGGCGGTGCTCAACCTGTCCAGCGCCCGTGAAGAGCACAGCCTGCACCAGCGCTTCCAGGCCATGGCCTTGACCAATCTTTCCGCCAAGCTGATCGAAAACTGTTTTTTCCTCGGTCACGAGCCCCATCGCTATCTGTTGCGGTTTCACCCCGAGGCGCGGTTCGTCGGGTTGTTGGGGGAGGGCTTGTTGAGTTTTGACGACACTGCGCGGATCTGTTCGGTCAATCAGGCGGCGCTGGATCTGTTGGGGCTGGCCCGTGAGCAGTTGGTTGGACAACCCTTGACGCTGCTGCTCGAATCGCCCCTTGAGCAGTTGCTCGCCCAGGCCAGCCCGCAGCCAGGCCTGTGCTGGCCGCTGCGCCTGGCTGACGGGCGCCTGTTCTATGGCCAGTTGCGCGAGCCGGTTCGCACCCCCGCAAGACCTGCGGCCGAGCTGCCAAAAATCCTCGACACCCGAGTGTGCCTCGAAGACCCGCGTCTGCAGCGCGGACTGTCCCGCGCATTGCGGGTGCTGGAGCGGGACGTGCCGGTGTTCCTGCATGGCGAAACCGGCACCGGCAAGGAGGCGTTCGCCGCAGCGCTGCACCGCGCCAGCTCCCGGGCGCGTCAGCCGTTTGTAGCGATCAATTGCGCGGCCATTCCCGAGACACTGATCGAGAGCGAACTGTTCGGCTATCGCGGCGGCAGTTTCACCGGGGCGCGAAAGGAGGGCATGGTCGGCAAGCTCGAGCAGGCCCATGGCGGCATCCTGTTTCTCGACGAAATCGGCGACATGCCCCTGGCCCTGCAAACCCGTTTGCTGCGGGTGCTGGAAGAGCGTCAGGTGGTGCCCCTGGGCAGCGCAACGGCCCGTGCGGTGGATGTGCGGCTGATCAGCGCCAGCCATCAGGACCTGCAAGCCAGCGTGGCCGAAGGGCGTTTTCGTGAAGACCTGTTTTACCGGCTGGGCGGGTTCACCGTGCAACTGCCGCCCCTGCGTGAACGCTCGGACAAAGGCAGCCTGCTCGATCTGTTGCTGCGTGAAGAGGCGGCGGGCAGCGCGATCACCCTGGAGCCGGGCGTGCGCGAGCATCTGTTGGCACAACCCTGGCCTGGCAACGTGCGCCAACTGCGCACCTGTCTGCGCACTCTCGTGGCACTGGCATGGGAAGGGCGCGTCAGCCTCGAAGACGTCGTCGAACTGCTGCCGGGAGCAACTACGCCGCGTACATTGGGGGAGGATCCGCTCGGCACTTCAGAGCGACAGACCCTGTTGACGCTGATCGACGAGGAGCACTGGCACATCGGCCGGGTGGCCGAGCGTCTGGGAATCAGCCGCAATACCTTGTATCGCAAACTCAAGCAGCACGGCATTGCCCGGCAGGGATCGGCCCACGGCCAATAGCCTCACGGCCTGTTCTGCCAGCCGGATGAGCCCCGCCAGACATCGGCGGGGCCCGGTCGCGTCAGCTCAGGGCGACCTTGGGAAAGTCCACAGGGATATCCAGGGCGACGTTGATGTAGTTGGTGAACAGGTTCAGCGCGATATGCGCCATGATCTCCACGACCTGCTCATCGCTGAAGCCGGCGTCGCGCAGGCCGGTGACGTCCTGACCGGTAATCTGTGCGCGCTGTTCGACCACTTTCAGGGCGAAGGTCAGAGCGGCAGCAGTCTTGGCATCGTTAGCCTTGCCGACCTGCGCAGCGGACATTTCAGCGGACGTCGCACCGGCTTTCTGGCCGAGCACGGTGTGGGCCGCCAGGCAGTATTCGCAGCGGTTGCGATTGGCGATGGCCACGGCGATCTGCTCGCCGAGCTTGGCGCCCAGCGTGCCTTTGCCCAGTGCGCCGAAAGCAGCCCACATGCTCTGCAGGGCCACCGGAGAGTTGGACACGGCCTTGAACATGTTCGGCGTAGCGCCGAATGCCTGGTGGATCTGGGCCAGGATCGGCTGGCTGGCGGCAGGGGCGTTTTGGGTCTGAAGGTTTACACGGGACATATCGATCTCCTGAGAAGTGGGTGCTGTGTGATACAGCGTGGCCAGTCTAGGAAAAGTTGCTGTATGATTGGGATCAATACATTCACTAAACATACCCTTTAGTACAAATGCAGACACTGCCCCCACTGGATCGACTGTCAGGCATCCTCGAACGCTTTCGGGTTCAGGCTCAGCTCCATCACTCGGGTGCCCTGTGCGGAGTCACGACCTTTGCCGCGAGTGAAGGGTATGGCTACCTGCATGTCCTGCGCCGTGGCGAGTTGCAGGTGAGCCACCCGGGCGACCGTCGCGGGCTGGGCTTGCTGCGATTCGATGAGCCGACGCTGCTGCTGTACCCACGGCCCTTGACCCATCGCTTTCACAATCCGCCCCAAGAGGGTTCGGACTTCACCTGCGCGCGGCTGAGCTTCGATGGCGGCGCCTACAATCCCCTGGCCCGGGCGTTGCCAGCGCTGGTGGCGATACCCCTGGCCCGGGTACCGGGGCTGGAGATGGCCCTTGAGTTGTTGTTCTCAGAGACCGATCAACTGCGCTGCGGCCAGCGACTGCTGGTGGACCGCATCTTCGAGGTGGTGGTGATCCAGTTGATGCGCTGGTTGCTCGACCACCCGCAGGAAGCCGGGGTGCAACCGGGCTTCATCACCGGGCTGTCGGACCCGCGCCTGGCCCGCGCCCTTGTGGCCATGCATGACGCACCGGGGCAGAACTGGTCGCTGGAGCGCATGGCCGGCTGTGCGGGGATGTCGCGCACGGCCTTCGCCAATCGCTTTCGCGAGGTGGTCGGGCAGACACCTGCGGATTATCTGGGTGACTGGCGCATGGCATTGGCCCAGGGGCGACTGCGCGCCGGGCAGCCGATCAAGTTGCTGGCTGAGGAACTGGGCTACGCCAACCCCTCGGCGCTGTCGCGGGCATTCGCGGCCAAGGTGGGGATGTCGCCACGGGAGTGGCTGGCCAAGGCGGCGCAAGAGGCCGACGTCTGAGGAGGTTGCGATGAAACAACTGCTGATCATCGGCATCGGTGCAGGGAATCCTGAATACATCACGATTCAAGCGGTCAAGGCGCTCAACCGGGCCGATGTGGTTTTCCTGATGGACAAGGGCTCGGACAAGGTCAAGCTCAACGACCTGCGCAGGGACATCTGCGAGCGCTACATCGAGCACGGCAATTATCGGATCGTCGAGGCGCTGAATCCCGAGCGGCGGCGCGAGGCTGCGGATTACCGGCGGGCGGTTGATGATCTGAACGCGCAAAAGCAGCAGACCTTCGAGCGTCTGATTGCCGAAGAACTGGCCGATGGGGAGTGCGGGGCCTTTCTGGTGTGGGGCGACCCGTCGCTGTACGACAGCACCATCCGCATTGTGGATGCGATCATCGAGCAAGGCCGGCACGACATTGCCTACGAGGTCATCCCCGGCATCACCAGCGTTCAGGCGCTCACGGCCCGGCACCGCGTACCGCTCAACAGTATCGGGCAATCGGTCGAGATCACCACCGGGCGGCGTGTGGCCAAGGGCCTGACCGGAGATGCCGAGAGCGTGGTGGTGATGCTGGACGCCGAGAACAGTTGGCAGACCCTGGTGGATCAGGACCTGAATATCTATTGGGGGGCGTACCTGGGGACGCCGGATGAGATCCTGATTGCCGGCAGGTTGAAGGACGTCGCCGACCAGATTCAGCGCGAACGCAGCGCGGCTCGGCAGCGGCATGGCTGGATCATGGATACCTATTTGCTCAAGCGAAGAGATTAGGCAACCCCCGTAGCAGTCCGGCTCGCCGGCGTCGGCGCCCTCAAGATCGCCCCCGCGGGCAAGCCCGGCTGCTACGGGTTTGGTGTCGAACATAGAATTTGCGTGCACCCCATGCTTCGTAGCAGCCGGGCTTGCCCGCGGGGACGGGCTTGAGGGCACTATTGCGGTTGGGTCAGGCGCGTTTGCACAGTCGCCAGATCAGCAGCGCCGCCAGTAGCTGGCTGATGGCGTAGAAGGTAAACAGGCCTTGGGCCGTCCACTGGGCGTCGATCAGCAAGCCGGCTGCAGCGGGGGAGACAATTGAGCCGAGGCGCCCGGCCGCCAGCACCAGACCCACGCCGCGGGTGCGGATGGCAGTGGAAAACGCCCGTGGCGCCAGGGTGAACAGCCCGGCAATCGCGCCGTACAGCAACATCCCGCTGCAAAACCCCACCGCGCCCCCGAGCCAGCCCAGGCGGGTGGCGGGCACGATCAAGCCCATCAAGATCGCATCCAGTAACACAAACCCCAACAACAGCCTGCCAACACCGATCCGGTTGCCGGCAAAACCCATCGCCAGCGCACCCAACATGCCGCCACCACTCAGCAACATGCCGCCTGCCGCGCCGTCCTTTTCGGAAAAGCCACTCTGAATCAGCAGCGTCGGCGTCCAGCTGGTCACGAAGTAGAAACTGAACATGATCAGAAACAGCGCCGTCGCCAAGGGCACCGTCAGTTGCCACTGGCCCGGGGCGAAAAGTTGCCGGTAGTTCATCGACACCGAAGCAGGCCCTGAGCCGCGCTGACGGCGGGTGCCGAGCGCAAGAAATGCCTCGGACTCACGCAACCACAACACCCCGGCCAGCCAGCCGCCCAAGGTAATGCAGCCACCCGCCAGAAACACATAGCGCCAGCCTTCAGTGTCATTGAGCGTGTGAGCCAGCATGCCGCCCACGCTTGCGCCCAGCCCGAATCCCACCGACTGCAGGGCCACGGCAAGGCTGCGTCGCTCGGGGCTTGCATGTTCATGGGCCAGCACGTTGGCCCCCACCACGACTGCCCCGACGCCAAGCCCCGTCAGGCCACGCAGCAGCATCAACGAGTACAGGTTCTCGCTCCAGAACGACAACAGCATGCACAGCCCGCTGAGCAGCAACCCCGCCAGCAACATCGGCCGGCGCCCATGACGGTCGGCAGCAGGCGCGGCGAACATCGACCCGCAGGCCATGCCCACCAGGCTTGCACTGAGCAGCACCCCAAGCTGCGAGCCGCTGAGCCCCCATTGCGCCGAGACGCTGTTGGCCGTGAACGCCATCGCCATGACGTCCAGCCCGTTGATGACGTTGAACAGCATGCAGAGGCTGACGATCGCCCACTGAAACGCCGACATGGAGATGGGGTTGATCCCTTCGCGCACCAATCACTTACTCTTGTTGTTGTGGCCTGTTCCATTGGCAGGTCCCGCTCGGGCAACCGCCACCTTCGCACGGCGCGCATGGTATCAATACTTGGCGCGCTGGCGTGTGTGTCATGAATGGCGATTGACGTTATTTCCAGCTTCTGGATATCTTGTCCAGATGAAAAAACACACCCCCGAACAACACGCCCTCATCGAACAGCTCGGCCACATCGCCAAGGGCCTGAGCGAGACCTTCAGCCCGTTCTGCGAAGTGGTGCTGCACGATCTGCGCGACCCTCAACATGCGATCCTGGCGATTCACAACAACCTTTCCGGGCGCAGCGAAGGCGACCCTGCCACAGAACTGGGCCTGGCGCGGATTGCCGACCCGGCCTATCCCCAGGTGATCGCCAATTACCCGAACCGCTTCAGCGATGGCCGACAGGTGAAAAGCACTTCGATTGGCATCAAGGACTCCACCGGCAAGTACGTTGCGGCGCTGTGCATGAACGTCGATCTCTCGGTTTTCCGGGGGCTGCAGGGCATGCTTGACCAGTTCAGTGCCTTTGGCGAAGACCGTCCCGAAGAAACGCTGGAGGTGGGCAGCGCAGAGCTGATTCGTGGCCGCATCGACCAGTTTTCCGCACGCCTGGCCACCACGCCGCGGGCGCTCAAGGCGGCGGACCGGCGTGTGCTGATGCAGGAATTGCGCGAGGCCGGGCTGCTGGACATCCGCCGCTCGATGGAAACCGTGGCTGCGTACCTGGGGGTTTCCCGGGCGACGGTCTACAACGACGCCCGGTAAGGTTCAGGTTGGCTCAGGGCAGGGCGCTGACCTGTGCCAGCGCTTCGATTTCCACCAGATAGCCATGGTGCAATTCCGGCACCGGCACCACCACCCGGGCCGGACGATGGTTGCCCAGGCGCTGGGCATAGACCCGGTCGAACTCCGGCCAATGCTCCACGCCCGCCACGTACACCGTGACCTTGACCAGATCCTCCACCGAACAGCCGGCCGCCTCCAGAATGGCCAGCAGATTGTCGAGCACCAGCCCCACCTGTTGGGTGAACGGCGCGTCGAGGTGATGGCGCCCGTCGGGGCTGACCGGCAGTTGACCTGAAATGTGCAGCGAACCTTGATGGATGACTGCCTGCGAGTAATGCCCGGCGGGTGGTGAGGCGCGCTCGGTGGTGACCATGTACATGTTGTCGTTCCTGACCCCGGCGTTCACGAGGTCAGCAACGCCGCGTAGCGTTCGATATCGACGTTGCCGCCGGTGATGATCACGCCCACGCGCTTGCCCCGCAGTTGCTCCTTCATCTTGCGTACCGCCGCAAGCCCCAGGCAGCCGGTGGGCTCGACCACTATCTTCATGCGCTGGGCGAAGAACTTCATGGCCGCTACCAGTTCAGCGTCGGACACCGTGACAATGTCGGTCACCCCGGCCTGAATGATCGGAAAGGTGTAGCGCCCCAGGTGCTGGGTCTGGGCGCCATCGGCCAGGGTGGCGGGGGTATCGATGTGGACGATTTCGCCCTTGCGCAGCGATTGCAGGCCATCGTCTCCCGCCTCAGGCTCAACGCCATACAGCAGGCAATCCGGGGCCAGGGCGCGGGTGGACAGCGTCGTTCCCGAGAGCATGCCACCGCCGCCGAGCCCGACGAACAGCGCGTCCAGAGGGCCGGTGCTTTCCAGCAATTCCTTGGCGGCAGTGCCTTGTCCTGCCAGCACATCGGGGTGATCGTACGGGGGAATCATGGTCATCCCGTGTTCCAGCGCCAGGGCCCGGCCGATGGCTTCGCGGTCCTGGGTGTAGCGGTCATAGAACACCACCGTCGCGCCGTAGCCCTGGGTCGCCGCGACTTTGGCCGCCGGTGCGTCGTTGGGCATGACGATGGTGGCCGGCATCTTCAGCAGCGCTGCCGCCAGTGCAATACCCTGGGCGTGGTTGCCCGAAGAGAAGGCCACCACACCGCCCTTGCGTTGCTGATCATCGAACCGGGACAGGGTGTTGAACGCACCGCGAAACTTGAACGAGCCGGTGCGCTGCAGGTTTTCACACTTGAAGAACAGCTGCGCGCCGATTTCCTCGTCAATGGTGCGGG
Source organism: Pseudomonas putida (assembly GCF_028682175.1). Classification (GTDB taxonomy): domain Bacteria; phylum Pseudomonadota; class Gammaproteobacteria; order Pseudomonadales; family Pseudomonadaceae; genus Aquipseudomonas; species Aquipseudomonas putida_AD. Next base: position 72,128 of record NZ_JANHKS010000002.1, on the reverse strand, counting down.
AGGTCAGGACCGGGGTCTGGTGCGCGTGACCTTCGATGCGCGCGGCCGCGTCCTGAACGTCTTTGAAAGTGGGTAGAGACAGTGAGTCCACAGCGATCTCCTCGGGTGCAGAGTGAATGGCGTTGCAAGACACATTATCCACATTTAGACGTTGTGTAAATTGGCGGGCGACAACTGTGATCCGCCCGGGCTTTTCCGGGGTATCATTGAGCCTCGATCAACGTCCCAGCCCGCCTGCACGGGGGACCTCTCAAGAGCCGCATACCTGATGCTATCCGCCGAGTTGAAATCCTTCCACATGGTTGCTCGCCTGGGCAGCATCACCCAGGCGGCGAAGAAGCTCGGCTTGAGCCAGCCCACCGTCACCACACAGATTCGCAACCTCGAAGCGCAATACGGGGTCGAGCTGTTTTACCGCGGCGGTCGTCGCCTGACGGTCAGCGAGGAGGGCGCCCGCCTGCTGCCGATGGTGCAGAAACTGCTGCAGCAGGAGGCTGATATCGAGTTCTTCCTGCGTAACAGTGGGCAGATGCAGGGCTGCCTGAGGATCGCGGCGACGGCGCCGTACTACGTGCTGGATCTGGTCCGGCGTTTTCGAGAGCGCTTCCCGCAGATCCAGGTGACCCTGGAAATCGGCAACTCGCAGCAAGTGGTCGAGGCGCTGGAGGAGTACCGGGTGGATCTGGCCGCGTCTTCGCAACTGGAGGACGACGGGCGATTCACCCAGTTGGTGCTTGGCCACGATCCTCTGGTGCTGGCGGTGCATCGCAGCCACCCGTTGGCGGTTCATTCGCGGCTGTCGCCTGCGGCCTTGGCCGGGCATTGCCTGCTGATGCGCGAGACCGGCTCCACGACGCGGATGCTCACCGAGCAGATGCTGCGCGCAGCAGGTGTGGCGCCTGGGCCAATGCTGGAGATTGGCAGCCGCGAGTCGATCCGTGAAGCGGTGCTGCGCAACATCGGCATCAGCGTGATTGGCCGCCATGAGGTGCCGGACAACCCGGATCTGCGCGTGGTTACCCTGGACGATGCGCCGATGATCCCCGAATACCTCTACTGTCTGCGCGAGCGTCGCCAGGCACGCCTGCCAGCGGCGTTCCTGAGCATTGCCCGGGAAACCTGCTAGCCCCGCCGTTTCACATCACAAAAATGCTGATACCACTATCGGCAGCTTTTGCCTTTTTGCCACGAAGCCTTCGCAAGCGGCGCTCAGGATAACCCTCGTTTTCTATCAAGCGAGGTTACCCCCATGGCCACTGTCGATCTGCAATTGCGCGACATTCATAAAGGCTTCGGCACGTTCAAGGCGCTGGACGGCGTGTCGCTGGATATCGCGGCGGGGGAACTGGTCTGCCTGCTGGGCCCGTCGGGCTGCGGCAAGACCACCTTGCTGCGCTGCATCGCGGGCCTGGAGCATCAGGATCAGGGACGCATTCACTTTTCCGGGCGTGATGTCTCGACCTTGCCGCCACAGGCCCGGGACTACGGCATCCTGTTCCAGTCCTACGCGCTGTTTCCCAACCTGACCGTCGGCCAGAACATCGCCTACGGTCTGTCGGGGCAGGGGCGCGAGGCCATTCGTGCGCGGGTTGCCGAAATGCTCGAACTGGTCGGTCTCGGTTCAAGCACCCACAAATACCCGGCGCAGCTCTCCGGCGGCCAACAGCAGCGCGTTGCCCTGGCGCGTGCCCTGGCGCCCAGCCCGTCACTGCTGTTGCTCGACGAGCCGATGTCGGCCCTCGATGCGCGGGTACGTGAGCATCTGTGCACCGAGCTGCGCGCCTTGCAGCGCCAGCTCGGGATCACCGCCCTGATGGTGACCCACAACCAGGATGAAGCCATGTTGATGGCTGACCGCATTGCGGTCATGAATCACGGGCGGGTGGAGCAGTACGCGACACCGCAGCAGATCTACGACAAACCCGCGACCCCCTTCGTCGCCGAGTTCGTGGGCCAGGGCAACTGGCTGCCGTGCCATCGCGAGGGCAGCCAGGCCCGCGTGGGGCAGATCAGCCTGCGCCTGGCCCAGGCCGGCGGCAATGCCCAGGGCCGTCTGTTCTGCCGCCCCGAGGCGGTGATGATCAACCCCCAGGCGCAACAGGAAAACCAGTTTGCGGCGCGCATGCACGAGATGACCTTTCTCGGCAATCGCTGCCGGGTGAGCTTTGAACTCGATGACTTGCCGGGCCACGCGCTGCTGGCCGAGATGGCGCCGGAAGCCATGCCGCTGTTGCAGGGCAACCGGATTCGGGTCGCCATGCCCCCGCACAGCCTGCAGGTGTTCGTCTGATGGAACAGGTAAGCACCCTGTCGGCGCAGGCGACAAGCACTCGCCGATCCGAAGACCTGACCGACCGCCTGTTCATTCAGGGCTGCCAATGGCTGATGCTGGTTTTGCTGGTGCTGGCCGTGGTCCTGCCGCTGCTGGCCATGATCTGGCGCGGGCTTGCCGGTGATGCGCAGCAAGGTGGGGGACTGGCTGCGGCGGCGCAGCTGTTCGGCGGTGCCAACTTTCGCTGGCTGCTGGGCAACAGCCTGACCAGCGCCATGACCGTGGTGCTGATCGTCGTGCCACTGGCCTACGGTTTCGCCTATGCGCTGCAGCGCACCTGTATCCCGGGCAAGGGCGTGTGGCGTGGCATCTCGTTGCTGCCGCTGCTGGCGCCGTCGATGCTGCCGGGGATCGCGCTGATCTACCTGTTCGGCAACCAGGGGCTGCTGCGGGGCTGGGTCGCGGACAACATCTATGGTTTCTGGGGCATCGTGCTGGGTCAGGCAATCTACACCTTTCCCCATGCCTTGATGGTCCTGCTCAGCGCGCTGGCACTGGCCGACGCAAGGCTGTTCGATGCGGCGTCGAGCATGGGTGCTTCTTCGTGGCGAGCCTTTCGCAGCATCACCTGGCCGAGCAGCCGCCAGGGCGTGTTCGCGGCCGGCTGCCTGGTGTTCACCCTGTGCGTTACCGATTTCGGCGTGCCGGTGGTGGTCGGTGGTGACTATCAGGTGTTGGCCCTGGAAGCGTACAAGGCGGTGCTCGGCCAGCAACAGTTCGGCCGCGGCGCGCTGATCGGTATGTTCCTGCTGCTGCCGGCACTGCTCAGTTTCGCGGTGGACTTGTGGTTGCGCCGTCGCCAGCGCGATGCGATGAGTGGCCGTGCGCAGATCTATCATCCCAAGCCTCACCGCCGTCGCGACGCAGGCTTCCTGCTGCTGGTCGCCCTGGTCAGTGCGGCGTTGCTCGGGGTGTTTGGGATGGCGGTGTATTCGTCGCTGGTCAAGTTCTGGCCGTACGACCTGTCCCTGTCGCTGAACAACTACGGTTTCTCCGAATTGCCTGGCGGTTGGCTCGCCTACCGCAACAGCCTGCTGCTGGCCGGTGCCTGCGCGCTGTTCGGCGGTGCGCTGATCTTCACCGGCAGCTACCTGCTGGAGAAGACCCGCCAGACTCGCCTGACCCAGGTATTGCGCCTGCTCTGCTTCATCCCCATGGCGGTGCCAGGGCTGGTGCTGGGTCTGGGCTACGTGTTCTTTTTCAACCTGCCGGCCAATCCGCTGCACGCGCTGTACGGAAGCATGACGCTGCTGGTGATCTGCACCGTGGCGCACCTGCTGACCACCGCGCAAATGACCACCGCCACTGCGCTGCGCCAACTCGACGGCGAGTTCGAGGCGGCAGCGCTGTCGCTCAAGGTGCCGATGTACCGCCACTTCCTGCGTGTGACCTTGCCCATTTGCCTGCCCGCACTGCTGGACATCATCCGCTACCTGTTCGTGTCGGCCATGACCACGGTGTCGGCGGTGATCTTCCTCTACAGCCCGGACACGGTGCTGGCGTCGGTTGCCGTGCTGAACATGGACGACGCCGGCAACGTCGGCGGTGCCGCCGCCATGTCCACCCTGATCCTGCTCACATCCGCCGGCGTCTCGCTGCTGCTCGCCCAGGTTTCGCGCGGCTTGCTCAAGCGTTCCCAGGCCTGGCGCGTGGCGCCCGGTCATTGATGCGCTAACCCGGCACGAACTCTCTGATCGTCTTCTCAATCAAGCCCATTTCCCCACAGGAGCTCTCCCATGTTCAAACCCGTTGTCGTGCTTACCAGCCTGCTTGCCGCCATGACCCTGCAAGCCCAGGCAGCCACTGAACTGACCGTCTACACCGCGCTGGAAGTCGAGCAGCTCAAGCCTTATCAGGAGGCGTTCGAGAAGCAGAACCCCGACATCCGCATCAAGTGGGTGCGCGACTCCACCGGCATCGTCACGGCCAAGCTGATGGCCGAGAAAGACCGTCCCCAGGCTGACGTGGTCTGGGGCCTGGCGGCATCCAGCCTGGCGATCCTGGACAAGCAGGGCATGCTCGACGCTTATGCGCCCAAGAACCTGGATCAGATCAGGGCCAACTACCGCGACAGCGCCAACCCGCCGTCCTGGGTCGGCATGGACGTCTGGGCCGCGAGCATCTGCTTCAACACCGTCGAGGCGCAGAAGCAGGGTCTGCCCAAGCCAACCAAGTGGGAAGACCTGGCCGATCCGGTCTACAAGGGCAAGATCATCATGCCTAACCCGGCGTCCTCCGGGACCGGCTACCTGGACGTCAGCGCCTGGTTGCAGACCTTTGGCGAAGACGGCGGCTGGGCCTACATGGACAAGCTGCACCAGAACATCGGCCAGTACACCCACTCCGGCTCCAAGCCCTGCAAGCAGGCGGCGGCGGGTGAGTTCCCGATCGGTATTTCCTTCGAGTACCCGGCCGTGCAGCTCAAGCGCAAGGGCGCGCCACTGGACATCGTGCTGCCCAAGGAAGGCCTGGGCTGGGAGATCGAGGCCACTGGCATCATCAAAGGGACTGCCCATCTGGATGCCGCCAAGAAGCTTGCAGACTTCTCCGCCAGCCGCGAGGCCATGAACCTCTACAAGACCAACTTCGCGGTGCTGGCCCAGCCTGGCCTGGCCGAGCCATTCCAGGAGCTGCCGGCCGACTACGAACAGCGCCTGATCAAGAACGACTTCAACTGGGCCTCGGAGAACCGCGACCGCATCCTCGCCGAATGGCGCAAGCGCTATGACGGCAAGTCCGAGCCCGTGAGCAAGTGATCAACGGGCGTCACCCGTCATCCGGGTGACGCCCTGATCTATCCCGCCGCTGTGGCGGTTCTCTTTCAGTTCAGGAGTTTCTCAATGAGTCAGCACGACTGTGACTTGCTGATCGTCGGCGCGGGCATTCTGGGGCTTGCCCATGCCTGGGCGGGTGTTCGCCGTGGTCTGAAGGTGCGGGTCTTCGAGCGCAGCGACCGGCCCCTGGGCGCTTCGATCCGTAACTTCGGCCAGGCATTGGTCACCGGCCAGGCGCCGGGGCCAATGCTTGACCTGGCGCGCCAATCCCACGGTTTGTGGGGCGAACTGGCCGACGCTGCCGGTCTGGCCTTGAAAAAACAGGGTTCGCTGATCTTTGCACGCAGCGAGGCCGAAGAAGCGATGCTTGAGGCGTTCTGCAGAGGTCGCGCCCGCGAGCAGGGCTATCGCGTCGAACTGCTGCGCGACGCTGCGTTGCAGGACTTGTACGATGGCCGCTTCGTGCACCATCGCGCCGCCTTGCACGGCCTGGATGACCAGCAGCTGTTTTCTCGCGAGGCGCTGCCGCAGATCGTCGATTACCTGCGTGGGCTGGGGGTCGAGTTCCACTTTTCGACCCTGGTCAGGGATATCGAAGCAGGTGCTGCGTTGACCACGGCTGGCCGCTTCGAGGCACGGCATGTGGTGGTCTGCTCGGGGCACGATTACCAGACGCTGCTGGCCGAGCAGATAGCGACGTTGAAGCCTTCGGTGTGCCGCTTGCAGATGCTGCGCGCTCGCCTGGAGCAACCTCTGGACCTGCAGCATTCGGTACTCACGGGCTTGAGCTGTGTCCATTACGGCGCGTTCTCCGACCTGCCGGAGGCCGAGGCGATCCGCACGCAGATTCGGCGCGACACCCCTGAACTGGAAGCCCATGGCATCCATTTGCTGGCAAGCCCCACGCCCTACGGCGAACTGATCATTGGCGACTCCCATCACTACGGCAACGACGCCGAGCCGTTCAACGACGAAGCCGTAGACCGTCTGATGATCGACCTGGCCGAACACACCCTGGGTGGGCGGCTCCAGGTGCTGGAACGCTGGCAAGGGGTGTATGGCAGCCGTGGGCCGGGGCCGTTCAGTGTCTTGCAGGTCGGTGATGCCGTGACTGCGGTACTGATGCACACCGGGCTTGGCATGAGTGTCGGCCTGGGGCTGGGCGAGCGCACGGTGGCGGCGCTGCTGGGGGAGGGGCGCTGGCCGGACGCGGTGTCGGGGTAGGGTGTGGCTGAGTGCGGTTGAGTGCACCGTGAGGATTTATTACCGGCACCGGGAGCATCCGTGAACTAAGCTGCGGGATCGTGCGAGGCGCATTTTCGACGGTACGCGCAAGATGCCTCCCGGGTTGGCCATCCCTGAAGCAAGGGCTGCCAATCAACGACGTACCACCTGCATCGGGTCGATGACCAAGGACGTCAGAGGTTGCGTATGTTCAAGCGTCACTCGGGCTGGTTCATGTCGCTCCTGATCACGGTCTGCCTGCCCCCCGGCGTCGCGCTCGGAGCCGAGGGCTGCAATCACCTGACGGCCACCGGCAACGCTGAATATCCCCCGTACCTGTGGCGCGATCCGCAGAATCCGCAACGGTTGATCGGTGCCAACGCCGAGTTGCTCAAGCAGTTGGGCACCCGGCTGGGGCTCGACATCGACGTGGTGTATGCCGGCCCCTGGTCGCGGGCACAGGAAGAGGTGCGGGCAGGGCGCATCGACATGCTGGCCGGGTATTTCCTCACCCAGGCGCGCCAGCAGGTGGTGGATTTCATCGATCCGCCGTTTCTGGTGACCTCCAGCCGGGTCTGGGTGCGGCGCGACGAAACGCTGGTCTACCGGGGCTGGAACGACCTGATCGGGCACAGCGGCGGCACCCTGGTCAACAACAGCAACGGCCAGGGCTTCGACGATTTTGCCCGGGCCAATCTGTCCCTCGAAGCCGTGCCGACCGCCACCCAGGCTTTCCAGAAGCTGATCCTCAAGCGCAATGACTACGTGATCTTCGAGTACTACCCCGGCATGGCGCTGGCCCGCACGCTGGGCATCGAGGACGTGGTGCAGGCCCTGGAGCCGCCAGTGAGTAGCGAAGGGCTCTATCTGGCGCTGTCGCGCAGTTCGACCTGCATGACTACGGCGCTGCGTGAGCGGGTTGCCGCGCAGATGCAGGAAATCGTCTCGGGTCCCGTGCCACAGGCGCTGTTGAAGGCGAATCTGGAACTCTGGAGTTCGCAACAGCGCCAGGCGGTGAAACCCTGAGTGCTATCCGTGTTCAGAAAGGGCGGCCTGGTTGACGGCGTCTTCCATTGCCCTGATCCAGGGCTCATCGCCGACGCTTTGTGCCAGCAATCGCGCGCCCAGCATGGCGGCGAACAGCACCATGGCCTTGTTCTGGTCCGGGATCGCTGGCGGGTTGTCGGTGCTTGCCGGGGCCATGGCATCGAGAAAGCTGTCGAACAGGGTTTTCGTGCCTGAAACGTAGGCGTCGGCACAGGCCTGGTCCACTTCGCCTGTGGCCACGGAGCCTGCGAACATCAGCATCGGGCAGTGCAGGGGGGATGAGCGGTTGTGCAGGTACTGGCGCACCATCGCTGTGCCTGGGTGTTCCAACTGGCTGTCGGCGCGCTGGCGAACCTGCTGCCAGCCCCCTCTGGACTGATCGAAGGCCAGGGCGAAGGCTTCGGCCACCAACGCATCCTTGGACTCGAAATGCTTGTAGAAGCCGCCGACGGTCATGTCGTTCGCCGCCATGATCTGCGCCACGGAAACGTTCTCCACCCCTGATTCCCGAAACATCCGGCAGGCGGTCTCGACGATGCTGGCGCGATTCTCCTGCGCTTTTTCCTTTGAAGAACGTCCCACGATGCACTCCCGCATTTGATATTTCTGAGCGCTTGCTGAAATAGATTATGTCGATTATCTTAATTTCTCAACAGGTATTGCCTGTCTCGTCTGATCCCTTTCCCAAGGAGTTGCCCATGCCACTGGTACGAATCGACATCATCAAACAGAACGACCCGGCTCACCTGCAGAAGATCGGGCAGGTCGTCTACAACTGCATGAAGGAGACCATCAACGTTCCGGACCATGACAACTTTCAGGTGCTGACCGAACACGAGCGCGACCGCCTGGTGTATGACCCGCAGTACCTGGGGATCCAGCGTTCGGATGGCCAGGTGTTCATCCAGATCACCCTCAACGAAGGGCGCACAGTGGATCAGAAGAAAGCCCTGTACCACGCCATTGCCCATCGTCTGAAGGAAGTTGCGGGGGTGAGGCTGGAAGATGTTTTCATCAGCCTGGTGGAAGTGCGCAAGGAGAACTGGTCATTCGGCAACGGCGTGGCGCAATACGCGACCTGACTCGATGCATCCCGTAGGAGCGCGCTTGCCCGCGACGGCGGTGTCATTGGCGCAAGAGATGTGGCGTCTGTCCCGGCCTCATCGCGAGCAAGCTCACTCCTACAGGTTAGCGGCGTCTTCAGGTCATGCACAGGACCTGTAGGAGTGAGCTCGCTCGCGATAGGGCCGTATCAGGCGATAGAGATGTGTGGCATTTACCACCGCCGTCGCGGGCAAGCGCGCTCCTACAGCGTTGGTCACTGGCGCGCGGGGTTTCACTGGGCGACGATCAGCTCGATGGTCAGCCCGGGGGCGAGGCTGACCCAGAGCTGGCGATCACTGAGCTCGTCGCTTTCGCTGATCTGGAAGGCGATTCCGTGGCTGCGCAGGCGGTTGATGATAGCGTCCCACTGGTTCAGGTCATCGATGCGCAGGGCGATGTGGTCGATGCGCGGGGTCACGCGCGCAGCGGGCAGGCCGCCGGTGGCCTGGGTGAGGTGTATCAGGGGGCGGTCCTGATGATAGAGCCAGGCGCCCGGCACGCCGAACCCTGGCCGTGGGCCGAGGGTCAAGCCCAGTATCTGCGTGAAAAAACCGACAGTCTTGTCGAGCTCCGGGGTGACGATGTTGGCGTGATCCAGATGCATGTGCGTGCCTAGGTTGTTGAATGAAGTCGCGCCATTCTGCAAAACCGCCAGGCATTTGATAATTGACCTGGCGATTGATGGATTATCAAATTAACTGGAAAAATCCCGCTGTTAACCCAATCAGACCGATCAGTTTAAATACTGTTCGCCCCACCTGCCTGCTCAAACCGCTCACGCAAGAAATCCAGCAGCGCCCGCACCCGTGGCGCCAGGTAGCGACTGCGGGGATACAGCGCATACACCGGCGCTTCGGCGGTTTGCCACTCCGGCATGACCCGAACCAGGCGGCCTGCTGCCAGATCGGCGCGGATGTCCCAGATCGATTTAAGCGCGATGCCGTGGCCGTCGATTGCCCACTGCCGCGCCAGCGCGCCGTCATTAGTCTCGCGGGCGGCTTCCAGCGGCACCTTGAAAACGATCATTTCATCTTCACTTTGCAGCCGCCACTCGCTGGCCCATCCCGATTGCCCCGACACGATGTGCTCGAAATCAGCCAGTTGCCGTGGATGCAAAGGCGTGCCCCTGCGTTGCAGATAACCCGGTGCGGCGCACAGCACGCGGTGGTTGTCGGCCAGTTGCCGGGCAATCAGCGAGCTGTCCGGCGGCACACCGAAACGGATCAGCAGATCGACATCGTCGGCGATCAGGTGTGACAGCGAATCTGACAGCAGCAGGGCGGGCACCACCCCGGGATAGCGCGCCGTGAACTCATCAAGCCATGGATTGAGCACGTGACGCCCGAAGTCCGATGTGGCCGAGAGACGGATCTTCCCGCGAATTTCCTTCTTCTCCGCCGACAATGCAGCCCGCGCATCGTCCAGCGCCTGCAAGGCCTGACGGCAATGTTGCAGGTACAGCCGCCCCTCATCGGTCAGCCTCAATTGGCGCGTGGTGCGTTCGAACAGGCGGGTAGACAGCGAAGCCTCCAGCTTGAGCAGTCGGGCACTGGCCGCGGCCGGCGACAGCCCCAGCTTGCGGCCGGCGGCGGAGAGTCCGCCCAGTTGCGCAGCCTCGACGAACAGGCGTATGGCTTCCAGGTTGTCCATGATTATTCCGCTATTTTTGAAAATCCATCAAAGACTAGCCAAATTATCAAAACCTGTACCTGATTGCAGACTGAGCCCATCACCTCTCACTCGCTCAGGAAACCCACCATGACAACGCCTTCTTCGTTATTCACCCCCATCCAGTTCGCCGGCCTGAACGCCGCTCACCGCGTCGTGATGGCGCCCATGACCCGCGCTCGCAGCAGCCAGCCCGGCGATGTGCCCAACGCGCTGAATGCTCAGTACTACGCCCAGCGCGCTTCGGCGGCATTGATCGTCACCGAAGCGAGCCAGATCTCGCCTCAAGGCAAGGGCTACTCATTCACCCCCGGCATCTACAGCGATGCCCAGGTCGAAGGCTGGCGTGGCGTGACCCAGGCGGTACACGCCGAAGGCGGGCGGATTTTCCTGCAACTGTGGCATGTGGGGCGTATGTCCCACCCCGATTTCCATCAGGGCGAGCTGCCGGTGGCGCCGTCGGCGGTGCCGTTTGAAGGGCAAATCTGGAAAGTCGACCCGGTCACAGGGCTCGGCGCCATGGTCGATTGCCCGACGCCCCGGGAACTGAGCCGCAACGAGATCGCGCAGATCGTCGATGACTTCCGTCAGGCCGCCCGCCGCGCCATCGACGCCGGTTTCGACGGTGTGGAAGTGCACGGCGCCAACGGTTACCTGATCGACCAGTTCCTGCGCACCACCTCCAACACCCGCACCGACGAATACGGTGGTTCGCGCAGCAATCGCCTGCGCTTTCTGCGGGAAGTGATCGATGCGATCAGCAACGAAATCGGAGCCGAGCGCACCGCGATTCGCCTGGCGCCGTTCCTGACCGCCCGTGGGATGGACTGCCCGGACATTCTGCCGACCATTCTTGAAGCCGCGCAGTATCTGCAGGAAAAGGGCATCGGCTACCTGCACCTGGTCGAAGCCGACTGGGACGATGCGCCAGTGTTCACCGAGTCGTTCCGCCAGGCGCTGCGGGAACGCTTCACCCGTCCGATCATCGTTGCCGGCAACTATGACCGCGCCCGCGCCGAGTGGGTGATTGCAAAGGGCTATGCGGACCTGGTGGCATTCGGCAGGGCCTTCGTCGGTAACCCTGACCTGCCGAAGCGTCTCCAACATGACCTGCCGCTGACGTCCCTGGACCCTGCCACCTTGTTCGGCGGCAACGCCCAGGGTTACAGCGACTATCCTGCCGCCGCCACCGCCCAGGCCTGAGGCGCACATCCTGGCAGCGTACTGCGGTGCGCTACTATTCCACCGCTTCGGCCACCCCTTGATCCTCACCCAGAAACCCGCCGCTCTGGTGCTGCCAGAGCCGCGCATACACGCCGTTCTTCTCCAGCAACTGGGCGTGGGTGCCCTGTTCGATGATCCGCCCGTCATCCATGACGATCAGCCGATCCATCGCCGCAATGGTCGACAAGCGGTGGGCGATGGCGATCACCGTCTTGCCCTGCATCATCTCATCCAGGCTTTCCTGAATCGCCACTTCCACTTCCGAATCCAGCGCGCTGGTGGCTTCGTCCAGCAGCAGGATCGGCGCGTTCTTGAGCATCACCCGGGCGATGGCGACACGTTGACGCTGGCCACCGGAGAGCTTGATGCCGCGCTCGCCGACCAGGGTGTCATAGCCGCTGTTGCCTTGCTTGTCGGTCAGTTGCGCGATGAAGCCATCGGCCTGGGCATTGGCGGCGGCGCTGCGGATCTGCGCATCGGTGGCGTCGGGCCGGCCGTAGGCGATGTTGTCGCGGATCGAGCGGTGCAGCAGCGAAGTGTCCTGGGTGACCATGCCGATGGCGCCGCGCAGGCTGTCCTGGGTCACGTGGGCGATGTCCTGGCCGTCGATGCGGATCTGCCCGCTGTTGACGTCGTAGAAACGCAGCAGCAGGTTGATGAGTGTGGACTTGCCCGCGCCGGAGCGGCCCACCAGACCGATTTTCTCCCCCGGCTGGATGCTCAGGCTCAGGTCGTTGAGCACCTGGCGTTCGCCGTTGTAGTTGAAGCTGACCTTGTCGAAGGTCACCGCGCCGCCGGTGGTCTTGAGTTCGGTGGCGTCAGCGGCATCCTGCACTTTGGGGCCGCGGGTCAGGGTCGCCATGCCGTCCTGGACGGTGCCGATGTTCTCGAACAGCGAGGTCATCTGCCACATGATCCAGTGCGACATGCCGTTGATGCGCAGCGCCATGGCGGTGATCGCCGCGACCGCACCGGTACCGACTTCGCCCTGATGCCACAGCCACAGCGCGTAGCCACCAGCGCCCATGATCAGCGCGACCACCAGTGCCTGATTGACGATTTCGAACTGGCTGACCAGACGCATCTGGCGAAAGCCGGTCTGTTTGAAATCTTCCATCGCGGCACGGGCGAAATGCGCCTCGCGCTTGGAGTGGGAGAACAGTTTTACCGTGGTGATGTTGGTGTAGGCATCCGACACGCGCCCGGTCATCGAAGAGCGTGCATTGGCCTGCTCCTGTCCAACCTGCCCCAGACGCGGCACGAAGTACCACATGGCCACGCCAAACAGGGCGATCCAGGCCAAAAACGGCAGCATCAGTTTCAGGGCAAAGCCGCCCGCCAGCGCGATGATTGCGATGAAATACACGCCGATACCGGGTGCGATTTCGATCACGGTGAACAGCACTTCGCGCACCGCGAGGGCAGTCTGCATGACCTTGGTGGTCACCCGGCCGGAGAATTCGTCGGAAAAGAACGACAGGCTCTGGCGCAGCATCAGCCGGTGGAAATCCCAGCGCAGGCGCAGCGGCAGGTTGATCGCCAGCACTTGGTGCTGAACCATGGTACGCAGTGCAACCAGCAAGACGCTGGTCAGCAGGACCAGGCCGATGCCCCACAACACGCGGCTTTCCTGGCCGCCTGAATCGCCGCCGTTCTGCCACGCCGAAAGCAGGTCGACGACTTGTCCGAGGAAGGAAAACAGCCAGGCTTCGTAGATCGACACCCCGGCGCTGAGCAGTGCCAGTGCGAGGATATAACCCCGGGCGCCACGGGTGCAGGCCCAGAGGAAACGGGCCAGGCCGACGGGGGGCGGTGGCACCTCGTCAGGCGGAAAAGGGTCGAGCCAACGCTCAAACACACGAATCATACGGGTCTCCATAACCATCAAGTCATGGGGATTCTGCCATCTATCGGGTGGCTTGAGGGGATCAATGGCAAGGGCGCGTGCTGTCGGCCAGTGGCAGGCCTGTGATACGGCAGGCAGTTTGCGCCCTGTACGCTGACCAGATCAGCCAGCGTGGATGCGGCACTATTGCCCTTTGGTGCGGCTGCTGTCTTGCGAGCCTTCGCCGCCTGAGGTCTTGCTGCCGAAGCCCGAATTGCCGCCGCTACCGGCTTCGCCACCGGAACCTGGCAGGGCAGTGCCCTTGGTGGCCTGGCCGTTGGTGCCTTCGGGGCTGGATGATTTATCCGTCGAGGTGGATTTGCCGCTCGACGTCGATGCCGAGTTGCTCATGCCGCTGGAGGTGCTGCCTGGCGTGGTTTCAGCCATTACCGGCATTGCCAGTACACAGGTCAGGCCAGTCATGGCCATCAAGCAGGTCAGTTTCTTGTTCATTGGAATGACGCCTCATCGTTGGAAAAAACGGAGCAGGGCGATGGCGTCTTCGCCGATCGCAATATCCTTGTGACTGGCCGGCGCAGCGGAAAGGTTTGAAAAAATGCCGAATCTGCGATGAACGGTTGCAGCACTTCATGAATGAATGGAATGAGCCCGCGACTATTTATCGTTTGTCTTGCCCGGCAGCCCTCGCTTGAATGGACGCACTTTCACCAGGAACTGCGACAGGCCATGAATCAGGACTGCATCAGCCAATCGATCAACATCGTCCACCCCGTGGAACTGACCCATGGCCGCAACGCGCAGGTCTGGGATACCCACGGCAAGCGCTACATCGACTTCATTGCCGGTATCGGCGTGCTCAACCTGGGCCACTGCAACACCGCTGTGGTCGAGGCGATTCGCGAGCAGGCCGGGCGCATGGTCCACGCCGCGTTCAATGCCGTGCCCCACGATCAATACGGCGCGTACATGCGCGCCCTGGCGGGGTTCATTCCGGTCAGCTACCCGGTGTCCGGCATGCTCACCAACAGCGGCGCGGAAGCGGCGGAAAACGCCCTGAAGATCATTCGCGCCGCCACCGGCCGCGGCGCTGTCGTGGCCTTTGACGGTGGCTTTCATGGCCGCACCCTGGCGACCCTGAACCTCAACGGCAAGGTCGCGCCGTACAAACAGAAGGTCGGCAGCCTGCCGGGGCCGGTGTTTCACCTGCCATATCCGAGCGTCGACACCGGCGTCACCGCCGAGCAAGGGCTCAAGGCGCTGGAGCGGCTGATCAGCGTGGAGATCGATGTCGAGGAAATCGGTGCGATCTTCGTCGAGTCGGTGCAGGGTGAAGGTGGTTTCCTTGCCCTGGACGCCGATTTTGCCAAATCCCTGCGCGGGTTCTGTGATCGCCACGGCATCGTGCTGGTCATCGACGAGGTGCAGTCCGGGTTTGGTCGCACCGGCGAGCGCTTCGGTTTCACCCGCCTGGGGATCGAGCCCGACCTGTTGTTGCTCGGCAAGAGCATGGCCGGCGGGGTGCCGCTGGGTGCGGTGGTCGGTCGCCGGGAGCTGCTCGACACCTTGCCCAAGGGCGGGCTGGGCGGCACCTATTCCGGCAACCCGCTGGCCTGCGCTGCAGGGCTGGCAACGCTTGCGCAGATGACCGATGAAAACCTCTCGCGCTGGGGCGAGGAGCAAGGGCAGGCGATCGCCCGCTATCATGCTCGCTGGAAAGAACGCTTCACCTGTGTCGGGCGCCTGAGCGGTGTCGGCGCGATGCGCGGGCTGGAGCTGGTCAACCCTGACGGCAGCCCGGCGCCGCAACACCTTTCGGCGATTCTGGCCAGCGCCCGTGAAGCCGGGCTGTTGCTGATGCCCAGCGGCAAGGCGCGGCATATCATCCGCCTGCTGCCGCCGTTGACCACCGAACCGGCCATTCTCGAAGAAGGCCTGAATATCCTGGAACAATGCCTGGCTCAACTGGCCTGAGCGGAGACCGTCCAATGAGCAATTTCGTTTCCCCTGATCGCATTCGCGCCGATTTTTCCCGGGCGATGAGCGCCATGTACCAGCAGGAGGTGCCTCTGTACGGGGACCTGATGCAACTGGTCGCCGACACCAACGCCCGCACGCTCCAGGCGCAGCCTTCGCTGGCCCAGACCTTGACCCATACCGGAGAAATCGAGCGCCTGGACCTTGAGCGACACGGCGCGATCCGCGTCGGCACCGCAGAAGAACTGGCGACCCTGGGCCGGCTGTTCGCGGTCATGGGCATGTTGCCGGTGGGCTATTACGACCTGACGCCAGCGGGCGTGCCCGTGCACTCCACCGCCTTTCGCGCGGTGGAGGAGGCGGCGTTGCGCGCCAGCCCGTTTCGCGTATTCACCTCGCTGCTGCGCCTGGAGCTGATCGAAGACACGCAGCTTCGCGCCTTCGCCGAGCGCACCCTGGCGGCGCGGCAGATCTTCACCCCGCGGGTCATCGAGTTGATCCAACAGGCCGAGGGCGAAGGTGGCCTGACCGAGGCGGCTGCCAGCGAGTTCGTGACCCAGGCGCTGGAAACCTTCCGCTGGCACGGGCAGGCCACTGTGAGCCTGGCCGATTATCAGCGTCTGGATGGTGCCCATCGCCTGATCGCCGACGTGGTGGCGTTCAAGGGGCCGCACATCAACCACCTGACGCCGCGCACCCTGGACATCGACAAGGTTCAGGCCGACATGCCGTCCCGTGGCATCACGCCCAAGGCTGTGATCGAAGGTCCGCCACGACGCCAGTGCCCGATCCTGCTGCGCCAGACCAGCTTCAAGGCGCTCAACGAAGCCATCGATTTCGTCGGTGCTCAGGGCGTGGAGCAGGGCAGTCACTCGGCGCGCTTTGGCGAGATTGAACAGCGCGGTGTGGCGCTGACGCCCGAGGGCAGGGCGCTGTACGACTCTTTGCTGGGTCAGGCGCGGGAGGCGCTGGGGGGCTTCCCTTCAGAAGCCAACGCGCTGCGCTACAGCGAATTGCTGGCCGACGTCTTCAAGGCGTTCCCCGACGATTACGACACCCTGCGTCGCGAGCGACTGGCGTTCTTCCGCTACCGTGCCGTCGAGCCTGCGGGCGCCGGAGACGAGGCGTCTGCCGATGTGGAGGCGCTGCTGGCCAGCGGGCGTCTGGCCTGTGAGCCGCTGGTGTACGAGGACTTTTTGCCGGTCAGTGCCGCCGGAATCTTCCAGTCCAATCTGGGTGACAACGCCCAGGCTCAGTACGCGCAGGTGTCCAACCGTGACGCTTTCGAGCAGGCGCTGGGGCGTGAAACCCTGGATGAACTGCAGATCTACGCGCGCACCCAGCAGGCCTCGCTGGACAATGCCCTCAAGGCGCTGGTCGTGCCCGGCCACGCTGCAGCGATCTGACTCAAGGTCATTGTCGGTGCTTCATTGCACCGACAGGCCCTGGGCGATGGCGCTGGCTGTGTCGATATGGCACAGCCGGCCCTGATGGTCGAACAGCACCCATTCATTGCCCACACAGCGCAGTTGCGCATGGTGCAGCGGCCAGTGCAGAACTGCGCACAGGCGGTCACTGCTGCGGTGAATGAAGTGCCAGCGGGCGTCATCCTCGCCGACCCCGTAGCAGACCACCAGCCACTGCTCGAACGGGTAGACGTGCAGCGGGTCGACCGACTCTTCAAGCAGGCCGGGCAAGCGATAGCCCTTGCTCGCGCCGTTTTCGTGGACCATCAGCACCGGGTCGCTGTCGGCGGCGTACTTGATCCAGTATTCGGTGGTGCGGCCAGCCGCGTTGAACACCTGGGCGCTGTGGGCCTGATGCCTGGCAGGCGTCGGCTCTCGGCTGAGCAGGCGGCGGTCGGGCAGGCGGTAGTGCCAGATCAGGCTCTCTTGCCCGGTGTGCAGCAAGGCTGACTCGTTGCGCTCGTCATCGCGGATGTAGGCCACTTTCCCCGGCAGGTCGCTGACGTGCCAGAGGGTTTCGAACTTGCGGTCCACGTCCACCACGCGCAACTGTTCGCCTCGGCCCACCGTCCAGGCAGTGCCGTCGAAGGTTCTGGCGAAGGCGTCGAGCATCAGCACCCCCAGGTCGCTGGCGCTGCGATTGACCAGGTCCAGTTTGCAGATGCGCCAGACATCGCCGCGCCGGGCCAGCGCCAGTGCAACCTGACGGCTCTGGCCCTGGACGATGACCTGGGTCGGCACCGGGAAGTGAAAGAGCGTCTTGCCGCTGGCGTCGACCACCAGTGCGCCAGCCTCGCCCAGCGCCAGCAGGAAGCGCCCGTCGGGCAGCGGCACCGCGTCAGAGATGCTGCGGTTGCCTGGCTCCGGCGCGGTGAAGGTCAATGGCTGGCTTGCCCGTTCGAGGCCCAGGCTGGCGAGTCTGTTGCGCGGCAGGGCGTTGCCGGGCAGGTCGGCCTGCAGCAGTTTGTCCTTGCTCATCTTCACCAGCGCTTGCAGCTGGTTCTGGCTGAGATACGCTTGCGGCCCGGCCTGATCGCAGAGCATGGCCCGCACGGTCGCGGCGGCGAGCCAGGCCAGCGCTGGGCTGTGGGTCTTGTGGGCCAGCAGCGCCTGGGCCAGGGTGGCGCGTTCGGTGATGCGCTCGGGGTCGTTGCGCAGTTTGTCGACGAAGGCCTCGTAGCGGGTGAGGGTGTCGGGAAGCAGGATGGCCCGCTTGACCAGCGCGCTAATGGCCAGGCTGCCGCCAGCGGATTCGGCGGCGAGCAGCCATTGCGCGGCGCGCTCGCGTTCGGCCGCAAGGCTCCAGATCACGTCCACCGCCTGCAGCCACAGGCCTTTGTCGATCAGCGCCAGCGCCCATTCCAGGCGCAGGCGTGCAGCGGCTTCAGGCCACTTCTTCTCGAGCAGGATCACTGCGTCGCAGAACGCATTGTCCCGTCGCGCCACCTGCAATGCCCGTTGCCAGTCCCCGGCCAGGCACAGCAGGCGCACGATGGTCGAGGACGGCATGTCCCAGGCCAGCGCCAGGTCGGCGGCCTGCTGCTGACGCTGGTGTTTTTCCAGGTAGTCGAGTGCTTCCTGTCGGGCCCTGAGCAGTTCGGCCAAAACGAACACCGCTTCTTCGATGCGCCCCTCGCGGTCCAGCCGCTCGAATGAGGCTCGGTAGATCTTCTTCAGATGGCCTTCCAGATCGGCTTCGAACAGCATGTTCGAACGTGGCGCCGACTGCTGCGAAAGGGTCAGGTCGTTGCGCCGGGTGGGCGTGCCGAATGCCTGGCCGCCATCAGGATCGCCGCTGCCCAGCGGGATGGCGTGGCGCAGTGCTTCCTGCAGATCGCCATTCTCGAACATCTCCAGCATGCGCTGCATATACGCCGCCTGACGCTTGCCGTACAGCGCCGACAGCCGCGAGTTCTGGGTCAGGCGCGTCAGCCAGCGCCGCCACCTGGCCGGACCACGCGGCTTGCCCGATGCCCGTGCCCTAATGCCAGGTTTTACAGGACGGGCGGCGGGTGCAGCGTTGCCCTTGGCGGTCGCTTTGACGGCGGCGGTGCCTGCCTCGCCGCGGCGCATCCAGGCGCGCACCGCAATCAGCGCCAGCGTCAGGAGCAGCGATCCTGCGATTGTCCAGAACACCGCACTGCCCAGATCGAATGTCGATGGGTCTGCCGCACGCGCAGGCTTCACCGCCCTGGCCGCAGAACCCGCGGGGCTCACCTGGGAATTGTTGTAAGTGTGCAGCCCGTAGAGCCCGAAACCCACGGCCACGGCGACGTAACCGGCCATGCTGTCTTTCATCAGGCCGGCGCCTTGCGGCGCATTCACCGGGTTGGGCGTGGGTTTGGCAGCAAGTTTGCTGTTTGCCGTCGCTGTGCGCTGGCGCTCGAGCAGCGCTCGCATCACCGCCTCCCGCTCGGGGCTGACCGGGGCGAGGGAATCGCCGAGGATTTCGCGGATGTCGGTCTGCACGGCCAGTGGCTCGGTTTCGGCTTCGGGGAGCACTTCGCGGCAGTCATAGGTGTCGAGCAGGGCGTACTGGCTGACGTCGATCCACTGGCCCGGCGCCAGGGTCGTGGCATCGCGCAGGTACAGGGCGTTGACCTGGGTGCCGCGCACCAGCCAGACATCGGCGTGGGCCAGGCGCTGGATTTCTTCATTCGTCAGCCGTGCCGAGCAGAGCGTGCGGCCCTGGCGGATCAGCGGCCAGCCGGCAAGGCCCTCGCACAGCCTCGGACTGGCCTTGGGAAAGCGCAGCAGGTCGCCCTCGGCAAAGCGAAAGGCCCGTGCGCCGGTCTGCCAGTGGGCGAGGATCAGGCGAGCCCGTTCCTGCTCGCTGAAGCGCTCGGCGGGAAACCACAGTGCTTCGATCTGCTGGTAGCCGGTCAGCGCCGGACGGCGAATGGTGACTGCGTCAGGTCCGGACATGGGCGTTGTCCTCCGCATCCGCTTGTGTCTGATTGCACATGATCTGCAACACCCGGTGGTCAGTGCGCACCGAATACACCACCAGTTCCCTGGCCTTGGTCAGCGCGGCAATGAGCCCGCTCATCGGGCAGAAGCTGATGCGTACGATGGTGTCGTTGGTGGTGAACAGCACGTGTTGCTCGCCGCGCTGGTACAGCGAGACAGTGCGCTGGATGGGGCCGGTCAGGACCATGGAAAACACCCCTTCGTCGTCGATCAGCAGCCCCAGGCCTTTCCAGCCGGGGGCGAGGTCAAGCTGTTCGGTCTGCCCGTCCGGCGACACCAGTTGCCACTGTTGCTGATCCTCGACCTGGCGCATCCAGGCGCAGCCGGCAAAGGCCTGCTCCCAGCGAGAACTGGCCGGGAACAGTACCTGATCGACCTGTCTGGCCGTACCGACCACATGGCCCTGGCTCTGGGTGAGCCAGGGATTGATCCGGTGCACGTAGAGCCTGCCGGCATCCAGGCGCAGATAGGCCAGCATGCTGCGGTCGACCTGGGCCATGCCCACCACCTTATCGGCCATGGAGTGGGTGATACCGGGCTGGTGCGGGGTGGGCAGCTTGCCGTTGTCGATCACCCAGAACGCCAGATGGCCCTGGTTGTCGAGCAGGAACACTCGGCCATAGGTGCCGTTGTGCAACCAGATCACCGGCAGCAGCGCAGCGGTGCCCACAGGCGCCTGCAGTTGCTCGCGGCCTGGCCTTGGAACGTGCTTGACCCCGGCCATGTTCCAGAACACCAGTTGTTCATCCATGCTCAGGATCGCCCCGGGCATGCGCCCCGGGAAGGTAATGGCCAGCGGCGTGCCCCGTGCGCTCCAGTGAGTCTGGCGCACGTCGAGGGTTTTTTTCTGCCGTGGTGCCGGCAGCTTGATGACCACCAGACCCGGCTCGTCGAGCATTTTCAGGGCGACATGGCTGCCGTTGTTGGCAATGATCGGTGCCAGCGTCAACGCGACCCGAGGAATGTGCGCCTTGATCGCTGTGCGGGCGATCTGCCGGGCGATGTCGAACTCGCCTTTGATCAGTTGTAGCGCCATGCGCGGCTCGGGGTTGGGCAGGGCGACTTCCCGCGCCGTGCCGCCTTGCACCGCGAAGGTCAGGCTATGGCCGTCGAGGCTGCGCTGGATGTGCACCCGATGGGTACAGGTGCTGGCATCGGTGGCGGGCAGGCGCTGGCCGACGAGCCAGCGTTCGCCGCTGTCGTACGCCTGTTCCGCGAGCCAGTTGCGCCACCCGTGCCAGTGTTCATCGCTGACGGTGTGGTAGGTGCGGGCGTCGAGCAATTGCTTGAGGTGTGCCGCGTCCTTGAACTCATGCAGGTGCGGCCTGTCCTGCAGGATGCCCCAGCGCAATTCTGCACCGGCTTCGCGGGCACGGCGGGCAAGCAGGATCAGCAATGCCAGGTGCACCAGCCTCGGTCCGCCCAGTTGCAGGGGGCCTGCATCGAACAGCACGACAATCATGCGATTGGCCTGATGGGTGCGGTATTGCGGCGCCAGAAACAGATGCTCGCCCACCGCCGCCCGACGCAGGAATTCATCGGGCAATTCCTCGGCCAGCAACCACTCGCTGGTCAGCAGGCGCTCATAGGGGCCACGACGCTGCAGGTCGCCCAGGCCGTCGGGTTCGGGCACGCCGCCCTGGTGCATGCCGCGCAACGGGCCGAGCAGCGGATTGAGGCGGGCGAAGAGGTCCGCCAGCAGGGGCAGTTGTCCGGGGGTGAACCATTGCAGCCATTCGCGCCAGGGTTGCAGGGATTGCGGTAATTGCATCAGCGACCTGCCCACCCGTCATGAATGCGTTGCAGATGCAGGGCCGTGACAGGCAGGCATCGGTCCAGCGGCAGCACCACGGCGGGTGCATGCCACAGCAGAAGCGGCGCGCGGGCGAATCGGTCGAGCAGCGCCTGGCCTATCAGATCCAGTGGCACATCGGGTTCCCAACTGGTGGGCAGCCACAGGCCGGGCGCGGCGGGCTCGGCGCAGGCGTACTCGACGCCCTCGACCCACGGCAGGTCAACGGCATCTGCGGTGACGATCAGCACATCGTGGTTGGCGGTGGCTTGCAGGCGCGCGGTCTGTTCCTCGGGCATGCGCAGCAGCCTTGCGTGCAGGCGTGCGCAGGCTTCGCCCCAGGCCACCGCCGCCTGGGGTTGGCCGGGCTCGCGCCGCGCCCGCCAGTTCCAGTCGATGGCAGGGGCGCTGGCCATGTTCGTCATGCCTGGGCCGTCAGCAGGTGGGCCACGCGACCTCGGGCCTCGTGCAGGCGCGCAGGGATGGTCTGGCTGTTGAAATTGGCATCGATCTCCCGCAGCAGCGCTTCGAGCAACGGGCTGGCCGGCGGTTCGCTGCGGCTCAGGTAATCCTCGGCGGTTTCAAGCAGACGATGCAGGCGCGCCATGGGTTGCAGCGTCGCTTCCTCCACGGCGCTGAACAGGTGGCTGTTGCTGCATTGGGCGAACAGGTCCTGCAACACCTCACGGCCGTGCTGCTGGATCTCCCGGGTCGGCAGCACGTAGAGCAGCGGCCAGAGGTCGGCTTCGGTGGCCAGGCGCTGCCCGCGCAACAGCGCTGCGGCGGCGATCAGGCGCTGAGACTTGACGATGCGCCGGTCCGACAGCTGAATGCCGGCCTCGCGCAACCGGCGAATGGCCTGGGCCAGCGCCGGGCGGACCTGGGCCAGATCGACGTCCTTGAGCGCCTGGCCCAGGGTGTCCAGTTGGGTCAGGCCGAGCAACTGTGGCACCGGACGCTGCTCCGACTGCCAGCCGCCGGCGAGCATCGCTTCGAGCTGGTTGTCGGGCACGGCATCGACGAACAGGTGCAGCAGGAAGCGGTCACCGAAGGCCGCCAGCGACTCGTCGTCGGGCAGGCCGTTCGCCGCGCCGACACAGACCCGCAACGGGCACTGCACCTGGGTGTGGCCGCGGCGGAAACGCCGTTCGTTGAGAACGCCCAGCAGGGTGTTGAGGATGGCGGTGGAACCCAGGAAAACCTCGTCCAGAAACACGATGTCGGCTTCGGGCAGCATGCCGCTGATGTCGGTTTCCACGGTGCCTTCGCGCAGTTTCTTCAGATCCACCGTGCCGAACAGCTCCGAAGGCTCGGTGAAGCGCCCCAGCAGGTACTCGAAATAACGCCCGCCCATGGACTGCGCGACCCGGCGCACCACGGCGCTCTTGGCGGTGCCGGGCGGGCCGACCACCAGGATGTGCTCCTGGGCGACGGCCGCCAGCACGATCAACTCGGCCAATTGTTCACGGCCAACCAGGCCCTCGGTGGCGGCGCGGACGGCGTGGCGGATCTGGGTGGCGGCGAGGTCGAGCGAAGCGGACATGGGGGGCATCTTCCCTGATTCTTGAAGGGGTCTATCTTGCCTGAAGGCGAGGGCGAACTGGCAAGTTCATCGGCACGCAAGGCCCAATCTTGAGCCTTGCGCGCGCTCAATCGCGGCTCAACTGCGCCTGCAGCCAGTGGCTGAAGCTGCGCGCCATGGGGTCGTTTTCGCTGTCGCGATGGGTCAGCATGGCCCAGTTCGGCCCGCGAATAGTGCCCTCAACCAGCGGCTGCAACAGCCCCTTGGCGCGGGCATCCTGGCCGACCAACTGGCTGACCAGTGCGATGCCAAGTCCGCTGCAGGCGGCGTCCAGCAACAGGCCCGGATCGGAGAAATTCAGCCCCTGATCCTGCTGCCCGACATCGACCCCGGCTTCCACCGCCCAGTGGCTCCAGTCCATCTCGCGCTCGCCGTGCAAGGTGGTGCGCAGCTCGGGGGCCACTGACAGCAGGTCAGGGTGGCACGCCGGGTACAGGCGGTCGGCGTGCAGTACCTTGAAGCTGCATTCGGCTTGGGAGCTGATGTCGTCGCGCACGGCGATATCGATGGTCTGGGTCGCCATGTCTGGCACTTCATCGGTAGTGAACAGCCACAGGTCGATCCGCGGATGCTCAAGCCGAAACTCCCCAAGGCGAGGCAACAGCCAGTGCCGGGCAAAGGCCGGGGTGGTGTTGAGCACCAACTGGTTGGGCTTCTGATACTGGCCCAGACGGCGGATGCCCACCGCAAGCTGTTGCAGCATGGCCTGGGTGGTGCTGAGCAGGTCGTGGCCGGCGTCGGTCAGGCTGACGCTGCGCCCGCTGCGGTAGAACAGCGGCTGTTCGAGATACGCCTCAAGGCTGCGAATCTGCTGGCTGATCGCGGACTGAGTGAGGTTCAGCTCCTCGGCCGCCTTGTGAAAACTGCCCAGTCGGGCGGCCGCTTCGAAGCCTCGAAGCGAGCTGAGTGGTGGCCAGTGTTTAAGCATGATCGATAAGCTCCCCTAATCAGTTTTCGGCAAAATCCATCGTTTGTCCGCCTGTTTTGCCGCACGTAGCATGGAATCCAACGCCAGCACGGCCGTTGCCATTGAACACAATGGCTTAACTCTAAGGGCTTTTTCCATGCAGCAGAACAACAAAAACAGCAGCGGCTGGCGCATGCCCGCCGAATGGGTGAACCACGCAGCGACCTGGATGGTGTGGCCGCACAATCAGGCGCTGTGGGAGTCGGGTTGGCGCGTGACCCTGCCACAGGTGCAGGAAGACTTCGCCGGAGTGGCCAACGCCATCGCCCGCTTCGAGCCGGTCAAGATGGTGGTCGACCCCAGCGCCGTTGCCAGCGCCGAACGCCTGTGCGGACCGAACATCGAGCTGATCCCGCTGGCGGTCAACGATAGTTGGTGCCGCGACTCCGGCCCCAGTTTCGTCTGCCACCCTGAACAGGGGCTGGCTGGGGTGAGCTGGCGTTTCAACGCCTGGGGCGGTAAATCGGTCCACGACCTGGACGAAGGCCTGGCGCGCCGCGTGCTCAACCTGCTGGGCGGACAGTGCTTTGGCACGCCGCTGGCCAATGAGGGCGGGGCGATTCATGTGGACGGCGAGGGCACGCTGATCACCACCGAATCGGTGCTGCTCAACCCCAATCGCAACCCGGGCGTGACCAAGGCCGACTTCGAGGAAGTGTTCAGCCGCCTGCTCGGCGTGACCAAGACCATCTGGCTGCCGGGCGATCCGGATTACGTGACCGGCGACATGACCGACGGCCACGTCGATGGCGTCTGCGCCTTTGCCCGCCCCGGCGTGCTGCTGGTCGATGCCACCCGCGACCAGAGCTCGGTATATGCCAAGGTGGCGCGAGAGAATCGCCGGGCGCTGGAGCTGGCCACTGATGCGCGAGGCCGCCGCTTCGAGCTGATCGAACTGTTCGAAGCCAGCGAGGCGGTGGACCCGGAGGCCGACGTGTTCTGCGCGTCATACACCAATTTCTACATCTGTAACGGTGCGATCATCATGCCGGCTTACGGGATCGAGGCAGACCAGGTCGCGGCGCAGACCTTGGCCTACGCCTTCCCCGGTCGTGAGGTGGTGCCGGTGCGCATCAACCATCTGGCCCACGGCGGCGGCGGGGTGCATTGCATCACCCAGCAGCAGCCTGCCTGGTCGGTGGAGGCCTGAGCCATGACCGTGATCAACGTCGCCACCACGCAAATGCCGTGCACCTGGGATCTGCCGAAGAACCTCGACCGCGCCGAACAACTGGTGCGTGAAGCCGCCGCTCAGGGCGCCCAGGTGATTCTGCTGCAGGAACTGTTCGCCACGCCGTATTTCTGCATCGAGCAAGACCACCGGCACCTGGCGCTGGCTCAGGAGTACGGCAACAGCGCCATCCTCAAGCGTTTCGCCGACCTTGCCCGGGAGCTGGGCGTGGTGCTGCCCTTGAGCTGGTTCGAGAAGGCCGGCAATGCCTACTTCAACTCACTGAGCGTGGCCGACGCCGACGGCCGCCTGCTGGGTGTGTATCGCAAGACCCATATTCCCAATGCCATCGGCTATCAGGAGAAGGAATATTTCAGCCCCGGCGATACCGGTTTCCGGGTCTGGGACACCGCATTCGCGCGCCTCGGCGTAGGCATTTGCTGGGATCAGTGGTTTCCGGAAACGGCGCGCTGCCTGGCGCTGATGGGCGCCGAAGTGTTGTTGTTTCCCACCGCCATCGGCTCCGAGCCCGGCTGCGCCACCCTGGATTCCCGCGACCATTGGCAGATGACCATGCGCGGCCACGCTGCGGCCAATCTGCTGCCGGTGATGGCGTCCAATCGCGTGGGCTGTGAAGTGGCGGCCAGCGATGCGGACCTGCAAATGCGCTTCTACGGCTCCTCGTTCATCTGCGATCACAAGGGCAAGCTGCTCGCCGAAGCGGACCGTGAGCGCGGCGGCGTGACGTTGCAGCGCCTGGACCTGGCGGCCATGGAACAGGAGCGCCTGACCTGGGGCATCTTCCGCGATCGTCGCCCGGAGATGTACGGGGCGCTGTTGAGCCAGGACGGTCGTCGCCTTCATTCACGCTGGAACGGGCAAGGAGTCTGACATGGGCATCGCTAGCCGATATTTGCTTGGCGCACTGGCTCTGGCCTGCGCAATCCCCGCCGCTCAGGCCGAGGAGAAAATCCTGCGGCTGTACAACTGGGCCGACTATTTTGCCGAAGACACGCTCACCCGTTTCACCACTGAGACCGGCATCCGGGTGATCTACGACGTGATGGACGGCAGCGAAACCCTGGAGGCCAAGCTGCTGGCCGGCGGCAGTGGCTATGACCTGATCTTTCCCGGCGACACCGTGGCCGAGCGTTTGATGCGCGCCGGCAGCCTGCAGCCGCTGGATCAGGGCAAGATCACCGCGCTGGGCGACATCGAGCCCGGTTTGCAGGCGCTGCACAACCATTACGAGCATTCGAGCCAGGCCACGGTACCCTACACCTGGGGCACCATCGGCCTGACCTACAACGCCGAGCAGATCAAGCAGCGCATGAGCGATGCGCCGGTCAACAGCCTGGACATGTTGTTCAAGCCGGAACTGGCGGCGAAATTCGCCGATTGCGGGATCTCGATGATCGATTCCCCCGACGAAGTGCTGGCCGTGGTGCTCAACTACCTGGGCCGCGATCCACGCAGCGGCAAGCGCGAAGACCTCGCCGCCGCCAGTGACCTGCTGCGCAAGCTGCGGCCCTACATTCGCAAGTTCCAGTCGCAGCCTGTGACCGATCTGGTCAATGGCAACCTGTGCCTGTCGCTGGGTTATAGCGGCGACATGACCCAGGCCCAGCGCACCTCGGACAGCGCCGGCAAGACTACGCGCTTCCAGTACCGCATCCCCAGGGAGGGCACCACGGTGTGGATGGACACCATGGCCATTCCCGTGGACGCCCGGCATCCGGACTACGCCTACGCTTTCATCAACTTCGTGATGCGCCCGGAGAACATGGCCGCCATCAGCAATTTCACCGGCTACCCGACCTCCAACGCCAAGGCGCGGCCGATGGTCGATGCTTCCATGCGCGACAACCCGGACATCTATCTTGATGAAGCCACCTATAAACGCCTGATTCCGGGCAAAGACATTCCCCAGGCCGACATGCGGGCACGCATGCGCACCTGGACACAATTCAAAACCGCAACTGCAAAGTGATTCAGGAAGCTATTCATGCCGACCCGTCGAGAGTTCATCAAACAGGTATCCGTCGCTGCCAGCGTGGGGGCCGCCGTCATGGGCCTGGGCCTGTCACCGGCCAGGCTCCTGGCCGCGGGGCAGGGCCGCTGGTTCATGCCCGACGAAGGCGAAAAGCACGAACGGGCATTCATCGCTTTTGGTGCGCAGGATGCGATCTGGGAGGACTTCACTGAAGATGTACAGGCGGCGCTGGGACGTATTGCCCGTGCCATCGCCCGTTTCGAACCGGTCACGGTGTTCTGCCGCGAAAGCGAGCGCAGCCTGGCAGAAGAGCACTGCGGCAGCGCCAACGTCACCTACGTGACCGCCGCACTGGATGACATCTGGATGCGGGATATCAGCGCCAACTTCGTAGTGGACGACAACGGCGCGCTGGGCGCGGTGGATTTCAACTTCAACGGCTGGGGCGACAAACAGCAGCACGGCAAGGATGCGAAGATCGCTCGGCGGGTCGCCAGTGAGGCCCAGGCCAGCTATCAGCGCAGCGAGCTGGTGGGCGAGGGTGGCGGTATCGAGGTCGATGGCCACGGCACTGGGATCATGACTGAAAGCAGTTGGATCAACAGCAACCGCAACCCTGACTGGAGCAAGGCCGACGTCGAAAAGGAGTTGAAGCAGCGGCTGGGGCTGCGCAAGATCATCTGGCTGCCGGGCATCAAGGGCAAGGACATCACGGATGCTCATGTGGACTTTTATGCGCGCTTCATCAGTCCCGGGGTGGTGCTTGCCAACCTGGACACAGACCCCGAGTCCTATGATCACAAGGTCACCCTGGCGCACCTTGAGATTCTCAAGGCCGCCACCGACGCCGACGGACGTCCGCTGCAGGTGCACACCGTGTCGCCGCCGCTCAATCCGCGCAAAAGCAAGTTCAACAAGGGCAATGGGGATTTTGCGGCGGGGTACATCAATTACTTCGTCATCAACGGCGCAGTGATCGCTCCCGAATTTGGCGACAAGGCGGCGGACAAGAAAGCCTATGACCTGCTGACCCGGCTCTACCCGAACCGCGAAGTGGTGCAACTCAACATCGACGCCATTGCCGCCGGTGGCGGCGGGATACATTGCGTGACCAGTCATCAACCGGGCTAGCCCCTGCCCGTAGCCGTTCGGCTTGCCGGCGTCGGCGCCCTGAAGATCGCTCCCGCGGGCAAGCCCGGCTGCTACGGGGTGTGGGGTGTGTTGGAGATTTGTGTCGCGCATCCGTCCGTAGCAGCACGGCTTGCCGGCGGGGGCGTTTTCAGAATCGCCATCGCCGGCAAGCCGGACTGCTACGTGAGGATCGGGTGTGCGTGTGATTTGTGATTCGCATCCGGTCCGTAGCAGCACGGCTTGCCGGCGGGGGCGTCCGCAAGATCGCTCCCGCGGGCAAGCCCGGCTGCTACGGGGTGTGGGGTGTGTTGGAGATTTGTGTCGCCCATCCGTCCGTAGCAGCACGGCTTGCCGGCGGGGGCGTTTTCAGAACCGCTCCCGCGGGCAAGCCCGGCTGCTACGGGGTGTGGGGTGTGTTGGAGATTTGTGCCTCACATCCGTCCGTAGCAGTCCGGCTTGCCGGCGTCGGCGCCCTGAAGATCGCTCCCGCGGGCAAGCCCGGCTGCTACGGGGTGTGGGGTGTGTTGGAGATTTGTGTCGCGCATCCGTCCGTAGCAGCACGGCTTGCCGGCGGGGGCGTCCGCAAGGTCGACGCCGTGGGGAGGTGTGTCCGGCTTGCTGTCCAGGGATGTGCCCGGCACAATCGCGGCCCGATCCGGTGGTGGGTGCCGGTGGTGTGGGTTGAGGAACGGCGGTTGAACGAACAGACATTGTCCATGCGCCTTGAGCGTGTCGCGGCCTATGTGCCGGCGGGCGCGCGGTTGGCGGATATCGGCTCGGACCATGGCTATCTGCCGGTGGCGCTGGTCAAGCGTGGCGTGATATCGACGGCGGTGGCGGGTGAGGTGGCGTTGACGCCCTATCACGCCGCGCAGCGCACTGTGCGTGACAACGGCCTGGAACAGCAGATCACCGTGCGTCTGGCCAGCGGTCTGGCGGCCATCGAATCACAGGATGCAATCACCGCGATCACCCTGTGCGGCATGGGCGGCGAGACCATTCGCGACATCCTCGAACAGGATCATGCACGCCTCAATGGCCGGGAACTGCTAATCCTGCAACCCAACGGCGGCGAGCAGCCGCTGCGCCTCTGGTTGATGGCCCAGGGTTATCGCATCGTGGCCGAGCAGGTGCTGCACGAGAATCGCTTCTTCTACGAGATCATCGTCGCCGAACCCTCGGGGCCCGTAACCTACAGCGACCGCGAACTCTACTTCGGCCCACTGCAGATGCAACTGCGCAGCGCCGATTTCCTGCTCAAGTGGCAGCGCATGTTGCGCCTCAAGCAGCGCACCCTCGCTCAATTCGCCCGCGCCCAGGCCGTTCCCGAACAGAAAGTCCAGGAACTGACCCGCCAGATTCAGTGGATCACTGAACTCCTGGCCTAGGTATTGGCTTCACCCGCTTGCAGGTATTCCACCATCTTCTGGTTGCCGTCCAGTATGTCGCAACAGATCGCCGCACGTGCCGCCGGTCCGTCCCGGCGCTTGAGCGCGTCGAGCACTTCCCAGTGATGATCGATGGCCATGCGTTCGTTGAAGCTTGCGTAGGCCTGGGCGATCAAGGGGCCGGTGCGCATCCACAGGCTGTCCAGCATGCCCGCCAGTACCGGCATGCGGGCGATGCGGGTCAGGGCGTAGTGAAATTCCTGGTTGCTCTTGAGAGCCGCCGGCAGATCCTGGGCGTTGATCGCCGCGATATTTGTGTCGATGCAGGCTTGCAGATCGATCAGCTCGGCATCGCTGACGAGGCTGGCGGCAGTTTCTGCGGCCAGGCCCTCCAGCGCCAGGCGGATGCTGCGAATCTCGGCATATTGCGCCACGGTGAGCATGGGCACGCGAATGTCCCGCGGCGTTTTCAGGATCAGCGCTTGTTCCTTGGCCAGTTGCAGGATCGCATCGCGTACCGGGGTCACGCTGGTGCCCAGTTGCTCGGCCAGATCGCGAATGCGCAGGCGGTCGTTGGGCTGAAAGCGCCCGGTGATCAGCGATTCACGCAGCAGCTCGTAGATCCCGCTGCCAAGGTAGGCGTGTTTGAGGGTCTGGATGGGGTAGGGGTGGCTCATGTATTGCTCGTTCACGGCAGATGCCCGGCCTGAATGATGGGAGTTTCCGGCCGGGATTTCCAGCGCCTTACACGTGCTGGCCGCCATTGACGTGGATTTCCGCGCCATTGATGTACCCCGCGCCGTTGGTGCAGAGGAAATGCACCAGCGAGGCGACTTCCTCCGGCCTGCCCAGGCGATGCATGGGGATGTCACGCTCGACGATCAGCTCGGTGCCCGCCGACAGAATCGAGGTTTCGATTTCACCCGGCGCAATGGCGTTGACCCGCACGCCATGGGGGCCGAAATCGTGGGCCATTTCCCGGGTCAGCGCCGCGAGCCCGGCTTTGGAGCAGGCGTAGGCGACCCCGGCAAACGGGTGCACTCGCGAGCCTGCAATCGACGTCACGTTGATGACCGAGCCCTGGGCCGCCTTGAGTTCATCGAACAGGCCCTGGGCGAGCAGCGCGGTGGAGAACAGGTTCACGTTGAATACCCGAAGCCAGGTCGCGTAGTCGGACTCCAGCACGCCCAGCCGTGAACCGTTCTCGCCCTTGGGCGAAATACCTGCGTTGTTGACCAGCGCATCCAGCCGGCCACCGAGCTTTTCGCGGATCAGCGGAAGGCTGCGGCGCACCTCGTCGATGTCTTCCAGATCCAGATGAATATGGTTTAGCAGCCCCTCGGCCCACGGACAACCTCCGGTCCAGTCCTGCCGGGAAGCGGTGAAGACCCGCCAGCCCGCCGCGTTGAAATGTTTCACCGTCGCATGCCCGATACCGCGGCTTGCGCCTGTCAGAAGCAGTGTTCGTTGCCCGGTCATAGTCGCGCCTCCTGGAAGTGGATTGCAGGGCTCAGCCTACACCACAAAAAATTATGATGCATCATATTCCAAATATGGTACTAATGAGCCGCGCCCAGGCTCATCCCTGACGCCAGCCACCGGACGCTCGACGCCCGGCGCTGACCGCTACACCGCTGCCAAAAACAAAAAACGACCTGCCATCCTTAAAGCTGCCGCTAACGCACGTAGCGAATGTGGAGAGACGCATGAACAAAAAGTTTGCAGCTGTACTGACACTCACCGCGCTTACCGCGCTCACAGGCAGCGCGAGCGCCGCCGAAAAACTCACCGTGGTTTCCTTTGGCGGCAACAACCGCCAGGCGCAGGAGAAGACGTTCTACGCGCCGTTCACCGCGCAAAAGGGTGTCGCGATCACCGCCGATGACTACAACGGCGAGATGGCCAAGATCCGGGTCATGGCCGACACCGGCAAGACCAGTTGGGACGTCGTCGAAGTCGAAACCCCGGAACTGCTGCGCGGTTGCAGCGAAGGCCTGTTCGAGCCGCTGGACTGGTCGCGCATCGGCAAGAAAGAGGATTTTCTCCCCGCCGCCGTCAGTGATTGCGGGATCGGCATTTTCATCTGGTCTACCGTACTGACGTACGACCCCAGAAAGTTCAAGAATGCACCCCAGAGCTGGGCCGATTTCTGGGATGTGAAGAAATATCCGGGCAAGCGCGGCCTGCGCCGTGGCGCCAAGTTCAGCCTTGAGTTCGCGCTGCTGGCCGATGGTGTCGCCAAGGAAGACCTGTACAAGGTGCTCGGCACCGAGGAAGGCGTTCAGCGGGCGTTTCGCAAGCTGGACCAGATCAAGCCCGACATCCAGTGGTGGGAGTCCGGCGCCCAGCCGTTGCAGTGGCTGGCAGCAGGTGACGTGGTCATGACCTCGGCGTACAACGGCCGTGTGACTTCGGCGCAGAATGACGGCCAGTCGTTCGCGATGCAGTGGAACGGCAGCCTGTATGACCTGGACCATTGGGCCATCGTTAAAGGCTCGCCGAACAAGGCGCTGGCCGAGACGTTCATTGCGTTCGCCAGCGAGCCTGTGCAGCAGAAAAATTTCGTGGAGACGATTCCCTACGGGCCAAGCAACAAGAACGCGGTGCCGCTGGTCGATGCTGCGGTGGGCAAGAAGCTGCCGACCTCACCTGAAAACCTGCAGAACGCCCGGGCCACCGACGCGGAGTTCTGGATCGATCACGGCGAAGACCTGGAAGAGCGCTTCACTGCCTGGGCCAACAAATGATGCAGCGGGCCTGTGTGGTTGCAGGCAGGCCCGTATTACCTGAGCGAGGAGCCAGAAGATGTCGCTCGATACTGTATTGACGCAAGCCTGTCTGTTGCAGGCTGCCCCGGCGAAAGTGACCGAGGCGCAGGTCCTTGAGGTGCTCAGACAATGCTATGGCCTGAGCGCGAGCCTGGAAAGAATGGGCGGCGAGCGCGACCTGAATTTCCGGGTCATGCTCGCCGATGGTTCGTCGCGCCTGCTGAAGATGTCCCACCCTCTGGAAAGCCCCGAAGTGGTGGACTTCCACAACCAGGCCATGCGCCTGATCGAGCAGCGCGACCCCGATCTGCCGGTGCAACGCGTCTACCCTTCGCTCAACGGCGAGTTCGTGGAGAAGGTCGAGATCGACGGTCAGCCCATGCTGGTCAGGCTGCTGTCGTTTGTCGATGGCCTGCCGCTGCATCGCGTAGGCCACACCTCGCCGCTGTTTCGCCAGAACCTGGGCCACGCGCTGGCCCGTTTCGACATCGCTCTGGAAGGCTTCAACCACCCGGCCGCCGGGCACGTGCTGCTGTGGGACATGCAGCACGCCGAACGCATGCAGCCGCTGTTGCCCCATATCGAGCAGGGCGCGTTGCGTGACCAGGTTCGCCGCAGGCTCGAGGGCTTCGAAGAGCAGGCGCGGCCCAGGCTTTCCGGTTTGAGAAAACAGGTGATTCACAACGACATGAATCCGCACAACATCATCGTCGATCCGGATCAGCCAGACGTACTGCGCAATATCCTGGACTTCGGCGACATGGTTCACGCGCCGCGGGTCAACGACCTGGCGGTCGCGGCGTCCTATCAGCTGGGGCGAGCGGGGGATGTGCTGGAGCCGGCACTGGACATGATCGGCGCCTATCATCGGGTCAATCCGCTGGGCATCGACGAGCTGGAACTGCTGCCGGTGCTGATCTCGACGCGCCTAGCGCTGTCGCTGTGCATCAACTTCTGGCGGGCGGACCTGCACCCGGATAACCGCGAGTACATCCTGCGCAATTCGTACCGTGCCCGGGACAGCCTGATGGGGCTGGCCGAGGTGTCCGACGCCCAGATCCACGACAGAATAGTTGCCGCATGCCGGCAGAAGGTGAGCCCATGAGCATGATCAACGGATTTACCGCAGGCGATGCCGAGCGTCTTTCGGAGCACGAAAGGCAGCTCATCGAACGCCGGAGCCAGGTGCTGGGCACGGCGTACCGGCTGTTCTACGAGCATCCGCTGCACACGGTGCGCGGCGAGGGCGTGTGGCTGTATGACGATCAGGGGCGGCGCTATCTGGACGCCTATAACAATGTGGCGTCCCTGGGCCACTGCCATCCCCGAGTGGTGGAAGCCATTGCCCGCCAGGCCGCCCAGCTCAATACCCACACCCGTTATCTGCAGGAAGGCATTATCGACTACGCCGAGCAGTTGCTGGGCACCTTTCCCGAGCACTTGCAGCGGGTGATGTTCACCTGCACCGGCAGCGAGGCCAACGACCTGGCCCTGCGCATCGCCCGGCAGTTCACGGGCGGCACCGGGGTCATCATCACCCGGTTCGCCTATCACGGGGTGACCGGGGATATCGCTGAACTCTCGCCTTCACTGGGGCCTGCCATGGTGTTGCCGCCCCACGTGCGAACGGTGCGTGCGCCGGATGCGTATCGCCTGGGAGCCGAGAATGTCGCGCAGGTGTTTGCCGCCGATGTGCAGGCGGCCATCGAGGACATGCGCGCCCAGGGCATTCGTCCGGCGGCGATCCTGCTCGACGGCATCTTTGCCAGTGACGGTGTGCTGGCCGAACCTGCGGGATTTCTCGCCCAGGGCATCGCGCTGGCCCAGGCCGAGGGGCTGCTGTACATCGCCGATGAGGTCCAGTCCGGCTTTGCCCGTACGGGCCTGAACATGTGGGGCTTCCAGCGCCACGGCGTGCAGCCGGACATCGTGACCCTGGGCAAACCCATGGGCAACGGCCAGCCTATTGCCGGGCTGGTAGGGCGGGCGGAGGTGGTCGATCACTTCGGCAAGAACATGCGCTACTTCAACACCTTTGGCGGCAATCCGGTGTCCTGCGCCGCAGGCCAGGCGGTGCTGGACGTGATCCGCGACGAGCAGTTGCAGAGCCGCTCCCATGAGATGGGCCAGTACCTGCTGACAGGGCTGCGTCAGTTGGCCGAGCGTTATCCGATCATCGGCGACGTGCGCGGGGCCGGGCTGTTTCTCGGGGTGGAACTGGTCACCGATCGAGCCAGCAAGCAGCCGGCAGCGGCGCAGACGCGCAAGGTGGTCAACGCCATGCGCGAGCAGGGTGTGCTGATCAGCGCCGCCGGCCCTCTGGAAAACATTCTCAAGATCCGGCCGTTACTGGCCTTCGAGCGCGAACATGCCGATCTGTTGATCGAGACGGTGGGCAATGCACTGGAAGGAGTCGAGCCCTGATCGCTCGGTGCGCCGGGCGACTCAGGCGAACTGCGCGATCAGCCAGTCCTTGAGCCGCCCCACGGCAGGATCCTGAGCCTGCTGTTCGTTGATCACCAGATACTGGAGTGATTCGCGCAGGATCATCTGGTCTTCGACTGGCCGCACCAGCCGGCCTTGCTGCAGGTGATGGCGGATCAGGTGATCCCAGCCCAGCACCAGCCCTTGCCCGTCCAGGGCCATCTGAATCAGCAGGTTGTAGTCGTTGCTGCTGAAATACGGCTGGCTGCGGGCGGCGGGGATGTGCAGGTCCGGGGACTGGAAGGCGAACCACACGTCCCAGTCCACCTGCTCGGACAACTGCGAACGCCCATAAGGGTTGAGGTCCAGCAGCCTGCTCTGGCGCATGCCTTCGGGCGTGCACAACTGCGGGTTGGCGGCCAGGAACGCGGGCGTACACACCGGAAATACAGTCTCGTGAAACAGCGGGATATGCAGGTAGCCCGGACGCGCGTCGGTGCGCTTGGTGATAAAGATATCGGGGTGAATGCCCGGTTCCATGTTGAGGAAATGCGCGGTGGTGATGACGTTCAGATCGACGTCCGGATTGGCCTCGATGAAATCCCGAAGCCTGGGCGACAGCCACAGCGCCGACAGCGCAGGCGATCAGCACATGGTGATGCGACGGCTGTCGTGCTGTTCCCGGCGGATGCGTTCGGTGGCCTGAAAGATGTTGAGCAACGACAACTGCGCGGCGTCGAACAGCGCGACGCCCTGTTCGGTCAGTTCCAATTCGCGCCCGGTGCGGATGAACAGTTCGGTGCCCAGGTACAGCTCAAGGTCGCGGATCTGACGGCTGATCGCCGCCTGGGTGACGCACAGGGTCTGCGCGGCCCGGGAGAAATTGCGGTGCTTGGCGGCTGCCACGAACGAGCGCATCGCTTTGAACGAGGGCATCTTCATCAAAGCGTGGTCGGGTAAAAGGCCGTTGGCCATAACAAAAAATGCCTGATTGTGCGAAGAAAAAGTCGGTTCTGCCCATCCACCAGCGGCGCTTACACTCTATCGCACAACGCGCTTGCGGGCGCCTGAGTTGGCAATAATAACAATGAGGACCCACATGGCTTTCGGATCTGCAACAGCTGCGTTCATGGCCGGGGTGCGCGCGCTGCTGCCCCTGACACCGGGCGTTGTGCCGTTCGGGCTGGTGACGGGGGTCATGGCCATCGACATGGGCATGTCGCCGGCCACCGCCATGAGCATGACCCTGATCTTCTATTCGGGCTCCGCGCAGATGGTTGCCCTGCAACTGCTCCATCAGGGCGTGGTACCGGTGGCGATCGTAGTGACGGCGCTGATCATCAATCTGCGTTTCATCATGTACAGCGCGTCAATGGCTCCGCACCTGCACGGGCTGCCGCGCCGCTGGACCTGGCCACTGTCCAATCTGCTGTCGGACCAGTCCTTCGCGCTGTGCAGCTTCAAGCTGTCCTCAGGGGAGCTGGGGCGTTTCGCCCATCATTTCTATGCAGGCACCGCCCTTGCCATGTGGCTGGTGTGGAACCTGTCAGTGCTGGCGGGCATCCTGATGGGGGCGAAGGTACCGCAGGCCTGGTCACTGGGGTTCACCATACCGCTGTCGTTCCTGGCGCTGCTAGTGCCTGCGATCCGCAACGTACCGAGTCTTGCGGCTGCGGTGGTCGGTGGGTTGCTGGCCGTGCTGGCAGCCCGCTTGCCTTATAACCTGGGGCTGGTGACGGCAGCCATCGGCGGGGTCGCGGCGGGGCTGCTGACCGAGAACCTGCGCAACCGCGCGCCGCAAGTCGAGGGGCAAACGCCATGAACGATCTGTCGATGTGGGGCATGTTTCTGGGCGCGGGGATCGGCACCTTCCTGCTGCGCCTGTCTTTTGTCGAAATCCACGGCCGCTGGCGCATTCCGGCGTTGCTCAACCGCGCATTGCCTTACGTGCCGGCCAGCGTGCTGTCAGCGCTGGTGTTGCCCGCAGTCGTCTACCCCGCAGGGCCGGGCGAATGGGTGGCGAGCAACCCGCAACTGCCCGCAGCCTGCGTCGCGGCGCTGGTGGCCTGGACCACGAAAAGCACGGTGCTGACGCTGGCGCTGGGGATGGCGGCGCTGTGGGCGTTCAAGTTTCTGATGGGCTGACGGGCCAGTCGGTTTGCATGGCATGCTCGACGAACTCGATAAACGCCCGCACCCTGGCGTTCAATGCTGATCGCTCGCTGACGCAGGCGTAAACCTGCATGGGTTCGGATTCGGCCCAGGTGGCGCTGCGGCTGGCTGGTTCGAATAGCGGCACCAGCCGCCCGCTGTCGATCAGGGGCTGGGCAATGAAGCTGGCCAGCCGTGCGATCCCGCCGCCGTTCAAGGCGATCTGGGCGATGGTGTCGATGTCGTCACAGACAAATCCGGGGTTGACCCTGGCCTCGAAGCGCTGGCCATCGCGCCTGAAATGCCAGGGCAGAAAGCGCCCGTCAGTGGGGTAGCGAAACACCAGGCAGGCGTGGTGTTGCAGGTCTTCCGGCGTTGTCGGCACCCCCGCGCCTTCGAGATAGTCTGGCGAGGCACAGAACACGAACGGGATCGAGGCGATGCGCCGGGCGATCAGTTGCTCGTTGAGTTGCGCGTCGATGCGCAGGCTGACGTCAACGCCCTCCAGCCTGTGATCGACACGCCGGTCAGTGCAGATCAGTTCCATGTCGATGCGCGGATAGGCCGCCTTGAATGCCGGCAGCAGCGGTGCGAGCACGTATCGCCCGAAAGCCGAGGTCGTGGCGATGCACAACGGTCCCTGTGGCGCCGTAGCGACCGCAGCGGCCTGGGACGCAAGCTCGATGTCATGGGGGATGTGCCGCACCTTCTCGAAGTAACGCGCACCGCTTTCGGTGAGTGCCATGCTGCGGGTGGTGCGCGAAAGCAGGCGCACACCCAGGTGGGTTTCCAGCCGCGTAATGCTCTGGCTGACCGCCGCCGGGCTCATGCCCTGGGCGCGGGCCGCTGCGGCGATGCTGCCGTTTTCGATCACCCGGATAAAGGTGTTGATCAGACCCAGAATGTCCATTGAATCCCTTCTGTCTGCTGCTTGTATTCGTAGAATTTACTTAATGATCAATCAAGCATTAGGCGTCTACCGAGGCGTCCAGTGAGTTGTTAGCTTAGCCGCTCACTCAACCCCAGTGACTGACAGAGAGCACTCAATGGAAAACACCACAGCCACCAAAACCTCGCGCATTCGCTTCCCCAAGCACATGACCCCCTATGTGTTCGCCCTCTACATGGCGACCATCATGGCGTTTCTCATGTGCCTGGTCATTACCCTTGCCGAATCCGGTATGGGCGAACATTACATGGAAAGCGTGATGAATGCCTATCGGGTCGCCATGCCGTCAGCGTTCGTTTGCGTGCTCATCGTGCGCCCGGTGGTTGCCCGGCTGGTGGCCTGGACTGTTCACCCTCATTGATCCGTCGACCTTGCCGATTCGCGGATAACCCCCCATGCTCAGCGCGCATCGCCACACAACGTCAGGCAGGGCGGCTCGATGGGTTTTGAAGTCTTTCGCTATATCGATCTGATGGGCACCTTCGTCTTTGCCTTGAGCGGCGCGATGGCGGCGATCCATCGACGGCTGGATATCTTCGGCGTGTTCGTCGTGGCATTCGTCACCGCGTGCGGCGGCGGGGTGATTCGCGACCTGTGCATCGGCGTGTTTCCACCGGCGGGGCTGGTGAACATCGAATACCTGAGCCTGGTGATCGTCGCGGTGGCGTTGGCGGCGTTCTTCCAGAACCAGCTGCTCAAGCTGGCGCAGCCCACGCTGTTTTTCGACGCGGTGGGCCTGGGCTTCTTTGCCGCATTCGGCGTGCACAAGACCTTCGCCCACATTCCCCATGTCGAGTTGTCCATCGTGCTCGGGGTCATCTCGGCAGTGGGTGGCGGGGTGATCCGCGACATCCTGCTGGGCCGGGTACCCGCCATCCTGACCAAGGAAATCTACGCCCTTGCAGCGTTTGCCGGGGCGTTCGTCCAGTTGCTGGGCGATACCCAGGTGATCGACGATCGCTTCAGCCCCTGGCTTGCGATTGCCCTGTGCACGGGGGTGCGCATGCTGTCGCTCAGGTATGGGTGGAATTTGCCTGCGTTGAAGAAGGAGCCTTGAGGCTCGCTCGTAGCGGTCAACCGAGCGCGGGCGGCTCCAGATCACTCAGGTAGCTGAACAGGTTGGCCGCTTCCGGCGACAATCTGGCCGCGTCGGCCACACCCACGAACAATGTCCTGGCGGCCCACTCGTCTTCCAGCGTGATAGCGCGAAGTTTGGCGTCCAACAGGCCGGGCTGCACGGAGCCCAGCGGCAGGATACCGATCCCTAATCCGGCATCGATCATCCGGCAGATGCCATCGAAACTGGAGACCTGGATGCGCACCTTCAACAGTTTGCCGGTGCGGGTGGCGGCGTCGCTGATGCGCCTGAGCAGCGAGCTGCCCTGATTCAGCGCGACGTAGTCGTAGTCCAGGGTGTCCACCAGATGCACGCGCTCGCGCCGGGCCAAGGGGTGGGCTTGCGGCACCAGCACCACCAGACGGTCTCTTCGATAAGGCCGCACTTCGAGCCTGGGGGCCGGGATGTTGTCAGCGAAAATGCCGATGTCCGCGCGGCCGTCTTCCACGGCCTCTATGGTCATTTCGCTGAGGGCTTCTTCCAGGCCAATACGGACATGAGGGTTCGTCGACAGGAAACGGGTCAGGTCCTGGGGCAGGAACTGAATCACCGCCGAGGTGTTGGCGAACAACCTCACGTGCCCCCGCACTCCGCTGGCGTAATCACTGGCGTCGTGGGCCATGCGCTGGGCGCCGTCGAGCAGTTGGCGGGCGTGTTCGGCCAGGCCCTTGCCCGCGGGCGTCAACTGCAACCCCCTTGGCAGGCGCACGAAGAGCGTGCACTGGGTTAGCCTTTCCAGTTCCGCCAGGCGCTTGCTCGCCGCCGACACCGTCATGTGGGCCGCGTCGGCGGCCTTGGTGAGGTTCTGGTGATCGGCAGTCAGTACCAACAGTCGCAGTGACACGAAGTCCAGCGGCAGGAGATTGAGCATGGAGCTGTTTCCTTTTCCATTTTGGAAAGGGTAGTGGAAAACTTTGAAATTCTCACTCGAAGGTTTTGCGTGGATGATCGGCTCATCGAATCCAACAAGAACGGAAAACGTCATGAGCCTACCCCTGGAAGGCATCAAGGTGGTCGAGATGGGCCAACTGATTGCCGGCCCTTTCGCCGCCAAGATCCTCGCCGAATTTGGCGCGCAAGTGATCAAGATCGAGCCTCCTGCCAGCGGTGATCCGCTGCGCAAATGGCGCTTGCTGCATAACGGCACCTCCGTCTGGTGGGCCGCCCAGTCACGTAACAAGCAATCGGTGACCCTCGACCTGCGCCAGGCCGAAGCCCACGACGTGGTCAGGAAACTGGTTGCGGACGCAGACATCCTGATCGAAAACTTCCGCCCCGGAACCCTTGAAAAGTGGGGCCTGGGCTGGGACGCGCTCGCAGCCATCAATCCCGGCCTGATCATGCTGCGCGTCTCCGGCTATGGCCAGACCGGCCCCTATCGCGACCTGCCCGGCTTCGGCGTCATCGGGGAGGCCATGGGCGGGCTGAGGCATCTGTCGGGCGAGCCCGGTCGTACGCCGGTACGCGTCGGCGTCTCGATGGGTGATTCGCTTTCGGCTTTGCACGGTGTCATCGGCGTGCTCCTGGCGTTGCGGCATCGGGAGTGCAACGGCGGAGCGGGGCAACAGGTCGACGTCGCACTGTACGAGTCGGTGTTCAACATGATGGAAAGCCTGATTCCGGAGTATTCGGTGTTCGGCACCGTGCGCGAACCTGCCGGAAGCAGCCTGCCGGGTATCGCGCCGACCAACGCCTATCGTTGCGTGGACGGCAAATACGCCCTCATCGCTGGCAACGGCGACAGCATCTACCGACGCCTCATGGAAAAGATCGGGCGCATGGACCTGGCCGACGATCCTGAGCTGATGCACAACGATGGTCGTGTGCGGCACGTGGCGCGGATCGATGCCGCGATTTCGACCTGGACTGCCGAGCGTTCTCTGGATGAGGTACTGGCCGGGCTAAAAGACGCCAACATTCCCTCGGGCAAGATCTACGATGCCGCCGACATCGCCGCTGATCCTCATTACCAGGCCCGCGACATGCTGCTTTGCAGCGAACTGGACGACGGTACACCGGTGATCCTGCCGGGCATCGTGCCCAAGCTCGACGCTACACCTGGAAGCGTGCGGTCCCGTGCACCCACGCTGGGCCAGCACACCGAACAGGTCTTGCAAGGGCTGGGCATCGACGCCCGCACCCGTGAAGCCTGGCGCGCCCGTGGCGTGATCTGACGACAACAAGAAGGAGTGAGCGTAATGAAACGCCTGTTCATGCAGGAAGTCGCGACCCGTGACGGCTTCCAGAACGAAAAGACTTTTATCGAAACCGAGCACAAGATTGCCCTGATCGACTCGCTCAGCGAGTGTGGCTACGCCAAGATCGAAGTCACCTCGTTTACCTCGCCCAAAGCCATCCCCGCGCTGCGCGATGCCGAGGCGGTGATGGCCGGTATCCGGCGCAAGCCCGGAGTGGAGTACACGGTGCTGGTGCCCAACGTGCGCGGCGCGGAGCGAGCGCTTGGCTGCGGTATCGACGAAGCCAACCTGGTGATGTCGGTCAGCGAGCCGCACAACCGTTCGAACCTGCGCATGACCCGCGAGCAGTCCTTTGAGCAGTTGAGAGAGGTGATTGCTGTTGTCGGGAAGAGTCCGGTGGCGGTGAACGTATCGCTGTCGACGGTGTTCGGTTGCCCGATGCAGGGCGACGTGCCTGCCCGGGATGTGCTGGGCTGGGTCGAGCGTTTTGCGGTGCTGGGCGTGCGTGGCATCACGCTGTGTGACACCACGGGCATGGCCTACCCCTCGCAGGTCGAGTCACTGTCGCGGCAGGTCCGTGAGCGTTTTCCCGAGTTGCAGCTCACGCTGCACTTTCACAACACGCGGGGCATGGCCCTGGCCAACACTCTCGCCGCGTTGCAGGCCGGAATCGACCGCTTCGACGCCTCCCTGGGCGGGCTGGGTGGTTGCCCCTACGCACCTGGCGCCAGTGGCAACGTCTGCATGGAAGATCTGGTCCATATGCTGGACCTGATGGGGTACGACACCGGCATGGATCTGGATCGGGTGCTGGCCGCATCGGCCAGGTTGCCCGGGCTGATCGGCCACCCGACGCCGAGTCAGATCCTCAAGGCCGGCCGCCGCCTGGACCTGCACCCGATCCCCGAGCATGTTCATTCACTGAGCAGGCAAGTCGCCAACGCCGAACTGGAGCGTGCGCCATGATCCACCACCTCGACCATCTGGTCCTGACCACCACCGATATTGCTGCCTGCAAGGACTTCTACGTGCGGGTAATGGGGATGCGCCTCGAGACCTTCGGCGCCGGGCGGACCGCCTTTCGTTTCGGTGATCAGAAGATCAACGTACATGAGCGCGGACGTGAGTTCGAACCCAAGGCGCACTTGCCGGTACCGGGCGCACTGGACCTGTGTTTCATCGCAAGTGTCGGGCTCGATGAAGTGATCGCCCACCTTCAGGCCCAGGCCTGGCCGATCATCGAAGGCCCCGTGCAGCGCACCGGCGCCACCGGGCCGATCCGTTCGGTCTACGTGCGCGATCCGGACCTTAACCTCATCGAGATCTCCGAGCCGCTCGCGCCGAACGCACAATAAAGGATACGCCATGAACATCGTATTTCTCGACGGCGCGAGCCTGCCGTCTGCCTTGCCGCGCCCGGCGCAAGCCTCGGTCTGGAACCTGCGTGAAAAAACATCGCCCGACCAGGTGCTCGACGCCTTGCGGGATGCTGATGCAGCTATTACCAACAAGGTGCGTCTGGATCGTGCGACGCTGGAACAGCTACCGGGCCTGAAACTGATTTGCGTCGCGGCGACCGGCTACGACTGCGTCGACATCGCGGCCTGTCGCGATCAGGGCATCACGGTCTGCAACGTTCCGGCGTACAGCGCTGTCAGTGTCGCCGAATCGGTCATCGCATCGCTGTTCGCCCTGCGTCGCCATTTGCTCGCTTACCGCAGTTTCTCCGCCACCCAGTGGCCTGAGTCTTCGCATTTCTGCGTACACGGCGCGCCTATCGAAGACCTCCAGGGATCGACCCTTGGCATCGTCGGACGCGGCGATATCGGCAGCCGCGTGGCGCGTCTGGCGAAAGCGCTTGAAATCAATGTGCTGTTCGCCGAGCACCAGGGTGCCCAGCGGATAAGGGAAGGGTAT
This sequence comes from Pseudomonas putida, assembly GCF_028682175.1. GTDB lineage: Bacteria > Pseudomonadota > Gammaproteobacteria > Pseudomonadales > Pseudomonadaceae > Aquipseudomonas > Aquipseudomonas putida_AD. Next base: position 28,951 of record NZ_JANHKS010000002.1, on the reverse strand, counting down.
ACGGCCTTCGAGGAGGTGCTGGCCAGGTCCGATGCACTGACCTTGCATTGCCCGCTGACACCCCAGACCCGCTATCTGATTGGCGCTGGGCAAATTGCCCGGATGAAGCCAGGCGCTGTCCTTATCAATACTGCACGGGGCGCGCTCGTCGATGAAAACGCAGTCCTCGCGGGGCTGGAGAGCGGCCAGTTGGCTGGCGCGGCACTGGATGTGCTGCACGTGGAGCCGCCCCGTGCCGACCACCCGCTGCTGCATCACACCCATCCCAATCTGTTGGTGACGCCGCATGTGGCCTGGGCCAGCCAGAGCAGCGTGGCCCGGCTCAAAACCGTCCTGGCCAGCAACATCGCGGCCTTCGCGGCCGGCAAGCCCGTCAATGTGGTGAGCTGAGCCGCCGCGACCTCAAAAATCCAACCCCATCAGGTAGAGCCATGACAAAAACAATCAGCTCTTCAATCGACACCCTTGCCGCTGCCCCCGCAACGGCACGGCGCAAGCCGATCTATCACCACCTGTACGTGCAGGTACTGTTCGCAATCATCCTCGGCGTGATCCTGGGGCATTACAGCCCGGCGCTGGGCGAGCAGATGAAGCCTTTGGGGGACACCTTCATCAAGCTCATCAAGATGCTGATCGCGCCGATCATCTTCTGCACCGTCGTCAGCGGCATCGCCGGCATGCAGAGTCTGAAACGAATTGGCCGGATCGGTTTCAAGTCGTTGCTGTACTTCGAAGTCCTGACCACCGTCGCGCTGGTCATCGGGCTGATCGGTGTCAACCTGTTCAAGCCCGGAGTGGGCATGCACATCGACCCGGCCACCCTCGACAGCACGGCCATCGCCGGTTACGCCAAGGCCGCTCATGACCAGAGCGTGGTGGGCTTTATCACCCATATCGTGCCGAGCACGGTGTTCGGCGCCTTTGCCGATGGCGAGATCCTGCAGGTCCTGTTTATCTCGGTCCTGTTCGCGTTCGGTCTGCAATTGCTGGGGGAGGCGGGGCGGCCACTGCTGGACACCATTGACCTTGTGGCCAAGGCGTTCTTCCGCATGCTGAAGATCGTCATGTACCTGGCGCCGCTGGGGGCGTTCGGCGGCATGGCGTTCACCATCGGCAAATACGGCGTGCAGTCGCTGGGCGCCTACGTGAACCTGCTGGTGTGCTACTACGTCACGGGGCTTGTGTTCGTGTTCGTGGTGCTCAATGTCGTGGCGCGGATTGCAGGTTTCAGCCTCTGGAAGTTCCTTAAATACATCCGCGAGGAACTGGTGCTTGTGCTCGGGACTTCATCATCCGAATCGGCCTTGCCGCGGTTGATGGGCAAGCTTGAAAAACTCGGCTGCGAGAAGTCCACGGTGGGCCTGGTGGTACCGTCCGGCTATTGCTTCAACCTGGATGGCAGCTGCATCAACATGACGGTGCTGGCGATCTTCATCGCCCAGGCGCTGGATATCGACGTGTCGCTCTATCACCAGGTGACGCTGTTGCTGATCCTGCTGCTGACCTCCAAGGGCGCTGCCAGCGTTACCGGCGGTGCGTTCATCACCCTGGCGGCGACTCTGGCTTCGGTGGATGTGATTCCTGCGGCCGGGCTGGTGCTGGTATTGGGCGTCTACCGTTTCATTTCCGAAGGCGGAGCGCTCATCAACGTGATTGGCAACGGTGTGGCGACGCTGGTCGTGGCCCGTTGGGATGGCGCTCTGGATCGCGAGCAACTCAAGCGCGAGCTGGGCTAGTTTCAACCCAGGGGCTGCCCGTTCTCGGCCACCACGCCTGGCCGCTTAGGGTCAGCCCCTGCGTTGTTTTTCTCCGGTACCGGCATTGGCAAGCGTGCATCTTCTGGCCCATGCTTGGCGTTCACAATCGTCATTGGCCCGGGAGAGAACGCTTGCATAACGACCCCGTCATTCGCCGCGCTGGCCCCGAAGATGTCGACAGCATCACGGCTCTGGTCCACGACGCCTACGCCCCGTACATTCCCCGCATCGGCCGCAAGCCGGCGCCCATGCTCGATGACTACCGGCAGGTGGTGGCGCAGCCCGGCACCTTCGTGCTGACCGATGCCGGGCAGGTGGTCGGGGTGCTGGTGATGCTTGTCGAGGACGATGGGCTGCTGCTGGAAAACATCGCCGTCGCGCCCGGTTTCAAGGGCAAAGGCGGCGGCAAGCGGCTGATGGCGTTCTGTGAGGAGTATGCGTTGGACAACGGCTGCCACGCGGTGCGGCTGTATACCCATGAGCGGATGGTGGAGAACGTCGAGATCTACACCAGGCTTGGCTATCGCGAGACACACCGGGCGACCGAGAACGGCTTCGCCCGGGTGTTCATGTGCAAGGTGTTGAGCGTCGAGTGATGGATCAGAGCTCCATCACCATTTCATGCCACGCCATGCCGCCATGGTCGGAGTCCGACGGCCTGACGTAGCGGTAGCCCATGCGTGTGTACAGCTCGACATGCCGATCCTTGCACATCAGGTGGATGGTGCGTTTGCCCAGGCCGCGCATGTGTTGCACGAAGTGGCGCATCATCAGCGAGGCATAGCCTTTGCCCTGATGGGCGGGGTCCAGCACCACCGACATGATCACCACATTCGGCGCGTCCCTGTCGTGGCCGATCAGCTCCTTGAACGCCTCATCGGACATGACCACCTCATAGGCGCAGCCGCCGTTGATGAAGCCGATCACTTCGCCGTCCAGCTCCAGAATCTGGAAACCTTGCGGGTACTGGTCGATGCGGATAGCGATCTTTTCCCGGGTTGCGGCTTCGTCGCCTTCGTAGGCCGAGGTCTCGATCTGATAGCAGCGGGAGACGTCCGCCGGGGTGGCGTCGCGAAAAAGGGGCGTGTTCATGGTGACCTCGGGCAGGATTCGAGGCGCCATGATAGAAAAAACCCGAGGCGCTGGCCAATGCCCTCAACCCTTCATTCAATTTCCCCGTAGCAGTCCGGCTCGCCGGCGTTGGCGATCAGAAGGCCGCCCCCGCCGGCAAGCCGTGCTGCTACGGGGCCGCGGTCAGGCGCGCATCCGTGGAACGGCGAAGACCACCGTAGCAGCCGGGCTTGCCCGCGGGAGCGATCTCGAGGCCGTGAATAGATCTGGAGTACGTCAAAAGCCGTTGTAGCGGTCCGGCTTGCCGGCGTTGGCGATCTCAAAGGCCCCGACGCCGGCAAGCCGTGCTGCTACGGGGCCGGGGGTGATCGCAAATTCCGGGTGTACCGAAACCCTGTGGGAGCGGGCTCGCCCGCGAATGCGTCAGGCCTGACGTCACGAGGGGGCCTGACCCCTTTCGCGGGCGAGCCCGCTCCCACAGATCCAGACCAGACGGGGGCTGAGGTCAGGCGAGCGGCAGCCACAGGGTGATCTGTGTGCCTTCGCCGGGGCGGGAGGCGATATCGAGCCCGCCACCCGATTGCACCGCCAGGCCCTGAACCATCGACAACCCGAGCCCGGTGCCTTTGCCCGCGCCCTTGGTGGAATAGAAGGGTTCCAGGCAGCTCTGCAGGATGTCTTGCGTCATCCCGCAGCCAGTGTCAGCCACGGTCAGGCTGACATAATGGCCAGCGGGCATCGAGCCATGGGGCGCGGACAGGGACTTCTCGGCGGCGGTTATCGACAACCGGCCGCCTTCGGGCATGGCATCACGGGCATTGACGGCGAGGTTGAGCACGGCCAGTTCCAGTTGCTGCGGGTCCACGAACACCTCGGGCAGGCTGGAAGGGATCGCGATGTCGAGGTCGATCCCCGCATCCAGCGAGCGTTCGACGAGGTCCTGGAGCTCGCCTATCAGGTGCCCCAGGCTCACGCGCTCGGGCTTGAGGGTCTGGCGGCGGGCGAAGGTCAGCAGTTTGCCCACCAGCGCCCTTGCGCGTTCGGCGGCCTGCATGGCGCTGCTGGCCAGTCTCTGGGTGCCGGTGTCGTCAGTCCTGCGGCCGATGAGTTCCAGCGAAGCCAGGATCGGTGTCAGCAGGTTGTTGAAGTCATGGGCGATGCCGCCGCCGATCTGCCCGACCATCTCCATCTTGCGCGACTCGTGCAACTGCGCCAGGACCCTTTCCCGTTCGCCGACGATGCTGACCACGCGCTCTTCGAGTTCTTCATTGAGCCGCCGCAGATCGCGCTCGCCCTTGGCGTGGTTGATCCACAGCCAGGCAAGCTCGGCGACTTCCCGGGTCAGGCGCAGGTGGTGGCCGCCAAAGGTTTCCAGGGCGGCGGGCCTGATGCTCATGACGGCCGTCAGCTTGCCATGGTGAATCACCGGAATGTCCACGCGGGCAGGCGGTTCGTGTTCCAGAAAGGCGAAGATATCAGGGTCCGGCATGCCACTGCGGGCGCCGCTTTCATGGTGGAAAATCACGTAGCCTGCGCGCAACTGGCTCAGGGTCAGGCTGTCCCATTTCAGGATCTCGCCATCACGGAACAGCCGCCCGCGCTCGTAGGACTGGCGGCGCTCGAAGGTTTCGCCGTCGTCCTCGCTGATTGCAAAGCGAATGGTCTCAGGGTCGAATTCGTTGCCCAGTTGACGCAGCACATGGGCCTGGATGACATCCGGATCATTGAACGAAGGCAGTGCCTTGCCCAGCTCCACCAGAAAGGCCTGACGCCGCTCGAACTGCACCCGCTGGGTGGTTTCGGTGACGATGCACAGCACGCCGCCTACCGAGCCGTCCTGTTCGCGCACGGCCGAGTAGGACACGTCGAAATACACCGTTTCACCACGGTCACTGCGCTTGATGTAGAAGGGGCGGTCCTTGGCGGAGAAGGTCTGGCCGGTCTCGCGCACGCCGCGCAGCAAGGGTTCGAGGTCATCCCAGAGTTCCGCCCAGTACTCCACGGCCGGCCGCCCGAGGGCACCGGGGTGTTTGTCGCCGATGGTGGGGGCGTAGGCGTCGTTGTACAACGCAACGTAGTGCGGGCCCCAGAAGATAACGATTTGCGCCTGAACGGGAAGGGTGGTCGCCATCAGCGTCTTCAGGCTGTGGGACCATTGCGTCGGCGGGCCGAGAGGCGAACGCTGATGCAGGGCGGATTTCAGCAGGCTGCTGACCTCGCCGGTGCCGGGCAAGAACCACGCCGCATCAGCAGCAATGCCGATGGCGTCTTCAGGTCGGAGTCGTTCCATGTAGGGTGGCACTTTTCGAGGGTGAACGGGCACGTGCTCTTAGAACCACGGCGATGGCTGACCGTTCCATCGCGCTTGGGCGATGGGAGAATACTGCATCCTGCCGTTCGACAGAACAACTCAAACCCGTAGCAGCACGGCTTGCTGGCGGGGACGATCTTGAGGAAGCCCCCGCGGGCAAGCCCGGCTGCTACGGGGCGGTGTAGGCTGGTGAGGTGGTGTGAACGCCACAGAATCCGTAGCAGCACGGCTTGCCGGCGGGGACGTTTTCGAGGACGACCCCGAGGGCAAGGCCGGGCTCAGCCCTCGATCATTTCGCGGACCTTGGCCGTCAACTGGTCGAAGGCGAAGGGCTTGGTGATCATCTGCATGCCGGTCTCGAGGAAGCCCGCCCTGACGCCTGCGTTTTCCGCGTAGCCGGTGATGAACAGCACCTTGAGTTCAGGCCGCATCTGGCGGCCGATATCGGCCAGTTGCCGGCCGTTCATGCCTGGCAGGCCGACGTCGCTGATCATCAGATCGATACGCTGGCCAGACTCCAGGATGGGCACCGCACCCACCGCGTCTGCCGCTTCCAGATACGCATAGCCCAACTCGCCGAGGACCTGGCTGACCAGCGCCCGCACCGCCGGATCGTCCTCGACAATCAGAATCGTCTCGCCCTCCAGCGCCCCGGCCGGTGGGTGATCCAGCGCCACGTCCGCCTCATCCTTATTGCCATGGAAGCGGGGCAGGAACAGTTGCACGGTGGTGCCATGGCCCACCTGGCTGTCGATGGACACATGACCGTGGGACTGCTTGCTGAAGCCATAGATCATCGACAGGCCCAGCCCGGTGCCCTGGCCAATCGGTTTGGTGGTGAAGAATGGATCGAAGGCGCGGTTGATCACGTTTTCCGGCATGCCGCTGCCGGTGTCCGTGACGCTCAGCACCACGTAATCCCCGGGCAGCAGATTCTCGTGGGCGTTGGTGAAGTGCCGGTCCAGGTTGCGGTTGAAGGTTTCGATCATCAGCATGCCGCCGTTGGGCATGGCGTCCCGGGCATTGAGCACCAGGTTGAGCAGGGCGCTTTCGAGCTGGTTGGGGTCGGCCTCGGCGGTCCACAGTTGCGGGTCCAGGCACATGTCCAGGCTGATGCTTTCATTGACGCTGCGGTGCAGCAGTTCACCCATGGAGCGCACCAGCTCGTTCATCTCCACCGGCTTTGAGTCCAGCGACTGACGCCGGGAGAACGCCAGCAGCCGATGGGTGAGGGCGGCGGCGCGATTGGCCGAGGTCACGCCCAGGTCGATCAGGCCGTCCAGGTCGTCGGTGCGGCCACGGGCGATCCGCCGCCGCAGCAGTTCAAGGCTGCCGATGATGCCGGTGAGCATGTTGTTGAAGTCGTGGGCGATGCCGCCGGTGAGCTGGCCGACCGCTTCCATTTTCTGCGACTGGCGCAGCACTTCCTCGTTGTGGCGCAACTGCGAGGTGCGCTCCTCGACCTGTTGCTCGAGGGTTTCGTTGAGGCGCCGCAACTGGGTTTCAGCCCGTTTGCGCTCGGTGATGTCCGAGGTCACGCCCACCAGCAGGCTGACCCTGCCATTGCGTCCGCGAATGGCCCGGGCGCGGGCGTCAACCCAGTGCAGCGAGCCATCGGCCCAGACGTTGCGAAACTCGATGATGAAATCTTCGCCGCTGTCCAGCGTGTGCTGCAGCGTGGACTGCATGCGCGGCTGATCCTCCGGGTACACCGACTCCAGCCAGTCGTGGTAGCTGAACGATGCGTGCTCATCGCGTCCGAAGTGCACTTTGCTGATCGCCGAGCAATCGAGCTGCAAGTGCTCGGCTTCCAGTTGCCATGAACCCAGCCGTCCGGCCTTGAGCGCGTGTTGCAGGCGCTGCTCGCTTTCGAGCAGATCCTCCATGCGGCTGCGGGCTTCGTACTGTCGGCGCCGGCCGCGCACGGCTGTGGTGACTAGGCTGACCAGGGTCGCCGGGTGAAACGGCCGCTCGAGAAAGGTCACATTGCCCAGCATCTTGCCAAGCCGCGCAGAAGGGTTGTGTTCCGGCCCACCGTGGCGGGTCAGCAGCACGATGGGCAGGTCGGACCAGGCAGGCTGGTTCGCCAGGAGCGTCAGCCATGGATTGAGATCGACACCGCGCAGCGCCTCGTCGGCGACGATGGCAAGGCCGGCACCGGATGCCATCTCCCGACACAGGCCCGCCAGATCGTGGGTGACCAGTGCCGGGAAGCCTGCTTCCTGCAGGATCATCAAGGCAATCTGGCTGTCGCGGCCGTGGGGCGCGAGAATGATTGCCCGTTCTGATAGTTGTCCCGGTGTGCTCACACTTCCTCATCCTGCAGTAGCGGATTGTTTTCGCCAAGGTACTGCGGCACCCCGCGCAAGACGCCCTGGAAGGCTTCCAGCGGCATGCCGATTCTAAGGCCGTTGCGGCTGATGCGGTATTCCCGGATGGTCGATTCGTGGCTGCCGGTGCGCTTCTTGATGATCGAGATGGCTCGACGCACCTTGCCCAGCGCCTCGAAGTAGCGCAACAGGATCACGGTATCGGCCAGGTAAGTGATGTCCACCGGCGATTGCATGTCACCGACCAGGCCGTGTTGCGCCACGGTGATGAACGTCGATGCACCCTGGCGATTAAGGTACAGCAGCAGCTCATGGATGTGCAGCACCAGCGCATTTTCTTCGGGCATGGCGGCGCGGTAGCCGTTGACGCTGTCGATGACCACAGTGCGAATCTGCAACTCATCGACACTGCGCCGTACACGGTGGGAGAACTCACCGGGTGACAGTTCGGCGGCGTCCACTTGTTCGATCAGCAGATTGCCGGTTTCCTGCAGCGCAGCCAGATCGATCCCGACCTTGCGCATGCGCTCGAACAGCAGGCCGATTTCTTCATCGAAGATGAACAGGCCAACCCGCTCGCCGCGCATCACGGCGGCAGCTGCAAACACCAGGCTGACCAGCGACTTGCCGGTACCGGCAGGGCCGAGGATCAGGGTGCTGGAGCCGCTGTCGACGCCACCACCGAGCAACGCGTCCAGTTCCTCGATGCCGCTGCTCAACTGGTTGCTCCGGTAGGCGGAGCGGTGCTCGGCAGCCACCAGGCGCGGGAACACATGTACGCCATCTTCCAGGATGTTGAAGTCGTGATAACCGCCGCGATAGCGCTGGCCGCGATACTTGACCACCCGCAGACGCCGACGCTCGGCACCGTAGTTGGGGGTCAGTTCCTCAAGGCGGATCACGCCGTGGGCCACGCTGTGCACGGTCTTGTCCAGCAGTTCGGTGGTCAGGTCATCGAGCAGGATGACGGTGGCGTCATACCGCGAGAAGTAGTGCTTGATCGCCAGGATCTGCCGACGATAGCGCAGCGAACTCTGGGCCAGCAGGCGGATTTCCGAGAGGCTGTCGATCACCACTCGCGACGGCTTGACCTGCTCGACGATGTCGAAGATCTGCCGGGTGGCCTCGCCCAGCTCAAGGTCCGAGGAGTACAGCAGGCTCTGCTGGTGCTCGGCATTGAGCAGGTCTTCGGGCGGGGTAAGCTCGAACACGCTGATCTGCTCGTCCAGTTCCCAGCCGTGGGAGCGGGCGCCGTCGCGCAGTTCGCGCTCGGTCTCCGACAGCGTGATGTACAGGCAACGCTCGCCCGCTGCAGCGCCTGCCAGCAGAAATTGCAGGGCAACGGTGGTCTTGCCGGTGCCGGGTTCGCCTTCCAGAAGGAAGACGTGGCTGCGTGAAAGACCGCCGGACAGAATGTCGTCCAGGCCCACGATGCCGGTTGCTGCTTTTGATGTAGTCAAGTATCGCCCTCATGCGACTTGAGAAAGAGTGGCGAGCCGTCCTGAGACTGCCGCCGGGGCAACGAACATGACAAGGATGTGCGATTGCTCGCTGCCATCATTCTGGACCGTACAGCCAGGCGGCGGTTCCATTCTTCGGGCCAGGGCAGACATGGACGGTCACTGATTCTGCTCGGCATTGGTCCGGCAAATGGCGCAACCGTGGCCTGCGACCGAAAAACGGGCTTGATATAGTCGCCCGTCTGGATTTCACACCCACCGCAGGCCATTCAAGGATCTTCGCCGTGTCCGACTACAGCGCTTTCAAGGTCGAACTGACCGACCACATCGCCCACGTGCAAATCAATCGCCCGGAAAAGATCAACGCCATGAACGCGGCGTTCTGGAGCGAGATCGTCGATATTTTCCACTGGATCGAAGACACCGATGAAATCCGCGCGGTGGTGCTCAGCGGTGCGGGCAAGCATTTTTCTTCAGGCATCGACCTGATGATGCTGGCCCAGGTGGCCAACGAACTGGGCAAGGACGTGGGCCGCAACGCCCGGATGCTGCGGCGCAAGATCCTGCAGATGCAGGAGTCGTTCAGCGTGGTCGACCGTTGCAGCAAGCCGGTGCTGGCGGCGGTGCAGGGCTACTGCATCGGTGGCGCCATCGACCTGGTCAGCGCCTGCGACATGCGTTACGCAGCCGACGACGCGCTGTTTTCCATCCGCGAAATCGACATGGGCATGGCCGCCGATGTCGGCACCCTGCAGCGCCTGCCCCGGCTGATCGGCGACGGCATGATGCGCGAGATGGCCTACACCGGGCGCAACGTGGACGCCAGCGAAGCGCTGCGCATCGGCCTGGTCAACCGCACCTTCGCCGATCATGAACAGTTGCTCGAAGGCGTGTTTGGCATCGCCAGGGAAATCGCCGCCAAGTCGCCGATTGCCGTCGCCGGCAGCAAGCGGATGATCGGCTACATGCGCGACCACAGTGTCGATGACGGGCTTGAATACGTTGCCACGTGGAACGCTGCCATGTTGCAATCAGCGGACCTTAAACTGGCCATGGTTGCCCACATGGGCAAACAGAAGCCGGTCTTCGACAATTGACCGGCAACCCCGGATTCGCAGGCACCCGACGCCGCCGAACCTGACGCGCACCTCTGTGGGCGCGCGCCGAGCGGCGAGGGTTGCCCATTAGAGGAGTGCTTTCATGACGCGCCCCAGGCGTTGGACCACCGCTGTGCTCGACACCCAGAGCGCAGGCGGTTGGGCCGTAGTTCACAGTGATCAGGGCTTCATGCTCGACGGCAACGGGGTGATGTTCCCCCGTCAGTGGCTCAAGCAGCAGGATCTGCCTTTGCTCAGCGAGCATGGCATCGGCCATTTCGACGGCGAGCCGGTCTATGTGCAGGTGCTCAAGCACGCGGTGGAGCTGCCTGGCACCCACTGGCAGACGTTGCGTCAGTTCATGCTGGCGGATGACATCGACGTTTTCCAGAAACTCGGTTACGCCGCGCAGATCAGCACCTGGGCGCGGGAACACCGCTTTTGCGGCAGTTGCGGCCAGGCGACGACCCAAGTGCCGGGCGAGCGGGCGATGTACTGCAAGGACTGCGACCTGCGCGCCTATCCGCGCATTTCACCGAGCATGATCGTGCTGGTGACCCGCGGCGATGAAGTGCTGCTGGCGCGCTCGCCGCGTTTCGTCACGGGGGTCTACAGCACCCTTGCAGGCTTTGCCGAGCCGGGGGAATCGGCCGAGGATTGCCTGCGCCGCGAGGTGATGGAGGAGGTGCGGATCAAGGTCAGGAACATCCAGTACAAGGGCAGCCAGTGCTGGCCGTTCCCGCACTCGATGATGCTGGGTTTCCACGCCGAGTATGAAAGCGGCGACATCGTGCCCCAGGCCGACGAGATCGAAGATGCGCAATGGTTCAGCATTCACGACATGCCGCCGTTACCGGCAAGCCGTTCCATTGCGCGTTACCTCATCGACCTGTATCTGGCCGAGCGCCTGGGTTTAGCTAAACCAGTGCTGCCAGGCCAGGCGGACGGTTAACGCCAGTACCACGGTGATGAACACCGGGCGGATGAACTTCGCGCCGCCCTGGATGGCGGTGCGGGCACCCAGGAACGCGCCGACCATCAGCGCCGAGCCCATGACCAGGCCAATCGCCCAGTCCACCGAGCCGTTGATGGCGAAGATCGTCAGGGCCGCCGCGTTGCTGACGAAGTTCATGCTGCGCGCCACGCCGCTGGCCTTGACCAGATCCACCGGGTACATCAGCAGCGTGCTGACGGTCCAGAATGCGCCGGTGCCGGGGCCTGCGACACCGTCGTAGAAGCCCAGGCCGAAACCCTGGGGAAACTGCCAGCGGGTCTTGATCGGCGCGTCGCTGTCCAGCGGCGCCTTGGGTGTGCCGCCGAACAGCAGGTACAGGCCGCAGGCGAAGACGATCACCGGCAGCATCTGGTTGAGCAGTTCGGCGGGCAGGTAATGCGCGACGACGGCGCCCACCAGTGCACCGATCAGCGTGCCGATCAGGCCGCGTTTCCATTGCGCGGGATGGAACAGCTTGCGCCGGTAGAAGGTGAAGCTTGCCGTGGCCGAACCGAAGGTCGAGCTGAGCTTGTTGGTGCCCAGCACCAGGTGCGGTGGCAGACCGGCAGTGAGCAAGGCAGGGGTGGTCAGCAATCCGCCGCCACCGGCGATGGCATCGATGAAACCGGCAACGAAGGCGACAAGGGCGAGCACCAGCAGCGTGGTGGGATCTACGGTGAGTTCGAACGGCATGGGCAAGGGCTTACTTGGCAGACGGGCAGAATGGCTGCCCGGAAGCGCGGCATTCTACCAGCGAGCCTGCGAATGAATAAGCCCGGCTTGAGAGTGATGACGACCTCGAGGCCGCCCCCGCCGGCAAGCCGTGCTGCTACGGGTCGGCGGTGATCCCCGGATTTCGGAAACGCCGATTCTCGCGTAGCAGTCCGGCTCGCCGGCGTCAGCGATTTCCAGGCCGCCACGCCGGCAAGCCGGACTGCTACGGGATTGTTTGTGCCCCCCGATCCCGTAGCAGCCGGGCTTGCCCGCGGGAGCGATCTTGAGGTCACATCGCCAAGGGGCATCAGACATCCGAAACCGTCACCCACCGCATCTCCCTGGCCGCGATGCGGATGGCACTGGTCAGCCGTTCCACCTCAAGGGCCTCGGCAAAATCCGGCCCTTCGTTGCCTTTCCCGCAAAACGCCTGGATCAGGGCATGGACCTCAAGGGTCTTCAACTCGTTGTACCCCAACTGGTGCCCCGGCGCTGGGCAGAAAGCGGCATAACCGGCTTGCGTGGGGCCCGCCAGAATCCGCTGGAAACCATCACGCCCCGGCGCCCCCGCGCGATACAGCCGCAGCTCGTTCAGGCGTTCCTGATCGAACGACAGAGTCCCCAGCGTGCCGCTGATCTCGAAGCTCAGGTGGTTCTTGTACCCATGCTTGAGCCAACTGCTGGCAAAGGTGCCCCGCGCGCCATTGGCAAAGCGCAGCAGGGCGTAGGTCTGGTCGTCGATGCCGATCGCACGCTGCTCGTGACTGCCCTTGCTCGCCGGGCGTTGGCCGTGAACTGTCTGGGCGTCGGCGCACACCGCTTCGACATCGCCCAACAGATAGCGGGCCATGGCCAGCAAATGACTGCCCAGGTCCGCCAGCGCACCACCGGCGTGGGCCTGCTCGCAACGCCAGGACCACGGCTGCTGCGGATCACCCATGAAGTCTTCGCTGAACTCGCCCTGAAAGCTGATGATCTGCCCCAGCTCACCGCTTTCGATCATCTGCCGGGCCAGGCCGATCATCGGGTTGTGCTGGTAGTTGTAGCCGACCCGCGTCACTACGCCGGCCTTTTGCGCGGCCTGCTGCATGGCCCGGGCTTGCTCAAGGCTCACCGCCAAGGGCTTTTCGCAGTACACCGCCTTGCCCGCTTCCAGCGCGGCCATGGCCATGGGGTAGTGCAGATGGTTGGGGGTGGTGATGGCCACGAGGTCCACGGCCGGATCGGCGATCAACTGTTGCCAGTCAGCGTGGCTGCGCTCGAAACCCCAGGAGTGGGCGCATTGTTCGGCGCGGGCGGCATCGGCGTCGGCCAGGGCGCTGAGTTTGAGGTTGACCGGGAGATCGAAGGTGGTGCGGGCATTCTGGAACGCCAGGGCGTGAGCCCGGCCCATGAAGCCCGTGCCGATCAGGCCGATGCCCAGGGTGGGGAGAGTCGATTCGCGCATGACAGCAGTTCCTTTGACGGGATGTTGTTATGCGGAAAATGTATTCGCTGCCGGGCTCGGATGGAATCATTATTCCATCAGCGAACCCTCAAATTCACCTCAGCCCTGTAGGAGCGCGCTTGCCCGCGATGGCGGTGTGCCTGCGCACGTTGTGCCGCCTGAAATGGCGCATTCGCGGGCAAGCGCGCTCCTACAGGCGTCGGGGGTCAGGACAGAAACCCGCCATCCACATTCAACGCCACGCCGGTGGTGTAGCTCGACGCATCGCTGGCCAGGTACAGCACGGTGCCGGCCATCTCGCCCGGATCGGCCACGCGCTTGAGCGGGATCTGCTGCAGCGCGGTATTGAGGATCTTCTCGTTGCTGACCAGCGCCGAGGCGAATTTGGTGTCGGTCAGGCCCGGCAGCAGCGCATTGCAACGAATGCCGAACTGCGCGCATTCCTTGGCGAACACCTTGGTCATGTTGATGACCGCAGCCTTTGTCACCGAATAGATGCCCTGGAAGATACCCGGCGAAACGCCGTTGATCGACGCCACGTTGATGATGCTGCCGCCGCCGTGCTCGCGCATCAGCTTGCCGGCTTCCACGGACATGAAGAAATAGCCGCGAATGTTCACGTCCACGGTCTTCTGGAACGCGCCCAGGTCAGTGTCCAGCACATTGCAGAACTGCGGGTTGGTGGCCGCGTTGTTGACCAGGATGTCCAGCCGACCGAATTCCTCACGAATGCGCGCGAACACCGAGGTGATCTGCTCCATTTCACCGATGTGGCAGGCAATCGCAGTGGCCTTGCCGCCGTCAGCGATGATCGCATCGGCCACCTGCTGGCAGCCTTCGATCTTGCGGCTGGAGACGATGACGTGGGCGCCTTGCTGCGCGAGCAGCTTGGCGATGGCCTCGCCGATACCGCGGCTGGCGCCGGAAACGAAGGCGATCTTGCCATCGAGGTCGAACAAGTGGGTCTTGGACATGTTGTCTTCCTTATCGTGTCGCAATCGTCAGAGGTTAGAGCGCGGAGCGGTCGATGACCTGCAGGGCCATGTGTTCCAGCAGCTTGTTCATGTGGATGAACTGGGCGAAGCGCTTGTCCTGGGTCTGGCCGTGGAAAAACCGGTAGTAGATCTGCTGCACGATCCCGGCCAGGCGGAACAGGCCGTAGGTGTAGTAGAAATCGAAATTGTCGATGCGGATTCCCGAGCGTTCCGCGTAGTAGGCCACGAACTGCTCGCGGGTCAGCATGCCCGGCGCATGGCTGGGCTGGCGGCGCATCATCTGCACGGGTGCAGGGTCATCGGCTTCGATCCAGTACGCCAGGCTGTTGCCCAGGTCCATCAGCGGATCGCCCAGGGTGGTCAGCTCCCAATCGAGCACGCCGATGATCTGCATCGGGTTGGCGGGGTCGAGGATCACGTTGTCGAAGCGGTAGTCGTTATGGACCAGGCTCGACACCGGGTGGTCGGCAGGCTTCTTGTCGTCCAGCCAGCGCGCGACCTTCTCCCAGCTTGGCGCATCGGCGGTGCGGGCCTTCTCATAGCGCTCGGTCCAGCCGCGAATCTGCCGCTCGACGTAACCCTGGGGCTTGCCCAGATCGCCCAGGCCGCAGGCGTTGTAGTCGACCTGGTGCAGGTCTACCAGTTTGTCGATGAAGCTCTTGCACAGGGCCTCGGTCTGGGCGGCGTCGAAATTCAGTTCGGCGGGCAACTCGGAGCGCAGGATGATGCCCTTGACCCGCTCCATGACGTAGAACTCGGCGCCGAGTACCGCTTCATCGGTGCAGTGCACGTAGGCCTTGGGGCAGTAAGGGAAGGCGTCCTTGAGCTGGTTGAGAATGCGGAATTCGCGGCCCATGTCGTGGGCGCTCTTGGCCTTGTGGCCGAAGGGCGGACGGCGCAGGACGAACTCCTGATCGGGGTAGGCCAACAGGTAGGTAAGGTTGGAGGCCCCGCCGGGAAACTGGCTGATCTGCGGCTCGCCACGCAGGCCCGGAATGTGGGCCTTGAGGTAAGGGTCGATAAGCGCAGCGTCGAGTTCTTCGCCGGATCGAACCTGGGTGGACTGGTCGGTTAAGGCCATGCTTATCCCTGCTGTTTATTTTGGTTGGTCAGGATCATTGGCTAATCTAATGCGCGCAAGGCTCTGGAACAACGTGCACGGGGCCTTATAGGCGAGCGTGTTACAGGGCGATCAGCCGCTTTGATTCGCGGTGTGCATAAACCGTAGAGCAAAAAAAACCGAAGCGAGAACACTTCGGTTTTTTCTGATCATCCCCTCGTAGCAGCACGGCTTGCCGGCGGGAGCGGTGGGTCTGTCACTCATGGGTTGAATGACACACCGCTCCCGCCGGCAAGCCGTGCTGCTACGGGGAATCGGCAGGTTTTACGACGGAAACAGCTCGCTCAGCTTCATCGCCAGCATCATGTCGCCTTCGGCGCGCAGCTTGCCGCCCATGAAGGCCTGCATGCCGTCGGTTTCGCCGGAAACGATGCCCGCCAGGGTCTCGCCGTCCATCACCAGAGTCACCTGGGCGTCAGGGTTTTCGCCTTCTTGCAGTTCGCAGGTCTTGTCCTTGACGATCAGCGAGAAGTGCTTGGATTCGTCGATACGGAAACCGAACACCAGGTCCAGGCCGGCAGCGGCGCTTGGGTCGAACTTGGCTTTCATGGCTTGTACGGCATCGGCTACGGAAGTCATGGTGTCATCCTTTTAGATAAGTGATTTGCAGGCACCTTGCGGTGCGTTTGGCCGGGCTCAGCGGTAGGTGATGAGCTCCGGCGCCTTCATCAGTTGCAGATGGGCGCTACTGTTGAAGGAAGCCAGGGACACCTCGCGACCACGGAATTTCAGGTGGTTAAGCGAAGTGTTGACGATTTGCCAGTTGAGCTCGAACGCCTGCAGCGCAGGCATCTGGGTGATCTGGTGGAGCAGGGCGGTGATGGTGCCGCCGGAAGTGAACACGGCGATGCGCTCGCCAGGGGCTGCGCTGTCGAGAATCCGCCCAAGGCCAGCCTGCGCCTGGGCGACGAATGCCAGCCAGCTTTGCAGTGCCGGGGTGTCGTGCTCGCCGCCCAGCCAGCGGCCAATGATCAGCGCGAACAGACGCTGGAACTCGGCGCGGTTGTGCGCGGCGTTGCGCATGATCTCCAGCGCTTCGGGTTCATCGGGAAGCATCGCCGGCAGCAGCGCGCGGATCACGCCTTCGGCATCGAATTCATTGAAGCCGGGGTCGATTTCCAGCGCGGGCTGTTTGAAACCGGCGGCGTCCAGCTGGGCCATCACCGTTTCGCCCGTATGACGCTGGCGGAACAGGCTGCCGCTGATGCAACGGTCGAAGCTCAGACCCAGTTGTGCCAGGTGCGCGCCGAGCACTTCTGCCTGACGATAGCCGGTGGGCGACAGAACGTCGTAATCGTCCGCACCAAAGGAGGCCTGGCCATGTCTTATGAGGTAGATGCTGCCCACGTTCGCGTCATCCCGACACGCTGAAAGTGAAGCGAGGTTATGAGCAGGGCGCGGGGTCTGTCAATAAAAAAACATACGCTTGTTTGAATTGTGCGATTGTCATGATCTTTGACAGTCGTGTAGCTGGCCCGGCGCGAGGCGCGCCGGTATGCTGGGGTCATTCGCGATTTGTGAACGGGCCTTGGTTCAAGGTTCTGACGTGCAGGTAAGGAGCCTCTGTGGAGTTCATTTTCGATTACGCCAGCTTCCTGGCAAAGACCGTGACCGTGGTGGTTGCCATCGTCATGGTGCTGATTGTCATCGCTTCGCTGCGCGGCCGCGGTCGCCGTGGTGGTGGCGGGCAGTTGCATGTGACCAAACTCAACGATTTCTACAAGGGCCTGCGTGACCGCCTGGAAGGCTCGCTGCTGGACAAGGCGCGGCTCAAGGCGCTGCGCAAGTCCCAGGCCAAGGAACTGAAAAAGGACAAGAAGCAGGTCGAGGTCAAGCCGCGCGTCTATGTGCTGGATTTCGACGGCGACATCAAGGCGTCGGCCACTGAAAGCATGCGCCACGAGATCACCGCGTTGCTGTCGCTGGCCACCGAGAAGGACGAAGTGGTGCTGCGCCTGGAAAGCGGCGGCGGCATGGTCCACAGCTACGGGCTGGCCTCCTCGCAACTGGCGCGGATTCGTCAGGCCGGCATTCCGCTGACCATCTGCATCGACAAGGTCGCGGCCAGCGGCGGCTACATGATGGCGTGCATCGGCAACCGCATCATCAGTGCGCCTTTCGCCGTGCTGGGTTCCATTGGCGTGGTGGCACAACTCCCCAACGTCAACCGTCTGCTGAAGAAGCACGACATCGACTTTGAAGTGCTGACGGCCGGCGAGTACAAGCGCACGCTGACGGTGTTTGGCGAAAACACCGAGAAGGGCCGCGAGAAGTTCCAGCAGGACCTGGACATCACCCATGAGCTGTTCAAGAACTTCGTCGCCAGCTACCGCCCGCAGTTGCAGATCGATGAAGTGGCGACCGGTGAGGTGTGGCTGGGCATGGCGGCCAAGGACAAGCTGCTGGTGGACGAACTGAAGACCAGTGACGAGTATCTGGCCGACAAGGCCAAGACCGCCGAGGTGTTTCATTTGCATTATGCCGAGCGCAAGAGCTTGCAGGAGCGCGTCGGCCTTGCGGCCAGCACCTCGGTGGACCGCCTGGTGACCGGCTGGTGGAGCCGCCTGACCCAGCAGCGGTTCTGGTAAACCGCGATGATTTCATTGCGCTGAGTCTGTGGGAGCGAGCTTGCTCGCGAAGGCGTCGGGTCGGATTTGTAAGATGTGTTGCACGTACCGGCCCTTTCGCGAGCAAGCTCGCTCCCACAGGGTTGGGTGTATGTCCCAAACAAAAAGCCCCGGCTTCGTAAGAAACCGGGGCTTTTTGTTGCTGGCCGAAAGATCGGCTTAGCGACGACGGAACAGCGGCAGCGGCTCGTCGGTTGCAGCCTGGTACGTCACGGAGAAGTCCTTGAGGCTCTCCAGCGCTTCGTACGGGTCTTTGTCCGCGCGGATGGCGAAGGCGTCGAAGCCGCAACGATGCAGGTAGAACAACTGGTCGCGCAGCACGTCGCCAATGGCCCGCAGCTCGCCCTTGAAGCCGTAGCGGTCACGCAACAGGCGCGCATTGGAATAGCTGCGACCGTCGGTGAACGCCGGGAAGTTCAGTGCGATGACCTGGAAGTGCTTGATGTCATCGCCGATTTCCTCGGCTTCTTCGTCGCTGTCCAGCCATACGCCCAGGCCGCCGTCGCGGGCCTTGAGCGCGTGACCATGGTCGCGCCACAGGGTCAGCGGCACGATCAGGTCGTCGCAGTTGGACAGGCTGTCGAACTCGGTGTCCTTGGGCAGCAGGTGCCAGGTTTCGTCGATGACTTCGTTGTTCTTAATGATTCGCTGCATAGACGCGCTCCTTGAAAGGGTCGATGCCGATACGCTGGTAGGTGTCGATGAAGCGCTCGTCTTCGGTACGCTTCTCAACGTAGACGTCGATCAGCTTCTCGATCACATCCGGCATGGCGTCCTGTGCGAAGGAAGGGCCCAGAATCTTGCCCAGGCTGGCATCGCGGCTGGCGCTGCCACCCAGGGATACCTGATAGAACTCTTCGCCTTTCTTGTCCACGCCCAGAATGCCGATGTGGCCGACGTGGTGGTGACCACAGGCGTTCATGCAGCCGGAAATGTTCAGGTCCAGTTCGCCGATGTCGAACAGGTAGTCCAGGTCGTCGAAACGGCGCTGGATGGATTCGGCAATCGGGATCGACTTGGCGTTGGCCAGCGAACAGAAGTCGCCGCCCGGGCAGCAGATGATGTCGGTCAGCAGGCCGATGTTCGGCGTGGCGAAACCGCCTTCACGCAGCTCGCCCCAGAGGGTGAACAACTGGCTCTGCTCGACGTCGGCCAGAATGATGTTCTGTTCGTGGGAGGTGCGCAGTTGGCCGAAGCTGTAGCGATCGGCCAGATCGGCGATGGCGTCCAGCTGCTTGTCGGTCACATCGCCAGGCGCAACGCCCGTCGGCTTGAGCGACAGGGTCACGGCCACGTAGCCCGGCTTCTTGTGGGCCAGCACGTTGCGCGAGCGCCAGCGGGCAAAGCCTGCGTGCTCCTGGTCCAGATTCGCAAGTTCGGCGCTGTAGTCGGCCAGTGCCTTGTACTCCGGATCGACGAAGTGCTTGGCGACGCGATGCACTTCGGCTTCGGTCAGGGTGGTCTGGCCGCCGCGCAGGTGGGCCATTTCGGCCTCGACTTTTTCGGCGAAGACTTCAGGCGTGAGCGCCTTGACCAGGATCTTGATCCGGGCCTTGTACTTGTTGTCGCGACGGCCGTAGCGGTTGTAGACCCGCAGGATGGCGTCCAGGTAGCTCAACAGGTCCTGCCAGGGCAGGAATTCGTTGATGAACGCACCGACCACCGGGGTACGGCCCAGACCGCCGCCCACCAGCACGCGGAAGCCCAGTTCGCCAGCGGCGTTCTTGACCGGCTCAAGGCCGATGTCGTGGACTTCGATGGCGGCGCGGTCGGAGGTGGAACCGTTGATCGCGATCTTGAACTTGCGCGGCAGGTACGCGAATTCAGGGTGGAAGGTGGTCCACTGGCGCACGATCTCGCACCATGGGCGCGGGTCAACCAGCTCGTCGGCTGCGACGCCGGCAAACTGGTCCGTGGTGACGTTGCGCAGGCAGTTGCCGCTGGTCTGGATCGCGTGCATCTGCACGGTGGCCAGCTCAGCCAGGATGTCGGGGATGTCTTCCAGCGCCGGCCAGTTGAACTGCACGTTCTGGCGGGTGCTGATGTGCGCGTAGCCCTTGTCGTAGTCGCGGGCGATTTTCGCCAGCATGCGCACCTGGCGCGCCGTCAGCTGGCCGTAAGGCACAGCCACGCGCAGCATCGGGGCGAAGCGCTGGACATAGAGGCCGTTTTGCAGGCGAAGCGGGCGGAACTCTTCTTCGCTCAGCTCGCCGGCCAGATAGCGGCGGGTCTGGTCGCGGAACTGCTTGACGCGGTCCTCGACGATCCGCTGATCGTACTCGTCATATACGTACATGGTGGTCCTGTTCTCAGGCGGTTCACTGCTGCTTGGACCAACTGAGAGGCGATGCTGTGCCGCCTGCATTCAGGGTCCGAAACAAATCTGCGCGCACGGTCGCGCAGCCTCCAACGAGGCCGGGGGGACAATAGCAGTTTGAGAATATGCGCAAAAGTGATGTTTCTTTATATGCAAATAGCTAAAAGCGATAAGCAACCCGTCGGCTGCTCATGACCACACTTGTGAGAGGGATAACCCTGGACTTTACTCAGGTTCAGGCCGGGGTCAACCGTCTTCGGTCAGTTCCATGTCTCATCGACAATAAGACAGACAAGAGGCGATGCAATGAGCCGATCCCACCCTAAACCTGCCAAGTCCGACAGTCACGTAGACGCCTGGGCGATTCTCTTTATCATCATTCTGGTCGTAGGCGCTGCGGTGTTCTGGGTGAGTCACCAGTAACGCCGGCACCGGGTATCAATGCGCGGGGTAGAGCTTACCCGACGCTTGCCGATAAGGTATAAGCAGGCCTGATGCAGGTCGGTTGTATCGTTTTCGGCGTGAGGCTCGGAGTCCGATGGCAAGGTTTTTCAGTGGCTGCCTCATGCTCGTCGTGGGTGTGTTGTGGCTGGGTAATGCGTGGGCGGCTTCGGTGGTGTTCCTCAACCCGGGCTCGGCCCAGGATCCGTATTGGTCCAGTTATTCCCGCTTCATGCAGGCTGCCGCCGACCGGCTGGCCATGAACCTGACCATCCACTACACCGACCGCGATACCCGCACGCTGCTGACCTTCGCGCGCCAGGCGCTGCAAGGCACTGCCCGACCTGATTACCTGGTGTTCTCCAACGAGTTGAACGTCGCACCCGAAGTGCTGCGCCTGTCGGTGGGCAGCGGGGTCAAGCTGGTCGCGGTCAACAACACCTTTACCTCCAACCAATTGAGCATCCTGGGCGACCTGCGCAGTCGCTACCCGGATTTTCTCGGCAGCGTGGTCGCCAACGATGAAGAGGGCGGCTATCTGGTTGCCAGGCGCCTGATCGAATCCCATCCGCCAGTGCCGGCGGGGCAGTTCATCGACATGCTGGCGTTCTCGGGTACCAACAGCACGCCGGTGTCGCTGCAGCGGGAGCGCGGGCTCTACCGGGCACTGGCCGAATTCCCTCAGGTGCGGTTGCGGCAGATCGTGCTCGGTGGCTGGCGTCGCGACCGGGCGTACGAGCAGGCGCAGGTGTTGCTCAAGCGCTATCCCGACGTCAGCCTGATCTGGGCCGCAAGCGACCTGATGGCATTTGGCGTGATGGACGCCGTGCGCGAAACCGGCAAGCAGCCGGGCAAGGACGTGCTGGTGGGCACCATCAACGATTCCACCGCCGCGTTGCAGGCGTTGCACGACGGCACGTTGAGCGTCGACGCCGGCGGGCATTTCACCCTCGGGGGCTGGGCCCTGGTGCTGCTCAATGATTACGACAAGGCCGACAGCCAGACCCGCCAGCCCTTCGGTACCTGGCGTGTGTCGGCGATGCAGCTTCGTGAGCGCAAGGACAGCCAGCGTTTCATGCAGGCCAACAGCCGGGACGATTACGGAATCGATGTGCGCCAGTTCACCCAGGGGCGCAGCCCGGAGGGGGTCGCGTATCCCTTTGTGAAGGTGGGGAGCAACTGAAAAACGCAGGGCTCAGGGCAGGGCGAAGTGCAGCACCAGTTGCACGATGCCCAGCAGGGTCAGTGCGAACACTGCGGTGAATACGATGCCCAGGATCACGAAGTGCGATGGCTTGCCATGGGTGAAGTCCCGCGCGCGGTTCTTCTGGCTTTGCACTCCGAATGCTGCCGCCATGACGCTGTGCAGCATCTGCCAGAGGGTGGGCGGCTTGTGGTCAGGTGGGTCGTTGGATGGATTGTCCATGTTCGCTCCAGCGCCGGCAAAAGGGCTGAAGAAAGGATAGCCGCGATATTGCCTGCGTGGGGGCAACTGGTTTGAACCCAGCCGCCCTAACGATCCCACCCCGTAGCAGCACGGCTTGCCGGCGGGCTGGTGCGCAGCGCCAGTAAAACCGGCTGCTGCGGTGTGTCAGGCAAACCGCGTGCTCAGGATCTACTGCCGCTGCGCGCCAGCCCGCCGGCAAGCCGTGCTGCTACGCCCTTCGGGCAGAAGCTACCGGAGCGCTGTAGGAGCGCGCTTGCCCGCGACGGCGTCGGGTCAGACGCCGCCGGTGTGAAAGGTCTGACGCTTTCGCGGGCAAGCCCGCTCCCACAGTGGGTCTGGGTCTGCCCCGGAATTGATGAACACCGCAACACCTGTAGGAGCGCGCTTGCCCGCGACGGCGTCGGGTCAGACGCCGCCGATGTGAAAGGTCTGACGCTTTCGCGGGCAAGCCCGCTCCCACAGTGGGTCGGGGTCTGCCCCGGAATTGATGAACACCGCAACATCTGTGGGAGCGGGCTTGCCCGCGAAAGCGGTGGTTCAGACGCCGCCGGGGTGGCCGGGCTTACTCGTCGTAGCCCAGGTTTGGCGCCAGCCAGCGTTCGGTCACGCGCATTTCCTGGCCCTTGCGGGCGTTGTAGCTTTCCACCTGGTCCTTGTCGACCTTGCCCACGGCAAAATACTGCGCCTGCGGATGGGCGAAGTACCAGCCGCTGACCGCTGCCGCCGGGAACATCGCGTAATGCTCGGTAAGAAACACGCCGCTGATGCCGGGTTTGCCTTCGCCCTGGGTCGGGTCCAGCAGATCGAACAGCACGCCTTTCTCGGTGTGGTCAGGGCAGGCCGGGTAGCCTGGGGCAGGGCGGATGCCTGCGTATTTCTCCTTGATGAGGTCCTCGTTATCGAATTGCTCATCAGCGGCGTAACCCCAGTACTCTTTGCGCACCTGCTGGTGCAGCCACTCGGCACAGGCCTCGGCCAGACGGTCGGCCAGGGCCTTGACCATGATCGCGTTGTAGTCGTCGCCCTTGTCCTGATACGCCTTGGACACTTCCTCGGCACCGATGCCTGCGGTGGTGATGAAGCCGCCCACATAGTCGGTCACGCCGCTGTCTTTTGGCGCCACGAAGTCGGCCAGGGAGAAGTTCGGCTTGCCGTCGGTCTTGATGATCTGCTGGCGCAGGTGGTGCAGTTTCGCCAATGGCTGGCCGTTGTCGTCCAGCAACTGGATGTCGTCGTGGTCCACCTGGTTGGCCGGCCAGAAACCGAACACCGCGCGGCTGCGGATCAGCTTCTCGTCGATCAGCTTGCGCAGCAGCTCCTGGGCGTCCTTGAACAGCGAGGTCGCCGCTTCGCCCACCACTTCGTCGGTGAGGATGCGCGGGTACTTGCCGGCCAGGTCCCAGGAAATGAAGAACGGCGTCCAGTCGATGTAATCCACCAGCACGTTCAGGTCGATGTCTTCCAGCACCTTGACCCCGGTGAAGGTCGGCTTGACCGGCTCATACCCGGCCCAGTCGAACTGCGGTTTCTTGGCGATAGCCGCGCTGTAGCTCAGGCGCTCGGTGCGGGCGCTGCGGGCCGAGGTGCGTTCGCGCACTTCGACGTACTCGGCGCGAGTCTTCTCGATGAAACCGGCTTTCAATTCCTTGGACAGCAACTGCGTCGCTACACCCACCGCGCGGGAGGCGTCGGTGACGTAGACCACCGCATCGTTACTGTACTTGGGCTCGATCTTCACCGCCGTGTGCGCCTTGGAGGTGGTCGCGCCACCAATCATCAGCGGCAGGCTGAAGTTCTGGCGCTGCATCTCGCGGGCCACGTGGACCATCTCATCGAGCGACGGGGTAATCAGGCCGGACAGGCCGATGATGTCGCATTTCTCTTCCTTGGCCACCTGCAGGATCTTCTCAGCAGGCACCATCACGCCCAGGTCGACGATGTCGTAGCCGTTACAGCCCAGCACCACGCCGACGATGTTCTTGCCGATGTCGTGCACGTCGCCCTTGACCGTGGCCATCAGGATCTTGCCCTTGGCCTCCGGCTTGTCGCCTTTTTCCGCTTCGATGAACGGGATCAGATGCGCCACGGCCTGTTTCATCACGCGGGCGGATTTCACCACCTGCGGCAGGAACATCTTGCCCGAGCCGAACAGGTCGCCGACCACGTTCATGCCGGCCATCAGCGGGCCTTCGATCACTTCGATCGGGCGTGCGAACGACTGGCGCGACAGCTCGGTGTCTTCGACGATGTGGGTGGTGATGCCCTTGACCAGCGCGTGCTTGAGGCGCTCGTTGACCTCCCAGCCGCGCCACTCTTCGGTTTCCGCTTCCTTGACCGAACCGTCGCCCTTGAACTCGTCGGCAATGGCCAGCAGTTTTTCGGTGCCCTCTGCATCAACATTGAGCACCACGTTTTCCACCGCTTCACGCAGCTTGCCCGGGATCTCGTCGTAGATCTCCAGTTGGCCGGCGTTGACGATGCCCATGGTCAGGCCGTTGCGAATCGCGTGCAGCAGGAACACCGAGTGGATCGCCTCGCGCACCGGGTTGTTGCCACGGAACGAGAACGATACGTTGGACACGCCGCCCGATGTCAGGGCATACGGCAGTTCGTCACGGATGTAGGCGCAGGCGTTGATGAAGTCGACGGCGTAGTTGTTGTGCTCTTCGATACCAGTGGCGATGGCAAAGATGTTCGGGTCGAAGATGATGTCTTCCGGCGGGAAGCCCACTTCGTTGACCAGAATGTCGTAGGAGCGTTTGCAGATTTCCTTCTTGCGCGCTTCGGTGTCGGCCTGGCCGGCTTCGTCGAACGCCATCACCACCACTGCGGCGCCATAGCGCTTGCACAGTTTGGCGTGATGGATGAACTGCTCGACGCCTTCTTTCATGCTGATCGAGTTGACGATGCCCTTGCCCTGAATGCACTTCAGACCCGCTTCGATCACTTCCCATTTCGAGGAGTCGATCATGATTGGCACGCGGGAGATGTCCGGCTCGCCTGCGATCAGGTTGAGGAAGGTCACCATGGCCTTCTTCGAGTCCAGCATGCCTTCGTCCATGTTGATGTCGATCACCTGGGCGCCGGCTTCGACCTGTTGCAGGGCGACTTCCAGGGCTTCGGTGTAGTTGTCTTCACGGATCAGGCGGGCGAAACGGGCGGAACCGGTAATGTTGGTGCGCTCGCCGACGTTGACGAACAGCGACTGGCGATCGATGGTGAACGGCTCAAGACCCGACAGGCGACAGGCTTTCGGGATGTCCGGAATGGCCCGTGGCGCGTATTTGGACACCGCGTTGGCAATCGCCTTGATGTGCGCAGGGGTGGTGCCGCAGCAGCCACCGACGATGTTGAGGAAGCCGCTCTGGGCGAACTCTTCGACCACTGCGGCCATCTCGGCCGGGCTTTCGTCGTACTCGCCGAATTCGTTCGGCAGGCCGGCGTTAGGGTGGGCGGAGACCTGGGTGTCGGCCTTGTTCGACAGCTCTTCCAGGTACGGGCGCAGGTCGCTGGCGCCCAGGGCGCAGTTCAGGCCCACGGAAATCGGCTTGGCGTGACGCACCGAGTTCCAGAACGCTTCGGTAGTCTGGCCCGACAGGGTACGGCCCGAGGCGTCGGTGATGGTGCCGGAAATCATGATCGGCAATTCGAAGCCGATCTCGTCGAACACGCCCTGCACGGCGAAGATCGCCGCCTTGGCGTTCAGGGTGTCGAAGATGGTCTCGATCAGGATCAGGTCCGCGCCGCCTTCGATCAGGCCCTTGGTAGCCTCGGTGTAGTTCTCGACCAGTTCATCGAAGGTGACGTTGCGGTAGCCGGGGTTGTTCACATCTGGCGACAGCGAGCAGGTGCGGCTGGTCGGGCCGAGGACGCCAGCGACGAAGCGCGGTCGGTCCGGGGTTTCCAGGGTCTTGGCGTCGGCCACCTTACGCGCCAGGCGTGCGCCTTCGACGTTCAGTTCGTACACCAGCGCTTCCATGCCGTAGTCGGCCTGGGACACCTGCGTTGCGTTGAAGGTGTTGGTTTCGAGGATGTCGGCGCCGGCGTCCAGGTATTCCTTCTCGATGGCGCCAATCACGTCCGGGCGGGTCAGCACCAGCAGGTCGTTGTTGCCCTTGAGGTCGCTTGGCCAGTCGCGGAAGCGTTTGCCGCGGTAGTCTTCTTCCTCCAGGCGATAGCTCTGGATCATGGTGCCCATGCCGCCATCGAGTATCAGGATGCGCTCTTTGAGAGCCTGCTGGAGTGCTTGAAGACGCGCGCTGCGATCTGACATAGGGTTACCCGAACCAGGAAAAGACAAAAAAGGTGACGATGAAAGGTGCGAAATAATAGCAAACCTGTACGCTTTTAAACCGTTGCAGCTTTTTCATGAATTCTGCTCATGTTGATGGCAGCTCGCCACGGGTAGAATCGTCGCAGGTTTAAATATTCAGGACGTCCGTTCCATGTTGCATCGCGTGTTCGCCATTTCCCTGGCCCTATTGTTTTGCGGTGCAGCGTTCGCGCAGTCACCCCTTGCGCAACCCGTCTCTCCACACCCGGCCATTTCCTACAGCCGCGACATCCAGCCGATTTTCACCGAGAAGTGCGTGGCCTGCCATGCCTGCAACGACGCCGCCTGCCAGTTGAACCTGGGCAGCGGCGAAGGTGTGCTGCGCGGGGCGTCAAAGGTGCCGGTGTACCAGGGCGACCGCAGCCAGGCGATCGCGCCGTCGCGGATTTTCTACGACGCCCAGGGGCCTGAGGCCTGGCGCAAGAAGGGCTTCTATTCGGTGCTCGACGGCCAGAGCAACCAGGCCGCCTTGCTGGCGAAAATGCTGGAGTTCGGCCACAGCGCGCCGCTGGTGCCCAACGCCAAGCTCCCGGATGACATCGTGCTGGGCCTCAACCGCGAGAACATGTGCCCGTTGCCCCAGGAGTTCGAGGGCTACGCCAAGTCGCATCCGGGGCAGGGCATGCCGCTGGCGGTCACCGGCTTGACCGACGCCCAGTACAACACCTTACAGACCTGGCTGGCCGCCGGTGCGCCGGTCGAGCAGACGCCGCTGCAGCCGAGCCCGGGGGAAGCCGCGCAGATCAACGAATGGGAAAGTCTGTTCAACCGTCCCGGTTCCACCGAGGCGCTGGTGGCGCGCTGGCTGTACGAGCACCTGTTCCTGGCGCACATCTATTTCACCGACGGCGAGCAGGGGCATTTCTTCCAGTGGGTCCGTTCGCGCACGCCCAGTGGCCAGCCGGTGGACCTGATCGCCACCCGCCGCCCCGATGACGACCCCGGCACCACCTTCTATTACCGCCTGATGCCAGTGCAGGGCGTGATCGTGCACAAGACCCACATCACCTACCCGATGGGGCCGCAGAAGCTGGCGCGGGTCAAGCAGCTGTTCTACAGCGGCAACTGGCACGCCACCTCGTTGCCAGGGTACGGCCCGCAGCGTCGGGCCAACCCGTTCGACACCTTCAAGGAAATCCCGGCGGTGGCCCGTTACCAGTTCATGCTGGATAACGCCGAATACTTCGTGCGCACCTTCATTCGCGGGCCGGTGTGCCGAGGGCAGATCGCCACCGACGTGATTCGCGACCATTTCTGGGCGCTGTTCCAGGAACCGGCCCACGATCGCTACATCACCGATGCGGCCTACCGCGCCCAGGCCACGCCGTTGCTGGCGATGCCGGGGCAGGACGATGACGTGGGCAGTGTGCTGAGCCTGTGGCACAACTACCGCGACAAGCGCAACGCCTACGAAGACCTGCGCAGCGATGCCTACGCGCACATGCCGCCACCGGGCTGGGCGACGCTGTGGGCGGGCAACGACAATGCGCTGCTGACCATCTTCCGTCACTTCGACAGCGCCACGGTGAACAAGGGCCTGATCGGCGACCTGCCAACCACCGTGTGGCTGTTCGACTACCCGCTGCTGGAGCGCACCTATTACCAGTTGGTGGTGAACTTCGATGTATACGGCAACGTGTCCCATCAGGTGCAGACGCGTCTGTATTTCGACCTGATCCGCAACGGCGCGGAGGTCAATTTCCTGCGCCTGATGCCGGCCGACAAGCGCGACGACATCCTGGGCAGTTGGTACCAGAACAGCGGCAAAGTGAAGATGTGGCTGGACTATCAGGCCATCGACGATGACACCCCGACCGGCATGAAGCTGGACGAGAAGGACCCCAAGCGCGACTTCGAGCGCAAGCTGATCGAGCGCGCCGGCACGCTCAACGCCGCTCCCGATCCGATCAACCGCTGCTCGGGCGCCTATTGTTCGCGTCCGGGCGTGGGGCCGGTGTTCAGCGATGTGGAACAGTCGCTGAGCCGGCTGGTGGCGCGCCCTGCGGCAGGGCTCAAGGTCATCAATCAGTTGCCGGAAGCGACCATGCTGCGGATCCAGGACGGCACCGGCAAACGCATCGTCTATAGCATGCTGCGCAACCGCGCCCACAGTAACGTGGCGTTCCTGCTGGGCGAGGCCTACCGCTATCAGCCGGGGCTGGACAACCTGACGATCTACCCCGGGGTGCTGAGCAGCTACCCGAACTTCATCTTCAACATTCCGGCCAATGAAGTGAGTGCCTTCGTGGATGCGATGGAGAAGGCCCATGACCACAAGGAAGCGTTCGAGAAGATCGTCGAACGCTGGGGCGTGCGCCGCAGCCATCCGCTGTTCTGGACCTATTTCCATGACCTTGATCATTACATCCAGGAGACCGAGCCGCAGGAGGCGGGGGTGCTGGATATGAATCGGTACGAGAATCTCTGAGTGATATCAGATCCGTAGCAGCACGGCTTGCCGGCGGGGGCGGCCTCAAGATCGAGATCGGA
>NZ_JANHKS010000019.1 GCF_028682175.1 Pseudomonas putida | reverse complement strand
CGGCTTGCCGGCGGGGGCGATTTTGAGGGCGCCGACGCCGGCAAGCCGGACTGCTACGGGATGGTGGTGTGTTTTTGATCTTGATCTTGATCTTGATCTTCGTGCGCGATGGTGCAGGCGCCGCCGAACGCGACGTTAAGGCGCCAGGCCGAGCGCAGGTGTCGTGTAGGGGGATGAGCGGCATGGATGCCGCGAAAGCCGTGCGGGCCAGGGACGGCCCATCACGGCGTGCCCCCGGAACGGCGCCGGAGCGAGGGAAGTCCGAAGGACCCCAGCCTGTCGCAATGGCTTTGCTTACTTTCCCCGAAAGGAAAGTCAGTCGCCCGTAAGGGGCGAAACCCTAGGCCAAAACCACCACGAAAATGGATATACACCCAATCCCAGCGTCACCCCAAGACGCGGAGCGTCGCACAGCGCATTCCCACGCAGAGCGTGGGAACGATCAGCGTCGCACCCTCCGTTACACACGACCTCAGCGTCGCAAGAAAAAGCGAGGGAGCGCGAAGGGCGCACGCCCAAAACTCCCGTGTTAATATCCGCGCCTGAAGCTGAGGCGTAGGTTATGACTGCAGAAAACAACATCACAGAACGAAGAATCGTACTCGATACCGAAACCACCGGTATGCCCGTCACCGACGGCCACCGGGTGATCGAGATCGGTTGTGTGGAAGTGATCGGGCGCCGGTTGACCGGGCGGCACTTTCACGTCTACCTGCAACCGGACCGTTCCAGTGATGAAGGCGCGATTGGCGTCCACGGCATCACCGACCAGTTCCTGATCGGCAAGCCACGCTTTGCCGAAGTGGCCGATGAGTTCTACGAATTCATCAAGGGCGCCCAGCTCATCATCCACAACGCGGCGTTCGACGTCGGCTTCCTCAACAACGAATTCGCCCTGATCGGCCAGACCGACCGCGCGGACATCGCCACCTTCTGCACGGTGCTCGACACCCTGGCCATGGCCCGCGAGCGTCATCCGGGGCAGCGCAACAGCCTCGACGCGCTGTGCAAACGCTACGACGTCGACAACTCCAACCGCGAGCTGCACGGCGCCTTGCTCGACTCCGAGATTCTGGCGGACGTCTACCTGGCGATGACCGGCGGCCAGACGACCCTGTCCCTGGCCGGTAACAGCGACGGTGAAGGCGGGGCCGAGCGGCCGTCGGAAGTGCGCCGTATCGCCAACCGCACGCCGGGCCGGGTGATTGTCGCCAGCGAAGCGGAGCTGGCCGACCACGCTGCCCGCCTGGCAGTGATCGCCAAGTCGGCCGGTGCGCCGGCGTTGTGGACGCAGTTATTAGAGAGCGAGGCCCAGGCCTGACGTCAGGGGGCGGTCCTGTGAACGAACGAGCGTGCCGCGACGAGTTGGACCTGAGCATTCGGGTCGCCGACGAGTGCTTCGAGGATTACATCCTCAACAGCGAATTCACCTTCACGGTCACTGGCTACGCCCAGGTGCAGATCGGCGTACCGGTTGCGCAATGGCCCATCGACGCGGTCGAGCCTTATCTGAAGAACTACGGGATCGATTCTGAAGAGTTCTGTCATTACCGCGATGCGGCCGATGGCACGGTGCTGGTGGCCTGGCTGGACGAAGATCCGGTGGGGCACATCGTCATCAGCAAGCACTGGAATGGTTTCGCCCATATCGACGAGCTGGCGGTGGACACAGCCATGCGGCGCAGCGGTGTGGCGGGCAAGCTGCTGGACGTGGCGCGCTTCTGGGCGCGCAAGCACGAGTTGCCGGGGATCATGCTGGAAACCCAGAACAACAACCTGGCGGCATGCCGGCTGTATGAACGCTACGGGTTCGTGGTGGGCGGGGTGGATCACCTGCGCTATCGCGCGATCGACCCGAGCACTCGGGAATCCGCGATCTTCTGGTATCTGTTCTTTGAAGACACCGCCCCGTAGCAGCACGACCACCCCGTAGCAGCACGGCTTGCCGGCGGGAGCGGTGTGTCAGGCGACGCATGTGTCACAGGTCGGCCGCTCCCGCCGGCAAGCCGGACTGCTACAGGACTGCGGGGTTCAGCTGACGCGGGTCAGCTTGATCCCCGACTGAATCAGTTCGAACTCGTCACCGCCCAGATGATTCACACGGTCGCCGATGACCAGGCGATAGGTGATGACCTGCTTCATCTCGCCCGTCTCGTCTGGCTTTAAATCATGGAATTCCCGCACGGGATAGATGCGACCCTCTGCATCTCGTGCATGAAATTGTGCGACATGATCGTTTGAAGCCATTTGCTTTGTAACCTCTGGAAATAACTGCTCGTTTCGCCTGCATCGTACCACCGCAGGCCGTGAATCCGTGTCCGCTTGTAAGACCGTTCCCTGGGTTGCGAAGGGGCTTTCCCCGCTCAAGGCTTTCAGACCGCCGTTTTACGGGGTAGTTTTCGAATGAGGAAAAAATAGTCGCGACCAACGGTAGGCTCACGGAGCGAAGTTTTGCGTTGCAGATCGGCTGGTTCGATCAAAGAGAACGAAAAAACTGCGCTGACCAATTCGTCGCCTTGATCTATAACTGTCACTCCTCCATCAGAAGAAGGTCAGGTTCATGAGCCAGGTTCATACGATTGCAGTGATCGTCGGCAGCTTGAGAAAAGAGTCCCTCAACCGCAAGGTCGCCAAGGCGCTGGCGGAGCTGGCACCTTCGAGCCTTGCGCTGAAAATCGTCGAAATCGGCGATCTGCCCCTGTACAACGAAGACATCGACCTCGATTCGCCACCTGCGGCCTACACCGCGTTTCGTCAGGCCCTGCAAGGCGCTGACGGTTTCCTGTTCGTCACCCCGGAATACAACCGCTCGGTGCCGGGTGTGCTGAAAAACGCCATCGACGTGGGTTCGCGCCCGTATGGCAAGAGCTCCTGGGGCAAGGCCAAGCCTGCGGCGGTGGTCAGCGTTTCGCCCGGCGCCATCGGCGGCTTCGGGGCCAACCAGCACTTGCGTCAGTCGTTCGTGTTCCTGGATGTGCTGTGCATGCAGCAGCCGGAGGCGTATCTGGGCGGTGCCGGGAGTTTCTTCGATGAGCAAGGCAAGCTGAACGAGAAGACCCGCCCGTTCCTGCAGAGCATCATTGATGCGTTTGCCGGGCATGTTGAGCGGACCCTCAAGGCCTGACCACCAGTCACCCGTAGCAGCATGGCTTGCCGGCGGGGGCGATCATGAGGCCGCCCCCGCCGGCAAGCCGTGCTGCTACGGTTTATATAATCAGGCGCTTTGCGGCATCTCGCCCTTGGCCAGGCGCCGGTTGATATCGGCGATCACCTCGGGCAATTCGTTGATCGTGTCCACCAAGTAATGCGGACGTGAGCCTTCGAACAGGGCGTGGATGCGTTTGCGTTCGGCGTCCAGCTTCTCCGGCGCCAGGGCCTGATACTGCTCGTAGGTCAGGCCCAGCGCGTTACCCGAGCAGACCAGCGCCACCGTCCACATCCCGGCGCGACGCCCTTCGAGAATCCCCGGCACGGTGTCATCGACCTTGACGCACGCCGCCACATCATCGATTCCCAGGGCAATCACGTTGGCCAGCGCTTGAGCAGGCCACGGGCGGCCATTGGGCACCTCATCGGTGGCCACCACGTGATCGGCGACATAGCCGTTTTTCGCCGCCAGTTCGACCACCTTCTTCATCACCACCGCCGGGTAGCCCGAGCATGAGCCGATCTTCAGCCCTTGCTGGCGCAGGCCGGTGAGGGTATCCAGCGCACCCGGAATCAACGCCGAGTGGGTGGCGATCTTCTCGATCTGCAGCGGCATGAAGCGCTCGTAGATGGCGGTGACATCATCGTCAGTCGGCGTGCGGCCGAAGGCCTTGCAATAGCGCTCGGCGATCTGCGGCTGGTCGCACAGCGTGCGGATGTGGTCCCACTTGCCCATGCCCATCGGGCCGCGGGCTTCTTCGATGGACACCTGCACGTCGAACTCGCCAAAGGCTTCGACGAAGATCTGCGTCGGGGCGAAGGAGCCGAAATCGACGACGGTGCCAGCCCAGTCGAGAATCGCAGCTTGCAGTTGGGTCGGGTTGCTGTAGTTCATGGGTCAATCCTCAAATTCGTAGCGAAGTCAGGGTGTCAGATCAGGGTTTCAAACAGGTGGCGAGGTTCAGATGTCCAGCACTTCCATTTCCCGCAGCACTTCGCCGATGGCGTCCACGGCGGCCTGCATGCCCTTGGCGTCCACGTGGCCGATGCAGCCGACGCGGAAGGTTTCGACCTGGGTCAGCTTGCCGGGATAAAGGATGAAACCCTTGGCCTTGACCCGCTCGTAGAAGTCCTTGAACTGGTAGCGCGCATCGCGCGGGGCGTGGAAGGTAACGATGATCGGCGCCTGGATCGCGGCAGGCAGGAAGCTGCGCAGGCCCAGTTCGGCCATGCCATCGAGCAGCGCCTTGCAGTTGTCGACATAACGGGCGTTGCGCGCAGGGAGGCCGCCTTCTTCCTTGTATTGCAGCAGCGCCTCGTGCAGCGCGGCGACCACGTGAGTCGGCGGGGTGAAACGCCACTGGCCGGTCTTGGCCATGTAGGTGTACTGGTCGTGCAGGTCCATGGCCAGCGAGTGCGAGTTGCCGGCAGCGGCGTCCAGCGCCTCTTTGCGGGCGAAGACGAAGCCCATGCCCGGCACGCCTTCCAGGCATTTGCCGGACGCTGCGATCAGGGCGTCGAACGGGACTTTCGCCGCGTCCACCGGCAGCGCGCCGAAGGAACTCATGGCATCGATGATCAGGCGCTTGCCGGCCCGGGCGATGACCTCGGCGATTTCCGGCAGCGGGTTGAGGATGCCGGTGCTGGTCTCGCAATGAATCAGCGCGACGTGGGTGATGCGCGGATCGGTCTGCAGCATCGTTTCGACGTCGGCAGCGGTGGTCGGCTGGTCTTCGGCAGTTTCAAACGTGCAGAAGTCGCGGCCCAGCACCTCGCAGATTTTCGCCAGGCGTTTGCCGTAGGCGCCGTTGATCAGCACCAGCACTTTGCCGTCGCGGGGCACCAGGGTGCCGATGGCCGCTTCCACGGCGAAGGTGCCGCTGCCTTGCAGGGGGACGCAACGGTGGGTTTCGTGGCCGTTGATGATGTCCAGCAACTGCCAGCACAGGCTGGCGGTCAGCTTGTTGAAGCGGTCGTCCCATGAGCCCCAGTCGACCATCATCGCCTGACGGGTGCGGGCAGAAGTGGTCAGCGGGCCGGGAGTCAGCAGGATCGGTTGCGCAATGCTCATGGGCGTGTCCTCGAAGCGTCAGGGGATCGGAAGCGACGGGCATACGTTGACCGCAGGCGAACTATCAATCAAATTGCTTGTTGTTATCCGAACTATAAGTCAGGCCGATTCATGAACCTCTTCCAATTGCGTGCCTTCGACGCCGTCGCCCGGGAAGGCAGCTTCACCCGCGCCGCAGCACGCCTGTTCATCAGCCAGCCAGCGGTCACCGGGCATGTGAAGGCCCTGGAGGACCACTACCAGATCACCCTGCTGCGACGAACGGCGCGGCGGGTCGAGCTGACCGACGAGGGCATCAAGCTGGCAGCGATCACCCGGGCGATGTTCGGCATGGCTGAAGAGGCCCAGGCAATGCTCGAAGCCAACCGGCAACTGCTTACCGGGCGGCTGGAAGTCGCGGCGGACGGGCCGCACATGGTGATGCCCATGCTGGCCCGGCTGCGCGCGAAGTTTCCGGGGATCACGGTCAATCTGCGTCTGGGTAACGCTCAGGAAACCCTGGCAGCGCTGGTGTCGGAACATGCGGATGTCGCGGTGCTCACCGAGGTGGAGTCGCGCAAGGGCATGCATCTGCAGAGCCTGGCGCAGTCGCGAATCTGCGCCTTGCTGCCTGCGCGGCATGAGTGGGCTGGCGAGGGCGAGATTGCGCTTGAGCGGCTGGATCAGCAGATCATGGTGCTGCGCGAACCGAGTTCGATCACCCGCCGCACCTTCGATGAGGCCTGCTCGCTGGCCGTGGTCGGGCCGCGGGTGCTGCTGGAGCTGGACAGTCGCGAGGCGGTGACCGAAGCGGTGGCGGCGGATCTGGGCATCGGTATCGTGTCATCGGTGGAGGTCAGCCACGATCCCAGGGTGGTGGCCGTGCCGCTTGCGGGGGAGGGACTGCTCAATCAGCATTTCATCGGCTGCCTGGAGCGGCGTCGGGAGTTGCGCTTGATCAAGGCGTTTTTCGATTTGGCGGTCATTTGAACAGCCCCGGTCCTGTAGGAGGGAGCTTGCTCGCGATGGCGTAGTGTCAGTCAGCGAGTCCGGGGCAGACGGATCGCAGTCGCGGGCAAGCGCGCTCCTACAGGGATGAGGATGCCAATCCTTCATTCACCATCTCCAGAAAAGTCGCCACCACCCGCCGCGAGCTCTGCTCGGGCAAACACACCAGCGTTTCGGTCATGCGCCGGGTGCAGTCCAGAATCGGCAGGGCGATCACCCGTGAATCGGCGCCGAACTCGGCGGCCGACACCACCCCCACGCCGATCCCCACCACCACTGCCTCGCGGGCCGCTTCACGCCCCTCGACCTGAATCGCCGGGCGGATCTTCAGGCCCAGGCGGCTCATTTCTTCTTCGACGATCTGCCGCGTGACCGAACCCGGCTCACGCAGCACCAACGGCGTGTCGTGCAAGTCCGCCAGGGTGATGGAGGCGCGGCTCGCCCACGGATGACTCAGCGCAACGAACGCCACGAACGGGTCGCTGCGTAGCGGAATCGACAGCAGCCGGTCATCGCTGACATCCCGCCCGAGCAAGGCCAGGTCGGCCTGATAGTTGAACAGCCGGTGCAGCGATTCATCGGTGTTGCCGGTTTCGATTTTTACCGTGATGCCGGGGTAACGCTCGCAGAAGCGGGCGATCTGCGGCAGCACATGCACGGGCGCATCCACCGCCAGGGTCAGGCTGCCGGTTTGCAGGGCCTGGGAATCCTGTAGCAGTTCCTGCGCTTCCATTTCCACGGCGAACAAGCGTTGAGTGATGCCCAGAAGACGTTCGCCCAGGTCGGTGAGCTTCACCGAGCGCTTGTTGCGATGAAACAGCATCACCCCGTAACGCTCTTCGAGTTTGCGCACCTGATCGGAAATCGCCGGCTGGGTCAGGAACAGCTTTTGCGCGGCAACGGTGAAGCTGCCGTGCTGGGCGACGGCGTGGAAGGCTTTCAACTGCGCGTGGGACACCGACATGCAATCACCTGTTACAAGCTGAACTTATATTTGAAATACGATAAATCGATTTCACTTATTAGTCTGCACTTGCTTTGATCCCCTCCAGCCCGAACGACGGTCGTGACACGACTGGCCGGTCGAGGCCATGAGCGACCACCGGGTGCTGTGTGCACGCGGCACACCGTTGGCGACTCATCTGACCATTCGCAACCCATCAAAGGGCGGCGAATGCCGTGCTTACACCAATAAGAACACAGGCGTTATTCCTTAGATTTCTGCCGGCACACTCAACCCCGAGGTCAGATCCAATGAACCATACCGTCGCAACGATAAAGCGCTGGCGCGTGCAGATCTTCGCCATCACCTGGCTTGCCTACGCTGCTTTCTATTTCACCCGCAAAGCCTTTTCGGTGGCCAAGCTGGGCATCGCCGAGGACCCGACGTTTCACCTAGACAAGATGGCCATGGCGAACATGGACGCCATCTACCTGGCTGCCTATGCCGTGGGCCAGTTCACCTGGGGCATGCTCGCCGACCGCTTCGGCCCGCGGGTGGTGGTGCTCGGCGGCTTGCTGATTTCCGCCGCAGCCGCGGTGGTCATGGGTAGCTTCGCCACGCTGCCGATCTTTGCCACCTGCATGCTGATCCAGGGCCTGGCGCAGTCCACCGGCTGGTCAGGGCTGTGCAAGAACATCGGCGCGTTTTTCCCGGCCATCCAGCGCGGGCGGGTGCTGGGGCTGTGGAGTTCCTGCTACGCCTTTGGCGGCCTGGTGGCCTCGCCGTTTGCCGGCTGGTGGGCCTATGACCTGATCGGCACCTGGCACGCGGCGTTCTTTTCCAGCGCAGCGGTGGTGGCTTTTGTGGCGTTGCTGTTTTTCATCTTTCAGCGCAACACGCCCCAGGATGTCGGCCTGCCAGCCGTGGAGCCCGAACCCGAGTTGAGTGCGGCGCAACTCGATGCGCAGAAGGGCATGAGCGTCTGGACGCCGCTCAAGGAGATCCTGCGCAATTGCACGGTGCTGACGTTGGGCCTTGCGTACTTCCTGCTCAAGCCGGCGCGTTACGCGATTCTGCTGTGGGGCCCGGTGATCGTCTTCGAGCAGATGCCCAATGTCGGCAAGGTCGGCGCCGCCATCGTGCCGACTGCATTCGAACTGGCCGGGCTGCTGGGACCGATCATGATTGGCCTTGCCTCGGACAAACTGTTCGGCGCCCGGCGTATGCCGGCCTGTGTCTTGAGCCTGGTGGCGCTGACCGTTGCGCTGGGCCTGTTCATGGGTGCGATGCACACCGGCAGCGTGTTGTTGGTGGTGGCGCTGTTGTTCGTCATGGGCCTGACGCTGTACGGGCCGGATTCGATGATCAGCAGCACTGCGGCCATCGATTTCGGCACCGCCAGAGCCGCCGCGACCGCCTCGGGTTTCGTCAACGGTTGCGGCTCGGTGGGGGCGATTCTCGGTGGCTTGCTGCCAGGTTATTTCGACACCGTGACGGTTTTCATCGTCTTCGCTGCCTGCGCGCTGGTCTCGGCACTGGTGCTGATCCCGCACTGGAACAGCCGCCCGGCCATGGTTGAACTGCCTGAAGCACAGGACCCCGCGCAGGAGTTGAAGGCACTGCGTACCTGATCCATTGAATCGCAAATGTCGACGCGCATGTACAGCACTATGTAACGCAGACGGTACGACGTTTCTCCATACGCTCCTGTCATGAATGCCCGCCCGCTCTGGGCGGGCACAACGACCAGGAGCAGACATGCCCGACATTACACCCGAGTTTTTCCAGCGTGAGGCGCTCAAGCGTCGCTATATCGATGAACTGGCCGCCGCGCGGCAGAAGAAACTGTTCAGCCCCACCGAACACACCTGGCTGCTGGGGCCGGCACGGCCTGCGGTCGAGAACGATCCAGACCCTGTGCGCGTCGACCGGCTGATGCGTGGCGACGGCTCGGCCAACCCGTTCGAGCTGTCGGCGGCACTGTTGTTGAGTCACACCGATACCGCCAGGCCTCAGGTCTATCTGTTCAGCCTGAGCAGGGGAGTAGAGGCTTACGCCGATCGTCATGCCTTGCTGGCCATGTTGCGCGACCGGTTCGCCAAAGATGACCCCAACGCCCTCTTCGAAGTCGAGCGGCTCGAGGGTGACCCGTTCAAGGCCCAGGCACTGACGTGTATCGATCATCAGGTCGAACAGATGGGGCGTATGAGCACTGAACTGTGCAAGATGCCGAGCCTTTACGATGCCTCGACGGCTTCATTGAAGCGGCAATTGGAGGTGGCTTTCCCCAAGCTTGCGATCGACCCGCAGACGCACCTGCTGCGCATCGTCATCGACAAGGGCACCAACGCCGGCAAGATCATCATGACTCAGACCCTGGCCGAGGCGGTGTTTGACCAGTATCGCGGTGCCACTGTGGTCAAGGGCTGCAGACGGCAGTTTCTCGACCTGCAAGGGGCAATCGTCGGCACCGCCGATGCCTTGCTGTACACCCAGGCAATGGCTGATGCGGTTACAGGGGTCAACGAACACTACGCCAAGCTGCTCGACAACTACTGGTTGGCACCGGTGAGCGGCGAGCACGCCCACACGCGCAAGGACATGGCCAATGACTGCTTCAGCGCGAGCCTGCTCCGTCATCTGGACGTGCGCGCTCGCGATGCCAACCTGACACCGGCTACGTTGAGGGCACTGAGATCGGTGTTGCGCTGGGCAATGGACAATACCACCGAGCAGGCCGCCACCCCGTGCTGGAAGTTGACGCTGCAGGCCGGAGACGGCGCGCCGTTGCCTCTGGCGAGCACCTTTGTGGTTCAGCCACGCATGGACGGCGATCAATCGTTGATATGGTTCGCGCCGGATCAGCAATTGACGGTATTTGCCGATTGGGCAGCGCTGACTGCTCACCTTACCTCGGCGCAGGGGTTGGAGCAGCTTCGTCCTGCCCTCGCGCTGGATGACCTGCGAGCCCTGCCGACAGAGGCAGTGATGCGGGTCGAGCAGCACGAGATCCTGACGCCCCTGATCGCCGAGCGGGTGGCTTCGATCATCGCAATGCAGGCGCGCAACCTCGAGTACGCGACGCAGTTGTCCACCACGGGTGATGCCTGGGTAGCGATGATCGATGATGCATTGGACGTCCGTCAGTTGCTTGATCCCGGACAGCAGGTCCTTGGAGCACGACGCTGGCATTCAGAAGCCCGTGACTTCCTGCGTACCTGGCACACGCCTGCGCCTACGCCTGACCCGGTCCCACCACCTGGGCCGCTGCCACAGATCGACGAAGACGCTGAGCAGGCGGTGGATCCGCAGTCCGGGCTCGACGAGTTCCAGATGCCCACCTGGGTCGAGCAGACACACCTGCTCGAAAGCCTGTCGATCTCCCTGCGCCAGACCAGTAACGTGCTGCTGGATTACGCCTCCCAGGTCTTGCAGCCCTAC
The DNA here is from genome assembly GCF_028682175.1 of Pseudomonas putida. Classification (GTDB taxonomy): domain Bacteria; phylum Pseudomonadota; class Gammaproteobacteria; order Pseudomonadales; family Pseudomonadaceae; genus Aquipseudomonas; species Aquipseudomonas putida_AD. The sequence continues at coordinate 90,381 of NZ_JANHKS010000019.1, read as the reverse complement.
CTCTGCGTGCTGTTCGGGCCGCAGGCGCGGGCCGAGGACCTGTACGTGACCTGGAGCAGCAAGGCCGCCGAGGGCGACTCGACGCAGTTGGTCGCCTTCGATGTGAGGACCTTGCTGCTGGATCGGGTGAGTGGCCATCGGAGCTCGCCATTGCCTGTCGATGCGCAGATCGTGCAGGGACGCGGGACCACGTTCCATAGTCCGCCCGGCGAGGTCATCGACCACATGCTGGGCAAGGTAGCGACAGGTTTCGCCTCGGCGTATATCCAGGCGTTCCAACAGTCCAGAACCGGGTTGCTGCGCCATGAAGACCAGGCGATTCAGCCTGCGCGAACGGCGCTCAGCCTGCGCCAGGACTGCATGCGCCTGGACCTTGCACTGAGCAAGCGTCAGGGCTGGACAGACCCGCTGGCGTTCGACATGGTCACTCAGGTTCTGGATTATCCGGCCCTTTCGTTGCGCCCCCGCACGGCAATGATGGTGCAGGCGTTCACCCTGTCGCTGGCCTTCGCCAAGTCAAACGCCATGCTGACCGACACCCTGGTGGTGATGCGGCCGGACGATCCCGACAGCGCCGTGATGTTCTGGAGTGGCGCGGGCGGCTGGCAGCAATTCACCTCGATCCAACGCTTGAAAGATGCGCTGCTGCGCAAGTTGCGCAGCGAGGATCGCGACGGATGGTTACAGCGCCTTGGCGACGGTGACAGCGCCGACCTGCGTCAGCACCTGAACGCCTCCGCCACCAACGGGGCGCAGGTGCACCTGCATATGGTAACCCAGGACATCGCCCAGGCACTGACGCAGCATGCATTGGCTCGCCAGCAACAGGATCTGGGACAGCTCTGCCAGCGTGTCGAGCGCTGCGCACTTGAGGCGCAACTGTTTGCCCGTCTGGCCGGGGCGGCCGAAGTCGATGGGCAATTGATCGAAACCCTCGACGGATTGTGGACGCGAGTCAGCACCACCTTGTTCGAAGAGATGCTGCCCGAGTGGTTGACGAAGGTGCCGCTGGAAGACCTGAAGGTGTTCCGCGACATGGTCCGCCGCTATTATGCGGCCACCGACGGCGGCAAGAAATTTCTGGTGGATCTTCCGACGGTGCACGATTACGCCGCGAACCAGTTGAAGGCTCAACTTGCGCTGGATTTCCCCGGCCACACCATCGACCCGGACTCGGTGATCGTGACTGCTCGCCATTATGTGAACGCATTGCCTCCGACAGGACAAATGCCTTCTCTGGTCCCTGCCGCGACCCTCAAGAAAAGCGAAACGCTGACCCGCTATGCGATCAATCGCTTCAAGCACGAACAGGATGCAGCGCTGAGTGTCGAGTCTGCCGATCCCGAGGTGGTGCGCCTGCTGACGCCTGACCATCTGCGCAACCTGGTCAGGACCCTGGATGTCGGCAGCGGATATCTGGCCCTGTTGCGCAAGTCGCTTGGCCCCGCTGACCCCGGCTACGACGAGCGCAAGCGAATGTTCACCGAGCAATTGCCCGCGATGCTGCTCTCGCTGGCACTCGAGGAAAAGTTCAGGGAGCAGCTTAGCGCAAAGGCCTATCAGTACATTTTCCAGGTATTCGAGATGCCCGACGGCATCGCCCGCGAACCGATCGACAAGGTCGATGTGATTGTCAGTCCGCTGCGGCTGGTGGCCGATCCGGACATCCCGCCCGACACTGTGCGCGGTGTATACCTTATTTCGGCGGCGGGGGCAGAGCAGGGGCCGGTGGTGCTGTTCGCCTTGCTTCATCCGCTGACTACGTTTCGTGAATTCAGCGATCAGGCTGCCCTTCTTGCTGCCATCCGCACTGACAAAGCCCTGCAACAGATTCTGCTGGACCGGGTGGCTTCAGAAGTGAAACCGCGCTACGACCATGGCGGTTTCGTCGAGCCGCACCTGCCGTTCACCACTGAAACGAACGACGTGCCGTTCACCACCCCAGGGCCGGTTACCCTTGCGATGGAGCCCGTCAAAGGCAACGCCCTGCAGTTGATGTTCGAAGACACTGTAAAACTGCTCGATTCCAACAGCGTGGCTGCTGTCGTGACCAATGCACAGGAAGACCAGGCGGGTCGGGAGTTTCTGGGATTGCTGGGGCTTGAGCAGTTGCTCATGCTGCTGCCCGGCAGGCTGGCCACACTAGTCGCACTGTGGCAGAGCACCGGCCTGTTTCAAGCCTCTGCCGCTTCGGTATCCGGGCGACGCTGGGGCGAGGCGCTTTCGGAGTTCTGCGCAGCCCTGGGGATCATGGTTTCGGCCCGTGAGCAGAAGATCAAAGAGGATATCCTGCATGATCGACATGGCAACCGTCTGGAGTCGGTCGGTGAGGAGAGCGAAGGCAAACCTGAAGCGGGCTGGAGTCATGAAGCGCTGACGGTTGAGCAGCTTCGCCGGCTCGATTCGCTGCAAGCGAAAAACGTGGCGCTCAAGGACATGGATCACGATGCCCTGTTGAACCTGTACAAGAGCAGGAACGGCGAGGTGCCCTATGCCGTCGTGAACGGTCGGGTCTATCAGGTGGCTCGGGTTGCCGAGGATGGGCACTGGCGGATTGTGGGGGCCGACGGTTCTCCCGGACCCAGTCTCAAGTCCGATAGCCATCAGCGTTGGCAACTCGATTTGCAACTGCGCCTGCGTGGCGGTGGCGGGTTCGCCAGCCGGTTCCGTGAGTCACGGATCATCAGCAGTGTCGAGAGCACGATCATCATCGAAGCCAGCGGTATGCCTGAAATCAGGATGCTGTTCCGCGATCGCGCCAGGCGCATCGGTCAGGCGCATCTGCATGCCAAGCGCGTGCTGGAAAACTGTCTGGATAACCTGCGAACACCTCGAGCCGGGGAGCGGCACAATGACGAGGTCTTGCGGATCATCAGGGAGTTTTTCGGAGTCAGCGAAGCGCTGCCCAGCCTGCTCACCAAGACCCGAAACGCTATCAGCACCCTGTTCGATGCGGTGATGGATCCTACGCTTTCGCCCTTCTCGTCGTCGCGGTACGTGGTGGGCACCGCGCGACCTGGATTCGAGCAGGTGACGGCATTCGTGATCAAGACCGATCCGCAGCGGCGTGTGTTCCTCACTGAAAAGTTCTTCCACCCCCCGCTGTCTGCGCTCAATGCCGAGGCGGCCGCCCAAGGCTTCAATGAAGGCGTGCACCATAGGGCGGCGAACCTGATCCATGAGTTGAGCCATCTGGTGCTCGATACCGAGGACATCGCTTACCTGGATTCGATGCTGCCCTACCCGGATCTGCTGGCCCAGGACACCCCGACCCAAATCAGCTTTTATCGAAGGGTGCAGCATCTGCGTGAGCGGCGCCTGTCTTCCAGCACGGACAGGGACAGCCTGTTCATGATTTCCACAGGCGGTGTCAGGCGCGCCCTGGAGCCTGCCGATGGGGCAGCGTACAAAGGGGTGCTCAAGTTCAGTGGTGCTGCGGACCTGGCTGAGGCCCGCCGGTTGTTCCTCGCCGACGAGGATGTGCGGGTACGGGTAATGATGGGCAACGCCGACTCGGTGACATTGCTGGTGCTGCTGTTGGGGCGTAACAGACTGGTGCCGCCAAGCCCCTGACAGCGTCACCGACTAGAGGCTGTAATGACGCAGCTCGCGGGCGATCAGCAAGCGCTGGATTTCGCTGGAGCCTTCGTAGATCTGGGTGATGCGTGCATCCCGATAGTATTTTTCCACCGGGTAGTCTTCCAGATAGCCGTAGCCGCCGTGGATCTGCACCGCCTTGGAGCAGACCCACTCGGCCATCTCCGAGGCGAACAGCTTGGCCTGTGAAGCCTCCGACAGACAGGGCCTGCCCGCCGTGCGCAAGCGTGCGGCGTGCAGGACCATCAGCCGCGAGGCGTTGATCCGCGTGTGCATGTCGGCCAGCAGATTGGCGACGCTCTGGTGTTCGATGATCGGCTTGTCGAACTGCACACGCTCGCGGGCGTAAATCAGCGCTGCTTCAAACGCGGCGCGGGCGATGCCCAAGGCCTGCGCGGCAATGCCGATGCGCCCGCCTTCGAGGTTGGAGAGGGCAATCGCCAGGCCCTTGCCGCGCTCGCCCAACAGGTTTGCCGCCGGGATGCGGCAGTCGCTCAAGGTCACCGCGCAGGTGTCCGAGGCGCGAATGCCCATCTTGTGTTCCATGCGATCGACTTTGTAACCGGGGTTGTCGGTGGGCACCAGAAACGCCGACAGGCCCTTCTTGCCAAGTTCAGGGTCGGTCACCGCAAACACGATGGCCAGTTGCGCACGCTTGCCGTTGCTGACGAACTGCTTGGCGCCGTTGAGCACCCACTCCCCATCCTTGAGTTCGGCCCTGGTGCGCAGGTTATGAGCTTCGGAACCGGCCTGTGGCTCGGTCAGGCAGAAGCAGCCGATGGCCGCGCCTGTGGCGAGTTTCTCCAGCCACCGGGTTTTCTGCTCTTCACTGCCGTAATTGAGAATCGGCCCGCAGCCCACCGAACTGTGGACGCTCATCAGCGTGCCGGTGGCGGCGTCGCCTGCGGAGATTTCTTCGACTGCCAGCGCATAGGCCACGTAATCGATGTAGGTACCGCCCCATTGCTCGGGGACGATCATGCCCAAGAGGCCCAGCTCGCCGAGCTTGGCCACCACGGCATCGTCGATCCAGCCGGCGGTTTCCCAATCTCTGGCGTGAGGGGCGATTTCATGGCGGGCGAACTCACGCGCCATGTCGCGGATCATGATCTGTTCTTCGGTCAGTTCAAGGTCTTGCATGGTCAGGCCTCATGACCGCTGAAGAAACTCGCCACGTGTTCAGGGTTCAAGGCCTGGACTGAGGACGGGCTCCATTGCGGTTTCTTGTCTTTGTCTACGATCAGGGCGCGAACGCCTTCGATCAGGTCGCCTCGTTCGAACCACTGGCGGTCCAGGTGCAGTTCAAGGCTGAAACAGCTTTCGAGCGGCAGGTGGCGCCCGCGACGCAACAGCTCAAGCGTCACGGCCATGGCCAGCGGTGAACGGGTTTTCATCAGGTTGGCGGTGTCGACGGCCCAGCGGTGGGTGTCGACGACCGTGACTTCCAGCAGTTGCTCGATGATGCTCGGGATGTCCGGCAGGGCAAAGAAGTGGTCGATGGCCGGACGCAGCTTTTCCAGCGGCGGGTCCGGCAGTTGTTGCACTGCGACCTTGGCCAGCGCGCCTTGCAGGTCCTTGAGCGGGGTCAGGGCCCACTTCAGGTTGTCGAACTGACGGTCCAGGTCATCGAGCCGGGCGCTTTGCAGGTACCAGTCGGCCAGGCCGCAATACAGCGCGTCGGCGGCCTGGATCTGCACGCCGGTCACGCCCAGGTAGATCCCCAGCTCGCCCTGGACCCGAGGCAGGAAATAGCTGCCGCCGACGTCGGGGAAATAGCCGATAGCCACTTCCGGCATCGCCAGGCGGCTGCGTTCCGTGACCACCCGCAGATCCACGCCTTGCGCCAGCCCCATGCCACCGCCCAGCACGAAGCCGTCCATCAAGGCCACGACGGGTTTGCGGTACTGATGCAGGGTCAGGTCCAGGGCATATTCTTCGACGAAAAACTGTTGATGGTGGGGCAGGTTGTTCTTGTAGCTGTCGTACAGCGCACGGATGTCACCGCCCGCGCAAAAGGCCTTCTCGCCGGCACCGCGCAGGACTACGGCGTAGACCTTGTCATCGTTTGCCCAGTGGTCGAGTTGCTGCTGCAGCTGGCGGACCATGTCCAGATCGATGGCGTTGAGCCCTTGCGGGCGATTGAGGGTGATGTGCCCGATATGGTTGCGTACTTCGGACAGAACGGCGTCGCAGGCCGGTTCCTGACCTGAAGAGTGGGCCGATACTACCTGTGCCGTCATTGCAGACTCCCTGTTGCTTCTTGTTCTCGTTCAGGCGGCCAAAAACCAGCCGCGCTCCATGAAGTTCGTCAGGGATGCTAACAGTGCAAATTTGCATATGACAATGACGAATAGTTGCAGGGTGGGCGGGCAACTTTGCCTGTCGATGCCTTATGATCCGCGCACAGCGCCAACTCCGGGCATCTGACCCAGGGGTGGTCCTGTGGGAGCGGGCTCGCCCGCGAAGGCGCCAGCCCGGACGCATCGGTGGTGGCCGACCCGACGCCTTCGCGGGCAAGCCCGCTCCCACAGATGCTCAGGCCTGCAGGCTGAACAGCGCCACCTCTGGCGCGTCGCTGACCCAGTGCTCGGTCACGGTCCAGCCCGCTTGCGCGGCAAGGGCGGTGAAGGATTGCACGGTAAACTTGTGCGAATTTTCCGTGTGCAACCGCTCACCGGCGGCGAAATGGAAACGCTGCCCGGCGACTTCGACCACCTGATCCATCTGGCTGACCAGATGCATCTCCATGCACGCCTGCTCGGCATTCCAGGCTGCCAGATGGCGGAAGGCGTCGACGTTGAAGTTCGCCCCCAGCTCACGGTTGATCCGCGTCAGCAGATTCTTGTTGAAGCGTGCCGTCACACCTTCGGCATCGTCATAGGCCGCCACCAGCGTGTGCTCGTCCTTGACCATGTCCACGCCGACGATGAAATGCGCGTTCCTGCCCAGTACATCGTGGGCCGAGTGCAGAAACTCCACGGCCTGTTCATGGGTGAAATTGCCGATGGTGGACCCGGGGAAAAATCCGACGCGAGTGTGGCCGTTCGCTTCCTTGGGCAAGGTCAGCACACGGGTAAAATCATCCACCTGGGGCGCCACCACGAGCGATGGATAACGCTGGCGCAAGGCCTTGGCCGCCTTGTTCAACGCCGTGGCACTGATGTCGATCGGCACATACACCGCGATGTGCGGCGCGGCGTCGAGTAGCAGACGGGTTTTCTCGCTGGCCCCACTGCCGAACTCCACCAGTGCGGCACCTTCGGGGATGGTCGCGGCAATCTGCCCGACGACATCCGTCAACAGCCCGGTTTCGGCGCGGGTGGGGTAGTACTCGGCGGTTTCGCAGATGGCCTCGAACAGGTCCGAACCCTTGGCGTCGTAGAAATACTTGGGCGACAGGGTCTTGACCGGCGCCGACAGACCGGCGACCACGTCGCGGGCAAATTCGCTGTCGTGGGGGTTGACCACACCGGGCTGGCGCGCATCACGGGCCAGGCGCAGGCCCGACACCATCCAGCGTTTTTCGGCATGGAAGAAATTGCGATAGGTCACTCGGCAATGCTCGGGCGAGGTCACGCTGGCGCCACCGCGCAAGACCATCTGGTTGACCATGAACTTGCCGTTGTACTCGCCCACCGCACCCACCGAAGGCTTGAAGCCGGGGTAGGCGTTGTAGGCGGTCTGGGTCCACTGCCAGGCCACGTCGTCAACCTGTTCGAGCAAGCCTGCCCGGGCGGCGGCTTCCCATTCAGCCTCGGTGGGCAGGCGTGCGCCGGCCCAGTTGGCGAAGGCCGCCGCTTCGTAATAACTGATGTGGGTGACCGGGGCATTCGGATCGATGGCTTCAAGGCCGCGCAGGCTCATGCGTTTCCAGCCGTTGTCGTCATGTTGCCAATACAGTGGCGCATTCCAGCCAGCTTCCTGCACCAGCGTCCAGCCTTCGGACAGCCACAATGCAGCGGTGTGATAGCCGCCATCGGCGATGAAACTCAGCCACTGGCCGTTGGTGACAAGCCGGTCGCTGATCTCGAACGCCTGCAGGTAGGTGGTGTGGCGCGGGCCTTCGTTATCGAAGGCAAAACCCTCGCCGCCATGGCCGATCTGCGTGAGGCCGGCGTTGAGCGGCTTGAAACGCCCGCGGCGGCCGGAGGTATCCTTGGGCCAGCGCGGATCATAGGCGGGCTTGAGCGAGGACAGGCTGAACAGGTGCAGGATGTCCATCAGCAGCAGTTCCTGATGCTGCTCTTCATGGGCCAGGCCCAGTTCGATCAGGCTGCAGGTTTGGGTCGAAAGGCTGCCGGCAAAAAGCCGGGCCATCTGTTCGTCGACATGGGCGCGGTAGGCGCGCACCTGATCGACACCGGGGCGGGTCATCAGACCCCGTTGCGGGCGCGGATGGCGTGGGCCGACGGCTTCGTAATAGGAGTTGAAGAGGTAACAGAAGGCGGGATCGAACGGCGTGTAGTCGGGGATGTTCGGAGCCAGCAGGAAGGTCTCGAAGAACCAGGTGGTGTGCGCCATGTGCCATTTGGCGGGGCTGGCGTCGGGCATCGATTGCACCACCATGTCTTCGGGGCTCAGCGGTGCGACCAGTTGTTCGGTACGGCTGCGAACGCTCTGATAACGCTTGTACAGTGCAGTGGCGGCAGGTGTTTCACGTAGCTGACGGGAGTGGCGCGTCATCGGGGCTTTCTCCGGTGTTTGCCTGCGCATTGCTGCGCCGGTTTGAGCATCAGTGGACTTCGATCGTCACCTTGTCTGGATAGAACGCGACGTGCCCGGCGATCTCCTTGACCGCAGGGAAGGGCTGCTCATAGCTCCAGACGGCATTTTCAGCGGACTCGCCATTGGCCTTGAGGCTGAAATAGCTGGCATCCCCTTTGTAGGGGCAATGTGTTCGATGGTCGGTTATTTCGTAATGTTCCATGGAAATATCCGAACGGGGCACATAGATGACCGCCGGGTACTGTGCTTCCTTCAATTCCAGCGCCTTGTCGCTTTGCGCGACACGCACGCCCTTGAATTGCACGGTGACCCGGCCTCTGAGCGGGGCGATGGTGATGGGGTGATCCGGACCTGGGGTTTTCATGGCGCGTCATCCTGTCTGATCGAGGGAGATGGCAAACCAGGCGTGAGGCAGTCGGGCCGCCAAGGGAGGAAGGGCAGTGTAGTTGCCCTCCCGGCAGGTGACCGTGGTTTTTGCTGGCAGGTTCCTTGTCGAGCCGATGAACGGGCGACCCCTTAGTGCTGGTAGTGCTGGGTATCCACCGAGCCGTCGACAGGATCCGGCGGCACCGGGCCGTCCTGGCTGGTGTCGATACTCACCACCACTGACATCCCCGGGCGCAGGCGCTCTACGCCGTCCTGATCGTCATCCACGGTGATCCGCACCGGGATCCGCTGGGCAATCTTCACGAAGTTGCCCGTGGCGTTGTCCGCCGGCAACAGGCTGAACTCTGAACCCGCCGCTGGCGAGATCCGCTGCACCCGTCCGCGCATCTTGCGGTTTTCCAGGGCATCGACGGTGAAGGTTACCGGCTGTCCCAGGCGCACATTGGCCATCTGGGTTTCCTTCATGTTGGCGATGATCCAGCGCGGTTTTGGCACCAGCGCCATCAGTTGCGCGCCAGAGTTCACGTAGGCGCCCAGGCGGGTGCCGATCTGGCCGAGCTGGCCGTCTCGAGGCGCCGTGATGCGGGTGTTACTCAAGTCGATACGCGCCAGCTCGATGGAGGCTTCGGCGTTCTGCACCGAGGCTTCGAGGGAGCCGCGGTTGACGATCACCGTCTGCAAATCCTGACGGGCGATTTCCAGCGTGGCCTTGGCCTCGGCCAGGGCGGCACGGGCCTGGGCATCGGCGGCGCGGGTCACGTCCAGTTCGCTTTTCGAGATCGAGCCATCGGTCACCAGTGCCGTGCTGCGGCGCAGGTCCGCGGCGGCCTTCTCGCTCTGGGCTTGGGCGTTGGCGACCGTTGCCTGGCGTTGGACGATGGTCGCTTCAGCACTGCGCCGCTGTTGCAGGTTGTTGTCCAGCGCGGCTTTCTGAATGCCCAATTGCGCGAGGCCCTGATCCAGATGCTGCTGGTAGATGCGGTCATCGATGCGCACCAGCAGATCGCCTGTTTTGACCCACTGGAAATCCTGCACCGGCACTTCATACACGTAGCCGCTCAGCTGCGGCCCGATGATCGTGGTCTGCCCGCGTACCTGGGCGTTTTCGGTGCTTTCGATGGGGCTGCTGAACGGCGGCAGTTGCCAGGCGTACAGCACCACCAGCACCCCGGCCAGCGCGACACCGCCGAACAGGATCGACGACACCAGGCGAATCTTCGCCGAACGCGGCTGGCTGGTGGCGGGCATCGCTGCCGGTGCCGGGGCGGGGCTTGCCGAAGGTGCCGGGGCGGCCTGGGTGGGCGGTGGGGTGCCGGAAGGCTTGCTCGGTTCTGTCATGAAGGTTGTACGCCGCTGGGTTGAACGGAAGAGGGTGTCGAAGGGGATGGCGTGAACGGCGCGACCGGTTCGGTGGTGATCCACAGCCAGGTCGCGCGGCTGGTGATCCAGATCATGGTCAGGATCGCGATCAGGGCGATCAGCATGAACACATCGTTATAGGCCAGGGTATTGGCCTCCCGGGTCGCGGCGGTGGCCAGGGCGCGAATGCCCTGGTTGGTGCGCGCCGAAGGGTCGGCGATGGCCGAGAGGTACGAGGCGCTGGAACTCTGCAAGCGCGCCTGCACCTGCGGGTCGAGCAGGGTCACGTGCTCGACGATGTGCGCCGAATGAAACTTCTCGCGCCAGACCTGAAAGGTGCCCAGCAACGCCGAGCCGATCAGGCTGCCGACGTTCTGCGCGATCCCGAACAGCACCGAGAAACTGACCATGTTGCGCGGGTTGCTCAACACGCCGCTCATGCCCAGCACCAGCGTCGGCCCGAGAAAGAAGGTTCCACCGAACGCCAGCAGGAACTGGCTGAAATACATCTGCGGGCCACGGGTCAGGCTGGTGGAGAAGCTGTCCATGATCGAACCTGTGGCCATCAGCGCCAGGGAGATGATGAGCGGCTTGAACAGGTGCTGCGGGTGAATCGTCATCGCACTGACCACCAGCCCCGCGACACTGCCCAGCAGCATGAAGAAATACAGGGTGTGCAACTGTTCTGTGCCCTGATTCATGCCCTGCAGAAAACCCACGGCGCCGGTGGCCTGCTCCGACAGCACGATGCGCGTGAGCAACACGCCCATGGCGAAGCGGATCATCCGCCCGCTGCCCAGCCAGCGGGTGATCAGCAAGGGGCGAGTGCGGTTGTGCTCGATACAGATGCCTATCACGATCAAGGCGATGGAGGAGGCCAGGGCCACGCCGATCCACGGCTCCTCCAGCCACCATTCGATGCGCCCCAGCGACAGCGCCGCGCACAGGGCAGCGAAGCCGGTGGCGAGTAGGATGAAGGTCAGGAAGTCGAGCTTTTCAAAAGCCTTGAAGCGATCACCTGGCGGCAGCTTGAGGATCAACACGCAGCCCAGGGACAGCAGGCACATTCCCAGCTCGAACAGGTACAACCCGCGCCATTCGGCGATCTGCAGCAGGTCTTCGGACACCAGCCGCGCCAGCGGTGTGGCCAGCTGTGCCGTGCCCAGGCCCAGCACCAGCGCTTTCATGCGCCACTTCTGCGGGAAGGCCTGGATCATGTAGTAAAGGCCCAGGGAGCTGAGCGCCGCGCCGACCATGCCGTGGGCGGCGCGCACGGCGATGGCCGATTCGATGTCGTTGACGAACAGATGGGCGAAGGTCACCAGTGCGTAGAGCACCAGGAACACTTCGGTAAACGCCCGCAGGCCGAACTGCTGGCGAAACTTCACCAGCAGCAGGTTGATCGAGACGTTGGTCATCACATAGGCGGCAGGCAGCCAGGCGATCTCAGCCTGGGTCGCACCCAGCGCGCCTTGCAGGTATTGCAGGTTGGCAACCACCAGCGCATTCCCCAGGCCGCCGGTGAGGGCAACGATCACCCCGACAATCGCAAACGCCCAGCGCTTGGGCGTGGAATGCAAAGGCGTAGACGGCGACCCGGGAATCGTCGGCCGCTCGTGGGGTGCCCAATTGTGGGGTGTGTACTTGTCGTTCATCGAGCAGACCTAAAGGATGCTGTCCTGAGACCGTGGCTGCAGCGATATTACTCACCAGATGCCCGTGGCGTATGACGATTGTGCGTGAGAGGAGTTTAGATGCTCTGGATTGGATTGGAGGTGGGTCAGGAATTTATGTCTACGGCAGCACGGCTTGCTGATGCGGGCGATCTTGAAGACGCCGTCGCGGGCAAGCGCGCTCCTACAGATGCGAACACCGACCCGTACCAGCACGGCTTGCCGGCGGGGGCGATCTCGAGTGCGCCATCGCGAGCAAGCTCACTCCTACAGGGTTGAGTCAACCCGCACGTAGCAGCACGGCTTGCCGGCGTCGGCGATTTTGAAGACGCCATCGCGGGCAAGCGCGCTCCTACAGATGCGAACACCGACCCGTAGCAGCACGGCTTGCCGGCGGGGGCGATCTCGAGGGCGCCATCGCGGGCAAGCTCACTCCTGCAGGGTTGAGTCAACCCGCCCGTAGCAGTCCGGCTTGCCGGCGGGGGCGATTTTGAGGGCGCCGTCGCGGGCAAGCGCGCTCCTACAGATGCGAGCACCGACCCGTAGCAGCATGGCTTGCCGGCGGGGGCGATCGTGAGGCCGCCATCGCGGGCAAGCGCGCTCCTACAGATGCGAACACCGATCCGTAGCAGCACGGCTTGCCGGCGGGGGCGATCTCGAGGGCGCCATCGCGAGCAAGCTCACTCCTACAGGGTTGAGTCAACCCGCACGTAGCAGTCCGGCTTGCCGGCGTCGGCGATCTTGAAGACGCCATCGCGGGCAAGCGCGCTCCTACAGATGCGAGCACCGACCCGTAGCAGCACGGCTTGCCGGCGGGGGCGATTTTGAGGGCGCTGACGCCGGCAAGCCGGACTGCTACGGGATGGTGGTGTGTTTTTGATTTTGATCTTCATACGCGGTGGTGCAGGCGCCGCCGAACGCGACGTTAAGGCGCCAGGCCGAGCGCAGGTGTCGTGGAGGGGGATGAGCGGCAGGGATGCCGCGAAAGCCGTGCGGGCCAGGGACGGCCCATCACGGCGTGCCCCCGGAGCGGCGCCGGAGCGAGGGAAGCCCGAAGGGCCCCAGCCTGTCGCAATGGCTTTGCTTACTTTCCCCGTAAGGAAAGTCAGTCGCCCGTAAGGGGCGAAACCCTAAAGCCCAACCACCGCCATAACGGATATACACACAATAACGGCGTCGCCCAAAGACGCGGAGCGTCAAACGAGCCGTTACCACGCGGAGCGTGGGAACGATCATTTAGCGGGGAACGATCATCCACCGATCCCCAGGATTTGTATCTCACTGTATCCACACCCCCCACAGACACTTACCGATGAAATAGCCCCGCCCCCCCGACACATCCGCGATACCTCCAGACCGTTCAATGGGCTCCAACGAAACACACAACCTTGAACACACTGAAAACCTCTGGAGATCGCCATGAACTGGAAAAACCTCTCAATCGCCACCCTGTTCGCCGCCCTGAGCCTGGGCGCCCTGTCTGCCCAGGCCCAGGACCTGGCCAAACCACAGGCCTACAAATACGGCGACCACCTGGACATCCAGAAAGTCATCTCCTCCCACGAAGGCACCACCCCGGTCTGCGGCGTCGTCACCTCGCAACTGACCTACCTGGATTCGATGAACCAGACCCACGTGCTCGACTACAAGAGCTTCTCCGGCGGCTGCCACGACAACTGATCAGGCAGGTACTCCCTATGTTGCTCATCGCATTCCTGGGCGGGATCGTCACCGTTCTCAGCCCCTGCATCCTCCCCGTGGTGCCGTTTCTGTTCGCCCGCGCCGACCGCTCGGTGTCCTCGGTGCTGCTGACGCTGCTCGGCCTGAGCCTGACCTTCGCCCTGGTTTCAAGCCTTGCGGTGGTGAGCAGTGATTGGGTAGTGACCGCCAACGGCATCGGCCGGCAGGTGGCGCTGGTGATCCTGGTGCTGTTCGCACTGTCGCTGTTGTCGGCCAGGATCGGTCACTGGCTGACCTGGCCCCTGGTGACACTGGGCAATCGCCTGGACCCGGCCACCCGCCGGCTGTCCGGCCCTTCGGCCTCGTTGCTGATCGGCGTGGCCACCGGGCTGTTGTGGGCGCCCTGCGCCGGGCCGATCCTGGGGATCATCCTGACCGGCGCCATGCTGCAAGGCCCGAGCGCACAGACCAGCCTGCTGTTGTTGGCCTATGGCCTGGGCAGCGCGGTGTCGCTGGGGGCGCTGATCTTCGCCGGGCGCGGCCTGGTGGCGAAGATGAAACTGTCGCTGCCGGTCACTTCTTGGTTGCGTCGCGGGGCGGGCCTTGCGGCGCTGGTGGTGGCGGTGACCATTGCCAGCGGTTCGCAGAATCAATTGCTGGCTGGCACCTCATCCCAGGGCGCGGCGGCGGTGGAGCAGGGCCTGCTGAGCGGCGTGCCGAAGGTCATCGATTACCTGATCAGCAGCGTCAAGGCAGCCTCGGCACCTGATGTCAGCGCCAAGGGTGAAATGCCGTCGCTGTCCGGTGCCGTGCAATGGCTGAACTCGCCAGCGCTGAGCAAGGAGTCGCTGCGGGGCAAGGTGGTGCTGGTGGATTTCTGGACCTTCGACTGCATCAACTGCCAGCACAGCATTCCCTATGTGAACGAGTGGGCGAAGAAGTACGAGAAGGACGGCCTGGTGGTGATCGGCGTCCACACCCCTGAATACCCTTACGAGCGGGTGGTGGACAACGTGCGCAAGAACGTCGCCAAGCTGGGCCTGAATTACCCGATTGCCATCGACAATGACTACGCCATCTGGCGCGCATTCGGCAATCAGTACTGGCCTGCGCACTACATCATCGATGCCCAGGGCCAGATCCGCTACACCCACTTCGGCGAAGGCGGCTACGACACCCAGGAGCAGGTGATCCAGCAACTCCTCGCCGAAGCCCGCGCCAAGGGCTGATCGAGCGGGCTACACCATGCGGCGCACGGTATTGTCCTTGCGCACGAAGTGATGCCAAAGGGCTGCAATCACATGCAGCCCGATGACGTAGTAGAAGATCGTCCCCAGCAGCACGTGGTAATGCTCCAGCGTTTCGGCGGTGTCCTTGGCGATGGCGAACGGAGCGGGAATGCTCAGCGACGTCAGCGGAATCGGTAACGCACCGCGTTCCAGCAACACGGTGAACAGGCCCAGCAGCGGCTGCGCGAACAGGAAGGCATACAGCGCGTAGTGCGACATGGTCGCGGCCAGACGCAGGGCACCCTCCAGTGGCGGGGTGATGCCCGGGGGCGTGTGGCGGTGACGCTCGGCGATGCGAAACCAAGCCATGATGAACACCACGATCCCCACCCAGAAATGACTCTGGACCACCAGCGCGCGCAGATCGGTGCCCTTGGCGAACTGGCTGCGGCTGAGAATCAGCGCGTAGGCCAGCACGATCAGCACGGCCATCACCCAGTGAAACCAGCGGGCCTTGTAGCTGTAGCGTTCGGTATTGATAGGTGTACTCACGGTCGGGTCCCTCGGTTCCTGGTTTTTTTTCGCAGGCAGTTTGCCTTGCCTTTATGAACGCTGTCAGCGCCACAGGTTTCGATCAAGCGCTGTGATGGCTTTCAAATGGCGTGCCGGTTTTACCAGCGCAGCCCCATGCCTTGAAACGTTGCAAAACGCTGATCGGAAGAATGTTGCATATCACGGTCCTTAGAATGTTTTGCATCCATAACCGTAAAAGTGTGTGGTTTATATTCATGTCCAACAAATAGGCGCCAAATAAATAACTTGTCAGTAATAAGTAATACTATTTGTTAAAGAGTTAATTCGAATGATGTTATTCAAATGAGGGTATGGCTCGATATTGAAGTTATTTTGTTTTTAAGATCTATCAATTGCTCTTTTTATAATTATTCATAATTAGCAATCCATCGAAACGAGTTTGACAGGTAATCCACTTGGATCCATCTTTATCACCGACGGTTCAGCGTCCCTGACTATCGGTCTGACCAGACTGGCATTTTGCCCAGCTCCACTGGGGCCTTCACCACCATTCATGGATATTTGCACACAGGACTCTGCACATGGACGTCCCCGGATTCGCTCGCCTGTTGAAACAGCAAAACATGGACTCCGAAGTGTGGTGGGATTCGTCCCCCACAGAGTGCGCCCTCTTTAAAAGGCGCATGTTGTCGCTTTATCCCGATATGTCGGATTACATCGCTCATTTATTTCCCGAAGTCTTTTCGCGACAAGCTGGCGATATCAGCGGTGCCACCACTAATCCAAGCCTGATCAGCCGCACCGTACTGGAAAACAGCGCTAAATGGCGCGACTACCTCGCCAGCCTGTCCCTGAGCCTGCCCAGTGCCGAAAAGGCCCGCAGGGTCTATGACCAAGCCATTGTCGAAGGCGCGAATGTGCTTTATCCCTCGTGGGTGGGTTCTGCCAGGCGCCATGGCTGGCTGTCGGCGCAGATCGATGGCGGCGAGCGCATGGGCGAGGGGATGCTGGTGGCCCGGGGGCTGCAACTGGCGAGCCTGGCGCCGAATGTCATGGTCAAGGTGCCGGGCAGCGAGCAGGGCTATCGCGCCATCGAACAGTTGGTGGCCGAGGGCTGTTCGGTCAACAACACCTTCTGCTTTACGGTGTCGCAGGTGGCCGCCTGCCTCAAGGCCATCCATAACGGACGCCTTCGTGCACAGGTTCAGGGCGTGAATACCGATCATGCACGCTATGTCATCAGTTTCATGATCGGTCGACTGGGCGCCGAGCCCGAGTTCGAAGGCCAGGCCCGGCAGCGCCGTCTGCACCTGACCGCAGCCGACCGGCGCTGGGCCGAGCTTGCGGTCTATCAGGCGATGCAGGCGCTGCTGCGCCGCTGGCAGACACCGGCGCGGCTGTTGCTGTGCAGCCTGAAGATCGACACCGATGTGCGCGGCCGCGAGCACTGCTGGCACCTGCAGCGCACCGGGGCGGATGCCACGCTCTATACCATGACGCCGCAGATCCTCGAGTTTCTCATCCGCCGCCAGCAGCAAGGCCAGCCGATCGTGCCCGCCCGGGACTGGGTGCAGGTGCCCAAGCGGGTGCTGAACCGGCTGATGGCGATTCCCTATTTCAACCAGGCGTACTTCGAAGGCGATCTGGCGCCGTCCGAATTTTCCCGTCATCCGGCGTTCATCACCGCCAGCCGCGATGCACGCGATGGCCAGGAGCGCTTGCTGGCGTTCGTCAAGAATGCGCACGGCGCGCCTGTGAATGGCATGCCCATGGAGCGTGCCTCATGAACCGCATGATCGCGCTGTGGGCGCACCCGCGTTCACGCTCGACGGTGCTTGAGCGGGTGTTCATCGAACGCGGCGATTTCGAGGTGTTCCATGAACCCTTCGCGCACATGGCGTTCGACGAGCAGTCGGCCATCCCCCACGACGATCTGGATTGCGGCTTGCCGCGCAGCTACGAAGCGATCAAGGCGTTGCTGCGCGACACCCGCCAGGCCCGCAACGTGTTTCACAAGGACATGTGCTACCACTGCCTGGACGAGCTCAAGGCCGACCCCGAGTTTCTGCTGGAGCAGCAGAACGTGTTCATCATTCGCGAGCCGGGCCGGGCCATCCTGTCCCACCACGCGATGTTCGCGCAGATGCCGCTGGCGGCCATCGGGCACAAGGCACTGTACGAAATCTTCTGCGAGGTGACGCGGCTCACCGGAAAGATTCCCTACGTGGTCAATGGCGATGACCTGGCCAGGCAGCCGGAGCAGACCCTGCGCAGGCTCTGTGACCACTTGCAGCTGGACTTCCTGCCCGAGGCGCTCAGTTGGGAGGCCGGTTGCCCTGCGCAATGGATGGCCTGGCGCAGTTGGCACAAGGAGGCGGAGAGCAGCACCCGGATCGTCGCGCCGGAAACCGGATTCGACGAACGCCAGCTCACTGAATCCCCCCATCTGATGGCGTATTACCAGGTCCATCGGCCGTTCTACGAGCGCATGAATCACTTCGTGCAACAGGGACATCCATGAAAAAGATCGTTATCACCGGCGCCGCCAACGGCATTGGCAGGGCCACCGCGATGGCCTGTGTGGAGGCGGGGTTCTTCGTGATCGCTGCCGACAAGGATCGCCTCGGCTTGCAGGCCCTGCAACGCGACCTGCCACCCCACAGGCTGGAAACCCACCTGGTCGATTTCGCCCAGGCATCGGTCTACCAGTCGTTCATCGGCAATCTCTACGAGGTTCACAAGCACCGCAGCCTGCACGGGCTGGTCAACAACGCAGGCGTCTACAACGGCAAGAGCGTGTACGACTACAGCGACGGGGACATGGAGGAAATGTGGGCGGTAAACCTCAAGTCGCTGGTCTACCTGTCCAAGGATTTCGCCCGGCACGAACCCCAGGCGCAGCATTCGCGAAGCATCATCAACATCACCTCGGTGGCCGGCGAGGTGGGCAGCATGGACGCTCTCTACGGCGCCACCAAGGCGGGCGTCATCGGCCTGACCAAGGCCAACGCCTGGAATTTCGCTCCTCGGGTGCGGGTCAACGCCGTGTCTCCGGCGCTGGTGCGCAATACCTCCATCCATGACCGCATACCCGAGCATCGGCGCAAGGAGTACGAACGACAGGAAATCCTCGACGAGCCCATCGAACCCCAGGGCGTGGCCGATGTGATCATGTTTCTGCTGTCTGACCAGAGCCGCCACCTGACCGGGAAAGTCATCGCAGTCGACAACGGCGCCTACCCGCGCTGACGCGAGCGGGCGAGGGACGCTAACAAGGAGAACACGACATGCAACGCAAAAAGTTGTTGATCGTTGGCGGCGGCAATCTGTGCCTGCAGATCCTGCAGATTCTGGCCGGACGCAATCAGTTCGAATTTCACGTGGCCAGCCGCAACCTGGAACAGGCCACGCGGCTGTGCAACCTGGTGCGGCTGGCGGCCTTGCAGCGGGACGTGCAGGTCAGTATCCAGCCCTGGGAGATGGACCTGACCGAGGCCACCATCGAGCGCAACGCCTACACCCTCGCCAAGATCAAGCCCGACATCATTCTCAACTGCGCTTCGCTGCAGTCCTGGCGCATCATCACCCAGCTTCCCAAGGTGACCTTCGACGCGCTGGACGAGGCGCAACTGGGGCCCTGGCTGCCGATGCACCTGGCGCCGGCCTATGCCTTGATGCGGGCGATCAAGCAGTCCTGCCCCAGAAGCCTGGTGGTCAACGCCGCGTACCCCGATGCGGTCAATGCGGTGCTGTTCAAGGCCGGCCTGGCGCCGGACGTGGGCGTGGGCAACATCGCCAATCTGGTGCCGGCCACCCGCTGCGCCATCGCCCGGCTGGCGCACTGCGAGCCGCTTCAGGTCGGGGTCAAGCTGATCGGCCAGCATTACTTCAGTCATTACGTGCCCCGCCGTGGCTTGCCGGCCCAGGCCCATTTCAACCTGAGTTACTGGATTGACGGCCGCGAACGCACCGACGAATTCCCTGCCCAGGCCATCTTTGCCAGCGTCGCCGAACACTTCCGCCGGCTGGGCGGCATCGATGGCCAGTACCTGACCGCCATGTCGGCGATCCGGGTGCTGGAAAACCTGTTCGCCGAAGACGAAGTGCACGTCCATGCCCCCGGCCCCCACGGCCTGCCGGGTGGGTATCCGGTCAAGGTCGGCATGGGCCAGGTGCTGCTCGGGCTGCCATATGGCGTCACGCGGGAGGAGGCGATCACGCTCAACGAGGCCGGGCAGCGCCAGGACGGTATCGAGTCGATCCTGGCCGATGGCACGGTGGTGTTCGGTCGGGCGCAGATGGGCGTGATGGAACAGATGCTGGGTTATTTCATGCCGCAGATGAAGGTATCGGAAGCGGCGCATTGTGCAGAGGAGCTGGGGCGTAAATACCGGGCGTTCGCCAGCGACATTCATCAGCAGGGAGTCAGCAGCCATGTCAGTCAGCAACCCGCTATCACCCGCCGCGCCAGTTGATCTTGACGATCAGGATTACGCGCAACAGTACAGCGCCGATTTCGTCGCCCGCTGGGATGAACTGATCGACTGGGACAAACGCGCCGCGGGGGAGGGGTCATTCTTCACCGATCAACTGCTTGCGGCCGGCGCCTGTCGAGTGCTCGACGCTTCCACCGGCACCGGCTTTCACGCGGTGCAACTGCGCCGGGCCGGGTTCGATGTGGTGGCCTGCGATGGCAGCCCGAGCATGTTCGAACGGGCCAAGGTCAACTTCGCCCGGCGCAGCCTCGACATCCCGTTGCTGTGCCTGGACTGGCATCGTCTTGATCCCAGGCTGCTCGGCACCTTCGATGCGGTGGTGTGCCTGGGCAGCTCGCTGTGCCACCTCTTCGAGCAGGACGAGCGGGTCGAAGTGCTCAAGCGCTTTCGTAGCGTGCTCAAACCCGGCGGGCTGCTGTTGATCGATCAGCGCAATTTCCAGGCGATCCTCAGTGGGCATTTTTCTTCGTCGGGGCGCTATTACTACTGTGGCAAGAGCGCGAAGGTCACGCTGGGCGAGCTCAACCGCTCCCTGTGCGAGTTCATCTACACCTTCAGCGATGGCGCCTGTTTCCGGCTGCGGGTGTACCCCGTATTGCCCGCGCAACTGAGAGGCGAGCTGGCGCTGGCCGGGTTTGAAGTCGGCAAGAGCGTGGGCGACTTCAAGCATGTCTATGACCCGATGCGCGCCGACTTCATCATCCACCAGGCCTTCGCCTGAAAACAAAGCCAGGGAGGCTTTAGCATGAACATCCAGAGTGCCCCTTCGGGCTCGACCCACAACCTGTTCGCCTATTCATTCACCCGCAAGGCCCCGGGCGAAGGGCAGCCTGCACCCCATGTCATCTGGCTGACCGGGCTGTCCGCGGCCGGCAAGTCCACCATCGTCGACGGCCTCAACCCGGTATTGCAGGGGCGCGGGCTCAGGACCTGCATCCTCGACGGAGACTCGGTGCGCAGCGGCCTGTGCCGCGACCTCGGGTTCAGCGACCATGACCGCGAAGAAAACGTGCGCCGGGTGGCGGAGGTGGCGGCGTTGATGGCCGATGCCGGGCTGACCGTCATGGTGGCGCTGATTTCGCCGACCTATGCCTGCCGCCATTACGCGCGTTCGATCATCGGCACCGAGCGGTTCGTCGAAGTCTTTGTCGATGCGCCGCTGGCGGTGGCCGAGGCGCGGGATCCCAAGGGGCTTTACCGGCGTGCCCGCCAGGGTGAAATTCGCGGCTTCACCGGCATCGATTCGGCGTATGAACCGCCGGTGTGCCCTGAGCTGCACATCCACAGCGACCGGACCAGCGTCGCCGAGGCGGTGGGCATGATCGACGACTGGCTGCGCCGTTCCAGAGGCGAATGACCGTTCATCCCCCTCGTTTGAAGGGGCAGTCGTCAGAAATTCCCTCGAATTCGCCCGTCTCTGCCATTATTCAGCAGTGAGCCACTGCTGGGGACGGGCGATGTCTATCGGTCAGTTGAAGGTCAATGCCATCCGCCTGGTCGGCGGCATGGGCGTGCTCGACTTCCTCAATACCTGCGATGGCCGCAGGCCCGGCACAGGGCTTGATGAGGTGATCGACAAGTTGTCGAATCTCGAAGACGTCGTGCACTGGTTTCATCACGCTGGCCTGATCGGTTCGGATGAGCATGAGCGGCTGGTGCACCTGGTGCATGATGCGTCCTGGCACAGCATCACGGCGTTCAGCCAGCTGATTGCGTTGCGCGAGTCGCTGTACCGGCTGTTCCTGGCCTTGGCGCTGGGCGAAGCCGCAGATCCTGTGGCCATGGACGAGCTGAACGCGGCCCTGGCCCAGACCGCTGCGCAGCGTCAGGTGGTAGCGGTGCCGGGCGGGTTCATCTGGCGCTGGTTGCCGGCCGACTCCCTGGAAGCCATGACCGCAGGTTTCATCGGCCGCATGGCGGTACAGGCTGCGGCGCTGCTGACATCCCCCGACCTCTCCAGGCTCAAGGCCTGCGCGACACCTGACTGCGACTGGCTGTTCATCGACACCTCGAAAAACGGCCGGCGCCGCTGGTGTCAGATGAATGTCTGTGGCGCGCGCGAGAAGGCTCGCAGGGCGGTAGGGCACTTCTAGGCCAGCCAAGCCCTGCAAAAAACTACGGAACCTGGCCACCTCTCAAGCTTCATATCCTTTTGAAGGCGCTCACGGCACGGGCCGTGGCGGGAAGCACAGAGAGCACTTGCATGGGCGATATCCGTATCGGCATCTCGGGCTGGCGCTATGTGCCGTGGCGCGGTGATTTCTACCCGGAAGGCCTGGCTCAGAAAAACGAACTCAAATTCGCGTCCAGAGCGGTGAACAGCATTGAAATCAATGGCTCGTTCTACTCTCTGCAGTCGCCGGATCTCTACGCCCGCTGGTATGCCGACACGCCCAAGGGCTTCGTTTTCAGCCTCAAGGCGCCGCGTTACATCACCCACGTCAAGCGTCTGAAGGACATCGACGAAGCCCTGGCCAACTTCTTTGCCTCGGGGCTGTTTCAGTTGAAGGACAAGCTGGGACCGATCCTCTGGCAATTCCCGCCAAGCTTCAAATTCAACGCCGAACGCTTCGAGCATTTCCTGCAACAGTTGCCCCACGATGGCAAGGCCGCCAAGGCCTGTGCCCAGGGCTGCGCGTCGCGCATGGAAAAACCGGGCTATCTCGACATTCCGGCCAGGGCGCGCCTGCGTCATGCCGTGGAAATTCGCCATGAAAGCTTTGCCGCCGCCGAATTCATCGCCCTGTTGCGCAAGTACAAGGTGGCGCTGGTGACCGCCGACACGGCCGGCAAGTGGCCGTATCTGGAAGACCTTACCTGCGACTTCATCTACCTGCGCCTGCACGGCGACGAAAAACTCTACGCCAGTGGCTACACAAAGCCTGCGCTCAAGCGCTGGGGCGACCGCATCGATGCATGGCGCCAGGGCGAGCAACCCGCTGACGCGCACCTGGCCAGTGCCAAGGCCATGCGGGCGCGGAAGTCGCGGGATGTCTTCTGTTACTTCGACAACGACATCAAGGTGCGCGCGCCCTATGACGCACGGGCCTTGCTTGCGCGTTTCAAGCTGACCGACGCGCTGCAAGTCGCGCCCGGCGATCTGCAAGGAGTTGAGTTTTGAGCAGCATTTCCAGTAGCGTCCTCGCCCCCCAGGACACCGGCCGCCGACGACCGCCGGCGTCCACCCGCATCACCCTGCACGTGCTGACCATGAACATGCACATGGGCTTCGGTTTTCTCAACCGGCGCTTCATCCTGCCCGAACTGCGCGATGCGGTGCGCAGCGTGTCGGCCGATGTGGTGTTCCTCCAAGAGGTGCACGGCGAGCATCAGAGCCATGCGCAGAAGGTCAAGAACTGGCCGACCATTTCGCAGTACGAATTCCTCGCCGACAGCATGTGGCAGGACTTCGCCTACGGTCGCAACGCGGTGTACCCCCACGGCCATCACGGCAACGCGCTGCTCTCCAAATACCCCATCGTGCGCCATGAGAACCTCGACATTTCGATCCTCGGCACCGAAGAGCGCGGCCTGCTGCATTGTGTGTTGCAGGTGCCGGACTGCGGCGAGGTCCACGCCGTGTGCGTGCACCTGGGCCTCAAGGAAATTCATCGCCAGCAGCAACTGGCGCTGATGGCCGACCTGGTCGCGCGGCTGCCGGCCGATGCGCCGGTCATCATCGCCGGAGACTTCAACGACTGGCGGCAGAAGGCCGATGCGGCGCTGGCCTCGACCGGCTTGCGCGAAGTGTTCGTCGAAACCTTCGGCGCTCCGGCCAAGAGCTTTCCGGCGCGTTTTCCCCTGTTGCGGCTGGACCGCATCTACGTGCGCAACGTCAGCATCGCCAAACCCCAGGTCCTGTCCAACCGGCCCTGGTCACACCTGTCCGATCACGCGCCACTGGCCGTGGAGGTGATCCTGTGAAGACATTCAACGATCGATGCGGCATCTGGCAGGACGGCAACTCGGTGGAGTTGCTGATCAATGGCGAGGACTATTTCAGCAAGGTCTTCGCCTGTATTCGTGCGGCCCGGCAAGAGGTGTTGCTGGAAACCTTCATCATCTTCGAAGACCGCATCGGCGAAGGCCTGCAACAGGCGGTGATCGAGGCGGCCAGCCGTGGCGTGCGGGTGGTGATCACCGTGGACGACTATGGCACCTGTGACCTGAGTTCGGCGTTCGTGGCGAAGATGATCGAGGCCGGTGTGCAGATCCAGCTGTTCGATCCGCAGCCGCGGCTCATGGGCATGCGCACCAACCTGTTCCGCCGCCTGCACCGCAAGGTGGTGGTGATCGATGGCGAGCTGGCGTTCATGGGCGGCATCAACTACAGCGTCGATCACATGGCGGACACCGGCATCACCGCCAAGCAGGATTATGCGGTGCTGGTGCGCGGCCCTATCGTGGCCGACATCCATCGCTCGACCCTGAACATGCTAAGCCCCGCGTTGCGCAAGACCTTTGCGCCACTCAAACCTGTAACCCGCCAGGCGGGCCCTGCGCGCATGTTGCTGGCCGAGCGCGACAATCGCCAGCACACCACTGACATCGAAGAGCAATATCTTCTCGCCATGCGCAGCGCCCAACAGCGCATCACCATCGCCAATGCGTACTTCTTCCCCAGTTACCGCTTCCTGCGTGAACTGCGCAACGCCGCGCGTCGGGGGGTGAAGGTCACCCTGATCCTGCAAGGCAAGCCGGACATGCCGTTCGTGCGCATGTGCTCGCGCCTGACCTACACCTGGCTGCTGCGCGAAGGGGTGGTGATCCACGAATACAAGCAACGTGCGCTGCACGGCAAGGTGGCGCTGATTGACCACGAATGGTCGACCGTGGGCTCCAGCAACCTCGACCCGTTGAGCCTTGCGCTGAACCTTGAGGCCAATCTGTTCATCCGCGACCGGGCGCTGAACGAGCAGCTGCATCAGCACTTGCAGGACCTGGCGGCCGCCCACAGCAAGCAGGCCAACCTCAAAGGGCTGGCGAAAGGGCAGTGGTGGCGGGCGCCGATGATCTTCCTGAGCTTCCACTTTCTGCGGCATTTCCCTGCCATCGCCGGCCTGTTCCCGGTACACGGTCCGCGGCTCAAGCCCATGCGCGCCGCCGACGGGCTGCCAGAGGCCCAGGTGCTCAAGCATGAATTGGCGCCTGAACAGGAGAAGTCGTCATGAGCGGTCTGTCGCGGACAACCGGGCACCCAGGCACGGAGCAGGCCACTGGCAAACACGGCCCCTGGCTGAAGTGGGCAAAGCGCCTGTTCACACTGTTTTTCTTCGTCGCAGTGCCGGTGTTGCTGTTTCTGCTGGTGAGAAATCTGGACTGGAACGAGGTGACCCACGCGCTGGAATCCTACAAGGCCAGCACCCTGGCGCTGGGCTTTGTGGTGGCAGTGGGCAGTTACCTGACGTATTGCGGATTCGATGTGCTGGCGCGGCGCTACACCGAGCACAAGCTGTCGGTGAAGCAGATCGTGCCGGTGACCTTCGTCTGTTATGCCTTCAACCTGAACCTGAGTTCCTGGGTCGGCGGGATTGCCTTGCGTTACCGTTTGTATTCTCGCCTGGGGCTGGATGTGCCAACCATCACACGCATTCTCAGCCTGAGCCTGGTGACCAACTGGCTGGGCTACATGCTGCTGGCCGGGTTCGTGTTCGCCGGGGATTTCATCGACCTGCCCGAAGGCTGGAAGATCGGCGACACGACACTGCAGTTGATCGGCTTCGTGTTGCTGGCGGTGTGTTTCGGGTATTTTCTGGCGTGCCGCTTTTCTCGTCGGCGCACCTGGACCATTCGCAAGCAGAAGCTGGTCTTGCCGTCGTTGAACCAGGCACTGCGCCAGGCCTGCCTGGGGGCGCTGAACTGGGGGCTGATGGCGCTGCTGATCTACATACTGCTGCCGGAAAAGGCCTTCTATCCGGCGGTGCTGGGGATTTTGCTGATCAGCAGCATCGCCGGGGTCATCGCTCATATCCCGGCGGGGCTTGGGGTGCTGGAAACGGTGTTCATTACGCTGATGCAGCATCAGTTCAGCAAGGGGCAGTTGCTGGCGGCGCTGATTGGCTATCGGGTGATCTATTTCCTGATTCCGCTGATGCTGGCGGTGGTGGTGTATCTGGTGTTGGAGAAACGGGCCAAGGGCATGCGCAGGCGTAACGAAGCGCGGGATCTCTGATTTTTGTATTGATGATCGTTCCCACGCTCTGCGTGGTAACGGCTCTATTGACGCTCCGCGTCTTCTTGCGACGCTGAAGTCGTGTGTATATCCGTTTTCGCGGTGGCTGGGCTTTAGGGTTTCGCCCCTTACGGGCGACCTACTTTCTTTCGGGAAAGTAGGCAAACCATTTGCTCCTGGCTGGGGTCCTTCGGACTTCCCTCGACTCCGGCGCCGTTCCGGGGGCACGCCATGATGGGCCATCCATGGCCCGCACGGCTTTCGCGGCTTCCTGCCGCTCATCCCCCTACACGACGCCTGCGCTCGGCCTGGCGCCTTTACGTCGCGTTCGGCGGTGTCTGAACCACCGCGTAAGAAGATCAAAATCAAAATCTAAAACACACCCCCGACCCGTAGCAGCACGGCTTGCCGGCGGGGGCGGCCTCATGATCGCCGACGCCGGCAAGCCGGACTGCTACGGGGCGGTACTCGCATCTGCAGGAGCGCGCTTGGTCTGGGCCGCATTCGGACGATCGCGTCCTCGAGATCGCTCCCGCCGGCAAGCCGTGCTGCTACGGGTCGGTGTTCACCCAGAGCCTTTGATTTTGATCTTCATACGCGATGGTGCAGGCGCCGCCGAACGCGACGTTAAGGCGCCAGGCCGAACGCAGGCGTTGCGGAGTGGGTTGAGCGGCAGGACGCCGCGAAAGCCGTGCGGGCCATGGATGGCCCATCACGGCGGACCCACGGAGCGGCGCCGGAGTGAGGGAACCGAGACGAAGTCGCGGCCCAGCCTGTCGCAAATGGTTTGGTTACTTTGCCGAAACAAAGTGACCCGCCGTAAGGGCGGAAAGGTGAATCAGCGTCACTTTCGCAAACGGATATGTACCCGCCCTAAAACCCTTAAACCAAAAACCAAAAAACCTCAATCCTCAAACCCCACCTGCTCCGAAATCTCATCCACCTTCAATTCCAACCGATACGCCACAGCGATAAACAACGCCTGACACAAACACAGCGTCGCACTCAATGAACGAAACGCAAACGAGCTCCCCTCATTGACCAACAACACCGCATTGGCCCGCTTGGCCAGCGGCGACAGGTTGCTGTCGGTAATGATCAACGTCTTGGCCTGATGATGCTGGGCAATGCGCAGGCAGTGCTGCGTCTCCTTGCCATAAGGCGTGAAGCTGATCGCGATTACCAGGTCATTGGCGCGCACGCTGCGCATCTGCTCGCGATAGCTGCCGCCAAGGCCCGACACCAGATGGATGCGCTTGTTGGTGTGCTGCAGGTTGTAGACCAGATAATCGGCCACCGCGAACGAGCGGCGCACGCCGACCACGTAGATATTGTCCGCGTTGACCACCAGGTCCACGGCCTTTTCGAACGACTCGTCGTCCAGTTCCAGCGCAAGCCGCTCGAGCCCCGACAGCGTAGCGTTCACGCATTCGCGCGCCAGGTCGCCGCCGCTGGCTTTCTGCGACTTGTTGGCGATCATGCTGCGGATGCGTTGCTGGTAGTTCTGCACCGGCGTGGCCTTGTGGGTGTAGGCCTCGCGAAACAGCGCCTGCATTTCACTGAAGCCACTGAAACCGAACCGCTGGGAAAACCGCACGATGGCCGACGGGTGCACTTCACACTCGCGGGCGATGTCGCTGATGCGGTCGACCATGATCCGGTCGCTCTGCTGGCTCATGTAGCTGGCGATGCGCTTGAGCTGGCGCGGCAGGCTTTCGTATTCGGCGGTGATCAGCTTGAGCAGGGCATCAGCGGTTTCCGGCGCGGTGATGGACGACGCGGGGCTGTCATCGGTGTCGGGCAGGGACGGCTGATCAGTGCTGGACATACGTTCGGATCCTCAAGCTTTTCTTATCGCCCCAGTTTACAGGGCTTCACAGTTATATCCTGCCTGTTTAGCACGATCTGCCAGCATTTGCGCAAAATAGAAAAAAATTTCCACATGAAAATAATTTAGAAAAAATCATTGATCCGGACGCGATGCCGTTCTAGTCTGCATTCACGAACGCGGCCTGCACCTCTCACGCAGGCCTGGCTGATAACAATAAATATGAGGAGCCGGCATGGGCCAGACTCGTTTTGCCAGTGGACGTCAGTTGGATGTGGTGTGCCTTGGGCGTCTGGGCGTGGACCTGTACGCGCAGCAGATCGGCGCGCGGCTGGAAGATGTCTCAAGTTTCGCCAAGTACCTGGGCGGGTCCTCCGCCAACATCGCGTTTGGCACGGCGCGCCTCGGGGTGAAGTCGGCCATGCTGACCCGCGTCGGCGACGATCACATGGGGCGTTTCCTGGTGGAATCCCTGGCCCGCGAAGGCTGCGATGTCAGCGGCATCAGGGTCGATGCCGAACGCCTGACGGCCATGGTGCTGCTGGGCATCAAGGATCGCGAAACCTTCCCGCTGGTGTTCTACCGGGAAAACTGCGCCGACATGGCCCTGGCCGCCGAAGACATCGATGAGGCGCAGATCGCATCGAGCAAGGCGCTGTTGATCACCGGCACCCATTTCTCCACCGATCAGGTGTTCAAGGCCAGCAGCCAGGCGCTCGATTATGCCGAGAAGCACAACGTCAAGCGCGTGCTGGACATCGACTATCGCCCGGTGCTCTGGGGCTTGACCGGCAAGGCCGATGGTGAAACGCGTTTCGTCGCCAACCAGAGTGTCAGCCAGCATGTGCAGCGCATTCTGCCGCGCTTCGACCTGATCGTCGGCACCGAAGAAGAATTTCTCATCGCCGGCGGATCGACCGACCTGCTCGGCGCCCTGCGTAACGTGCGCGAGCTGACCGCCGCTACCCTGGTGGTCAAGCTCGGGCCGCAAGGCTGCACGGTGATCCATGGAGCGATTCCTGCGCGGCTCGAAGACGGCGCGATCCACCCCGGCGTGCGCGTCGAGGTACTGAACGTGCTGGGCGCAGGCGACGCGTTCATGTCCGGTTTTCTGAAAGGCTGGCTCAACGACGAAAGCGACGAGCGCTGCTGCCAGTTGGCCAATGCCTGCGGCGGGCTGGTTGTGTCGCGCCATGCCTGTGCCCCGGCCATGCCGACGCTGGCGGAACTGGACTACCTGTTCCAGAGCCCGGTGCCAATCACCCGGCCCGACCAGGACGTCACGCTGCAGCGCCTGCATCAGGTCAGCGTGCCGCGCCGGGAATGGAAGCAGCTGTTCATTTTCGCCTTCGATCATCGTGGACAACTGGTGGAACTGGCGCAGAAGGCCGGGCGTGACCTGGCCTGCATCGGTCAGCTCAAGCAGTTGTTCATTCAGGCGGTGGAGCGGGTCGAGGCCGACTTGGCCCGGCGCGGAATTGCCGCCGATGTCGGGCTGCTGGCCGATCAACGCTTCGGCCAGGATTCGCTGAACGCTGCCACCGGCCGCGACTGGTGGATCGCCCGGCCGGTCGAAGTGCAGGGCTCGCGACCGCTGGCGTTTGAGCATGGCCGTTCCATCGGCAGCAACCTGATGGCCTGGCCCAAGGAGCAGATCATCAAATGCCTGGTGCAATACCATCCCGATGACGAACCCATGCTGCGCCTGGAACAGGAAGCGCAACTGATGGGGCTGTATCAGGCGTCGCAGGCCAGCGGTCATGAATTGTTGCTGGAGGTCATTCCGCCCAAGGATCACCCCAGCACTCACCCCGAGGTGATCTATCGCTCCCTCAAACGCCTCTACAATCTGGGGATTTACCCTGCGTGGTGGAAGATCGAAACCCAGCCGGCGCACGTCTGGGAACAGCTCGATGCACTGATTCAGGAGCGCGACCCTTACTGCCGTGGCGTCGTGTTGCTGGGCCTGAACGCACCGGCCGAAGCCTTGGCCGCAGGTTTTCGCGAAGCGAGCCGCAGTTCGACCTGCCGCGGGTTTGCCGTGGGCCGCACGATTTTCCACGAACCCAGCCGCGCCTGGCTGGAAGGGGAAATCGACGACGCCGGGCTCATCAGCCGGGTGCAGAGCACCTTCGGTTTCCTGATCGAATCCTGGCGCGAGGCGCGGGGCTGAGCACCTGACCTGATCCGCTGCAATCCCATGTTCAACGCGAAAAAAACAACAAAGGTCCAGCCATGCACGCTTCTGCAATCCGAATTGGCATCAACCCGATTTCCTGGAGCAACGACGACCTGCCGGCCCTGGGCGGCGAAACCCCACTGAGCACCGCCTTGAGCGAGGGCCGGGAAATCGGTTACGAAGGCTTCGAACTCAACGGCAAGTTCCCCAAGGACGCCAAGGGTGTTGCCGATGTGCTCAAGCCCTATGACCTGGCGCTGGTGTCGGGCTGGTACTCCAGCCGCCTGGCCAGCCGCTCGGTGGCCGAAGAGATCGAAGCCATCGCCGGACACGTCGAGCTGCTCAAGCACAACGGCGCCAAGGTGCTGGTCTACGGTGAGGTGGCCGACTCGATCCAGGGCCAGCGCATTCGCCTAGTGGAGCGTCCGCGTTTTCACAGCGAGGCGGCGTGGCAGCAATACGCGGACAAACTCACGGAGCTTGCGCGTTTCACCTTGTCACAAGGCGTGCGCCTGGCGTATCACCACCACATGGGCGCCTATGTCGAATCCCCTGAAGACATCGACAAACTGATGGCGCTGACCGGCAGTGAAGTGGGCCTGCTGTTCGATTCGGGCCATTGCTACATGGGCGGTGGCGAGCCGCTTGCGGTGCTGCGCAAGCATATCGACCGGGTGTGCCATGTGCACTTCAAGGACGTGCGCAAACCGGTGGTGCAATTGGCGCGCAACAATTTGTGGAGCTTTCCGGATTGCATCGTCAATGGGACTTTTACAGTGCCGGGCGATGGCGACATCGATTTCGCTGCCCTGCTCGATGTGCTGATAAAGGCGCGCTACGAGGGCTGGCTGGTGGTCGAGGCCGAGCAGGATCCTGCGGTCGCACCCAGCTATGTCTATGCGAAGAAAGGCTACGACACCCTGCGCAGCCTGCTGGCCGCTGCGCAACAACAAGGGAGTTTGTGAACATGAATCTTCTGGTCAAGAGCAAGGCTGAAGGGCGCGATGTGGTGGCCCTGGGTGAGGGCGTGCTGGAGTACGTCGGGTTTGCTGCCCATCGCCTGACAGTGGGCGAGCGTCTGCCGGTCAGCGCGGGCGACAAGGAGCTGTGCCTGGTGCTGCTCAGCGGGCGCGTCAGTGTCAGCGGCGAAGCGCCGGGGCAGGGCGCCTTCAACTGGGAAAACATCGGCGACCGGCAATCGGTGTTCGAAGACAAATCGCCCTTCGCCGTGTACCTGCCGCCCGGCAGCCAGGCGCAGGTGGTGGCCTTGAGCGCTGTGCAGATCGCGGTGTGTGCGGCGCCCGGCAATCCGGAAGGGGATCTGCCTGCACGCTTGATCAAGCCCGACACCATGAAGCGCAGCGTGCGCGGCAAGGCGGCCAACACCCGTTATGTGTGCGACATCCTGCCGGATTCGGAGCCTGCCCATTCGCTGCTGGTGGTGGAAGTGCGCACGCCGTCGGGTCATTCATCCAGCTACCCGCCGCACAAGCACGACAAGGACGACCTGCCCCACGAGAGTTTTCTGGAGGAGACCTACTACCACCAGATCAACCCGCCACAGGGCTTCATCTTCCAGCGGGTGTACACCGACGATCGCAGCATCGACCAGGCCATGGCCGTGGAAAACAACGACCTGGTCACGGTGCCCAAGGGCTACCACCCGGTCAGCGTGCCCTATGGCTACGAGTCTTATTACCTGAACGTGATGGCCGGGCCCAAGCGCGCCTGGCAATTTCACAATGATCCGCAGCATCAGTGGCTGCTGGATCTCTAAACCTCACACATACCCCGTAGCAGCCCGGCCGGGCGGCGTTCCGCTTGCCGGCGGGAGCGGTGGATCAGCAACATCATGGTCGCCTGACACACCGCACCCGCCGGCAAGCCGTGCTGCTACGTAAGTAAACACTTCAAGGAGCCCCGCAATGAGCAACGCCCCGATCATCGGCCACTGCATCAATGGCCAGGTACAGGACGCCAGCGAGCGATTCAGCGATGTGTTCAACCCCGCCACCGGCGAGGTCCAGGCCCGGGTGGCGCTGGCCGAACTTGCAACCGTCGACCAGGCGGTAGCCGCCGCCAAGGCCGCGTTCCCGGCCTGGGCTGACCAGTCGTCCCTGCGTCGCGCACGGGTGATGTTCAAGTTCAAGGAACTGCTGGACCAGCACCACGACGAACTGGCCGAAATCATCTGCCGCGAACACGGCAAGGTGTTTTCCGATGCCAAGGGCGAAGTGGTGCGCGGCATCGAGATCGTCGAGTTCGCCTGTGGCGCGCCGAGCCTGTTGAAAAGCGATTTCAGCGACAACATCGGCGGCGGCATCGACAACTGGAACCTGCGCCAGCCCCTGGGCGTGTGCGCGGGGATCACCCCGTTCAACTTCCCGGTCATGGTGCCGCTGTGGATGATTCCCATGGCGCTGGTGACCGGCAACTGCTTCATCCTCAAGCCGTCGGAACGCGACCCTTCGGCCAGCCTGTTGATGGCCCGCCTGCTCAAGCAGGCCGGGTTGCCGGACGGCGTGTTCAACGTGGTCCAGGGCGACAAACTGGCGGTCGATGCGCTGCTTCAACACAAGGATGTCGAGGCGATTTCGTTCGTGGGCTCGACGCCGATTGCCGAATACATCTACCAGCAAGGCACTGCCAACGGCAAACGGGTACAGGCGCTGGGCGGCGCGAAGAACCACATGATCGTGATGCCCGATGCCGACCTGGACCAGGCCGCCGACGCCCTGATCGGCGCCGCCTACGGTTCGGCGGGCGAGCGCTGCATGGCGATTTCCATCGCCGTGGTGGTCGGCGATGTAGGCCAGAAGCTGATCGACAAACTGCTGCCGCGCATCGACTCGCTCAAGGTCGGCAACGGCATGAACAAGGATTCGGACATGGGCCCGCTGGTCACGGCGATGCACAAGGCCAAGGTCGAGGGCTACATCGAACAGGGCGTGAAGGAAGGCGCAAAACTGATCGTCGATGGCCGCACCTTCAAGGTGCCGGGCGCCGAGAACGGTTTCTTCGTCGGCGCAACGCTGTTCGATGACGTCAGCCCCGACATGACCATCTATAAGGAAGAGATTTTCGGGCCGGTGCTGGGCATCGTTCACGTGGCGGATTTCGCCGCGGCGGTGGAGCTGATCAACGCCCATGAGTTTGGCAACGGTGTGTCGTGCTTCACCAGTGACGGCGGCATCGCCCGCGCGTTCGCCCGTAGCATCAAGGTGGGTATGGTCGGGATCAACGTGCCGATTCCGGTGCCAATGGCCTGGCATTCGTTCGGCGGCTGGAAGCGCTCGTTGTTCGGCGACCACCACGCCTACGGCGAAGAGGGCTTGCGTTTCTACAGCCGCTACAAGAGCGTGATGCAGCGCTGGCCGGACAGCATCGCCAAGGGCGCGGAGTTCAGCATGCCCACGGCCAAATAACCGGCTGCCTCTATCTCGCGGAACGCACGCCTCTGTAGGAGTGAGCTTGCTCGCGATTGCGATTTGTCTGTACCCAGTATTGTGACTGACACGACGCCATCGCGAGCAAGCTCACTCCTACAGGAGAGGTGAGTGCGTCAGATTCGAAGGCTTCATCACCTCCAATAAAAACAAGGTGCAAGCATGACCACGACACGATTGACCATGGCCCAGGCCCTGGTGAAGTTTCTCGATAACCAGTACGTCGAAGTCGACGGCGTGCAGAGCAAATTCGTCGCCGGGGTGTTCACCATTTTCGGCCACGGCAACGTATTGGGCTTGGGCCAGGCCCTCGAGCAGGACAGCGGCGAGTTGGTGGTGCATCAGGGCCGCAACGAACAGGGCATGTGCCACGCAGCAATGGGCTTTGCCAAGCAACACCTGCGCCGCAAGATCTACGCCTGCACCTCATCGGTGGGGCCGGGCGCGGCGAACATGATCACGGCGGCGGCCACTGCGTCGGCCAACCGCATACCGCTGTTGCTGCTGCCGGGGGATGTGTACGCCAGCCGTCAGCCGGACCCGGTGCTGCAACAGATCGAGCAATTCCACGACCTGAGCATCAGCACCAACGACGCCTTCAAGGCCGTGAGCAAATACTGGGACCGCATCAACCGCCCCGAGCAGTTGATGAGCGCCGCGCTCAATGCCATGCGCGTGCTCACCGATCCCGCCGAAACCGGCGCGGTCACCCTGGCCCTGCCTCAGGATGTGCAGGGTGAGGCCTACGACTACCCTGATGCCTTCCTGCAAAAACGCGTGCACCGCATCGACCGTCGCCCGCCGACCCAGGCCATGCTCAAGGACGCTTTGGCGCTGCTCAAGGGCAAGCGCAAACCGCTGTTGATCTGCGGCGGGGGCGTGCGGTATTCCGGTGCGGCGGCGCAGTTGCAGGCCTTCGCCGAGCGCTTCGACATTCCCTTCAGCGAGACCCAGGCCGGCAAGAGCGCCATTGTCTCGGCCCATCCGTTGAACATGGGCGGGATCGGCGAAACCGGCTCGCTGGCCGCCAACACCCTGGCCCGCGAGGCGGATCTGATCATCGGAGTCGGCACCCGCTACAGCGACTTCACCACCGGTTCCAAGTCGCTGTTCCAGAACCCGGACGTGCAGTTTCTCAACTTCAACGTCGGCGCCTTTGACGTGCAGAAACTCGATGGCGTACAGGTGCTGGCCGACGCGCAACTGGCGTTGCAGGAGCTTTCAAATGCGCTGGGTGACTACCGCGCGCAATGGGGTGACGAACCTCGCCAGGCCCGTGCGGCGCTGGATGCCGAAGTCGATCGCCTGTACGCGGTGCAATACCAGACCAAGGATTTCGAACCGGAAGTGGCCGGGCACCTCGATCCGCAGGTACTCCGGGATTTCATCGAGATGACGGGCTCGTGCCTCACCCAAAGTCGTGTCCTGGGGGTGCTGAATCAACAGCTGCCGGAAGATGCGGTGATTGTTGCCGCCGCGGGCAGCCTGCCGGGCGACCTGCAACGGGCCTGGCGCAGCACCAGTGTCGACAGCTACCACGTCGAGTATGGCTATTCGTGCATGGGCTACGAGGTCAACGCCGCGCTGGGGGCGAAGATGGCCGCGCCCGAGCGCGAGGTGTATGCGCTGGTGGGTGACGGCTCCTACATGATGCTGCACTCGGAACTGGCGACCTCGATTCAGGAGCGGCGCAAGATCAACGTGGTGCTGCTGGACAACATGGCCTTCGGTTGCATCAACAACCTGCAGATGGGCAACGGCATGGGCAGTTTTGGCACCGAGTTTCGTTACCGCAACCCCGAGACGGGGCAGCTCGACGGCGACTTCGTGCCGGTGGATTTCGCCATGAGCGCGGCGGCCTATGGCTGCAAGACCTACAAGGTGAAGACCGTCGAGGAGCTTGAAGCGGCGCTGGCCGATGCACGCAAGCAGACGGTGTCGACGCTGATCGATATCAAGGTGCTGCCCAAGACCATGATCCACGGCTACCTGTCGTGGTGGCGCGTGGGTGTGGCCGAGGTGTCGACCAGTGGCAAGACCGCCGAGGCGTATGAACGGCAGAAAACGATGCTGGCCAAGGCCCGCAAGTATTGATTCACACAATACCTGTAGGAGCGCGCTTGCTCTGGGCCGCATTCGGACGACCGAGGTGTGTCATGAAACAATATTTGCCTGACACACCGCCGTCGCGGGCAAGCGCGCTCCTACAACGGGAATGTGTTAACTCGGGAGATTCATATGAAAATCGGACTCATCGGCTACGGCAAGGGCGGACGCTTTTTTCATGCGCCGCTCCTGGCCAGCCTGCACGGCGCAACCTTCGCCGGCGTGGTGACGCGCTCCCCGGAGCGCCGCCAGGAACTGCAACAGGACCATCCAAAAGTACCGGCCTTCGACAGCCTGGCCGATCTGGTCGCCTCGGGCGTCGATGCCGTGGTGATTTCCACGCCACTGGCCTCGCGTCGTGCGCTGATTCTGGAAGCCATCGAACTGGGCGTGCCGGTGGTCAGCGACAAACCCTTCGCCCCTGATGCAACGCATGCTCAGGAACTGGTAGACGCCGCCGAGCGTCGCGGCGTGCTGCTGGGGGTTTACCAGAACCGGCGCTGGGATTCGGATTTTCTCACCGTGCGCAAACTCATCGACCAGGGCGTGCTGGGGCAGATCACCCGGTTCGAATCCCGGGTCGAGCGCTACTCGCCGTCGTCGGTGGGCAAGGAATCGGGCGGCGGCATCTTGCGCGATCTGGGCAGCCATCTGGTGGACCAGGCGCTGCTGCTGTTCGGCCCGGTGAAGCGGGTCTACGCCGAGCTGGAGTTCGCCACGCCCGAGCAGAAAGTCGATCACGGGTTTTTCGTGTCGCTGATCCATGCCAGTGGCGTGACCTCGCATTTATGGGGCAACTGCCTGCAGAACGCTCAAGGACCACGTTTTCGCGTCAACGGCGCTCAGGGCTGCTATACCGTTGAAGGCCTGGACGGTCAGGAGGCCGCCGCTTTGGCCGGGCAGTCTCCCAAGTCCGAGGGCGAGCGCTGGGGCGTCGAGGAACACCGACGCTGGGGCTGGTTCGAGCAGGGGGAACACCGCGAGCGAGTGCCCTCCGAACGAGGCTGCTGGACCGAGTTCTATCGCCAGTTGCAGGAAGCGGTGATGAACCAGGGCAAGAACCCGGTGGACGCACGCGATGCAGTGGCTTCGGCCAAGGTGCTGGATGCCGCGCGGATCAGCGCCCAGGAAGGGCGGGTGGTCACTCTGTAAGAGGTGGTCACTCGTAGCAGCACGGCTTGCCGGCGGGAGCGGTGCGTCAGACGAATACTCTTTGCCTGACGCACCGCTCCCGCCGGCAAGCCGCGCTGCTACGGGGTGGTGTGGAATATTTTTATCGTAGAAAAATGAAATAGAAATAAATTCTAAAATCAGTTGAAGTAGAAATTATTTTCCAATAAAGTCATTTCCAGGTTGCCGAATCTCGACGTCCACCCCTGTATCGGACCTTTCCTACACAGGGCTGGGCGGACGAAACAAAAAACAAGAACGCCAAAAAAGACAGGTACCGTCGATGAATATCCTCAAACGCGCCGTTCAGGCCTGCAGGACCGTATCACGCTCTCTTGTTGCTTCCCGCGCTGTCTCTGCCCTCAAGCCATCCCTTGCCGCCGCGCTCGACAAAACCCTCGAAACCGCCGCCCGCGTGCTCTGTGTGCAAAACCACGGGGTGATGGTCTGCGGCTCGTCGGCGGCGTCGGTGGCGCACTTCTGCAATCCACATTTTTCAAGCTCCAGCGGCACAGTCTGAACATCCGTAGTCGTTAGCCAATTCACTACAACAACAAGAATTTGGAGAAAGACCGTTCATGAACACCAAAGCCCGTTTTACCTCCCTGGCACTGGCCCTGATGCTCGGCAGCGGCGCGACCCTGGCAGCCGACCTGAAAATCGGCGTGGCCATGTCGCAGTTCGATGACACCTACCTGACCTACATGCGCGAAGACATGGGCAAGAAGGCCAAGGACATGGGCGGCGTCGATCTGCAATTCGTCGATGGCCGCAACGATGTGAACAAGCAGCTCGACCAGGTGCAGGAGCTGATCGGCAAGAAAGTCGATGCACTGATCGTCAACCCGGTCGACACCGCCGCCACCGGTCGCATCACCAAGGCGGCCACCGCTGCCGGGATCCCGCTGGTCTACGTCAACCGTCGCCCGGATGATCCCAAGCTGCCGGCGGGCGTCGCCTCGGTCACCTCCGATGACAAGGAAGCGGGCCGCATGCAGATGGAATACCTGGCCAAGAAGATGGACGGCAAGGGCACCGTGGTGATCCTGCTCGGCGAGCTGTCGAACAACTCGACCCGCGACCGTACCGAAGGGGTCAAGGAAGTCCTGAAGAAATACCCCGGCATCAAGATCGCCGAGGAACAGGAAGGGGCCTGGGGCCGGCAGAAAGGCATGGACATCACCAACAACTGGCTGACCCAGGGCCGCGATTTCAGCGCAGTGGTTTCCAACAATGACGAGATGGCCATCGGCGCCGCCATGGCCTTGAAACAGGCCGGCAAAAAGCAAGGCGATGTGCTGGTCGCAGGCGTCGATGGCACGCCCGACGGGCTGAGCGCGGTGAAGAAGGGCGATCTTACAGTGTCGGTGTTCCAGGACGCCAAGGGGCAGGGCGAAGGCTCGATCGACGCCGCAGTGAAACTGGCGAAAAAGGAAGCGCTGCCTGAACAGGCGATCGTGATTCCGTTCAAGCTCATCACCCCGGAAAACGTCAGCACCTTCTAATAACGTTCACATCACGACAACTGACAGGGCCCGGTGGCTGAAGCCTCCGCCGCCCATGTCAGGTGAGGAGCCTGTGACCATGTTCGCTTCCGCTACTGCGACCCCTGTCCAACCCGAGCTTGCCGGCACTGGCGCCGAACACCCTTATCTTCTGGAAATCACCAACATCAGCAAGGGTTTCCCCGGGGTGGTGGCGCTGGACAACGTGGAACTGCGCGTGCGTCCCGGCAGTGTGCTGGCCCTGATGGGCGAGAACGGCGCAGGCAAGTCCACCCTGATGAAAATCATCGCCGGGATCTACCAGCCCGACACCGGCGAAATCCGCCTGCGCGGCAAGCCGGTGGTGTTCGAGACGCCGCTTGCGGCACTGCAATCGGGCATCGCGATGATTCACCAGGAACTCAACCTGATGCCGCACATGAGCATCGCCGAGAACATCTGGATCGGCCGCGAACAGCTAAACGGGCTGCACATGGTCGATCACCGCGCCATGCACCGTTGCACCCAGGACCTGCTGGACCGGCTGCGCATCAAACTTGACCCCGAAGAACACGTCGGCAACCTGAGCATCGCCGAACGGCAGATGGTCGAGATCGCCAAGGCGGTGTCCTACGACTCCGACGTGCTGATCATGGACGAACCCACCTCGGCCATCACCGAGAAGGAAGTGGCCCACCTGTTTTCGATCATTGCCGACCTGCGTGCGCAGGGTAAGGGCATCATCTACATCACCCACAAGATGAACGAAGTGTTTGCCATCGCCGACGAAGTGGCGGTGTTTCGCGACGGCGCCTACATCGGCCTGCAGCGCGCCGACAGCATGGACGGCGACAGCCTGATCTCGATGATGGTCGGCCGTGAACTGACACAGTTGTTCCCGGAGCGGGACAAGCCGGTGGGCGATCTG
This sequence comes from Pseudomonas putida, assembly GCF_028682175.1. GTDB lineage: Bacteria > Pseudomonadota > Gammaproteobacteria > Pseudomonadales > Pseudomonadaceae > Aquipseudomonas > Aquipseudomonas putida_AD. The sequence continues at coordinate 51,388 of NZ_JANHKS010000019.1, read as the reverse complement.
CTGCTCTCGGTGCGCGACCTGGCCCTGGACGGTGTTTTCGAGGGCGTTTCCTTCGACCTGCACGCCGGCGAAGTGCTGGGCATTGCAGGGCTGATGGGGTCCGGTCGCACCAATGTCGCCGAAACCATCTTTGGCATCACGCCCTGCAGCCGAGGCGAGATTGTGCTCGACGGTGCGCCGATCAAGGTCACCGATCCGCATTTCGCCATCGAGAAGGGCTTTGCCCTGCTGACCGAGGACCGCAAGCTCAGCGGGCTGTTTCCTTGTCTGTCGGTGCTGGAAAACATGGAGATGGCGGTCCTGCCTCATTACGTGGGCAACGGCTTCGTGCATCAGAAGGCCCTGCGCGCCCTGTGCGAGGACATGTGCAAGAAGCTGCGGGTCAAGACGCCGTCGCTTGAGCAGTGCATCGATACCCTCTCGGGCGGCAACCAGCAGAAGGCCCTGATCGCCCGCTGGCTGATGACCAACCCGCGCATATTGATTCTCGACGAGCCGACACGTGGCATCGACGTCGGCGCCAAGGCGGAGATCTACAGGCTGATCTCCATGCTCGCCAGCGAAGGCATGGCGGTGATCATGATTTCTTCGGAACTGCCGGAAGTGCTGGGCATGAGTGACCGGGTCATGGTCATGCACGAAGGCGAAATGATGGGCACCCTGGATCGCGCCGAGGCAACTCAGGAGCGGGTCATGCATCTGGCGTCGGGCCATTCGGTCCATTGACGGCGGTTTGCCAAAGGCCCGTCTCGGGTCAGAACAAGAACAAGAGGCACCTATGAAGATGAACGCGATACTGGACAACAAACCGGCGCTGGCCCCGAACAAGCACAAGCGCCGCCTGCCGACCGAACTGAGCATCTTTCTGGTGCTGATCGGCATCGGCCTGATTTTCGAGCTGTTTGGCTGGATCGTGCGCGACCAGAGCTTTCTCCTCAACTCCCAGCGGCTGGTGCTGATGATCCTGCAGGTCTCGATCATCGGTCTTCTGGCCATCGGCGTGACGCAGGTCATCATCACCACCGGCATCGACCTCTCGTCCGGCTCGGTGCTTGCGTTATCGGCGATGATCGCTGCCAGTCTCGCGCAATCGTCGGATTACACCCGGGCGGTATTTCCTTCGTTGACCGATTTGCCGGTCTGGGCGCCAGTCATCGCGGGCCTTGGGGTCGGGCTGCTGGCTGGTGCGATCAATGGCAGCATCATCGCCATCACCGGCATCCCGCCCTTCATCGCCACCCTGGGCATGATGGTGTCGGCCCGTGGCCTGGCGCGCTTCTACACCGGCGGCCAGCCTGTGAGCATGCTTAACGATTCCTACACGGCCATCGGCCAGGGCGCGATGCCGGTGCTGATCTTTCTGGTGGTCGCGGTGATCTTCCACATCGCCCTGCGCTACACCAAGTACGGCAAGTACACCTACGCCATCGGCGGCAACATGCAGGCGGCACGCACGTCGGGGATCAACGTCAAGCGCCACCTGGTGATCGTCTACAGCATCGCGGGCCTGCTGGCCGGGCTTGCCGGTGTGGTGGCCTCGGCGCGGGCTGCGACGGGGCAGGCGGGGATGGGCGTTTCCTACGAACTGGATGCCATTGCGGCGGCGGTGATCGGCGGCACCAGCCTTGCGGGCGGCGTCGGCCGGATCACCGGCACCGTGATCGGCGCGCTGATTCTCGGGGTGATGGCCAGCGGATTTACCTTCGTAGGCGTCGATGCCTATGTACAAGACATCATCAAAGGGTTGATTATTGTGGTGGCGGTGGTCATCGACCAGTACCGCAACAAACGAAAGCTCAAACGCTGATGTCTTGATGCCAGCTGTTTGATCAACGTTGAAAAGGGCCCGGAGAGGGGCCCTTTTCGTTTTTCTGCCGGTTTGAACCGAACGGCCGATGGCCTGTCAGACAGCGTCCAGAAAGTCGGTGTTGGCAGGCCGGACGCCATCGCGAGCAAGCTCACTCCTACAGGGTTACGCGTGCCTGTAGGAGTGAGCTTGCTCGCGATAACGGTGCCGAATCCGATGAGCGTGTCACGGCAGACACAGGTTGAAACACCGGTTTGGCTCAACGCCACCGGGGTTTTGGGGGGTTGTTGGGCGATTCTTGTTCAATTATGTTGCCGAGTACGAAACCCGGCCTTAGACTGCCGCCCCTCGTAAATTGAGTGCCAGGTGGCGCTTGGAGACCATGGCGCTTTTACGATGACGCAGAGGCGCTTCACTAAATCGCCTTAATGCACGTTTTTTTATAGAGAAATCAATGACCAAGGACAAGTTGCTGGCGATGCCGGCCGATGACTACATGAACGCGGAGCAACACGCCTTCTTCATCGAGCTGCTGCAAGCCATGAAAGTGGAAATCCACGAGCGTATCGAGCAGAGCCGTATCGCGATCGAAAGCCTGGATACCCCGGCTGACCCCGCCGACGCCGCTTCCGTCGAAGAAGAGCGCCACTGGCTGGTCAACGTGATCGACCGCGACCAGCGCATGCTGCCCCAGCTGGAAATGGCGCTGACCCGTATCGCCGAAGACACCTTCGGCTGGTGCGATGACAGCGGTGAGCCTATCGGCCTCAAGCGCCTGCTCATCAGCCCGACGACCAAATACTGCATCGAAGCGCAAGAGCGCCACGAGCAGATCGATCGCCACCAGCGTCAGGCCTGATCGCCGTTCCTGACCGCCAGGCCATGGCGCAGGAACCCGTCGCCCGAGGCATTAGCCTCGGGCGATTTTCGTTGTGGGTAATATTTAATTATTGTTCTGTTGATTTAATTCTGTTTAAGTTTTCTGAATATTTTAGGAAATCTGCTGCCTGCTTGTAAGACGAAAGTGCGGGCGGTTTTTTATTGTCTGATTTTTAAGTGGGAAGTTTCTGAAGTCATATTTACCCCATTGACGCTGTCGTGGGGGTGAGCATTCTGTGAGGTATATGTCCGGATATGTAAATAACTGTTCCGGATTGTGTCGACACTTACAGGAGTTTGAATATGACGATGCTTCGCTGTTTCAAGGGATCGACGTCCACGCCCGCCTCGCTGGGCGTCACAGTGCGCATTGGTGTGTTCTTCGACGGCACGGGGAACAACCGGATCAACAGCCAGATCGGCGCGGACTGCCAGGCCATGGCGGGCGTGTACCACAATGCCCATATCAAGGAATGCGGGGGGCGGCATTCCGATCCCGCCAGCAGTTACAGTAACGATTTCACCAATATTGCCCGGCTGGCCGATCTTTACCGCCAACAGTTCGTGGCCACTAACGACGGTAATGGATTGCGGGTGACTCAGCCGATTTATATCAGTGGAGTGGGGACTACATCAGGCGGGCGCGATTCAATACCGGGGCAGGGGTTCGGACGAGGTCATACTGGCGTAGTTGCCAAAGTCTGCAAGTGCGTGGAAAAACTCAAGAGCGTTCTGCATACCTTTGGCAGGCATAACCCCGGCTGTGTCATTGCCGCGCTGGAACTTGATGTGTTCGGGTTCAGTCGCGGCGCCGCATCGGCCCGGCATTTCGCCAATGAGGTGCTCAAGCAGGAGCGGGGTGCATTAGGCCCGGTGCTCGATGGTCAGAAGTTGCCGCTGGCTGCCGACTTCAATTGGCGTAACGGCAGCGTGCGGCTGAAGGTGATCGGCCTGTTCGACACGGTTGCCGCCGTGGGAGGCATTTCCGACCTGGGAAGCGTGGGCGATGACGTCAATAGACGGGTCAACCTGTTCCTGCCGCCGGGTTGCGCGCAGCAGGTGATCCATCTGGTGGCGGCTGACGAGCATCGACGCAATTTCTCGCTCAACAGCGTGGCGCCCGGTTGGCTGCGGGAGATTGTGCTGCCCGGCTCACACTCGGACATCGGTGGCGGCTATCACCCGTACATGGTCGAGAAAGTGGCGCTGACCCGGCCCCGCCGCAGCCTGGTCGGCATCCAGACGCCCTATGACGCGACCCCGGCCTGGCAGCAGACCCACCAGGAAATGGACACGCTGGATGTGCAGCGCTGGATCGACCCGCGAGACGACACTGCCCGCATCACGGTGGATTGCGTGGAGCGGGGGCGCAAGAAAGGCCAGGGCCTGAAAAGTGTCATCGCCAGTGTCATGCTTGAGCGCGGAGTATTCGGGCACCTGTCGCGGGTCTATCTGCGTGTCATGCACGGACTGGCGTGTGACGAGGGCGTGCCGTTCATGCCGGTGCCGGACCTGCCGGATCTCGCGTTGCCACCTGAGTTGCGGGGTGTTGCGGGCAAGCTGCTGGCGCGCGCCCGGGGCGAAGAGCAGCCACTGACCGCGGCAGAAATGCAGATGTTGTACCGGCGGTATATCCACTGTTCCGCCCATTGGAACAGCACTTTGACCAGCAGTAACTCGCTGATCGACGGTTTGTTCGTCCATGCTCCGGCGAAAGAGGGACGCTCACGCTTCCCCAATCTGGGCCAGCCGGGCTACCCCTATTGACGGTGGCGGCCTCCAGGGGCCGCCACCTTTTCAGCGGCCTGCTGCTACTTTGCCGGATGCAGCAGTTCGTTGAGTTCGTCCACCACCGGTGCCCATTCGGCATCGGTCAGCAGTTCCTCCTTGAGAAAGCGCGCCTGCTGGGGCGTCCAGAACTCGGCGTCGACCAGTTTCACATCGTCGCCGAGCCGGTGCTGGCTGACAAAGGCGTCGATGCTGGCCTGATCCGACTCAAGCCCCAATTGTTCGAACAGTGTCGCAAGCGTCGGTGTGGTGAGTTCCATGTTGTTTCCCTCTGGGAAGTGGACGGTGATTGACCTTGTGATGCATGTGAGTGCAGAGCGGCCCCAAGAGTTTCCAGACAATAGCGTTATCGATTCAGCCAACGCCGAAGCGCTTTTCGGCTTCGATTGGACACAGGCCAATGGCCATATTCGTGTACAAGACAGTAAACAATGCGGACGAAAGGCATATATCCCGTATAGACTCTTAGCCGGTAGAATCCAGTTTTTTGCCAGCGTCCGGCATCCGCGGCGCACCGTTTTCTTGTCTTTTCCTTGCCTGGCCCTGCGGTCGGGCAAGTTCATATCAGGTTGGGAGTTTGTACATTGGCAGTAAGTAATCTGGATACCCACGCGTTATTCGTGCTTGGTGATTTGCGCGCGAAGTTGGTGAAGCTGTTCCAGGCGCGTTTCGTCTATGTCATCGAACAGTCCCCCGAAGGCATCTACATGTCTGAAATCGACACCGAATCCGCACTGGTGGTCGATGACAAACCGCGTCTGGAGCTCAAGGTCGGCGATCATTTTCGCGCCGCCGTATTGCCCAGCCGTGAAGGTGGCAAGTTCGAACTCAAGTTCCGCGACATCAAGATGACGATCTACGGCCTGGGCGAATACGCCTTTGTCGAGGTGCCTGAAGGCCAGGGTATCGTGTTCAAGGAATCCCACACGGTGTTCATGGTGTTCGCTGCCCACGAACAGATCCAGCAGGGCCTTGGCAAAGTGCTCAAGGCCGCGACCGCAAAGGCCGCCAAGTGGCGCAAGGGCGAACTGGTGTTCAAGGCCAGCGAGTGATTCGCCGGCCCTGTGTTGCCTGCTTCTAGAAACGAGTCTGTATCGCCAGCTCGAATGTGCGGGGCTCACCCAGGTAGTAGGCCGGTGATACGTGGGCGAAGCGCGCATAGACCTCGTCGGTCAGGTTGCGCACCCGACCGGTGATCGATGTGTGCTGGTCCAGCTTGAAGGTCAGAAAACTGCCGTACAGCGTGTACGACGGCACCCTTTGCGTATTGGCATTGTCGGCATACACCGACGCCACGTAGCGGGCGTCCACCCCTGCTTGCCAGGCCGGCGTGAAGTCATAGGTCAGCCACAGATTGCCGACGCGGTCAGGTACGTTGGTCGGTGTGTTGCCCTTGCGCGAGACCACGATGCCCGCCGAATTCTTTTCACTGAATTCATCGTATTGCGCATCCACCCAGGCGACATTGCCCTCCAGCAGCAAGTCGGGGGTGATGCGCAAGGAACTCGCCAGCTCGATCCCCTTCGATGACTGCTGGCCCACCGGAACCGTGTTGGTTGGGTCCTGCGGGTCGGTGATGGCGAAGTCCTTGCGCTCGATGGTGTAGGCGGCAACGGTGGCCGAACCCCGGCCTTGCAGGTAGTCGAACTTGCTGCCGATCTCCCACTGCTTGCCGGTCGAAACGTCGAAGTTCTGCGTGCCACTGGGCTGCTCGGCGGCGGTGCTGTATTGCAGGTAGACGTTGGCGCTGGGCAGGAACTGCCAGGTCAGGCCTGCGCGGCCGGTCACCGGCTGCCAGTCGCGGCGCAGGTGGCGGGGATTGCTGGCGGTGATTGCACGATGGTTGGTCACGTCCAGGTCGATGTCGTCGTAGCGCAGGCCGGTCACCAGCGACCACTTCTCGCTCAGCGCCAGATGGTTTTCCACGAACAGCGCCTTGGTGGTCACCTCGTTGGTCTTGTCCTTGACGAAGCCTTGGCGGGTGCCGGGCAGTGCGTAGAAATGCCCTGGGTCGAAATGATCCGGATCCACCGTGTTGTTCGCCGGCACGTTCCACGGGTTGTTGGTGGTCGAGTTGACCTTGTACTCGAAGCCACCCGCCCAGGTAGTGGCCATCCCCAGCAGGCTGCTGTCGTGGCGCAATTCGAACTGGTTGCCCTGCTGCCAGCCCTGATGGCGCACCAGATACGCGGTGGAGCGGTTGATGGCGCTGTTGCTCGCGTTGTACTGGTAGGTTTCCAGGTTGCGGTAGTCGCGCTGGCTGTCCAGGCGATACAACGTGTTGCGCAAGCTGGTGGCGTCGTTCAGGCGGTAGTCGATGATCGAGCGCACCCAGCGCGTGCGCTGTTCGTACAGGCCATCCTCGACGTTGTAGTTGCGAAAGCGGTTGTGCTTGTCGATCTTGAGCTCGCCCGCCTTGGGGTTGAGCACCGGGGTGCCCCAGTAGGGGCTGTCTTCGTGCTCGTCCTGATATTCCAGGGCCAGGGTGTGGGAAAGGTCCGGGGTGATGTCGCTCAACAGGGAAAACGCCGCGCTCCACGCGTCGTTCTCCTGACGATCGATATAGCCGTTGCTGCTGGTATGGCTGACATCCAGCCGGGCGTAGTGCTGTACGTCTGCGGTGGGGTCGCTCAAGCGATGGTTGACGCCAAAGGCGGTTTGCGTGGTGTCGAAGCTGCCGTAGCTGACCCGGCCTTCGGCGGCCTGATCTTCCCGGGTGGCCAGCTTGGTGACGTAGTTCAACGAGCCGCCCACCGAGCCTGCGCCATTCATCAGTGACGAGGGGCCGCCGAGCACTTCGACCCGGTCGTAGATCCAGCTATTGACCGGCCGCGCCAGCCCGGTGGCGACGTTGATGCCGTTGAACATCTGCGTGACCTGGCTGCTGGTGAAGCCCCGATAGGAAATGAACCCGCCAAAGCCGGGCGGGGCGCTGGCGTTGACGCCGGGCAAGGTGTTGGCGACGTCCTGAAAGTTCTGTGCGCCTCGGCGCTCGATGTCTGCCCGGTTGGCGACGGCAATCGAGGCGGGCGTCTGGCGCAGGCTCAAGCCCAGGCGAGTGGCGCTGGCGGCCTGTTGCTCCAGGTCTAGGCCCGGTGTGGGTTGTTCCTCGCCATTGACCGTGATCGGGGCCAGGTCGAGGGCGGTTTGTGCGTGGGCGAAAACGGGCAGGCTGCCGATCAGACCGGCGAGCAGGGGAATGCGTTTCATGGTGAAAACCTGAAATGAGGTCGAGCGCAAAACCGTTTTTCAGCACTGTTGCCGCCTATCCCGTAGCAGCACGGCTTGCCGGCGGGGGCGGTGTGTCAGTGACGCATTCATTGCCTGACACACCGTTCCCGCTGGCAAGCCATGCTGCTACGGGGCCGGCTTCACTCTGCCAGGCACGGGCTGGCCGCAGACAACAGCATCTGAAAAACTGGTCAGTAAGTTTTCGAAGTCAGATCAGGGCGAACGGCGGGGCGCGGGGGTTGGCCGTGGGCCAATGCAAAGCGGCGGGAATATCGTAGGAGGCGACGACGGCAGGTGGCGGGCTGTGCTGTTCCGGCAGGATCGCCAGGGTCAGGCTGGAGTTGAGCGCCGGGCCCATGCCGCCGGTGGAGCACAGGGGGCAGCCGAAGGCGGCGGACAGGGTGGGCAGCTTCTGCTCGCCGGGCTTGAATTGATCGACCGCGGTGAGCGCACGGCCATCGGTGGAGCAGAATTCGCCGCCAATGCCGTTGAGTTGCATGCCGACCATCTGGCCGTGACCGATGCTGCAGGCGAACACGTTGAACAGGACGCAGCAATAGAGCATCCATGCAATCAGGTGTCGGTCGGATCGGGCCAGTTTCATGGGCGGCAAAGGTATCAGAATTGGGGCGACGAGCGGGGTGCGGCAAAATGGCGCGGGGGTACGCCTGGCCTCACTTGCCCTCGTGCCGCCCCTCGCTGACCTCTGGCGGCACGTCGTCATCGCCTGCCATGCGCTTGCGGAACAACCCGGTGCGTGCCAGCAGCAGCGTCGTCACGGGCACGGTGATCGCCAGCAGGATCGGGATCAGCCAGGCGTGCAGCACCGGCCCCTGCTTGAGCGCGGAAAAGTAGATGATCGAGGCCAGGGCGACGCACCACGCACCGAGGGTCGAGGCCAGGGCCGGTGGGTGCATGCGCTGGAAGAAGTCCTTCATGCGCAGCAGCCCCATCGCGCCGGTCAGGGCGAACAAACCGCTCAAGACCAGCAAAACCGCGGTCAGGGTCTCAACCCACACCGGCAACTCCTGTAGCGCATTCATTCGATCACCTCGCCACGCAGCAGGAACTTGGCCAGGGCGAAGGATCCGACAAAGCCGAACAGCGCGATCAGCAGCGCCGCCTCGAAATAGGTGTCGCTGGCGTAGCGAATACCCAGCACCAGCATCATCAGCATCGCCAGCAGGTACAGGTAGTCCAGCGCCAGAACCCGGTCCTGGGCCGACGGGCCTTTGAACAGGCGGATCAGGGTCATGACCATGGCGACGGTGAACAGCCCCAGGGTGAGCAGGATCGCGTTGGTGAGCAGCGGGCTCATTGGAAAATCTCCATCAGCGGGCGTTCATAGGTGCGCTTGAAATGCTCGATGAAGCGCACCTCGTCGTCCAGGTCGAACACGTGCATCAGCAGCACGCTGCGATCCAGGGCCAGCTCCGACCACACGGTGCCCGGCACCACGGTGCAGATCATCGACAGCGCCGCCAGGCCATGGGCGTCATGCAAATCCAGCGGCACCTTGACGAACGCCGAGCGCGGCGGATGCCGGCGAGCGCGCCAGACTTGCAGCGCCACTTGAACGTTGGATACCAGCACATCGCGGCCCACCGCAAAGAACAGCCTGAACGCCACGCCCGGCCTGCGGATGCGTGCAGGCAAGGGGCGCAGCGGCGCGAACATGATTGGCGCAAGCAACCCCAGCAGCGCGCCGAACAGCAGGTTTCCGGCGCTCAGGGACAGGTTCAGCAGCAGCCACAATGCCCACAGCGACAGCGACAACAACGGTGCAGGGAACAGGCGCTTCATGGCTGCACCTCTGCCAGGTCACTCGGGCTGGGGACGGGTTTGGCGGCCATCACCGACAGGATGTATTGCTGCGGATCATGCAGCGCCTGTGCCGTGTCCTGGGTGTAGCGCAGCAGCGCCTGAGCCTTGAAGGTGAGGGCGATGCACAGCCCCAGGAGCAGCACGATAGGAATGCATTCATAACGGCGCAGCAGCGGTGACGGGCGCTCCTGTGGTGTCCAGAAGCGCTTGATGCCGACCCGCACGAAAGCGAACAGCGAGGCCAGCCCCGAGACGATCAGCAGCGCCACCAGCGTCCAGCTATCGGCGCGGATCGCTTCGTCCTTGGCCACGTCCAGACCCAATGGGTTGAGCAGGGCGCTGATCAGCGTGAGCTTGCCGAGAAACCCGGACAGCGGCGGCATGCCGATGATCAGCAAGGCGCAGATGATGAAACTCAGGCCCAGGAACGCCATGGTCCAGGGAATCACCTGGCCGACCACCGCTTTCTGTTCATCGTCCAGGTTGGTGCCCGGCACCGGGTGCAAGGCTTCCAGCGGCTTGGGCAACTGATCGGCGTCGTCTTCCAGCGCGATTTCATTGGCCGAGCGCGAGCGCTCCACCAGTTCGGCCAGCAGGAACAATGCGCTCAAGGCCAGCGTGGAGCTGACCAGGTAGAACAGCGCGCCGGAGGTCAGACTCGGCTGGCCGAAGCCGATGGACGACAGCAGAATCCCCGCCGACACCAGAATGCACAGGCTGGCCATGCGCTCCAGACGCTGGGCGGCGACGATGGAAATGGCCGCCACCGCCAGCGTCGCCATGCCGCCCCAGATCATCCAGTCACCGCCGAAGAATGCCGAGTCACCGGCCTGGCCCGAGAACAGCAGCGTCCACAGGCGCAGCAGGGTGTAGGCACCGACCTTGGTCATCAGGGCGAAGATCGCGGCCACCGGCGCGCTGGCGGCCGAGTAGGCCGGCACCAGCCAGAAGTTCAGCGGCCACATGCCCGCCTTGGCCAGGAACGCCACCGCCAGGATCGCCGCGCCTGCATGCAACAGGCCGATGTCGGCTTCGGATACCTGTGGGATCTTGACCGCCAGATCCGCCAGATTCAGGGTGCCGGTGACGCCGTAGATCAGCGCAGCGCCAATCAGGAACAGCGAAGAAGCCAGCAGATTGATGGTGATGTAATGCAGGCCCGCCGAGACCCGCGCCCGCCCCGAGCCATGCAGCATCAGGCCATAGGACGCCGCCAGCAGCACCTCGAAGAACACGAACAGGTTGAACAGATCGGCCGTAAGGAAGGCGCCATACAAGCCCATCAGCTGAATCTGGAACAGGGCGTGGAAGCTCGCACCGGCCCGGTCCCAGCGCGCCAGGGCGAACAGCAGGGCGCAGAAGGCGACGATACCGGTCAACACCAGCATCATCGCCGACAGGTGATCGACCACCAGCACGATGCCGAACGGCGATGACCAGTTGCCGGGCAGGTAGACGCCGATGGAGCCGGTGGTGCCGGTCTTCTGCACCCACATCATCAGGGTGATGGCGATCCCCAGGCCCAGCGCCGTGGACAGCAGGTTGATCCGCGCCTTCAACGGGCGATGGCGTTCACCCAGCCACAGCATCAGCGCGGCGGTCAGCACCGGCAGCAGGATCGGCGCGACGATCAGTTGGTTCATCAGACTCATTCACTGCTCTCCCGGCCGTCCACATGGTCGTTGCCAGTCAGGCCACGGGAGGCCAGCAGCACCACCAGGAACAGCGCGGTCATGGCGAAACTGATGACAATTGCAGTCAGCACCAGCGCCTGGGGCAAGGGGTCTGTGTAGTTGAGCAGGTCCTGCGGCACGCCGTCCTTGATGATCGGCTCCTTGCCGATGAACAGGCTGCCCATGCTGAAGATGAACAGGTTGACGCCGTAGGACAGCAGGCACAGGCCCATGACCACCTGGAAGGTCCGTGGGCGCAGGATCAGCCACACGCCGGAGGCTGCGAGCACGCCGATGGCAATGGCGATGACTTCTTCCATCACAAGGCTCCTTGGGTAGGGGTGGCCGAGGCCGGCTGGATCGGCTGCGGCAGCGACGTCGGACGATGGCTGCGCACCGACTGGTGAGCCAGGGCGGTCAGGATCAGCAGCGTCGAACCCACCACCACGGCGTACACGCCGATGTCGAAGAACAGCGCGCTGGCCAGGTGCACGTCACCGAGCAGTGGCAGATGCAAGTGCGCGGTATGGGTGGTCATGAACGGATAGCCCAGCGCCATCGACCCCAGCCCCGTCGCCAGGGCGAAGAACAGGCCGGCGCCCATCCAGCGCAGGGGGCGCAGGCTCATGTGCGCCTCGACCCACTGGGTGCCGGCGACCATGTACTGCAGAATGAACGCCACCGACATCACCAACCCGGCGACGAAACCGCCGCCGGGCTGGTTGTGGCCGCGCATGAACAGGTACATCGAGACCACGAAGGCCACCGGCAGCAGCAGACGCACCAGCACCGCTGGCACCATCATGAAGCCCAGCGCGGTGTCTGTTGCGTGGCGCGGGTTGACCAGATCGGTCACCACATCCCGCGCCAGCAGGCGTTGCTGGGCGGGCAGGGCGATGCTTTCTTTCGGTGGGCGGAAGCGGCGCAGCAGGGCGAACACGGTCAGGGCGACCACCGCCAGCACGGTGATTTCGCCAAAGGTGTCGAAGCCGCGGAAGTCCACCAGCATGACGTTGACCGCGTTGGTTCCGCCGCCCTGGCTCAGGGCACGGCCCAGGTAGAACTCGGAGATGGTGTTGGGCGTCGGGCGGGTCAGCATCGCATAGGACAGCAGCGCCATGCCGCCACCGACCGCCACGGACAGGATGAAGTCCCGCACGCGACGGGCCTTGGCGCGGTTGCGCGACCGGGACGGCGGGGCGACGTTTTCGTTACGCCGTGGCAGCCAGCGCAGGCCCAGCAGGATCAGCACGGTGGTCACCACTTCTACCGCCAGTTGGGTCAGGGCCAGGTCCGGCGCGGAGAACCAGACAAAGGTCACGCAGGTCATCAGGCCGCAGACGCCGACCATGGTGACGGCCGCAAGACGGTGATACTTGGCCTGCCACGCGGCACCGACGGCGCAGGCAATCGCAATCAGCCAGAGCATGACGAAGACCCCGGAGCCGGCGATCTTCGGCCGGTCGCCCCAGGTCAGGCCGCTCTCGTACATCGGCACGAAACCCACCACCAGCGAGACAAACACCATCAGGAACAACTGCGCCTGCAAGCGCCGCGTGGTCAGCAGGCCTTCCAGCTTGCGCGCGACGATCAGCTTGGTCACCAGCACCCGTTCGAACAGGCGCTTGCCGTTGAGGCGCCAGATCAACGGCGGCCCGACGAAGCGGTCATGCTTGAAAGAGCCGCGCAGCAGCAGGTAGAGGAGGATGCCCGCGCCCATGGCGACCAGGCTCATGATCATTGGCGCATTCAGGCCGTGCCAGATGGCCAGGCTGTACTCGGGCAAGGTCCCGCCTACTACAGGCTGTGCGGCAGCGGCCAGCAACGGACCGACCGATTGTGCCGGGAAAATCCCGACGATCAGGCAGGCCAGCACCAGCAGTTCGACCGGTACCCGCATCCAGCGTGGCGGCTCGTGGGGCGTGTGGGGCAGGTCGGTGGCTTTGGGGCCGAAGAACACATCCACCGTGAAGCGCAGGGAGTAGGCAACGCTGAACGTCCCGGCCACCGTGGCAATCACCGGCAGCGCCATCTCGACCCAGGCGGTGGAGGTGATGAACACGGTTTCGGCGAAGAACATCTCTTTGGACAGAAAACCGTTGAGCAGCGGCACGCCGGCCATGGCGGCGCTGGCGACCATGGCCAGGGTGGCCGTGTACGGCATCAGCTTGACCAGGCCGCTGAGCTTGCGGATGTCACGGGTGCCGCTTTCATGGTCGATGATGCCCGCCGCCATGAACAGCGAGGCTTTGAAGGTGGCGTGGTTGAGAATGTGGAACACCGCAGCGACGGCGGCCAGCGGGCTGTTCAGGCCCAGCAGCAGGGTGATCAGGCCCAGGTGGCTGATGGTGGAATAGGCCAGCAGGCCCTTCAGATCCGTCTGGAAAATCGCCGAATAGGCGCCGATCACCAGGGTGCAGGCCCCCGCGCCGCTGACGATCCAGAACCACTGTTCGCTGCCCGACAAGGCCGGCCACAGGCGCGCCAGCAGAAACACCCCGGCCTTGACCATGGTCGCCGAGTGCAGGTACGCCGACACCGGCGTCGGCGCGGCCATGGCGTGGGGCAGCCAGAAATGGAAGGGAAACTGCGCGCTCTTGCTCAGGGCGCCGATCAGGATCAGCGTCAACAAAACCGGGTACAGGGCATGGGCGCGTATGGCGTCACCTGCGGCCAGCACCCGATCCAGATCGTAACTGCCGACCACATGCCCCAGCAGCATCACACCCACCAGCAAGGCCAGCCCGCCTGCGCCGGTGACCATCAACGCCATGTAGGCGCCGCGCCTGGCATCTGCGCGATGGTGCCAGTAACCGATCAGCAAGAAGGAGAAAACGCTGGTCAGCTCCCAGAAGAACACGATCTGGATCAGGTTCCCGGACATCACCAGGCCCAGCATCGCCCCCATGAACGCCAGAAAGAACGAGAAAAACCGCGGCACCGGATCGTTCGGTGACATGTAGTAACGGGCGTAGAGCGACACCAGTGTGCCGATCCCCAGGACCAGCATCGAGAACAGCCAGGCGAACCCGTCCAGGCGCAATACGAAGTTGAGTCCCAGGCTCGGCACCCAGAAATATTCTTCGCGAATGACCCCTCCATGGGCGATCTGCGGGTACCAGAGAGCAACCTGCACCGCGCCGATCAGAGCGATCACGCCTGCAAGAAGAGATTCGGTGTTACGCGCGTTGTGCGGCAACAGGGCCGCCAGACAGCTGCCGATGAAAGGCAGAAGAAGTAGAACTATCAGGGACATAGGCTTCTAATCTGCGAATGAATGTCAAGGATCATACGTGCCGGGTCGTGGATCACCAACCGCCAAGATGTCGCAGAATCCTACAAAGTCTGTAGGCAGCAGCGTAGTTGATACGTTTCCAAATACGATTTCAGAGTGATCTCGGCATGGCTTGTGTATGTGGCGAGGGGCATGGCCTGTTGGCGTCGGCGATCTTGAGGACGCCATCGTCCGAATGCGGCCCAGAGCAAGCTCACTCCTACAGGTGCGAACATCGACCCGTAGCAGTCCGGCTTGCCGGCGGGGGCGATCTCAAGGATGCCGTCGTCCGAATGCGGCCCAGGGCAAGTGCGCTCCTACAGATGCGAACACAGCCCCGTAGCAGCACGGCTTGCCGGCGGGGGCGATTTCAAGGACGCTCCCGCCGGCAAGCCGTGCTGCTACGGGTCGGTGGTGTGTTTTAGATCTTGATTTTGATCTTCTTACGCGGTGGTTCAGACACCGCCGAACGCGACGTAAAGGCGCCAGGCCGAGCGCAGGCGTCGTGTAGGGGGATGAGCGGCAGGAGCCGCGAAAGCCGTGCGGGCCATGGATGGCCCATCATGGCGTGCCCCCGGAACGGCGCCGGAGGGAGGGAACCGAGACGAAGTCGAGGCCCAGCCAGGAGCAAATGGTTTGCCTACTTTCCCGAAAGAAAGTAGGTCGCCCGTAAGGGGCGAAACCCTAAAGCCCAGCCACCGCGACAACGGATAAGCCCCCAATTCAAAAGTCACCCGCGACGCGGAGCGTCACAAGCGCCGTTAACAGATGATCAGATCTACCCGCCTACCACCATTTAAGCGACAATGCCCACCAGTTTCCGGAGTGCCCCATGTCTGATTCCCTCGAAAGCCTTGCCGTCGACGCCGTCCTCGACGCCACCGGCCTCAATTGCCCTGAGCCGGTGATGATGCTGCACCAGAAAGTGCGCGACCTGCCGGCCGGCGGCCTGCTCAAAGTCATCGCCACCGACCCGTCCACCCAGCGCGACATCCCCAAGTTCTGCGTGTTTCTCGACCACGAACTGGTCGACAAACAGATTGGCGACGGCGTCTTCCTGTACTGGATTCGCAAGAAACAGGCCTGACCCGGCCCGGCTTGCGTCTTCGGGCTGGCTCCCTCACCCGTCAGCGCCTACACTGCCGCGACTCCAGGGAGCCCACCATGCGCATAGTTGCTGACGAAAACATTCCACTGCTCGACGCCTTCTTCCAGGGTTTCGGCGAAATCCACCGCTACCCCGGCCGCACCCTCGACCGCGCTGCCGTGGCCGACGCCGACATCCTGCTGGTGCGCTCGGTGACCCAGGTGACCCGCGAACTGCTCGAAGGCACCCCGGTGCGTTTCGTCGGCACCTGCACCATCGGCACCGATCACCTCGACCTGGAATATCTCAAGCAAGCGGGCATCCAGTGGTCCAGCGCGCCAGGTTGCAATGCCCGAGGCGTGGTGGATTATGTGCTGGGCAGCCTGCTGACCCTGTCTGAAATCGAAGGCGCCGATCTGGCCAAGCGCACCTACGGCGTCGTGGGTGACGGGCAGGTGGGTGGTCGGCTGATCAAGGTGCTGCGCGGCCTGGGCTGGAACGTGCTGGTCTGCGATCCGCCCCGTCAGGCCGCCGAAGGGGGTGACTACGTCAGCCTCGACGAAATCATCGCTCGCTGCGACGTCATCAGCCTGCACACCCCTTTGAACAAGATCGGCGAGTCGCCGACGTGGCACCTGTTCGACCGCAGCCGCCTGCAAGGCCTCAAGCAAGGCACATGGCTGATCAACGCCGCACGCGGGCCGATCATCGACAACCTGGCCCTGCTCCAGGTGCTGCTCGAGCGTGAAGACCTGCAAGCGGTGCTGGATGTCTGGGAAAAAGAACCCTTGGTGGATCCGGACCTCGCCGAACTCTGCGTCATCGGCACCCCGCACATCGCCGGCTACAGCCTCGACGGCCGCCAGCGCGGCACGGCGCAGATCTACCAGGCGCTGTGCGAGCACCTGGGCCAGCCTGCGGCCATTCGCCTGGAGGACCTGCTGCCTCGGCAATGGCTGGCCCAGGTGACCCTGGACGCCGAGACCGATCCGGTCTGGGCGCTGAACATGCTCTGTCGCGGTGTCTACGATCCACGCCGCGACGACGCCGACTTCCGACGCAGCCTGGTCCCCGATGCCACCCAGCAGAAGCTGGCCTTCGATGCCCTGCGCAAACACTATCCGCCGCGCCGGGAAATCGAAGGCCTGCACGTGGATATCAAGGGGCAATCGGCTGCACTGATGCAGATCGTTCAGGCCCTCGGCGCGGTGCTGGTCGACGAGTGATTACCGGGTGTACTTCTTGATATAGCCCCACAGCGTCTCGGGCAGGCGCGACGGGATCTGCTGCCAGAATCCACGCATGCGGCCCAAGGCGCGGTAGGCGCTCTCCCAGGCCTCGCGGCGGTCATTGTCGCCTACGACCGGTGCATGGGTCATCTCGATGAAATTGGCGAAGCTGCAAGGCACGGGCAGCAGCTCGCTTCGTTCGATGCGTCGGATCTGCCGTTCCAGAGTGATGGGCTGGCCCGTTTCGTCGAGAAATTCCAGCGGCGTGAGGCTGTTGATGTGATCGCAGCGGCTGCGGCACAGTAGCCGGCGGTTTTTCAGCTCGCCGAACCCGCGTTCGTACATGCTGATGGTCGATCCGCTGACACGCATGCAGGCTGCCTCGAAGGCATTGAGGATTGCCTCGGCGTTCTCCAGGCTGGCCTCGATGGTCGCGACATCGACAAAGCGCTCCAGCGTGCCTTGCTCAAGGGCGTCGAGCGCGCGCTTGATGGTCGACAGGTGGACGAAGTCCTTCTTGCAGCCGATCAGATGCACTTCGAACTGGTAATCGGCCAGTTCCTTGCCGTTGATGACGGTCGCGA
Source organism: Pseudomonas putida (assembly GCF_028682175.1). Taxonomy (GTDB): domain Bacteria; phylum Pseudomonadota; class Gammaproteobacteria; order Pseudomonadales; family Pseudomonadaceae; genus Aquipseudomonas; species Aquipseudomonas putida_AD. The sequence goes on along the minus strand of NZ_JANHKS010000019.1, from coordinate 34,012 downwards.
ACGCCTTGGTGTCCAGCGCCGTTTCCAGGATGATGTTGTACTTGTTTTCATGGGCGTAGGCGAAAATGCGCGCACACAACTCCCAGATAAACGTTTCGGTGTGCTTGTAGCGGCTGAGAACGTCCTGATCGGCGAATTCGGCATAGCGCGGGTGCAGTTCCCGGAAGCTCTCCTTGTAAAGACGCACGTAATTGGCGTAACCGCCATCCTTGAGCAGCGTGTTATTGAGCATGTAGGTCTTGCCGGAGCCCTGAACCCCGGCGACCACCAGGATCTTCGGCGCGGGCAGTCCATCGTCGCCAATGTCTTTCCTGACGTTGAACAGGCTCGCTTCCAGTGTTTCGTAGGCGGCGTCCAGTTCTTTGGGCGTGTAGCTGTAATGTGTAGCGGGCATAACGATCTTCCCTGGATTGAGTCGATTGACTGATAAGCCGGGGACGTAATCGCAAGGAGGTGGGTGGGGCAAGCAGTCCGGAGCCCTTGTTTATTGCAGGATGTTTAAAACGCCCATAAAAAACCCGGCAATGGCGCCGGGTTTCAAGTAAGTCTGTTCATCAGTCTTGTTTTTCAGGTTTGACCCAGTACTTTTCGCATTCCTGACATGCGGCCTGAACCATCTCTTCAGTAATCAGGACTTCCTTTCCGTCCTTGTCAAGAATCGCGCCCCCCAGTTGAAACTCCGGTTGAGGGCGTACGACGGGTTCGTGACTGCTCTGCTGCAAGCTCATGGGCCTCTCTCCTCATCAGGTTGTGCGTTTTACGGTATCCACGCTTGATGACCACCCCGTGACATCCGCGGGTGCTGCGCGGGCACCTTTTACCTGACTGGCTGCGCCGCCCCGAGTTCAGCGCATCTCGACGAGCGTGCAGGTGACGAGCGGTGTAGGCTCTGCCATTCGAGCCGTCTATCAGGTGTATTTCATGGCAGCAGTGTTATCAGGGCGTCAGCGTCACGCCATTCGTCTGGCCATGCGCATGCTCGCGCCTTATCGCAGGCACGCCATCGGCGCGCTGGTGGCGTTGATCGTCACGGCGGCCATCACGTTGTCCATGGGGCAGGGCATCCGGCTAATGGTCGATCAGGGATTCATGACCCGCTCGCCGACCCTGCTCAACGAAACCATCGGCCTGTTCATGTTGCTGATCCTGGCGCTGGCAGTGGGCACCTTCACCCGTTTTTACCTGGTGTCGTGGATCGGCGAACGGGTGGTGGCCGATCTGCGCAAGCAGGTGTTCGATCACCTGGTCAGCCTGCATCCCGGCTTCTACGAAAACAACCGCAGCTCGGAGATCCAGTCACGCCTGACCGCCGACACCACGCTGTTGCAATCGGTGATCGGCTCGTCGCTGTCGATGTTTCTGCGCAACGCGCTGATGGTGATCGGCGGGGTGATTCTGCTGTTTTTCACCAACCCCAAGCTGACCAGTATCGTGGTGATCGCGTTGCCGCTGGTGGTGGCGCCGATCCTGATCTTCGGGCGGCGGGTGCGCAGCCTGTCGCGGGAGAGCCAGGACCGGGTCGCGGATGTCGGCAGCTATGTCTCCGAGGCCCTGGGCCAGATCAAGACGGTGCAGGCCTACAACCATCAGGCCCAGGACCGGCAGCGCTTCGGGCAGACCGCCGAAGACGCGTTCGACACGGCGCGCAAGCGGATCCTGCAGCGTTCGTGGCTGATCACCCTGGTCATCGTGCTGGTGCTTGGCGCGGTGGCGGTGATGCTCTGGGTAGGTGGCATGGATGTCATTGCCGGGCGCATTTCCGGCGGTGAACTGGCAGCCTTCGTGTTCTACAGCCTGATCGTCGGCAGCGCGTTCGGCACCCTCAGCGAAGTGATCGGGGAGCTGCAACGGGCGGCAGGCGCGGCAGAACGCATCACCGAACTGCTGCAGGCGCGCAGTGAAATCACCCCGCCTGCCGAGGATGTCCTGGTGCTGCCGCAGCGGGTCAGTGGGCGGCTGGAGCTTGCGAACGTCAGCTTCGCTTACCCGTCGCGGCCCGAGCGCAATGCCGTAGAAGACCTGACGCTGACCATCGAGCCCGGCGAAACCCTGGCGCTGGTCGGGCCGTCGGGGGCGGGCAAGTCGACGCTGTTCGATCTGCTGCTGCGTTTCTACGATCCGCAACAGGGGCAGGTGCGCATCGAGGGCTTGCCGGTCGAGCGTCTCGATCCGCTGGACCTGCGCCGCTGTTTCGCCTGGGTATCCCAGACGCCGGCGCTGTTCTTCGGCAGCGTCGAGGACAACATTCGCTATGGCCGCCCGGATGCCAGCCTTGAGCAGATTCAGGCTGCGGCGCGGATCGCCCATGCCCACGAGTTCATCGAGCTGTTGCCCCAGGGGTATCAGACTCACCTGGGCGATGGCGGGATGGGGCTATCAGGCGGGCAGCGCCAGCGCCTGGCCATTGCCCGGGCGCTACTGGCCGATGCGCCGGTTCTGCTGCTCGACGAGGCCACGAGTGCCCTGGATGCCCAGAGCGAGCATCTGATTCAGCAGGCCTTGCCTACCTTGATGAAGGACCGCACGACCCTGGTGATCGCCCACCGTCTGGCCACGGTGCAGAACGCTGACCGGATTGCGGTGATGGATCAGGGGCGGCTGGTGGCGGTGGGTACGCATCAGCAACTGATTGCCAGCAATGCGCTGTATGCGCGACTGGCGGCGTTGCAATTCAATGCGATGGGCCCTGCGAATGAGCTTGTGTAGCAGCACGGCTTGCCGGCGTTGGCGTACTTGCAGTCGCCACCGCCAGCAAGCGGAGCGCCACCCGGCCGGGCGGCGACAGGAAGAGGGTGTCAGTCCTTGCGGTATTCACACAGATAAGCGGTTTCGACGCTCACTTCCAGGTCGAACTTGCTGTTGGCCGGCACACGGAACTGGTCGCCCGCGTTAAAGGTTTCCCAATCGTTGCTGCCTGGCAGCAGGACTTTCAGCGAGCCGGACACCACGTGCATGATCTCGCGGTCGGCGGTGCCGAAGTTGTACTTCCCTGGCGCCATGACACCGATAGTGGCTGCGCCATCGGCTTGCTGGAAGGCGATGGACTTGACGGTGCCGTCGAAATATTCGTTGACCTTGAACATGGCGGATTCCTTGGAAAGGGCTGAAAAAGGCCGGACAGTATGCCCAACGTATAAAAGGACGTCATCCGCTTTGATAAATGCGTCACATCAGGCCGGAATCACCAGCGGCAACAGCCTTGCGGTGTTGCGCGCATCGGTCAGTGCCCGGTGTTGCTGGCCGCTGAAATGCATGCCCGCCAGTTGCAGGGCAGTGTTCAGGCCGCAGGGTTTCTGCAGATGCCGCGCCTTGGCGAAGCGCTGCTTGAGGTTGATGTGCGAGAGGCCGCTCAACTCGCTGACCAACTGATGCTGCCGCCATTGCAGTTCGAACTGCTGACGATCGTAGTCACCCCAACTGACCCAGCCCTGCAGCCGGCTGCGATGATTGCCCAGCCAGCGCTCGAATTGCGGCCAGATGGCTGGCAAAGGCTGGGCGGTGTCGATCTGCGCCTGCTGGATATGGGTCAGCTCGCGGCAGAACGGGGTCAGCAATGGCCGCCTGACCGGACGCACGAAACGCTCGAAATGATCGACCTCCCGCCCGTCCGAATTGACCACGCAGGCGCCGATCTCAATGATTTCCATCTCTGCCACCGGCCATCCGCCCTCTTCGGTGGTGGCCTCCAGGTCTATCACCAGCCAGTGGGGCATGTGTAACTCCAGTCTCAAATCCGTGGCACCGCCATGGAGCGTAGCTGCTCAATCAGACTCACAGGAGGGCCGATGGTTTGCGCGGTGCTGCGGATTTTTACCGCACGACCGTCGGGAATGTTCCACCAGCCGCTTGCCTGCCTGGCTTGCAGGGCATAAATTGCGGCGCGTCCGGCGATTTTGTAAGCGTTTTTTTCCGGGATGGCGGAGCCGGGAATGGCTTGCGTATTCCCGCCGCGATGCTCAAGCGATGCGCTCCGGGCGCGGCCCGTGGTTGCGGGGCATTCATATCAAGAATAAATCGGACTTCGCGTTGTTTGACCGTTGTCTAATTGTTTTCAAACGCATAGCTTACGTACTTCGATTCGTCGGGAGTGTTCTGTCTTGATGTCTATGCCAATGCGGATGGCTCTGAAAACGCTGCTGCTGGTCACGACCACCCTGTGCGCCTGGCAGGCGAGCGCGGCGCAGGTCGTGCGCATTGGCGCGGCGCATTTTCCGCCGTACACGATTCGCCCCGAGCGCGGCGAAGACACCGGCTTGCTGCCGCAGATGGTCAGCGCCCTGAACGCCATGCAGAGCGAATACCGTTTCGAGATGGTACCCACCTCCATTCCTCGTCGTTTCCGGGATTTTCAGCAGGCGCGCTTCGACATGGCGATCTTCGAGAACCCTGGCTGGGGTTGGAAAGACATTCCCCACGAAGACGTCGACATGGGCCTGGAAGACGCGGAAATCTTCGTCGCCCATCGTGGCGCAGGCCGCACCCAGAGCTATTTCGACGACTTGCGCGGCAAGCGGCTGGCGCTGTTCAGCGGGTATCACTACGCCTTCGCCGACTTCAACGCCGACCCCAAATTTCTCGCCGAGCACTACAACGCCACGCTGACCTATTCCCACGACAGCAATCTTGCGATGGTGCTACGGGATCGGGCAGACATCGCCCTGGTCACGCGCTCGTACCTGAGCACCTTCCTGGCGAACAACCCGCAGGATGCCAACCAGTTCATGGCGTCGGACAAGGTGGATCAGGTGTATCGCCATTTCGCGCTGTTGCGGCCGGGGGCGCCGATCACGGGGGAGCGATTCAGCGATCTGCTGCGTCAGTTGCGGGAAAACGGCCAGATGTTCAGGATTTTCCAGCCGTTTCGCATCGCCGTCACGCCACAGGCCAGCCACCACGCCGTGGCGCTGGACATGGATGAAGGTCGGGATTGAAGGGGAACGGGCGGCGCCTTTGACTCCGCCCGCAGTCATCAGCGGTCGCGAGCATCCTTGGCATCCATTTCGGCATTGCGCTCATGAACTCGCTTGAGTTGTTCTTCGGTCAGGGGAAGTTTTTTCGCTGAATCCTTGAGCATCAGCAAACCACCGACGATCGAGCCTATTGCAACGACCAGTATCAACCACGCGTACCAGGGCATGATGCTCACTCCTTATTGTGATAAAGCTTTGAGCAATGGCGCTGCCCACAGGTTCCATTGTATGAGATGCCCGGTCGGGCGAGTACCGTGATGATGCTTCGGCAGGCCCCGTTTCAGGCATTGCGGGGTTTTACCATGGAGTTGCCGATCACCGGGTCCCGCGCCGGGACATGTTCAGCTACAATGCGCGCCGATTTCGACTTGCCAGAGAACCCGCTCATGTCCGCCTGCCAGACCCCCATCATCGTTGCCCTGGATTTCCCGACCCGCGAAGCGGCGTTGAAGCTGGCAGACCAGCTCGATCCGAAACTGTGCCGGGTCAAAGTGGGCAAGGAGCTGTTCACCAGCAGCGCGTCAGGCATCGTCGAAACCTTGAATGACAAGGGTTTCGAGGTATTCCTGGACCTCAAATTCCATGACATCCCCAACACCACCGCCATGGCGGTCAAGGCTGCGGCCGAGATGGGCGTGTGGATGGTCAACGTGCACTGCTCCGGCGGCCTGCGCATGATGGCGGCCTGCCGCGACGTGCTGGACCAGCGCACCGGCGCCAAGCCATTGCTGATCGGCGTGACCGTGCTGACCAGCATGGAACGTGAGGATCTGGCCGGCATCGGCCTGGACATCGAGCCGCAGGAGCAGGTGCTGCGCCTGGCGGCGCTGGCGCAGAAGGCCGGTATGGACGGCCTGGTGTGCTCGGCCCTGGAAGCCCAGGCGCTCAAGGCTGCGCACCCGTCGCTGCAACTGGTGACCCCAGGTATCCGCCCGGCTGGCAGCGCCCAGGACGACCAGCGCCGCATCCTGACCCCGCGCCAGGCACTGGACGCCGGCTCCGACTACCTGGTCATCGGCCGCCCGATCAGCCAGGCGGCCGATCCTGCCAAGGCGCTGGCCGAAGTGGTTGCGCAGCTGGCGTAAGGCTGCGATCCCCTTGTAGGAGCGCGCTTGCCCGCGACGGGTTTTAGCTGACGTTGCAAGGGTGGCTGACACTCTGCTGTCGCGGGCAAGCGCGCTCCTACAGGCTCAGCGGTGTGTCAGGAGACGAAGGCGTCACTGATACACCGCTCCCGCCGGCAAGCCGTGCTGCTACGGGGTTGAGATGGTGGGCCTCAATAGCCGATCCGTTTGAGGATCGACTCCTTGCTCTCCTTCGAAGGCCGTCCGTAGAACTTCAGCAACTCCGAAGCGCGGTTGGTGAAGAAACCGTCGACACCGCGCTCGCTGATGGCCTTGAAGTCCACGGCATCGTCCACGGTGTAGGGGTGGATGATCATGCCGCGGTCGTGGGCCATCTTGTTCATCCACGGCTGCACCAGGTCCATGTAGCTCTGGTCACCGCCATTCTTCAGGGCTGCCGCAGGGCCTGTGCCCACCGCGCCATGGGCCTTGGCCCAATCCATCCACGCCGCGAAATCCTCCTTGGACTTGACCTGTTGCGTCGCGTAGAACGCCGCCTTGTCCTTGGCCCCCGAGTCCTTGAAGCTCTTGTCGGATGCTGCCGGGATATAGCCGTCGCCCAGCCACAGCAACAGCACCTTGGGCGTGTCCGGCATGGCTTTGTGCAGCAGTTCAAGGCTTGGCTTTTCAAAGGTCTGCAACACCACGCGCCCCGGCATGTGTGCAACGTTCACATGGCCTTTCTCGGCCGCCGGACGCTGGCTCAGCCAGCCACGTTGCGCGAGTTTGTTCTTCAAGTCTTCCTCGATACCGGGAAACTGCGCCGGCACCTTGGTTTCGATGTACAACCCGGGCTTGTTCTTGCCGCCCTCGGCGATATCGATCACCTCGTCCAGCGTCAGGATCTTCAGCCCCGCATAGCTGGCGCGGGCGCGATCCGGATGGGCCTTGTTGAACCATGAGCCGGCATCCAGGCGCTTGATTTCTTCAAGGGTGAAGCTGCTCAGCGGATCCTTCACCCGGTCGGGGTAGACCTGGGCGATGTTGGTGGTCCGCTCCAGGGTGTCGTCGTGCAGCGCGATCAGGACACCGTCTTTGGTGCGCTGGATGTCCATCTCCAGATAGTCCGCGCCCAGTTCGCGAGCCAGGGTGTAGGAGGGCACGGTTTCTTCAGGGGCATCGAACGAGGCGCCGCGATGGGCGATGACCGCAGGCCACGGCACGCCGATTTTCGCCGCCAGCGCCTTGCCCGGCGCGTCGGCGGCACCGGCCAGTCCCGAAGACAACAGCGCACCGGCCAGTGCGGCGGTGCTCAACGTTCTACTGATTCCTTTGAACATAAGCTCTCGTTCCTTTTTTGTGCATGATTCGTTCAAGTGCTCAATCGGCAGATGGCCGAACGCATCGGGTTTGGGCACTATGACCGCAGGTTAGGTCATTTTTTATGACCTACCTCTCTCGAAAGCGTGAACGTTGGCTAATGCAGGTAGTGCTTTTCGCATGGAAACAAACACTTACGCGGCGCTTACGGGATTTGTCGACATGTTGCTGGACGCCATCTGCGTGGTCGACGCAGAAGGGCGGTACGTCTTTGTCAGCGCGGCGGCGGAGCGGATCTTCGGTTATCTGCCACAGGAGCTGATCGGGCGCAGGATGATCGAGCTGGTGCATCCCGATGACCAGGAGCGCACCCTTGCGGCGGCAGGCGAGATCATGGCCGGGCAACCCAACCTCGGTTTCGAGAACCGCTACGTGCGCAAGGACGGGCGCATCGTCCATATCATGTGGTCGGCGCGCTGGTCGCAGGATCACAAGCTGCGCATCGCCGTGGCCCGGGACATCACCGAGCGCAAGCGCGCCGAATCGATGCGCACCGCGCTGTTTCGCATCTCGGAGGCGGCCCACGTCGCCTGCGACCTGTCGGCACTGTTCAAGGACATTCATGGCGTCATCGGCGATCTGCTGCCGGCGCGCAATTTCTTCGTCGCCTTGAAGGATAAATACAGCGGCCTGCTGAACTTTCCTTACCACGTCGACGAACAGGACCCTTCGTTGCAACGGCCTATGGCTGACGCATTGGCAACGGAAGTGGCCAGCAGCGGGAAAACCCTGTTGCTGGCTTCAGGTTCCGGGCCCCGGCAGAGCGACGATGGCGTGCCCGATTACCTCAGGCAGCGCATGGGAGACGGGTTTTCCTGGCTGGGTGCGCCGCTGGAAACCCAGCACGGCATCATCGGCGCGCTGCTGGTCAAGAGTCACACCGATTGCCCACCGTATGACGAGCGTGACAAGGAGTCGCTGCAGTTCGTCTCCACCCAGGTCGCTGCGGCCATCGAGCGCAAGCAACTCTACGAACGTCTCAAAAGCATGGCGCAGTACGATCAACTGACGCAGTTGCCCAATCGCATGCTCCTTCACGAGCGCTTGCAGCAGTCCCTTGAACGGGCAAAGAACAGCAAGGGCCGCATGGCGCTGCTGTATCTGGATCTGGACAAATTCAAGCTGGTCAACGACACCCTCGGCCACGCCGCAGGCGACCTGCTGTTGCAGGAAGTCGCGCACCGCCTCAAACAATGCGTGCGCGAGACAGACACCGTCGCCCGCATCGGCGGAGACGAGTTCGTCATCCTGCTCGATCGCGTCAACAGCCTCGAAGATTCCGGCAAGGTCGCCGACAAGATCTGCAAGACCCTCAACGTGCCAATGGTCCTCAAGGGCCACGACTGGCAGATCCTGCCCAGCATCGGCATCGCCAACTACCCCGAGAACGCAACCGACCTCGCGCAACTGTTCCGCCACGCCGATGAGGCGATGTACAGCGCGAAGAAGAATGGCGGGAATCGATTTCAGGGGTGATGCAGGTTATGGCGCCACGATCACCTTGCGTGGACGGCCGCCTTTCAAACCGTTGGCCCTCGACGCTTTGGTTTTTGCCTCAGTGCTGCGTCGACCGTTGCGCGAGGCAACGACACTCGCCGCCATCGCCATCAATGATTCGCTGGCCGAGATCATCCCGGCGACGGATATGTGCAGGTCACGGGATTCAAGGCATAGCGCGCTTCCTCCAAAGCCGAGCTCCATCTGTGCAAGTTCTTGAGCGGACAGATTGCGAAGCTCCGGATAGTTACCGACCGGAAGCAGTAGCGCGGTCTGATCTGCAAAGCCAATGGCGTAGGCATTCAACGAACTCATGAATTGCAGGGTGACAGCGCACAAGACGCCGCGTGTGCGGCCCAGTTCAGTCGCCTGCTCGAGAGCGACATGGTCGACGATGTCGTCATCGTGTTCGCGAGCTTTCACGGGTTTCATAACTCTATCTCCAACGGCGTGCAGTAGCCCGCCAAGTGCAATTGTGTTTTGTAGCTTCTGGCGTCGAATAGAGCGCAAAGAATGGGTGATGCACTCAATCGTCCGTAGCGGGGAGCCACCACCTCGCCGATTTCCAGATCCCAGGCCTGATTGTCCAGACACAAGGTTTGCTGGCTTGCCCACCAGCATTCCCGGGCCCTGCGCAAGTTGGCGCGGCGTTTGATCACCTGACGCAGCTCCTCCAGTATCCGCGTGCAAGGCCCGTTCTTGGCCGGCGTTACGTCCCATAGGCGGATGCCGTTATGCCAAAAGCTGAACAGAAACCTGGCATCCCATGCGCTGGTTCCCACATGAACGTGAGGAGGGCAGTGCTCATCCCTGGTGAAGACTGCGACCAAATAACCTTTATGACTGCATACCTTCATTCAATAACCCATCCGTTAGGTTTTGGAGTCTACGCTCTGTGTTGCGTACTGGCGACTACCAAAGTGCACTTGCATGAAGTTTCGGAAATCGCCTACACCGCATAGCGAGTTGAACGTAATTTCGGCGAACGGGCCATGTTGCAGCTGCTACAAGATTTGACCTGCTGTTGTCGAAGAGAGGATGCATTACTCATCCATTTTCCCGGGAACCCCTGCACAGCCGCTCTAACTCGCGCTACTGTCTGTCCCTCTGCAAATTTCGGGACGTGATGATGGTGAAGACGGTTCTGGTGCTGGTTGAAAGTGTGAACGAGTATTTGCCGATTCTGGAGGACGCAGGTTTTCGCCTGATCCTGGCGCCGACGCCGGCGACCCGGGCTGAAGCGGTGGCGACCCGGGGCGGAGAGATCGACGCGGTGTTGACCCGTGGTCCGCTGGGGTTGACGGCGGCGGAGATGGCGGCGTTGCCTGGGCTCGGGATCATCTGCGTGCTGGGCGCGGGGTACGAGCAGGTGGACTTGCCCGCCGCCCAGGCCCGGGGGATTACCGTGACTAACGGCGCCGGGGTCAATGCGCCGACCGTGGCCGACCATGCGATGGCCTTGCTGTTGTCACTGGTGCGCGACATTCCCCTGGCCGATGCATCGGTGCGTCGCGGTGAGTGGCGCAAGGTGACGCGACCTTCCTTCACCGGCAAGACCGTCGGGATTCTCGGCCTGGGTGCGGTCGGTCTGGCGATTGCCAAACGGGCGACGGGCTTCGACATGCAGATCGCCTATCACAACCGTTCGCCGCGCACGGACGTGGATTTCAACTATTGCGCGACGCCGCAGGCGCTGGCCGCCGAATCGGATTTCCTGATCGTGGCCACGCCGGGGGGCAGTGGCACTGCGCACCTGATCGACAAGGCAGCCATCGACGCATTGGGCGAGGAGGGGTTCCTGGTGAACATCGCCCGTGCCAGCGTGGTGGACACTGGGGCGCTGGTCGATGCCTTGCAGCACGGTCGCCTGGCCGGGGCGGCGCTGGATGTGTTCGACGACGAACCCCAGGTGCCCGATGTCTTGAAGGCGCTGAGCAATGTCGTGCTCACCCCCCACGTCGGCGGGCTGTCGCCGGAGGCGTCTCGCGCCACGGTGCAACGGGTGGCTGACAACCTGCTGGCGTTCTATGCGGGCAAACCGGTGCTGACGCCGGTGTATGCCTGAAGGCCGGGCGGCCATCGTCCCGTAGCAGCACGGCCGGGCGGCGCTCCGCTTGCCGGCGAGGCGCATTCGAGATCGCCGACGCCGGCAAGCCGGACTGCTACGGGTGAAGATTGTTTTTCAACATTCCAATAACAACAGGAGGTTCTCATGTCTGCATTGAAAGTCGCGCTGGTCACCGGTGCCGGGAGCGGCATTGGCCGTGCGGTGGCGCTGAAATTGCTGGATGACGGCTATGCCGTGGTGCTGGCGGGTCGTCGTCTGGAGCCGCTGGTGGAGCTGGCCGAGCAGGCGAAGGCCGCGGGCCGCCAGGCGCTGGCGGTGTCCACCGACGTGCGTGATGCCGCCAGCGTACAGGCGCTGTTCGACAAGATCGAGAGTAACTATGGCCGCCTGGATGTGTCGTTCAACAACGCCGGGATTGGCGCCCCTGCGGTGCCGATGGATGAACTGTCGGTGGAGCAGTGGCAGAACGTGATCGATACCAACGTCACCGGCATGTTCCTGTGCGTGCGCGGGGCATTCGGCCTGATGCGCCGGCAGGTGCCGCAAGGCGGACGGATCATCAACAACGGATCGATCTCTTCCCACACACCACGCCTGTTCAGTTCCCCCTACACCTCCAGCAAACACGCGGTGCTGGGCCTTACCAAAAGCACTTCGCTGGACGGGCGCCAGTACAACATCGCCTGCGGCCAGATCGACATCGGCAACGCGCTGACCGACATGACCGACCGCATGACCAAGGGCGTGCCCCAGGCCGATGGCAGCCTGATGGTCGAGCCGACCATGAATGTGCAGCATGTGGCCGATGCGGTGAGCTACATGGCGTCGCTGCCGTTGTCGGCGAACGTGCTGAACATGACGGTCATGGCCAGCAGCATGCCGTTCGTGGGCCGTGGCTAAGCAGCACGCATCCACATCCCGTAGCAGCACGGCTTGCCGGCGGTCGCGGTGTGTCAGGAGCGGATATATTCACTGACACACCGCTCCCGCCGGCAAGCCGTGCTGCTACGCAGGCCAGCGTAGATTGACAGACCTTTGTTTCGTCCAAGACCCTGAGGGATCTGTCCAACCCGGCGCGTTGGCGAGTCTGCACACTGTGTCCATGTCGAACACCTTTCATTCGAGGACATGACCATGAGCGAATTCGTCATCGCACCGGTCGCCACGCCATCGCTGGCGGTGGCGGGCACTTCCAGCCGCTTCCCGATCCGCCGGGTATTCTGCGTGGGCCGCAACTACTCCGAGCACGCCCGTGAAATGGGCCATGATCCGGATCGCGAACCGCCGTTCTTCTTTGCCAAACCCGCCGACGCCGTGGTCCCCGCGCAAGGCAGCATTCCCTATCCGCCGCTGACCGCCGACCTGCACCACGAGATCGAACTGGTGGTGGCGATCGGCAAGGACGGCGTGGATATCCAGCCTGAAGACGCACTGAGCCATGTCTGGGGCTACGGCGTGGGCCTGGATCTGACCCGTCGCGACTTGCAGGCCCAGGCCAAGAAAATGGGCCGTCCATGGGAATGGGCCAAGGCGTTCGACGCGTCGGCACCGGCCACCGCGTTGCTGGCGGTGAGCAAGGTCGGCCACCCTGAAACAGGCTCGATCTGGCTCGACGTCAACGGCGAGGCGCGCCAGCGCGGTGACCTGGCCGATCAGATCTGGGCGGTCAAGGATGTGATTGCCTACCTGTCGCAATCGGTGGGCGTGAAAGCCGGCGACCTGATCTACACCGGCACGCCAGCGGGCGTAGGCGCGTTGCAGCGCGGTGATGTGGTCACCGCCGGCATTGAAGGCATCGCCGAGCTGAGCCTGACCATCGACTAAAGCCGCAAGCCTAGCCGCAAGCCGCAAGCCGCAAGTCTCAAGCCAGCGCCAGGCGGCTTTTAACTTGCAGCTCGCGGCTTAAAGCTTGAAGCTTGTGTTTTTTTCAGGCCTCAAGCGATGGCGAACACCCCCCGCATCCAGACCTATGGCATGCAGCAGCGCAGCGACCGCATGGATTTCTACATCCGTGACAAATCGGCCCGTCCGGCGCTGACCTCGCCCCATCGTCACGAATATTTCCAGATCCAGATCAACCTCGGTGGCGACACCGTGCAGCACATCGGCGGTGCGATCCGGCCGTTTCCCCGCAACACCCTGGCCTTCATCCTGCCGCACCGGCTGCACGTGATTCCCCATCCTGAAGACGGCAATTTCGTGCTGATCAATTTCGCCCAGGAGTTCCTGCTGCAACATGTGCAGTGCGATCCGATGGACCTTGAGGACGTCTCCCTGACCGACTGCCCGGAGCTTGCGCCGTTCCGGTTCCAGGAGCATCTGGACTTCATTCTGGGGGACAGCGATTTCGCCGAGGTGACCGCGCTGCTGGACCTGATGCGCGAAGCGGACCGCACCCGTCAGTTGGGGTGCGCGGCGATTCTGCGGGGCTATCTGCTGCAGTTGATCGGCAAGGTCTGCAACCTGTTCGAGCCGCAGTTGCTGGCGCTTTCCCAGGACAAGGCCGAGCGAAGAGGGCGGCGCGACGCGATGGGGCGAGTCATGGTCTACATTCGCGAACACATCGCCGACCCGGCCATGACCCTGACCGATGCAGCGGCAGCGGCATTTCTGTCTCCTAACTACCTGACCCACCTGCTGCGCAAAGAGACCGGCAACACCTTTTCCGAACTGGTGCTGGAGCGGCGCATGCGCCTGGCGCGCACGCAATTGATGAACAGCGACAAACCCCTGAGTCATATCGCCCAGGTCTGTGGTTTCACCGACGAGGCCTATTTCTCACGGCGTTTTCGCAAGGCCCACGGCATGCCGCCGGGGCAGTTTCGGCGCGAACGCCGGTCTTGAGCACAACCCCGCTCTAACGCTGCCCCCCGCTTTCGTAGCAGTCCGGCTTGCCGGCGTCGGCGATCATAAGACCGCCCCCGCCGGCAAGCCGTGCTGCTACGGGGCTAGCTCAATGGTTCTGGTGAGTTCGCTGAACAACGCCGACACCGAGCGCAGCGCCCGGCAATCGGGGCGGGTGAGCAGCCACAGTTGCGTGTCGCAGCCTTGCAGAGGCTCACCCAGCGGTTGCAGTTCGCCCGCCCGCAGCATGAAGTCCGGCAACGCCGCCACGCCCATTCCCGCCCGCACCATCTGCGCCACGGTCTGCATCGAGCTGCAGCGGTAGCCGGGGTTGACCTGCGGCCATTGCTGACGGCGCCAGACAACCGTCGGGTGATCGGGCAGGAAATCATCCGGGGCGACCCAGACCATCCTGGCAAGGTCGCTGTGCTCGCAACGTTGCAGGTACTGGGCGCTGGCATAGACCCGGTACGACACCGTGCCCAGGCGCGTGCCTACAAGATGCTGGGGCGGTGCGTCGGTCAGGCGCAAGGCAATGTCGGCGTCGCGACGGCTGAGATTGGCGAAGGTATCGGACGTATTCAGTTCTAGGCGCAGGGCCGGATAGTCCGGCATGAAGCGCGTCAAGGCTGGCAGCAACAGGCTCTGCAACACCGCTTCGGTGCAGGTCAGGCGAACGCTGCCGCTGACCGTTTCGCGGTCCTGCTCCAGGGCGATCTGCGCCAATGCCAGCGCCTGCTCGGCAGTTTCGGCCTGTTGCGACAGCAGCAGCGCAGCGCTGGTGGGGCGATACCCGGCGCGGCTTTTCTCGAACAACGCGGTGCCCAAAGATTTCTCCAGGCGCCGTACCGCACGAAACACCGTGGAGACATCGACCTTGAGCTGTTCGGCGGCACGGGCCAGCGTTCTACCCCGCACCAACGCGAGGATCAGAGACAGGTCGGCATGGCTGATCTGATATTGCGTGGATGCATGAATCACTTGCTTGAACGCCCATTTAGATTGCATGGCCACAAGCTTATAGTCGCCGTCGCACGTTCAGCAAAGCGTTTTGATTTCAGGGAGCAGACATGTCAGAGAAACAGGCAATTCGCATCGCTTTGGTAGGTGACTACGACCCGCAGGTGGCCGCCCACCTGGCCATTCCGGTGGCGCTGGACCGAGTGGCGGCAGAGACAGGGGTTGTCCTCGAGTTCGACTGGTTGCCGACACCGGACGTCGGCAGCGGCGAAGTCCTCAAGTCGTTCGACGGCATCTGGTGTGTGCCCGCCAGTCCCTATCGGGACATGAACGGTGCGCTGACCGCCATTCGTTTCGCCCGCGAGCGTCAGGTCCCGTTTCTCGGCACCTGTGGCGGATTCCAGCACGCACTGCTGGAGTACGCGCGCAATTATCTGGGCTGGACCGATGCCGAGCACGCCGAGACCGCGCCAGAGTCGCAGCGGGCGATCATCACCGAGCTCAGTTGCTCGCTGGTGGAGGCGTTCGCGCCGATTCGCCTGGTGCCCGGCTCGCGCATCGCCAGAGCCTATGGCAGCGAGCAGACCCAGGAGCGCTATCGTTGCCGCTACGGCCTGCGCAAGGCGCTTGAGAAAGAGGTGTTTGCCGGTCCGCTGAAAGTCAGCGGCTACGATCCGGAAGGCGAGATTCGCGCGATGGAGCTGGAAGGGCATCCGTTCTTCGTCGCCACGCTGTTCCAGCCTGAGCGCGCCGCGCTTGAGGGCACCACACCGCCTTTGGTCAAGGCGTTCGTCAGCGCCTGTACGGCGCTGCGAATGTAACCGGCTTCCATACTAGGTTTCGGCTGCTTCTGGCCGAAGGCCGTGGGAGCGGGCTCGCCCGCGAATGCGTCGGACCTGACGCACTGGCGGTGGCTGGGCCACCACCTTCGCGGGCAAGCCCGCTCCCACAAGTCGAGGGGCGGTTACGGCATCACTGGTGGCAGGTACGCCAGGGTGGTGCCCAGTGCCCACAGCAGGAACAGCACCAGCGGGGTGTGCACCAGCAATTGCACGAAGGAGAAGCCGATCAGGTCCCGCGCCTTCAAGCCCAGCACGCCCAGCAGCGGCAGCATGTAGAACGGGTTGATCAGGTTCGGCAGTGCCTCGGCGGCGTTGTAGATCTGCACCGCCCAACCCAGGTGATACTTCAGGTCATTGGCCACTTGCATCACATACGGCGCTTCGATGATCCACTTGCCGCCACCGGACGGAATGAAGAAGCCGAGGATCGCCGAGTACACGCCCATCAGCAGTGCATAGGTGTCATGGGAGGCGATGCTGGTGAAGAAGGTCGAGATGTGGTGCGCGACGGTCTGCGCATCGCCGCCCTTGACGGTGGTCAGCAGCGCGGCAATCGAGCCGTACAGCGGGAACTGGATCAACACGCCCGTGGTGGTGGGCACGGCGCGGGCCACGGCATCCAGGAAGCTGCGTGGGCGCCAGTGCAGCAATGCGCCAACCATGATGAACAGGAAGTTATAGGTGTTCAGGCCCGAAATGGCGGTGATCGCAGGCTTGGTGGTGAACTCGTTGTACAGCCAGCCGGAGGCCAGCACGACCATCAGAATGATCAGCAGAGGGCTGTATTCCAGCCACTCGCCAGGGCGAGTGCGCGGTGGCAGCGGCGGCATGCTGAACGCAGGATCGACGCCGCAATCCTTGGCTTCGCGGGCGCTGTTCGGGCCGGGCGCAGTGGCGTAGGCGACGATGATCGAGACCACCACCAGCGCCAGCAGCATGACGCCCGATTGCCAGAGGAAGATGGTCTGGGTGAACGGGATCATGCCGGTGATCGCCAGGATCGACGGCGGCAGGCTGGCCGGGTTGGCCTGCAGTTGCGCAGCCGACGACGACAGGCCCAGCGCCCAGACAGCGCCCAGACCCAGATAGGCAGCGGCACCGGCGGCGCGATAGTCCATCTTCAGGTCCGTGCGACGGGCCAGTGCGCGCACCAGCAAGCCGCCGAACACCAGCGAAAGGCCCCAGTTGAGCAGCGACGCGACCATGGAAATCAGCGCGACCCAGGCCACGGCCGAGCGTCCGTTTTTCGGAATGCGTGCCAGGCGGTCGATCAGCTTCACGGCGGGTGGGGAGCTGGCGACGACATAGCCGCCGATGACCACGAAGGCCATCTGCATGGTGAACGGGATCAGGCTCCAGAATCCATCGCCGAAGGCCTTGGCGGTGTCGGCGGGTTTGGCGCCGATGACCAGGGTCGCCAGGGTGACGATGACCACGGCCAGGGCGGCGAACACCCAGGAGTCAGGGAACCAGCGCTCGGCCCATTTGGCGCAGCGCAGGGCAAATCGGGCGGAGCGGCTTTCTTCGATATCGGCGGCCACGTGTTGTACCTCTTGGAGTTATTTTAGGTGCTGTTTAAGTTGTTTTTATGTGTTGGCGGTGATGCAGAAAAAGGTGCCGCGCCAGATACGCCAATGCCCCTTCATTGCTGAAGGGGCAGGTTGGCATAGCGGTGTGGCTCAGACCGTAGCAGCACGGCTTGCCGGCGGGAGCGGTGTGTCAGGCGATCATTTCGTGACAGAAAGACCGCTCCCGCCGGCAAGCCGTGCTGCTACAGGATAGGCGCAAGCCTGTGTCAGAACGTCATCTCGACCACATCGTCTGGCACGATCAGCTTGCCGGCGGTCTTGGCGACGATCTCTTCGATGCTCACGCCCGGCGCGGTTTCGCGCAGGATGAAGGCGCCGTTCTCGATTTCCAGGTAGGCCAGATCAGTCAGCACCTTCTTGATGCAGCCGGCGCCGGTCAGCGGCAGGCTGCAGCGCGACAGCAGCTTGGACTCGCCGTCCTTCGAAGCGTGGGTCATGGTGACGATGATGTTGTCGGCACCGGCCACCAGGTCCATCGCGCCGCCCATGCCTTTGACCAGCTTGCCGGGGATCATCCACGAGGCGATGTTGCCCTCGACATCGACCTCGAAGGCGCCCAGCACGGTCAGGTCCACATGACCGCCACGGATCATGGCGAAGGATTCGGCCGAGGAGAAGATCGAGGCGCCGACGCGGGCGGTCACGGTCTGTTTACCGGCGTTGATCATGTCGGCATCGATGGTTTCCTCGGTGGGAAACGCGCCCATGCCCAGCAGGCCGTTTTCCGATTGCAGCATCACGTCGATGCCGTCCGGGACGTAGTTGGCGACCAGGGTCGGAATGCCGATGCCCAGGTTCACGTAGAAGCCGTCTTGCAATTCGCGCGCAACGCGCTGTGCCATTTGTTCGCGGGAGAGTGCCATGTCTTGGGTCTCTTTTATTCTGTTCGGTGGCCCATGTCGGATGGGGTGCGTCAGGCTTTTCTGACGGTGCGCTGCTCGATGCGTTTCTCGAAGGTGCCCAGGATCACCCGATCGACATAGATGCCGGGGGTGTGGATTTCAGTCGGCAGCAACACGCCCGGCTCGACGATTTCCTCGACCTCGACCACGGTGATCTTGCCTGCGGTGGCGGCAACCGGGTTGAAGTTCTGCGCGGTGTGGCGGTAGACCACGTTGCCGAAATGGTCGGCTTTCCAGCCCTTGACGATGGCGAAGTCGCCGGTGATGGCTTCTTCCAGGATCACGTTGCGGCCGTTGAACTGGCGGGTTTCCTTGCCTTCGGCGACAGGGGTGCCGTAGCCGGTGGCGGTGTAGAACGCGGGGATGCCGGCACCGCCTGCGCGCATTTTCTCGGCCAGGGTGCCTTGGGGGGTGAGTTCGACTTCCAGCTGGCCGTTGAGCAACTGCTCCTCGAACAGTTTGTTCTCGCCGACGTAGGAGGCGATCATTTTGCGGATCTGCCGGTCTTCCAGCAGGATGCCCAGGCCGAAACCGTCGACGCCGCAGTTGTTGGAGACCACCGTCAGACCCTTCACGCCCATGCGCTTGATGTGGGCGATGAGGTTTTCGGGGATACCGCACAGGCCGAAACCGCCCGCCAGTACAGTCATGTTGTCGGTCAGCCCGGCGAGGGCCTCTTCGTACGTTGCTACTCGTTTGTCGAGTCCGGCCATGGTGCGATCTCCGCCTTCTTTGTAGTTGTGTCCGACAAGGGCGTGTCGGAAAGCGTTCGCCGCATCTTCTCTCTCCCTCAGTAATTTGTTAATTTTGTTTTTTTCATGAATTCATAAGTTCTATAAATAAATGAACGTTAAACAGCTTCGGGCGTTTCTCGCGGTGGCCCAATGTCTGAGCTTTGCTCAGGCTGGAGAGCGGCTGCACCTTTCGCAGCCGGCCCTGAGCCTGACCATCAAAGCGCTGGAGGAGGACCTGGGCGGGCAGTTGCTGACCCGCACCACCCGCAGCGTCAGCCTGACGCCGGAAGGCGAGACGCTGTTGCCGCTGGCCCGGCAACTGCTGGCGGACTGGGACAACGCCGAAGAACTGCTGCGCCAGCGCTTCACCCTGCAGACGGGCAAGGTATCGATTGCCGCTATGCCCTCGTTCGCCGGCAACCGGCTGCCGGTGGCGCTCAAGGTGTTCCGCGAGCGCTACCCGAGGGTCAACGTGGCAGTGCACGACGTCATCAACGAGCAGGTGCTGGAACTGGTGGATCACCGGCGGGTGGAACTGGGCATCGGCTTTGAACCGGAGTCCAGCAACAACCTGAGCTTTACGCCGTTCTACATGGATCGCTTCGTGGCCGTAGTGCCCGTGGATTCGCCCCTAGCCGAGCAGGGCGAAGTGACCTGGGACGAGCTGCTGCATCACGACTTCATCACCCTGCAACGGCCGTCGGCAGTGCGTCTGCTGCTGGAGCAGGACCTGCAGACCCAGCACGGCAAATTATCCGTGGCGTTCGAAAGCCATCAGTTGTCGACTGTGGGGCGCATGGTCGCCAACGGTCTGGGGGTGAGCGCGGTGCCCTCATTGTGCATTCAGCAGATGGAAGAGCTGGGCGCCCGCTGTATTGCCCTGGAAGGGCCGCGCATCGAGCGCAGGATCGGCCTGATGACCCTGGCCGATCACAAATTGTCGGCGGCGGCTCAGGCGTTGCGCGACGTGCTGATCGAGTGTTCTAGAATCGCTTGACCTGTAGGAGCGCGCTTGCCCGCGACAGCGGTGGGCCAGACACATCCCTGGTGCTGGCACACCGCTGTCGCGGGCAAGCGCGCTCCTACAGTATCGGACGCTATTCATTTAGATGAATGGATGAATGGCAGGGCTTTTCGGCCAGTTTCTGTTAAAAAATCACTGCGACGTCTTGCCGCATCCGGTATCGTTTGGCCATCTGAAACAAATTGTTTCAGATCATCCTTCAATAAGAATCGAACGATAAGGGGTTCCGCTTGGATTTGTCGTCTGCTGCCTGGGTGTTCCATGACACCCGGCTCATCATCTGCTGCCTGATCGCCATTGCCACGATTATCGTGCTGATCAGCGCCACCAAACTTCCGCCGTTTCTGTCGATTCTGGTGGGTACTTTCATTGCAGGGATTGGTGCGGGGCTGCCAGCGGAGGCGGTTGCAAAAGCGTTCAGCAAGGGCGCGGGCGGAATCCTCGGCGAGGCCGGCATCATCATCGCGCTGGGTGCGATGCTGGGTGCCCTGATGGCCGAATCCGGCGCGGCGGACCGCATCGCATCGACGCTGCTGGGGCTGGGCAAGGGCCGGACGCTGCCGTGGGTCATGGCCCTGGTGGCGATGGTCATCGGGCTGCCGCTGTTCTTCGAGGTGGGCCTGGTGATGATGGTGCCGATCATTTTCGTCATGGCGCGCCAGTCGAACCTGCCGCTGTTGAAGATCGCCATTCCGGCGCTGGCGGGCATGACCACCTTGCACGCCCTGATGCCTCCGCATCCGGGGCCGCTGATTGCGGTCAGCGCGTTGCACGCCGATCTTGGGCTGACCATGTTGCTGGGCCTGTGTGTTGCGGTGCCAGCGGTGATCCTTGCCGGTCCCTTGTACGGCAACTGGCTGTCCAAACGCCTGCACATCGAAGCGCCGGCCGAATTGGGTGAGCTGTTTTCGGCCAAATCCAGTGCTGCGCGTCAGCCGGGGTTCGGCATTTCGCTGCTGATCATCCTGCTGCCAGTGATCCTGATGCTGGGCAGTACCCTGGCCAAGGTGGCGATGGAGCCTGAGAGCAACGTTGCGCTGACCCTGAAATTCCTCGGCGAGCCGCTGGTAGCGCTGGGTATCGCGGTGCTGGCGGCCACGGTTTGCCTGGGCTGGGCCAACGGCATTTCCCGTGAGCAGGTCGGTGGCACGCTGCGCAAGAGTCTGGCGCCGATCGCCGTGTTGCTGCTGACCATCGGTGCCGGTGGCGGCCTGAAGCAGACGCTGCTGGATGCCGGTGTCAGCCAGACCATCAGTAAAGTGGCCGAAGGCGCGCACATGCCGTACCTGTTGCTGGCCTGGCTGATCGCCGTGGCGCTGCGTCAGGCGACAGGTTCGGCGACCGTGGCGACCACCACCACCGCAGGCATCCTGGCGCCAATGATGGCCGGGCTTGCGCCGGTTGAAGCGTCGCTGGTGGCGCTGGTGATCGGCGCCGGCTCCGTGTTCTTCTGCCACGTCAACGATGCGGGTTTCTGGATGGTGCGCGAGTACTTCGGGCTGCAGCTCAAGCAGACGATCTGGGTGTGGTCGGTGCTGCAGACCATCGTCTCGGTGGTCGGGCTGATCGGTACGTCGCTGTTGTGGCATTGGCTGGTTTGAGGTAGTTACGGGTTCGTCACCCTGTAGGAGCGCGCTTGCCCGCGACCGCGGTGGGTCAGATCCATCCAGGGTGACTGACACGCCGCTCCCGCCGGCAAGCCGTGCTGCTACGGGACTGGATTGTCACCCTGTAGGAGCGCGCTTGCCCGCGACCGCGGTGGGTCAGGTCCATCCAGGGTGACTGACATGCCGCCGTCGCGGGCAAGCGCGCTCCTACGAATCTGAAGACTGTTTCATCCGCCGATAGCGACTATCAAGACGACTGATTTCTGCTGGAAAGGGCCCAGGCGTAGCCTTGGCTTCATTCCAGAAACGAGCCGAATGGAGGCTCCCATGAACCGTCTTCTTGCCCTCGCCATGTTGCTTTCAGTCGCTGTCGTTTCTGGCTGTGCCGCTGGCAATCATCCTGAACTTCGCCCTTACACCGCTGAAGAAACCCATCAGTTGGCCCTCGAAGACCTCAACCGTCGCGGCCTGTCCTATGACGATTACCAGGCTCGCAAGGCGCAGTTGATGGCCCAGCCTCAAATGCAGCAAGCCCACGAATTCGACACCCGCGGCGAAGTGAGCGCCGAGGTCAGCGCCCCCTCGAAAGCGCGTCAGGGTTGAGCCAGGTGGTTTGATAACAGTTTCATGAGCGACACGAATATCATGAAACTGTACGGGTAAAAGTCAGCCTCACTGTCCATATGTTTTGCGCCGTGCTTTCGATAGCGTGGCAGGCAGAAAATCAAAACATATCCTGGACCTGCATCATGCTGACTGCCGACCTCTTGCTTGCCTTCATCCTCTTCGCCTTTGTGTCATCGATCACCCCAGGTCCTAACAACACCATGCTGTTGTCCTCGGGGGTGAACTTCGGTTTCAACCGCACCATCCCCCACATGCTCGGCATCAGTTGCGGTTTCGCGTTGATGGTGCTGGCGGTCGGCTTCGGCCTGGGCGCGGTGTTCCAGGCGTATCCAGTGCTCTACACCATCCTGCGTTATGCGGGCGCGGCGTATCTGCTGTACCTGGCGTACAAGATCGCAACCTCAGGTCCTGCCAAGGACAGTGACGAGAGCAAGGGCAAGCCGATGAGCTACCTGGGCGCGGCAGCGTTCCAGTGGGTCAACCCCAAGGCCTGGGTGATGGCGGTCGGCGCGATCAGCACCTACACGCCCATGAATGGCTACTTCACCAACGTGGCGGTGATTGCCCTGGTGTTCGGCATCGTCAACCTGCCTGCGGTGAGCATGTGGGCGGGGTTCGGCAGCCTGTTGCGCAACGTGCTGCGCGATCCGCTGTGGCTGCGGGTGTTCAACGGGGTGATGGCAGCGTTGTTGGTGCTGTCGCTGTATCCGCTGCTGGAACACTGATCCGCTTCCCATAGCAGCACGGCTTGCCGGCGGGTGCGGTGTGTCAGGCGACTTATTCGTCACAGTCACACCGCTCCCGCCGGCAAGCCGTGCTGCTACGGGGTCGGCGCACTGGAACCTAAATCCAGTGCGCTCAAAGGCTTACAACGCCAGCTTCAGATGCCCGCCCGCTTCCTTGTGCCGGGCATTGGTGCGGTGTTGCAGGCCGAGGAGGAAATGATCCAGTCCGTCGTGCAGGCGCTGGGTCAGTAGTTCGTCCAGTTCACCCCCAAGCTCGCCCTCGCCGTAGCTGATCTGGCTGTCGATGGCGAATACCCCGTGCAGCACTTCCTGGCATTTGAGGGCCGACAACACCGGCTTGAGGGCGTAGTCCACTGCCAGCATGTGCGCGATGCTGCCGCCGGTTGCCAATGGCAGCACCACCTTGCCGTGCAGCGAGCGCTCCGGGAGCAGGTCGAGCAGGGTTTTCAGCGCGCCGGAAAACGAAGCCTTGTACACCGGCGTGCCGATCAGCAAACCATCGGCCTTGGCCACTGCCTCGATAAAGGCGATCACGGCGGGGCTGTCGAACCGCGCATACAGCAGGTCTTCGGCGTTGAAATCCTGGATGCGCACCGCCTTGACGTCCACGCCATGATCGCTCAGCCATTGCGCAGCGTGCTTGAGCACCACCCCCGAACGCGAGCGGGTCGATGGGCTGCCTGAAATTGAAACCACCAGCATGTTCTGATTCCTTGGGGTCAGTCACCCGAGGTGCGCAAAGGCACCGTACAGGCCGCGTACCACGCGATTGAAATGGGCGGATAGACCCTGTGAGTGGTTCAAAGCAGCATGCGTGCCAGCGCAGCCAGGCCCTGTAAATGCGGGAGAAGGCGGGTTGCATGGGGGCGTTGTGGTGGCTGGAAATCGTGGGGACTGTTGATTGACTGTTGCTGTGACAACACCTGACGCTCCTACAGGACCGTTTTTCAGGCAAAAAAAATCCCCGCAGCCGGCCACTGCGAGGATTTTTTGTTTGCGCTTCTTAGTTCCGGAACATCGCACCGGTCTGGATGATGTTGTTGGAACCCAACAGCTGACTTACATAACGGCTCCAACGGGTGATGTTGGCAGGGCCGACAAACACCACGTCCTGGGCCGCCAGCTCAAAGCCCTTGGCCAGTGCGAAACTGGTCGGCTTCTTGGCGCTCAGGTGATACACGGTGGCCGAGTGGGTCGCATCCTGGGCGCGAATCACGTACACCGCATTACCGTCCGCCGAGTCAGGGCTCAGGCCACCGGAGCTGCCCAGCGCTTCGAGCAGCGTCACGCTGGTGGTGCTGAAGGAGATCACCTGAGGGCGTTGAACTTCGCCCAGCACGTAGATCTTGTTCTTCGAGTTGCTGTTGAGGTGCAGGTAGTCGCCGTCCTTGAGGAAGATCTTGCTCAGTTGCGAGTCCTTGCGGTTGAGCGAGTCGACGTCGATCACGTAGTCCTTGCCGTCGCGACGCAGGGTCAGGCCTGCGAGGTTGGCGTCGGTGAGGTCAAGACCTGCCTGGCTGATGGCCTGCACCAGGCTCAGTGGAATGTTGGTGATCGGCTGGGTGCCCGGCGTCTTGAAGGCACCGGACAGCAGCACGCGCTGGCTGTTGTAGCGCAGCACTTTGACGTCGACCTTGACCTCGGTGTATTGCGGCAGCAAGCCCATGCGCAGTTGTTCACGGATCTGCGAAACGGTCTTGCCCGCCGCCTGGATACGACCGACATACGGGAAGAACACAGTGCCGTCGTTCAACACTTCCCGGCTGTTGGCGTCCAGTTGCTCCTGGGAGCCCGGGGCGGTCAGTTCAGGGTGTTCGAATACGGTGACCAGCAGGGCATCGCCCGGCCCGACCACGTACTCAGGTGTCTTGTAGGTCAACAGTTCAGGTGGCAATGGCTTGGCCAGGGCCGCAGCGGATTTCTGCTGTTGGGCCAGGGTCGCGGGGGTGATATTGACGAGGGTGACCGCAGGGCCGTCCGGGTCTTTGTCGGTTACATCGTCGAGGGACATGTACTGGCCGGGGGCGAATGCGCAGCCTTGCAAAATCAGACTGGAAAGCAGCACTACCGCTAACGTTACTTTCATATGTATGTTCCTTCTAATCCTAAATGGTGCGCACTGGCACCGCAGTGATTTCGTTGCATCCCTTACTTACACCGAACATCGGATTTCAATCGCTCATACACTCACGGACCTCCTGCCGAGCTTAGTAGCCAACGGCCATAGTTGTTGTTATTGGCAGACCCTTCTTTTCTTTTTTCATCGTTAGAAAGCGTTCTTGTTGACGAAGCCTTTGAAGAGCGTCAGCAGGATGATTTTCAAGTCCAGCCAGACCGACCAGTGCTCGATGTACTGCAGGTCGAATTCCACGCGTTTCTGCATCTTGTCCAGCGTGTCGGTCTCGCCACGCCAGCCGTTGATCTGTGCCCAGCCGGTGATGCCCGGCTTGACCTTGTGCCGGAGCATGTAGCCCGACACCTGCTTGCGGTATTGCTCGTTGTGCGCCACGGCGTGGGGGCGCGGGCCGACGATGGACATCTCGCCGCGCAGCACATTGAAGAACTGCGGCAACTCGTCCAGCGAGGTGCGCCGCAGGAAGGCGCCCAGCGGCGTGATGCGGCTGTCGTTGCGCGTGGCCTGAGTCACCACGTCGCCGTTTTCCTGGACGCTCATGCTGCGGAATTTCCAGACCATGATCGGTCGCCCGTCCAGGCCATAGCGGCGCTGGCGAAACAGCACAGGGCCCTTGGAGGTGAACTTGATCGCCAGGGCAATCAGCATCAGGGGCAGGGCGATCATGGCCAGGATCAGGCTCGACAGCACGATGTCCTCGATGCGCTTGACCACGCTCCAGGCGCCGTCCATGGGCGAGTCGAAAATGCTGATGCTCGGCAGGCCGTTGATGCTTTCGCTGCGGGCATGCAGCAACTCGAACATGAACACGTCCGGGATCACGTAGACCGAGGCCGTGGTGTCGCTCAGGCCCTTGATCAGTTCCTGCAGGCGGGCCTGGGCACCCAGGGTCAGGGTGATGTAGACCTTGTCGATCTTGCCGTCGCGGGCATCGTTGATCAGCTGGTCCAGATCGCCGATCACCGGGATCCGCCGGCCAATCTGCGCAAGGTCCATCTGCTCCGGATTTTCGTCATAGAACCCCAGCAGGTTGAGGCCCATCCAGGGTGCGCTCTCGATGGACATCGCCAGGCGTTCGCCACAGTGGCCGGTGCCGACAATCGCCACCCGACGGGTGTTGAAGCCCCGGGCGCGAAAGCTGTGCAGCAGGCTGCGGATCGCCAGGCGATAACCGCACAGCGCCACCAGCACCGAGGCGAACCAGGCCATCTGGCTGTTATCGGCCAGGTTCGCCGGCTTGAGCAGCATGTAGTCCACGAACAGCAACAGCACGAAGGCCAGTCCCCAGTAATTGGCGACCTTGAGCAGTTCGCGCAGGATCCGTTCGCCACGCCAGGAACCGTACAACTGGTGGTATTCGGCCAACCAGTGGAAGGCCACGGCTGCCAGCAGGATCTGCATCCAGATTTCGGTGCTCATGCCTGCGTCGGACAGCAGGTTGACGCCGTAGCCGCACAGCATGATGACGGCCAGGTCGAGCAAACGATGAGCGACCGACAGTGATGATTGATGCGCGTGCAAGATGCCGCGAAGAGGTGTGCTCATGTCAGGTGCTCGCTCAGACGGATTTGATCGGAACAACGCGGGCGCAAAGCTCGTTGGGTGCCACGGTTTGGGTGACTTGAGCAGCCGGTGCCGACCTTGCGACCGGCGGCTGGCGTTTCTCCCGTGCGGCGCTCAGGCGCAGGTCGACGAACTGACGCATTTCCTGCTCGAAACGCGCCTGGCTGAAGCGCTCGGCGTTGGCACGGCAGGCCTGGGCAGTGATGCGCGGGCTGTAGGTCTCGAAGATCTGCACCGCTTCGATCAGCGACGCCACGCTCTGCTCGGGATACAGCACCCCGGTGGGTTGCGCATGGTCCAGGCCGCAGACGGTTTCCAGCACGCCACCCTTGCCAAAGGCGATCACCGGGGTGCCGCAGGCCTGGGCTTCCACCGGGCTGATGCCGAAGTCTTCCTCGGCGGCGAAGACAAAGGCGCGGGCGTTGCGCATGTGCTCCTGCAACACGCTGAACGGCTGGTAGCCCAGCAGCTGGATGTTGGGGGCGTGGGCCGCAGCGGCGCGGGCCTTTTCCATTTCCGGGCCGTCGCCGACCATCACCAGACGTTTGTCCGGCATGGCGGCGAAGGCTTCGACGATCATCGGCATGCGCTTGTAGGGCACCATGCGCGACGCGGTGAAGTAATAGTCCTGCTTGTGTTCCTGCAGGGTGAAGCCACGGGTGTCGACGGGCGGGTAGATCACCGTGGATTCGCGGCGGTAGGCCTTGGTGATGCGCGCGCCGATGAAATGCGAGTTGGCGATGAAGTCATCCACGCCTGCGGCCGTGCGCTGATCCCACATGCGCATGTAGTGCAGGATCATGCGCGCCACTTTGCCTTTCATGCCGGTGCTCAGGTTGGCTTCGCGCAGGTACTGGTGTTGCAGGTCCCAGGCGTAGCGGATCGGCGAGTGCACGTAGCTCACGTGCAACTGGTCCGGGCCGCACAGCACGCCTTTGGCCACCGCGTGGCTGCTGCTGATGATCAGGTCGTAGCCGGACAGGTCCAGTTGCTCGATGGCCATCGGCATCAACGGAAGGTAGCGCTGGTAGTGGGTCCTGGCCTTGGGCAGGCGCTGGATGAAGGTGGTGGTCGCCACTTTGCCGCCCAGTTGGGCGCGGTCCTGATCGCTGAGGAAATCGATGACGGAAAACAGATCCGCCTCGGGCCAGATATTGATCAACGATGCCAAAACCCTTTCGGCACCGGCGTACGTCACCAGCCAGTCGTGGACGATTGCGATTTTCATTGGAGTTCTCTGCATTAACGGCGTTGAAAGGCCCCGCACGTCGAGCGAAGCTCGCGCGGACCTCAAGCGTTTGTGTTTGCGCAGGCTGACTTCAGATACTCAGCGGCTGCGTCCCTGCCTTGCGATTATTGAGTCGTTTTCCAAGTTGAATGAACGGGTGTTCGATGTAGTGAAAGCACAGGTGCGCGGCGCCCAGGGTCAGCACCGTGGCGAATACCGCGACCACCAGCGCCGGTGCGCCGGTAGGTTCGAGCAACCATTGGGCGAGCATGCCCATGGTCGGGTGCAGCAGGTACAGCGAGTAACTCACCGCGCCCAGCCAGACCAGCGCCGGGTGGTCCAGGCGTACGCTGCGCGTGAGCAGCAGAAAGCTGGTAATAGCCACTGCATAGGTGAAGCAGTAGCGGCCCCAGGTTTCACCGGTGCCCATGTCCTTGCTGTAGGCCATGACCAGCGTGGGCGGCAGCAGTACGGCGAAGGCGATCAGCAGCATGGTCAGGTTGCGGGTCAACTGCCTGCTGTGTTCGGCCAGAAGCCACTGGCGCCAGACCGAGCCGAAAAACATCAGCGACAAGGCCAGCGGCAGGGCCACCGGCAACTTGCGGTCGGTCAGGGCGCGCACGATGCCCATCGCCAGCGCCACCAGCAGAAACACCAGCGAGCAGCGCGCGCGAAAGGTCTGGTCGTAGAGCTTGCCGCCGATGAACAGCGCAAGGCACAGGCCGTAGAACACAAGCTCGATGAACAGCGTCCAGTACAGCCCGATCACGTCATCAAAGCCCAGGGCGGCCTGGATCATGGTCAGGTTGGCGACCACCTGGGCCAGCGACGGCAGCGGCTCGCCGCTCAGCTTGAGCATCAGCACGAACACCAGCAGTGACAGCCAGTACGCCGGATACAGGCGCATGAAGCGCGACACCAGGAACCGCTGCGCGCCGTCAGGGCCGGGCTTGAGGCTGTAGGGGATGACCACCCCGCTGATCATGAAGAACCACAGCACCCCCAGCTTGCCGGGGTCGATCAGTGCGTCGAAGACCCAGACGTGCCCCACGATCGGCAGATACAGGTGTGTGAACACCACCATCAAGGCGGCGATACCACGCAGCGCGTCGAGATAGGCCAAACGTTTCATGAGCGTGCCTCACAGCTTGCTGGACGATTCACGACGCAGGGCATCGGTGCCCGTTGCCGGGCTGGCGCGACGGTCGCGTGACTGGTTGAGCAGCACATCGATACGGTGCGAAACCCGCCGCGCCGATTCTTCCCAGGAAAACCGCGCCACGTTGTTCAGGCCGCGGCGGCGCAAGGACTGGCGCAGCGGCAGGTCAGTGAGGATGCGCTCCATGGCCGAAGCCATGTGGGTCACGTCCAGCGGATCGAAATACAGGGCGCTGGCTTGCAGCACTTCCGGAATCGACGCCGCGTTCGCCGCCAGCACCGGGCAACCGCAGGCCTGTGCCTCCAGGGGCGGAATGCCGAAGCCTTCGTACAGCGAAGGGAACACGAAAGCGGTCGCACCCTGGTACTGCGCGATCAGTTCTTCGTCGCTCAGGCGGCCCAGGAACTTGATGCGCGAGTCGCGGCTGGCCAGGCGTTGCAGGTGGTCATCGGCAAACACGTCGCTGGCGCCACCGACGATATGCAGTTGCAAGTCGTCGTGGTCACGCAGCATCAGGAACGCCTGAATCATGCGGCTGAAGTTCTTGTGGGCGCTGGGTGATGACACGGCCAGCAGGTACTCGGGGCTGTCCTTGAGCGGTGGCCCCGGCTGGAAATCGCCGCTCACGGCGTTGGGCACCACGAAGATCTTCTTTTCCGGGTAGTTGTAGAACTGCGAAATCTCTCCCTTGGAAAAGTTGCTCACGGTCAGCAGCGATTTGATGCGCGACAGCATGATCGGCGTCATGGTGCGGTACAGCAGGCGGAACAGGCGCGTGTAGCTTTCCGGGTGACGCACATAGGTGACGTCATGGTGGGTCGCGATCTGATTGCCGTACATCAGCGGCGCGGTGCTGCACAACGAAACCAGCAGCGGGCTGCCCTGCTTGCGCAGGTAGAGCGGCAGGTCCAGTTGCTCCCACAGATGGCCGCCGTGGCGACCGATGCATTGCACGTCCAGCGCCTTGGCGCTGTCGTGCATCTTGATGCCGTGAGGCGCGACGAACACCACGTCGTCGCGCAACTGCTTGAGTGCCAGACAGGTCTGTTCCGCGAAGCGCTGGACGCCACGCAATTCCTGGGTGAGAAAACGTGCATTGATCACAATCATTGTGGGCGACCTGTTGAAGAGATGAATAAGTCGTGAAGTCCGTGCGGGTGAAGCAAAATCGTCTGAACACGTTCTCCCGTAGCAGCACGGCTTGCCGGCGGGAGCGGTGTGTCAGGCGATGGATGGGTCACTGATCCACCGCACCCGCCGGCAAGCCGTGCTGCTACGGGAAATGGCGGATGCGAATCAGGGCAAGGCAAACAACGCCGGGCGGGTGCCCAGGGTGATGATTTTCGGAAATTCGTCGATCGGTACTTGCGCCGAGCAGCGCCCTTCGTTGCAATTCCACGGGATGCCGCTGTCGACCTGGCCGTTCTGCGGCTCCCGGGTGTCGATGTATTGCACGTTGCCGCGCAGCACACTGCTGGAATCGACCTTGATCGTGCGTGGCAGCCCGGCCGTCCAGGCGACCATGATCTGGTCCGATCCACGGGCGAACCGCAGCAGGTACTGCGAGTCGATTTCGCGGCTCTTCTCGGCGTCGAAACGAAACTGATGCAGCGTCGGACTGATCGCCTTGAGCGTCAGGTACGCCTGCTTGATGCTCAGGTCCTGGTTGAGCAGCCCGAAGTTCTGCTCCGGGTCGGTGCCGTCAGGGCCATCGTTGAGCAGGCCGTTCCACCACATGCCCTTGATGTTGGGCATTGTCTGGGCCAGAAAGAAGCTGCGGGCGAGAAAGGCCGCCTGGGTCTTTTCGTCACCGCCGCAGCGGCCTTCGTTGCTGGGCCAGCCCATCTCGGTCAGGTAGAGCGGCACTTCGGTCTTGTTGCGGGTCTTTTCCTTGAGGTCCTCGTTGATCCTGCGCAACCAGGCGATCCAGTTTTCCGGGGTGTTGCGTTCATCCGAGCGGCAATGCACATAAGGATGCAGCGACAGGCCGTCGACATGATTCAGAATCCCGGATTCCACCAGCCGGTCGGCGAACCCCAGGTCCATCCCCTGGCTGGTGACGGCCCCGGCCAGGATCACCATGGGCCGCTGGTTGGTGCGAATGCGCCTGGCCGCTTCCTCGACCAGGATGCTGTAGTCCTGGGCGAAGGTCGGGTCGACGGGGTTTTCCTTGTCCCACTCGTTCCAGATTTCGTAGAAGTCCACGCTGTCGGTGAGCTGGCGGGTGACGAAACTCACGTAGTTGGCGTAGGCATCACGGACATTCGGTTTGCGCGGTTTTGCATAGTTGTCGTAGAACGGGTTGCCGTAGCCCAGCACCAGCAAGGGCCGCAGATGGTGCTCCTGGGCCTTGCTCAGATAGGCCTGCCAGGCCGGTTCGATCCTCATCAAGCCCCGTCGGGGCTCGGCGCTGGACCAGTACGCATCGTCGCGCACCGAGTCCACCCCCGCAGCTTCGAGCAACTGCAAGGCCTTGGCCGAGGTCGAGTTCTTGTTCATCAGGTGGGTATCGACCCCGATGATGAACGATTCATCGGCAAAGCCTGTGCAGCTGATGAACAGACCCAGCAGCATCGCCAGTAAGGGGCGTCGTAACCTCGTCAGGCGCGTGATGGGCATGGCTTGTCTCAATGAAGAGGCACGGTCCGGAGCGCTTGCTCAGGTAGGTCTCGGGCCGTTGGCAAATGAAAGCGGCACCCGGTCAGGACCGGGTCCGCACGTCTTCAAACTGTATGAGGCAAGACCGTCGCGTCACGGTGCGTAATGTTATCCAGCAGGGTCTGGTCGAAGATGCTCTCGTAACTGTCGAGCATCAGCTCAAGGTTCAACAGCGCCGCAACGCTGACCCGCGCCTGACTGCTCAGGCGAGCCAGCAGGTCCGGTTGCTGATGCAGGCGCAGCATCGCGTGGCCCAGCGAATCGGGGTCATCGGGCCGGCACAGCAGACCGTTGAGCGGGTCCTGGATGATTTCCGGCAACCCGCCCATGCGGCTGGCGATCACTGGCACCGAATGGGCGCAGGCTTCGACGGCGACCAGGCCGAAAGGCTCGTTCCACAGCGACGGCACGACAGCGACGTCGATCTGGCTGTAAAACGCTTCAGGTTTCTGGTAACCGACGAAACTGACGTTCGGCGAAGTGACCAGAGCCTTGAAGGCAGCCTCGTCGTCCGGCTGGCCGCGCCCGGCGATCTGCAGGGTGGCGTCGAAGGGCAGGCGCTGAAATTGTTCGATGAGCCAGCGTACGCCTTTCTGCTCGGACAGGGTGCCCATATATCCGAAACGCAGCGGCGCATGCTTCATTGACGGGTCGAGCTGGCGCTGCTTGTTCGGCGAGTTGTACACCTGGGCATAGGGGCTGGCGTTGTGCACGACGTAGCCTTTGGCCGCGCTGAAGTAACCGCGCTTCTGCAGTTTCTCCAGAATGAACTGGCTGACCCCGACCACCGCTGACACCTGCGCCGAGCGCAGGTCATGGCCCTTGCGGAACGACTGGCAACTGCTGCATTGCTGCTGGCAGCAGTGGCCGCGCTTGAACATGTTGCTGCTGGGGCACATCAGGTACATGTCATGCAGCACCTGAACGATGGGTAGCCCGGCGGCGGTGATCTCGTCCCACACCGACACCGACCATCCGGCCAGGTTGTGGCACACCACCAGTTGCGGCTCTTCGCTTTTTATCACCTGGCGCACGTAGCTGCGCATGGCGCCGTTGTAGCGGTCGCGCAGGTGCCAGCCCAGGCGCAGAAGCCGCCCCGGACGCTTGGCGCCGAACTGCCAGTAGAAGTTGTGAAGCCCTGCGCGGTACACCTTGACCCCGTTGACCATTTCGGTCGCCAGGCCCGCGTCGGGTCCTGTCACCAGCACGCTGACCTGGCAGCCGCGTTGTTGCAGGCCTTCGACGGTGCGCTGGAGAATGATCTCCGCGCCGCCGCCGATGTGAGGTGAATACAGGCTGCTGATGAACAGTATTTTCATAGTGGATACGACTGATTCAGACCCAATACGCCGGACTCACCGTCACGGATGGCTTTTTCGATCAGATTCAAGCGCTCTTCGGCGCCGCGCCGCTTGGCGATCAGTCGCAGCAGCCGGAAGAACACCCAGCGGTTGAGGCTGTAGAGCAGCGACGAATTGGCCCAGACGTTCTTGTCGAACCAGGCCTGGTTGCGCGCTCCGTAATAGGCGCGCAGGTCCGAGCCGCCCAGCAGGAAGCTCTCGTAGATGTTGTTGGTGCGCGCCTTGATGTTCCAGGAGTTCTCCAGGTCATCGAGCACGGCATCGGGCACCAGGAAGATCCGCCCGCCACCTGCGGTGATGCGCCAGGTGTATTCGCTGTCGTCTGCATACAGCAGCAGGGCGTCCAGCGGCAGGCCGATCTTGCGATACAGGTTGCGGTGGGCGAGCAGGCCGCCGTAGGTGGCGAACGGCAGTTGCACCATGCCCATCTTGTCCTGGGAGCGTTGCGGCGCGCCCCAGGGCAAGCGGCGCCAGATCTTGTAAGGCAACTGCGCGATGTGAAACCCGAAGAAGCTTGAGCGGCGCTGAATGGCGAAGCGCTTCGGCACGCCAGCGGCGATGTCGGCCTGGTGAGTCGGGCGGAAACCCAGCACTGCGGCCTTTTCATCGCCATCCACGGCTTTGCGCTCTTCAAGCACCTCGTGCAGCGTGGCGATGGCGTTGATGGTCGGCGCGTTGTCGTCGTCCATCAGCCAGATGTGTTCGGCGCCAGCGTCCAGCGCAGCCTGGATCCCCACCGAGTAGCCACGGGCGGAGCCGGTGTTCTGGTGCAGGTAGATGACGCTGACCTCGTCGGGCCAGGTGCGGCGCAGGGTTTCCAGCGGCGCGGTCGATGCATTGCTGACGATAATCACGCGGTCGATCAGCGGGCTTTCCAGCGAACGGCTGACGAGCGTGTGCAGGTAATTGAAACGGTCACCATAGGTGAGCGTCACCAACGTCGTTTTTCGGGTCATGGTGAGTTTCCGGGCGAAGAGGGTTCAAGAGGCTGAAAGCATCAGCCCCGTAAGCATCTGGAAGGGTTCGATGATCTGATTCGTAGCAGCACGGCTTGC
>NZ_JANHKS010000018.1 GCF_028682175.1 Pseudomonas putida | reverse complement strand
CTCTTCCGATCTCGTCGGCGATCTCGAGGCCGCCGACGCCGGCAAGCCGGACTGCTACGGGGTTTGGTGTGGGTCTTGGGATCAGCTGCGTGGGCGGCCTTTGAGCATGCTGTCCAATACCTCGTCGCGGCGGATCCAGCCGTGGAACAACGCCGCCCCCAGATGCGCGAGGATGGTCAGGAAGAACAGGTACGCCAGGTATCGATGGGCCCCGCGCAGGAGGGCAAATGTCTCGGCATGGGCGGCCACGATTGAAGGCAGGCGTATCGAGCTGCTCAGCATCACCGGATCCCCCGCCGCCGAAATCATCGCCCAGCCTATCAGCGGCATCGCCAGCATCAGCGCATACAGCAGGTAGTGCGACAGCTTGGCCGCCAGCGCCTGCCAGGCCGGCAAGTCAGCGGGCAATGCTGGCGTCACGGTGCAAAAGCGCACGATCAGGCGCACGATGACCAACAGCAGAATCGCGATCCCCAGCGGTTTGTGCAGGCTCAACAGCCATTCATGCCGCTCAGATACCGAAGCCACCATCCCGGCGCCGATGAACAGCATCGCGATGACCATGACCGCCATCAGCCAGTGTAGAAGCCGAGCCAGCGGGGCGAAATGCGAAGTGGGCGTACTCATGGCTGTTTCTCCTGCACAGGCGGTTTTTCAAGCTGACCGACTTCAGCAGTTCGGCGCATGTAGGACGCGGCATAGGCCGCCGAGCGGGCCGCCAGCAACGGGTCGTCGGAGCCCTCGATGCCATTGGGCAAGACCAGCGGATCGTAGTTGATATCACGGCAGGCGCCGTCGAGTTGCGCACTGTCCCCCTCCACCACCAGGGTCCCGGCGTTCACCGTCTTGTGTTCGCCGGCCCAGGCCTTGGAGGCGTCACCGGTCGGGTCTGTCGGGTTGGCCAGGGTCAGCACCAGGTCCCAGCGCTGCGGCCCGCTGGCCAGTTTGTCGCTCAGATCCTGTTGCAGGTAATCCTTGGCATCCGGCGCGGGCGCGTCGCCCTTGGCGGCAGGCACCAGGCTCCAGCGAACGGCCTGGCGTTTACCCTGGGCATCGACCAGCACGAAGGCGTTGACGCTGTTATAGGTCTCGGTCACGAAACTGGCCGACGGCCTGGCGGTCTTGACCCAGGCCAGGAACGGCTGCGCCTCGGGATGCGCGGCAAAGAATGCCGGAGGCTTGGCCGGGTCCGGCTTGCCGGTTTTCGGGTCCGGCGCCGTGGCCTTCTGCAGGTCGACGAACGCCTGCACCGTGCCCACAGGGAACACCGGCATGCTGTTCATCCCGGTGCGCCACTGCTGACCGTCCGGCTGGGTGAATTGCACGGCGAAACTGCGGATCGGCGCTGCGCTGTCTGGCGAGTAAGGATTACCCGTGGGCAGGGCCAGCCGGCCAATCACCGGGGTTCGCCCGGCAGCGAACACCTGGGCTCTGGACAGCGCACTGGCCGCGCCGTTGCTTTCGAAATAACCGGCGACGCAAATGCCTTTGGGGTGGTTGCGGCGGTAGCCAGGGTGCACGCCGTTGTTGTGTTCGAACACATCGACCACTCGTGCAGGCGTCAGGCGCTGTGGGTCAAGGCTGCCGTTGACGTAGGCAAACGCCCCGGCTGCGATCACCAGGACCAGGCCGATACCGCCCAGGCGGGCGAGCTTCTCAGCGGTCGTCAACGGTGGTTTGCGAAGGTGTGGCGGTTCAGGCTCAATCATCGGTCACGCTCCGGGCCTCTGGCCTCTACGAATGACATGGGCGAATACGGTTCACAAGGTGTGACGCGGCGCCGGCGCAGTTATTCCAGCCATCGATTTTTATTTTTTGCGGGCAGGAATAATCTTCACGCTGCGGCGTCTTCCCTTGCATACGATCCGAAGCGGTCGAGCCCATCGACCTGGAAGCCCTCCATGAATGATGTCGACGATCAACTACGCGAACTGCTGCCGCGCTTGCGCAGGTTCGCGGTGTCGCTGACCCGCGATTACAGCAGCGCCGACGACCTGGTGCAGGCCAGCCTGGAAAAGGCGCTCTCAGCCTGGCCCGGCCGCCGCCCGGAAGGTGACCTGCGGGCCTGGCTGTTTTCGATTCTGTACCGACAGTTCGTGGACAATCACCGCCGTTCGCGACGTTATAGCCGCATGCTGGAACTGTTTACCGGCGCCAGCGGCGAGGATCAACACGAACCCTCGGTGGAGCGGACCGTCGTCGCCCGGACCACCCTGCAGGCCTTCGAACGCCTGAACCCCGAACAACGCGCCCTGCTGCTCTGGGTGTCGGTCGAGGGCCTGAGCTACAAGGAAGTCGCCGGGATTCTCGAGGTCCCCGTGGGCACCGTCATGTCCCGTCTGTCTCGCGCACGTCAGGCACTGCGCCAGCTCAGCGAAGGCGAAATCACCACCCCTGCTTTGCGGATACTCAAATGATGACCTTGCCCCCCAGTGAACGAGACTTGCACGCCTACATCGACGGCAAGCTCGACGACGCCGACCGGCAAACCATGGATACCTGGCTTGCGGCCAATCCCGAGATCGCAAAACAGGTGCAGGCCTGGCAACTGGACGCGCAAAACCTGCGGGCGGGCCTGAGTGGTGATCTGCATCGGCCTGCCAATCCTGAGCTGGATCCGGCATTCATCCGTCAACGCATGCGCCGAAATCGCAGCCGGCATTTCGCCAGTGCGGCGCTATTGCTGATCGCGGTGTCCATTGGCGGCCTGGCCGGCTGGCAGGCACGGGACATGACCCTGGCTAATGCCGTGCTACCCATGGCCGATGCGGTGCAGGCCTACCGCATGTTCGCCGTCAACGACAACGTCGCCAGCGACTGGAACACCGGCAAGCCGAATAACGTGCAGGTCTGGCTGGACAAGAACTTCGCCCAGGCCAACCGTCTGCCGGATCTTGAGTCGGCGGGCTTCAAGCCAGTGAGTGGGCGTCTGAGCAGCACCGAGCAAGGCGCTGCGGCGATGGTGGTATACAAGGACGCCCAGGGCCGCACGCTAAGCTTCTACATCCGTCCGCCCATCGAACAGCAGCGCATGCTGCCGCGAGGTACGCGCCGTGACGGCGAGCTGCAGGCCGATTACTGGTCGGGGGGCGGTTACAATTATGCGATGGTCGGCCCGGCCGATGACCCGGCGGCGCAGGCGGCGCGACAGGCGTTGAAGCGGCCGATATGAGGGCGTCAAATCGATTGAACCACCCGTAGCAGTCCGGCTTGCCGGCGGGGGCGGCCATGAGATCGCTCCCGCGGGCAAGCCCGGCTGCTACGGGGATTGTGGGGTCAGCCACGTAGCAGCACGGCTTGCCGGCGGGGGCGGCCTCAAGATCGCCGACGCCGGCAAGCCGGACTGCTACGGACGGTGGGGCTTAGCCGTTCAACTTCTCGGGATCAGGCTGCATCAAGACCTTGTCCTGGATGTTGGCCAGGGTGTCTTTCAACCGCGACGTACCGCGCCCAAGCTGTGCATCCTTGTCCTGCTGAATCGCCTGCTGCAATACATGCAGGAAGTTCTGGTTCTTCGAGGACTTGAGCGGTGTGGTGGTGTCCGATTCCAGATGCCCCATCACGTATCTGGAAATGCGCGTGGTCTGGCTGGCGGTCTGGGCCACCGAGGCATTGATCAGCGCGCCCTTCTCATAGCCGATGCTGGTCTTGCTGCTGGCCTGATCGTTGATCTGGTAATACAGATAGTTCTGCGAGGCAGGGTCTGTCGACAGGTCCAGCTTGTTCGCGCCCGGCAGTGGCTTGTGGTAGCTGGCCACCAGCGACGATTGCTGATCCTGCACGATGCTGCGATTGAGCTGATCGCGGCCCTTGGACTGGGTGCTCTGGGACAGTTTGTAGGCGAAGGAGTCCAGCTCGCCGGGACGCGCCGGGTTGCCCTCCTTGCCCTTCTCGGTCACCGACGCACTGAAATCCCCAAGACCGGTGAGCAGGCCATGATCGGTTTGGGTCAGCTCGATGGAACTGACGGTCTGCGGCGTGGTGGCTGCGCGCGTGCCGGGATAGTCGCTGTGCAATGTGGTGAAGGCATCCTGGAACATCGACAGCAATTGCGCATCGCCATCGCCGCGCTTGCGGGCGGCCTCGATCTGGCTGACATAACCCTTGAGCGCCTTTTCCTGCTGGTTGGCGTCACCGATGATGGCGCTGTTCTTCAGGTCCACCGAGACGTCCAGATCCCCCGAGGCGCCACTCATGCGCACCGAACGGCCATCGGCGTCGGCGTGCTGCTGCAGGGTCTGGATGCTCTTATCGTCAAGCTGGATGCGAGTGTTCAGGTCGACCGAAGAGAAAACGTTCGAATCAAACTTCGTCAACGCATCCAGCTTCAGCTGCGGTGGTTTGGCGGTCAGGCCGTCGATGGCTGACTGGAACCCGTCGGACATCTTGCCCAGCGCTGCCTGCTCATCGGCGGTCAGCTCGCCGCCGCTGACCTGCGCCTGCACCGCCAGCCCGTTGTCGGAGCTGGTCAGGGTCAGTTGCACGGTCTTGCCGCTGGCGGTCTTGAGGGTCAGGCTGATGCTGTTGTCGGCCGCGTTGCTGTGCAGTTTCGCCTGGGCCGCTGCCAGTTCGGCGGGTTCCAGTGCCTTGCCGGTGGATGAGCGGATCACCGATTGCGAGATGTTCTTGTTGGTCTCGGCCAGTTGCGCGAGCAAGGATGCGCCCAGGCCCTGGAAGCGGCTGGCGGCGCCTGAGCTGGCAAAGTTGCCGGTCATGTTCAGCGAAACCTTGTCCTGCTGGGTGTATTCCCAGGCGGGCGGCACGTCGGGATTGGCGATCAGGCCCCGCACCGTGTAGGTCTGGGCATCGGGCACGCGCGTGTTCTCACCCAGGGTCACGGTATCGGAAGTCGATGCACTGCTGACCGTCGTGGCGGCCGTGACACTGACCGCAGGCTCGTTGGCGGCTAGCTTGGCGACCACCTGGGGCTGGATCACCGAAACAGAAGAAATCGCTGACATGGCAGGTCCTTGCTCGAACAGAATGTTATTTTCCTGTCCGGTATGTCGGCACCTGCCACGGCAACTTGAGTCATTTGATGCAGACTCAGGCAAGACTGGCGGCGATCTCCTGCAGAATCGCCGGGTCGTCGATGGTCGCGGGGACGCTGTAATCCTCGCCATCAGCGATCTTGCGCAGCACCGCACGCAAGGTCTTGCCCGAGCGGGTCTTGGGCAGGCGCCTGACCACCACCACCCGGTTGAAACACGCCAGCGCGCCGATGCG
The DNA here is from genome assembly GCF_028682175.1 of Pseudomonas putida. Taxonomy (GTDB): domain Bacteria; phylum Pseudomonadota; class Gammaproteobacteria; order Pseudomonadales; family Pseudomonadaceae; genus Aquipseudomonas; species Aquipseudomonas putida_AD. The sequence goes on along the minus strand of NZ_JANHKS010000018.1, from coordinate 100,940 downwards.
CTCGCGCACCTGTGCCACCAGTTGCTGCCGTACCTCCCCGGCGTCCAGCTGCGTTCCGTCCTTGAGCACCACCAGCGCCAGCGGCACCTGGCCCTTGATCTCGTCGTGCACACCAATGACCGCACTTTCGGCGACGGCCGGATGCTGGCCGACCAGATCTTCCATCTCCCCGGTGGATAGCCGGTGGCCGGAGACGTTAATCACATCGTCGGTACGGCCCATGATGTACACCAAGCCATCAGCGTCGACATAACCGCCATCGCCGGTGTTGTAGTAGCCCGGGAACGCTTGAAGGTAGGCCGACAGGTAGCGGGCGTGATCGCCCCACAGGGTCTGGCTGCACCCTGGCGGCAGCGGCAGCGCGATGACGATGGAACCCTGCTCGCCGGGAGGCAGCGGTTTGCCCTCTTCGTCCATGACCTGAACGGCGTAGCCCGGCACCGCACGGTTGCTCGAACCGGGCCCGGCCACGTGCCCTTCCAGGCCCAGGCACGGCGCCGTGACCGGCCAGCCGGTTTCGGTCTGCCACCAGTGGTCGAGCACCGGTTTTCCGGTCAGGCGCTCGAGCCACTGGTGGGTGCTGGAGTCCAGTTTTTCCCCGGCGAGAAACAGCTGCCGGATCGAACTCAGGTCGCGGCCCTTGAGCAGTTCACCCTGAGGATCTTCCTTGCGAATGGCACGCATGGCGGTCGGCGCGCAGAACAGCGCATTGACCCGGTACTGCTCGATGATTCGCCAGTAGGCGCCGGCATCCGGGGTACGCACCGGCTTGCCTTCGTAGAACACCGTGGTGCAGCCGGCCATCAGCGGCCCGTAGACGATCAGCGTATGCCCCACCACCCAGCCCACATCGGAAACACCCCACCAGACATCCCCCGCAGCCATGCCGTAGACCTGATGCATGGTGTAGAGCATCGCCACCGCGTGCCCACCGTTTTCCCGCACGATGCCCTTGGGTTTGCCCGTGGTGCCGGAGGTGTAGAGGATATACAGCGGGTCGGTGCTGGCCATCGGCACCGGATCGGCGGGCTTGGCCTCTTTCAATGCGGCCTGCCAGTCGAGGTCGCGGCCCGGCAGCATTGTCGCCAGCGCTTGTGGGCGCTGCCACAACAGCACGTGTTCCGGCTGGTGTTTCGAAAGCTCCAGAGCCTTGTCCACCAGCGGCTTGTAGGCAATGACCCGGTCGAACTCCAGCCCGCAGGACGCCGTCAGCAACAGCCTGGGTTTCAGGTCATCGATGCGCAGCGCCAGCTCATGGGCCGCAAAGCCGCCAAACACCACCGAATGCATCGCGCCGATGCGTGCGCAGGCCAGCATGGCCATCGCCGCCTGCGGCACCATGGGCATGTAGATGATGACGCCGTCGCCCTTCTCGACACCCAGTTGACGCAACAGCCCCGCGAGCCGAGCGACTTCGGCGTGAAGTTGCCGGTAGGTGTAGCTGGCCTGCTGGCCGGTCACGGGTGAATCGTAGATCAGCGCCAGTTGCTCGCCGCGCCCCAGTTCGATCTGCCTGTCCAGCGCCAGATAGCAGCTGTTGAGCGAGCCGTCGGCGAACCAGCGATGGGTGCCATCGGGCATGGACTGCAAAATCTCTTGCGGCGCGCGATACCAGGCCACCTGCTGCGCCTGTTCGGCCCAATAGGCCGCAGGGTCCGTGATGGAACGGGAGTGATGCCGGTCGTAATGGGCTGCGTCAGGCGCGTGGCGCGGCGCGCCGTTCTGATGATTCATCCGTGGATCCCTGTGCTTGTTCTTGTAGAGAAAGAAGCTAGCAGAACCTCGAACGAATGCAGGGCCGGGCGCTAGGCCGTCCGTGGGCGCTCGGCCCGGCGCAGCAACAAGCCGCCCAGCGCCAGCAGCGCCAGTATCACCACCACCGAGCCGTAGACATTGGTGGTCACGATCAGCCCTTGAGTCTTGACCGCCAGCCCGGCGATCAGCGCGGGCACACAGAACGCCAGGTAGCTGAGCGCCAGAAAGGTCGACATCAGCCCTGCCCGTTCATGGGCGTGGGCCAGCGGCAGCAGCAGGCGAAGCGACCCGAGGAAACTGGCGCCGAAACCGATCCCGGCCACCACGGCCCCGGTGAAGAACAGCCAGAGCCAGCCCAGATTGACCGCCAGCAGCACTACTGCTACGCCTGCGGCGAGAAAACTGGTGCCGACCAGCAAGGCCAGGCGTGGTGCTTTCAAGCGCAGGTTCATGATCGAAACCGCGCCGCTGATGGTCAGCGCCGCCACCGCAAGCCCGCCGTTGACCACCGACACCGCCCCGGTGGCCGCCGCCAGCAGCGAAGGCGCCAGTGACAGGAAGAATCCGCCCAGCGCCCAGGCCGCGATGTCCGCCGGCAAGATCAGCAGCAAGGTGCTGCGTGCCTGGGGCGGAACGCGCATCGCAGGCTTCAGGGTTTTCAGCACGCCGGGCTGCGGCGTCACGGTTTCCGCCACGCGCCACAGGTACAGTGCCTGTCCGACGAAGGCTGCCAGCAGCAACCCATAGGCCAGCAGCATGGGTAACGGCGCATACTCCACCAGCACACTGGTGCCCAGCGCACCCACGGCCATGCCGAACATCGGCGTGATGCTGTTGACCAGCGGGCCCTGTGTCTGGTCGGTGTCCAGCATGGCTGCGGCCAAGGCGCTTGAAGCAATGCCGGTGGCGACACCTTGCACGACGCGGGCTGCGATCAGCCAGTTGACGTCACTGGCCAGGATAAACAGCCCCATCGAGGCGATTTCCAGCAACAGCGCCGCCAGAATCACCGGCCTGCGTCCCAGGTAGTCCGACAGCGAGCCGAACACCAGCAAAGTCGTCAGCAGGCTCAAGGCGTACACGGCGAACGCCAGCGTCAACAGCGCCGAGGAGAAGCCCCACGCCTGTTGATACACGTGATACAGCGGCGTCGGCGCACTGGATGCAGCGAAGAAACAGAGCATGACGAAGGCCAGATACATCAAGTGACCTTGTCGTGGGCTCCGACCATCGTCTGGCGGGTTCTGCAAAGAATCAGACACGGGTACACTCTCTCGAAAAAGCACGCATTAAAAGCTAAATATTTGCTTTAGTGAGTGTGCGAGCTAAATCTGCTTAAAGCAAATACTTTGTGTTAGGGTCCGCTTCATGGCTATCAAAGAAGGCATTCGCACCGGCGGACGTAGCGCCCGGGTGCAGACATCGATCCACGCCGCAGTGCGTGATCTGTTGCAGGAACTGGACCGCTCCGCCCTCAGCGTGCCGATGATCGCCGCGCGGGCGGGGGTCACGCCTTCGACCATCTATCGACGCTGGGGCGACCTGACCTCGCTGCTCGCCGACGCTGCCGTAGAACGCCTGCGCCCTGACGAGCCGGTGGATTGCGGCAATCTGCGCGACGACCTGCGCACCTGGGTCGAGGTCTACCTGGAAGAAACCAGCTCCGCCCCAGGCCGGGAAATGATGCGCGATGTGGTGGGCAGCAGCGCCACCCTGTGCTCCGGCAAATGCCTGAACATGGTGCGTGACCAGTTGCAGATCATCATCGACCGCGCACAGGAACGCGGCGAGCGCAGCCCCGACGCCGATGAGCTGATCGATGCGGTGGTGGCGCCCATGGTCTACCGCATTCTCTACGCCGAATCGGCCCCGACCCTCGAACGCATGTACCAGTTGCTGGACCGTTGCCTGGGCTGATCCCTGCGCCGTTAGCCACAGTCCCCGCCGACTCGCTATGATGGCGGGCCCTGAACCACGGCAGCCGTCACCATGCACACCCTTGAAGATCTGCGCGCCGGTAAGCTGGCCGGTATCACGCGGCTGGACCTCAGCTGTGGCCTGACGCACTTTCCCGATGAGATCTTCAGCCTCGCCGATTCGCTTCAGGTGCTGAATCTGAGCGGCAACCAGCTGACTGATCTGCCTGCGGACCTGCATCGGCTCGAACACCTGCAGATCATCTTCTGCTCGAACAATCCGTTTACCCGCCTGCCCGAAGCGCTGGGCCGGTGCGAGCAGCTGTTTTTCGTCGGGTTCAAGTCCTGCCAGATCGTTGAAGTGTCACCCCGCGCGCTGCCGCCGCGCTTGCGCTCGCTGGTGCTGACCGACAACCGCATCGAGTCGCTTCCCGAGGAACTGGGGCAATTCGAAAACCTGCAAAAGCTGATGATGGCGGGCAACCGGCTGACCAGCCTGCCAGCCTCGCTGGCGTCGTGCGAACGGCTGGAACTGGTGCGCATCGCCGCCAACCGGCTGCGCCAACTGCCCGACTGGCTGCTGAACATGCCTGCCCTGGCCTGGCTGGCGTTCGCGGGCAACCCGCTGCACGACGCCCATATCGAGGAGCCGATCCGCCAGATTCCCTGGTCACAACTGACGCTGCACGACGTGCTCGGCGAAGGTGCCTCGGGGATCATTCATCGGGGCGAATGGCGGGATGATCAAGGCGTTCCACAGGACGTCGCGGTCAAATTGTACAAAGGCGACCTGACCAGCGACGGCTCGCCCCTCGACGAAATGGCCGCCTGCATCGCCGCCGGCCAGCACCCGGACCTGATTCCATTGCTGGGCCAGATCTGCGGCCATCCGCAGCAGGCCCGGGGCCTGGTGATGGAACTGATCTCCCCGCGCTTCACCACCCTCGCCCGCCCGCCGAGCCTGCAATCCTGCACCCGCGACGTGTATAACGGCACCCGCATGACCCTGGCCACCGTTCAGCGAATGGCCACCGGCATCGCCTCGGTCTGCCGCCACCTGCACGCCCGAGGAATCAACCACGGCGACCTGTACGCCCACAACATCCTCTGGACCGAAAACGGCGAATGCCTGCTCGGGGATTTCGGAGCGGCCGCGTTTTATCCCGACCACGAAACCGGACAGACGCTGGAACGCATTGAAGTAAGGGCATTCGGCATCCTGCTGGGCGAATGGCTGGAGCGTTGCGATGCCAGCGAAGAGCAGACAGCCCGGTTGCAAGCGTTGCAGGGGCGATGCGTACAACCAGACGTCATGGCCCGCCCGGATTTCGCCAGCGTCGAACAATCGATCCGGGAAAGCAAAACCCAACCGTAGCAGCACGGCTTGCCGGCGGGGGCGATCTTACGGCCGCCGTCGCGGGCAAGCGCGCTCCTACAGGATCGGGGGCGATTTCGAGGACGCCCCCGCCGGCAAGCCGTGCTGCTACGGGGCGGTGTACAACCGAAGCTTTTGATCTTGATCTTCATATGCGATGGCACAGGCGCCGCAGAATGCGACGTCAAGGCGCCAGGCCGAGCGCAGGTGTCGTGGAGGGGGATGAGCGGCAGGGATGCCGCGAAAGCCGTGCGGGCCAGGGACGGCCCATCACGGCGTGCCCCCGGAACGGCGCCGGAGCGAGGGAAGTCCGAAGGACCCTAGCCTGTCGCAAAGACCTTTTGGTTACTTTTGGGGCGAATGCCAAAAGTGACCCGCCGTAAGGGCGGAAAGCATACCCCGCACCATCCGAGAAACCGGATATACACCCGATCCCATGTCACCCAACGACGCCGAGCGTCTACACAGCCGTTCCCACGCAGAGCGTGGGAACCATCATCAAGCCGCGAGGCGCAAAAACACCTTACCCCGCCAACCCCACATAAACGTTCTGCACATCATCATGGCTATCGATCGCTTCCAGGAACGCCTCGACCTCAGCCATCTGCTCATCACTCAAACCCGACACCGGATTCTTCGGGCGATACCCGATCTTCGCCGACTCAACCGTAAACCCCTGCTCCGGCAGCGCCTTGCACACCGCATCCAGATCCGTGGTTTCGGTGTAGAACAGCGTCACACCCTCATCGCCCGCTTCAACATCCTGCGCACCCGCCTCGATGGCCGCTTCGTCAGCATCGACATCAGCCTTCTCAGCAACAGCCTCGATCATGCCCAGGTGCTCGAAGTCCCAGGACACCGAACCCGCCGCACCCAACTGGCCCTTGCGGAACAGCACGCGGATTTCGGCAACCGTACGGTTGACGTTGTCAGTCAGGCACTCGACGATCACCGGCACCTGGTGCGGGGCAAAACCTTCGTAAGTGAGTTTTTCGAAGTGAACATGCTCGCCCAGCAGACCCGCGCCCTTCTTGATCGCGCGCTCCAGGGTTTCGCGTGGCATCGAGGCCTTCTTCGCCTGCTCGACCACCAGACGCAGACGCGAGTTCATGTCAGGGTCAGCGCCGGAACGGGCGGCAATCATGATTTCCTTGGACAGCTTGCCGAAAATCTTGCCTTTGGCGTTGGCTGCTGCTTCTTTGTGTTTGACCTTCCACTGTGCGCCCATGATTGCTCTCTTTGTTCCGGTGGCGATTGACCGTCAGGCTGGCCCGGCGTGGCGCGCCGGACGGTGACGATGAATGCTGAAAAGGTGATCGATAATCCTGCGCCGGTACAGATTGACGGCGCCCGGCGCATTTTATACGCGATCACGCCAGATGAAACCCCCGCCTGTGCCAGTCGATCAAACTGGGGCCGATAAGTTTCGCGGAAAACGACACTACAGCGCATCAGATATGCACACACGATCTGTAGGCCATTTCCGAAAATTTGCCAAGCGCCCTTTTGGCCTGTGGGTTTTCGTACCCTCTGCACCTCCAATTTTCAGGGCAGACAGCGGATGCACCACGACCAGCACGTGACAATGACTTTGGCCATCGCCGAAGGCCCGGGCGATCTGCAGGTCATCGGCATCAATGGTCATGAACGGCTCAACTGGCCCTTTTGCTTCGATGTGGATCTGGTCAGCCGCGACCCGGCGCTGAACTGCATGGATCTGTTGCAGCGTGATGCCCGCCTGACCGTCGGGGCGGATGAAGCTGCCCACAACTCCTTTCATGGCCGGATCCAGGCCGCCCGACCTCTGTTTCAAGGCCCGGAACTGAGCCTCTATCGCCTGCGACTGAGACCCGATGTCGAGCGCCTTGCCAACCGGACAAGGCGCCAGGCATGGAACGGCCTGACAGCCCCGCAGATCATCGAGCGCCTGCTACGCGATCACCAACTGGCAGACGACGCGTTTCGCTTCGAGCGCCTGGTCGGCGAATACCCACCCCGGGAGCACTGCGTGCAGTTCGACGAAACCGACCTGCATCTGCTGCAACGCCTGTGTGAGGAGGAAGGCATCGGTTTTCGTTTCGAGCACCTGGCCGGCCGCCAGGTGCTGGTATTTTCCGATGATCCGGCAGGCTTTCCCGAGTGGCCCGAGGCGGTTGAGGTCGAGCATCTGGCCGAACAATGGTCGATGCGCACCTGCTACAGCAGTCACGCCGCAGACTGCGACACGCCTCAAGGCCGGCATCAGGTCAGCGTGCGCACCCTTGAGCCGGTGCGCTGCGAACGCCGGGATATCATGGGCCGCAGCGCCCGCCCCTGGTTACGCAGCGGACAGGTGATCCGTGTCGCGGGTCACCCGGATGCGCTGTTCAACGATCAATGGCTGCTGACCGAGGTACGGCACCGGGCGCGGCAATTGGCGCCGCTGCGTGATGCGCGGGCGGAAAACATCATCGGGATTCTTCACGCCATGGCAACCGACGACATCGCCGCGACCTTTGGAAACGGCGACCACAACCCAAGGCACGCACTCGACCAGTCGCGTCTGCACAGCTACTCCAACGATTTTCGGGTGCTTCCGTGGGCGATGCCGTTTCGCCCGTCCCTGGCGCATCCGAAACCGCTGGTGTCAGAAGTGCTGCTCGCCACACAGACCCACCCGCAAGCAGACCCGGCCGGACGAATCAGGATTCGCTACGACTGGCAGGCCGACCTGCCGGAAGGTGGCGAGGACAATTGGGCGCGCGTGGTCAGCAGCGCCGGGGTACTCGATGCCGGAGCACGGGTGCAGGTGAGCTTTTTCGAAGGCGACCCCGATCAGCCGCTGGTTTGCGGCAGCCCTGCCGACACAAGCCAGGCCACCCATCTGGCCCTCACACTGCAAGTGGACGGCACTTCGCAGGCGCCTGTCGGGCCCGTGCTGCAACTGCGCGATGGCGAGCGGTTGCACATGGACAGCCCGGTCGCGATGTCGCTGCACAGCCCTCACGGGAGGTTATGCATTACCGAATCCGCGGTCGAGGCGCTGGTGTTGCAGACTGAAGGCATGCATGACGAAGACTTTCCCCTGCATGACCTGCAGTTGATGCAACCCGACGACCAGCAGCCCCTCGCCCACTGTACCTGGTACATCGTGCGCATGGGTACGCCGGACCTGGGCCAACTGGCGCGCCTTGCGCCCGACGATATCCTGTTCGAAGGCAAGACGGATGCCCTGGGCTGGCTGGGACTCGGCCCGCAGGACCTTGTGCGGCTGAACCGACTGCAGCAGCGCCCGGAGAAACCGCTGTGGCTGGTCCATCCGGGTCACTGTCGTTCGCTGCGCAGCGTGCTGCGGCGCGTTTGAAGCAAGGCTCAGCGGTGCTTGAAGTCGGGCTCGCGCTTCTCGATGAACGCGGCCATGCCCTCTTTCTGGTCGGCGCTGGCGAAGGCTGCATGAAACACCCGGCGTTCGAAGCGCACGCCTTCCGTCAGGTTGACCTCGAACGCCCGATTGACGCTTTCCTTGACCATCATCGCCACCGGCAGCGATTTGCCGGCGATGCCATGGGCGACCTTGAGTGCTTCTTCGAGCAACTGGTCCTGAGGCACGATGCGCGCCACCAGCCCCGAGCGCTCCGCTTCAACAGCGTCGATCATGCGCCCGGTCAGGCACATTTCCATGGCCTTGGCCTTGCCCACCGCGCGGGTCAGGCGCTGGGTGCCGCCCATGCCGGGCAACACGCCCAGCTTGATTTCCGGCTGGCCGAACTTCGCGGTATCGGACGCCAGGATGAAGTCGCACATCAGCGCCAATTCGCAGCCGCCACCCAAGGCAAAACCCGACACCGCCGCGATGATCGGCTTGCGGCGGTTGGCCACCCGGTCGCTTTCGCTGAACAGGTCGTCGAGGTAGATCTGCGGGTAGGTCAGCTCGGCCATTTCCTTGATGTCGGCACCGGCGGCGAAGGCTTTCGCGGAACCGGTGAGGACGATGCAGCCGATGTCGCGGTTGCTTTCGAGTTCGTCCAGGGCCTGGTTCAGTTCGCTGATCAATTGTGCGTTGAGCGCGTTCAGCGCCTGGGGTCGGTTGAGGGTAATCAGCGCAACGCGGCCTTGAATTTCTTTGAGGATCGTTGTGTAGCTCATGGGGTTTGTCCGTTTTGTTGTATGAGGTGGGTCGGTTCAGGGACGGCGGCGCGTTTGCGGACGTCCCCGCGGGCAAGCCCGGCTGCTACGGGGACAGTGTGCGCCCTCGTAGCAGTCCGGCTTGCCGGCGTCGGCGTCTCGGCGGGCTACACCAATTCCACGGCCATGGCCGTTGCCTCGCCACCGCCGATGCAGATCGCCGCGACGCCGCGCTGCAAACCGCGTTGTTTCAGGGCCGAGAGCAGGGTCACCAGAATCCGCGCACCCGACGCACCGATCGGATGGCCCAAGGCACATGCCCCGCCGTTGACGTTGACCTTTTCATGGGACAATTCGAGCTTGCTCATGGCCACCAGCGCCACCACGGCGAAGGCTTCGTTGATCTCGAACAGATTGACGTCGCTCAGCGTCCAGCCGGTCTTGCTCATGAGTTTTTCAATCGCGCCAATCGGCGCCGTTGGAAAAAGGCCCGGCTTGTTGGCGTAGGCCGCGTGCCCACGAATCACCGCCAAAGGCTGCAACCCGCGACGCCGGGCTTCGGACTGGCGCATCAGCACCAGTGCCGCAGCGCCGTCGGAAATCGAGCTGGAGTTGGCCGCTGTTACCGTGCCGCCCTGGCGGAATGCAGGCTTGAGGTCGGGAATCTTGTCCAGGCGGGCCTTGGGCGGTTGCTCATCCTGGGTGATGGTTTTCTGTTCCTTGCCGGCGGTGACCTGCACCGGAACGATCTCGGCGTCGAAACGGCCTTCCTTGATCGCGTCCTGGGCCCGGGTCAGGGAGGCGATGGCAAAAGCATCCTGTGCCTCACGGCTGAAGCTTTCGAAAGAGGCGCATTCCTCGGCGAATGTACCCATCAACCGCCCGCGTTCGTAGGCATCTTCCAGACCGTCGAAGAACATGTGGTCGATGACCTTGCCGTGGCCCATACGGTAGCCGGCCCGGGCCTTGTCCAGCAGGTAGGGGGCATTGGACATGCTCTCCATGCCCCCCGCGACCACCACCTCGGCGCTGCCCGCCAACAGCAGGTCGTGGCCCATGATGGCCGCCTGCATGCCCGAGCCGCACATCTTGTTCAAGGTGGTGCACAGGGTGCCATTACCAAGACCGGCACCCAGCGCCGCCTGGCGCGCCGGCGCCTGACCGAGCCCTGCGGGGAGTACGCAACCGAACAGCACCTGTTCGACATCAGTGGCGGCCAGGCCAGCCCGCTCGACGGCGGCACGAATGGCCACCGATCCCAGTTGCGGCGCGGTCTGGCTGCTCAGGTCGCCTTGAAAGCCGCCCATGGGCGTACGCACGGCGCTGACAATGACGACCGGGTCTTCGATCAGGGTCTGACGTGTGTTCAGTGACATGATGATTCCTCCTCGTTTAACGAGCCGCCATGCGCAAGGCGCCATCCAGGCGGATCACCTCGCCGTTGAGCATGGTGTTTTCGATGATGTGGCGCACCAGGGCTGCGTATTCCGCAGGCTTGCCCAGGCGTGGCGGGAACGGCACACCGGCGGACAGGCTTTCGCGCACCTGTTCGGTCATGCCGGCCATCATCGGCGTTTCGAAGATGCCGGGGGCGATGGTCATGACGCGGATGCCGTAGCGTGCCAGCTCCCGCGCGGCAGGCAGGGTCAGGCTGGCGATGGCGCCCTTGGACGCGGCGTAGGCGGCCTGGCCGATCTGGCCATCGAACGCCGCCACCGAGGCGGTGTTGATGATGACGCCGCGCTCCCCGCCTTCGTCGGCAGTGCCCTGGGCCATCGCCGCAGACGCCAGCCGCAGCAGGTTGAAACTGCCGATCAGGTTGACGTTGATGACCCGGCTGAAACTGGACAGCGCGTGGGGGCCTTCCTTGCCGAGGATTTTTTCTGCGCCGACGATGCCCGCGCAGTTGACCAGGCCGTTGACCTGGCCGAACTCGGCGAGGGTTTTGGCGACGGCAGCCTGGGCGGCGTTTTCATCGGTGATGTCTGTGACACTGGCCCGGGCGTTGCTCCCCAGTTTCTCGACCTGCGCCTCAAGGGCCTGGGCGTTGACGTCGACCAGCATCACGCTGGCGCCCGCCTCGACCAGCATCTGTGCCGTGGCCGCGCCGAGACCCGATGCACCGCCACTGACCAGAAATACCTTGCCTTGGATTTGCATGAGGGTGTCTTCCTTACACTTTTATTGTTGTGGCTTTGATGACTCAAACAGCGAAATACTCCGCCCCTGCGCGTGAATCGGCAATAGTCAAAGCGCGCAGTCCGAGTGGCGGTTTTGGCCATCGAGGAATCGGGCGATTATCGAACGGATTGCTCCAGTGGCTGACATCGGGGGGTTCTACGAAATTAACTATCTGGTACATTTTGCTCAACAAGGGCGACCGCTCGCTGGACCGCCGAATAACAAGAGTGATTTTCCATGACCTCCACCGCTGCACGCCCTTCCATTCTCGCCGGCCTGATCGGCGCCGGTATCCAGGCTTCGCGCACGCCATCCCTGCACGAACATGAGGGCGATGCCCAGGGCATGCGCTATCTGTATCGCATCATTGATCTGGATGCACAGAAGCTCGACATAACGGCCCTGCCGGGGCTCATAGAGGGTGCTCAGCGCACGGGCTTCACCGGGTTGAACATCACCTATCCGTGCAAGCAGGCGGTGATTCCCCTACTCGATGAGCTTTCCCCTGAGGCGCGCAGTATCGGCGCGGTCAATACCGTGGTGTTCCGGGACGGCAAGCGTGTAGGCCATAACACCGATTGCCTCGGGTTTGCCGAGGGGTTTCGCCGTGGTCTGGGTGACGTGGCTCGAGGCCGTGTGGTGCAGATGGGTGCCGGTGGCGCCGGGGCTGCGGTGGCCCATGCATTGCTCAGCGAAGGGGTTGAGCAATTGAGTATTTTCGAGGTGGACCCCAGCCGGGCGCAAAGCCTGGTGGACAACCTCAATGCGCATTTCGGACCGGGACGCGCGCGGGTCGGTCTGGACCTGGCCACGGCGGTGGCCGAGGCGGACGGTCTGGTCAACACCACGCCGGTGGGCATGAGCAAGCTCCCCGGCACCCCGGTGGCCGCCGCGTTGCTGCACGCCCGGCTGTGGGTGGCGGAGATCATCTATTTCCCGCTGCAGACGCAATTGCTCGCCGACGCCCGGGCGTTGGGTTGCCGCACGCTGGACGGGAGTACCATGGCGGTGTTTCAGGCGGTCAAGGCGTTCGAATTGTTCACCGGCAAAAAAGCCGATGCCACCCGGATGCAGGCGTTTTTCAATACGCTGAACATTTCGTAGCAGCACGGCTTGCCGGCGGGGGCGATCTCAAGTACGCCGTCGCGGGCAAGCGCGCTCCTACAGGGAGTGTTGGGGTCCATGCGGTCCGTAGCAGCACGGCTTGCCGGCGGGGGCGATCTTAAGTACGCCGTCGCGGGCAAGCGCGCTCCTACAGGAAATGTTGGTGTCCATGCGGTCCGTAGCAGCACGGCTTGCCGGCGGGAGCGATCTTGAGGACGCCCCCGCGGGCAAGCCCGGCTGCTACGACGATTTGTGTCGCCCACATGGTCCGGGGGGCCATCAAGGCATCAGGTACCGCGTCACCGAATCGCTGATCATCGCCTTGTGCCGTGCGCGGGTGGCCTGGTCTTCCAGGTCGATCTGGAAGATTTCCGAGAACGTGTGGCGGTTGGACACGCGATAGAAACAGAACGAACTGATCAGCATATGCAGATCCACCGCCTGCACCCCCTGCCTGAACACCCCTTCCTTTTCCCCGCGTCGCAAGGTTTCGTCCAGCGCGTGCAAGACGTTCTGGCTCAATGCGCGAATGGTCGGCGACTGCTTGACGTTGTCGCCGTTGTGAATGTTCTCGATGCAGACGATGCGCACGAAATCGACATTGCGGTCGTGGTGATCGAAGGTGAATTCGACCAGGCGCTGGATCGCTTCCATGGGCTCGAGCACGTCAAGCTTGAGGCTGCTTTCGGTGTGGCGGATGTCGCCGTAGAGCTTTTCCAGCACCTCGGCGTACAGTTGTTCCTTGCTATTGAAGTAGTAGTAGATCATCCGTTTGGATGTCTGCGTACGTTCAGCGATGGAGTCGACCCTGGCGCCTGAAAGGCCTTGGGCCACGAACTCGGCGACGGCAGCCTGGAGGATGCCGTCGCGGGTCTTTTCCGGATTGTTCTTGCGGCCCTTGCGTGGCGTCTCTACGGGCGCTTCTGCGAGGGTGTCGTCGACGTTTTTCATGCTTGGCTCACGACCACGGTGGAATCACCCCAGTATGAGCCGCATGCTCGCGTTACGGAAGCGGCATATGCCAGCTTGCCATCAGCCGGTCACAGCCGTGCCTGGCGCGTCGAGCCACTGCGGGACTTGGCCATGGCCGCCAGCCGCACCGCGACGTTGGCCGCGCCGTAGCCCACATAGTCATTCTTGCGTTGCAGGATCTCGAAGAAAAACCGCCCGTCGAATGCCTCGGTGTACACGTGAAACAGCTCGCCGCCATTGGCATCACGGTCATACAGGACGTTGTAATAGGCCAGTTCGCTGAGGAACTCGTCATCGAAATCGAAGCGGGCCGCCAGGTCGTCGTAATAGTTGAGCGGGATGTCCAGCAACTGCACCCCGGCCTCCTTGGCGCGGGCCACCTGGGCGAAGATGTCGTCGCAGGAAAACGCGATGTGGTGCACGCCCGATCCCCGGTAGCTGGACAGCGCGTGGGAGATTGCCGTGTTGCGGTTCTCCGAAATGTTCAACGGCAGGCGCACGGTGCTGCACTGGCTGCGCAGGGCCCGGCTCTTTACCAGGCCGTACGGGTCAGGCAGCACCACTTCGTCGTCGGCTTCGAAATCCAGGATGCTCTTGTAGAACAGCACCCAGCTATCGAGGCTGTCGGCAGGCAGTGCCATGGCCATGTGGTCGATACGCTGCAACCCGCCTTCGACCGGCGCCGTGGCGCTGATATTGAAGTCGCTGTCGTAGATCGACTGGCCAGGCGCTGCCGGTTCGACCAGATAGATCAGGCTGCCATCGGGTGCTCGCACCGCCGGGATTTCCCGTTCGTTCGGCCCCACCAGGCCGCGATAGGGCTGGCCCTTGTACTGGCGCGCCCGCTCCAGCGCCGCGTCGCCGTTCTGCACGCGCAAGGCCGTGGCGCACAGCGACGGCCCGTGGGATTCGAAGAAGCTGTGGGCAAAGGAATACGGCTCTGCGTTGAGCACGATCTTGATATCGCCCTGCCCCAGCAGGCTCACGGCCTTGGAGCGGTGCTGACCGAGCCGTGCGAACCCGAGGTTTTCCAGCCAGCCGGCCAGGCGCGCGCCTTGTGCGTCATCGACTGCAAATTCGAGAAACTCCACGCCGTCATAGGTGCTGGCGGCAGGCGGTGCAAACAGCAGTTCCGGCTTGACCGGCTGCTGCTCTTTCTCCAGTAACAGGCGGGTCTTCTCTTCCAGGTACAGCAGCGAGCGCAGGCCGTCGGCGGCATTGGCCCGTGGCGGTGCGGCGCGGAAACCGTCGTTGAAGATCTCAAGGGACAGCGGGCCGGTGTAGCCGCTGCGCAGGATCGGCGCGAGGAAACCCGGAAGGTCGAACTCGCCCTGCCCCGGGAAGCAGCGGAAGTGGCGGCTCCATTCCAGCACGTCCATGGCCAGCAGCGGCGCATCGGCCATCTGCACAAAGAAGATCTTGTCACCGGGAATGTCGGCGATGGCGCCTGGATCGCCCTTCAGCGACAGGGTATGGAAACTGTCGAGCAGCACGCCCAGCGCCGGGTGATCGACCTTGCGCACCAGGTTCCACACCTGTTGCCAGGTGTTCACATGGCGGCCCCAGGCAAGCGCCTCGTAGCCCACCCGCAGCTGGCGTGCCCCTGCGCGCTCGGCCAGAAGCGACAGGTCATCCAGCAGGATGTTTTCTTCACCCAAAGAGTCAGCGGCGGTGTTGCTGCACACCAGCACCAGGTCAGTGCCCAGTTCCTGCATCAGGTCGAATTTGCGCTCGGCGCGGTCGACGTTGCGCTGCAGGCGGTCGCGGCGGCAGCCTTCGAAATCGCGGAACGGCTGGAACAGGGTGATGGCGATCCCCAGGTCAGCACACATCTGGCGCACGTTGCGCGGGCTGCCGTCGTAATACAGAAGGTCGTTTTCGAAGATTTCGACGCCGTCAAACCCGGCGGCGGCAATGGCTTCGAGCTTTTCCGGCAGGGTTCCGCTCAAGGAAACGGTGGCAATCGAGCGCTGCATGTTCTGACTCCTGAATAAATGCACCTGACGGACAGTTCTTGTGGGGATGCTCAGGTGTCAAAGCGATTATTCTCTGGGTATTCTGTCACCGCAATTTAAATGTACGGACTGGTTAGTTTTGTGTTCGATAATCGCCCAAAAGCGTTCTGAGTCAATTGACGGTCATTGTCACGGCGCCCACCATCGACTGCACATTGTCGGACAAGGACACCGTTTCACCCGATGCTACTGGCCCAATGCCGCCCTGCATCGCTGTACTCAATACCCGAACCAGACCATAACAATTCCAAGACAGGTTACATGCTCATGCGCTCATACCCTGCTACGCCTGCGCCGGCCGCCGCCACTCCCGTGCACCCTCACGCCGGGATCGGCGAAAAGATCCGCGGCGCCCTCGCCGTCGGCAAGACCCGCTGGGGCATGCTCGCCCTGGTGTTCTGCGCCACCGCCCTGAACTACATCGACCGCGCCGCCCTGGGCGTGATGCAACCGGTCCTGGCCAAACAGATGAGCTGGACGGCCATGGACTACGCCAACATCAACTTCTGGTTCCAGGTCGGCTACGCCATCGGCTTCGTGCTGCAAGGCCGGTTCATCGACAAGGTGGGCGTCAAGCGCGCCTTCTTCCTGGCGGTGCTGCTCTGGAGCTTTGCCACCGGTGCCCATGGCCTGGCGACTTCAGCGGTCGGCTTCATGGTGTGTCGTTTCATCCTCGGCATGACGGAGGCGGCCAACTACCCGGCCTGCGTCAAGACCACACGGCTGTGGTTCCCCGCTGGCGAACGCGCCGTGGCGACCGGGATTTTCAACGCCGGCACCAACGTCGGCGCCATGGTCACCCCCGCCCTGCTGCCGCTGATTCTCAGTGTGTGGGGCTGGCAGGCGGCGTTCATCTGCATGGGCTCGCTTGGGCTGATGTGGGTCATCACCTGGCGCCTGAAGTACTTCAACCCTGAAGAACATCCGACTGTGCGTCAGAGCGAGCTGGACTACATCAATCAGGCCAGTGAACCTGAGCCGGTGGCCGAGAAGGTGCCGTTCTCGCGCATTCTGAAAATGCGCGGCACCTGGGCATTCGCCATTGCCTACGCGCTGACCGCACCGGTTTTCTGGTTCTACCTGTACTGGCTGCCGCCTTTCTTGAACCAGCAATACAACCTGGGCATCAGCGTGACGCAGATGGGCATTCCCCTGATGCTGATCTGGCTGACGGCGGACTTCGGCAGCATCGGCGGCGGCATCCTCTCCTCCTGGCTGATCGGTCGCGGCGTGCGCGCCACCACCTCGCGGCTGATCTCGATGCTGATCTTCGCCCTGACCATCATCAGCGTGGTGTTCGCCGCCAATGCCAGCGGGCTGTGGGTCGCGGTGGCTGCGATTGCTCTGGCTGTCGGCGCGCATCAGGCCTGGACCGCCAACATCTGGAGCCTGGTGATGGACTACACACCCAAGCACATGATGAGCACGGTGTTTGGCTTCGGCGGGATGTGCGCGGCCATCGGCGGGATGTTCATGACGCAGATCGTTGGCGCGGTGCTGACTGCGACGCACAACAATTATGCGGTGTTGTTTACCCTGATTCCTGCGATGTATTTCATTGCGCTGCTGTGGATGTATTTCATGGCGCCGCGCAAGGTTGAGGCGTAAGCGTAGCGGCAGGTTCGGATGGTGGGGGCGGTCTTGAGATCGCTCCCGCGGGCAAGCCCGGCTGCTACGTGTATGTCGTTGTTCACACGGTCCGTAGCAGCCCGGCCGGGCGGCGCTCCGCTTGCCGGCGGGGCGATCTTGAGGTCGCCTTCGCCGGTAAGTGCATTCCTGCGCCCTACCCGCCCTTCTTGCGCTGCTGCCATGCTGCCGCCAGGCCGCTGAGGCAGATGATCGCGATGCCCGCCTGTGCCGTCAGTGAAGGCGCATGGTCGAACACGATGTAGCCCCACAACCCGGCGAACACGATCTGGCAATAGCTGAACGGCGCCAGGATCGCCGGCGCCGCGAAGCGAAACGCCTGGGTCAGCATCAGGTGCGCAACCATCCCGCAGGTCCCCAGGGCCAGCATGAACGGCAGGTGTTTCCACTCCGGTGACTGCCAGAAGAACGGCACGATCGCGCTCATCAACAGCGTATTGAACAGCCCGGCGAAGAAGTTGCTGGTGGTCGGGCTGTCATGGGCAGCCACCAACCGGGTCAACAGCTGATAAAACGCAAAACACAACGCCGACGCCAGCGGCAACAGCACCGCAGGCGTGAACAACTCGCCTCCCGGATGCACGATCACCATCACCCCGCTGAACCCCACCAGCACGGCGATCCATTGCCCTCTCGTCACGGTTTCCTTGAGCAGCGGCACCGACAGCGCCGTGACCAGCAACGGCGCAAGGAAGTTGACTGCGGTAGCCTCGGCAATCGGGATGTACATCAGGCCCGAGGTGAACAGCAGGCTCGTCCCCAGCAGGCACATCGCGCGCAAGGCCTGCAGCAGCGGCTTTTTGGTGCGCAACACGCGCAGCCCCGCCGACGGCATGAAAATGCACGCCATCAGCCCCGTGTGCACCACATAGCGCACCCACACCACCATCATGATCGGGTAAATGCCGGAGAGGTACTTGGACAGGGTGTCGTGGGTGGAAAACAGGAATGTCGCCAGGACGATCAGCGCGATGCCCTTCAGAGGCTGGTTGACGCCGGAGAGCGGCGTGCTGGGGGTACTCATCAGCGTTCCTTTGGTCTTACCGGATTACGGGTGGCTCCGTTGCCTCTTCGAGCACTTGGATAGAGGCTCAAAGCATATAGAAGGCGTTGTCAGATAACCAAAGAAACATCGCAGATTCTGCGTATTTCTCTCATCAGATGACGTGCCTTACTGCGTCCATGGCGCAACTGCCCGGCAAGCATAATCGCTTCATGCAAACGCTTATGAATCACAGTGTACTAACCAGTTAATTAACGTTCGATAATCGCCCGAAACCCGCTTCAGCCGATTGAACCACCTTGGCCCCACTCGCACCATGGACCTCAGTTTCGCGTTGCCCATAACTACAAAAAAAGGTCCATTCGATGCACAACAAGTCCCTTGTTCCCAGCACGCTGTCCGCTGCAATCGCCCTCACTTCCATGGCCTGCCAGGCCCAGGGATTCGCCGAGGATGCGAAGGTCGGGCTGAACCTGCGCAATTTCTTCATCAACCGCAATTTCGTCGATCCGGCCAACGCCCAGAGCGGCGCCCAGGAGTGGACGCAGAACTTCATCCTCGATGCGCGTTCGGGCTACACCCCGGGCACGGTGGGTTTTGGCCTGGACGCGCTGGGGCTGTACTCGGTGAAGCTCGACGGCGGCAAAGGTTCGGGCGGCACGCAGTTATTGCCGATCCACGATGATGGTCGCCCTGCCGATGATTTCGGACGGCTGGCGGTGGCGGCCAAGGCGAAAGTTTCCAATACCGAATTGAAAGTCGGCGAATGGATGCCGGTGCTGCCCATCCTGCGCTCGGATGACGGGCGATCACTGCCGCAGACCTTCCGTGGCGGGCAGATCACCTCCAGAGAACTCACCGGGCTGACCCTGAGCGCAGGCCAGTTCCGCGGCAACAGTCCACGCAATGACGCGAGCATGGAAGACATGTCCATGACCGGCAAGGCGGCGTTCACCTCGGACCGTTTCAACTTTGGCGGCGCCGAGTACAGCTTCAATGACAAGCACACCCAGGTCGGGCTCTGGTATGCGCAACTGGAAGACATCTACCAGCAGAAGTACCTCAACCTGATTCACAGCCAGACGCTCGGGCCGTGGACGCTGGGGGCCAATCTCGGGTATTTCACCGGTACGGAAGATGGCAGCGCGCGGGCCGGCGATCTGGATAACCGCACCTGGTCGGCGCTGCTGTCGGCGCGGTATCAAGGCAGCACGTTTTACCTGGGCCTGCAGAAGGTCAGCGGCGACAACGCCTGGATGCGGGTCAACGGCACCAGCGGCGGCACCTTGGCCAATGACAGCTACAACTCAAGTTTCGATAACGCCAAAGAGCGCTCGTGGCAGGTTCGCCATGACTTCGACTTCGCCACCCTCGGCGTGCCGGGCCTGACCCTGATGAACCGCTACATCAAGGGCGATAACGTGCACAGTGGCAGTGTGACGGATGGCGAGGAATGGGCGCGGGAGTCGGAGCTGGCCTACGTGATCCAGGCCGGGACGTTCAAGAGCCTGTCGGTGCGCTGGCGAAATTCCACCATGCGCCGGGATTTCAGCAGCAATCAGTTCGATGAGAACCGGTTGATCGTGAGTTATCCGATTTCGATTTTGTAGACACAAAACGTCGGCGCCCACGGTACTCACCTGTAGGAGCGCGCTTGCCCGCGACGGCGATTCGCCTGAGACGAATCGGGTGCCTGACACGGC
This sequence comes from Pseudomonas putida, assembly GCF_028682175.1. Lineage (GTDB taxonomy): Bacteria > Pseudomonadota > Gammaproteobacteria > Pseudomonadales > Pseudomonadaceae > Aquipseudomonas > Aquipseudomonas putida_AD. Next base: position 81,165 of record NZ_JANHKS010000018.1, on the reverse strand, counting down.
GCCATCGCGGGCAAGCGCGCTCCTACAGGAATCCGGGGGTGTTGGCGATATTTGCGTTCACCCCGGGTTATTCGGCGCTAAGCAACGACTCCACACCCAACTCATTCCACACCTCTTCGGCCAAATGAAAGGTCGCGTTGGCCGCCGGGATGCCGCAGTAGATCGCGCTCTGCATCAGCACTTCCTTGATCTCGTCGCGGGTCACGCCGTTATTCTTCGCGGCGCGCAGGTGCAGGCGCAGTTCGCCTTCGCGGTTCATGCCGATCAGCATGGCGATGGTGATCAGGCTGCGGGTGTGCCGCGAGAGGCCCGGGCGGGTCCAGATATCGCCCCAGGCATGGCGGGTAATCATCTCCTGAAACTCGCCGTTGAACGGCGTCAGCTTCTCCAGGCTGCGGTCCACATGGGCGTCGCCCAGCACTTCACGGCGCACTTTCATGCCCGCCTCGTAACGTTGTTTTTCGTCCATTTCTGATCCATTCACGCTTGAAGGAAATTGAAAGCCTGATGCTCGGCGACCGCACGTTCCACCCAGCGCCTGGACTGCCCCAGGTACTGTGACGGATCGAGCAGGTTGTCCAGCGCCTGGGCCGAAAGCTCGGCGCCGATGGCCGGTTCCTCGCCCAGTACCTCACGCAGATGCCTGCCCTGTTCCACTGCACGCCGGCAGCACTGTTCGATCAGGTGATGCGCCGTATCACGGCCGATTCGCTGCGCCAGCGCGATGCTCACCGCTTCCGCCAGCACCAGCCCTTGAGTCAAATCCAGATTGCGCAGCATGCGTGGCGCGTCCACCTCAAGGCCCGGAATCACCGCCAGCGCTTGCTGCAGAGACCCCGAGACCACGCAGCACAACTGCGGCAAGGTTTCCCACTCGGCATGCCACAGCCCCAGGCTGCGTTCGTGTTCCTGGGCCATGGCGCTGAACATCGTCGCCACCAACCCTGGTGCACGGGTCGCGGCACCGATCATTACCGCCGCGCCCACCGGATTGCGCTTGTGGGGCATGGTCGATGAACCGCCCTTGCCTGCTGCCGCCGGCTCGAACACTTCACCGGCTTCGGTCTGCATCATCAGGCTGATGTCGCGGCCGATCTTGCCGAGGGTGCCGGCCACCAGGCCCATGAAACTGGCGAACTCCACCAGACGGTCACGATGGGTGTGCCAGGGTTGGTCCGGCAGCGTGAGTTCAAGCTCCCGGGCCAGCGCCTCGGCCACCGGGAAAGCCATCTCGCCCAACGCCGCGAGGCTGCCCGACGCGCCGCCGAATTGCAGGCTGAGCAAACGCGGTTTCAGTTCCCGAAGGCGCTGACGATGACGGGTGATCGCCCCCAGCCAACCGGCGATCTTCGCACCCAGGGTCACGGGCGTTGCCTGCTGCAGCCAGGTGCGCCCGGCCATTGGTACGTCGGCATGGCGCCGGGCCTGTTGCGCAAGTGCGTCGCCCAGCAGCGCCAGGTCGTGCTCCAGCAAGGCCACGGCTTTGCGCAGTTGCAGCACCAGTCCGGTGTCCATCACGTCCTGGCTGGTGGCGCCCATGTGCACGTAACGCTCGGCAGTTTCGCTGGCCGTCGCGATTTGCCGGCCCAGCGCCTTGACCAGCGGAATGGCCGAGTTGCCCGCGCTGCCGATGGCCACGGCCAGCGCATCGAAGTCATACAGCGAGGCATCGCAAGCGGCCTCGATGTCGCCCACCACGCTGGCCGGAATCGCGCCCACGCAAGCTTCGGCTCGGGCCAGGGCGGCCTCGAAATCCAGCATGCCCTGCACACGGCCCTGATCGGAAAAGACCTGCCCCATGGCGTCCTGGGTGAAATAGCGGTCGAAAAGTTGATTGCCCGGTCTGTTCAACGGAGTGCTCCTGACGGCTCGCGCGTCCTGTTCATCGGATTTCGATCAGAAATCGAAGAACACGGTTTCATTTTCGCCCTGCACACGGATGTCGAAACGATAGGCGACCTTGCCTTCCACGGTGCAGCGTTTGGCGATCAGGGTCTGGCGCCGCTGTGGCTGCTCGATCAGGTTGAGCACGGGATCGACGGCGTTGCTCTGGGCCTCGTCATCGAAGTACAGCCGCGTGTGCAGGTGAATGTTGATGCCACGGGCGAACAGCGAAATATTGACGTGGGGCGCCATGGGCACACCGGCGGCATTGCGCACCACACCCGGCTTGACGGTGTTGACCAGCCACTCGCCTTCATCAAGGGTCGCGGTACGGCCAAAGCTGTTGAACGGCTTGCCGAGGTCATAATCAGTGTCATATTCCCCGTCGGCATTGGCCTGCCACAGCTCCAGGAACGAGTCGCGGATCAGGTGGCCATTACCGGCATAGACGTGACCCAGCAACAGAATGTGCTCGCCCGGCGCGCCTGGCCTTGCCATCTCGTTCCAGATTTCCTGCTCACGGGGCGGGTTGCCGGCAGCTTCCAGCGCGAGGCCGATGTGCACGTAGGGGCCGGCCGTCTGCGAAGGGGTTTCCGACAGAATTTGAACGGGCATGGTCTTCGCTCCTCAGACGTTTTCGAAGTGGGTCTTGCGCTGGCCGCGCAACACGATGTCAAAGCGGTACGCCAGGCAATCCATGGGGTTGGCCATGCTCATGTCCAGCTTTGCGATCAGGCTCTGCACGGCGTCCGGGTTGGCGATGGACTTGACGATCGGGCACAGCGGGATCAGCGGATCGCCTTCGAAATACAGCTGTGTGATCAGCCTGGTGGAGATCGATGGGCCACTGATGGAAAAGTGGATGTGCGCCGGGCGCCAGTCATTGGGGCCGTTGCGCCACGGGTACGGACCGGGCTTGACGGTGCGGAAGCTGTAGTTGCCGTCACGGTCGGTCAGGCAGCGGCCCACGCCGCCAAAGTTGGGGTCCAGCGGTGCGAGGTAGGCGTCTTTCTTGTGGCGATAGCGGCCGCCCGCGTTGGCCTGCCACATCTCGACCAGGGTGTGCGGCACCGGCTTGCCGTATTGATCGATGACCCGGCCCGCCACGATGATGCGCTCGCCAACCGGCAGGCCGCCGTTGTTGAAGTTGAGCAGCAGGTCAGCGTCGTGACGACCGAATTGCAGATGGGTGAAATCCGGGCCGCTGGTTTCGGACACCGATTGCGGGATGCTCACCAGCGCCTGGCGCGGCGAACGCAGGATCGAGGTCTTGTAATCAGGGGTCAGGGCCTTGGGGTGCCAATTGCGGTCGCGAATGGCGAAGCGGCTGTCGTGGGCGTCAGACATGCCAGTCTCCTGTTTTAGTTATTGGAGGTTGGCGCCTGCGATGCACAACAGCAGGCGATGGCGCAGTGTCCCGCGCTATCGCCTATGGCAAAACTGAAATAAACGCACCTATCCATAACCGAATGGTTATGGATAAAGCCCCTCGCGGTAGGCCTGCCCCACTTCCCTCAGGGTGTCGACGCACCACTGCGCGGCGATGGGCAACGGCAAGGCCGGGTTGCTGCACAGGCCCACCGAACCGCCGGGCTCGCGAATTCCCAATTCAAGCTCGGCCAGTTCGCCGCGGGCCAGGTCCTGGCGCACCGCATCGAAAGGCGCGATCCACACCGCATCGCTGCATTGCACGTAACGGCGGCTGAGGGTCAGGGACAGGGTTTCCAGACGCTGGCGTGGCGGGCTGATGCCATGCTGGACGAACAGGCTGTCGGCGAACTTGCGGATAGTGGTTCCCGCCAGCGGCAGCACCAGCGCGAAATCTTCAAGGGAGGGTCGGTCTTCGCTTGCGGCCAGCAGCGGATGGCCGTCGCGCACCACCAGGGTCATGGATTCGCTGTACAGGTGCTCGAAACTCAGGCCCAGGATCTGCGGGCTGTCGGTCATGCGCCCGACCACCAGATCCAGTTCGCCCAGGCGCAGTTGCGACAGCAGATAGGCGCTAGGCCCGGTGGCCACGCTGACCACCAGCGCCGGGTGCCGCTCATGCAGGCGCCGGATCACCTCGGGCACCAGCAGGCTTTCCACGGTGGACAGCACGCCCAGGCGCACCGCCACCGGCTCGTGCTCGCCGGAACGCAGGCTGTTCACCCCCTCACGCAGCGCCTGCACGCTGGGGCCGGCGTAACGCATGAACGCCACCCCGGCTTCGGTCAACGCCGCCCCGCTCTTGCTGCGCACGAACAGGCTCGCGGACAGTAGGGTTTCCAGCTCCTTGAGCGTCTTGGACAGCGCTGGCTGGCTGATGGCGAGCTTGTCCGAAGCCTTGGCCAGGCTGCCTTGGCGTGCGACTTCGAGAAAGCACAGCAAGTGACGGAATTTGATGCGGGTGTCGATGTTCACGTTGATGAGCCTTGGAATGAGCTTGGGGTGCCGCACTGGGTGCTTTTGATTCTGCCCGAAGGGCGTAGGAGCTGGCTTGTCCTGCGATCTGCCGCGAAGCGGCAGTAAACCCTGAATGCACGGTCGGCCTGACACGCCCAGGGTGCCTGATTTTACTGCTGCTGCGCAGCAGATCGCAGGACAAGCCAGCTCCTACGGCCTGCGGCCAGAAGCGAGATCGGTGTACGGCCCGACACCGAGAGCCGTTCATGGCCAGAAGCGAGGTCGGTGTACGGCCAGATGCCGAGAGCCGTTCACGGCCAGAAGCGAGATCGGTGCACGTCCAGATGCCGATATCAGCCTACGCCACTGGCACGGTAAAGCGGAATTCGCTGCCCACGCCCAACTCGCTGCTGGCCACCAGTTCGCCGCCGTGGGCCTTGACGATGCCCTGAGAGATGTACAGCCCAAGCCCGGTGCCGCTGGGGTTGCCTTCGCGGATGCGCCAGTAGCGCTCGAACACGTGGGGCAACTGGTCGGGGGCGATGCCGGCGCCGGAGTCGTTGATACGGATCTCGACGAACTCGCCCTGCACCGTCGCCAACACGCTGATCCGGCCTTCCTTGGGAGTGAACTTGATGGCGTTGCCCACCAGGTTCGACACCACCTGAAACATGCGTTCGGTGTCGGCCATGATCCTGAGGCCCGGCTCGCTGGTAAAAGTCAGCTCAATGAACTTGTTCACCGCCATCGGCGCCAAGAGCGACCAGGCGTCCTCGAAGAACTGGGTCAGGTCCACGGGCTGCGGCGAAATCGAATAGCGTCCGGCCTCGATCTTGGAGGTGTCGAGCAGGTCTTCCAGCAGGTTGGTCATGCGCGCCGTCGCCCGTTGCAGGGTGTCGATGGCCGAGTTCAGACGCTTGGAAGACGGACTCACGTCAGCGGCGATCACCCGCTGCATCATGCCGCACTGCATGACGATGGCGGTCAGCGGGCTGCGCAGGTCGTGGGACACCACGGCCACCAGCTCATCGCGGGCGCGCACGGCGTCTTTTTCGCGCAGCACCTGACGCGCCAGATCCGCCTCCAGCGCCGAGCGCCGCAGATCGGACACCGCGTAGACCTCGCCCACGCTCCAGGCCTTGGCCGTGGCATCGACCTGCTGCTTCCACGCCTCGAATGATTCACGCGGCTGCAAGCGATTGGCGACCACCCGCTTTGACGCATCGGGGTTGCCGCTCCACTTCACGCTGCCCTTCACTTCCGGGCGAAACCACATCACCGCGTTCTCGACAGGCTTGGGCAGGCTGAAGGCCAACAGACCGCTGGCAATGGCCGGATAGTCGGCGGCAGCAGGGAATTCACGGCTCAGGTTCGCGGTTTCGATCACCGGACCCGGCTGCGCCTGCACCCATTGCCCCAGCGCCTTGACCTGCTCGGCGGTCGGGCACTGGCCGATCAGGTGCAGTTGGTCTTCGATCAGCACCGCCGCCCCTTCGGCGTCGGCCAGGGCGAGCAGGTCCTGGGCGTGGTCGATCAAGCCCTGATAGACGTCGCCTTCGACCTCGCCCATCGCCTGGGCCAAAGATTTCAGCAGGCTGCCCTTGGCCTCGCGCTGGCGCTGGGCTTGCACTTCCTCCAGCGCGCTGATCTGCATCGACAGCACCTGGCCGATGGTCTGACAGGCGGCGCGCAAGCGGTGAGGCACGCGCAGGGGCTGACGATTGCCGCAACTGATCAGGCCCCACAGCCGGTCATCCTTGAGCAGGGAAATACTCATGGACGAGCGCACGCCCATGTTGCGGATGTACTGGCAGTGGATCGGCGAAACGCTGCGCAGCACGGCAAAACTCATGTCCAGCGGCTGGCCGTTGTCGGGGCGCAGCGCAGGCAGCATCGGCACCGGCACATAGGTTGCGTCGGGGATGATCCGCAGCCAGTTCAGGCGATACAGCTCGCGGGCCTGTTGCGGAATGTCGCTGGCGGGGAAAAACAGGCCCTGATAGGCGTCCAGATCAGGGGTCGCGGACTCGGCGATGACCTGGCCGTGGCCTTCTTCCTCAAAGCGGTAGATCAGTACCCGGTCATAACCGGTCAGCGCGCGAATTTCGTTGACGCTGATCTCATACAACTCGGCCAGGGACCTGGCCGTTTGCAGGCGACGCAGGGTCCGGGTCAGGTGCGGGTCCAGAGTGCCGTCAGCCTCCTGGGCCGCTTCAAGTTCGAGAAACAGCAGGCCGTCGTGGCGATGCAGCAAGCCGTCGAATGCACGCCCGGCAAAGGTCAGCGACAGCGGGTCGAGGTCTTCCAGCGAGCCGCTGGCCAATGCCTGACGCACACAGGCGAACGCCTCCTCACCCAGCCAACGGGCCAAGGGCTGGCCTGCGGCGGCGCCATTGGCACCCAGCAGTGCCTGGGCATTGGCACTGGCCTGCTGCACGATCCAGCTCGACTCATCGACCGTCAGCAACGCGCCATGGGGCTGGATGGCACCCGGAATGCGAATGGGCTCATCGGCGCAGGTCTGCAACAACGCTTCCAGCTTGTGTTCGTTGGCAATCGTCATTGCAGCACTCCCTGGCGGTCCAGCCATTGGGCGAAACAGGCGAAGGTCGCGCACGCGGCGTCAGCGACCTGTGGGTTATGGTCAGGATGATCGAACTCGGCCAGGCGTTGCAGAAAGGTCTTCCACAGCCGACCGGTATCGCGGCCATAGACGTCGAGAAACTCGCCGCCGCTGTCGGCATCGATCCCCAGCCGCTGCGCGATGATCCGCCGCAACACCTGGCCACCCAGCGTTGCGCCTTCCATCACGTACAGGATACCGAACAGATCCGCAGGGCCATTGAGCTGCGGCAAGTCGCGGCACAGCGGCAAGGCCTGAATCTGCGCATCGCTCAGACCCAGTGCGTGCAGATCCTTGAGCAGTGCGGGAATCTTGTGGCGCTCGGGGTCGGCGTGGGGCCCTGCAAACTCCTCGATGAGCTGCTGCAAGGGCGCATGAAAGCCGTAGTAGGCCTGGATGATGCGCCGGTAGGTCGGCAGGTCGAGATCGGGGTGGGTCAGGGGCAGCCGGGCTTCCAGCGCCCTGTGCTGCTCGGCTGTCGCTGCACGCAGCAGCTGCAGGACCGGTGGGACAGTGCTTGCGCACCTTGGGGGTTGTAACTCGGGGATGGTTTCAACCAAGCGCGGCAACGTCCGAAATAAGTTGGGAATCCTTGGAGTGTAAAGACAGCCGTGGGTTCAAGGCAAAGAAAAGCACGCACGCCCCAGGGATGTCAGGGGCGTGCGTCAGTCAAAGGGCCACAGGATGGCGGCCCGGGCATCAGAAGATGTAGTCGGTGGTCAGGAAGCTCGACTCGCGATTGTGGATGATGTCGCTGACCAGCGCCTTGTTGCTCTCCTGGAACTTGGTCGCCACCAGCGTGCGGATCGAAAACACCCGCAGGGCGTCGTGCACCGAGAGCGTGCCCTCGGCCGAGTTCTTGCGGCCGTTGAACGGGAAGCTGTCCGGGCCGCGCTGGCACTGGGCGTTGATGTTGATCCGGCCCACCTGATTGGCGAAGGCATCGACCAGACGCCCGACCTGCTTGGAGTCGTTGCCGAAGATGCTCAGTTGCTGACCGAAGTCGGAGTCGAGCACATATTCGATCACCGTTTCCAGGTCACGGTACGCCACCACCGGCACCACGGGACCGAACTGCTCTTCGTGGTAGACGCGCATGTCCGGCGTCACCGGGTACAGCACCGCCGGATAGAAGAACTGCCCGTGGGTGGTGCCGCCGCCTTCGTTGACGACCTTGGCGCCCTTGCTCACGGCGTCATCGACCAGGCCTTGCAGGTAGTCGGTCTTGCCTGGTTCAGGCAACGGGGTCAGGGCTACGCCCGGCTCCCACGGCATGCCGGGTTTGAGCTGGGCGAGTTTTTCCTCGAATTTCTCCAGGAAACTGCCGACCACGTTTTCGTGCACGAACATGATCTTCAGCGCGGTGCAGCGCTGACCGTTGAAAGACAGGGAGCCGGTGATGGCTTCGCTGACCGCGTTGTCCAGGTTGACATCCGGCAGCACGATCCCCGGGTTCTTCGCGTCCAGGCCCAGTGCGGCGCGCAAGCGATGCGGCTTGGGGTGCAGCTTTTTCAGGGCACTGGCGGCCTTGTTGGTACCGATGAAGGCAAACACGTCGATCTTGCCGCTGGCCATCAGGGCGCTGACGGTCTCGCGGCCGCTGCCGTAGATCACGTTGATGACGCCGGCCGGGAAGCTGTCGCGGAAGGCTTCCAGCAGCGGGCGAATCAGCAGCACGCCGAACTTGGCCGGCTTGAATACCACGGTGTTGCCCATGATCAGTGCCGGGATCAGCGTGGTGAAGGTTTCGTTCAGCGGGTAGTTGTAGGGGCCCATGCACAGGGTCACGCCCAGTGGCACTCGGCGGATCTGGCCCAGGGTGTCCTGTTCCAGTTCGAAACGGCTGGAGCGACGATCCAGTTCCTTGAGCGCACCGATGGTGTCGACGATGTAGTCGCAGGTACGGTCGAATTCTTTCTGCGAATCCTTGAGGTTCTTGCCGATCTCCCACATCAGCAAGGTGACGACTGCGTCGCGCTGTTCGCGCATCAGCTTGAGAAAGGTCTCGACGTGGCGAATGCGGTCAACCACGCGCATCGTCGGCCAGGCGCCCTGCCCCCGGTCATAGGCCTTGACCGCTGCATCCAGCGCAGTCATCGCGGTGTCGGCGTCCATCAACGGAGTACTGCCCAGCACGACGCCTTCAAGGCCCGCGTCGGTCTTCAGCGATACGGGGCTGAGCACCGGCGCCAGCGGCCCTTGCCACTGACGCAGTTCGCCATTGACCAGGTACTCGCGCTGCTCGATGGCGGGGCCTGCACGGAACTGCTCGGGGATTTCATCGGCGCGGGGATACAGGTTGTCCAGGCGGTTTTGCAGGGTCATTTCTCTTTACCTCTTCCAATCGGTAACGTGCTGAGCACACTACGCCACAGGTGGGGAAGAATGAAAAGAGTTACTGCAAATGTCACGATCGGGTGACATGAAAGGATTCAGCAGTCGCCTCAGGCCGTTGCCGTCTGATTGCGCCCCTGAGACTTGGCGCGGAACATCGCCTTGTCCGCCTCGTTGAGCAACGCGGTCAGGCTACGGTCATCGGCCCCCATGGCCGCAACACCGAGGCTTGCGGTAATCCCGCCCACCTGTTCACAGCTGACCTGGGTCACCGCCTGACGCAGGCGTTCGGCGGTTTGCCGGGCGATGTCCAGCGAGGCGTCGGTGAGCAGAATGGCGAACTCCTCGCCTCCCAGCCGGCCGCAGATATCCACCTCGCGGGTCGACTCGCGGATCACCCGGCCTATCTCCCGCAACGCCTGATCCCCGGCCTGATGACCGAAGGAATCGTTGATGCGCTTGAAGTGGTCGATGTCCAGCATCAGGACCGCCAGTGGCTGGTGATTGCGCTTGCAGCGTTCGTAGATCAGCGCAGCCTCATGGAAGAACGCGCGGCGGTTCTTCAGCCCCGTGAGTTCATCGGTCTGGGCGGCGTGGGTGGCGAGTTTGTGGGCGTATTCCATCTCCCGGGTCAGGCGGAACGCGGTTTCCATGGCCTCCGAGAGTTTGCGCGTTGCGCTGATGACGAACGAGGCGAACACCAGCGAGGCGACCGCCATGCCAATCTGCGTGGCGTCCGGCTGGACTAGCAGCCAGAAGGTACAGGGCAGCAACACAAGGCCGATGGAGGCGATGGTCATGGCGCGAAACGTCGAATAGCACGACACCGCGCTGACCGACATGCCCACCGCGAACAGCAGCACAAGCGTGCGGGTCAGCAGATCGCCGCTGCACATCAGCGCCAGCGCCCCTGCGCCCCAGATCGCGGCCGTCAGCACCAGGGTCAGCCAGTACTTGCGCTCCCAGCGTTCCGGGGTCCGGGTATCTGCGCAGCTTCGGAAATAGCCGAGCAACAGCACGATGCGCAGCAGGGTCGCCGCACCCAGCACGCTCAGCCAGAGGATGACCACAACAGGATCAACCCGCTGCCAGCACAGCCAACTGAGCATCAGGGCGCCGAGGAAACTGCCGGTGACCGAGAAAAAGGTTTGCCGGAACAGCAACTGCAAACGATCGGTCCGCACTTGCGCCCGGATCTGCACATCGCGTTCGAGTTGAAACTCATTGGGGTGCATCGGATCCCGCCTGTCCATGCCACGCTGACCGGCGGATTGTGGCACCCGGCCATGACGGTATTCAACATGGATCGTTGCAATTGGCGAGAAAAGCGCGGGATCGCGGTTCGGACCGCTGAAAAGCCCCGCGGGCAAGCCCGGCTGCTACGAAGAGCCACGTCGACCACACGTAGCAGCACGGCTTGCCGGCGGGGGCGGCTTCAAGGTCGATGACGCCGGCAAGCCGGACTGCTACGACGGCAGCACAAACCGCTGATAGAACTCTTCAACCGCCAGGTTCTTGTCCTTGGCCTCGAACATGATGTCGAACCTGTCCAGAAACTGCCGTGCGTAGGCGTTGGTCCAGTCGTTCCACATTCGGTCGCTGTGCAGGTAAAGGTCGCGCTTGTTGACCACCTTCAGCAGGTCGTCCATCTCAAGCTTCTGTTCGGCGGTGAAGCCCAGCGCCTGCAGGCTTTCCGGGGGCTGGGAGTAGTGCATCACCGGCCGCACCCCGCGCCAGCTGTCGATGATCCGTGCGACACGGGGGTCGTCGGGCGGGATGTAGGCGCTCTCGTGAATCCAGCAGTGGTGAATGTCCAGCACCACCGGCGCAAGATCGGCCAATTGCAGGCAGTCATCCACGCCATAGGTTTTCTCGTCGTTTTCAAAGGTGATGCAGTTGCGGGCGACTTCGGACAGCCGCGGCCAGACCTTGCGCACACCCTCAGCGCCGAGTTTGCCTGCGATGTGCACATTGCATTTGAAATCCTGAAACTGCCTGCCGTAGCCCATCATGCGGATCATGTCGGCGTGGTATTCGTACTCGGCCAGGCTGTTCTCGACCACCTCGGGCCGGTCCGAACCCAGTACGCAGAACTGCCCCGGATGAAACGACAGCCGGATATCCGCCTGGCGCGCCGTATCGCCAATTGCAGCGAACAACTGTTCCAGACGCACCATCAGCGCCGGGTCACGGTAGAACTCCAGCACCTTGGGGTGGCTGTAGAACGGCAGCAGGTCGCTGGAGAGCCGCAGCATCCTGCGCCCCACCGGCAACTGCGCCACGTAGCCCAGCAGGCGAATCTGCGCCGCCAGGTTATGCTCGACGATTTCCAGCAGTTTTTCCCGGGCCACCTGCAGCGTGACGCTGTCCATCCAGCGCAGGGTGGTGGTGCGCGGGTTGTAGCCGCCTTCCAGGGCCTTGAGTTCCTTGAGCGACAACGCACGCTCAGGATGGCGGTACATGCAGGCAAATCCGATACGGGGGGTGCTCACGATGTTTCCTCAGATGGGCGTTCAGGCCAATGGCCCGCTGTGGGATGGACAGCGGACCCGGCCACCCGGTTCGCTTTTCAAGCGAGGCCTTTTACGGGGAACGCTCGCCCCTTTCAACCCTTGCGCAGGCGAGCGCGCCGCGAGCACACTGGCTGACGTATCGAAATCTACACGCTCACCGAGCGACTGGAAGGACTGAACCATGACAAGCCAAACACAAACCGCGCTGCTGGCCGGCGGCTGCTTCTGGGGCATGCAGGACCTGCTGCGCCGCTATCCGGGCGTGCTGTCCACGCGGGTAGGCTACTCGGGCGGCGACGTCGAGAACGCCACCTACCGCAATCATGGCACCCACGCCGAAGCCATCGAGATCGTCTTCGACCCTGCCCTCATCAGCTATCGCCGGATTCTGGAATTCTTCTTCCAGATCCACGACCCGTCCACCGCCAATCGCCAGGGCAACGACATCGGCCTGAGCTATCGCTCGGCGATTTTCTACTTCGACGACGAGCAAAAGCATATTGCTGAAGAAACCGTGAAAGACGTCGACGCCTCAGGGCTCTGGCCCGGCAAGGTGGTCACCGAGATCAGCCCGGCCGGCGCGTTCTGGGAAGCCGAGCCCGAGCATCAGGATTATCTGGAGCGCATTCCCAACGGCTACACCTGCCACTTCATCCGGCCGAACTGGGTGTTGCCGACCCGCGCCTGAACCGCTGACCGAAGATCAGTGGCAGACCAGTCCGTCGCTGATCTTCATGCTGTCCACCAGATACGCATTGCTGCGCAGGTCCCATGCCCTCGCCTGCCCGCCTTCGGACTGCCAGTGGCGCAGGCCCGCTTGTAGCAGGCGCAGGCTTTTCGAGTCCGCTTGCGCGAGGTACACACGGGCGTCGCTGCTGGCCTCAAGGGTCTGCGGCAGCAAGCGATAGAAGCGCCAGTCCGGGGTCTGCAAAAGGCTGGTCAGCACCGTTCGTTCATCGGCCAGGAACGCACAATCTCCTGACAGAAATGCCGTCGCGGCGCGGATGCCGGAGGCGTAGGTCCGCACTTGCGCGTGTTGTTTGTGCAAGGCGTCGATCCAAGGACTGCCAAAGGCCGCGCAGACACTCTGCCCTGCGATTGAAGACTGCGGCGCATTGCGCAGACTCACCAGTGCGCCGTGCTCGAAGGCATCGGGCACCGCACGCAACGACGCACGCTGTTTCTCAAGGCCGGCGACGTCGGCGCTGCCGGCGATCACCGCATCGACTTTTCCGCTGTTCAAAAAGCCTGCAAGGTCCTGGGAAGGAATCGCCGCCAGTTGCACCTCCAGGCCCAGATAACGCCCCAGTGCCTGAGCCAGTTCGCTGTCCATCTCGTCTGGCTCGGACACCAACGCTTCGGTGCTGTAGGTAGGCCTTGGGTAGCTGCGCACACCAATGCGCAGCACATGCTGCTCTTTTGCCCTTTCCAGCAGCGGCCCGGGTGCCTGTTCAGCCGCATCGAGCAGCGGCAGCAGCCACACCGCGCACACCGCCGCGCCACCGATCAGCACAGCGAGGCTGTAACTGATCCAGCCGCCACTCAAGGCTCGCTCCGTGTTAACCGGCATGTTTCATGCCGCGCCGCCAGCGGGTAAACCGCCGCTCCAGCAAGGCCAGCAGGAAATTCAGCAGCAGGCCTACCACCGCCAGCAGCAGGATTCCGGCGTACATGCTCGGGATCTGGAACACTTCTTGGGAATTGAGCGTCAGGAAGCCCAGCCCCGAATGGGCACCGATCATTTCGGCGGCCACCAGGGCCGTGATGCAATACGCACCGGCCAGCCGCACCCCGGTGAAAATCGACGGCGCCGCCGACGGCAACACGATCTTCAGGAACAGGAACCGCCGGTTGGCACCCATCGACAGCGCCGAGTTGATCAGCAGACTGTCCACCTGTTTCACCCCGGTGATGGTACTGAGCAGGATCGGCCAGAACGACGCCCAGAAGATGATCGCCACCTTGGACAGCTCGCCGATCCCCAGAAACAAGATGAATACCGGGAACAGTGCCAGCGCCGAGGTCTGGCGGAAGAACTGCAACAGCGGGTCGAGGATGCGCTCAAGGCGCGCAAACCAGCCCATCAGCAGGCCCAGCGTGATACCGGTGACGATCGCCAGCACAAGGCCCGCCAACGAGCGCACCAGGCTGGCCTGCAGGTGCTTGATGAGCGCGCCGTTGCCCGCCATGTCGAAGATCGCCGCGAGCACTTCGGAGGGCGGGCTCAGGTACCCGGGATTGACCACGCCGAGGCGCGGCAAGGCCTCCCACAGCGCGAGAAAGATCAGGATGCCGATGGAGCTGTCCGCCGTCCGGCGCAAGGTTCTCTTGATGCTCATGCCTACACTCCGATCCGGTAGCCGCTGCTCAGAGCGATCTGTTGCCAGCTGAAATCGCGAGGTTTGCCGGGCAGTTCAAGATCGCTGGCTGGCGCACCGCCCATGGCTTCACGCAGCGACAGCCAGGCGCGCTGGCGCAGATGGACGAAATCGTGGCTGTTGCGCACCTCGGGCAAGCGTGGGCGCGGCAGGTCGATGTCGATGATTTCCTTGATGCGACCGGGGCGCGGGGTCATGACCGCCACCCGGTCGGACAGGAAAATCGCTTCGTCCAGGCTGTGGGTGATGAACACGATGGTCTTCTTGTGCAGGCTCCAGATGCGCAGCAGTTCGTCCTGCAGGGTTTCGCGGGTCTGGGCGTCCAGCGCGGCGAAGGGTTCGTCCATCAGCAGCACATCGGGCTTGTAGACCAGCGAGCGGGCAATCGCCACGCGCTGGCGCATGCCGCCGGAGAGTTCATGGGGATAACGCGAGGCGAAGCCGGTCAGGCCCACCAGGTCCAGGTATTCGCGCGCCTGCTCACGCCGTTCGGCCTTGCCGACGCCACGGATTTCCAGGCCCACGGCGATGTTGTCCAGCACTGTGCGCCAGGGCAGCAAGGCATAGCCCTGAAACACCACGCCCTGATTGCGGTTGATGCCTTGCAACGGTTTGCCGTCGATGTTCAGCGTGCCGCCGCTCTTGCGCGCAAGGCCGGCGAGGATGTTCAGGTAAGTGGACTTGCCGCAGCCCGACGGGCCGAGGATCGACAGAAACTCGCCTTCGCGCACATCGAGGTCAAAATCCTTGAGCACCTCGACCCGCTCGCTGTTGCCCGCCTCGTCCTGAGCCTGATATTCCATGTGCAGGCCGGATGTTGAAATTTTATGCACTGCCATTGCGTATCCAGATTAATCATTGAATGTATGACGCCCCATCGGCGTTCCACCCGTCCCGTAGCAGCACGGCTTGCCGGCGGGCGTGGTGGGTCAGGTAAAGATGACGCGCCTGACACACCGCTCCCGCCGGCAAGCCGCGCGGCTACGAGGACTGAGTGTTGCCTGCCTTGGCCAACACATTGAACTGGTTGGTGTACACATCCTTCACTGCCACCGCGCCGGGCTTGATCTTTTTCTCGTTCTGCAGGATGTCGATGTAGTACTGAATCGGTGGCTCGGTGACGACCAGGTCGTCGATGTAGGCGTAGCGTTCCACCAGTTCCAGCGGTGTACCGATGCGCTGGGACACGATCTTGCGCGCCTCGTCGGGGTTGGCGTTGACCCAGTTCGCGGCCTTGGCGATGGCGCTGACGAAATCCTCGGTGGCTTCGGGGTTTTCCCGGATGAACTTGCCGTAGCCGCTGTACGGCGCCATGCCGCCCAGGCCCTTGTCCAGGTCGTAGTCACTCCACAGCTTGCGCAGTTCGGGGTTGTGTTCGGCGCCACCGGAGGCCGGCGGATGGATGATCGCGATGTCGATGTTGCGCGTGACCAGCGTCTGCTCGCCCTGGTTGTCCGGCACCACCACCCAGTTGATCTTGTCGACGTCCACCTGATGCTCGCGCAGGTACTTCTTGGTCACGAACTCGGCGCAGGCACCGAAGCTGTTGAAGCCCACGGTTTTGCCTTCCATGTCCTTGGGCGTGAAGATCCCCGAATCGGCGCGCACGAAGTACTTCATGTGCGGCGCTTCCTGCAGGGTCTTGCCGCCTGCGGCGACCACCTTGAGGTCCAGGCCGCTGGCAATCGCCGAAATCACCAAAGGCACCATGCGCGACCCGAAATCGATCTCGCCGGTGCCGACCAGCGGGATGATCTGCGGCGCGGCAATCTTGCCAATGTAGTTGGGACGGGTGCGGGTGCCTTCGAAGTAACCCAGCGAGTCGGCCAGGTAGACCAGGTCGAACGAGGGGTTGTCCGGGTATTTGAAGCTGACCACCTGATCGGAGCGCTTCTTGATGATGGCCGGCGCAGCGCTTGCGGTCTTCTCGGACTTGTCGCAGCCCGGCAGCAGCAACCCTGCCGCCCCCGCCGCGCCCAGCAGCGCGACTTGCTTGATGAACGTCCTGCGGCTGTTGTGTTCTTGCATGTTGAAGCTTCCTGAATGAGTGGCAGCCGGAGAACGTCCGGGCGCAGGTCAGACCCGCGACTGGCGGCCGAAGAATGGGTGGCTCGGATCGTTGTAGCCGGGCGTCGAGGAATGCCCGGTGACCACCAGATCATCGATGAAGGCTTCGTCCTCGGCGGTGAAGCGGTATTCCAGCGCGGGCAGATAGTCGTCCCATTGCGCTTCGGTGCGCGGGCCGGCAATGGCGGAAGTGATCAGCCGGTTGTTCAGCACCCAGGCCAGGGCGAACTGGCCGCTGCTGATGCCACGCTGCCGGGCATGGTCCTTGACGCGCTGCGCAAGGTTGAGCGACTCCGGGCGCCATTCAGTCTGTTGCAGGCGTGGATCGTTGCGCCCGGCGCGGGTGTCCTGTGGCGCAGGCTGGTCGGGCACGTACTTGCCGGTCAATACGCCTCGCGCCAACGGGCTGTAGGACACCACGCCGATGCCGTAGTAATCGGCGGCAGGCAGGTGCTCGACCTCGATCTGCCGGTTGGCCAAGTTGTACAACGGTTGGCTGGCCGCCGGACGCTCCACGCCCAGCAAGTCGGCGGCGCGGCTGAACTCGGCGAGCTTCCAGCCCCGGTGATTGGACAGGCCATAGCTGCGGATCTTGCCGGCGCGAATCAGGTCGGACAGCGCACGCACGGTTTCCTCGACCGGGGTCTGCGGGTCTTCGCGGTGCAGGTAGAACAGGTCGATGTAGTCGGTGTTCAGGCGCTTGAGGCTGGCGTCCACCGACTGAATCACGTTGTTGCGCGAAGCCCCGCGGTTGTTCGGCCCGGCACCACTCGGGTCCGGGTTGACGAACTTGGTCGCCAGGACCCACTGCTGGCGGCGCTGGGCGATAAGACGGCCGACCACTTCTTCGGATGCACCGGCGTTGTAGCCGTTGGCGGTGTCGATGAAGTTGACGCCCTGTTCGAAGGCCTTGTCGGTGATGCGCCGCGCGACGTTCTCGTCGGTCTGGCCACCGAACATCATGGTGCCCAATGTCAACGGCGACACTTTTATTCCGTGACGGCCCAATGAACGGTACTCGATAGCACTCATGGCAACTCCCGCAATTAATTTCAAGGCAACAGAAACAAGAATGGCCGACGTTTGAAGTACGGCCCGACTAAAATGTGCGCCGACAATAAAGAGCGGCAGAGGGAATCGTCAAATAACAAGCTATAACGTTTTAAACTAAAGTTATTCCCGGTTTCAAAATGGTGCCCATCCTCCAGACCGCTCCCGCCGGCAAGCCGTGCTGCTACGGACATCAGCACCCTTGAGAGCGCGCAAGCTATGCGATCCCGTAGCAGCACGGCTTGCCGGCGGGGGCGATCTTGAATACCCCGCCCTCTAACTGTTGCTCCAGCAACACTTGATAAACACAACTTCCCAAACTTGCGCAGCCAAAATACGGCAAACTTTCTGTCTTGGCCGCACGCCCTCGCTTATTTTCAACACACCCCAACTAAAACCAACTAACGGCACACCCTTTGCAACAACACTCCCACGACATTCAACGCCGGAGTGTTTCTCTTGTCCTTATTGCCTTCGCCTCTCGATTATCCCGACAGTCCGTTATCCCGCGCGTTTGCCCAGCCCCTGATGCTGGGTTTGTTCCTGCCTGTGCAATCGGGCGGCTGGAGTCCTTCGGCGTTGCCACGGGGTACGGACTGGACCTTCGACTACAACAAGCAGCTGACCCTGCGCGCCGAAGCCCTTGGCTTCGATCTGGTGTTCGCGCTGGCGGAGTGGCTGGGCAAAGGCGGTTATGGCGGCGAGATCGGCTATCACGACAAGTCACTGGACGCCTTCATCACCCAGGCGGCGCTGGCGTCGGTCACCGAGCGCATCCTGCTGATCTCGACCCTCCACGTGCTGTACGGCCCCTGGCACCCGCTGCACCTGGCCAAGTTCGGCGCCACCCTGGACCACATCAGCAACGGCCGCTGGGGCCTTAACCTGGTGACCGGGCACCGCCATCGCGAGCACCGCCGCTTCGGCCATGAGCCTATCGAACACGACCAGCGCTACCAGCAGGCGGATGAATTCATTCGCGTGGTCCAGCAGTTGTGGGCCAGCAACGAGAACGTCGATTTCAACGGCGACTATTACCGCCTCCAGGAAGCCTACAGCAGCGTCAAACCCCGCTTCGGCCGCCCGGTGCTGGTCAACGCCACCGGCTCCAGCGCCGGCATCGATTTCGCCGCCCGGCATTCGGACATCGTCTTCACCACCAGCCCCGGCAGTGCCGAGATCGAAGACGCGCTGGCCAAACTGCCCGAGCACCTGAAACGCATCAAGGCCGCCGCGGCGCACCATGGCCGGCAGATCCGCACCCTGATCAACCCTTTGGTGATCTGCCGCGACAGCGACGCAGAAGCCTGGGAGCACCATGCCGCGATCACTGCTGCGGGCGATCCCGGCGCCCTTGAAGGGCATGTCCGCGAAGCCAGCGATGCCCACGCCTGGCGCGGGCACAAGGCCGATCAGCGCTACGTTGGCGGCAACATCCAGCTGGTGGGCAGCCCGGAAACCGTGGTGCGCGACATCCTGCGCCTCAAGCAGGCCGGCATCGACGGCATTCAACTGAGCTTCTTCGACTTCGTTCCGGACCTTGAGCAGTTTGGCGAGCGCGTCTTGCCGCTGCTGCACCAGGCCGGCCTGCGCCTCTGACACCTTTATCAGGATATCCCGTCAATGCCCTTTTCCCGTCGTCAGTTCATCAAAGGTCTGTCCGCCCTGCCCTTGCTGGGCGCCAGCGTGCCGTTTCTGCCCACTGCCCTGGCTGCGGCCACCGAGCAGGCGATCACCGGGCGGCGCATCTTCAACCTGTTGGTCAACCCGGAGCCGCCGTCCCTCAGCTCGTTCAACACCACCGCTGGCACCACGATCACCGCCAGCAGCAAGGTGCTCGAAGGCCTGCTGGGGTATGACGAAAACCTCGCGCCGCAACCTGCGCTGGCCACTGCGTGGGAAGCGGCGGCGGACGGCCTCAGCTATCGCTTTACCCTGCGCCAGGGCGTGAAATGGCACGACGGCCAGCCGTTCACCTCCGAAGACGTGGCGTTCTCCCTGGACCTTATCAAGCGCTTCCACCCACGGGGCGGCGGCACCTTTGCCAACCTGGCCAGCGTCGAGACACCGGACGCCCACACCGCCATCGTGCGCCTGAGCAAACCTGCGCCGTATCTGATCCGTGCCTTTGCCGCCGGTGAAACGCCGATCCTGCCCAAGCACCTCTATGCCAGCGGCGACCCGCTGAGCAATCCGCACAACAACGCGCCGGTCGGCACCGGGCCGTACCGGTTCAAGCAATGGCAGCGCGGCAGTTTCATCGAGTACGAACGCAACCCCGATTACTGGAACGCCGGCTACCCGGGGGTCGATACGCTGTTCCTCAAGGTGATCCCCGATTCGGCAGCGCGCCTGGCAGCGTTCGAGAACGGCAGCCTCGACGCGGGTGGCCAGAGCCCTGTGCCGCTGAGCGATCTGGCGCGAATCACGGCCAACGGCAAGCTCAAGTTCACCACCCGCGGCTACGCCTACAGCATCACGCCGACCATGCTGGAGTTCAATCTGGACAACCCGCTGCTGGCCCGCCACGAGGTGCGCCAGGCGATTGCCCACGCCATCGACCGCGAAGTGATCAGGAAGGTGGTGTACTACGGCTACGCCGATGTCAGCGTCTCGCCCATCCCGAAGAGCTTTGCTCAGTATCACTACGATGGGCCCGATCCCTATCCTTTCGACATCGCCAAGGCCAATGCCCTGCTCGATCAGGCCGGGCTGCCCAAGAAAGGCACTTCGCGTTTCAGCCTGACCCTTGACCCGCTGCCCTACGGCGACAGCTACGCCCGTACTGCGACCTACATCCGCTCGGCGCTGGCCAGGGTCGGCATCGACGTGCAACTGCGCGCCCAAGATTTCCCGACCTACATCAAGCGCGTCTACACCGATCGCGATTTCGACTTTGCCGTGGTCGGCATGGGCACCACCTTTGACCCCACCGTC
This sequence comes from Pseudomonas putida, assembly GCF_028682175.1. Lineage (GTDB taxonomy): Bacteria > Pseudomonadota > Gammaproteobacteria > Pseudomonadales > Pseudomonadaceae > Aquipseudomonas > Aquipseudomonas putida_AD. Next base: position 60,994 of record NZ_JANHKS010000018.1, on the reverse strand, counting down.
GGTGTGCAGCGCCTGTTCTGGTCGAAGAACTTTCGCAAGGGCGTGCCGTTTACCAATGGCACCCATTACAACAACCCGGAAGTCGACCGCCTGCTGGAAAGCGCTGCCGTGGAAACGGATGAAACCAGGCGCGGCGAGCTGTTCAAAGCGTTCCAGAAGATCGTCATCGAGGAGTTGCCGAGCATCACGCTGGTCATGCAGCAACAGGTGACCGTGTTCAATGCGCGGGTGTCGGGGTTCGAGGCGGACGGCAACGGGCTGGACGGTAGCCTGGCGGCCGTCAGTATCACCGGCGAGGCGGTTGCCCATGGCTGACCGCCGCCTGCTTCGCCTGACCCGGCGCACCTTGTGGCAGGCGCTGCCGACCGTGCTGGGCATCGTGCTGCTGAACTTCCTGTTGCTGCGGCTGATTCCAGGCGACGCGGTGGATGTGCTGGCCAGTGAGTCCGGCGGCGCAACCGTCGCGACCCTGGCGCAGTGGCGCAGCCATTTCGGTCTGGACCTGAGCCTGGGCGAGCAGTTGCTGGCTTACCTCAGCCATCTGGCGCATTTCGACCTGGGCCTGTCGCCGCGCTTCAACGTGCCGGTCATCCAGCTGATTCTCGACCGCCTGCCCAACACCCTGCTGCTGATGGTCAGTTCGCTGGTGCTGGCGTTGGTGGTCGGGATCGCTGCGGGCGCCGTCATGGCCAGCAAGGTCGGGCGCTGGCCTGACCGGGCACTGTCGCTGGCGGTGCTGGTGCTGTATTCGACGCCCGGTTTCTGGATCGGCCTGATGGCGGTGGTGCTGTTTTCGGTGACCCTGGGCTGGCTGCCCAGCGACGGCATCGCCACCCTCGGACTGGACCTTTCCGGAGCGGACTGGTTGCTGGATCGCGTAAAGCACGTGGTCCTGCCGGTGCTGACCCTGTCGTCGTTCTACATCGCCCTGTATGCCCGACTGACCCGCGCCTCGATGCTGGAAGTGCAGCGGCTGGACTTCGTGCGCACGGCGAAGGCCAAGGGGCTGCACCCTGCGCGGGTGGCGATCCGGCACGTGCTGCGCAACGCCCTGCTGCCCGTCACCACCCTGGCGGGCCTGCATTTCGCGGCGCTGCTGGGCGGTGCGGCGGTCACCGAAACCCTGTTCGGCTGGCCCGGCCTTGGCCGCCTGACCCTCGATGCGGTGCTGTCCCGGGATTACAACCTGCTGCTGGGGATCCTGTTGCTGTCTTCGATGCTGGTGGTCGCGGTCAACGTGAGCATGGACCTGCTGCAAGCCTGGCTCGACCCGAGGATTCGCGTATGACCCCGAAATCCCGGGCACACCCACACCTCGTAGCAGTCCGGCTTGCCGGCGTCTGCGATCTCAAGGACGTCTCGCCGGCAAGCCGGACTGCTACAGAGTCTGGGCTGGAACTCAAATCCTGGCCCCCCTACCTCGTAGCAGCACGGCTTGCCGGCGGGAGCGATCTTGAGGCCGGCCCCGCCGGCAAGCCGTGCTGCTACGGATCGGTGGCGCCCCCAAAGTCCTGCCAACACCCATGAGTGAGGATTCGATGTCGACGATTGCTTTCCCTGTTCAACGCGCAGGCCGCAGCGAATCGCTGTGGGGTGCGCTGCGGCGTAATCCGGCGGCCCTCACCGGCGCTGCGATTCTGCTGCTGACCCTGTTCATGGCCCTCACCGCCGGGTATTTCTTTCCCGGCGATCCGCTTGACATGGTCGCCGCTCCACTGCTCTGGCCCGGTAGTGATCCGGCCTATCTCTTGGGCACCGACTCACTGGGCCGCGATGTCGCCGCCGGGATCGCCCACGGCGCACGCGCCTCCCTGCTGATCGCCCTCTACGGCACACTCATCAGCGTGCTGATCGGTGTCACCGTCGGTGCGCTGGCCGGCTATCACGGCGGGCGCCTGGACGACATCCTCACCCGCCTCAGCGAAGTGTTCCAGACCGTGCCCTCGTTCCTGCTGGTGATCGTCATCGTCGCCATCGGCACGCCTACGGTAAACATCATCGCCCTGGCAATTGGCGTGTCTTCGTGGCCGACCATCGCCCGGCTGATCCGCGCCGAATTCCGCACCCTGCGCGAGGCGGATTTCGTCACCGCCGCCCGCAGCCAGGGCTTCAGCAGCCGGACCGTGATCCTCGAAGAAATCCTGCCTAACGCCTTGGCACCGCTGGTGGTCACGGCCTCGATTCTGGTGGCCTCGGCGATCCTGATCGAGGCTGGCCTGGCGTTCCTTGGCATGAGCGATCCCAACACCGCCAGCTGGGGCGGGATGATCGGCAGCGGTCGCGAACAAATCGCCAGCGCCTGGTACCTGACGGCATTGCCCGGCATTGCAATCATCGCCGTAGTGCTGGCGTTCAATTTGCTGGGCGACGGCCTCAACGACGCCTTGAATCCACGCCTGCGACGGTACCTGCCATGAGCCTGCTCGACGTACGCGACCTACGCGTGAATTACCAGGGGATCGAGGCGGTAAAGGGGCTGGATTTCACTCTGGAGTCAGGGGAAACCCTTGCGCTGGTGGGCGAGTCCGGCTGCGGCAAGTCCACCACCGCACTGGCGCTGCTGCGGCTGTTGCCCAAGCACGCGCGCACCAGCGGGCAGGTGCTGTTCGAGGGCCGCGACCTGTTGCAGTTGACGCCACGGCAGATGCGCCAGGTGCAAGGCAGCGGCCTGGGCATGGTGTTTCAGGAGCCGCTGTCGAGCCTGAACCCGGTGCTGACTCTGGGCGAGCAGCTCACAGAAACGCTGCTGACCCACACCGATTTCACCCGCCGCCAGGCGCTCAAGCGCGCCGAAGAACTGTTCGGCCTGGTGCAATTGCCACGTCCGGCGGCGCACCTTGGCGAATACCCGCAGCACCTGTCCGGCGGCCAGCGCCAGCGGGTGATGATCGCCATGGCCATCGCCTGCGAGCCCCGACTGTTGATCGCCGACGAGCCGACCACCGCGCTGGACGTCTGCGTGCAATCGCAGATCCTCGAACTGCTCGACTCCCTGCGCAAGGAATTGCGCATGGGCCTGCTGTTGATTACTCACGATCTGGGCGTGGTGCGCCAACAGGCCGACCGGGTCATCATCATGCACGACGGCCTGGCCCTTGAGCACCGGCCCAATGCCGAACTCTTTACCCGCCCAACCCATCCGTACACCCGGGGCCTGCTCAACGCCTCCCTTGGCCGGGACCACGACCAGCATTACCTGCACAACCGCCTGCCGGAGATCCAGGTCACGCGCCACGGCGGCCAACCCAACCAGTACAAGGTCAGCAGCACGCACTACGGCCCCGGCCATGCGCCGCGTCCCGGCAGCCATGACGGCGCTCCCCTGCTGCAGGTACAGGACCTGAGCCTGGGATACGGTGAGCGGGAAGTCTTGAGCGGGCTGTCGTTCGAGATTCACCCGAGGGAAACCGTGGGCCTGGTGGGCGAATCCGGCTGCGGCAAATCGACCCTGAGCAAGGCGCTGTTGGGCCTGATCGAACCTCGTCGTGGGCAGATCGATTTCGCCGGACGCGACATCGCCACCCTTGAGCCTGTCCAGCGGCTGGCGTGGCGCGGCCAGTTGCAGATGGTGTTTCAGGACCCTTATGCCGCGCTCAATCCAAGGCACAGCGTGGAAACCATCCTGGACCGCGTGCAACGCCTGCACGGCCAGGACGATGCGAATCTCAGGCGCCGCGCCCGCGAGCAGATGCTCGACGCCGTGGGCCTTGCGCGCAACAGCCTGGAGCGTTTGCCGCATCAGTTTTCCGGTGGGCAACGCCAGCGCATCGGCATCGCCCGGGCGCTGATCGTCAAACCCAAGCTGGTGATCTGCGACGAGCCGGTGTCAGCGCTGGATGTGTCGACTCAGGCGCAGATTCTCAACCTGCTGGTGGAACTGCGCGAAGCCTTCGACCTGAGCTACCTGTTCATCTCCCATGACCTGTCGGTGGTGCGCTATTTCTCCGACCGCGTGCTGGTGATGCATGAGGCGCGCATCGTCGAGCAAGCCACGCCCCACAGGCTCTGGCAGAACCCCCAACACAGCTACACCCGGCGCTTGCTGGCGGCCATTCCCGGCAGCCGCGAGGCCTCTATTCCACTGAGCCGCAGCCTGTCGTTCGCGGTCGCCTGCTGATGATCGAATACAAGGAGCAACCCCATGAGCAAACGTGCTGACACCCTGAAACTCGGCCTGTTCCTGCGCGCCACCGGACACCACATTGCCGCCTGGCGCGACAGCGGTTCCCAGGCCGACGCCGGCATTCGCCTGAATCACTTCGTGGACCTTGCGCGCAAGGCCGAAGACGCAGGCTTCGACACCCTGTTCCTGGCCGACAGCGTCTCGGTGCGCGGCATCGACGCGCCGACCTTCGACCGGGTGATCGCGCCCAGCCTCAGCTTCGAACCCCTGACCCTGCTCTCGGCGCTGGCCGCCGTGACCTCGCGTATCGGCCTGGTCGCCACCGCCAGCACCAGCTACAGCGAGCCGTTCAATCTGGCGCGGCAGTTCGCTTCGCTGGATCAGATCAGCGGCGGGCGTGTCGGCTGGAACCTGGTCACCAGCAGCGACCCGGACGCGGCGAAGAATTTCGGCACCGCCACCGAAGGCAATCAGGCTGCTCACGCCGACCGCTACAGCCGCGCGCGGGAATTCCATCAGGTGGTCGACAAGCTGTGGGACAGTTGGGAAGACGACACCCTGCTGCTGGATAAAGAAAAAGGCATCTTCCTGGACCGCAGCAAACTGCACCTGACCGATCACCAAGGCGAACACTTCAACGTGCGCGGCCCGCTGAACGTACTGCGCTCGCCACAGGGCAAGCCGGTGCTGGTCCAGGCCGGCGCCTCGGAAGACGGTCGGGCATTGGCCGCGGCCACCGCCGAAGCGATCTTCGCCGCACACCAGAGCCTGGCCGATGCCCAGGCGTTCTACAGCGACATCAAATCCCGCGCCGCAGTGCTGGGCCGCAAGCCCGAACACATCAAGATCCTGCCGGGCGTGACCATCTTCACCGCGCCGACTTCCGCCGAGGCCCACGCCAAGCATCAGCGCCTGCAGAACCTGGTGCATCCGCAAGTTGGCCTGAGCCTGCTGTCGGGGCTGCTGGGTGGCGTCGATCTATCCCATCTACCGCTGGACGGTCCCCTGCCCCAGGACCTGCCCGCCACCAATGCCTCCAAGAGCCGCCAGCAACTGATCCTGCAACTGGCCGCCGAAGGCTTGAGCATCCGCGAGCTGTACCTGCGTCTGGCCGGCGCTCGCGGCCACTGGACGCTGGTCGGCTCGCCCGAAGAGGTGGTGGATCAGTTGCAGGCCTGGTTCGAAGGCTATGGCGCCGATGGCTTCAACATCCTGCCGCCGACCTACCCCGAAGGCCTGGACGATTTCATCGGGCTGATCCTGCCGGAACTCAAGCGTCGCGGCCTGGTGCCCGAGCACGGCCCGACCGGCAACACCCTGCGCGAGCGCCTGGGGCTGCCCTATCCGGCGCACCCGGCGACGCTGCGTCGCACCGACACCGTGGCTCTCTGAATTGACCGTAAACCGAAGCAAGGAATGTTTTGCATGACTCATCAAATCGACGCCGCCTGGGGCGCTGGCCCTTCGGCCCGCTACGAACAACTGGCCGAGCGCTTTCGCCCGCTTTTTGCCACCCTGCGCGAAGGCGCCATCGCCCGCGAACTGGAACGCCGCCTGCCCTTCGAAGAGATTCAACTGCTCAAGGCTTCGGGCTTCACCGCCTTGCGCGTGCCCCAGGAATACGGCGGCGCCGGGGTGACCATCCCCGAGCTGACCAACCTGCTGATCGAACTGGGGGAAGCCGATTCCAATCTGGTGCAGTCGCTGCGCGGCCACCTGGGCTTTACCGAAAGCATCCTCAACAGCCCCAACGAAGCCCGCCGTGCGCTGTGGCTGGAGCGCCTTGGCCGGGGAGAAATCGTCGGCCCGGCCATCGGCGAGATCGGCCAGACCACCCAGGCGCAATTGACCTCGCGCCTTTATCTGGACGGCGAACAATGGCGCATCGACGGCAGCAAGTTCTACACCACCGGCAGCCTGTACAGTGACTGGGTTGACGTGGCAGTGAGCGACCACGACGGCGAGCGGGTATTCGTCACCGTGCGCCGCGATGCCGAAGGCGTCGAGGTGGTGGACGACTGGAACGGCTTCGGCCAGACCCTGACCGCCAGCGGCACTGCGCACTTTCACAAGGTGGCGGTGGACCCGCGGCACATCAACAGCGAGGAACGCTTCGGCTACTCGCCAGCGTTTTTCCAGATCATCCATCTGGCGAACCTGGCGGGCATCGGCCGCGCATTGACCGGCGAAGTGGCGGCGGCAGTGGGCAAACGCACCCGCAGCTTCAGCAACGGCAATGCCCCGCGGGTGGCGCAGGATCCGCAGGTGCTGCAAGTGGTCGGCAGCCTGCGCGCGGCCGCCTACGCTGCTGGCGCCATCGTGCTGAAAAACGCCGAAGCCATCGAGCGCGCCTACCAGGCCCGACTGTCGAGTGACAGTGAGGTTCGCCAGCAGGCGGTGGACATTGCCGAGCTTGAAATTGCCCAGTCCCAGACCATCGTCAGCGACCTCATCATCGACGCCAGCTCGCGCCTGTTCGACGCCGTCAGCGCCTCGGCCACCTTGCGTCCGCAAGGCCTGGACCGCTTCTGGCGCAACGCCCGCACCCTGGCTTCGCACAACCCACGCATCTACAAGGACCGCATCGTCGGCGACTTCGCAGTCAACGGCACCCCACCACCGGCACAATGGAAAATCGGCATCGCCTGATGCCAGACACACATCCCGCGCACACCCGATCTTGACGTAGCAGTCCGGCTTGCCAGCGACGGCGATCACACTGACGCCCCCGCCGGCAAGCCGTGCTGCTACGGACGGATGCGCGACACAAATCTCCAACACACCCCACACCCGTAGCAGCCGGGCTTGCCCGCGGGAGCGATCTTCCGGGCGCCGACGCCGGCAAGCCGGACTGCTACGGGGCGTGTTGGCATCCAGGCGGTGAAAGGTTTCAGCTATTGGAAGCGATGCTGCAAAGGGGAATGTAACGGCCATCAGGGTGCCCGATTCTGCCAATCGCCCTGCTGGCGGTTTTGCCCTCCGGATCACTGCGTATACTCGGTCACGACGACACGAGGCGCTTAGGATACGGGGGCTCGATGCCAGAAAAACTTCTACCTCAGGCCTTTTCGGACACCGACAATCCGGCGGCCCCGGCATGGCTGGACAGCTACGACATGTCCACGCCAGACACGGTGTCCACACCCGCACCCGACGTCCTGCCGATCAGCACGCCTGCACCGGCCTCCACCAAGAAGCAGCGCCTGGCGCGGCTGGAAGTGTGGTCAACACCTGCATTCGGCCACTTTCCCCGTCTACTCAAACAATTCCCGGTCGCCCCATCTGCCGACACCCAGACCGAAACCAGCACCTCTGCTGCCGAATCAGCCCGCAGCGCCCACCTCAAAGTCATGGGTGAACTGACCGTCTCCATCGCCCATGAAATCAGCCAGCCGCTGCTGGCCATCGCCTCCAACACCGCCGCCTGCATACGCTGGCTGCAACGCGACACGCCCAGGCTGGAAGAAGCCATCTGCGGGCTGAACGACATCCGCTCCGAATGCGAACGCGCCGCCAGCATCGTCACCTCCTTGCGCGCCCTTGCCAAACAGACCCCGGCCAAACCCCGGGCGATCAAGATCAACGAGATCATCGAGGAAGTGATTCGCCTCAAGGCCGCCGTGCTGACCTGGCAAGGCGTGACGGTGGAAACCGTGCTGCGCGCCGACAAGACCGTGATCGCCGACCCGGTGCAGATCCAGCAACTGGTGTTCAACCTGATGACCAACGCCCTGGAAGCCATGAGCGCCAACACAGGCTCGGCCGGCATCCTGCGCGTCTCATCGTCCGCCCTGCGCGACGGCATTCAGGTGTCCATCGAAGACAATGGCCCCGGCATTCCCGTGCAGGAGCGCAAGAAGATCTTCGGCGCGTTCTACACCACCCGCACCAGCGGCCTGGGGATGGGCCTGACGATTTGCCGGTCGGTGGTGGAAGCCCACGACGGCGCGCTCTACGTCGAAGCCTCGGACCTGGGCGGCGCCTGCTTTCGCTTCAATCTGCCATCGGGCTGCAAGAAGCACTGATCCCTCAATTGGATACGCAACTGTACCGAAAATACCCTCAATTGGCCTAAACTGCCGCCTTGGTCAGGTCGTGCGCCCGCCGCCGATCCAGGTGCGGGCCAGAATGAAGGCGGTTGGTGTATGCAGGTTGCGAGTGCTCAAAAAACGGTGGTGATGGTGCTGTTCAACGACGTGCTGATGCTCGACGTGACAGGCCCCATGGACGTCTTTTCGATCTCGAACCGCTTGCTGCCCAGGGAAAAGCACTACCAGTTGCTGACCGTGGCCGATTGTCAGGGGCTGATCCGCAGTTCTTGCGGGCTGAAAGTCCATGCCGACATGACCCTGGAAAACTGCCCGGTCGGCGTCGACTTGTTGCTGGTGCCGGGCGGCCCCGGCGCCTATGGGGTCAGCCACCCGGCCCTGAGCGCCTGGCTGCCGGAGGCGGCGCGCAGTGCCAAGCGTTTCGGCGCTATCTGTACGGGGGTGTTTCTGCTGGGCGAAGCGGGATTGATCGACGGTTACCGCTGCACCACTCACTGGAATTATGTCGATCGCCTGGCCCAACGGCATCCCGAAACCCGGGTCGAGACCGAGCAGATTTACGTGGTGGATCGCAACCTGATTACCTCGGGCGGGATCACCGCAGGCATCGACATGGCGCTGGCGGTGGTGGCGGAAGATCACGGCAAGGAGCTGGCGCTTGAGGTGGCGAAGGTGCTGCTGGTGGTGATGAAACGCCAGGGCGGCCAGACGCCCTACAGCCCGCTGCTGGCCGCGGTACAGCGTGACGGTACGGTGATTGCCAAGGTACAGGCCTATGTGGTCGATCACATCGAGGAGCCGTACACCATCCAGCGCATGGCGGAGATTGCTGCCATGAGCCCGCGCAATTTCGCCCGGGCGTTTCAGCGTGACGTGAATCTGACGCCGATGCAGTACGTCCAGAATGCGCGGATCGACCATGCGCGCAAGTTGCTGGAGGGGTGCGAGTTGCCGCTCAAGGTTGTGGCTGCGCGCTGCGGTTTCGGCAGTGCGCGGCATATGCGCAAGTTGTTCAGCGAAAGGATCGGGTTGTCGCCGAATCAGTATCGGCAGCAATTTGGCGGGGAGTGATATTACGTACCGCAGTATCGCAATTGTTACGTACCAATACCTGTAGGAGCGCGCTTGCCCGCGACGGCGACCTGATGATCGCCGCCGCAGGCAAAGGGTGCTCCGGTCTCGGTCAGATCCGGAACGTACCCACCAGATGCTGCAACCGTGCGGTCTGGTGTTCCAGGTGGCTGCAGGCGTCGAGGGTCGATTTGAGGTTGTCGACGCCTTCCTGATTGAGGGTGTTGATCTCGGTGATGTCAACGTTGATCGACTCCACCACGGCGGTCTGTTCTTCGGTCGCGGTGGCCACGGACTGGTTCATGCCGTCGATTTCGCCGATGCGGCGGGTCACGCTGTTCAGGCGTTCGCCGGCCTGGTTGGCGATGGTCACGCTGCTTTCGCTCTGGCGCTGACTTTCGGTCATGTTCGCCACGGCATCTCGGGCGCCGACCTGCAGCTCCTCGATCATGCCCTGCACCTGCTGGGCCGAATCCTGGGTGCGGTGGGCCAGGTTGCGCACTTCATCGGCCACCACGGCGAACCCGCGACCGGCTTCCCCTGCGCGGGCGGCTTCGATGGCGGCGTTCAGCGCCAGCAGGTTGGTCTGCTGGGAAATGCCGCTGATGACTTCCAGGATCTGCCCGATGTTGGCAGTCTTGGCGTTCAGCGTTTCGATGTTTACGCACGACTCGCTGATCTTGTCCGACAGCTGATTCATGGCCTTGATGGTCTGGGTCACCACGCCCTGCCCTTCGCTGGCCAGTTGCGAGGCTTCGCTGGAATGCTGCGAGGCCAGTGCGGCGTTCTGGGCGATCTCCTGGGCGGCGGCGCCCAGTTGGTTGATCGCGGCCGCCACACTGCTGGTGCGGCTGGACTGCTGGTCCGAGTTGCCCATGGACGAGTTCGACGCCCCAACCACCCGCGCGGCGACTTCGCCCAACTGGCCGGCGGTGGACGCAACTTCGCGGATCGACCCATGGATACGCTCCACGAAGCGGTTGAAGGACACCGCCAGTGCGCCGAATTCGTCTTTGGAGACCACCGACAGTCGCTTGGTCAGGTCGCCCTCGCCGTCGGCGATGTCCTGCATGGCGCGGCCCATCTGGTGCAGTGGCTGCATCAGCACACGAATCAGCAGGCCGAGCAACACGATGATGATCGCGACCACGATCACCATGGCGGTGATAGCCGAGGAGCGGAATTCGCTGAGCATCGAATAGGCAGCGTCGCGATCCAGTACCAACGCGACATACCAGTTGGCCGAAGAAAGCCCCTCAACCTTGGTGAAGGAAATGAACTGCGCCTTGCCACCGGACTCGATCTCGGTCACGCCAGGCGCAATTTTCGGCGCACCATTGGGGTAGGCCTCGCTGACATTCTTGAGCAGCAGCTTGCTGTCCGGGTGGATCAGGATCTTGCCGTCAGCGCTGACAATGTAGGCGTAGCCATGGCCGCCGAAGTTCAGCGAGTTGATGGTCTTGGTAATCAGATCCAGCGACATGTCGGCACCGGCCACGCCGATCATCTGGCCCTGCTGGCGCACGGGCGTGGCCAGGGTCACCACCAGCTTGCCCGAGGACGCGGCGATGTAAGGCTCGGTAACGATGGTGCCCTGGGCCGCATCCGCCGCCTTGTACCAGCCACGGGCGCGTGGGTCATAGTCGGCTGCGCGGTTACCGGCAGGCACCGAGAACATCAGGCCGTCCTTGCCGCCGAAGTAACTGAGCTGGAAATTGTCCGCATACACCGGCAGGCTCACGGCGCGTTGCAGGTTGGCAGGCGCCGGGCCGTCGGCCGCGATCTGCTGGGCCATGGAATAAAGCAGCTGGGTGCGGCTGTCCAGCCAGGTCTGGATGTTCTGTGTGGTCAGACTTCCGAGCTGTTGCAGTTCGGCGTCGACGTTGTTTTTCAATGTTTCGCGCTGACGATAATCGTTCACCAGAATGAAACAGGTAAACGCAACTACAACTATCAGTGCAGCGGCCAGCAGGATCTTTCTGCTGAAACCCAGACTTTTGATCATACGATTGTGTCCATAACCAAGAATGACAGCGACGGGATGGCGTGCCGATCAGGCGCGCGCTGCGCTTTTTACGGGGTCGCCCGAAGAAAGGGAAGACGCGGCTCGAAATATAGTTCGGCAGCGTGGATGGGGAGTTGAGCGCCGGTCGTCGTTCTTTTTAGTTGGACGGTTTTCTGAATGGATAAAGGCAGTTTTGCGGGGTTTACTTGTACAGTTATTACAAATCGGGATCCAATTAGTTAGTTAACCCGTAGCAGCACGGCTTGCCGGCGGGAGCGGTACGTCTGACACAGATGAGTCGCCTGACGCACCGCTCCCGCCGGCAAGCCGTGCTGCTACGGAATGCGTGTCTCTATCTACTTGGCAAACAACTGCCCGATGTCCTTGAACGCCTTGAACTCCAGCGCATTGCCGCACGGGTCGAACAGGAACATCGTGGCCTGCTCGCCGACCTGCCCCTTGAAACGCACATAGGGTTCGATCACGAACTTCACGCTCTGGCTCTGCAGACGGTCCGCCAGGGCTTCCCACTCCTCCCAGTCCAGGACCACGCCGAAATGCGGCACCGGCACGTCATGGCCGTCCACCGCATTGGTGCCGGCGTGGGCCTGGGAGTCGGTTTTCGGGTGCTCGTGGATCACCAATTGGTGGCCGAAGAAATCGAAATCCACCCAATGATCGCTGGAGCGGCCTTCCGGCAGGTTGAACACATTGGCGTAGAAATGCCGGGCGGCGGCCAGATCGAATACGGGGATGGCTAGGTGAAACGGCGAGAGCTTCTGGGTGGTGGCGGTCACGGACATTTCCTCTTGATGGGATGCGATCATCTTTGCCCATTGAATCTTTGATTGAAAGATCATAATTTTTGCGTCGAGCCACAATTATTTCGATCAGTGAGTTACCGTGATTCGTGAACTGAAAACCTTTCTCAGCGTGGAACGGCTGGGCACCTTTGTCGCCGCAGGCAATCAGGTGGGGCTGACGCAATCGGCGGTCAGCGCCCAGATACGCACCCTGGAAAAAGCCCTGGGCACGCCGCTGTTCGATCGCAGTGGCCGCAGCGCCACGCTCAACGCTGCCGGCCAGCGGGCGCTGCCCATGGCCCGGGAAATCGTCGAACTGTTCGAACGCATGGCAGCGCCCCATGCCGACAGCGGCTATTACGGCGAACTGCTGATCGGGGCCATCGCCACCGTCCAGACCGGACTGCTGCCTGCGGCGCTGGTGGAACTCAACCGTCAGGCACCGACCGTCGAAGCCAAGGTCGTGCCCGGGGTGTCGCAGGTTTTGCTCAACAACGTGGACGCTGGCGAAATCGATCTGGCTATCCTGATCCGCCCGCCGTTTGCGCTGCCCAAGGAGTTGCACCTGGAGGTGATCGAGCGCGAACCCTTCGTGCTGATCGCGCCCAGTCATATCGAAGGAGACGATGCGCTGACGCTGCTGCGCGAGCAACGGTTTGTCCGCTACGACCGGCATTCGTTCGGCGGGCGACAAGTGACGCGCTTTTTGCGGGAACAGAAAATCGAGACCGTGGCCGGCCTCGAGCTGGATGAAGTGGACGCCATCGTGCGCATGGTCGAGGCGGGGCTTGGGGTGTCGCTGGTGCCGCGGGCGGGGCTGTGGCTTGAGCGGGCATCCAGTATCCGCATCATCGAACTGGGTGCCCTCACCTTCTACCGGGAACTGGCGCTGGTGATGCGCCATGCCAATCGGCAGTTGCCGTTGCAGCGCCTCTTCAGAAGCTGCCTTGGTTAGCCCTCGTAGCAGCACGGCTTGCCGGCGGGGCGGTGTATTTGACACGTTGATGTCGATTGACACACCGCTCCCGCCGGCAAGCCGTGCTGCTACGAGTGAACCGCGATTCAACTATCGGAAATTGGTCTTGGCCAACTCCAGCACTTGATCGGCCTTGCCGTTCATCACCGCCTTCAACATGAACAGGCTGAAGCCCTTGGCCTGGGCCAGCTTGATCTTGGGCGGCAGGCCCAGTTCCTGTTTGGCGGTGACCACATCGATCAGCACTGGCCCCGGATGCTCGAAGGCCTTTTTCAGCGCGTTGGGCAGGTCGGCGCTGTCCTCCACGCGAATCCCCAGGATGCCCGCGCCAATCGCGATATTGGCGAAATTGGTGCTGTGCAGATCGGTGTCGTGAGGTACATAGCCGCTGGCCTGCATCTCCATGGCAACAAAGCCCAGCGAGCTGTTGTTGAACACCACCATCTTGATCGGCAGGTTGAGCTGGCGAATGCTCAGCAGATCACCCATGAGCATGGAAATCCCGCCGTCACCGCACAGCGCCACCACCTGACGCTGTGGAAACGCCGCCTTGGCCCCCAAAGCCTGGGGCATGGCGTTGGCCATGGAGCCGTGGTTGAACGAGCCGATCAGCGAGCGCTGGCCGTTCATGGTGAGGTAGCGCGCAGCCCACAGCGTCGGCGTGCCAAAGTCCACGGTGAAGATCGCATCAGGGTCTGCGTAGGCATCCACCATGCGCGTCAAATACTGCGGGTGAATCGGCTCACCATGGGCCGAAGGCGTGGCCAGTTCGTCCAGCTCTTCGCGGGACTTGGCGTAGTGCGCCAGTGCCTTGTCGAGGAACTTGCGGTCGGTGTGGGACTTGAGCCGTGGCAGCAGCGCGACGATGGTTTCGGCAATGCCACCGGTCAGCCCCAGGGTCAGCGGCACACGACGCCCGAGGGCGGCCGGGTCGATGTCGATCTGGATGACCTTGGCTTTCTCGGGATAAAAATTGCGGTAAGGAAAACTGCTGCCCAGGATCACCAGCGTGTCGCAGTTGAGCATCGCATGATAACCGGAGCTGAAACCGATCAGCCCGGTCATGCCAACGTCGAAGGGGTTGGCGTACTCGATGTACTGCTTGCAGCGCAGGGCGTGCACCACGGGGGCCGAGAGCTTTTCCGCGAGCGCCACCACTTGGTCATGGGCCTCGGCGCACCCGGCACCGCAGAGCAGCGTCACGGCTTTGGATTTGTCGAGAATCTCCACCAGCTTCAGCAGGTCGGACTCAGCCGGAATCACCCGCGCCGCAGCAGGTTCAACCCAGGCTGGCTTGGCGTCAGGGCCGGGGCTGAGCGCAACATCCCCCGGAATCACAATCACCGCCACACCGCGCTGGCTGATGGCCGCGCGCATGGCCCGCTCCAGCACCCGGGGAAACTGCTCGGCGCTGTTCACCGCTTCGACGAAGTGGCTGCATTCCTTGAACAGGTCCGTGGGGTGGGTTTCCTGAAAATAATTCAGGCCGATTTCAGAGGATGGAATCTGCGCCGCGATTGCCAGCACCGGGACCCGGCTGCGATGGCAGTCGTACAGGCCATTGATCAAATGCAGGTTGCCCGGCCCGCAACTGCCGGCGCACACCGCAAGCTTGCCGGTGGACGCCGCCTCGGCACCTGCGGCGAAGGCTGCGACTTCCTCGTGACGGGTGTGCATCCATTTGATCTTGCCCAGGCGTTCGAGGCTGTCGGTCAGGCCGTTCAGGCTGTCGCCACTCACCCCCCAGATCTTCGAAACGCCTGCGGCGGCGAGGGTTTGGGCGAGGTAATCGGCGAGGGTCGTGCTGGACATGGGGCGGGTTCCTTGTCGAGTCGAAAAATGCGCGCAAGGCAAACGGCTGCAATGCGCGTCGTTTCAAATCGACCTGTAGGGTCCGGCACAGTTCAGTGGTTGTGAAGATGTAAACCGCCCGACCCTCACCGAACTCCCACATCAACCAATGCGCTTGCCCTGCCCCAGCAACGGCGAGTGCGCCGGCAGGTGAATACGCAACGCCCCAGACTTCGCTTCGAATCGCAATTGCTCTCCTCGAAGCGGCTCGCCATCCAGATTGATGTCCAGCCCCTCGGCAGACTTGAGTTCGACCCACGGCAAACGCGCCCGCACGAACATACTGTCCAGCCCCAGCCCGCCCTCCAGCAACCGCTTGAGCGTACCCACCACCTCCTGCGGCGCAGGCAGAATGCTGACGTCCAGCAGCCCGTCATCAGCCAGGGCATTGGGGCACAACGGATGCCCACCGCCCGCCTGGCGACCGTTGCCAATGCCTAGCGCCAGCAACTCCCCCTGCCAGTGGAAATCCGGGCCGTTAAACTCCCCATAGGCTGATTTCAACTCGCTGAAACGCGACAACCCGGTAAACAGATACGCCGCGCCCCCCAGCACCTTTTTCAGATCCTCCGAGGTGTTGGCCGTCACCTGGCTGCCAAAACCACCGGTGGCCATATTCAGGAACATATGCCCATCGACGGTGCCCATATCGACCGTGCGTGCGGGGATGTCAAGCAAGTCGAGCGCCGGACCGATTTCCAGCGGAACACCCGCCGAGCGGGCAAAATCATTGGCCGTCCCCAACGGCAGAATCGCCAGGCTTGCTTCGGAGCCTGCCTGGGCCAGTGCCTCGGCGATGTCACGCAAGGAGCCATCACCGCCACCGGCGATGATCTGCGTATGCCCTGCTGCCAGTGCCTCCTTGACCAGGCGCTGGGCGTCGCCGCCTTCCCAGGTCAAGCGCACGTCAAGCTCCCAACCGTGTTTGCGCTTGCGCTCCACGGCAGCCCGGACGTCTTCGTTGAGCGCCTGTTTGCCATGAAGAATCAGTAAAGCCCTGCGCTGCGCCATAGTCCCTTCCTCTGTTGATGCGATTCATTGCGTCAGATGTTGACCTTCGCCTGAGAGGAAAAAGCCCTGCCGTCGGCATTTTTTTTGCCAGCAGCCTGCGAGGCCAGCGCAATTTCGTCGCGAAGCCCTGCCCCTGCCATGACACGGGCTGTTTCATGAGCTTTACTGCCCGATACCCTCATTCGAGGGTTTGCCGGCCGGCATCAGAACGTCATCCCGTAAAATTTCTGAGAAAAACAGGTTTTTTTCTTACCAGCGGGATTGAAATAAGGGCGCGGAGAGCGCTTAATCGACAAATAATTGGCTAAAACAGGAAACACCTGCAGAAAAGTCATTAAATTGACTTTTACTGAGAAAGCGCTGAGCAAATTGGCCAATCATGGATTCATGGATCGAAGATGTGAGGACGTTTCATGCCACTGCAGCCGGTCGACAGTCTATCGCTGACGCACACAAGCCTTGAGTACATCGAAAACGGTTCCCGCAGATTCGATCTCTACACTCTCCTGCGCACTGTTTCTGCAGTGCCGTTCTCTCGCGAGGCTTACTGATGGGCACCCTGATTCCCTGCATTATCGCCGGCGGTGCCGGCACCCGGCTGTGGCCAGTCTCCCGTGAAGCCATGCCCAAACCGTTCATGCGCCTGCCGGATGGCGAAAGCCTGCTGCAGAAGACCTTCAACCGAGCCAGCAGCCTGGTCGGGGTTGAAAGCGTCCTGACCGTGACCAACCGCGAAGTGTATTTCCGCACCGTGGATGACTACCGGCTGCTGAACAAGCACAAGGTTCATCTGGATTTCATTCTCGAACCCTTCGGACGCAACACTGCACCGGCCATCGCCGCCGCCGCACTGCATGTGCAGGCTCTGCATGGTGACGATGCGCAGTTGCTGATCCTGCCGGCTGACCATCTGATCCACGACGTCGAGGCGTTCGCCGCTGCGGTCCAGGATGCGCAGAAGCTGGCCGACGAAGGCTGGATGGTGACCTTCGGGCTGATCCCGACCCGCGCCGAAACCGGCTTCGGGTATATCGAAAAGGGTCAGGCACTGAGCGGCAAGGCCTACCAGGTGGCGCGCTTCGTCGAGAAGCCCGATGCCGCCACGGCAGGGGAATACCTCAAGGGCGGCCTGCACCTGTGGAACGCCGGCATGTTCTGCATGCGGGTGGATGTGGTGCTGCGCGAGCTTGAGTTCCATGCCCCGGACGTGCTCACAGCCGTGCGCCATTGCCTGTCCCAGTGCAACAGCAAACAGGGCAGCAACGAGCTGCAGATGGAGCTGGACGCGGCGACCTTCGCGCTGGCACCGGACATTTCCATCGACTACGCCCTCATGGAACGCTCGCAGAAAGTGGCGGTGGTGCCTTGCGAACTGGGCTGGAGCGACATCGGCTCCTGGCAGGCGATCCGCGAACTGGCGCCGGCCGACGAAAACGGCAACCAGTTCAACGGCCAGGTGGTGCTGCACGACGTCACCAACTGCTACATCGACTCCAAGAAACGTCTGGTCGGCGGCGTCGGCCTGGACAACCTGGTCATCATCGACACGCCGGATGCGCTGCTGATCGCCGATGCGGCGCGCACCCAGGAGGTGAAAGTCCTGGCTCAGGAACTCAAGCGCCAGGGTCACCCGGCGTACCTGCTGCACAACACCGTGACCCGGCCATGGGGCACGTACACGGTGCTTGAAGAAGGCAAGCGCTTCAAGATCAAGCGCATCGTGGTCAAGCCCCAGGGTTCGCTGTCTCTGCAGATGCACCACCACCGCAGTGAGCACTGGATCGTGGTCAGCGGCATGGCCAGGGTGACCAATGGCGAGCGCGAATTCATGCTCGACACCAACGAGTCGACGTTCATCAAGCCCGGCCACACCCATCGACTGGTGAACCCTGGCGTGATCGACCTGGTGATGATCGAGGTGCAGAGCGGCGAATACCTCGGAGAAGATGACATCGTGCGGTTCACCGACATCTACGGCCGGGTGCCGGACGCGCCGAAAGTCTGATCCGCATGCGCCAACCGGCAGCCGCGTCCCCTCGCGGCTGCCTCTGTTTTCAGCCACACGAGGCACCACTGCCCTACACCGCTTGACCCGCGCCATATTGGACTTGGCAGTGCAGCCGACATGATTGTCTTACCCGCAAGGGAGTCGTATTCATGCATGACAGGAGTTCCGGACCAATGAAACACGCACGCTCGACCTGCGTGAACGCACTTGGCCTCTGTCTGCTGGTTCTGGCAAGTGCCACGGCGCAGGCCGAAACCCTTCTCAAAGCCCAACGTTCGATCACCTGGAAGGATTTTCTGGGGGTCAACGTGCAGTTTCATGAATTCCCCCAGGACATCTATCACAAGCAGATGACTCGTCTGGATGACCTTGGGCTGAACTGGGTTCGCTGGGGCCTGCGCTGGCCCATGCTCGAACCCGTGCAGGGCCAGTACAACCTGGCGGATCTGGATGCCGCCATGGCCGCAGCCCTGCCGCACCACCTCAATACCGTGGCGTATCTGGGAGGGTCCGCGTCCTTCGACAGCACCGCCCCCCAGGGCGCGAGCAACACCGACCAGTACCCGCCGCGCGACAACAGCCTGTTCGCCGAACGCATGACTGCCCTGGCCCAACACTACCCGCAGGTCAGCCACTGGCAGGTGTGGAACGAGCCGAACATTGCCTGGTTGCCCCAGGCTGATCCTGCCGCCTACTACGAACTCCTGACCACCACCGCAAACGCGATCCGCAGCGCCTTGCCGGGCAAACCCGTGGTCACCGCCGGTGTCGCCTATTACGGGCAGATACGCGGCTCGACCAGCTACATGCTGCAGTCGATGGTGGATCAGGGCCTGGCGGGCCAGAACATCATTGCCGCCTACCATCCCTATTCCGACTACCCCGAAGGCGACTCGCCCGGCGACCGGGACTTCCTCAAGCGTGCCAAAGGGCTGAACAGAACCCTGCACGAAGCCGGTATCAAAGAGGTATGGGCCACCGAATGGGGCTGGTCGAGTTACACCGGGCCCTCGGAGTTGCAGCCGGTGATAGGCCCCGAGGGTCAGGCCGACTACACCCTGCGCAGGCTGGCGCTGATGAGCACCCAGGACTACCAGCGCATCTTCCTGTTCAACCTCAGTGACCTGGACCAACGCGCCAGTGCGCGGGAACGCAGCTACGGGCTGCTGGACCTGAACGCCGAACCCAAGCCGGTGTACAACGCCTTGAAAAACTTCCTTCAAGTCACCGGCCCCACCCTCGCGCCTGCCGACCTGCCGCCTCCACTGGCCGTGCCGGAAGACCTCTACGCCATCGCCTGGAATCGTCCGGACGGCTCGCACCTGTTGATGGCCTGGAGCGCGAGCAGCGCCCACATGGTCTTTCCGGGCATCAAGAAAGCCGACCTCTACGACCCGCTGAGCGGCAATCACACCCCGTTGGCCGACGCCCGGGGAATCGACGTGGCGCTGAGCCCTTCCCTGCAAATCCTCGCCTGGAGCCGCTAGTCATGCGCATCCTGTGGACGCTGCCTTACCTGCCCTGGCCCACCACCAGCGGCAGCAAGACCCGGCAGTTTCATCTGTTGCGCAGCCTGGCGGCGCGAGGGCACCGCATTACCTTGCTGGTGCATTCGAACACCGAGCTGGACGACGCCACCGATGCAGCCCTTGCGCCTTGGCTTGAGCGCCTGATCGTGATCCCACGGCGGCCGCTGCGCAGCCTGCGTTCGCTGTTGACCATGGCCTTCGCCGCGCCGCCTCTGCTGGCCAGCGCCAACGGTTACTCCGACTCACTGGAGCAGCAATTCGAAGCCCTGCTGCAAGAGCCGTGGGACGTGATTCAGGTCGAGCACAGCTACAGCTTCCAGCCCTTCGAGGCTCCGCTGCGGCGCTCGGGCAAGCCGTTCATCATGACCGAGCACAACATCGAGTCAGGCATGGGCGCCGCTGGCTATCGCCTGTTCCCGGACTGGGCAGGCCCTTTTACCCGCTTCGACCAATGGCGCTACCGGCAGTGGGAAAAACGCGTATTCGCCCAGACCCAGGCGCTGATCGCAGTGACCGAGGACGACGCCAAGAGCCTGACCCGCCTGACGGCCCGCGCCACCAGCGTGGTGGTCAACGGCGTTGACTGCAGTTACTTCGCCAGAGTCAGCCCGGATCGCTACAGTCGCCGCCTGCTGTTCATCGGCGACTATGACTACAGTCCCAACCTGGATGCCGTGCAATGGGCGCTGGATCACATCATGCCCCGTGTCTGGGCGCTGGACCCCATGGTGCGCCTGACCATCGGCGGCCACGGGCTGCCAGAGGACTGGCCCGAGCGCTGGCCTGACCCGCGAATCGACTGGCCGGGCTTCGTGCCTGACCTGCGCTCGGTGCAGAAGGAGGCGGCGCTGTTTTTCGCTCCGCTGCGCGATGTCGGCGGCTCCAGCGTCAAACTGCTCGAGGCGATGGCCGCCGGACTTGCCGTGGTGACCACCGCGCAGGGGTGCTCGGGACTGAAAGTCGAGAACGGCGTCCATTACCTGAGCTGCGAGGATGCCCATGGCCTTGCCCGGTTACTGGTGGACGCCGTCGAGCAACCGGCGCGGCTGGCGAAGATCGGCGAGGCCGGGCGTGCCTATGTGCGCCAGCACCACGACTGGTCGGTGTCTGCCGCGCAACTGGAAGCTATCTATGCCCGGGTTCATCAAAAGGAGGATGCCCCCGTCCTGGCGTAGCAACGGATGTTGCATCGACGCCTACAATCCTTTGCCCCCGTACCGCGCCTCGTGGGTGTCACACGCCTGCTTCAACGTCTGTCGCAGCCAGCGGTGAGCCGGGTCCTTGTCGAAGCGCGGGTGCCAGGCCTGGATCACACTCACAGGTTCAAGCTCCAGCGGGATCACCAGGGGCAGCATCCGCAAGCCCAACTGGCGCATGCCCCAGAGCACGGGCTCCGGCAGGGCCAGGATCATGTCCGAGCCTGCGGTGGAGAAGATCGCCGAGTGGAAATTCGGCGTGATGAAAGAGACCCGCCGCGACAACCCCAAGATTTCGAGCGCATCGTCGATCGGCCCTCGCGCGCGCCCCCGGCGGGACACGCTGACGTGGTCGAAAGCGGCAAAGCGTTCCGGGGTCAGCGGCCCGTCGAAGATCGGATGTCCCTCGCGGACAAGGCCGACGAACCCGGTGGTGAACAGGTGCTGCATCTTGATTTCGGGGCCGAAATTTCTGCGCGACGTGACGTGCAGGTCGATCCGGCCTTCACGCAATGCATCGTCGTCGCCCTCGCCCTCCGGCACGAAACGCACCGTGGCCAGCGGAGCCTGCTGACGGGTGCTTTCCACCAGCCGCCCGCCGAAACCGCCGAAGAACACGTCGTTGGAGCGCACGTTGAACAGACGCTGGGAGGTGCTCATGTCCACTTCGTCACGGGCCTGGAACAGCTCGGTGGCCTGATTGACCAGGCCGCGTACCTGCGCCTGCATCGCCAGCGCCCGGGGCGTGGGCACCAATCCCCTTCCCGCCCGCACCAGCACCGGATCACCCAGCGCCTCCCGCACCCGCGCCAGCGTGCGGCTCATCGCCGCCGGGCTCAAGTGCATGCGCCGGGCGGCGCCGACCACGCTGCCCTCCTCGAGCAAGGCATCAAGGGCGATCAACAGGTTCATGTCGGGCATGGGCATTGAAGGTATTCCAGTGTCAGAGCAAGCAAAGTGTAAACCCGTAGCAGCACGGCTTACCGGCGGGGCGATTTCAAGGGCGCCGTCGCGGGCAAGCGCGCTCCTACAAACCTCATCCCGTAGCAGCACGGCTTGCCGGCGGGGGCGATTTCAAGGGCGCCGTCGCGGGCAAGCGCGCTCCTACAAAAGCATCAGATCAATCCGCGTGCGCGCCACGCGGCTCGCTGCTGCGCGTCGATGCCCAGCCCTTCGAGCACCTCGTCGGTGTGCTGGCCCAGGGTCGGGGCCGGGCGGATGACACCGCCGGGCGTGGTGCCGAGCTTGGGCACGATGCCAGGCAAGGTGACCGGCGTGCCGTCGTCCAACTGGCTGTCGAGCAGCATGTCCCGGGCCTTGTAATGAGGGTCGCCAGCGATGTCCGCCGCGTCGTAGATCTTGCCGGCGGGAATTCTCGCCGCAGTCAGTTTGGCAAGCACATCATCCAGATCGAGACTGGCCGCCCAGGCGCCGATAGCGGCATCGATCAACTCGACCTGCCTGACCCGCCCATCGTTGTGAGCCAGCGCCGGATCGGCAGCCAGGTCAGGGCGTTCGATCAGCGTCATCAAGCGCTGATAGATGCTGTCGCCATTGCCCGCGATCAGCGCGTAGCGGCCATCCCGGCAGCGATAGGCGTTGGACGGTGCGATACCTGGCAGGCTGCTGCCCGCCGGCTCGCGCACCGCGCCGAACACCGAGTATTCCGGAACCAGGCTCTCCATCATGTTGAACACCGACTCGTACAGCGCGACGTCGATCTCCTGGCCCTCGCCGCCGTTCTGATCGCGATGACGCAAGGCCAGCAGCACGCCGATCACCCCATGCAGCGCCGACAGCGAATCGCCGATGGACACCCCGACCCGCACCGGCGTGCGCCCCGGCTCACCGGACAGATGACGCAACCCGCCCATGGCCTCGCCCACCACGCCGAACCCCGGACGATCGCGGTACGGTCCGGTCTGGCCATAACCCGACACGTGCAGCACCACCAGTCTGGGATTCAGGGCATGCAGTTCGCTCCAGCCCAGCCCCCAGCCTTCAAGGGTGCCGGGGCGGAAGTTCTCCACCAGCACATCGGCCTCGGCCAGCAGCTTGCGCACCACGTCCTGGCCTTCGGGCTCGCGCAGGTCCAGGGTCACCGAACGCTTGTTGCGCGAGGACACCGCCCACCAGACGGAGGTCCCCTCATGCAGCAGGCGCCACTTGCGCAACGGGTCGCCGGTGCCCGGCGGTTCGACCTTGATCACATCGGCGCCGAACTCACCGAGAATCTTGGCTGCGAAAGGCCCGGCAATCAGTTGCCCCAGCTCGATAACCCGAATCCCTTGCAAAGGCTTTTGCATGACATGCCCTTTGTTCTGCGTGAAAAGTGAGGGCAATTGTCTGCTTTGAAAGGCGTTGTGAAAACGGCTAATTTCGCGCGACGGTCTTCAACGGCTCAAACCCGCCGCCCAGTGACTTGTACAACCCCACCAGCGCCAGAGCCTGGGCAGTGCCGCTGTCCACCCGTTGCTCCTGGCTGCTGAGCAAGGCGCGCTGCACGGTCAGCACGTTGAGAAAATCCACGGCGCCAGCCTTGTACTGCTCGCGGGCAGTCTGCAAGGCGATGCGGTTCTGTTCCACGGCATCGTTCAACCGCGACTGCTGCACCTGGCTTGCGTTGTACAGGCTCATGCTGTCGTCGATTTCCTGCCAGGCGCGCAGCACGGTCTTCTGATAATTCAGCGCCGCTTCCTGCTCCTGGGCCTCGCGCAGATGCAGCATGCCGCGCAGGCGCCCGCCTTCGAAGATCGGCACGCTCAATTGCGGACCGATACCGAATTGCCGCGAGCCCCAACTGCCGAAATCCGACAGTTGCATGGCCTGAAAACCGACATTGCCCGACAGCACGATCCGCGGATAGAAGTCGCCTTCGGCCACACCGACACTGGCAGCGGCCACATGCATGCGCGCCTCGGCCTGACGGATATCGGGGCGGCGCTGCGCCAGCTCCGAAGGCAGGCCGACAGGAATCACCTCAGGCAAGGGTGCCCTGTCCACAGGCCGAATCAGCTCCTCTTGCAGGGTGCGGGGTGTCTGCGCCAGCACCAGGCTCAAGGCGTTTATCAGTTGCGCCTGGCGTTGTTCAAGCACGGGAATGCGCGCCGCAACGGTCGCCACCTGAGCGGAGGCCTGGGCCACGTCCAGATGGGTCGCGACCCCGCTGGCCAGCCGCACGTTGGACAGCTCCAGGCTGTTGCGCGCCAGCCCGAGGTTTTCCCGGGTCACGGCCAGGGTCTCCTGCACACCGCGCAGTTGCAGGTAGTCCTGCGCGGTTTCAGCCTGCACCGCCAGCAGAACGCCACGACGATCGCTGTCGGCGACTGCGACGGTTGCATCAGCCGCCTCCACCTCGCGCTTGACCCGGCCCCACAGATCCACTTCCCAGGAGGCGTCCAGGCCGCCATCCCACAGGCTGAAAGCCGTCTTGCCGCTCTTGCCCGAAGGATCGCTCAAGCCCTCGGCGCTGTTACGGGCGCGCTGATAACCCAGGCCACCCGACACGCTGGGCAGTTGTTCACCGGCCACCACCTGCCGCGCGGCGCGGCTCTGCTCCAGTCGGGCACCGGCGATTTTCAGATCAAGGTTGGTTCGAGTCGCCCGGTCGATCAGCGAGGCCAACAACGGATCGTTGAAAACCTCCCACCAGCGCTCCCTGATCTGAACCGGCTGGGGTTTGCTTGCGCCCTGCTCGCCCTGGATCGGCAGCCAGTCCACCTGCAGATCGGCCTTGGGTTGCAGGAAATCATGACCGACCTGACAGGCCGACAGGCTCAGGACCATGGCCACCAGCCCCAGCCACCGACGACCTTGGGTGTAGTCCGTTGTGGGAGCGAGCTTGCTCGCGAAGAGGCCGGTACATCCGGCCCAGATCTGTTGCCTGTCGCCCAGCATTCGCGAGCAAGCTCGCTCCCACAGGTTCGAAGTTGGCTGTCTGTTGCTCATCGGGCGCCCACCTCTTGTGCGCCCGTGCTGCGGGTATCGACAGTGGCGTCCACCGACATCCCCACCCGCAGCCGCGCCAGCAGCGGTTGCCCCGGATCGAGCACGATCTTGACCGGCAGGCGCTGCACGACCTTGGTGAAATTGCCGGTGGCGTTGTCCGGCTTGATCGCCGCGAAGGTCACGCCGGTGGCGGGGGCGATGCTTTCCACATGCCCTTTGAGTGCCTCACCGGAGAAGGTATCGACCCGCACATCAGCCGCCTGCCCCGGCGTCACCTGGGTGAGCTGGATTTCCTGAAAGTTCGCCACCACGTAGACCTGATCCAGCGGCACCACCGACAGCAACCGCGCGCCGGGTGTCACGTAATTGCCGATCCGCACGGCACGCTCGCCGACCATGCCGTCAACCGGTGCGACGATGCGCGTATAGGACAACTGCAACCGCGCCTGGTCGCGGGCGGCCTGGGCGCGCTTGAGCCCGGCTTCGGCAGCGTGTTGCTGCGCGGTGAAAACGTCCACCTGCTTGCGGTCTGCGGCCAGGGACGCGATGGCGCTGTTCTGCCGCGCGCGGGCGGTGTCGATGCGGTTGCGCGCTTGCTGTGCATTCTGCACCGTGCCTGCGCCCATGCCCGCCAGATGGGCATAACGGTCCTGCTCCTGTTCGGCAAAGGTCACCTCGGCCTTGCTCACCTCGACCGTCGCCTGGGACTGGGCGATCACCGAGGCCTGGCGTTGCACCACGGCGCTGGCCTGCTCGTACTGCGCCTGGGCGGCCAGCACTTCGGCTTCTGAGGCGGCGAGCGCGGTCTGCAAATCCCGGTCATCGATCACCGCCAGCAACTGCCCGGCCTTGACCTGCTGGTTGTCCTCCACCAGCACCTGGCTGATGAACCCCGCCACCTTGGGCGCGACGTTGGAGTAGTCGGCGCTGACGTAGGCGTCATTGGTGCTCTGCTGCCCGCGCTCGCCGGTAAAGCCATAGATACCCAGAGCCGCCACAACGAGCACGGCGCCACACAAGGCCAGGGTCTGTTTCGAAGTCATGTTCATGAAGGTGCTCTCAAAAAAAAATCAGGCGGCGGCGCGCGGCGGGTAGACGCGGCTCGGCATCAGCGGGATCAGCAGGATCAGCGCGGCGGCGACCCAGCCCATACAGAAATAGAGGTCGATACTGGTCAAGGTGACCACCTGCTCATGGATGCGGTGGGCCAGTGACGCCGCCGAGTCCTGGCCGGCCAGCTCCGGCGAATTGCCCAGGCGGTCCACCAGCATGCTGGAATGGAAGTGCTGCCGGGACCGGGTCAGGGCATCCAGCACGCCGGTGGCCAGGACCGACGCCAGGCCGCGAACGGTGTTGAACCACGCCGAGGCAAAGGGGCCGTCCGGTGGCGCGATGCCGCCCGTGGCCTGCATCAGCAGCGGCAGCACTGCCATGGGCTGCCCCAGCACTTGCAGCAGCTGCAGG
The DNA here is from genome assembly GCF_028682175.1 of Pseudomonas putida. GTDB lineage: Bacteria > Pseudomonadota > Gammaproteobacteria > Pseudomonadales > Pseudomonadaceae > Aquipseudomonas > Aquipseudomonas putida_AD. The sequence continues at coordinate 34,960 of NZ_JANHKS010000018.1, read as the reverse complement.
CTGTAGAAATTGTCGCGAATCCACTCCGGGCTCATCTGCGTCGCGGCGAAGCAATACAGCGACAGCAGCACCAGTCCTGTGGTCAGCACCCAGCGGCAGTCGATCCAGCGGATGTTGCACAGCGCGGCCACCAGCGGCAGCACCAAGAGTTGCGGAATGGCCACCAACAGCATCATCGGCGCGGTTTGCAGCGCCCGATAGCCATGGACTTGCGCCAGGTATGACGCAGGAATGGAACCGGTGGCCGTCAGCACCACCAGCACCCCGCCCAAGGTGATGAGCGCGTGGGACAGGTTAAGGTTGGAGAGCATCTGCAACTTGAAGAACGGCACCGGGGTGAACCATTCGTTGACCATGAACAGCACCAGCAGCACCAGCCCGCCGATTAGCAGAAAGGTGATCAGCCCGGATTCGAACCAGTCCAGGCGGTTGCCTTGCAACAGCCCCGTCACCAGCATGCAGATGGCCGGAGCGCCCAGCAGCACGCCGCGCCAGTTGAAACCTTTGAAGCGTTCCAGGCGAGCCGGGTCCTGGGGGATGCCGTGGGAAATAGCGATCATTGCCACCAGACACGGCGTGACGACCTGCCAGAATGTCCACTGCCAGTTGAAGTATTCGGTCCATAACGCTGCCAGCGGCGTGCCCAGGCTAGGCGCGAAAGTGGCTGTCAATGCGTAGCCCGCCAGGCCGTACAGCTTGATGTCCGGCGGCAGGAAACGCAGGGCCACCGTCATCAGCATCGGCGGCAGGCAGCCTGCGGCCAGGCCTTGCAGTGCGCGCAACAGCAGCAGGCTCTGGTAGTCGGTGGCCAGCGGACAGAGCAGAGCCAGCACCACGAAGGCGGCGATGGCGCCCAATGTGAAACGGCGCAGTGACAAGGTGACCGCAAACCAGGGCGCGAAGGCCGTGGCCGTGAGCGACGTGGCGGAATACAGCGATGTTATCCAGCTGCCTTCATCGAAGCCGATGAACATCGCACCGCGGATGTCGGAGAGCGCAACGCGAGTGACACCTTCGTTGATGCCTGCCACCAGCACCGCAATCAGCACGCCTACCAGCCCGATGATGGTCTGCACACCGAATGCAGCGGGCGCAACCGCGGCCTTGAGCGGTGCAATGGGGGCAGCGGCCGTCACGACAAGGCCCGCTGGCAGGCGTCCGACACGCGAAAGGCTGAGTCAGCGAGCATGTAGAAACTCCGGGAACAGGTTCATTCCCGGTAGTTTAAAAAGCCCTGACATGAAGAAAAATTTACATTTGGGCAGTGTATGAGTGCGTCAGACGCACGAATCGATCCCGACTGTTGTGCAAAGGGGCATCACCGACGAAGCTGCTCACTGTCCCAGAACCGCTTGTACAGCCCCAGCCGACGCTTCAATGGTCGGGACAGGCGCGCCTCTTCCTTGCCCAGCTTGAACGCCAGCATCTTCAGGCCATTGCGCAGCAACGACGCGGGCCACAGGTAGAAACGACGCAGGCCGAGAAAGCCCAGCTCGGATTTCATGTAGCGCAGCGCCTCGACACCTGCACCGCCAAACCTTGCCTGAATCCACGACTCGCGCGCCTGGAACACGCCCATGTCGAAGTAGCGACGAAATTCTTCGCGCACGCTGAGGTTGCGGGAATGGCGGCAGACCGCCGTGCCCTGATAAGCCACCTTCCAGTGGGAGAGCAGCATTTTTGCCGCCACGTACATGCCCTCGGACAGGATCACGTGCCTGGGGAATCCGCCCACGGCGCGCAAGGCATTGCACCGGTATGCGCCGAAGGCGTTGGACATGAACGGCACCCTGGCGCCCAGTTCGGCTACATCGGCCAGGCTCTTGGTGCGGGAAACAGGTGGGTAATTGAACCAGCGTGCGTGCTGCGACAGCACAGTGGCGTCCTGATGCGGCAATTGCCGCCCGCAGACTGCACCCACCAGTTGATCGTCGAAGGGTTCCAGCAGCAGCTCGACGGCGCGCGGGTCATCCAGCCAGGTGGTCTGCGCCAGATAGACCAGCACATCGTATTGAGGGTATTTCTCGGCCATCATCTGCCGGGTGGCGCCGTGGTTGAAATCGCCGGGGGCGATCTCGACCACCTGGCTGCAGCGCGAGCGCGCCAGCTCCAGCGTTCCATCGGTGGAGCCGGAATCGACGATCAGCGTGTCGAATTCGGCGGTCTGGGCCCACAGGGACGTGAGCAATCGCTCAAGTTCCCTGCGCCCGTTGCAGGTCGGAATGACGCAGGCCACACGCAAAGACTGCATAACAATACTCCGGGGCTGTCCGTGATGCCCACTTGTCATGACACTCTTTTGAGGGTAGTTCACGATCCGTATTTTGGATCCAACCGCTCGTCAGCCCATCACTTCACTCAAAGGGATGAAATTGAGCAGGTCGCCTTCGGCCACGGTGGTGCCCTCGATGACCTCGATCAGGCCGTCGGCCCAGGCCGCACTGCGCAGCACCCCGGAGCTCTGATTGCGATAGGCGACCAGACGCCCCTGCTCCAGGCGCCCGCGCAGGTACTCACGGCGATTGCCTGGTTTGCCCCAGACGAAACCGGCAGGCACCTTGAATTGCAGCGGCGTGACCTGTTGCACCCCCAGCCGGCGCAGCAGATAGGGCCGGGCCAGCAGCGCGAAGGTCACCAGCGTCGACGCTGGGTTGCCCGGCAGGCCGATCACCGGCACGCCGCGAAAATGACCGAAGGTCAGGGGTTTGCCCGGCTTGATCGCCAGCTTCCACAGGGAAATTTCCCCTTCCTCGCGCAGGGCGTGACCGAGGAAGTCCGCCTCGCCTACCGAAACGCCGCCGGTGGACAGGATCAGGTCAACATCCCCCAGGGCGCCCAGTGCCGCGCGGGTTTTCTCAAGGTCATCCGGGAGAATACCGGCGTCCACCACTTCGCAGCCCAGGCGCTTGAGCCAGCTGCACAGCAGCACGCGGTTACTGTTGTAGATCTGCCCTGGCCCCAGCGCCTGGCCCGGCTCGATGAGTTCATCACCGGTGGACAGCACGGCGACGCGGGCGCGACGCTTGACCTGCAAATGGCCCAGCCCCAGCGTTGCGGCCAGGCCCAGTTCCACCGGGGTCATGACGGTGCCGGCGTCCAGCACCTTGTCGCCGACCGTGGTCTCCTGGCCCTTGGGCCGGATGTTCAGGTCCAGGCTCAGGGTTTCGAGGAAGCGCACCCGATCATCGGGCTGCACTTCGGCGTTCTCCTGCATCTCGACGCAGTCGGCGCCCTCGGGGACCGGCGCGCCGGTGAAGATTCGCGCGCAGGTGCCCGGCTGCAAGGGCAACGGCGCCTGGCCTGCGAAGATCCGCTGGCTGACCGGCAGCGGCTCGCCGGTCCAGTCGGCCACGCGCAGGGCGTAGCCGTCCATGGCGCTGTTGGGCCAGGGCGGCAGGTCCAGGGTGGAGACCAGGTCATCAGCCAGCACCCGACCCTGGGCATCGGCCAGGGCCACGGTTTCCCGTTCGTTGATCGGCGCCGCTTCGGCCAGGCTCATCAGGCGCGCCATGGCCTCTTCTACCGGAAGCAGGCCGCGCATTTCAGGCTTGCTCATCGATATCACCCACGGGTCGCGCAGGGTTCGGCCTTTTTCAGGTGCGGCACGAAGTTGCACGGGCGGAAACTGTTGTTCAGCTGATCGGCCAGAATGCCGTCCCAACCAGTGCGTACCGCGTTGGTCGAACCCGGCAGGCAGCACACCAGCGTACCGTTGGCCAGCCCTGCCAGCGCCCGGGATTGAATGGTGGAAGTGCCAATGTCGGCCACGGAAATCTGCCGGAACAACTCGCCAAAGCCTTCGACCTGCTTGTCCAGCAGGCAGGCCACGGCCTCCGGCGTGCTGTCGCGGCCAGTGAAGCCGGTGCCGCCGGTGATCAGCACCACCTGCACTTGATCGTCGGCAATCCAGGTGGCGACCTGGGCGCGGATCTTGTACAGGTCGTCCTTGAGCAGCACGCGTTCGATCAGCCCATGACCGGCGGCGGTCAGGCGGTCGACGAACATCTGCCCGGAGGTATCGTTTTCAAAGGTGCGGGTGTCGCTGACGGTGAGAACGGCAATATTGAGCGGCACGAAAGGGGTGTCAGCCTTGGCTTTCATCGAGCAGGTCCGGTTGTAGAGGAAACAGAGCGGTGTTATATCACAGCACCCCTTTTTTCTCTGCCCGACCGCGCCGTTTCAGGAACCCGCCATGACCGCCAGCACCGCCCTGCCCCCTTGCTCGATCCTGCTGCTGGCCGGTGGTCAGGGCCGGCGCATGGGCGGCCGGGACAAGGGCCTGTTGACCTGGCGCGGCGAGCCGTTGATTGCCCATCTGCAGCGTTTGGCCAGGCCGTTGACCGACGACCTGATCATTTCCTGCAACCGCAATCACGAGCAATACGCAGCCTTCGCCGATCGCCTGGTGCAGGACGACGAAGAAGGTTTTCCCGGCCCCTATGCTGGCATTCGCGCAGGGCTAACGGTGGCCCGGCATGGGTTCATGCTGGTCATGCCATGCGACACGCCGATGCTGGACCTGCATCTGCTGCAAGGCCTGCGCGCCACCGCTGCGGCGCATCCTGGCAAGCCGGTGATGATTCGCCAGGGCGAACAGTGGGAGCCGCTGCTGTGCTGCATCCCTACCACCCACGCCGAGGTGTTCGAACGCCACTGGCAGGAAGGCCAGCGCAGCCCGCGCCGCACCATGGCCGAGCTGGGTGCGGTGGCACTGCAATGCGCCGCCGATGACCCGCGGCTGGCCAACCTGAACACGCCCGAGCTGTTGACCGAGATCAAGCCTTGAACGAGCGTGCCATCTTTCATGGAACTTTGCCGTTAACCTCTGCGTCAGAAACCTTACTACACAAAGAATTACCCTCGGAGACACAGCAATGAAACAACGGACTATCCCCGCAGCCTTCCTGCTCGCACTTGGCCTGGCTTCCCTGGCCGGCTGCTCCTCGCCGACCGTGATCACGCTGAACGACGGCCGTGAAATCCAGGCCACGGACTCGCCAAAGTACGACGAAGAGTCCGGTTTCTATGAATTCAAACAACTCGACGGCAAGGAAACCCGGATCAACAAGGATCAGGTTCGTACCGTCAAAGAGCTGTGATGAAGGTTTGAGTAAAAAAAGACCCGCCTGATGGCGGGTTTTTTTGCGCGCCCCATCCGCGACCACAAAATCGGGGGCTGCACCGATAGCCTGTGGGAGCGGGCTTGCCCGCGAATGCGTGAGGCCTGACGCCCCGATGGTGCTCGATCCCCCGCTTTCGCGGGCAAGCCCGCTCCCACAGATCCGCGCCGGGCGAAGATGGCCGATACACCGCAGCCCCGTAGCAGCACGGCTTGCCGGCGGGGGCGGCGTCAGGTCAGAGCAATTCCTTGAGCCGATACCACATCATCCCCAGCGCCAGCAGCGGCGAGCGCAGCAGTTCGCCGCCAGGGAAGGTGCGGTGCGGCACGCGGGCGAACAGATCGACTGCGCGGCTGTCGTTGTCGGCAATCGCCTGGGCCAGCACCCGCGCTGCAAAATGGGTGACGTTGAGCCCGTGACCCGAATAGCCCTGGGCGTAATACACATTCGGTTTATTGGCCACCGAGCCGATCTGCGGGAAACGATTGGCGCTGATGCCGATCATCCCGCCCCACTGAAAATCGATCCCCACGCCCTTGAGTTGCGGGAAAACCCGCTCCATCTTTGGCCGCATGTAGTCGGCAATGTTCTTCGGATCACGCCCCGAGTAATTGCAGGCACCGCCGAACAACAGGCGGTTGTCCGCTGACAACCGGTAATAATCCAGCGCGACACGCTGGTCACACAGGGCCATGTTCTGCGGAATCAGCGAGCGCGCCCGCTCCTCACCCAACGGCTCGGTGGCGATCACGTAGCTGCCCGCCGGAAGCAGCTTGCCGGTCAGCGCCGGTTCCAGTTTGTTGAGAAACGCGTCGCACGCCAGCACGATCCGGTTGGCAGTGACCTGGCCATGGTCGGTGAACACCTGAATCTGCGCTCCATGGACAATACGCTGCACGGGGCTGGCCTCATGAATCACCGCGCCCATCTCTTCTGCCAGCCGCGCCTCGGCCAGGATCAGCTTGAGCGGGTGCAGGTGCCCCGAGCCCATGTCGATCAGGCCGCCCTGGTACACCGACGAACCGACCACCTGGGACAACGCCTCTTTCTCTACCAGCCGCACTTCATGGGGGTAGCCCTGGGCCGCCAGCGTCTGCTGTTCATCCTGCAAACCCTTGAAGTGCGCCGGAGTGTTGGCCAGGTCGCAATAACCCCAGCGCATGTCGCAGTCGATGCCGTACTTCTGCACCCGCTGGCGCACGATATCGACCGACTCGAACCCGGCCTGTTCCAGGTAGTGCACGCCCTCCTTGCCCACCCAGCGCTCGACGCCACTGACATCGTGCCCCAGGCCGCGAATCAATTGTCCGCCGTTGCGTCCGCTGGCGCCCCAGCCAATGCGCTGGGCCTCCAGCAGCACCACCGACACACCCCGTTCAGCCAGTTCCAGCGCGGTGTTCACCCCGGTAAAACCGCCACCGATGACGCACACGTCGGCGCTGATGGCGCCGGTCAGCGGTGAGCGTTCAGGCGGCGTCCCAGCAGAAGCTGCGTAGTAGGAAGCGATGTGTGGCAGTGCAACGGACATGGGTTTTCCTTAACGGTTGGATTTGATGTCGGACCATTTGCGCGTCATCAGGCGCAGGGTCGCGGGGCTCAATTCCGAAGAGATGTAAAAGCGGCTCATGACTTCCGGCGATGGGTAGATCGACGGGTTCTCGGTGATCTCGGTGCCCATCAGGGCATTGGACGCAGGGTTGGGGTTAGCATACCCGACTGTCTCGCTGACTTTGGCGATCACCTGCGGATCGAGCAGGTAATTGATGAACGCCAGCGCTTCTTTTGGATGCTCGGCGTCCTTGGGGATCGCCAGCATGTCGAACCAGACGTTGGCGCCTTCCTTGGGAATCGAATAGGCGACGTTCACGCCGTTGTTGGCTTCGACAGCGCGGTTCTTCGCTTGCAGCACGTCGCCTGAATAACCGAACGCCACGCAGATGTCGCCGTTGGCCAGGTCCGACACCCATTTGGAGGAATGGAAATAGGTCACGTAGGGCCGCACGGCCTTGAGCTTCGCCGCAGCGCGCTCGTAGTCCTTGGCCGACTCGCTGCGCGGATCCATGCCCATGTAGTTGAGTACCGCGGGAAAGACTTCGTCGGGGGAATCCATGAACGACACGCCGCATTTTTGCAGTTTCTTCATGTTCTCGGGCTCGAACAGCACCGCCCAGGAATCGATGGTTTCGACACCCAGTGCCGCCTTGACCTTGTCGACGTTGTAGCCAATGCCGTTGGTGCCCCACAGGTACGGCACGGCGTACTGGTTGCCGGGGTCGTTGGCCTCCAGTTGCTTCATCAGTTGCGGGTCCAGGTTCTTGCGATTGGGGAGCTGGCTCAGGTCCAGTTTCTGAAAGGCCCCGGCCTTGATCTGCCGCCCCAGGAAATGGTTGGAAGGCACCACCACGTCGTAGCCCGAACGGCCCGTGAGCATCTTGCCCTCAAGGGTTTCGTTGGAGTCGAACACGTCGTAGGTCGGCTGGATCCCGGTGGCCTGCTGGAAGTCCGCCAGGGTGGTCGGGCCGATGTAGTCGGACCAGTTGTAAATCTTCACGGTGTTGCCTTCAGCGTGCGCCGTTGCGACCGCGCCAGCCAGAACGGCCGGCACGAACAGCGTGGAAACGATCAACTTCATGGTGCCCCCAACGTCAATGAACAAGACGGTTGCGCTTACACACTCATCATCAGGAACTGGCGTTCCCAGGAGCTTATGACGCGCTTGTAGTTTTCATGTTCGGCGCGTTTGACCGCGACGTAGCCCTGCACGAACTTGTCCCCCAGCACGCGGCGCAGCGCGGCGCTGCCTTCCATGCGCTCCAGTGCATCCTCGATGGTCAGCGGCAGGCGCAGGCTGCGCCGCTCGTAGCCACGGCCCTGCACCGGCGCGCTCGGGTCGCAGCCTTCGATCATGCCCATGTAGCCGCACAACAGACTCGCGGCGATGGCCAGGTACGGGTTGGCGTCGGCGCCTGGCAGGCGGTTCTCGACGCGCCGCGCCTGGGGATCGGACCCCGGTACGCGCAGGCCGACGGTGCGGTTCTCCTCGCCCCACTCCACGTTGACCGGTGCCGAAGTGTCCGGCAGGAAGCGCCGGAACGAGTTGGCGTTGGGCGCGAACAGCGGCAGCACTTCCGGGATGTAGCGTTGCAGGCCACCGATGTGTTGCAGGAACAGCTTGCTGGCCTGGCCCTCCTCGGTGCTGAACACGCTGCGCCCGGTGTGGATGTCGACCACGCTCTGGTGGATGTGCATGGCGCTGCCCGGCTCGTCGGTGATCGGCTTGGCCATGAAAGTCGCCGCCACGTTGTGCTTGAGCGCCGCCTCACGCATGGTGCGTTTGAATACGGTGATCTGGTCGGCAAGGTCCAGCGCGTCGCCGTGGCGGAAGTTGATTTCCATCTGCGCCGGGCCGTCCTCGTGGATCAGCGTGTCCAGGTCGAGCCCTTGCGCTTCGCACCAGTCGTAGACGTCTTCGAACAGCGGATCGAACTCGTTGGCCGCCTCGATGGAGAACGACTGACGACCGCTTTCAGGACGGCCCGAGCGGCCGGTCGGCACTTGCAGCGGCAGGTCGGGGTCTTCGCAGCGCTGGGTCAGGTAGAACTCCATTTCAGGCGCCACCACCGGCCGCCAGCCCTGCTCGGCGTAGAGTTGCAGCACTTTTTTCAGCACGTTGCGCGGCGACAGTTCGATGGGGTTGCCGTAGCGGTCGAAGGTGTCGTGGATGACCATCGCCGTGGGTTCCAGCGCCCAGGGCAAAACGTACACCGCCTGCGGATCGGGGCGGCAACTCATGTCGATGTCGGCAGGGTCCAGCAGGCTGTAGTAGATATCGTCGTCGACGTAATCGCCGGTCACGGTCTGCAACAACACGCTCTCGGGCAGGCGCATCCCGTGCTCGTTGAGAAACTTGTTGGTGGGCAGGATCTTGCCCCGGGCAATGCCGGTCAGGTCGCTGACCACGCATTCGACTTCGGTGATGCCGTAACTTCTCAACCACTCGGCGAGTGGATCTTTCACGCTGCTGTCCATGGGGCCTCTGGCTGTCGGGACGGGTCGTGGCGCTGCGCACTGGAGTCGCAACGTCGTGGTGGCGCCCATGCTGAATGGGACGCTGTCCGTTCGTCTATCCACTTTCGCTCGCCATGCACGCCTCATTTTGGTGCACAGACTGGTTCACCCATGGTATTGCCCGGCCTCGAACCATGCTGCTAAGGTGCTCGCACTCATAACAACACTGCCAGAGCAGGTTTTTCATGTCGGTCAGGGTATTTGAAACCGTCGCCGCCGATCAGCAAGGTATCTCCAACGCGGGCTGGAGCCTGCACTACGCACAAATGTCTTCGGGGCAGTTCAAGGGTCGTCTGGTGGAGGCGGAACTGGGCGGCGTGCAAGTCTACGAAGAACACATGAATACCCGCATCGAGCAGTATTACAAGGCACCCAGCGATGCCCTGGTGTTCAGCTTCGACATGAGCGAACGGGCGCTGTACCTGCTCGACGCCAGCACCCAGAACCTGTGGATCACACCCGAGAACTACCGCGAAATCGCCGTGGTGATCCGCCAGGATTGCCTGGGCTCGCGCCACCTGCACGAGACCTTCGAAGAGCTGTTGCTGACCCCGCTCACCTCCCCTCATGCAGCGCTGTTCAGTGGCTGGCTGAGCACAATGCTGACCCGCCTTTCCCAGCAGAGCGATGCCGAACAGGCCCGGCTTCTGGGGGAACAACTGATCGAGGATTGCCTGTTCGTGCTGGAACAATCGGACCCCGCACGCATGGGTGACGCCTGCCTGCGCCTGGCCGGGCAACGACGGATCGTGCAACGGGTGTTCGAGCAGGTCAGCGCCTACCCCACCGAAAACTTCAGCGTGGTGCAACTGGCCGACAGCGCCGGCACCTCCTTCCAGCAACTGCGCAAGGCATTCAACGCCTGCGTCGGCATGGCCCCCACCGCCTGGCTGCGCAGCCGACGGCTGAATCTGGCGCGTCAGGACCTACTGACCTCGCGCGCGGAAGACACCAGCGTGGCCGATGTCGCCATGCGCTATTCGTTCTGGCACCTGGGGCGTTTTGCCGAGGCCTATCGCGAGTTGTTTCTGGAGTATCCGAGCCAGACGCTGGGTAGACGCCGCCAGTAGTCTCCGGCGCATTCGAAGGCCTGCCACCACCCGCTTCTGCCCGGAGGGCGTAGGAGCGCAGCTTGCTCCGGGCCGCGATCGGACGATCTGCTGCGAAGCAGCAGCAAAACCATCCCCCTCGATTGTGTCAGGCATATCGTGATCGCAGGTTTTACTGCCGCTGCGCGCCAGATCGCGAGCAAGCTGCGCTCCTACGCCCTCCGGGCAGAATCAAGAGCAGTACGCGACATGGCTCAGTGAACGGGACAGTTTTTTTCAATGTCCCCAGATTAGAATCAATGAGTCTCAATTTAGGGTAATTGTTCCCCATTCGTTTAGTCCGTAGATTTACTCCCAAGCCAGCAAGCAAACAGCCAGCGAGCTGAAGCGGCGAACCATACAGACCATTTTCGAATTCAAGGGAATACACATCATGTCCATCCGCGAACTGCTCAACCCAACCAACTCCGCCCTGATCCTGATCGACCACCAGCCACAGATGGCCTTCGGCGTGCAGTCGATCGATCGCCAGACCCTGAAGAACAACACCGTGGGCCTGGCCAAGGCGGCGAAGATCTTCAACGTGCCGACCATCTTCACCTCGGTGGAAACCAAGAGTTTCAGCGGCTACATCTGGCCAGAACTGCTGGCGGTGCACCCGGATCAACAGCCCATCGAGCGCACCTCGATGAACTCCTGGGAAGACAAGAAGCTGGTGGATGCGGTCAAGGCCACCGGGCGCAAGAAGCTGATCATCGCCGCGCTCTGGACCGAAGTCTGCCTGAACTTCCCGACCCTGGACGCGCTGGCTGAAGGCTACGAGGTGTACATCGTCACCGACGCCTCCGGCGGCACCACCAAGGAAGCCCACGACATGTCGGTGCAACGCATGATTCAGGCCGGTGCCGTGCCTGTGACCTGGCAGCAGGTGCTGCTCGAATTCCAGCGTGACTGGGCTCACAAGGAAACCTACGAAGCGGTCATGCAACTGGTGCTGGAACACAGCGGCGCGTACGGCATGGGTGTCGACTACGCCTACACCATGGTCCACGGCGCACCACAGCGCAAAGCCGGCTGAACCCTTTGATCCGGGCCTCGATGCGGGGCCCCTTTTTCACCACGACCCCATTCTGATTTTTTAAGCGAGCCCATCATGAACACTGTTAAAAAAGCCCTGACCGCAACCCTGCTGGCCCTCTCCATCGGCAGCGCCTTCGCCGCTGAAAATGCAGTGCCTGAACACCAGACCCAGGCCTTCCTCAACGCCCTGGCTGCCGGTGGCGGCAGGCCGCTGGAGCAATTGAGCCCTAAGGACGCACGTGCGGTGCTGACTGGCGCGCAGAGCTCGGTGAAGGTCGATATGTCGGGGATTCAGGTCAGTGAAAAGACCATCCAGGCCGACGGCCAGAACATCAAGCTGACCATCGTGCGTCCGGCCGGGGTCAAGGGTGAGTTACCGGTGTTCATGTACTTCCACGGCGGTGGCTGGGTGCTGGGCGACTACCCGACCCACGCTCGCCTGATCCGTGATCTGGTGGTCGGCTCGGGTGCGGTGGCGGTCTACGTGGATTACACGCCATCGCCGGAAGCGCACTACCCGACCGCGATCAACCAGGCCTACGCCGCAACCCGCTGGGTGGCCGAGCATGGCAAGCAGATCAGTGTCGACAGCTCGCGCCTGGCGGTGGCCGGTAACAGCGTGGGCGGCAACATGGCGGCGGTCGTTGCGCTGAAGGCCAAGGAACAGGGCACGCCGAAGCTGCGCTTCCAGTTGCTGCTGTGGCCGGTGACCGATGCGAGCTTCGACACCGCCTCCTACGACCAGTACGCCGAGGGGCACTTCCTCACCCGCAACATGATGAAGTGGTTCTGGGACAGCTACACCACCGACGCCGCCCAGCGCGCCGACATTCATGCCTCGCCGCTGCGTGCCAGCACCGAGCAATTGAAAGGGCTGCCACCGGCACTGGTGCAGACTGCGGGCCTGGACGTGTTGCGTGACGAAGGCGAGGCCTATGCCCGCAAGCTCGATGCCGCCGGTGTGGATGTCACCGCCGTGCGCTACAACGGCATGATCCACGACTATGGTTTGCTCAACCCGTTGAGCAACATTCCAGAGGTCAAGGCGGCGATGCGTCAGGCAGCCGGTGAGCTCAAGGCGCATTTGAACTGACAGGTGCCCCCATCCGTAGCAGCACGGCTTGCCGGCGGGAGCGTCCTGGAGATCGCCATCGCGGGCAAGCGCGCTCCTACAAGATCGAGGTCACACAGAACCGTAGCAGCACCGCTTGCCGGCGGGAGCGATCTTACGGACGTCCCCGCCGGCAAGCCGTGCTGCTACAGGGCTTAGTCACCTTCGAAAATTCATTGGTTACACGGAGTTCATCATGTCATCCATCCACCGCACCACCGCCCCGGCCCTGAGCTTCAACGGCGGTTTCGTCGACACCATCGGTTTCCTCGCGTTGCAAGGCCTGTTCACCGCCCACGTCACCGGCAACTTCGTGACCCTGGGGGTGAGCATCGTGCACGGCACCTCCGGCGCGCTGGCCAAGCTGCTGGCCCTGCCGATGTTCGCCCTGGTGGTCGGCCTGACGCACCTGGCCGCGGTGGCGATCAACCGTCGCGGCCTGGTGCCCCTGCGGCCGCTGCTGATTCTGCACACCCTGCTGCTGGCGCTGTTCGCCGCCTTCACCCTGTGGTTTGGCCCATTCAACGATGGCGACAGCGGCGCTGCCCTGCTCACCGGAATGACCGGCGTCGCGGCCATGGCGGTGCTCAACGCAATCTCCCGTCAGCACCTCAAGGGCGCCCCGCCCACCACCCTGATGACCGGCAACGTCACGCAACTGTCCATCGACCTGTTCGCCCTGATCGGCCTGCGCGATGTCGAGCAACGCGCGGCCATCAAGCAGCGGCTCAAGCCCATCGGACTGAATCTTCTGGGCTTCACCGTCGGCTGTGTCGGTGCCGCGCTGCTGTACCTGGCCATCGGCCTGTGGTGTCTGCTGGTGCCTGTGCTGGTGTCGATCTGGACCTGCATCAACACTTTCGGCACCACCGACGGCATCGCAGATTCAGTCGCTTGAATGCATCTCGAACAGGTAGCGGTTCCGGCCTGCGCTCTTGGCCTTGTACATCGCATGGTCGGCATGCTGCACCAGCGTGCCGATGTCGTCCCCGTCGCGGGGGAACAGGCTGACGCCCATGCTGGCGTGGATCTGCACCTTGCGCCCGTCGATGAACAGCGGCAACTGGAAGCACTGGTGGAGTTTTTCCAGCAACGCCGCGATTTTCTGCGGGTCCTTCACATCGCAGAACGAGATGACGAATTCATCACCGCCCAGCCGCGCCACGCAATCGGCGCCGTCACTGGCGGTGGTCAGCAGCTTGGCCACCGCCTGTAACACCTGATCGCCGAAACGGTGACCATACTGATCGTTCATTTCCTTGAAGTGGTCCAGGTCGACGAACAGCAGGGCCATCTTCTTCCCGCCCTCCCGCGCCTCGATCAACGCCTGCTCCAGACGTTCGAAGCACATGCGCCGGTTGGGCAATTCGGTCAGCGGGTCATGCCGGGCCAGGTGCTCGAAGGCGGCGCGGCTGGACGTCAGATCGTCCAGCTGGCCGAGGATTTCCTGTTTCATCGCATGGAAACGATGGGCGAGCACCCCCAACTCGTCGTCCCTGGGTGCCAGCTCGCTGATCTTGCGCTCCCGGGAGAACAGCTCCACCGCGTCAGTCATGCTGCGCAATGGCCGGATCAGAGCACGGGAGGCGATGAAGGCCGCCAACAGCGCCAGCACGCTGAACAACAGCGCGATCTGCACGATGCTGTTGCCCACGCGGGACACCTTGGCCAAAACATGGCTTTGCGGCTGGCCCAGGCCCAGTACCACGAAGGGTTCGGCATCGCCGTTGTGAGACAGGCGCACGAACGCCGCCACCAACCGGTCCTTCTGGCCTTGCTCGACACTGCGGCTGATAAGGCTGCCAGGCGCCTTGTCGGACAGCAGCCCGGCGACTTCCGGGAATTCATCCTGCAAGAACAACCGCCGGCCCTGATCGAAACCGAAGGTGCGACGATGGTCCGGATGCACCAGCAAATCGCCCCAGCGGTTGCTCAGGTAGACCTGGTATTCCTTGGGCAGATCGCTTTGCAGTTGGTTGAACAGCTGATCGAGGTCAACGTTGATGACCAGCAGCGCAAACACCTTGCCTGTCGCATCCGCCACGGGCGTGGAGACATGCAGCGTCGGTTTGCCCAGCCCCGAGTGCGCGCCCTGCTCGTGGTTGATCACGATCGGCGAGATACGCACCTCCCCTGGCGCCAGGCGCAGGGTTTCGAAGACGTAGGCGTAATGGGCCTTCTCCTGCAGATCGGCGCCCTCGACCCTGACGATATCGGCCCCGTCGCGGTCCTGGCGCACCAGTTCCAGACCATGGTCGGTCGCGCTGATCAGACGGATCTGCATGTAATCGGGATGGGCCAGCAACATGGCCCGGAATGACTCGGCGAGGTTGTCACTGACGGTCTTGCGGGTCGCAGGATTGGTCAGCTCGCCCAGTTCGTGCACCTGGGCCCCGTTGGTCAACACCGTGGCATCCAGGGAAATGTTGCGCAGGCTGCCGTGCAGGTTGCGGCCCAGCACCTGGACCGACGTCAGCAAGTCACGCTCGGCGGCCTGCAGCAGCATTTCCCGGCTGCTGTTGTAGATGTAGTAACCGGCGAGCCCCGTGGGCACCATGCCGAACAGGGCCATCAGGCAACCGAGCTTGAACGCGATACCGAACCTCATCGCGCCTCCACCAGCGGCGGACGCTCGCCGGACACGATCCGCTGCCACAACTCGGCGCGGCGCTGATCGTCCTCGACCGGGCGTAGCCAGATCATGCGATTGGAGGGGCTGGCATCCAGCGGTTCCTGCACCGTGTTGGACAGGTCCTGGCGTTCGCTCAGGGCGCGGCTGACATCCGGTTCGAGCATGTAATTGATCCATTCATTGGCCAGTCGCAGGTCATGGGCGCCCTTGCTGATCGCCCAGCAATCGAGCCAGGCCAGCGCGCCCTCCCGGGGTACCACATAGCCGACGTCCACGCCTGCATCGCGCAGTTGCTTAAGTTGCTGACGGCCATAGTTGGCGAAAATCAGCGCCACCGAATGGCTGCGGAACAGCTCGGCCGCCTCCTCCGGCAGGGAATAGAAGGTCAACACATTGCGCCGCAACGCGATGAGCTTTTCGGTCACCCGGGGAAAGTCCGCTGCGCCGATGTGAAACGGATCGCCGCCGAGGGCCAGGCTTGCCAGGGAGAAATTGTGGTTGCTGGTGTTGAACGCCAGCACGCGGCCCTGGAACCTTGGGTCCCACATGCTCTGAATCGAGTCGGGCGGCTGGCTGAACTGCTTGCGATCGTAGATCAGGCCCATATCCGACCACGCATAGGGCACGGCATAGACATGCCCGTCGACGACAATGTCCGGAATTCTGGAATAATCGCGAAAACGCGGGAGCTGACGCGCCGTATTGGCGATGCGCTCGGGATGCAAAGGCTGCAACAGGCCCTGGTTCACATAGTGGTGAATTTCGGCAGTGTTGGCCGCGATCACGTCAAAATCGCCACCCTGGTTTTCAGACAGCTTGGCCCGCAGCACTTCATCGCTGCCCACCAGCGTGACTTCGACCTTGACCTTGAAACGCTTCTCGAAAACGCTCACCAGGTCAGTGTCGGCGTAACCGGGCCACGCCAGCACACGCAGCGTCTGCTCGGCAGCGCCCGCCGGCAGCGACGCGAGAAGGCCGCACATCAATAACCCCAACGGGCGCAGGTATTTCATGGACGATGCCCAGACCGGGGAATGTCGCCACTATACCTATGGCGATGTGCCGTTGCTCGCCAACCTGTTTGCGCAAATCGCGCCTTCGGTCGGAAACGCTGCCTGAATCCATTCACCCTTGGTTTGGGCACGCATTGGGTTAGACTCGGCGTTTTTGCACCAAGGAGTGAGGCGCATGCAGATTTCAGGGGCGATTCCGGTACTTCGCATGTTCAGCGAAGAAAAGGCCCGGGAGTTTTATGTGGATTTTCTGGGGTTCTCGGTGGACTGGGAGCACCGCTTCGAAGCGGACTTGCCGCTGTACATGCAGATTCGCCGCGGGGATCTGGTCATCCACCTCACCGGCCACCACGGCGACGCCACCCCGGGCTCGACCATTTTCGTACCGATGCAGGAAATCGAGCCGTTCTGCCAGGCGCTCAATGCCAAAGGCTACGGTTTTTCGCGGCCGGGGATCGTCGAACAGGGCTGGGGCAAAGTCATGGAAATCGCCGACCCGTCCGGTAACAGGATCCGCTTCTGTGAACTCTCGCAGGATTGACCCGTAGCAGCACAGCTTGCCGGCGGCAGCGATCTTGTGGACGCCGCCGCCGGCAGCCGTGCTTCAGGTCATACCGGCGGCTGGACCACCGGTTTGTTCGGCGCTGCGATCTGCACTTTCGGGTTGACCGGCGCGGCATTGGGCATCGCGTATTGCTGTTTCAGATGCCCATCCTGATCCAGCAGCCAGGCGTCGAGAATCTGCCGCACCACGGGACCTGCCACGCGCCCCCCCGCCTCGCCGTTCTCGATCATCACCGAGACCACGATTTTCGGGTTGGCCGCCGGGGCGAAGCCGACGAACAAGGCGTTGTCACGATGCCGCTCCAGGGTCTTGTCACGGTTGTAACGCTCGCCCTGCTTGATAGCCACCACCTGCGCCGTACCGCTCTTGCCGGCGATACGATATTGCGCCCCTTGCGCCGCCGCACGGGCGATGCCGCGCGGGTCGTGCATCACCGACTGCATGCCATTGTTGACCTGATCCCACTCACGGGGATCACGCAGGACGATGTTAGGCATCGGGTGCTCGTCCACCGGCGCCACGCCGCCGATCTCCTTGGCCAGGTGCGGGCGGTTCCACACGCCCTTGTTGGCGATCAGCGCGGTGGCCTGGGCCAGTTGTAAAGGCGTGACCTGCATGTAGCCCTGGCCGATGCCGAGAATCACCGTTTCCCCCGGGAACCAGGCCTGGCGGCGGGTAATGCGTTTCCACTCCTTGGACGGCATCAGGCCTGCAGACTCCTCGAACATGTCCAGCGAGACCTTCTGGCCGATGCCGAACATGGTCAGGTAGTCATGCAGCCGGTCGATGCCCAACTTGTGCGCAAGATCGTAGAAGTAGGTGTCGTTTGAACGCATGATCGCCGCATTCAGGTCCACCCAGCCGTCGCCGCTGTGGTTCCAGTTGCGGTATTTGTGATCGAAGTCCGGCAACTGGAAATAGCCAGGGTCGAACACCCGGGTAGAGGGCGTGATGATGCCGCTGTCGAGCCCCGCGATCGCCACTTCCGGCTTGATCGTCGAGCCTGGGGCATACAGGCCACGCAGCACGCGGTTGAACAGCGGCCGGTCGACCGAGTCCCGCAGCGCCGAGTATTCCTTGAAACTGATGCCGGTGACGAACAGGTTCGGGTCGAAACTTGGCTTGCTGACCATCGCCAGCACCTCGCCAGTGGCCGGGTCGATGGCCACCACCGAACCACGGCGGTCGCCCAGTGCCTCTTCGGCGGCTTCCTGCAACTTGATGTCCAGGCTCAGCGTGATGCTCTTTCCGGCCACCGGATCGGTGTGCTTGAGGACGCGCAGTACGCGGCCCTGAGCGTTGGTTTCCACTTCCTCGTAACCCACGTGGCCGTGCAGCTCGGGCTCATAGAAGCGTTCGATGCCGGTCTTGCCGATGGACTGGGTGCCACGATATTCCACCTGGTCCAGTTGCGAGGCTTCCTTCTCGTTGATCCGCCCGACGTAACCGATGGAGTGCGCAAAATGCGCCCCCAGCGGGTAATGGCGAACGAACTGCGCCTCCACATCCAGCCCCGGCAGGCGGAACTGGTTCACCGCCAGCAGGGCGATCTGCTCTTCGGTCAATTCATACAGCAGCGTCACCGGCACGAAACGGTGCGGCGAGTTCTTCATGGCCTTGTCGAAGATAATGCGGTCTTCGTCCGGCAGGTTGAGGATCTGCATCAGGGTATCGATCACCGCGTGCCAGTCCCCTGCCCGTTCGCGGGTCATGGTCAGGTTGAAGCTGGGCCGGTTATCGGCGAGGATCACGCCATTTCGGTCATAGATCAGCCCTCGTTCTGGCGGAATCGGCAAGACGTGAACGCGGTTGTTTTCGGAAATGGTGGAGTGATAGGCGAATTCGATGACCTGCAGGATGTACAGGCGGCAGACCAGCGCGATGCTCAACGCGACCACGAACACGGCGCAGGCGATCAGGCGTCGATTGACCAGCCGCGTCTCTTTTTCGTGGTCTTTTAACGGTATGGGATCAGGCATTTCTACAGCTACTCGGTGACGACAGGAACGATACAGACAGCGTCCTCTGAACCAGGCCAGGACGCAAATGGCGTGCACGATACCAAGAAGCACCTGCACTCATCGGGCGAACTTCATGAAAATCCTGTCATGTTGACGAAAGGTGCCGGGGATCTGGAACGTTGAGGGCCGCCCTGACGGTCACCAACCTGTTAAAAAGTGAGACGGGTTTGTTGCATAAGTGCAATAAATCTCGTCGTACGACAGGGATCAGATCGCGCAACGAAAATCGGCTCAGATGAAGTCTCGACCGCGCGACTGATTTCTGTAAAAACGACAACCGCACTGGAACGAGCCTTGCGGACCTACCCCGGTCCATCACGGACGCGCACCGCAAAAATCGCAGAAAACCGTACTGTTACATATATTGCAACAGTCATTTACCGATTTAACAGGATGCAACAGTCAGTAACACATCTATGATTGCGCTTCGCGTGGAAAAGATGGCTAGCGGCCTGGCTTCCCCCCGCCTAGCGTGCGCCATCTGCCCGCAGGTTTGCCAGAGACCCAATGTCACACCCGCCGCTGCACCCTGCGCCCGACACCTCGCGCTGTCGGACCCAACCGTGAGAAACACTTACAACGCCACCCGTTACGGACCATGCCCCGGCATGGCCCTTTGTACAGGTGCGTTTGCAGGAGCCCTGAATGACAGAGAAATCCAAAGGCCTCACCCGCCGCCAGTTGCTGAAATCCTCAGCCACGACCCTGGCCGTCGGTGCTGCCGCAACGGCCAAGGCGGCCACCGTGGTCGGTGTTCCGCAATGGATCCCCTTCGACCATAACGGCCCGATGCATTACGACACGCCCGGCTGGCAGTTCTTCACCCAAGCCGAAGCCAGCGCCGTGGAAGCCATCGTTGCGCGCTTGATTCCCGCCGATGAGCTGAGCGTCAGCGGCAAGGACGCCGGTTGCGCGGTGTTCATCGACCGCCAACTGGCGGGGGAATACGGCACTTTCAGCCGCCTGTACATGCAGGGCCCCTTCCAGAAAGGCACGCCGATGCAGGGCGACCAGTCGGAACTGGTGCCGCGCGAGCGTTACCGTCTGGGCCTGGCTGGGCTTGAGGCCTACTGCCAGAAAGCCTTCCAGAAAAACTTCGAAACCCTCGCTCCAGAGCAGCAGGACCAAGTGCTGACCGGGCTTGAAAAAGGCGAGATCACTCTCGAAGGCATCGACGCCAAATTGTTCTTCCAGCAGGTGCTGGGCAACACCATGGAAGGCTTCTTCGCGGACCCGGTGTATGGCGGCAACCGCGACATGGTGTCGTGGAAAATGATCGGCTTCCCCGGTGCGCGCTACGACTACCGCGAGTACGTCGGCCTGCACAACCAGAAGCTGAACCTGATCCCGCTTTCCATTTCCGGAAGCGCAGCCTGGACCAAGAAGGGTTAATTCGACATGGCCAAAAAACTACCTGCCACGGACGTCGTGGTTGTCGGACTCGGCTGGGCCGGATCCATCATCGCCAATGAACTGGCCGACGAAGGTCTGAACGTCATCGGCTACGAGCGCGGCCCGTGGCGCGACACCGCTGCCGACTTCAACGTCGCCTCCGCTGCCGATGAACTGCGTTACAACCGCCGCCAGGACCTGATGGTGAGGACGCGGCAAAACACCACGACTATTCGCAATAGCGTCAACGAGACAGCGCTACCCATGCGCAGTTGGGGCTCGTTTCACCCCGGCAACGGCACCGGCGGCGCCGGTAACCACTGGGCCGGCATCACCTTTCGTTTCCAGCCCCATGAATTTCGCCTGCACAGCCACCTGACCGAACGCTATGGCAAGGAGCTGTCGCCGGAACTCACCCTGCAGGACTGGGGCACCGACTGGGAAGAAATGGAGCCGTTCTACGCCAAGTTCGACCGCCTGGCCGGCATCTCGGGCAAGGCCGGCAACATCAAGGGCGTTATCCAGGAAGGCGGCAACCCGTTCGAGGGCGCGCGCTCCGAGGAATACCCCAACCCGCCGACGCAACAGACCTACGCCCCGACGCTGTTCGCCGAGGCCGCCCGGAACCTGGGCTACAAACCGTTTCCGGTGCCGTCTGCGCTGGTGTCCCAGCCCTACGTCAACTCCCTTGGCGTGGCGATGGGCCCGTGCACCTATTGTGGTTTCTGCACCAACTATGGCTGCGCCAACTACTCCAAGGCCAGTGCCATCACCACCGTTCTGCCGGCGCTGATCCGCAAGCCGAACTTCACCGCCATGACCAATTGCGAAGTGCTGCGAGTGACCATGGACAGCAGCGGCAAGAAGGCCACCGGCATCGTCTACATGGACGCCAACGGCCAGGAATGGGAACAGCCAGCTGAGCTGGTGGTGGTCAGCGCGTTCATCTTCGAAAATGTGCGCCTGATGCTGCTCTCCGGCATCGGCAAGCCGTACGACCCGGTGACCAACACTGGCACCACCGGCCGCAACTACGCCTACCAGACCGCCAACAGCGTGCGGATGTTCTTCGATGACAAGAACTTCAACCCGTTCATCGGTGGCGGCGCCATCGGCATGGGCATCGACGAATTCAACAACGACAACTTCGACCACTCGGGCCTGGGCTTCGTCGGCGGCGGCAGCACCCGCGTCACGCCGATTGGCGCGGCGCCCATCGACTCGCGCCCGCTGCCACCCGGCACCCCGACCTGGGGTTCGGAATGGAAGAAAGCCACGGTCAAGAACTACGCCAGCACCATGTCCATCGGTTGCGAAGCGAGCAGTTACGCGACGCGCACCAACTACCTGTCGCTGGACCCGACCTACAAGGATCCGCTGGGCCGACCGCTGTTGCGCATCACCTTCGACTTCCCGGAGAACGACCGCAAGATGGCGGCCTACGTCACCGGCAAAGTGGGTGAAATCGCCAAGAGCATGAACCCGCGGCAGATGGTCCCCAGCTCCCAGCAAGGGCACTGGAACAGCGCGCCGTACCAGTCTTCGCACATCGTCGGCGGTTTCATCATGGGCGCCGACCCGAAGAACAGCTCGGTCAACAAACACCTGCAAGTCTGGGGCGTGCCGAACCTGTTCGTGGTTGGTTCCTCGGCCTTCCCGCAGAACCCTGGCTACAACCCGACCGGCACCGTGGCGGCGCTGGCGTTCAAAGCGGCGGATGCCATTCGTACCCGCTACCTCAAGCGTCCAGGGGAGATGATCAGCGTATGAAGACCCTTCTGACTGTATGCGCAGGCGTCATCGGACTGTCCCTGAACATGGCTCACGCCGCGACGGGTGCTGATTCGTACAATCTGGTGGAAAAAGGCCGTTACCTGACCACCCTCGGTGACTGCACCGCGTGCCACACAATGCCGGGCAAACCGCTCTTCTCCGGTGGCGTGATTCTCGATACGCCGTTCGGCAAACTGGCCGGCGCCAACATCACGCCCGACCCGGTCAACGGTATCGGCCGCTGGAGCTTCGAGGACTTCCAGAACGCCATGTCCAAGGGCCACGGCCTGGACGGCAAACGCCTGTACGGCGCGATGCCGTTCACCGCGTACACCAAGGTCACCCGCGAGGATAACCAGGCGATCTGGGCCTACTTGCGCACCGTCGATGCGTCGGACAACCACGTCGAAACCAACCAGCTGCCGTTCCCGTTCAATGTGCGCACCAGCCTGATCGGCTGGAACCTGATCAACTTCAAGGAAGGCGAATTCAAGCCCAACCCGCAGAAGTCCGAGCAGTGGAACCGTGGCGCGTACCTGGTCGAGGGCCTGGGCCACTGCGGCACCTGCCACACCCCGAAAAACCTCATCGGCGGCGACAAGAACGAGCATTTCCTCACCGGCGCCAACCTGCAGAACTGGGTTGCGCCGAACATCACTTCCACCGGCCATGACGGTATCGGGGCGTGGAGTGAGGCAGACATCGTCAAGTACCTGAAGACCGGCGCCAACCGCTTCGACATCGCGTCGGGACCGATGGCCGAGGAAGTCGAGCACTCGTCCCAGCACTGGACCGACCAGGACCTGATGGCGGTAGCGGCGTACCTCAAGGACGGCGCCAAGCCCGTGGAAGCCGCCAAACCGGTGGCCGCCACGGACCCGGCCATGGTCGCCGGCAAGGCCATCTACGCCGACCGCTGCTCGGCGTGCCACACGCCGAACGGTGAAGGCGCAGCCAACCTGTTCCCGAAACTGGCCATGGCGCCACTGGTCAACAGCAACGATCCGTCGTCGCTGATCCGCGTGGTCCTGGCAGGCAGCCGCGCAGGCTCAACCGACGCCGCCCCCACCGCCCCGGCGATGCCGGCATTCGGCTGGAACCTGTCGGATGAAAACGTCGCGGACGTGCTGACCTACGTACGCAACACCTGGGGCAACGCCGCACCTGCGGTGTCCAGCGCCAGCGTGAAGGACGTGCGTGAAGCGTTGACGCCGAAGTAAGGCGTTGCGTGGTTGAATGACGAAAGATGCCTGACCGCCTGTTTGGGGTCGGGCATTTTTGTGTGCGCGCCAATGATCCCGTAGCAGCACGGCTTGCCGGCGGGGGCGGCGTGCCAGTTGACGGATTCGTTGCTGACCCACCGCTCTCGCCGGCAAGCCGTGCTGCTACGGGGAGACAGTGAAAATCTGCTATGACTGATGGTTCGACTCACAGCATGCAGGGGCCCGCGCCATGCCACATCTTCTGTACATCGAAAGCTCGCCACGCAAACAGCGCTCGGCGACCATCGAAGTCGCCAACGCCTTCATCACGGCCTGGCAGGCCCAGCACGCCATCGCCACGGTGGATACGCTGGACGTCTGGAACACTGTGCTGCCGGAATTCGACGGCGCGGCGCTGGACGCCAAGTACGCAGGCATCCAGGGCATCGAACGCACGCCGGAACAGAAACAGGCCTGGGCGCAGATCAGCGAACTGGCCCAGCGTTTCATCCAGGCCGACATCATCCTGTTTGGCGTGCCGATGTGGAATTTCGGCATTCCTTACAAGCTCAAGCACCTGATCGACGTGGTCAGCCAGAAAGATTTGCTGTTCACCTTTGACGAGCGCGGGCTCAACGGTCTGCTCGATGGCCGCAAGGTGGTGGTGATCGCGGCGCGCGGCGCGCCGCTGGACCGGGCCGAGCATCAGGTCGCGTACCTGACCACCTGGAGCGAGATGGTCGGGATCGACGAGCAATACAACATCGTGATCGAGAAGACCCTGATGGGCCGGGACATCGACGCCGAGTCGCGCCGAGCCTCGATTCAGACTGCGCTTGAACTCGCTGCAGAGCTTTGACGCGGCTCTGCCTCGCGCAGGTCGCGGGCCTGGAGGATGCGCGGCAGGTTCTGTTCGATCCACGTCGTCAGGCCGTCAACCTGCAACGCCACCTCCTTGCCCATGGGCGTGAGGTTGTATTCGACGTGGGGCGGCACCACGGGCAGCGCCTTGCGGTCGACGAAACCGTCCTGCTCCAGACTCTGCAAGGTTTGCGAGAGCATCTTCTCGCTGACCCCGCCGATCTTGCGCCGCAGTTCGCTGAAACGGTGCATGCCGTCCAGCAGCACCACCAGCACCAGCACGCCCCAACGGCTGCACACGTGGTTGAGGATCTCGCGGGACGGACAATCACGCGCCAGCACCTCGCCCATGCGAATGCGTTCGAGCAGGGATGCGTTTTCGGGGCTGGGGCTGATGGTGGGGGGTAGCGTGGAAATATCGTTCATGGCACTAACCTTTTCGTACGTACTTACGAAAGGTTAGCACGATCTCTATGCTGGTCGCACATTCAACGTCACCAAGGAAATCATCATGATTGTCATCACCGGTGCTTCAGGCCAGTTGGGCCGTCTGGTCATCGAGCAACTGCTGCAGAAGATCCCCGCCTCACAGATCGTCGCCGCCGTGCGCAGCCCGGAAAAAGCCAGTGACCTGGCCGCCAGGGGCGTACAAGTGCGCAAGGCCGATTACGCGCAACCTGCCACGCTGGAAAGCGCGTTTGCGGGGGCCGAGAAAGTCTTGCTGATCTCCTCCAGTGAAGTCGGCCAGCGGGTCGCGCAGCACAAGGCCGTGATCGCCGCCGCGCAAAAAGCCGGGGTCAAATTGCTGGGCTACACCAGCGTGCTGCATGCGGCGACGTCACTGCTGGGCCTGGCCGAAGAACATCGCCAGACCGAAAGCGCCCTGGCGCAATCCGGTGTGCCCCATGTGGTGCTGCGCAACGGCTGGTACCACGAGAACTACACCGCTGCGATCCCCGGCGATCTGGCCCACGGCGCGCATTTCGGTTGCGCCGGTGAAGGCCGCATCAGCTCGGCAGCACGGGCTGATTACGCGGCGGCCGCAGTGGCGGTGCTGACGGCCAGTGAAGATCAGGCGGGCAAGGTGTATGAGCTGGCAGGCGATGATGCCTACACCCTGAGCGAGTTTGCGGCCGAGGTAACGCGCCAGTCGGGTACGGCGGTGAGCTATACCGATTTGCCGGAAACGGGCTTCAAATCGGCCTTGCTGGGCGCAGGTCTGCCGGAGTTCGTCGCCGAGCTTCTGGCCAACTCCGATGCCGCAGCGGCCAGGGGCGCGCTGTTCGATGATGGCAAGCAGTTGAGCCGCCTGATCGGGCGAGCGACCACGCCGCTGGCGGTCAGCGTGGCCCAGGCGCTCCCCCGCTAACACCACATTTCCCGTAGCAGCACGGCTTGCCGGCGGGAGCGGTGTATCTGTGAAAGATATAGTCACTGACACACCGCTCCCGCCGGCAAGCCGTGCTGCTACGGATCGGAGTGATGGGAAGATTTGGGGTTTGAGGACAAGAAAGGTTGCAAGCTAACGATTTTCAACCTTAATCTTTGCCGCTTGTTTCAACGCCCCTTTCAGCGAGCCAAGGCCAGGATCCGATGTCCTCCGTTTTAAATGTGCTATTGCCGATCTTTGCCCTGATTCTGGTCGGTTACCTGTGTCGCAGAACCAATCGCCTCGGCCCGACCGCCGCTTCGGAAATCAACCGAATGGTGGTGTGGCTGTGCCTGCCCGCGCTGCTGTTCAATGCCACGGCCACCGCCACCTGGGAGCAGATCTGGCACCCCGGTTTCGTGCTGGTGTTTACCCTGTCGACCATGACGATGTTCGTCATCACGCTGCTGCTTCGTCGCAAGAAGGCCGGGCATTTTGCCGATGCCAGTATCGATGCGCTGAGCGCCTCCTACGCCAACACCGGTTACATCGGCATCCCGCTGTGCGTGATGGTGCTGGGCCAGAGTGGCCTGGAACCGGCGTTGATCGCCTCGCTGCTGGTGGTCTGCGTGCTGTTCGGCATAGCGCTGGTCTGCATCGAAGTCGGCTTGCAGAGCGAAGCCCATGTGCACCGTATCGTGCTCAAGGTGCTGCTGGCGCTGGCGAAGAATCCGCTGGTGGTGTCGCCGATTCTCGGTGCCTGCTGGGCGAGCACCGGGGCGCCGTTGCCGGGGCCGCTGGAGAAGTTTCTCAGCCTGCTGGGCGCCGCGACCACGCCCTGCGCGCTGATTTCCCTGGGGCTGTTCCTGGCCCAGAAACAACAAGGCCCGCGCCATGGCACGAGCCTTCTGGTGTTGATCAAGCTGGTCGCGCATCCGCTGCTGACCTGGTTCTTGGCGTTCCGGGTGTTTCACTTGCCGCCGCTATGGGCCAACTCGGCCCTGCTGCTCAGCGCCCTGCCCACCGGCACCGGGCCGTTCATGCTGGCCGAATACTACAAGCGCGAAGCCTCAGTGGTGTCGAGCACCATTCTGATTTCGACCCTGGGCTCGTTGGTCACCCTGTCGCTGTGCATCTATTACATCAACGGATAATCGGTAGTAGCACGCTCCTTTTTTAGGAGCGCGCTTGCCCGCGACGGCGTCTGACCTGCCGACAACGCTTCACCGCCCTACTCAAATGACTTTGCTCGACAACGCCTGGGCAATGAAATCCGCCTGCCGAATCGCCAGCGTGACGATGGTCAATGTCGGGTTTTCCCCTGCGCTGGTGGTGAACTGGCTGCCATCGGAGATGAACAGATTGGGGATCTCATGACTCTGCCCGTGCTGGTTGCACACGCCGTCCTGTGCCTTGGCGCTCATGCGGCAGGTGCCCAGGTTGTGGGTCGAGGGGTACGGCGGCACGCGGAAGGTCTGCACCGCGCCCACCGATGAATACAGCGCCTCGCCCTGCTTGAATGCGTATTCGCGCATGGCCAGATCGTTGGGGTGGTCATCGTAGTGCACGTTGGCCACCGGCAGTCCGAAGCGGTCCTTGACTCCATCGTTGAGGGTGATGCGGTTGGTGGCCTGGGGCATGTCCTCGCCGACGATCCACATCGCCGCCAGCTTGGTGTATTGCTCCATCACGTTGGTGAAGTCGCGCCCCCAGGCGCCCGGATCGAAGAACGCCGCCAGAAACGACGGCCCCAGCGATACCGTTTCCATCTCGTAGCCGCCGACGAAACCACGGTCGGGCTTGTGGTGGATCTCGTCGCTGATGATCCCGGCCATGATGGTCCCGCGATAGAAATGCACGTCTTCCTTGAACGAAGCGAACACGCTGCCAGTGGTGTGGCGCATGTAATACTTGCCCACCGTGCCCGAACCATTGGCCAGGCCGTGGGGGAACTGGCTGCTGGCGGAGTTGAGCAGCAGACGCGGCGTTTCGATGGAATTGCCCGCCACCGCGACCACCCGCGCCTTCTGGCGCTGCTCCTTGCCCTGAGCATCGAAATACACCACGGCGTTGACCCGGCCCTTGTCGTCGTGCTCGATTTTCGCCACGTGGCATTGCGCGCGCAGCTCCAGCTTGCCGGTGGCTTCGGCCGCGGGAATCTCGGTGTACAGGGTCGACCACTTCGCGCCCATCTTGCAGCCCTGGAAACAGAAGCCCAGTTGCTGACACCCGGCGCGGTCCTTGCGCGGCTGGCTGTTGATCGCCATGTGCCCGGTCGAACACTCCTTGTAACCCATCTTCTGCGCGCCGTTGTACAGCACCTTGAAGTTGTTGTTGCCCGGCAGGCCGGGAATGTCGTTGGTGCGGGTCACGCCCATCTTGTCTTCGGCACGGGCATAGTAAGGTTCAAGCTCCGCCAGGGTGACGGGCCAGTCCAGCAGGTCCGCGCCCTTGACCGGTCCGTAGGTCTGCAGCGCACGAAACTCGTGTTCCTGAAACCGCAGGCTGGCGCCGGCCCAGTGCGTGGTGGTGCCGCCAACTGTCTTGCAGATCCAGGCCGGCAGATTGGGGAAATCCTTGGCCACCCGCCAGGAACCGGAGGTGGTGCGCACGTCGCCCCAGGACAACTGGGAAAACGACGGCCATTCATCGTTGATAAAGGTGCCCGGGGACTGGCGCGTGCCCGCCTCCAGCAACACCACCGGCACGCCCTTCTGGCACAGCTCGTTGGCCAGGGTCCCGCCGCCTGCCCCGGAACCGATGATGACCACCACCGAATCGTCGTTGAAATTGTAAGTCGTCATGATTTCTCTCCTCAGGCAGGTACAGCCGGGCTGGCATCGACAGGCGGGTTCGGCAACCATTTCAGGTCGTTGAATCCGCGATGGATGTAGCCGCCTTTGGGAAAGGACGCGCCTTCATAGCCGAAGTGCTGGTAGGCCAGTTCGTTGCTGTACAGGGTGTTGACCGAAGTGCCACGCACCAGCGCGAAAAACGGCTCGCCCTGCACGTCCTTGAGCAGGCTCACCTGTTTGTCCTCGGCAAGCTTGCTCCAGTCGCCACCTGCGCGCTGATCGAGATCGGCCAGGCCTTTTTTCAGCAGGTCGGCGATGCCCGGATCCTGAGCAGCCTTCTCGTCCAGGGCTTTGACGGAAAACGCATAGACGGCATCTTCCATGGTGTCATGGGGGAAAATCCTGCGGATCACCAGCAACAGCTTGCTGCCGGTGGCGCTGTCCAGCGTGCTCATTTCCAGCGCCCAGGTCCTGCTCGGCGCCAGCAATGCGATAGGTCCGGAGGTAAACAACAGGGTTCCCAACAGCAATCCGCCACTGCCCTGCAGGAAGCGGCGACGATCGAGCATCAGGTCTCTCATGGCTTTTGTCCTTGTTATTTTTGTTGTCGGTGCAATAGAGCTCAATTGATAGTAGTAGCGCTGTTGGGCACAAGGTAATAGCGGTCTACTACGTGGTTATAAGCCCACAGAACGTAGCAGCACGGCTTGCCGGCGGGGGCGGCCTCAAGATCGCCCCGCGGGCAAGCCCGGCTGCTACGGGCCTCGGCGTTCGCGAGTGAGCATGGTCGCCAGCGGCCGTAGTAATCCGGTATTACCTCACCCGCCCGGCGGCTTTCTAAACTGCCTGACCACTCCTCACGAGCAGCCTGCCATGTCCTTCCAGAGCGAAACCCAACCCGGTGTCTGCACAACGCCCGATGCCGTCACGCAGGATTACGTGTTCAATCACACGATGTTGCGGGTGAAGGATCCGGCGCGTTCGCTGGATTTCTACACGCGGGTGCTGGGCATGGGTTTGCTGCGCAAGGTGGATTTTCCAGAGGCGAAGTTTTCGCTGTTTTTCCTGGCGATGACCAAGGGCGTCGAGGTGCCGGAGGATGACGCAGCGCGGATGAGCTACACCTTCAGCCGCGAGTCGGTGCTGGAACTGACCCACAACTGGGGCAGCGAAAGCGATGATTCGCAGTACCACAATGGCAACAAGGACCCTCGCGGCTTCGGGCACATCTGCTTCTCGGTGCCGGACATCGAGGCGGCCTGCGCGCGCTTCGAGTCATTGGGCGTGCCCTTCGTCAAACGCCTGGACAAAGGCATGAAGCACGTAGCCTTTATCAGCGATCCGGACGAATACTGGGTGGAGATCGTTCAGGCCGACCTGCTGGGCAATCTGGGCCAGTGATCAGCCCGCAAGCCGCCCCGCCCTCGGGCGGCTTTCGTGGCGATGTCAGTCGAGCGCCGCCACCACGGCATCGAAAAACGCCACCGGTGAAACCAGCGTCCGGCGCAGCGGCTTGGGCTGGGCGCCGAAGGTAACGATCACCACTTTCTGCGCCGGATTGACGTAGATGTTCTGGCCCTGCATGCCGATGGCCGAATAGGCACCGTCCTTGATCGACTGCTCGGTCTGGGCCGGCCACCACATGTAGCCGTAGGCCAGCGGTTTGCCGTCCTTGAGGGTGGTCGAAGAAGTGGCCTGCCTGACCCAGCCATCGGGCAGGATCGACTGGCCGTCGATCTTGCCCTGGTTCATGAAGAACATCCCGAAACGCCCGAAATCCCGCAGCGTGGCGCTGATGCCGCTGCCGCCGATTTCGATGCCGTTGGGTGAGTCCAGCCACCACTTGGCGTCGTGCTCCATGCCCATGGGCTGCCAGATCTTCTGCGTGAGGTAATCAGCCAGGGGCATCTTCACCGCACTGCGCACGACCTCGGCCAGCACCTGCGCTTCGCCGGTGTTGTAGTTGTTCACCGTGCCGGGTTGGGCCGCTCTTGGCCGGCTGGCCATCAGTGCCATGGCCGCCCCTGGTGTCTGCGACATCTGCGCACGCAGCAGTGCCCGGCGATCCGATTGAGGGTCGGTGAAGGCCTCTGTCCACTTCACCCCGGACGCCATCATCAGCACGTTGCGCAGTGTGACGCCTTCGTAAGCGGTGCCTTTTAGGCGAGGTACGTAGTCGGTCACCAGGTCATCGACGCTCTTTATATAGCCGTCACGGATCGCCGCGCCCACCAGCGTCGAGGTAATGGATTTCGCCTCCGACATCGACATCCAGCGGGTTTTCTCGGTGTTGCCGAACTGGTAGATCTCGTAGGCGATCTGGCCGTCCTTGAGCACGAGCATAGCCGTCACGCTGTCCAGCGCCACATAGTCGAACAGGTCGTACTTCTTGTCCTGCCAGGTGAACTGCACGTTTTCCAGTTGCTTGTGGTATCGCGGCAACGGGTAGGCATGGCCGCCCGCGCTGATGGTGCGCGAGGGAAACAGGCGGTCGATGTTGCGATAGGTGCTGACGGCCAGATCCGGCAGCATGGTGCCTTCGTAGATCTGCTCGACGCTGCCGATCGGCTCGTGAGCGTGTGGGTATTCATAATCATCGGCCCGGGCATGGGAGCCAGCGCCAAGAGTCAGCATGCCCAACGACAGCATCAGCGGGTGAATACGCTGAAACGAACGGCAAACAACGCGTGCAATCATGGAACATCCTTGTGTAGGAATCGGGACGATTTAGCACAATACAGTTACAGAATCTCTTAACCTGAGTTTTGTAATTCTGTATGTGACAAACGGCCTGAGCCGATCAGACTATCCGTTCGTTTTTTCGAACAGAACAATTCAAATGATCAAACAGCCGTCTTCCCTTTCCACCAAACCGTCCCCTCGCCTGTTCAGCCTGTTTTGCCTGGCCAGCTACCTGCTGTCGATGGCCTACGGCTCGACTTTCCTGTTATCCCTGCTGATGAGCAGCCACGGTGGCAACGAGAAGAATGCCGGGACCGTGATTTCAGCCGCCATGGTCAGCACCTTCGTTGCTGTGGTGCTCTCCGGCCATTTGTGCGATCGGCTCGGCGCAGCCCGCCCGGTTGCGCTGTGCGGGATTGCGCTGGTGGTGGCCAATCTGGGGTTCGCAGTCAGTGCCAGTCAGTTGCAACTGATGATGCTGTTCGGTTTTGTGCTGGGGATCGGTTGGGGCGTGTTCTACACCCTCGGGCCGATCATGGTGGCGATGATGGTCGAGCCCGCCCAGCGCGCCCGCTATTTCGCGCTGCTGTCGGGCAGCATGATGAGCGGCATCGGTTCGGCGCCGCTGCTCGGCAGGCTGGCGAGCCAGGCCGGTCTGCCCATCACCTGGGCATTCGTGCTGGCGGCGCTGGCGAGCCTGATGGGCGTCCTGGTGTTCTGGCGGCTGGCTGATGCGCTCAGGAAGCTGCCGGACCAGTCGGGCGCGGTCGCCTCGAAACTGTCCCTGGCCGGTGCCTTGAGCGTGCTGCGTTCCAAGGCGGTGTTCGCGATTGTGATGGTGGGCCTGGGTGGCGCGATCTTCGGCGGCTTGTCGAGTTTTCAGACCAGCTACGCCCAGGCACGCTCGCTGGATTACTCGCTGTTTTTCGCAGGCTTCATGGGCGCCGCCATTAGCGGGCGGATGCTGGTGGCGGGGATCGTGGTCAGGCGCGATCCGTATGTGATGTCCTGCCTGCTGTCGGGGCTGATCGTTGTATCGGTGCTGATGTTTCAGTTTCAGGTGAGCAGCAGCCTGGGCTATCTGCTGGCGGCCATCGTGCTGGGCGTCGGGTACGGCCTGACCTATTCGGTGATCAATGGTCTGGCGGCGAACGAAGCACCGGCCGGCACCACGACCCAGTCGCTGCTGTTGTTCAGCCTTTCGTATTTCATCGGCGTGTTCGGCTTTCCGCTGTTGGCGGGCAAGGTGATCGTCGAGCATGGGTTGTCGACGATGCTGGGGATTTTGTTGGGGGTGGCGTTGCTGAACTGGTTGATTACGGTGGTGAGGCTGGTGTGGCGATCTTTGGTTGCATCTGACGTTGCTTCGGTTGGCGAGCGGCAGCGTCCCTGACTACGCTCCCGCCGGCAAGCCGTGCTGCTACGGGCAGGCGGTGTGACGACTATCCCGTCAGCATTCACTCATCCGGTAGCAGCACGGCTTGCCGGCGGGAGCGATCTCAAGGGCGCCATCGCGGGCAAGGGTGTGTGTACCCCGCAAACAAAACCACCGCCCCAAGGGCGGTGGTTTTTTATTGCAGGGGACGTGGCGTCAGGCTCAGACCTTGACGACCCAGCCCGCCGGTCCTTCGATGTCGCCGAACTGGATACCGGTCAGTTCCTTGTACAGGCGCTGGGTTACCGGGCCCACTTCGGTTTCGCTGTGGAACACATGCAACTTGTCCTGGTAGCTGATCCCGCCGATTGGCGTGATGACTGCGGCGGTACCGCAGGCGCCGGCTTCCTTGAACTGGTCCAGTTTGTCGATGAAGACTTCGCCTTCGGTGACTTTCAGGCCCAGGCGGGTTCCGGCCAGTTCGATCAGCGACAGTCGAGTGATGCCTGGCAGAACCGACGGCGAACGCGGGGTGATGAACTGGTCATCGTGGGTGATGCCGAAGAAGTTGGCCGAACCGACTTCCTCGATCTTCGAGTGGGTCAGGGGGTCCAGGTAGATGGCGTCGGCAAAGCCGTTTTTCTTGGCTTCGCTGCCCGGCATCATGCTGGCGGCGTAGTTGCCACCGACCTTGGCGGCGCCTGTGCCTTGTGGCGCGGCGCGGTCGAAGCTGGAAATCACGAAGTTGTGCGGCTTCATGCCACCTTTGAAGTACGGGCCAACCGGGATGCAGAACACCGAGAAGATGAACTCGGGGGCCGTGCGCACGCCGATGTTGTCACCCACGCCGATCACGAACGGACGCAGATACAGCGCGCCGCCGGTGCCGTATGGCGGAATGAAACGCTCGTTGGCGCGGACCACTTCCTTGCACGCCTCGATGAACATGTCAGTCGGCACGTGGGGCATCAGCAGGCGCGAGCAGCTGCGTTGCATGCGTGCGGCGTTCTGGTCCGGGCGGAACAGGTTGATCGAGCCGTCTTTGGCGCGGTAGGCCTTCAGGCCTTCGAAGCACTGCTGGCCGTAATGCAGCGCAGTGGAACCTTCGCTGATGTGCAGCACGTTGTCTTCGGTCAGGGTGCCCTTGTCCCACTGGCCATCACGCCAGACGGACAGGAAACGCTTGTCGGTCTTGATGTAGTCGAAACCCAGCTTGTCCCAGTTAATGCTTTCGTTACCCATGACACCCTCTATTTCCTGGCCAGCACGCCCGGCGTGCGCAGGGGCTGGCGTTTCTACAATATGGTCGTGAAGGCCCGGTACAGGACACGGCCCGTTCCGATGTTGCGCCATATTACTGATTTTTTGCCCGGCAAACCGCCCTCTCGCCACTTAATCTGAAGAATCCTGTGCCCATGGCCTGGATCATCGGCAACGAGCATCTTCCGCAGGGCCGGCATTGATGGGCAGAATGGCGGTTTATCACGTCAAGGAGACAAATGATGTCAGCAAAATTGCCGAAACATGGCGCCGTGCTGTTTGCCAAGGACCTGCCGCGAGTTGCCCGCTTCTATAGCGAACTGCTGGGCATGGTACAGACTGTAACTGAAACACGGCTGATCGTGCTGGAGTCGGACAGCTTTCAACTGGTGATTCACGGTATCCCCAAGGCAGTGGCAGATCGTCTCGACATCACCACCCCTCCCCAGCGCCGCGTCGATCTGCCGACCAAACTGGTATTCCCGGTGCCAAGCCTGGCCCAGGCCCGGGCTGATGCCGTAGCGCTGGGCGGCCAGGTGGATGCTCCGTCTGCCGAGTTCAAGGCTCGCGGCTTCGTGGCCTGCGACGGGTTCGACCCTGAAGGCAATGTGGTGCAGTTCCGCGAAGCCGCATTGTAGGGCCAGCGGGCGATCTGCGCCGCCTGTATCAAAAGCTGAACACTGCCCGTGCAGATCCGCAAATCTTGCCTATCGTGTTGTAATTCACATGAAACAGGAGCAAGGCCATGGGTATCGAGCAACTCTTCGCGGATCTGGGCAGTCTTCCGAGCATTCCCAAAGTGGCTCAGGACCTGATTCAACAATTCGACAACCCTTCGTCGAATCTGGAAAGCATCGCGCGCAACATCCAGAAGGATCCGGTGATTTCGGCAAAGATTCTGCGCCTTGCCAATTCTGCGCGTTTTCGCGGGGCGCGGGAATCGTCGAGCATCGAGGACGCCGCCATGCGCCTGGGTTTCAACACCCTGCGCACGCTGGTGCTGGCTTCGGCGGTGACGGGCGCGTTCAAGGCCAGCCCCAGCTTTGACCTCAAGGGTTTCTGGCTCAAGAGCTTCCAGGTGGCCGGGATCTGCCGTCTGCTGGCCAAGCAATCCGGTGCGGACGCCGAAATCGCCTTTACCTGCGGGGTCATGCACGACATCGGCGAGTTGCTGATCCAGACCGGCGCACCGACGGTGGCCGAGCGCATCAACGCCGCCACCAAGACCGGCACCACCAGCCGGGCGGCGCTGGAGACCCTGCAACTGGGCTTCGGTTACCCGGAAGTCGGCGCGGAACTGGCGCGACGCTGGCAGTTGCCTGCGGTTATCCAGCACGCCATTGCCTACCAGGCACGCCCGATGCAGGCACCTGGCGACGCCACCCAAGCGCGGATCGTGGCCCAGGCGCTGACCATTTCTGACGCGCTGGAGAACCACGGCGGCGCAACCCCTGAAGCGCAACAGGCGGCTGACGGCCCGCTGATGGAGGGTATCGATCTGACCGCACTGTTCGCTGCCCTGCCTGCGGTGCTGGAGGCGGACAAGGCGTTTGCCGAGTTGTTGAATTGACCTCTTCATTGCTCACCCCAGT
>NZ_JANHKS010000017.1 GCF_028682175.1 Pseudomonas putida | reverse complement strand
GCCCCCGCCGGCAAGCCGTGCTGCTACGGGATGTGTTAGACGTTACATAAAAGGATGCGATCCAATGGCCCACACCGCACAAATCAAGATCCCCGCGACCTACATGCGCGGCGGCACCAGCAAGGGTGTGTTCTTCCGCCTGCAGGACCTGCCCGAAGCGGCGCAGGTTCCGGGCGCTGTCCGTGACGCCCTGTTGCTGCGCGTCATCGGCAGTCCCGACCCCTACGCCAAGCAGATCGACGGCATGGGCGGCGCGACGTCGAGCACCAGCAAGACGGTGATCCTGTCGAAAAGCACCCGGCCCGACCACGACGTGGATTACCTGTTCGGTCAGGTTTCCATAGACACGCCGTTCGTGGACTGGAGCGGCAACTGCGGCAACCTGTCCGCAGCGGTCGGGCCGTTCGCCATCAGCAACGGCCTGGTCGACCCCAGCCTGATCCCTCGCGACGGCATGGCGGTGGTGCGCATCTGGCAGGCCAACATAGGCAAGACCATCATCGCCCACGTGCCGATGACCGACGGGCAGGTGCAGGAAACCGGCGACTTCGAACTCGATGGCGTGACCTTTCCGGCCGCTGAGGTACAACTGGAGTTCATGGACCCGGCAGCCGAAGAGGAGGGCGCAGGCGGCTCGATGTTCCCCACGGGCAATCTGGTGGATGAGCTGGAGGTGCCGGGTGTCGGCACGTTCAGGGCGACCATGATCAATGCCGGCATCCCGACCATCTTCGTCAACGCCCGGGACATCGGCTACACCGGCACTGAATTGCAGGACGCGATCAACAGTGATCCGAAGGCCCTGAGCATGTTCGAGACCATCCGCGCCCATGGTGCCGTGTGCATGGGCCTGATCGCTCATGTCGATGAAGCTGCCAGGCGCCAGCACACGCCCAAGGTCGCTTTTGTCGCAAAACCCGAGGCCTACGTGTCTTCGAGCGGCAAGCGCGTGTCGTCAGGCGACACCGATCTTCTGGTGCGTGCCATGTCCATGGGCAAGCTGCACCACGCCATGATGGGCACGGCAGCGGTGGCCATCGGCACGGCGGCGGCGATTCCGGGGACGTTGGTCAACCTGGCGGCCGGTGGCGGCGAACGCAGCGCGGTGCGTTTCGGCCACCCATCGGGAACCCTGCGCGTGGGCGCCGAGGCGGTGCTGGTCGAGGGGGAATGGCAGGTGAAGAAAGCCATCATGAGCCGCAGCGCGCGGGTGTTGATGGAAGGGTGGGTCAGGGTGCCAGGCGAGAGTTTCTGATCCACCTACCGACCTCTTGCCTCATGACGAATGACCTGTAGGAGTGAGCTTGCTCGCGATCCGGTAGTTTCAGTCACTATCAACGTGCCTGAGCCACCGCTATCGCGAGCAAGCTCACTCCTACAGAGTCTGCGTTCAGCCTGAGGGGATCGGGTGCGCGCCAGCTTGCGGCTTGAAGCTTAAAGCTTGCAGCTGCTGCTCTACTTGAACCGCCGCTCAACCCCTTTCTCCACCAACACTTTCGCCGAGATTTCCTCGACCGAAAAGTGCGTGGAATTAATATTCGGAATGTTCTCGCGCCGGAACAGATTCTCCACTTCCCGCACTTCGAACTCGCACTGGGCAAAGCTCGAATAACGGCTGTTGGGCTTGCGTTCATGGCGGATCGCAGTCAGTCGGTCCGGGTCGATGGTCAGGCCGAACAACTTGCTGCGGTGCTGTTTGAGTGCGGCGGGCAACTGCAGGCGTTCCATGTCTTCTTCGGTCAGCGGATAGTTGGCCGCCCGAATCCCGAATTGCATTGCCATGTACAGACAGGTAGGTGTCTTCCCGCAGCGCGAAACGCCCACCAGGATGATATCGGCCTTGTCGTAATAATGGGTCCGGGCGCCGTCGTCGTTGTCCAGCGCGAAGTTCACCGCCTCGATCCGCTCCATGTAATTGGAGTTATGGCCGATGGAATGCGATTTGCCCACCGAGTAGGAGGAGTGTGAACTAAGCTCCTGTTCCAGCGGGGCCAGGAAGGTCGAAAAGATGTCGATCATGAAGCCGTCAGACGTGGCCAGGATCTCGCGGATGTCCTGGTTGACGATGGTGTCGAAGATGATCGGACGCGCCTCGTCCTTCTCCGCGGCCTTGTTGATTTGCGCAACCATGGCCCGGGCTTTCTCGACGCTGTCGATATAGGGCCTGGTGAACTTGTTGAACGTTATGGTTTCAAATTGCGCTAGCAGACTCTGGCCTAGTGTCTCGGCAGTAATGCCGGTGCCGTCGGAGATAAAGAAAGCGGATCGTTTCATTTGCGCCTTGGGCCTTAAGCTGGTGACGATTCTTGGATATGATAGGCCGGCTTGCGCGCCATGACCTGGCCGCATTCTACCCGTTTTTTCAAGATGCAGATTTTCCAAACCCAGGCTTCAAGTGCGCTGAATCGGTTTTTCTGTGATTTACGCACCAACGCTTTTCCCAACAACAAATTGGTTAGTGGAGAGATCACCTTGGTAGAGTACGTAGTTTCCCTCGATAAGCTCGGCAAACATGATGTTGAGCACGTGGGGGGCAAGAACGCATCCCTCGGAGAGATGATCAGCAACCTGGCGGGCGCAGGCGTGTCCGTCCCTGGTGG
The DNA here is from genome assembly GCF_028682175.1 of Pseudomonas putida. Lineage (GTDB taxonomy): Bacteria > Pseudomonadota > Gammaproteobacteria > Pseudomonadales > Pseudomonadaceae > Aquipseudomonas > Aquipseudomonas putida_AD. The sequence continues at coordinate 109,314 of NZ_JANHKS010000017.1, read as the reverse complement.
CTTCGCCACTACAGCTCAGGCCTACCGTGATTTTCTTGAGCAAAGCGGCCTCAATGATCAGATTCACAAAGCACTCGATGCCCTGAACGTCGACGACGTCAACGCCCTGGCCAAGACCGGCGCGCAGATTCGTCAGTGGATCATGGAGGCTGAATTTCCCGAGCAGCTCAACGCCGAAATCCGCGCAGCCTTCGCGACCCTGTCGGCTGGCAATCCGGACGTCGCCGTGGCCGTGCGTTCTTCCGCCACCGCAGAAGACCTGCCTGACGCTTCTTTTGCCGGTCAGCAGGAAACCTTCCTCAACATCCGTGGCGTCGACAACGTGATCCGCGCAGCGAAGGAAGTCTTCGCCTCGCTGTTCAACGACCGCGCCATTTCCTACCGCGTGCACCAGGGTTTCGACCACAAGCTGGTGGCGTTGTCCGCTGGCGTGCAGCGCATGGTGCGTTCCGAGACCGGAACCGCTGGCGTGATGTTCACCCTGGACACCGAATCGGGCTTTCGTGACGTCGTCTTCATCACCGGCGCCTACGGCCTGGGCGAAACCGTCGTACAAGGCGCGGTCAACCCGGACGAGTTCTACGTTCACAAGGGCACCCTTGAAGCCGGTCGTCCTGCGATCCTGCGCCGCAACCTGGGCAGCAAGGCCATCAAGATGATCTACGGCGACGAGGCCAAGGCCGGTCGTTCGGTGAAAACCGTCGACGTCGATGCCGCCGAGCGCGCGCGTTTCTGCCTGTCCGATGAAGAAGTCAGCAACCTGGCCCGCCAGGCGATGATCATCGAGAAGCACTACGGCTGCCCGATGGACATCGAGTGGGCCAAGGACGGTGACGACGGCAAGCTCTACATCGTTCAGGCGCGTCCTGAAACCGTGAAGAGCCGCAGCTCCGCCAACGTCATGGAGCGCTACCTGCTCAAAGAGAAGGGCACCGTTCTGGCCGAAGGCCGTGCCATTGGCCAGCGCATCGGCGCGGGCAAGGTGCGGATCATCAAGGACGTGTCCGAGATGGATAAGGTCCAGCCAGGCGACGTGCTGGTCTCCGACATGACCGACCCTGACTGGGAACCGGTGATGAAACGCGCCAGCGCCATCGTCACCAACCGTGGCGGCCGTACCTGCCACGCGGCGATCATCGCCCGCGAGCTGGGTATCCCGGCAGTGGTCGGTTGCGGCAACGCCACCGAGCTGCTGAAGGATGGCCAGGGCGTGACCGTTTCCTGTGCCGAAGGCGACACCGGCTACATCTTCGAAGGCGAGCTGGGCTTCGACATCAAGCAGAACTCCGTCGATGCCATGCCGGAACTGCCGTTCAAGATCATGATGAACGTCGGCAACCCCGACCGCGCATTCGATTTCGCCCAGTTGCCGAACGCTGGTATCGGCCTGGCGCGTCTGGAGTTCATCATCAACCGCATGATCGGCGTGCACCCCAAAGCGCTGCTGAACTACCCGAACCTGCCGCTGGACATCAAGGAAAGCGTCGACAAGCGTATCGCCGGTTACAACGACCCGGTCGGTTTCTACGTCGAGAAGCTGGTCGAGGGTATCAGCACCCTGGCGGCGGCTTTCTACCCGAAAAAGGTCATCGTGCGCCTGTCGGACTTCAAGTCCAACGAGTACGCCAACCTGATCGGCGGCAAGCTGTACGAGCCGGAAGAAGAGAACCCGATGCTGGGCTTCCGTGGTGCTTCGCGTTACATCAGCGAAAACTTCCGCGACTGCTTCGAGCTGGAATGCCGTGCCCTCAAGCGCGTGCGCAACGAGATGGGCCTGACCAACGTCGAAATCATGGTGCCGTTCGTGCGCACCCTGGGCGAAGCGAGCCAGGTGGTCGACTTGCTCGCCGAAAACGGTCTGGCCCGTGGCGACAACGGCCTGCGCGTCATCATGATGTGCGAGCTGCCGTCCAACGCCTTGCTGGCCGATGAGTTCCTCGAGTTCTTCGACGGTTTCTCCATCGGTTCCAACGACCTGACCCAGCTGACCCTGGGCCTGGACCGTGACTCGGGCATCATCGCGCACCTGTTCGACGAGCGTAACCCTGCGGTCAAGAAGCTGTTGTCCAATGCCATCCAGGCCTGTAACAAGGCTGGCAAGTACATCGGCATCTGCGGCCAGGGCCCGTCCGACCACCCGGATCTGGCGCGCTGGCTGATGGAGCAGGGCATCGAGAGCGTTTCCCTGAACCCGGACTCGGTACTGGAAACCTGGTTCTTCCTCTCTGAAGAAGAAGCGCCAAAATGATGTAAGATGCGGGCCCGTTTCGGCGGGCCGGTTCTCTTGGGAAGGGCGGCCTTGATGAGTCCGCCCTTTTTTCATGGGCCGTTTTCGCGCCAATTCAGAATCAAGCACGAGTTCTATGCAAAGCAGCAGCAATCTCTTTCCTGTGGCCTTGATCAGCGCCGAGCGGCGTGGCGACCTGATCGAGGACGTGTACCGCCTCAAACCCGGCAACAGCATGGACTTCACCGTCGAGCTGGCCGTGACTCGCCTGGGCCTGGTCGCCAACCCCGACGTGCGCGGCGTGCCGGTGATCCTGCTGCATGGCAGCTTTTCCAACCGGCGTTTCTGGTACTCGCCCAAAGGCATTGGCCTGGGCGCCTACTTGGCCCGGGCGGGTTTCGACGTGTGGATTGCAGAAATGCGCGGTCACGGTTTGTCGGCGCGCAATGAAGCCTACCGTCACAATCGCGTGGCTGACTACGCAAGGTATGACCTGCCGGCCATTGGTGCATTCGTTCGTGAACAGAGCGGGCAGGCGCCGCACTGGATCGGCCATTCGCTGGGCGGCACCACCCTTGCCGCAGCGTTGGGCGGGCACTACTTCGACGCGGGCCTGGTGGCCTCGGCAGCATTGTTCGGCAGCCAGGTCAGCCGCACCTACTGGCCGCTGAAAGTGCCGCCCGTGCAGTGGAGCACGCGCTTGCTGCTCAAGCGTTTCGATCATGTGTCCGGCGCGCGTTTCAAGCGCGGCCCCGAAGACGAGCCCATGGGGATCGTGCTCGAAGCCATGGGCTGGCAGACCCTGTTCGGCCGTTTCGGTGACAAGAAGGACGACTGGTGGTCAGGCCTGCGTCATGTGGACGTGCCGTTGCTGTGTGTCGCCGGTGCAGGCGATCACCAGGACCCTCAGTGGGCCTGTCGTGAACTCTTCGAGCAGTTCGGCGGCGAGCGCAAGGAGTTCTGGTGCCTTGGACGTGAGCAGGGTTTTGCCGAAGACTTCGGCCACGTGCAGATGCTGGTCAGCAAAGGCGCACAGGCGCAGGTCTGGCCGCAGGTCGCGGACTGGTTGAACCGGCAGGTGGGCGTCACTGAGCCTGAATCAACGCTGAACACGGTGGCAACTCCCTGATATAGAGCCCTTGCGGCCATTCCTATGCCCATCACTTGACGCTAAGCTAGCCGCCAGTTGATGAGCAGTAGCCGGATTTCAAGGCAGGGCAATACTCGTCGGTCAGGTTTTTGTTCTATATAAGGAAGCATTGTGGTGGTGAGCGCGGTCAGACGTGCGTGCCACATTAACCTGCATGATGCAGGTCTTCCTTGAACACCCAGCCTTTGACAGGAGTTCAGCATGCATTACATCACTCCGGATTTGTGTGACGCCTACCCTGAACTGGTTCAGGTCGTCGAACCGATGTTCAGCAATTTTGGTGGTCGTGATTCGTTTGGCGGAGAAATCGTCACGCTCAAATGTTTCGAGGACAACTCGAAGGTGCGCGAGCAGGCCGACCAGAACGGCAAGGGCAAGGTGCTTGTCGTGGATGGTGGCGGTTCGCTGCGTTGCGCGTTGCTCGGGGACATGCTGGCCGAGAAAGCGGCCAAGAATGGCTGGGAAGGCATGGTCATCTATGGCTGCGTGCGTGACGTTGACGTCCTGGCGCAAACCGACCTGGGTGTGCAGGCACTGGCCAGTCACCCGCTCAAGACCGAGAAACGCGGCCTTGGCGATCTGAACGTGGTCGTGGCCTTCGGTGGCGTGACCTTTCGCCCGGGCGAGTATGTGTATGCCGACAACAACGGCATCATCGTATCCAGAAGCCCTCTGAAAATGCCGGACTGACCGGCCTTTTCGTCATCGAGGAAAGCAAGGACAACTGATGTTCGACGAAACAAACGCGCAGTGGGGGCTGGTACACGCCCTGGTACTGGACGGGAAGGGCGGGGCGCGTTCAATCGCTCGGACCGAGCTTGACAGCCTGCAACTGGCGCCCACGGAAAGCGTGTGGCTCCACTGGGATCGCAGCCATCCGCAGACCCAGACCTGGCTGCGCACGGCCAGCGGCCTGAGTGAATTCGTCTGCGACCTCATGCTTGAGGAAAACACCCGGCCACGGCTGCTGCCGCTGCCGGACGATGAAATGCTGTTGTTCCTGCGCGGCGTCAACCTCAATCCGGGCGCTGAACCGGAAGACATGGTCTCGGTGCGCATCTTTGCCGCGGCCCAGCGGGTGATTTCCCTGCGTCTGCGCTCGCTGCGGGCGACCGACGAACTGATCGACCTGTTGAACGCGGGCAAGGGGCCGAAAACCGCTTCCGAGCTGCTGGTCTACCTGGCGCAACTGCTCACCGACAAGGTGCAGGCAGTGGTCAGCGAGCTGACCGAACTGGTCGATGACATGGAAGATCGCATAGATGCCGACGAACGGTATATGCCCGAGCACGGCAACATGGTGCACATCCGTCGAAGGGCGGCAGGCATGCGTCGATTCCTGGCGCCGCAGCGGGAAATCTACGCGCAATTGACCCGCAGCCGCTTGCCCTGGTTCGTCGAAGACGACTCGGACTATTGGAACGAATTGAACAACAGCCTGACCCGCTACCTCGAAGAGCTGGAACTGACCCGCGAGCGCGTCGGGCTGGTGCTCGAGGCCGAAGACAGACGCCTCAACGAGCGCATGAACCGGACCATGTACCGGTTCGGCATCATCACCGGGATCTTCCTGCCGATGAGCTTCATTACCGGTTTGCTGGGCATCAACGTTGGCGGTATGCCGGGTGCCGACAGCCCCTGGGGTTTCATGATCGCGTGCCTGGTGATGATCGTCCTGGGGGTGGGTCAGATCTGGTGGTTCAAGCGTCTGCGCTGGATGTGACGGATGAAAATTGGCGTGCGGATGTGTGACTTGTGCAAAATTGCCTGCGTCTGTCTGTGACATTACGTGAGGTGCCTATGCACGACCCGTTTGAAGAATCACTGCGCGACATGCTCAATTCATCGTCCGCCAGCCGGGATGATGACGCAGTCCTGGGGCGCGTCCTCAAGACCGCCAATCGCCAGGTCGGGGCAGGGGATCTGTTCGGTCTGCTCGGGCGCTGCACCCAGGCATTGATGATTGCCGTGAACAACGGCTCTGCTCACGTTTCACCTGTTTCGCGTCGCAAGGCGACGGTTGCCGGCACTACAGAAAACAAGGCTGATTGAATATGGAATTGGATCTCTGGACACAGAGCCTGGTCACCGCAATGACTGCGTTGTGGACCAAAGTCGCGAACTTCATCCCGAACCTGTTCGGCGCTCTGGTGGTTGTTCTGTTGGGTTTCGTGGTGGCCAAGCTGCTCGATACCCTGCTGTCCAAGCTGTTGGCCAAGCTGGGCCTGGATCGCCTGATGGGCGGTACGGGCCTGACCAAACTGATCAGTCGCGCAGGGATCCAGGTCCCGATTTCGACGCTGATCGGAAAGATCGTGTATTGGTTTGTGCTCTTGATTTTCCTGGTGTCGGCGGCAGAATCCCTCGGCCTTGAGCGGGTCTCGGCGACACTGGACATGCTGGCGCTGTACTTGCCGAAGGTGTTCGGCGCAGCCCTGGTGCTGCTGGTGGGCGTCTTGCTGGCGCAACTGGTCAACGGCGTTGTGCGTGGCGCGGCCGAAGGCGTCGGGCTCGATTACGCCGCAGGCCTGGGGCGCATCGCTCAATGGCTGGTGATCATCATCAGCATTTCGGTGGCGATCAGCCAGCTGGAGGTCAAAACCGACCTGCTGAACCATGTGATCGTGATTGGATTGATTACCGTTGGTCTGGCAGTTGCGTTGGCCATGGGGCTTGGCAGTCGCGAAATCGCGAGCCAGATCCTGGCAGGAATTTATGTGCGGGAGCTGTATCAGGTAGGGCAACAAGTGCGTATTGGAGAGGTCGAAGGGCAGATCGAAGAGATTGGCACGGTGAAGACCACGCTGCTGACTGACGAGGGGGAACTGGTGTCGTTGTCGAACCGGATCCTGCTCGAGCAGCGAGTGAGCAGCCGCTGAACCGGCAAATCTGCTAATGTATGCCGCCCCAAAATCCCGGACGCCGGGATCTGGCGGACATTTTACTGACTGTCGGCACGACCTGTTTTGAATAAGCCCCAATCGCACTCACTGCGTTACGACCCCCGCGAGCTCTCCGACGAGGAGTTGGTGGCGCGCTCGCACGCCGAGCTGTTTCACGTCACTCGGGCGTACGAGGAGCTGATGCGGCGCTACCAGCGGACACTTTTTAACGTCTGCGCGCGCTATTTAGGGAACGATCGCGATGCTGACGATGTCTGTCAGGAGGTGATGCTTAAGGTGTTGTATGGCTTGAAGAATTTCGAGGGAAAATCGAAGTTCAAGACCTGGCTCTACAGCATCACCTACAACGAATGCATCACGCAGTATCGAAAGGAGCGGCGAAAGCGTCGGTTGATGGACGCCCTTAGCCTGGATCCTCTGGAGGAGGCGTCGGAAGACAAGACGCCGAAACCCGAAGAGAAGGGTGGGCTCGATCGCTGGCTTGTGCATGTGAACCCGATCGACCGGGAGATTCTGGTGCTTCGATTTGTCGCAGAGCTGGAATTTCAGGAGATCGCAGACATAATGCACATGGGCCTGAGTGCCACGAAAATGCGCTACAAACGGGCACTTGATAAATTACGTGAGAAATTTGCGGGCGTTACCGAAACTTAACTCGGAGCAAATATCTCTAACGGGCAGGCAAGTTCTGATAGACTTGCCGATGAGTTGTCTCTCGATTAGGGGGACTGCTTCACAATCACCAGATGGGGATTTAACGGATGAAACTGAAAAACACCTTGGGCTTGGCCATTGGTACTATTGTTGCCGCAACTTCGTTCGGCGCGCTGGCACAAGGCCAAGGCGCAGTCGAAATCGAAGGCTTCGCCAAGAAAGAACAGTTCGACAGCGCTCGTAATTTCAAAAATAACGGCAACCTGTTCGGCGGTTCTGTTGGCTACTTCCTGACCGACGACGTTGAATTGCGTCTGGGCTACGACGAAGTACACAACGTTCGCAGCGACGACGGTCGTAACATCAAGGGCGCGAACACCGCTCTGGACGCTCTGTACCACTTCAACAACCCGGGCGACATGCTGCGTCCGTACGTCTCGGCTGGTTTCTCCGACCAGAGCATCGGCCAGAACGGCCGTGGCGGTCGTGACCGCTCCACCTTCGCCAACCTGGGCGGCGGTGCCAAGCTGTACTTCACCGACAACTTCTACGCCCGTGCTGGCGTTGAAGCTCAGTACAACATCGACAAGGGCGACACCGAGTGGGCTCCTAGCGTCGGTATCGGTGTGAACTTCGGTGGTGGCTCCAAGAAAGTTGAAGCGGCACCAGCCCCAGTAGCTGAAGTGTGCTCCGACAGCGACAACGACGGCGTCTGCGACAACGTCGACAAGTGCCCTGACACCCCGGCCAACGTTACCGTTGATGCCAACGGTTGCCCGGCTGTTGCTGAAGTCGTACGTGTTGAGCTGGACGTGAAATTCGACTTCGACAAGTCGGTCGTCAAGCCAAACAGCTACGGTGACATCAAGAACCTGGCTGATTTCATGAAGCAGTACCCACAAACCACCACCACTGTTGAAGGTCACACTGACTCCGTCGGTCCTGACGCTTACAACCAGAAACTGTCCGAGCGTCGCGCTAGCGCCGTCAAGCAAGTTCTGGTTAATCAGTACGGTGTTGGCGCTAACCGCGTGAACTCGGTTGGCTACGGCGAAACCCGTCCAGTGGCTGACAACGCTACTGAAGCCGGTCGCGCTGTTAACCGTCGCGTAGAAGCACAAGTCGAAGCTCAAGCTAAGTAATTAGCCCACGCTTTGCGAAAAACCCGGCTCCGGCCGGGTTTTTCTTTTTCTGGATTCGGGTTCTGAACTACCGGGACCATGTCGGATATGTAGCCGTGAGGTATCGGCGAATGTACCGATGAACTGCCTGGTTAGTGGCAATTTAATATTCCTGCGGTCGCCACCAACTTCGGTGAATATCCAGGTGTAATCGACGCCCGTTCAGCGCCGGAATAACCAGATCCACAGCACAAGATTCAACAGCAATGACAGCAATGCCACCGTTCTCCAGACCTTGACGGGCTCGCGCTCGAGCAAGGGCCTCGGGCGGATATTCAGCGTGGCAACTTCTCCCTTTTGCAATTGCGAAAGCCAGTGCTCGGCCGTCTCGAATCGCTTGCCGGGCTCTGCCTGCAAGGCCTGATCCAGATGCCGTTCGATCCACTCAGGCACGTCCGGACGATAGCGGCTGGCAGGAACGGGCCGGGCGAATCGCCGATGCTGGAACGCCTCGATCTCACCGTAGGGATAATGCCCTGTAAGCAGGTAATACAGGGTGACGCTCGCGGCATACAGGTCCAGGGACGCTGCAGGCTCTGCGCCTTCGAAGGCTTCTGGTGCGATGTAGCTCGGTGTGCCAGGCACATCGCCTAGCGTTGCCGGCGACAGGCCCGGGCAGAAAGCAAGACCGAAGTCCAGCACGCGTAATTCGCCGTCTTCGTCGATCAGCAGGTTTTCCGGCTTGATGTCCCGGTGCACGATGTTGCGTCGATGCAAAAGGCCCAGCGCACTGAGCAGATCCCGTGCAAGTGTCAGCCAGGGCGTCAGTGCCATCGGGCCTTGCCGTGCGAACGTCTGCGCCAGGGTTTGCCCCGGGTACTCGCGCATGACGTAATACAGGTGCTGACGATCCGCCAATGGATGCACCTCGGGAAAGAAACGCCCCGCGACACGCCGCAGAAACCATTCCTCCAGCAACAGCGCCTGTCCCGCGCTATTGTCGTCATGGCGGGTCTCCGGCAGTGTCTTGAGCAGCCAGGGCTGTTGCTGACCGTCGTAGACCCGATACAGCTGTGACTGGCGTGAGTCGCCAAGGCGGGACTGAACCTTCCAGCCCTCGAAGTGCTGGCCCGGCTTGAGCGGCGGGGGCACTGGCCATTGCTGCAATTGCAGCAGCGTGTCCCCCAGCGTGTCGCTGCCCAGTTGCAGGACTTCGATCAGCACTGCACTGGCGTTGTCCTGGCTGCCCGCCAAGTGCGCCGACTGCACCAAGGTGCGTACAGCGGCGTCCAGATCGTTCTGCTCATTGAGAGTCGAGCGGATGCGATCGTCGCCCAGCACGGCCCAGACTCCGTCGCTGACCAGCAGCAAGCGTTCGCCCTCACGTAGTTCGGCGTCCCGGTAATCCATGACCACATACTGATCCAGCCCCAGCGCGCGTTTGAGCACGTGCTGCATGTCCGGCTGCTCCCAGACGTGATCCTCGGTGATGCGCTGCAAGGTGCCATCCAGCCAGCGATAGACGCGGCAGTCGCCCACGTGGGCGAGGGTGAAGCGGCGCCCGCGCAAGACCAGCGCGCTGAGGGTGGTCAGCAGGCCATTGGCTTGCAGCCAGCGGTTCTGCGCCAGGAGCAGGCGGTCCAGCGCCTGTGCGATGCCCCAGGTTTCGGGCGTGGAGTAGTAATCCATGGCCAGTGCCTGGAGGGTCGAGCGGGACGCCAAACCCCCATCGACGCACTGACTCACACCGTCGGCCAGCGCAAAGACATAGCCTTTGCTGGCCGCAAGCGCCGGGGCAGGGGTGACCAGGCGGGTGGCGTCCTGGTTTTCCGCCCTGGGGCCACTGGCGCTGAATTCGGCGAAGCGCAGTTGCAGGCCGACCGCAGGTTCGGGTTTCAAGGTCAGTGGCTGATTCATCATCAAGACTCGTTGGCGTCAGACACGTGCTGCGGTCACGGCGGCCGAACCCCAGGTGGTTCTCCAGCGGCGCTTGACGTTCATCAGGCCGAACCACGCCAGCACACCCAGCAGGGCGAACAGCCAGAGTCCCAGTTGGTAGTCGCCGGTGTTCTGTTTGATCGCGCCCAGGCCTGCGGCCAGCAGGAAGCCGCCGATGCCGCCTGCCATACCGATCAGGCCGGTCATGACGCCGATTTCCTTGTGAAAGCGTTGGGGCACCAACTGGAACACCGCGCCGTTGCCGGCACCCAGGCCAAGCATCGCGGCGACGAACAATGCCAGGGCAGCCCATGAGCTGGGCAGGTTGAAGCCCACGGCGGCAATGCAGATCGCGGCCACCGCGTACATGCCCGATAGGGTGCGGATGCCGCCGAAGCGATCCGCCAGGGCGCCGCCCAGCGGACGCATCAGGCTGCCGCCGAACACGCAGGCGGCGGTGTAGTAGCCGGCGGTCACGGGGCTCAGGCCATATTGATCGTTGAAGTAGCCAGGCAGGGCGCTGGCAAGGCCGATGAAGCCGCCGAAGGTCACGCTGTAGAAAAACATGAACCACCAGCTGTCGCGGTCACCCAGCGCCTTGAAGTAGTCCGCCATGGACTTGGCCTTCGGGCGCTCCGGCGCGTTTTTCGCCATCAGCGAGAAGGCCAGCAGGGTCAACAGCAGCGGCACCACGGCGAAGCCGAACACGTTGTTCCAGCCGAAGCTTGCGGCCAGTACCGGCGCGATCAGTGCGGCGAATACGGTGCCCGAGTTACCGGCCCCGGCGATCCCCATGGCCTTGCCCTGGTGCTGCGGCGGATACCATTGGGACGCCAGGGGCAGGGCGACGGCGAACGAGGCCCCTGCCATGCCCAGGCCAACGCCCAGCAGCAGCGCCTGTTCATAGCTGTGGATCCCCAGTTGCCAGGCGCAGAACAGCGAGACGATCACGATGACCTGGCCAATGATCCCGGCGGTCTTGGGGGACAACTGATCGGCCAGCATGCCCATCAGGAAGCGCAGGATGGCGCCGGCCAGAATCGGCGTGGCCACCATCAGCCCGCGTTGTTGCGTGGTCAGGTGCAGATCGGTGGCGATCTGCACCGCCAGAGGGCCCAGCAGGTACCAGACCATGAAACTCAGGTCAAAGTAGAGGAAGGCTGCAAACAGCGTGGGTTTATGGCCGGCTTTCCAGAAGCTTGTATTCATCTAACACCTCATCTGCAGGAATGTGTTGCGCGTGCCGGGTGCGGCGCACCGTCACGGGTCAGGTCTTGCAGGTGAAGCACCAGCCCGGCGCTCCACCCGGCCCGTTTCCGGGACCAGAACGAAAAAACGTCGCAACCCTGTCCGCCCATGGCGAAGGGGTGTGCGACGTCTTTGTCGAAAGTGGGGCAACCGCCGTTGGCTACCTGTGTGGTCTACCTAGCAAAAGCTGGGCCAGCGCACCCGAGTAGGTTTTGTGGGGTTGCCGCCACCACCGCTTGGCCCGAACCTGTAGGAGCGCGCTTGCCCGCGACGGCGGCGTGCCAGGCGACATCGAAGCGTCAGGCCTGACGCCTTCGCGGGCGAGCCCGCTCCCACAGGGGATCGGGTGTATTCCCGGATGTTGTACTCGCCCCAATCCCGTAGCAGTCCGGCTTGCCGGCGTCAGCGCCCGCGAAATCGCCCCGCCGGCAAGCCGTGCTGCTACGGTCAGCGGGAAGACGTGGCATCAGGTCTACCCCCAATCCCGTAGCAGCCGGGCTTGCCCGCGGGGAGGCCCTTGAGGTCAGCCCAGCAACTCGCTCATGGCAATGATCTGCTCGGCGACCTGGATCAGCTTCTGCTGTCGACTCATGGCCTGGCGCCGCATCAGGGTGTAGGCCTCTTCTTCGTTGCAGCTCTTCATCTTCATCAACAGGCCCTTGGCCGTCTCGATGCGTTTGCGCTCGGCCAGTTGCTGGTCACGGGCGTGCAACTGCGCGCGCAGGTCCTGGTCGCTTTCGAAGCGGGCCATGGCCACGTCGAGAATCGGCTGCAGACGCTGGGCGTAAATACCTTCGACGATGTAGGCACTGACCCCGGACTTGATCGCCTGACGCATCACTCCTGGGTCATGCTCGTCGGTGAACATCACGATCGGGCGGGGCTGGTCGCGGGTGACCAGCACCACCTGCTCCATCACGTCGCGGCTCGGGGATTCGGTGTCGATCAGAATCACGTCCGGGCGCACGGCCTCGACCCGCTTGGGCAGGTCGATGACCAGGCCGGACTCGTCGATCACCTCGAAACCCGCCTCGGTCAGCGCGTTCTTGAGACGCCCGACCTTCTTCGCCGTGTCGTTGATCAACAGGATTCGCAGCATGCAGGCGTCTCCTCAGTGATCAGCGGCGACAGGCGCGCAATCGGCCAGTGCGTGCAGGGTGAAGCTGCGGGCGTACCCGGCCGGATCGCTGCCATCCCAGACCTTGCCATCGATCAACTGGCTGCTGCGCATGGAATCGCTCGGCACCCGTATATCCATCGCTTCGGCGGCCTGGCGGTACAGCGCCAATTGCTGCACCTGCCGGGCGACGCCCAGGTAATCAGGGTCTTCGCGCAGCAGGCCCCAGCGGCGGAACTGGGTCATGAACCACATGCCGTCCGACAGCCAGGGCATGTTCACCTGGCCCTTGCGATGAAAACTCAAGGCGTGATGATCCTGCCAGTGATTGCCCAGCCCGTCGCTGTATTCGCCCAGCAGGCGCGCCTCGATGTCCTCGACCGGGGCGTTCACATAATCGGCACCGCTGAGCATCTGCGCGGTGCTGCGGCGGTTGTCCAGGCTCTCTTCGATGAAACGGCTGGCGTCGAGCACCGCCATCACCAGCGCACGCGCGGTGTTGGGGTATTGCTGGACGAACTCGCGACTGCAGCCCAGGACCTTCTCCGGATGATCCGGCCAGATGGTCTGGGACGTCGCCAGGGTGAACCCCAGGTTCTGGCTCACAGCCCGCGCACCCCAGGGCTCGCCCACGCAGAAGCCATCGATACGCTGCGCCTCCAGGTGATCGACCATCCGCGCAGGCGGCACCACCACGCTATCGACGTCCTGCAGCGGGTGAATGCCCTGGCTCGCCAGCCAGTAATACAGCCACATCGCGTGGTTGCCGGTGGGCAGGGTCTGGGCGAAGGTGAGTTTTGTCTCGCTTTGGTGCGTGCGTTGCTCCAGCGCCTCAGGAGTGACCACGCCCTGATCCTTCAGCGCACTGGACAGGTTGATGCTCTGGCCGTTCTGGTTCAGGCCCATGAGCACGGCCATGTCAGTGGCGGGGCCACCGATGCCCAGTTGCGCGGCGTAGATCAGGCCGTAGAGGCTGTGTGCGGCGTGCAGTTCGCCATTGATCAGCTTGTCCCGCAGCGCCGACCACGAAGGCTGGCGCCGCAGGTTGATGTTCAGGCCGTAGGGCTGGGCGAAGCCCTGGGTGGCGGCGACGATCAACGAGGCGCTGTCGGTCAGGGCCATGAAGCCGACACCGATGCTGTTCAGTTCCGGTGCATCGCTGCCGTTGATCCAGGCCAGTGGGCTGTTGAGGCTGTCAGTCATGATTGTCGGTTCCGCCTGAAGGCTGCCTGCCTTCCATAAAAAAACGCCGCATCCTCCGAACGCTGCCCGGACGATCGCGACGCCATTGTCCCGGACAGGACCCGCCGTTGGGTCGCGCCGGCTGTACAGGCTCAAGCAAGCGATATGCCAGCGATGCCGGGCCTGCGCGCAAAGTTGCCGACATGCCTCGCACTCACCACCGTGCACGTCTATAATCGGCGGCTGACTTCAGCCGCAATCGAGCCGCGCCCGCCCATGTATAACCTGGCCCGCCAGTTACTGTTCAAACTCTCCCCGGAAACCTCCCACGATCTGTCCATCGACCTGATCGGTGCAGGCGGTCGCCTGGGGCTCAATGGCCTGTTCAACAAGGCGCCCGTGCGGTTGCCGGTGACGGTCATGGGCTTGCAGTTTCCGAACCCGGTGGGCCTGGCCGCGGGCCTGGACAAGAACGGCGCGGCCATCGACGGCTTCGCGCAACTGGGTTTCGGTTTCGTCGAGATCGGCACCGTCACGCCGCGTCCGCAGCCGGGCAACCCCAAGCCGCGGATTTTCCGCCTGCCCCATGCCGAGGGCATCATCAATCGCATGGGCTTCAACAACCTGGGCGTCGATAACCTGGTCAGCCGCGTGCAGGCCGCCAAGTACAACGGCGTGCTCGGGATCAACATCGGCAAGAATTTCGACACGCCGGTCGAGCGCGCCGTCGACGACTACCTGATCTGCCTGGACAAGGTGTATGCCCACGCCAGCTACATCACCGTCAATGTCAGTTCGCCCAACACCCCGGGCCTGCGCAGCCTGCAGTTCGGCGATTCGCTCAAGCAACTGCTCGAAGCGCTGCGTGTGCGCCAGGAAGCCCTGACCGGGATCCACGGCAAGCGCGTTCCGTTGGCGATCAAGATCGCCCCGGACATGAGCGACGAGGAAACCGTACTGGTGGCCAGCGCCTTGCTGGAGTCGGGCATGGACGCGGTCATCGCCACCAACACCACCCTGAGCCGTGAAGGCGTTGAAGGGCTGCCCCATGCCGATGAGGCCGGTGGCCTGTCGGGTGCGCCGGTACGTGAGAAGAGCACCCATATCGTCAAGGTGCTGGCGGGCGAACTGGGCGGCAAGTTGCCGATCATCGCGGCCGGCGGCATCACCGAAGGCCGTCATGCGGCCGAGAAGATCGCAGCCGGTGCCAGCCTGGTGCAGATCTATTCGGGTTTCATCTACAAGGGGCCGGCGCTGATTCGCGAGTCGGTTGACGCCATCGCGGCGATGTCCCGCTAAGCGCTGTTTTTTCAAGCCCAAAAAAGAGGGGCTCCGCTATGGAGCCCCTCTTTGGGCGCTAGCCCGCCGTCCGGATGGGACGTGCATGGTTATTTGCAAACGAAGCTGATTTTTTCCGATCTCTCTGTTTGAAGAAACCTTGATAAGTCGGGTTGTACCGTCGATTGTTGAGTGTCAGCCGACCGCGTGAAGTTCGTTGAGTCTGTGTATACCCGCAGTGCCGGTCATACCGTCCCAGTTGTCGCCGCGTCCTTCGCGCCAGCCGTTGATCCAGGCTTGACGTACTGACGGTAGAGTAAAGGGGCAAAGCTCACGGGATTTACCAGTTACGCCGTATTGATATCCGCGCGAAAAAGCTCTTTCCAACGGATCACGCTTAAGTCTTCTCATAGGGTGTTGCCCTCGTTTGTTGACTGTAATGTCCCTGGAGACCTCAGGTCGAGGTCGGGCAGAAATCTTCTGCCGTTGAATGCCCGCTGCCGGCGTCGCGGGCCTTGGTGCCATCGTCGTTGCGGCGACGGCCTGAGGTGATTTCTAACCATTGGGCGGGACGTTGTGAATGACCGTTTTGTCATAAGAACGTAACCCTTGAAGCATAAAGGCCATAAGTGCTGAATCGTTTCGAGTGGTTTTTTTCAGCCAAGCGCCCTGAAACGAGGGTCTTGATGAAATTTGCGAGTCGTTCTCATGTGCAAATGATGGCGGATTGACGTCAGATTTAAAACGACGAAGGGTCAAGGATGTGACTTTTTATTACTTCCGTTGTCGGGCTGAATAGTGGTTTTTTAATATCAAAAAGCGCGCCGGGTGTTTCTGGCGAGCATAAACGCCGCAGACGAAATGTATCGTCGCGGCATTGGCACAACCGGTGTGCCGCGCAGGCGTTCTCCACGAAAGACGCCTGTTGTAAATCGGGCGGGACGATGCGTCGTCCCGCCACTCACAGCCAACAGGCCTGGAATACTCATGTCGGACCGTTTCGAACTTTTTCTCACCTGCCCCAAAGGCCTCGAAGGTCTGCTCGCCGAGGAGGCCACTGCACTGGGCCTGCTCGAAACCCGCGAACACACCTCGACCATCCGTGGCAGTGCCGACATGGAAACCGCCTATCGGCTGTGCCTGTGGTCGCGTCTGGCCAACCGCGTGCTGTTGGTGCTCAAGCGTTTCCCGATGAAGAACGCCGAAGACCTCTACCACGGCGTCAATGACATCGAGTGGGCCGACCACCTGGAACCCGATGGCACCCTGGCCGTTGAATTCAGCGGCCACGGCTCGGGGATCGACAACACCCATTTCGGCGCCTTGAAGGTCAAGGACGCCATCGTCGACAAGCTGCGCACGCCTGAGGGCGACCGGCCTTCGATCGACAAGCTGAACCCGGATCTGCGCGTGCACTTGCGCCTGGACCGTGGCGAGGCGATCCTGTCGCTGGACCTGTCCGGCCACAGCCTGCACCAGCGCGGCTACCGTCTGCAGCAAGGCGCGGCACCGCTGAAGGAAAACCTCGCCGCTGCGGTGTTGATCCGGGCCGGCTGGCCGCGCATTGCCGCCGAGGGTGGCGCGCTGGCAGACCCGATGTGCGGTGTGGGGACCTTCCTCGTCGAAGCTGCGATGATTGCCGCCGATATTGCACCGAACCTCAAACGCGAGCGTTGGGGCTTCTCGGCCTGGCTGGGTCACGTTCCGGCCCTGTGGCGCAAGTTGCATGACGAAGCGCTGGCCCGGGCCGAAGCCGGTCTTGCCAAACCGCCGCTGTGGATTCGCGGCTACGAAGCCGATCCCCGCCTGATCCAGCCGGGTCGCAATAACGTCGAGCGTGCGGGCCTGTCTGACTGGATCAAGATCTACCAGGGCGAGGTCGGCACCTTCGAGCCGCGCCCGGACCAGAACCAGAAAGGCCTGGTCATCTGCAACCCGCCATACGGTGAGCGCCTGGGTGACGAAGCGAGCCTGTTGTACCTCTACCAGAACCTGGGCGAGCGCCTGCGTCAGGCCTGCCTGAACTGGGAAGCGGCGGTGTTCACCGGCGCGCCGGACCTGGGCAAGCGCATGGGCATTCGCAGCCACAAACAGTACGCCTTCTGGAACGGCGCCTTGCCGTGCAAGCTGCTGCTCATCAAGGTGTTGCCCGACCAGTTCGTCACCGGCGAGCGCCGCACCCCCGAGGAGCGTCAGGCCGAGCGCGAACAGGCGGCCTACGACCAGACCCCGGACGAGCCGCAGGAGCGCAAGTTCAACAAGAACGGCAACCCGATCAAGCCAGTGCCGGCTCCGGCGCCGGTCATCGAGCAGCCGCGCCTGAGCGAAGGCGGGCAGATGTTCGCCAATCGTCTGCAAAAGAACGTCAAGGCACTGGGCAAGTGGGTCAAGCGCGAGGGCATCGACTGCTACCGCGTCTACGATGCCGACATGCCCGAGTACGCCATGGCCATCGACCTGTACCACGACTGGGTCCACGTCCAGGAGTACGCCGCGCCCAAGTCCATCGACCCGCAGAAGGCGTCGATCCGCATGTTCGACGCGCTGGCGGCCATCCCCCAGGCGCTGAACATCGACAAGAGCCGTGTGGTGGTCAAGCGTCGCGAGCGTCAGAGCGGCACCAAGCAGTACGAACGCCAGAGCGCCCAGGGCAAGTTCCAGGAAGTCCAGGAAGGCGGCATCAAGCTGCTGGTCAACCTGACTGACTACCTGGATACCGGCCTGTTCCTGGACCATCGCCCGATGCGCATGCGTATCCAGCGCGAAGCGGCGGGCAAGCGTTTCCTCAACCTGTTCAGCTATACGGCCACCGCCAGCGTGCACGCGGCCAAGGGCGGCGCGCGCAGCACCACCAGCGTCGACCTGTCGAAAACCTACCTGGACTGGGCGCGGCGCAACCTGTCGCTCAACGGTTTCTCCGACAAGAACCGCCTGGAGCAGGGCGACGTCATGGCATGGCTGGAAGCCAGCCGCGACGAGTACGACCTGATCTTCATCGACCCGCCGACCTTCTCCAACTCCAAGCGCATGGAAGGAGTATTCGACGTGCAGCGTGACCAGGTGCAACTGATCGACCTGGCCATGGCGCGCCTGGCCAGTGGCGGCGTGCTGTATTTCTCCAACAACTTCCGCAAGTTCCAGCTGGAAGAAAACCTTGCCGAGCGCTATTCGGTCGAGGAAATCACCCAGCAGACCATCGACCCGGATTTCGCCCGCAACGGGAAAATCCACCGCGCCTGGAAAATCACCGCCCGGTGATGCCCATCGATGCGCTGACCGGCCCGGTCAGCGCATCGCAGCTTCCAGACAGAGCGACACACAGCACTAGGCTCCGTACGAAATGTCTTGAGACGAAGGTAAGGCAAGGCGAAAACAGCCGAGGAACGGCCGGGGTCGCGCCCGACTTTACTGGTTGTAAATGAGCATTCTGAGGCTGTTTTCAACGCAGCATGACCGAGTATCAGGACTTTTCGTACAGAGCCTAGGCAAATTAGTGGCAAATAGCTATAAGTGAACTCTGGCCGCGCGTTGCGGCAGCTCTGTGGCGTCATGAGTTCTGCGTATGTCGTCAAACCAGGCAAGCGCCAAGATCCTAGGTCTGATCAAAGTGGACACCTCGTCCTGGGTGGTGGCTTCGCTTGTGTTTGCAGCCGGCGTGCTGCTCACTGCGATGCTGGCACTGGCCAATGTCCAGGTCTATCAGCACCAGTTGCGCCAACGCTTCGAATGGCTTGCCAGCGAACGGGTCAGCCGCGTGCAGGACCGGCTCGAAGGCCAGATTCGCCGTCTGGATGGTCTGCGACGGTTTTTCGTGTATTCCGACGATGTCTCCGAAGAAGAATTCAACGGTTTCGCCCACCCCTTGCTGATCCTCACTCAGGCCTATTCCTGGGCGCCCAGAGTGATCGATGCCGACCGCCCGCAATTCGAAAGCACTGCGCAGCAATCGGGGCTGCGGGATTTTTCCATCCGCGACCTCGACGACCAGCAGCGCCTGAAGACCGCCCAGCCGCGTCCGGTGTACTTCCCCGTGCGCTACACCCAAAGCCGTAGCACGGTGGCACTGCCGTTGGGGTTTGACGTGAACTCCGAAAGCCGGCGCCAGGCCACCCTTGAGCAAGCCATCCGCGCGAACGGCATGGCGGCATCGCCGCGCATGGAGCTGGTCGGGCTGGAAGAGGAAAACCGCAAGGGCGTGCTGTTGGTGGCGCCGGTGATGAGCCGCCCGCACATCGGCGTGCCGGGGGCGGGAACCCTGCAAGGGTTTCTGATGGCGGTGATCAGCCTGCGCAAGATGTTGACCGAGGGCCTGCCGCCCACCGATCAGGACAATCTGGCCCTGACTCTGGAGGACATTACTGCAGGGCAACCGCCGGACCTCTTGTACGAATCCACCGCCCAGGCTGTGGGCGATGAGCTGCATGTCAGTCAGACGCTGACCTTCGCCGGGCGCGATTATCGGCTGATGATTCGTCCGACCGCGCTGTTCATCGGCACCAACCCCTCATCGAACGACAGCGTGGTGGTGCTCGGCGCGTTGTTGAGCTTCATGCTCAGTGCCTTGCTTTACGCGCTGATCAGCCAGCGCCAGCGTGCCCTGCGCCTGGTGGAGCAGCGCACGCTGATGCTGCGCCAGCGCGAACAGCAACTGCGCAATGCCCACGGCCAGTTGCGCAACGTGCTGGACGCCGCGACCCAGGTGGCGATCATCGCCACTGACCTGGAGGGGGTCATCACCACGTTCAACATTGGCGCCGAGAAAATGCTCGGTTACAGCAGCGCCCATGTGTGCGGGCAGTTGACCCTGCGCCAGTTGCACCTGCCCAGCGAACTGGCCGAGCACGTGTGCGAGTTGAGCCTGCGCTACGGGCGCTCGATCAAGGCCTGCGAGGCGATGCTGGTGGAGGCGGTGGAAGAGCACGGTCATCAGGCCCACGACTGGACCTTCGTGCGGCAGGACGGCAGCAAGCTGCGGGTCAACATGCAGGTCAGTCCGGTGCTGGACGAGCACGATCAGTGGATTGGTTATCTGGCGGTGTGCCTGGACATCACCGAGCGCAAGCGCGTGGAGGAAGAGTTGCGCACCATGTCGGTGACCGATGCGCTGACCGGGGTCTACAACCGCCGTTATTTCCAGGAGCGGCTGCAGGCGGAGCTGCTGCGGGTCGAACGGCATGGTGGGGTGTTCGCGGTGGTGATGCTGGACGTCGATCACTTCAAGCGCATCAACGATCAGTTGGGGCATGCGGTGGGCGACCACGTTCTGCAGGCGATCTGCAAGCGGCTGTGTCACCGGTTGCGGCGTAGTGATGTGTTCTGTCGGTTGGGCGGGGAGGAGTTCATGGTGCTGTGCCCGGATACCGATGGCGACCAGGCTTATGGGCTGGCTTCGGAGTTGTGGGCGGCGTTGCGGGCGGAGCCGGTGGACGGGGTGGGCAGGGTGACGGCCAGTTTCGGGATTGCCAGTTGGCGCAAGGGTGAGGGTGGGGATTCGTTGCTGCTGCGGGCGGATTCGGGGGTGTATGCGGCGAAGATGGCGGGGCGTGACAGGATCGAGCCGGAGTTGCTTTGATTGCTGGTGATGATCGTTCCCACGCTCTGCGTGGTAACGGGTTTCTTGACGCTCCGCGTCGCTGGGTGACGTTTGGATCCGGTGTGTATCCGTTGTTTGTGGTGGTGCTGAGGGCGCCTTCCGCCCTTACGGCGGGTCACTTTTGGCATTCGCCCCAAAAGTAACCAAAAGGGCTTTGCGACAGGCTGGGGTCCTTCGGACTTCCCTCGACTCCGGCGCCGTTCCGGGGGCACGCCATGATGGGCCATCCATGGCCCGCACGGCTTTCGCGGCATCCCTGCCGCTCATCCCCCTCCACGACACCTGCGCTCGGCCTGGCGCCTTGACGTCGCGTTCTGCGGCGTCTGTGCCATCGCGCACGAAGATCAAGATCAAGATCAAGATCTTTGGTTGTACACCGTCCCGTAGCAGCACGGCTTGCCGGCGGGAGCGATTTTGCGGACGCCATCGCGAGCAAGCTCACTCCTACGGGGTTGAGGTGACAAACCCGTAGCCGTCCGGCTTGCCGGCGTCGGCGATCTTGAGGACGCGGTCGCGGGCAAGCGCGCTCCTACGGGGTTGAGGTGACCACACCCGTAGCAGCACGGCTTGCCGGCGTCGGCGATCCTGCGGCCGCCCCCGCCGGCAAGACCGGTTTCACGCACTCATGGTCGGCGGCAATTCCATCAATTTGTCCAGGCTGATGGGCAGGTCACGGATTCGCTTGCCGGTGGCGTGGGCGACGGCGTTGGCGACGGCGGCGGCAAGGCCGGTGATGCCGATTTCGCCGATGCCCCGGGCGCCGAATTCGTTGAGTTCGTAATCCGGGTAATCCAGCAGGATCACATCGATCTCCGGCTGATCCGCATGCACGGGCACCACGTATTCGGCGTAGTTGTTGTTGACCGGCATGCCGTCGCGTTCGTCATAGTCCGTGGCTTCGAACAGCGCCATGCCCACGCCCATGACGATCGCCCCCTCGACCTGGTTGAGCGAGGTCTTGTGGTTGATCACCTTGCCGACATCGATCGCGCTGACCACCCGCGAAACCCGCAGCCGGGAGATGCCCGGATCCCAGCGTACCTCGACGAAGTGCACGCCAAAGGAGCGGAACGAATGCTTGCTGGTGTCGTTCATCCCGGTCTTGGCCTCGCCGAAGGCGCTGGACTGTTTCTGCGCCTTGAGCACGTCGGCGATGGCGAACGATTTCTCGCCGCTCTTCAACTGGCCTTGCTCGAAGCTGATCTGATCGACCTTGGTCCCGGCGAACACGCCCTTGGGTGCGGCGGAAAAGGCTTTCAATTGCTCCACCGCCTGGCGCGTGGCTTCGGCGATGGCTGGCAACACACTGGCGGTTGCCCATGAACCACCCGACACCGGCGCCGGCGGAAACGACGAGTTGCCCAGTTCGACTTCGATCTTGTCCAAGGGGATGCCGGTAATGCTGCTGACCACCTGGGCGACGATGGTGTAGGTGCCGGTGCCGATGTCCTGCACGCCGCAGATGGCGTAGGCGGTGCCGTCGGCGCGCAATGAAACCTGGGCCTCGGCGGGAGTGCGATAGGCGTCCCAGTTGCACGCGGCCATGCCGTAGCCAATGATTTCGTGGCCGTCTTTCATCGAGCCCGGCTTGGGATCGCGCTTGCTCCAGCCGAAACGTTCGGCGGCCTGGTCGATGCATTCCTGCAGATGGTTGCTCGACCACGGCAGGTCCTGGCTTTCGTCGCGTTCGGAGACGTTGAGCTTGCGAAAGGCCAGCGGGTCCATGCCGAGCTTGTCGGCCATCTCATCCATCGCCGACTCCAGCGCGAACAGCCCCGGTGCCGCGCCCGGTGCGCGCATGGAAGTGGGCGTGCCGCGATTGACCTCGATGGTCTTGTGGGTCACCTGCACATTGGCGCAACTGTAGAGACTCTTGGTCGAGGTGCCGCAGTTTTCCTTGTACGGGTCAGTGAAGGAGGTGGTGTTGATCGACTCGTGACGCACCGACACCAGCTTGCCTTTGTCGTCAGTCGCCAGCCGCAGGCGCTGTTGCGTCTCGGGCCGGTGCCCTGTGGTGGTGAACATCTGCGGACGCGGCACCACCAGTTGCACAGGGCGCTGGAGCACTCTGGCCGCGCCGCAGGCCGCCACCGAATGGGGCCAGATCCACAGCTTGCTGCCGAATCCCGAGCCGATGAAGGGCGCACGCACTTCGACCTTTTCCGGCACCAGGCCAAAGATCTTCGCCAGCGAATTGCGGTGGGCGACCACGCCCTGGCTCGCCTCGTAGACAATCAGCCGGCCGTCTTCCCAACTGGCGACGGTGGCGTGCATTTCCATCGGGTTGTGGGTTTCCACCGGGGTGGTGTAGGTCGCATCGATGCTGTGGGCCGCGCTGTCGAACGCTGCGCCTGCATCGCCTCGCGTGTGGCCGGGGCTGCCGTCCTGAAGCTTGCCGGCTTTCATGCCCTGGTCCAGGTTGGCCACGGCTGAGGTCTTGCTGTAGCTGACCTTGATCTTGTAGGCCGCAGCGCGGGCGTGCTCGAAGGTGTCGGCCACCACCAGCGCGACGAACTGGCCGGCGTAGTAGACCGTCTCGTCTTCGAACGGCAGGCGGCTTTCATCGGACTTTGCCGCTTTCAAAATCTGCGCGAAGGACATCGGCAACGCCGAGTTGTGGTACAGCTCGGGGAAGTTGCCGTGGTGGAAAACCTCCAGCACGCCCGGGGATTTACGCGCGGCGTCCAGTTCAAGGCCGGTGATCTTGCCGCTGGCAATGGTGCTGAACACGCCGTAGCCGTAGGCCATGTTCTTGAGGTGATGGTCGGAGGCGTACATCGCGCTGCCCGTGACCTTGCGTCGGCCGTCGATGCGGCGCGGCGCCGAACCTATGATGGGATCAGTCATGTGAAATGCTCCTGTCAGGCGCTCAGGGTGCTGAGGTTGCGCACGATCGCCTGTTGCCCCAGGGCAATCTTGTAGGCGTTGTGGCGGTAGGGTCTGGCACCTTGCAGCGCAAGCGCCGCGGCCTTTTCGATGTTCTGCGGTGTGAGCGTTGTGCCCTTGAGCGAGCGCTCGGCTTCCACTGCCCGCCACGGTTTGGTGCCCACGCCGCCCATGGCGATACGGACCTCACGCACGGTGTCACCGTCCATCTGCACGATCACGGCGCTGGACGCCAGGGCGAACTGGTACGAGGCGCGATCGCGAAGCTTCAGGTAGCCCGATTTGCTGCCCGCCAGCGGCGCGTCCAGAACGATGTGGGTGATCAGCTCGTCATCGAGCAGGGCGTGTTCTTTCCACGGCGTGGTCCCGGGCAGCAGGTGGAAGTCGAGAAAGTCGATGCTGCGCGAGCCTTTCGCACCCTGCACCTGAACCTTCGCGCCAATTGCCGCCATGGCCACGCACATGTCCGAGGGGTGGGTGGCGATGCACTGTTCGCTGGTACCCAGCACTGCATGCACGCTGCGGTTATGGCCGTCGATGGCGGCGCAACCGGAGCCGGGCTCACGCTTGTTGCAGGCCGAATGGCCGTCACGGAAATAGTTGCAACGCACCCGCTGCATCACGTTGCCGCCGGTGGTGGCCTTGTTGCGCAACTGGGTAGTGGCCCCGGACAGCAACGCCTGGGACAGCACCGGGTAATGCTCGACGATGTAGTCGTGCTGGGCGAGGGCGGTGTTGGTCACCAGCGCGCCAACTCGCACGCTGCCGTCTTTCTGCACTTCGATCTGCTTGAGGGACAGATGATTGACGTCGATCACCTGGTCGGCGGGCATCACGTCAAGCTTGACCAGGTCCAGCAGGGTGGTGCCGCCTGCAAGGAAAAACGCTGACGGGCTCTTCGAATGGCTGGCAACCGCCTGCTCGACGCTGCTTGCACGGACATAATCAAGGGCTCTCATCAGCTCACCTCCTGCAACTTGATCCGCGCGCTCTGTATCGCCGCCAGGATGTTCTTGTAGGCGCCACAGCGGCAGATGTTGCCGCTCATGGCTTCGCGCACGCTGTGGTCATCCTTGCCGATGTGCGGGTCTTGCAGCATGGCGACGGCGCTCATGATCTGGCCGCTGGTGCAGTAGCCGCACTGGTAGGCGTCGTGTTCCCAGAAGGCTTCCTGCACCGGGTGCAGCTTGCCGTCGTTGGCCAGGCCTTCGATGGTGGTGATTTCGTCGCCTTCGTGCATCGCCGCGAGCGACAGGCACGAGTTGATCGCCGTGCCGTTGACGTGCACGGTGCAGGCGCCGCATTGCCCGTGGTCGCAACCTTTCTTGGTGCCGGTGAGGTGCAGGCGGTCGCGCAGCACATCGAGGAGGGCGGCATTGGCGGGCAGGTTGAGGGCGTGGGTCTGGCCATTGACCTTGAGCGTCATGCGCCGCTCGTCAGCAGCGGGCGGGTCCGTATCGTCCGACACGGCTGCCTGGGCTTCCAGCGCCTGGGTCCAGATCGGTGCCGTGGCAGCGGCCAGGCTGGTCACGCCGATGGATTTCAGGAAGTTGCGCCGCGAAGGCGCGGTGAACGGCTTGAGGTCGGATTCGTTCGGGTTCGTTTCAGGCTGATCGGTCATGGACAGGTTCCTCGTCAGCATGGAGTCAAACCTGGCACCCGACGGTGGGCGAGTGGGCAGGCGTCTACGGCAGGGGTTGCGTGAAGCGATCAACGATAAACAATCATTGGCCTGCGCATTGATTCGAATATCTGCATGTACTCATGAGCGTTTTTCTCTAATCCACGGCGCGCCTGTGAATGGCGTCTTGGAGTGGGAGGCATGAGCGCAGGGGTAAAGGTTGTGACCCGTGTGGGCGGGGATGGTTGCGGGAAAGTTCCGACCAGTTATCGTGCGAACACGACCCGTAGCAGCACGGCTCGCCGGCGGGAGCGATCTTGAGGACGTCCCCGCCGGCAAGCCGTGCTGCTACGGGCCGGATGAAGTTTCTGCGTCAGGCGGCCGACGCTTCTTCCTTGAGGGTCGCCATGTCGATCACGAAGCGGTACTTCACATCGCCCTTGACCATGCGCTCGTAGGCTTCGTTGATGTCTTTCATGTGGATCATTTCGATGTCCGACACAATCCCGTGCTTGGCACAGAAATCCAGCATCTCCTGGGTCTCTTTCACGCCGCCGATCAAGGATCCGGCCAGGCTGCGGCGCTTGAAGATCAGGTTGAACACCGAGGGCGACGGGTGCGGATGGTCCGGCGCGCCGACCAGGGTCATGGTGCCGTCGCGCTTGAGCAGGTTCAGGAACGCATCCAGGTCATGGGGGGCGGCCACGGTGTTGAGGATGAAATCCAGCTTGTTGGTCTGGGTCGCCATCTCCTGCGGATCCTTGGACACCACCACTTCATCGGCGCCCAGGCGCAAGCCGTCCTCACGCTTGTTGGGCGAGGTGGTGAACAGCACCACGTGGGCGCCCATGGCGTGGGCGATCTTCACCGCCATGTGCCCCAGCCCGCCGAGTCCCACGACACCGACCTTCTTGCCGGGGCCGACCTTCCAGTGGTGCAGGGGCGAGTAGGTGGTGATGCCGGCGCACAGCAGCGGAGCGACGGCGGCCAGGTTGTCGCTGTGGGAAATCTTCAGGACGAACTTTTCCTTGACCACGATCTTGTCCGAATAGCCACCGAAGGTGTTCTCGCCACCGAACACTGGCCCGTTGTAGGTGCCGGTAAAGCCGCTCTCGCAATACTGCTCATCGCCTTCGGCGCAGGACGCGCAGTGCTGGCAACTGTCGACCATGCAGCCGACGCCCGCCAGATCGCCGACCTTGAAGTTCTTCACGTTGGCGCCGACGGCCGTGACCTTGCCGACGATTTCATGCCCTGGTACCGACGGGTACAGCGTGTTGTTCCACTCGTTGCGGGCGGTGTGCAGGTCCGAGTGGCAGACGCCGCAGAACAGAATGTCGATCTGCACGTCGTCGGCGCCCGGGTCACGACGTTCGATCTGGAAAGGCGCCAGGCGGTCGGTGGGTTTTTGCGCGGCATAGCTGTAAGTCTTGATCATGTTCGATCATCTCCAGTTGGGCAAAAGGGCTTCGGATATCCGCATCCGCACAGAGGCGCGGTGCGTAAACAGGTCAACAAGGGACAGGGGTCGCAAGTGGCAGTTCAGCTGACAAGCGTGCGTGAAAATTCTTTCATTTCAGTGGTCGTCTGCCGATAACGAAGTAGGGCATTCCATGAAATGTCGTGAAATGCGGATTTTTCGTCGTTTACAGGCAGCAATTACCGATATGGCGCTTGCATCCCTCTGTCAGACCCCATGAAGATAGACCAGTCCCACGCTGGCAATGGAGCGCCTGTGAATTTTCATGTATCGAACCCGCCGCAGCGCTCGCCATCCTCCAATGAACAGGTGGCGCAACAGCCTGGCGATGGGGCCCAACGTCTTGTCTCGCTGAGTGACGAGCAGCCGCTCGACGCGTTGCTGCGTGCCGCGCAGGAGGCCGCTCCCGACCTCAGCTGGGCGGCCTATCGCGCCAACCAGCACATGCATTTGCTGGCCCAGGGGGCACAGACCACCGAATGGCCCAGGCTCATCCCCCGTGAAGGCTTCGATGCCTTTTGTCGCGACCACGGCTTGCAGCGCTGGGCGACAGGGCAGGGTGAATCTGCGCTGGGATGGTTGCTGACGCCGGAGCGCGAATCGGGCAATCCGTTCCTGCATGCGCTGGCGAGCAAACTGGGGTTGCGTTTGCAGGCCGACGCACTGGCCCGGGCCCAGGCGACCCAGCGGGTGCTGTATGAAATCACCTATTTGGCCAGCTCGACGCGGGATCGATCGGCGTTCCTGCAGGGCGTGCATGAGCAGTTGTCGACGCTGATCGACGCGGAAAACTTCTACCTGGCGCTCTACGAGAGCCACAGCGGCAAGATAACCTACCCCTATTACATCGACATTACTGACGTGGACGCTCTGGAGGCCGAAACTCAGGAGTTTCTCGATCCCGAACGCCTGTCCATGACCGGCTACGTGCTGACCACCGAGCAGCCGCTGTTCGTCAACGCCGCGGACATCGAGCGCGCCCAGGCTCAGGAGCGCTTCCATTGCGTGGGGCACCGTCCGGAATTCTGGATGGGGGCGCCGCTCAAGAACGCATCCGATGATGTGTTCGGCATGCTGGCGATGCAGGTCTACGACCTGTCTAGGGTGTACAGCGTCGAAGATCAGGAACTGTTCCTGGTGGTGGCCCGTCACGTGGCCATGGCGCTGGACCGTATCCTGCACCGGGTGCACCTTGAAGAAACCGTGGTCCGTCGCACGCTGGAGCTGTCCCGGCTCAACGACGCACTGCGTAGCGAAGTGGCCGACCGCGAACGGGCCGAGCATCTGCAGAGCGCGCTGTTCCAGATCACCGAGCTGTCCAGCCAGCCGGGGGACATGGCCGACCTGTTCGAACGCCTGCACGGCATTGTCGGCGAGTTGCTGTTCGCGCTGAACTTCTACATCGCCCTGTTCGACGATGACACAGGGGAGGTGACCTTCCCCTATTACGTGGACGAGCGTCTGGTGCGCCGGCCTGACCCGCGGCGGGGCGAGCGGGGCTTTACCGAATACGTGATTCGTCAACGCCGGCCCTGCCTGATCGACAGCGCCGAGGCGCGGCGGCTGGAGACCACCGGTGAAATCACCATCCAGAATGAAATCAACCGGTCCTGTTCCTGGCTGGGAATTCCGTTGTTCGACGGCGACGTCGTGCGCGGCGTGCTGGCGGTGCAGAGTTACTCGCCACATGTCAGCTATTCGCTGCGCGATCAGGACCTGTTGACCTTCGTTTCCCGGCATATCGACACCGCACTGTCCCGCCGCAGCGCGGCCGAAGCCATTCAGACCGCCAATCTGCGACTGGAAGCCCGGGTGCAGGACCGCACCCGCGAGCTGGATTACGCCAACGCCAAGTTGCAGCATGAAAACGCCCACGACTCGCTCACCGGCCTGCCTAACCGCAGCCATCTGCAACAGAGCCTGCACGGTGCCTGGGGCGAATTCTGCGATCACGGCCAGGAGCTGGCGGTGATGTTCATCGATCTGGACCGCTTCAAGATGGTCAACGACAGCCTGGGGCACCATTCGGGCGATCAGCTGTTGATCCAGGCGGCCGACCGTCTGCGCAGTTGCATGCGCGATTGCGACCTGCTGGCGCGCCTGGGCGGGGACGAGTTTGCGGTGCTGGCTTATCCTGCGCCGCCGGACGTCGCCATTGCCATCGCCGAGCGCATCCTGCTGGCCTTTGACGTGCCGTTCTACATCGACGGGCATGCGGTGTTTTCTTCGTGCAGCATCGGTGTCGTGGCGGCTGACCTGCAATTCCACAGCGAACCGGCTGACCTGTTGCGCGATGCCGACACCGCGATGTACCGGGTCAAGAATGCCGGGCGCGACAGTTACGCGGTGTTCAACCAGGAGGTGCGCCGCGAGGTTTCCGACCAGATGGAGCAGGAGACGGCGCTGCGCAACGCGCTCAAACGTACCGATGAGCTGCTGCCGTATTTCCAGCCGATCATAGACGTGGAGAGCGGCCAGATCCTGGCGCTGGAGGCGCTGATTCGCTGGCGCCAGGCCGATGGCCGGGTGATCGCACCGGGTCAGTTCCTCCCCGCGCTGGAGGGCCTGCGCCTGATTGGCCGGCTGGATTTCTACATGCTCCAGCAGGTGGTGGCCTTGCTCGCCCAGCCCGAGCACGCGCACTGGCCGACGGTGCATGTGAACTGTTCCAGCTACAGCATCAGCCGCCCAGAATTCGCCAATGAGGTGCTCGGGCTGCTCAGCCAGCACGGCGTGGCGCCATCGCGAATCTGCCTGGAGCTGACAGAAGGCGCACTGGTGGCCGAGCCTGAACTGGCACGCCAGACCATGGAACGCCTGGCCACCAATGGCGTGTCGGTGGTGCTCGATGACTTCGGCGCTGGGTTCTCGTCGCTGAGCTACGTGCACCAGTACCGTTTCAGCGGCTTGAAGATCGACAAGTCCTTCACCCTGGAACTGACCACCAGCTCACGCAGCCGTGCCATCGTCCGCGCCATCGTGCGCATGGCCGAATCCCTGGGCCTGACAGTGGTGGCAGAGGGCGTGGAAGATGCCGACACTTTGCAACTGCTGCGTGAAATGGGCGCAGGCCAGGCGCAGGGGTACTACTTCTCGATGCCGGTGCCTCAGGAGAAGCTGGATTTGAGCGGGCTGGTCTGAATCCCCCGCAGCAGTCCGGCTTGCCAGCGTTAGCGATCTCAAGGCCGCCCCCGCCGGCAAGCCGTGCTGCTACGGGATTGAGGGATGCCTTCCATCATTGATTGCTCCGGATCCGTGGGAGCGGGTCTGCCTGCGAAAGCGGTGGCTCAGGCACCCCCGAGGCGTCAGGGCCGGCGCCTTCGCGGGCAAGCCCGCTCCCACAGCTATCGGTGCGGCCCTCACAATTGTGGTCACCACCGGTCCCGTAGCAGCACGGCTTGCCGGCGGGGCGGCCTTCAGATCGCTTACGCCGGCAAGCCGGACTGCTACGGGTTTGAGGGATGTCTTCAATCATTGATTGGTCAGGATCCGTGGGAGCGGGCTTGCCCGCGAAAGCGGTGGCTCAGGCATCCCCGAGGCGTCAGGCCCGGCGCCTTCGCGGGCACGCCCGCTCCCACAGCTATCGGTGCGGCCCTCACAATTGTGGTCACCACCGGTCCCGTAGCAGCACGGCTTGCCGGCGGGGCGGCCTTGAGACCGCTGACGCCGGGAGCCGGACTGCTACGGGGCTTCCTGCAAACGCTGGCCGAGGCTTTCGATGAACACGCTTTCGGCGCGGCTCATTTTCTGTTCGCGGTTCCACAGCAGGTGAATGTCCACGTCGGCGATTCCCTCATGGGGCGGCAGGCGCCACAGCAGGCCGTTTCTTTCATCCTCGGCCACCACGTGCTCGGGCAGGCAGCCCAGGCCATAACCTGCGATCACCAACCGGCGCACTTCTTCAAGGCTGGGCGATGAGGCGACGATGCGGCCGCTGAAGCCCTGCTGGTCGCGGAAAATGGTCAGCGGCGAGAGCATTCCGCCGATCTGATCGCTGGTGAAACTCACGAAATTCTCCGATTGCAGGTCGCTCTCGTTGAGCCTGTCCCGGCCAAACAAGGCGTGGTGCCTGCCGCAATAGAACCCGTAGCGCTGACGCAGGAACAGCCGTTGCTCCAGCCTTGGCTGTGGCCGACGGTTGAGGCTCAGCCCCAGGGACGCGGTCTTCTCCAGCAAGGCAGCGACGATGTCGGAGCTGCGCATCACATCGATTTCCAGGTCGACCCTGGGGTGTTCGCGATGGAAGTCGGCAAGAAAACGGTCGAAGCGTTCGGAGACGATCCGGCTGATCATCAGCAAGCGTACCTTGCCGATTACCTCGTCTCCCGGCTGTTGCAGGGCGCTGCTCAGTTGCGAAACCTGCCCATACATCTCGCCGGCAATGGCGAAAATCTGTTCCCCGGCCTCGGTGAGGTCGAAACGCGGCCCGCGCCGGGCAATCAGCTGGCAGCCCAGTTGCTCTTCCAGTCGCTTGAGGGCCTGGCTGATGGCTGGCTGCGTCAGGTGCAGGCGGGCGGCGGCGCGGCTGATGCTGCGTTCCTGACCGATCACCCGAAAGGTGCGCAGCAGGTTCCAGTCCAGGCGGTCGTTGAGCAAAGGGTGCACGTCGCGGCGAAGGTCGGACACAGGGCAGGGCTCGATAATAAGCAGAATTTATAATTCGAATAATAAATAGAAAATTGACTAATCATAGCCCCGAGCCGAAAAATCACCTCACACAAAGCGCCATCAGAGCGCACATGCGACTGCTTTCTCCTGCCAGAAAAACAAACCCAAAGGAGCCTGATCCATGAAGCCCATCGCTTCGCCCCAGCCACGCCGCGCGGCGGCTGCCGCCTTCATCGGCACCATGATCGAGTGGTACGACTTTTACATCTATGCCACCGCCGCCGCGCTGGTGTTCGGCCAGCTGTTCTTTCCCTCCGACGACAAACTCTTCAGCACCATGGCGGCATTCGGCACCTTCGCCGTGGGCTTCTTCGCCCGGCCGCTGGGTGGCGTGGTGTTCGGCCATATCGGCGACCGGATCGGCCGCAAGAAGTCGCTGGTCATCACCCTGGTGATGATGGGCGTGGTCACCGTCTGCATCGGCCTGCTGCCGACCTTCGCGCAGATCGGCACCGCCGCGCCAGTGCTGTTGATTCTGCTGCGAGTGGTGCAGGGCATTGCGGTCGGCGGCGAATGGGGCGGTGCGGTCTTGATGGCCGGTGAGCACGCGCCCAAGGGCCGCCGCAATTTCTTTGCATCCTTCGCCCAACTGGGCAGCCCGGCGGGCCTGATTCTGTCGCTGCTGGCGTTCAGCGCCGTGACCCGGCTGCCCGAGGCCGACCTGATGAGCTGGGGCTGGCGCCTGCCGTTCCTGGCCAGCGCCTTGCTGCTGGTCGTGGGGCTGGCGATTCGTCTGGGCGTGAGCGAATCCCCCGAGTTTCTCGCCGAGAAGGACCAGCGCGCCAAGTCCGTGCGCAAGGAGCAGGCCCCTGTGCTCGAGGTGCTGAAAACCTCATGGCGCCCACTGCTGCTGTGCATCGGCGCCAATACCCTGGGCATCGCCGGGGTGTATTTCACCAACACCTTCATGATCGCCTACAGCACTCAACAACTGGGCCTGCCGCGTTCGCTGATCCTGGAGTGCCTGTTCTTCGTGGCGATCATCCAGTTCTGCATTCAGCCGGTGGCCGCCTGGGTGGCCGAGAAGATCGGCGCCACGCGTTTCCTGTGCATCATGGCCGTGCTGGCCATGGCCTCGCCATACCCGATGTTCGTGCTGGTCAGCACCGCCCAGGCGCCGCTGATCATTGCCGGCATCGCCCTGGCGGTGGTGTGCATGGCGTCGTTCTATGCGGTGATCGCCGGGTACGTCAGCGGCATGTTCGAAACCCGCGTGCGCTACACCGCGATCTCCCTTGCCTATCAGGTGTGCGGCGCCATCGCCGGTGGCCTGACGCCGCTGATCGGCACCTGGCTGGCCCACCAATACACCGGTCAGTGGTGGCCGATGGCAGTGTTCTACAGCCTGATCGCCGCACTGTCGCTGGTCTGCGTGCTGGCCCTCTCGCGCCGCCACGCCACGGCCCATCGCCTGGAAATGGCGTGATCCGCTCTACGATTCAAGGAGTCTGACGATGTTGAAAATCAATGGCGAGCGCCTCTGGCAAAGCCTCATGGCCATGGCCGAAATCGGTGCCACGGCTCGCGGTGGCAGCTGCCGGCTGGCCCTGAGCGAAGAAGACAAGGCCGGACGCGAGCTGTTCGCCCACTGGTGCCGCGAAGCCGGGCTGACCCTGAGCGTCGATCGCATCGGCAACCTGTTTGCTTGCCGCGCAGGCACCGACCCCGAGGCTGCGCCGGTGATGATGGGCAGCCATCTGGACACCCAACCCGAAGGTGGCCGCTTCGACGGCGTGTACGGCGTGCTGGCCGGGCTTGAGGTGATTCGTCGCCTCAACGACCTGAACATCCAGACCCGCAAGCCGCTGGAAGTTGCGGTCTGGACCAACGAGGAGGGCGCGCGCTTCACCCCGGCGATGCTCGGCTCGGCAGTGTTCACCGGCAGCCTGTCGCTGGAAAAAGGCCTGGCATCCACGGATGCCGAAGGCGTCAGCGTCGCTCAGGCGTTGGCCAGCACCGGCTATGACGGCGAGCGCCCGTTGGGCGGTGCGGTGGATGCGTACTTCGAGGCGCACATCGAGCAGGGCCCGATCCTTGAGGACAACGGCAAGAGCATCGGCGTGGTCACCGGCGGGCAGGCCATTCGCTGGCTGGACGTACGCGTCGAGGGCATGGCCGCTCATGCCGGCACCACACCGATGAAGCTGCGCAAGGACGCCCTGTACGGCGCCGCCCGGATGATTCAGGCGCTGGAAGAACTGGCCGGGGATTTCGCCCCTGAAGGCCTGACCACGGTGGGCGAACTGAGCATCGCCAAGTCCTCGCGCAACACCATCCCGGGCCTGGTGAATTTCACCGTGGACCTGCGTCACCACCGCGACGAGGCCATCGACGCAATGGAGCAGCAGGTGCGTCAGCGGTTGCAGGAGATCGGCACGCAGCGTGGCCTGAGCGTGAGCATCGACCCGCACTGGATCAGCCCTGCCACGCCGTTCGATGGCGAGTGCGTGGCGGCGGTGCAGCAGGCGGTCGATGGGCTCGGATACGACCAGCAGCGCATCGTCAGTGGTGCCGGGCACGATGCGATTCACCTCGCACGGTTCTGTCCGACCGCGATGATTTTCATCCCCTGCGTAGGTGGCCTGAGCCACAACGAAGCCGAAGACGCGTTGCCCGATGACGTTCGCCAGGGCAGCGATGTATTGCTCAACGCCGTGCTGACCCGCGCCGGGCAAGTCGATCAAGGAGACCTGTGATGCGCAGCTTTTTCCATCCTGAACAACTCTTGCACCATCCTCGCAGCTACTACTCCCGGGGCCAGATGCGCACGCCGCAGGAAGTCCCCGAGCGTGCGCAGAATCTGCTGAAAGCCGCCAAGGCACTGGGTTTTGCCATCGAGCAACCGACGGATTTCGGTCTCGACCCATTGCTGGCCGTGCATGGCGCGCCGTATCTGGCATTTCTCGAAGAGGCCTGGCTGCGCTGGAAGGAAGTGCCGGAAGACTGGGGCGATGAGGTCATGTCCAACATCTTCGTGCGTGAGCCCAACGCCTTGCGCGGAATACTGGCCCAGGCCGGGCGCTACCTGGCCGACGGCAGTTGCCCGGTGGGCGAGCTGACCTGGCGCTCGGCGTACTGGTCGGCGCAAAGCGCAGTGGCTGCGGCCAAGGCTATTGTCGATGGCGAGCCGGCTGCCTATGCGCTGTGCCGCCCGCCGGGGCACCACGCCCGCGCAGAAGCCGCCGGTGGCTTCTGTTACGTGAACAACGCTGCCGTGGCGGCTCAGGTGCTGCGCGAGCGCTTCCATCGCGTGGCCGTGCTCGACACCGACATGCACCACGGCCAGGGTATCCAGGAAATCTTCTACACCCGCAACGATGTGCTGTACGTATCGATTCACGGCGATCCAACCAACTTCTATCCGGGTGTCGCCGGTTTCGACGATGAACGCGGCGAAGGCGAGGGCGAGGGGTTCAACCTCAACCTGCCGATGCCCCATGGCGCCAGCGAAGCGCTGTTCATGGACAAGCTGGAGCAGTCACTGGCCGCCGTGAAGGATTTTCAGGCTGACGCACTGGTGCTGTCCCTGGGCTTCGACATCTATGAGCTGGACCCACAGAGCAAGGTGGCCGTGACCCGCGAAGGCTTTGCCAGGCTGGGTGAGCGGATCCGCAGCCTGGGGTTGCCCTGCGTGATCGTGCAGGAAGGCGGCTACCATCTGGAAACCCTGGAGAGCAACGCCACGGCGTTCTTCGACAGCCCGCAGGCGTGGCGTCTGGCGGATTGACCGGCTGAAGGGGGCGGGGCAGAGGCGGTTGAGTCCGCTTTCCAGCCCTGCCACCCCTTGCTAGACTCGCGCACATGTCCGAATCCAAGCCCGAACGACCAGAAGCTTTCCCCACCTACGCCTTCTGCCCGGTCATCACCGCGCTCGAGGTGATCGGTGAGCGCTGGGTGATCCTCATCCTGCGCGACCTGCTGCGCAATCCCAGTCGCCGCTTCCAGGATCTGCAGGATTCCCTCAAGGGCTGTGCGCCGAGCACACTGTCGACCCGGCTCAAGTCGCTGGAGGCCAACGGTCTGATCGAACGGCGCCTCTACGAACAGCACCCGCCGCGCCTGGAATACTTGCTGACGGCCAAGGGCCGTGAAGTCGGCCCGGTGGTGGCGTCGCTTCGCGACTGGGGCCTGCGCCTGCAGGAACAGGACCCGCCGCAGTAGGCGGCTGCGTTGGTCACGACAGGCATTTCATCCCCTGGTTCAACGCCGCTCGACCCAGCGTCTACGCTCAGCCTGCAGCACGACGGCATGTTCCGTGAAGTACATGGTTTTCCTCGGCCGCAGAACTGAAGTCTGATCTTCTGGGGGAAGACCATGAACCTGTATCGATATGCGGGCCAGACGCTGTGTGCGTTGCTGGCCATGAGCAGTGCGTGCGTGGCCCTGGCCGCCGAGCAGCAACTGGCGAGCATCGGCTCGCTGAACATGGTGGGCGGCAAGATCAGGCAATGCTCGCTGGGGTATCGAACCTACGGCACCCTGGCCGCCGATCAATCCAATGTGGTGCTGGTGCCCACCTGGCTGACCGGGCGCACCGCCGACCAGATCGACCTGATCGGCCCCGGCAAGCTGATCGACACCGACCGCTGGTACGTGGTGGCGCTGGACGCGGTGGGCAACGGGGTGTCCTGTTCACCCTCCAACAGCAAGACCCATCCACGGCTCAAGTTTCCCGAGTTCGGCATCCGCGACATGGTCAAGGCCCAGCATCGCCTGCTGGCGCTGACCCTGGGCATCGATCATGTACACGCCATCGTCGGCATTTCCATGGGCGGCATGCAGGCCCTGCAATGGGCGGTAATGTACCCCGATTACGCGAGCAAAATCGTGACCATCGTCGGCACGCCGCAACCCACCGCCCGCGACCTGCAAGTGTGGAAGGCCGAAATGAACGCCATCGAGCGCAACCCTGGCTGGAACGGCGGCAACTACGCATCGGGCACGCCGTTCAAGAACCTTGCCGCCCTGCACACCGAATCCCTGTGGACCCCCGAGCATCAGGCCGCCAGGACCGTGGCCGGCAAGCGTGCCACCGAGGATCGGCTGCACGGCACTCAGACCAGCCAGAGCTTCAATGCGGTGGACTGGTATCGGCAACTGCAGGCCATGACCACCTTCGATCTGGTGCGTGATGGCGACATGGCCACCCTGGCGAGCAAGATCAAGGCGCGGATGCTGATCGTCACCTCCGAGCAGGATCGGCTGGTGGATCCCGCGCCGTCCAAGGCGCTGGGCCGACAGAAGCGTGCGCAACTGCTGGTGCTCGACAACGACTGCGGGCACATGGCGCCGGTGTGCGAGATGGGCAAGGTCGATGAGGCGCTCAAGACCTTTCTCAAGTGAACAGGCGGCCAGAGGCTGCCGTTGGCGGCAAGGGCGAGCCGCTGCAGCCTTGGGCTGCGGGAACGGGCAGCCGCGTCAAAGCCTTGTAGGACGCGGCCTACAGGAGATGTTTCAGGTTATGGCATTGCTTTTGCTGTTCTCGACGATGCATCGAACCTGAATGAAGGAGGTGAAAGATGATCATTGGCAACAATGCCATCCAGCACTTTGTGTCCAAAGCCGTGACCCACACGCATTTCGACACAACGGACAAGGATGCGTACACCAGCGCAATGGCAGGTGCCTCGGCGCCGGTCGCCGCTATCGCGGGCAGTACCGACAGCTCCACCCAGAGCAGTACCGAAGACAAACAGGGCTATGACGAGTCCTTCGCCAAAATGATGGTGAACCTCAAGGCGGCCATGGCCAATACCACCGCACAGGTGACAGATGACGACAAGGCAGCGGCTGCCGCGGCGTTCTCTGCCAGCAGTGACAAGCAGGTAGCGGCGTCTGACAGCGTGACCGAGACGGTGGAGAAAGACATCGCCAAGGTCAGCGACAGTGACGCGGGATCGACCGTCGGCCAGTCGGCGAAGGATCAGTTCCTGGCCTACATGAACCAGAGCGATGCCGAGAAAGTGCGTCAGCAACTGACCGGTGTTTCGAAGGAAGAGTACGACAACATGACGCCGGAGCAGCAGGCGGCGGTGGACAAGAAAGTCGCGGATCTGCAGAAACAGAAATCCGAGCAGCAAATCGCCGAGCAAGAGGTGAAGACGAAAATCGCCATGGCCAAGGCGGAAATGGCCTGAGGTGATGTGCGGTGTCAATGAAGAAGGGGCAGCGGTGTTGACCGGCTGCCCCTTTTTTTGGGCTGAATCTTCAGGCTGAACCTTGCGCGTGGGCGATTAAAGGCGCGTCAGTTTTTCAAGTGCTGCATCGGCCAGGAACGATGACCGACTCTTGATATTGTGATCCCGCACATAGCGATCGATACGCTGGATGACGAAACCGGGCAGGGTGACGTTGACCTTTTCGGTCTTGCCCAGATACGGCGTGATGTCGACCTCCAGCATTCCCCAACCCATACCTGCGTAGTCGGGGTGGTCATGATGGTTCCTGGCAGAGGTTGGCATGGGCACCGATTGCCCGCTGGTCACGAGTTCTTCGAGCATGATGTGGGCGATCTCGATGGCACAGTTGTAGGCGTCCTCAAAGCTGTCGCCTGCTGTCACCGCACCCGGAATGTCCGGAATCTGGATGCCAATTGCGGTGGTCTCGTCGCCCCATTCGATGGCGATGGGATATTGCATAGTGTGCTCCTGCGAAAGAATCAGGCCTGCTCGGGTGGGATTAGCCATGCGCGCCTCCTGATGCTTTTTACGGTTCCCAGGGGTAGGTCCTTTTTGGGACGCGGTACCGGGATCGAGTAAGCGCTGCGCGGATGAGTGAAGATGTGATGACTTCCTCGAATCCGTTGCAGCGTCCATCCCGCCGCTTCAAGTTCTGCTATCAGTTCTCTGCTGTTCACCACCAACATCCCTTTGATGTACAAGGGCGCTGATGGTGGGCAGGGGGTGATGGTAGATCAAGCGCGAAGATGTATCCAGAGGTATAAATTTGCCTGTCAGACCACCTGATCCCGATACGGCAGATCCGGCCCCACGCGGGTGCAGGTCACTGCGGCCGCGGCGACGGCGAATTCGAGCATCTGGGTCAAGGTCTGGCGATCGAGGCCGGGCAAGCTGGCCGGGTTGTCGAGTTCGCGTTCGGTGAGGAAAGTAATCAGCGCCGCCTGGAAAGTGTCGCCGGCACCCACGGTGTCAGCGGTTTTCACCTCGCGGGCCGGCACTGACCAGTGGCCGTGCTCACGGGTGAAGACCGTCGCGCCTTGGCGGCCTCGGGTCATGATCACCAGCTGGCAATTGTGTTGCAGCCAGCCTTTGGCGACGGTCTCGGCGTCGCGGTCGGGGTAAAGCAGGTGCAGGTCTTCGTCGCTGACCTTGATGATATGCGCGTGCTCAGCGAATTTCGCCACCTGGTTGCGCCACAACTCGATGCTCGGCGCCGGGTTCAGGCGCACGTTGGGGTCGAAGGTGATCAGGCGTTTGCCGCTTTCCCTCTGCACCAGTGCCAGCAACGCGTCGGCGACCGGTTGCACCACCAGCGAGAACGAACCGACGTGCAGGCCGCGCACGCTGGAGTCCAGCGTTGGCAGGTGATCGACGGTCAGCAGGCGGTCGGCGCAGCCTTCGCCACGGAAGCTGTACTGTGGCGAGCCATCGGCGCCCACCGCAACCATCGACAGGGTGGTCGGTGCATCGAAGTGAATCAGAAAGTCATCGCGCACGCCTTCTTCTTCCAGCACCGTCGCCAAGCGCTTGCCCAGGTAGTCGGTGGAAATCCCGGCGAAGAAACCGGCATCCACCCCAAGCCTGCGCAGGCCCACGGCGACGTTGAACGGCGAGCCGCCGGCAATGGCCTGATAGCCGATTTTGTTGAGTTGGGCGCCGTCCGGCTGACTGAAAAAGTCGAACAGTGCTTCGCCACAGACCAGATACATAGGTGCTCCCTAAGGGTTTCTTTCAAATACCCTGCAATTGATTGCGGTAGTGCTGATAAACCGTTTGATACGCAGCCACGTGCTCTGCCACAGGGCGGGTTTCGCTCTGCGGGTCCAGGCTGACGCAGCGCTCGCTCAGGGCCTGCAGCGATTCTTTCTGGCCACTGGCATGGGAGTGACACCAGGCCGCCTGAATCGCTGCGCCCAAGGCCGCCGCTTCAGTGCCGGTGGTGCAGATCACCGGGGTGTCCATGATGTCGGCAACGATCTGCCGCCAGATCGCGCTTTTTGCGCCGCCGCCGATCAGGCGAATGTTGGCGCTCTTGATGCCGCTGTCGCGCAGCAGATCCAGGCCGTAACGCAGGCCGAAGGTGGTGCCCTCGACCACGGCGCGGCACAAGTTGGCCTGATTCAGGTTGGTGCTGTCCAGCCCCAGGATGCTGCCGGTGGCGTGGGGCAGGGCGGGCACGCGTTCGCCGTTGAGGAACGGCAACATCAACACCCCTTGTGCGCCGATGGGCGAGGAGGCGATGGCGGCGTTGAACGCACCGATGTCCAGCGCGAACAGCTCGCGAATCGCGCTGGTGGCGTTGGTCAGGTTCATCGTGCAGATCAGCGGCAGCCAGCCGCCGGACGATGAACAGAAGGTCGCCACCGAAGGCTGCGCGCTGACGTTCGCCTCACCAGCGTAGGCGTACACGGTGCCGGACGAGCCCAGGCTCATGGTGATCGAGCCCGGTGCGATGTTGCCGGTGCCGATGGCGCCCATCATGTTGTCGCCGCCACCGCTGGAGACGATGGCGTCAGGGTTCAGGCCCAGGCGCTCGGCGATGGCCGGGAGGATCCTGCCCACCGGTTCATGGGCTTCAAGCAACTCGGGCAAGGCCTTGACCAGTCGTCCCGTCGGGTCGATGTGGTTGAGGATGTCGAGGTCCCATTCACGGGTGCGTACATTGAAGTAACCGGTGCCGGACGAGTCGCCGAATTCACTGCAGCAGCGCCCGGTCAGCCAGTAATTGAGAAAGTCGTGGGGCAGCAGGATCCTGTCGATCCGCGCGAACAGCTCCGGGAACTGCTCCTTGGTCCACAGCAGTTTCGACACGGTGTAGCCCGGCGCGATGGCGATGCCCAGACGCTCCAGCGAGCCCGCTTCGCCGCCCAGATACTGCAACAGGCGATCGTTCTCGGGCGCCGACTCGGTGTCGCACCACAGTTTGGCCGGGCGCAGCACGTGGCCCAGCTCGTCGATCATCACCAGGCCATGTTGCTGGCCCGACACGCCGATGCCCTGAATCTCGGCACCGGACACACCGGCCTGCGCCAGTGCTGCCGCGGTCGCCTGCTCGAATGCCGTAAGCCATTCCTGCACATCCTGCTCGCGACGCCCGTTGGCGCCGCTGATCATATGATGTGCGCCTGAGCCTTCGCCCAGAACCTTGCCACTGACGGCATCCAGGACAATCGCCTTGGTGCCTTGGGTGCCGCAATCGATGCCGAGAAACATGTCCACCTCAGACGGCTTTCGCCAACAGGTTTTCCAGGGTTTTGCTGACGCCCAATTGCTTGAGGCTGTTCAGGTTGTGTTCGAACGATGCCACGAATTCGGCTGATTTCGGAATCGCC
Source organism: Pseudomonas putida (assembly GCF_028682175.1). Taxonomy (GTDB): domain Bacteria; phylum Pseudomonadota; class Gammaproteobacteria; order Pseudomonadales; family Pseudomonadaceae; genus Aquipseudomonas; species Aquipseudomonas putida_AD. Next base: position 68,737 of record NZ_JANHKS010000017.1, on the reverse strand, counting down.
GCACCGAAGATTTCTTCCACTTCCAGCAAGCGCTGGGTGATGAGCACGTCATCGGCCACCAGCGCCTTGCAGAAGTCGGCGCGTGGGTCGACCACCTTGTACTCGACGCCATTCTCGCCCTTGAAGTCGCCGTTGCGATTGCCTTGCAAGTACAGCGCCCAGGCCGCGACCACCAGGGAGGCGCGGTCCATGTTGCCGCTGTCGACGATCAGCCGGTTGATGGTAGGCACGGTGAATTTCGGAAACTTCGACGAGCCGTCCGAGCACACGCGCTCCAGTTGGTCGGCGATGGCCTGGTTGGAGAAGCGGTCGATCAGCGTCTGCTTGTAGTCGGCAAGGTCGATGCCCGGCACCGGCGCCAGTTGTGGCGTTACATCCAGGTCCATGTAGGTGCGGATGTAGTCGACGAACAGCGGATCGTTCATGGTTTCGTGAACGAAGCGATAGCCCTTGAGCGCACCCAGGTAGGTCAGGGCCAGGTGGCTGCCGTTGAGCAGCTTGATCTTCATTTCTTCGTAGGGGGTGACGTCGTCGGTGAACTGTACACCGACCTTTTCCCAGGCCGGGCGGCCGTTGACGAACTTGTCTTCCAGCACCCATTGCACGAAGGGTTCGCAGACGACCGGCCAGGCGTCGTCGATGCCCTTGGCGTCGTGCAATTGCAGGCGGTGGGCGGTGCTGGTCATCGGCGTGATGCGGTCGACCATGGCATTGGGGAAGCTGACGTTGGCGGCGATCCAGTCGTGCAGCTCGGCGTCGCGCAGCTTGGCGAAGGCCAGCAGCGCCTTGCGAGTCACGGCGCCGTTGTGCGGCAGGTTATCGCAGGACATCAGGGTGAACGCAGGCGTGCCTTGGGCGCGGCGTTTGGCCAGCGCGGCGCACAGGTAGCCGAACACGGTTTTCGGCGTGGCGGGGTGGGCCAGGTCGTGCTGGATCTGCGGCAGGTGGCTCATGAATTCGCCGGTGCTGTCGTCGATGCAGTAGCCGCCTTCGGTGATGGTCAGCGAGACGATCTTGATGTCAGGGCTGGCCAGTTTGTCGATCAGCGCCAGGTCGTTGTCGGTGGACATCAGCATCTGGCTCATGGCGCCGATGATGCGTGTTTCGGTGTCCGGGGTGTCACCCAGTTCGAACAGGGTGTAGAGGAAGTCCTGGCCCTTCAAGGCTTCGAAATTGGCACGGTCTTCTTCACGCAGGCTGACGCCGCAGATGGCCCAGTCCAGGCCTTCGCCTTTGTTCATGAGCGCGTCGGTGTAGAACGCCTGATGCGCACGGTGAAAACCGCCGACGCCGATGTGGGCGATGCCCTGGCGGCGCTCTTCGAGGGTGTAGGCGGGCAGGTTAATGCCATCGCCAAGATTCGACAGGTTCTGTTTGTTCAGTTTCATGACTGCATTCCCGATTCTGTGAGGCCGCCTGCTCAGGCAGCGGCCTGCAAGGCTTTACGAATGACCTGGCCCTGTGCGTCGAACAGGTGGCAATGGGCGCTGTCCAGGTGCAGGTTCAGGGTTTCGCCGTACTGGCTGGCCAGGTCGCCGCGAATCCGCATGGTCAGGGCTTCGCCGGACTGGGTGCGCACGTGGCAGTAGGTGTCGCTGCCCAAGCGCTCGCTGACGTCCGCCACCACCTGCAACTGGCAGTCGCCGGGCTTGGCCAGTTCCAGATGCTCCGGGCGGATCCCCAGGGTCACGGCATCGCCGACGCTCTGCTGGGCGTTGGTGAAGGGCAGGTTGATTTTGGTCCCTGCGTCGAGGGTGACTTCGCAACCCGTGGACGTCACGCCGCTGACCTTGCCTTTGAGAAAGCCCATTTTTGGCGTGCCCAGGAAGCCTGCCACGAACAGGTTGGCCGGGTGGTGATACAGCTCAAGGGGCGAGCCGACCTGCTCGACGCGACCGCCATTGAGCACCACCACCTTGTCGGCCAGGGTCATGGCTTCGACCTGATCGTGGGTGACGTAGATCATGGTCGCTTCCAGTTCCTTGTGCAGGCGCGACAGCTCAAGGCGGGTCTGTACGCGAAGGGCGGCGTCGAGGTTGGACAGCGGTTCGTCGAAAAGGAAGATCTTCGGGTTGCGCACGATGGCGCGGCCGATGGCGACGCGCTGGCGCTGACCGCCCGACAACTGCTTGGGTTTGCGTTCCAGCAGCGGGCCCAGTTCCAGAATGCGGGCGGCTTCGGCGACTTTCTTCTCGACTTCGGCCTTGGGCGTACCGGCCAGGTCCAGGGCGAAGGACAGGTTCTTGCCCACGGTCATGTGCGGGTACAGGGCGTAGGTCTGGAACACCATGGCCAGGTCGCGTTTGGCCGGGGTGACCTGGGTGATCTCGCGGCCGTCGAGTTCGATGCTGCCGCTGGTGACGTCTTCGAGGCCTGCGATCAGGCGCAGCAGGGTGGATTTGCCGCAGCCGGACGGGCCGACGAAGACCACGAATTCACGGTCTTTGACGTCCAGGTCGATGCCTTTGATGATCTGGTGGCCGTCGAAGCCTTTTTGCAGATTTCTGATTGTCAGGTTAGCCATGTGGGGCTCCAGTCTTATTCTTCAAATACATCAGTTGCGGGATCGTTCCCACGCTCTGCGTGGGAACGCCGCCCTTGACGCTGTGCGTCGGCCGTTGGACGCGGAGCGTCCGGGTCACGGTTACCACGCGGAGCGTGGGAACCATCATTCGCTATGCTCGATTTACTTCACGGCACCAAACGACAGGCCGCGCACCAGTTGTTTCTGGCTGATCCAGCCGAAGATCAGGATCGGCGCACAGGCCAGGGTCGACACCGCCGACAACTTGGCCCAGAACAGCCCCTCGGGACTCGAATACGAAGCGATCAGCGCAGTCAGGGGCGCTGCGTTGGAGGAGGTCAGGTTCAGCGACCAGAACGCCTCGTTCCAGCACAGGATCAATGACAGCAGCGCGGTGGACGCCAGTCCGCCCTTGCAGATCGGAATCAGCACCCTGAAGATTTCCTGGCGCGTGGTGGCGCCGTCCAGCCGCGAGGCTTCGAGGATTTCTCCGGGGATGTCCTTGAAGTAGGTGTAAATCATCCAGACCACGATCGGCAGGTTGATCAGCGTGTAGATCACGATCAGCGCGATGCGCGAGTCCAGCAGGCCAAAGGTCTTGGCCAGCAGGTAGATCGGCATCAGCACGCCCACCGGCGGCAGCATCTTGGTCGAGAGCATCCACAGCAGCGTGCTCTTGGTGCGTTTGGTCTCGAAGAAGGCCATGGAGTAGGCCGCCGGGACTGCGATCAGCAGGCAGAGGATCGTCGCGCTGAAGGAAATCAGGATCGAGTTCCAGGCGAAGTGGAAGTAATCGCTGCGTTCCTGGATGTGCAGGTAGTTTTCCAGCGTCGGGGTGAAAATGAACTGCGGCGGCGTGGCGAACGCGTCGATCTCGGTCTTGAAGCTGGTCAGCACCATCCAGAAGATCGGGAAGAAAATCAGCGCCGCGATCAGCCACGACAGGCCACCGAGCAAGACGCTTTGCAGGCGTCGGGATTGTTTGAGCGTCATCATGATCGGGCCCTCAGGACTTGTCGGTGAGGTTTTTGCCGATCATCCGGATCAGGATGATGGCGGCAATATTGGCGATGACCACGGCAATCAAGCCGCCGGCCGAGGCCATGCCCACGTCGAACTGCAACAGCGCCTGGTTGTAGATCAGGTACGCCAGGTTGGTCGATGCGAAGCCCGGGCCACCGTTGGTGGTGGTGAAGATTTCCGCGAATACCGAGAGCAGGAAGATCGTCTCGATCATCACCACCACGGCGATTGGCCGCGCCAGGTGCGGCAGGGTCAGGTGCCAGAAGATCGCGATGGGGCCTGCGCCATCCAGCCGCGCGGCTTCCTTCTGTTCCTGGTCCAGGGACTGCATGGCGGTCATCAGGATCAGGATGGCGAACGGCAGCCACTGCCAGGACACGATAATGATGATCGACAGCATCGGGTAGTTGGCCAGCCAGTCGATGGGCTGGGCGCCGAACAGCTTCCAGACCGAGGCGAGGATGCCGGACACCGGGTGGAAAATCAGGTTCTTCCAGATCAGCGCACTGACGGTGGGCATGATGAAGAACGGCGAAATCAGCAACACGCGCACGATGCCGCGGCCAAGAAATTCACTGGCCTCCAGCAGGGCGGAAATCAGCACACCGAGGATCACGCTGATGGCCAGCACGCTGCCGACCAGCAGCAGGGTGTTCATGGCGCCAGGGAAAAACCCCGAATCGGTGACGAAGAATTCGAAGTTCTCAAGTCCGACGAATTCGTTCTCGCCGGGATTGAGCAGGTTGTAGCGAATCAGCGAGAAATAGATGGTCATGCCCAGCGGGACGATCATCCAGACCAGCAGCAACAGCACCGAAGGGCTGACCAGAAACCAGCCGGGTTTGGTCACGCTGCCTTTTTTATGGTCTTTTTCGTCGACCGAAGCCGCACGAGGGGGAATGGTTGAGGTGTTCATGGTGACTCCGAACCTGAGCAAAAGCCTGAGCGGGGCAGCAGCGGCAGGACGCCGACTGCTGCCTGGAAACGGCGGGGATCAACCCTTTTTCGGGTAGCCCGCGCGCTTCATCTCACGCTCGGAAACGCTTTGCGCGTTGGTCAGTGCCTGATCGACCGAAGAGGTGCCGACCAGTGCCGCAGAGAACTGCTGGCCCACCGAGGTGCCGATCGACTGGAACTCGGGGATGGTCACCAGTTGGATGCCCACGTACGGCACGGGCTTCAACGTCGGTGCTTTCGGCGTCACGGCCTTGAGCGATTCCAGGGTGATGTCGGCGAACGGCGCGGCTTTCTTGTAGGCGTCGGTGTAGGTCGAAGCGCGAGTGCCTGGCGGTACGTTGGACACGCCGTCTTTCTCGGCAACCAGGGCTGCGTACTCTTTGGAGGTCGCCCACTCGGTGAAGGCGCGCGCGTCCTTGTCGTTCTTGGCGCTGGTCGGAATCGCCAGGGCCCAGGAGTACAGCCACGCCGAGCCTTTGTCGGTGACTTCATGCGGCGCGTAGGTGAAGCCTACGTCGTCGGCCACCTTGCTCTGGGATTTGTCGGTGACGAAGGAGCCGGCGACGCTGGCGTCGACCCAGATGGCGCACTTGCCGCTGTTGAACAGCGCCAGGTTCTCGTTGAAACCGTTGCTGGACGCGCCAGGAGGGCCGTCTTTCTTCATCACGTTGGTGTAGAAGGTCAGCGCATTTTTCCACTCAGGCTGGTCGAATTGCGGCTTCCACTGTTCGTCGAACCAGCGCGCACCGAAGGAGTTGGCGACAGTGGTGATCAGCGCCATGTTCTCGCCCCAGCCGGCCTTGCCGCGCAGGCAGATGCCGTACTGTTCTTTCGATTTGTCAGTGAGTTTGTCGGCGAATTCGGAAATCTGTGTCCAGGTCGGACGCTCCGGCATGGTCAGGCCGGCCGCCTTGAACAGGTCCTTGCGGTAGTAGGTGATCGAGCTTTCGGCGTAGAACGGCAGGGCGAAGAGCTTGCCGTCAACCGACAGACCGTCGCGCACCGAAGGGAAAACGTCGTCCAGTGCGTAGGAAGCAGGCAGGTCGTTCATTTCCTTCAGCCAGCCCTTGGCACCCCAGAGAGAGGCTTCGTACATGCCGATGGTCAGCACGTCGAACTGGCCGCCCTTGGTGGCGATGTCGGTGGTCAGGCGCTGACGCAGGACGTTTTCTTCGAGCACGACCCACTTGAGCTTGATGTCCGGGTGTTGTTCTTCGAAGGTTTTCGACAGCCGCTGCATGCGGATCATGTCGCTGTTGTTGACGGTGGCGATGGTCACGTCGCCCGCGGCGGCAAGGGTGCTGAGAGTGAGACAGGTGCCAGCAAGGAGAACTTTTGCAGAGGTCTTCATGTATCTCTCCTCTTCTTCGCCGGGAGGCGACAGAAGCTTGGTTATTGTTTTTGTTCCTTCCAAAGACCAGGAAGAATGTCCGTTGATTACAACGTTGCGCGGGACCTATGACAAATCCTGCGGCACACTTGAACTGATACTTTCTTGCACTCGGAGTTCAGGCGACAACGCACCCGAACTTCGATTCGGCAGAATGCGACGCAGTTCCAGCGTAGACGATCAGCGCCAGCCCGCCACCTTGGGAACCGCTCTGGCACAGGCCCTCGCATCCGTAGCAGCACGACTTGCCGGCGGGGGCGTCATCAGAATCGCTCCCGCCGGCAAGCCGTGCTGCTACGGGATAAGCGTATTCAGGGGAGGGCCTGTAACGAAGCGAATCAGTACAGGTTTTGCTCGGTCAGGCGCTGCACGGCCAGGCGCCGATAGTGGGAGGGGGTCATGCCCTTGAGTTGCTGGAAGCGCCGGTTGAAGTTGGAAATGTTGTTGAAGCCGGACTCGAAGCAGACATCGGTCACCGGTTTGTCGCCGTCGGCCAGCAATTCGCATGACTTGCTGATACGCAGCCGGTTGACGAATTCGACGAAGGTGCGGCCGGTAGCCTGCTTGAACACGCGGGAGAAATAGGTGGGCTTCATCCCCAGATAGTCCGCCACTTCTTCCAGGGTCAGCTCGCGGGCGTAGTGGGTGAAGATGTAGTCCACCGCCTTGTTGGTGCGCTCCACGGCATGGTCGTCCGAGAGTTGCGAAGCGGTGGTGCCCGACAGCAACTGGAAATCATCACTGGCCGCCAGCAGTTCCAGCAGAATGAAGAAGTGCCCCAGGCGGGTCATGCCGTTGGAGTCTGCAATTTTTTGCATCAATTTCATGGCCTGGCGAATCGTGCGCTTACAGCGAAATTCGATGCCGTACTGCGCCCGCTCCAGTAACGGAGCCAGGGTCTTGAGCTCGGCGAACACTTGGTTGCCGCTTTCCAGCAACTCCTCGGTGAAGTTGACCAGCATGTCGCGCTTGGGCACCACCTCATCCTCCTCGACCTGGCTGATCCAGTTATGCGGCAGGTTGGGGCCGGTCAGAAACAGCGTCTCCGGGTAGAAGTTGCCGATGTAGTCCCCGACGAACACCTTGCCGGAACTGGCCACGATCAGGTGCAGCTCGTACTCCTTGTGGAAGTGCCAGCGCACCAGCGGGCAGGGAAAGCCATGCTCGCGGTAGATGATCGACAGACCGTTGTGGTCGTCCATCAGCTCATAGGAAGGGTCGGTGACTCTTGTTGTTTTGGTCATGCGGGTGCCGGGAGTCCGGGAATTGCCAAGGCCTTAATGTGCACCATTTACAGGATCGAGAACAGTCGGGTTCTCAAACGAACACCACCTGGACCCGACCTTCCTTGCGTGAGCGTGGCGCCGCCTTCACCACGATCTGCACATCACGGCCCAGACGGGCCAGACAGTCGATCATTTTCGTTTCACTGATTCCGCGAAACTGCCCCCGGAGCATCCCCGACACTTTGGGCTGCGGCATCCCGAGGATTTCGGCGGCCTGCGCCTGGGTCAGGTGCCTGGCCTTGAGAATACTGCCGATCTTCGCCGCCAGTTGGGCCTTGACCAGCATTTCGCCTGCGTCGGGCAGGCCCAGGTCGGCGTAGACATTGCCGCTGCCGTGTTCGATTTCAGTCATGTTTCAGTCCTTCCCAATGGGATTGCGCGGCCATGATTATGATTGAATTATACCTATATGGGTATCAAGTCAACCTGTCGCGGTCACGACGACAGCCCAGGACGGTGACTATCCGGGGCTGGGGTCATGAGTGCCATTGGGGAACTGTTACGTGATGCAAGCGCGAGTGTTTCAGGCCCGCTGACGGGCTCAGTGGGTGCGATTCTTCGCCTCGATCCACTGCGCCATGTACTGCGTGCTCTTGTGCTGATGGTGGCGCAGCATGGCGCCGGTGAAGTTGGCGGTGCGGTGGGCCTGCAGGTTGTCGCGGATCTGTTCGATGCGCTCGATCAGCGTTGCGCAGTGGCGCTGGAAGCGGAATCGCTCGTCGAGCACTCGCCAGCCTGCGCGTTGCGCCTGTTCCCACAGGGTCTGGTCCTGATACAGGCGTACGGCTGCGTCGGCCAGGCCCTGGGCGTCGGTGGCGATGGCGCCGGGGAATGGCAGGTCGCCGTACATGGCTTCGGCGCCGATCGGCGTGGTGACGCTTGGCGTGCCGCAGGCCATGGCGTCCATGATCTTGCCCTTGATGCCGGCACCGAAACGGATCGGCGCCAGTGACACCCTGGCCGCGGACATCACCTGGAACGCATCTTCGGCCCAGTTCATGATGTGGAAACCCTGGGCGGCGTTATGCAGCGCGGTGGCCTTGGGCGGGGTGTAGGCACCGTAGACGTGCACCTGGGCCGTCGGCAATTGCTGGCGGATCAGTGGCCAGATTGCGTTTTTCAGCCAGAGAACGGCGTCCCAGTTGGGCGCGTGGCGAAAGTTGCCGATGGTCAGGAAGTGCGCGCGCTCATCGAACGGCTTGCCCTGGCTTGGTACATCGTGCACCAGCAGCGGGGCCCAGAGCAGCAAAGACTCGGACATGCCGAATTGCCGCGTCAGAAGCTCGATCTCCATGTCCGAGACCATCAGGCTCAGGTCGCTGCGGTAGATGGCGGCGATTTCCCGCTGGGCGATGTCGGTCCCGGCCATGTGCGAGAACAGGTTGTCCCGTGACATCGCGAAGTAATCGTTCAGCTCGGCATCCGGCTTGCCTTGCAGCAGATCCTTGACCAGTTGGTGGCGGGTGTGACGCATGCTCTGCAGGTCGGAGGTTTCCAGTACCCGCACGGCATTGGGGCAGTGGGTCTCCACTCGCCAGCCGAACTGTTCCTGCATCACGTATTGATCGAACAGCACGACATCAGGCTGAAGATCGCTGATGAAGGTGTCGAAGCTGCTGTCATTGAGCTTGATCGCCACTTCGGTGATGCCCAGTGCCGCAAGGTCGGCCTTGTGCTCGCCTTCGGTGGCGGGGCTGGCGAAGGTAATCTGCCAGCCTTGCGCGAGAAAACAGTCGATCAATTGCATGACATGCCCGCTGGCCGCCGACGAGCGAGGTTCGGGCCACACGTAGCCGATGATCAGGACGTGGGTGTGGCGGGTCCGGGAGGGAGAGTCACTGGCCAAGGATGCTGTTCACTTTGTCGCGCAACTGGTCGATGGAAAAGGGTTTGCCGATCAGGTGGGTGCCTGGCGGAGTGTCGATGTTTTCCGCGTAGCCGCTGGCGAACAGGATCGGCAGGGCAGGGCGCAGGTCGGCCGCTTTGCGCGCCAGGTCAGTGCCCGGCATGTCGGGCAGGCCCTGGTCGGTCATCAGCAGGTCGATGGCCTTGGTCTGGTCTTGCAGAAACGCCAGGGCTTCGCCGCCATCGGCGGCCTCGAGCACATTGAATTCGAGCTCTTCGAGAACGTCGACGATCAGCATGCGGACGATGCTGTCATCTTCAACCACCAGGATCGTGCTGGCTGGGTCGGACATGAAAATTTCCTTGAGCATGAGGGCGCCGGACCGGGCGATTGATGCCCGATCTGCTAAACAATTAGGCCAGCGATTGTGACAAGTTCTAAGCGTCAACGACACAATTCAATTGAGTGTGGTGGCGAGATAAAATCATTCAAACGTATAGTAGTCATACTTTTGCGCCTGACCGAAGGTGGGAATGTTCTACCTTGTGTGTCAGAAACTGGAGTTTTTTGCCGACGATTGCGGCACACTCCGTCGTTTAGACGAATTTGCCCGGGCCTTTTGCGATGATCCAAACCTCTGCAGTCGATGAGCAACGTTTTCGCAAGCTGTTGAGCCGTAACGTCGGTCTACCCTTGGGGGTCGGCGTACTGAGTGCGGTGTTCTTCGTCGTCCTGATCAGCTACCTGCTGTCTGCCATCCAGTGGGTGGAGCACACCGACCGGGTCATCAACAACATCAACCGCTCGCTCAAACTGTCGATTGACATGGAAACCGGCATGCGCGGTTACCTGCTGACCGGCGACGAGCGCTTCCTGGATCCCTACGAAGTCGCCAAACCAGGGATCACGGCAGAATTGATCGGGCTCGAAGAGCTGGTGGCGGACAACCCGGATCAGGTCGACCGCCTCAAGCGCCTGGCCGCCCTGCAGAACACCTGGAATGACTTCGCCCAAGAGATGATTGACCTGCGGCGCAACAACGGCGATTACATCACCGCCGTGCAGACGCGCAAGGGCAAGCGCCTGACCGACGAAATTCGCGAGCAGTACGACCAGGCCGAAGCGGTGGAGCATCAGTTGCGTCTTAGCCGCAACGCCGACGTGACGCGCACTACGATCTGGACCGTATCGGTGTACATCGCCTTCATCCTGCTGGTCAGCGGGGTGTTGGCCTGGGTCGGTCGCCGCGACATGTCGGCGCTCTCGCAAAGTTACGCCGCTTACTTCAAGGCCCAACAGGAAGACGCCGAGCGCCTGGCGCACGTGGCCTGGCTGCGCAACGGGCAGAGTGAGCTGGCCGAGCAGGTGATCGGGCAACTGACCCTGAACCTGCTGGGGCGCAACGTGCTGCATTTCTTTGCCCATTACCTGGGCGCGGTGGTTGCGGCGGTTTACGTTCGCCAGGAGCACGGGGGGCTGTTGCGCGTTGCCTCCTATGGTTTCTCCCGCCAGCAGGAACTCCAGGAACAGTCGATCTTCAGCGGCGAAGGCATGGTCGGCAAGGCCGCCGAGCAGAACCAGATCATCACCCTGGACGACCTCCCGCCCGATTACTTCAAGGTCACGTCCGGCCTGGGGGAAGGCTCGCCGCGCAGCGTCGCCGTGGTCCCGACCCGCAACGATGACCAGGTCAATGGTGTGGTGGAGTTGGGCTTCCTGCGCGAGCTGACGCCGCGCGACCTCGAGTTCCTGAAACTGGTGGCCGAAAACGTCGGCACCTCGATCGAGGCGGCGCGCTACCGTCAACGTCTTCAGGAAGTGTTGGCCGAAACCCAGCAGCTCAACGAAGAATTGCAGGTCCAGCAGGAAGAACTGCGCACCGCCAACGAAGAGCTCGAAGAGCAGTCGCGGATCCTCAAGGAGTCTCAGGCCCATCTGGAAACCCAGCAGGTGGAGCTTGAACAGACCAACGAGCAACTGGCCGAACAGAGCCGGGCGCTGGCCGACCAGCGTGATGCGCTGGATCGCAACAATGAGGAGCTGAGCATCGCCCAGGTCGAACTCCAGGCCCGTGCCGACGAGCTTCAGCGTTCGAGCAAGTACAAGTCCGAATTCCTCGCCAACATGTCCCACGAGCTGCGCACGCCACTCAACAGTTCGTTGATCCTGGCCAAGTTGCTGGCGGAAAACCCGCAGGAAAACCTCACCAACGAACAGGTGGTGTTCGCCGAGTCGATCTACTCGGCCGGCAACGACCTGCTGAATCTGATCAATGACATTCTCGACATCGCCAAGGTCGAGGCCGGCAAGCTCGACGTACGCCCGGAAAACGCCAGCATCAGCCGCCTGGTCGACAGCCTGCGCATGACCTTCGAACCGCTGGCCGCCGACAAGCACCTGCAGTTCTCGGTGGAGGTCCAGCCTGGCACGCCGGTTGCGCTGTACACCGACCGCCAGCGTCTGGAGCAGGTGCTCAAGAACCTGCTGTCCAACGCCGTCAAGTTCACCGACACCGGCGCCGTCAGCCTGACGGTGTCGGGCCAGCCGGGCGGGGGCATTGCCTTCACCGTGCGCGATTCGGGCATCGGCATCGCCGAGCATCAACAGCAGATCATTTTCGAGGCCTTCCACCAGGCCGACGGCACCACCAACCGGCGTTTCGGCGGCACCGGCCTGGGCCTTTCGATTTCCCGTGACCTTGCCCATCTGCTGGGCGGTTCGATTTCCGTCACCAGTACGCCGGGGCAGGGCAGCGTGTTTACCCTGGTCATGCCTGAGCAGTATGCCGAGGACGCCACGCCGCTGCCTGCGCAGACTGCACCTGTGGCATCGGCGCCGGCTCCCGCGCCGGCTGCTCCTGCGCGCGAAGCGCAGGTTGTTGCCACTGCCGCGCCGGACGCCGAGCCGATCCCGCGCTTTGCCGATGACCGTGACAAGGTGCCGTTCACCAAGCGCTGCATTCTGGTGATCGAGGACGAGGTGCGTTTTGCCCATATCCTCTACGACCTGGCCCACGAGCTGGGCTATCACTGCTTGGTGGCCCATGCCGCCGACGAGGGCTTCGAGCTGGCGTCGGCCTTCATGCCGGATGCCATCCTGCTGGACATGCGCCTGCCTGACCATTCCGGGCTGACGGTCCTGCAGCGCCTGAAGGAAATGCCAAGCACCCGGCACATTCCGGTGCACGTGATTTCCGTCGAGGATCGCCAGGAAGCGGCGCTGCAAATGGGCGCCATTGGCTACGCGGTCAAGCCGACCACCCGTGAAGAGTTGAAAGACGTCTTCGCACGTCTCGAAGCCAAGCTCACGCAGAAGGTCAAGCGCATCCTGCTGGTGGAGGACGATGCCCTGCAACGCGACAGCATTGCCCGGCTGATCGGCGACGATGACATCGAAATCACCGCCGTGGGTTTCGCTCAGGACGCCCTTGAGCTGCTGCGCGAAAACGCCTACGACTGCATGATCATCGACCTGAAACTGCCGGACATGCTCGGCAATGACCTGCTCAAACGCATGTCCACCGACGAGATCTGCTCGTTCCCGCCGGTCATCGTGTACACCGGTCGCAACCTGACCCGCGAGGAAGAGGCCGAGCTGCTCAAGTATTCGCGCACCATCATCATCAAGGGCGCGCGCTCACCGGAGCGCCTGCTCGACGAGGTGACGCTGTTCCTGCACAAGGTCGAATCGCAGTTGTCCAACGAGCGCCAGAAAATGCTCAAGACCGCCCGCAGCCGCGACCGCGTGTTCGAGGGGCGCAAGATCCTGGTGGTGGACGACGACGTGCGCAACATCTTCGCCCTGACCAGCGCGCTGGAGCACAAGGGCGCCGTGGTCGAGGTCGGCCGCAACGGCCTTGAGGCCATCGAAAGGCTCAAGGCGGTTGATGACATCGACCTGGTGCTGATGGACGTGATGATGCCGGAAATGGACGGTTACGAAGCCACCATTGAAATCCGCAAGGACCCGCGCTGGCGCAAACTGCCGATCATCGCCGTCACCGCCAAGGCCATGAAGGACGATCAGGAGCGCTGCCTGGCAGCAGGCTCCAATGACTACCTGGCCAAACCCATCGACCTGGACCGGCTGTTCTCGCTGATTCGTGTGTGGTTGCCAAAAATGGAACGTATCTGAATGGATTCGATCAACTGGATCACGCCCGTAGAAAGACCAGGTTTTACTGATGGCCCTTGAGCGAAACATAGACATTGAATTGCGCTTGCTGATCGAGGCGATCTACCTGAAATACAGCTACGACTTTCGTGACTACTCCGGCGCGTCGATCAAGCGACGCGTCGGCCATGCGTTGCGTCAGTTCGAGGTCAAGACCATTTCGGCGTTGCAGGAGCGGGTGCTGCACGACCCTTCGGCGTTCATGCAACTGCTGCAATTCCTGACGATTCCGGTCAGCGAGATGTTTCGCGACCCGACGCATTTCCTGGCGATCCGCCACGAAGTGGTGCCGCTGCTCAAGACCTACCCGTCGTTGAAGATCTGGATTGCCGGGTGCAGCACCGGGGAGGAGGTCTATTCGATGGCGATCCTGCTGCGCGAAGAAGGCCTGCTCGACCGCACCATCATCTATGCCACCGACATCAACCCCGCGTCCCTGGAGAAGGCCAAACAAGGCATCTACTCCATGGAGAACGTGCGCGTGTACAACGAGAACTACCTCAAGGCGGGCGGCAAGCGGCGGTTTTCCGAGTACTACACTGAAGCTTACGACTATGCGATCTTCGACAAGACGCTGCGGGAAAACGTGACCTTCGCCGACCATAGCCTGGCCACCGACAGCGTGTTTTCCGAAACACAATTGATCTCGTGTCGCAATGTGCTGATCTACTTCAACAAGAAGCTTCAGAACCGGGCATTCGGGCTGTTTCACGAATCCCTGGGCCACCGGGGCTTCCTGGTGCTGGGCAGCAAGGAAACTCTGGATTTTTCAGACTTCAAGGACCGGTTCGAGCCTCTGGTCAAGCAGGAACGGATCTACCGCAAATCATGAGAACGTCCTTTCCCGGCGCCGATGCCGATGCAGGTGTAGACAGGCCCGCGTTGCCAGCGGTCGATGCCATCGTGGTAGGCGCCTCCGCTGGCGGTGTCGAGGCCTTGCTGAAGATTTTCCGCCTGTTGCCCAAGGGCTATCGCTTGCCGATCATTACCGTCCTGCACCTGCCCGATGAGCGCCGCAGCCTGTTGGCCGATGTGTTCAGCGCCCATGTGCCGATCCCGGTAAAAGAAGCGGCCGACAAGGAACCCATCGCGCCGGGCACACTCTATTTCGCCGGGCCCGGTTATCACCTTTCTGTGGAGGCCGACCTGAGCCTGTCGCTGAGCCAGGAAGAGCGGGTTTTCTTCTCGCGTCCGAGCATCGATATCCTCTTCGAATCGGCCGCCGATGCTTACGATTCCAGGCTTGCGGGGGTATTGCTGACCGGTGCCAACAACGATGGTGCGCAGGGCATGGCACGAATCAAGGAGTACGGTGGTCTTACCGTAGTCCAGGACCCGGCCAGCGCGCTGGTACGTACCATGCCTGATGCCGCGCTGGCCCTGCGCACACCTGATTTTCTCTTGCCCTTGCCCGATATCGGGCGGTTGTTGGTTGAGCTGGAACGAATTGCATGCTGACTGAAACCACTGCCAAACTGCTGATCGTCGACGATCTGCCGGAAAACCTGTTGGCCCTTGAAGCGCTCATCAAGCGCGAGGACCGCCAGGTCTTCAAGGCGCAGACCGCCGTCGAGGCGTTGTCGCTGCTGCTGGAGCACGAATTCGCCATGGCGATTCTCGATGTGCAGATGCCGGGCATGGACGGTTTCGAACTGGCCGAGCTGATGCGCAGCACCGAGAAGACCAAGAGTATCCCGATCATTTTCGTCAGCGCCGCCGCACGCGAGTACAACTACGCGTTCAAGGGTTATGAAAGTGGCGCGGTGGACTTCCTGCACAAGCCGCTGGATATCCATGCGGTCAAGAGCAAGGTCAACGTATTCGTCGACCTGTACCGCCAGCGCAAGGCCATGAAGCAACAGGTCGAGGAACTGGAACGCAGCCGCCAGGAGCAGGAGGCGCTGCTGCGTGAGCTCAAGTCGACGCAGAATGAACTCGAGCACGCGATCCGCATGCGCGACGATTTCATGTCCATCGTGTCCCATGAAGTGCGTACGCCGCTCAACGGGTTGATTCTCGAAACCCAGTTGCGCAAGTTGCACCTGGCCAAGGACAACGCGTCGGCGTTCACCATGGACAAGCTCAAGGCCATGGTCGAGCGCGATGAACGGCAGATCCAGAGCCTGATTCGCCTGATCGAGGACATGCTCGACGTATCGCGTATCCGTACCGGCAAACTGTCGATCCGCACCACCGCGTTCGACCTGTCGGAGCTGGTGGTCAACCTGCTGGAAAGCTACGGGGCGCAGATCGCCGCCGCCGAAAGCGTGGTGACCCTGCATGCCAGCGAGCCGGTGATCGGGGTGTGGGACGAGTTCCGCCTTGAGCAAGTGGTGGCCAATCTGCTGACCAACGCCCTGCGATACGGCGCCCATAAGCCCATCGAGGTTCGGGTGTACTGCGAGGGTAACGAGGCGCGTGTGGAAATTCGCGACCAGGGCATCGGCATCAGTCCCGAGAACCAGAAACGGATCTTTCAGCAATTCGAGCGGGTGTCGGCCAGCCATGTGGTTGCGGGGCTGGGGCTTGGCCTGTTCATTTCTGATCAGATCGTCGCCGCCCACGGGGGTTCGATCACGGTGGAAAGCGAAGAGGGCAAGGGTTCGATGTTCCGCATCAGCCTGCCGCTTTGAACGCCTTCGGGCACCGGAAACATCGGGCCAGAGCGCTGCCGTCAGGTTGCCAGCGCGCTCGCTTCGATCTGTCATGACCGCTGAGGTAAATAACTGATTTTTCTGCGCAACCTCCAGCGCGGGCCATGGTCGTAATGGCAGCTATTTACAAGATCGAAGGCGTCCCAATGAGCTCTGATGCAGAAAATGTCGTACTGATCGTCGAAGACGAGCCGCTGATTCTGATGCTGCTCTCCGACTATCTGTCCGGAGAAGGGTATCGGGTGTTGCAGGCGGAGAACGGTGAGCAGGCATTCGAAATCCTCGCCACCAAACCTCACCTGGATCTGATGATCACTGACTATCGCCTGCCGGGCGGTGTGTCGGGTGTGATGATCGCCGAGCCCGCGGTCAAGCTGCGACCGGAGCTCAAGGTCATCTTCATCAGTGGGTATCCGGCGGAGATTGTCGAGTCAGGCAGTCCGATTGCGCGCAAGGCGCCGATTCTGGCCAAGCCGTTCACAATGGACAGCTTGCATGCGCAGATCCAGCGGTTGCTCAATTAGTTGTTATTGATCGTTGTTTTGATCGTTCCCACGCTCCGCGTGGGAATGCCGGTTTTGACGCTCCGCGTCGGCTGGCGCCTTGACGTCGCACTCTGCGCCGCCTGAGCCATCGCGCACTTGAATCAACACCTAAAACACGCCACCTTCCCGTAGCAACGCGGTCTCTGTGCCTGGCCCCAATCCTGTAGGAGCGCGCTTGCCCGCGACGGCGTCCTTGAAATCGCCCGCCGGCAAGCCGTGCTGCTACAGGGCAGGACGATGGCGGTGTCGGCGTGCGGGCCGGTCAATCGTCCAGGCTGATGATGCGTTCCCGGACGCAGAACAGGACCAGGCCCGCAACGTCGTAGATCTGCAGGCGTTTCATGATCTGGGAGCGGTGAGTTTCGACGGTCTTGACGCTCAGGCTCAGGCCGTTGGCGATTTCGCGGGTGGATTTGCCGCGCACGATCAGGCGCAGGATCTCCAGTTGGCGAGCCGTGAGGTTGTGGTTCTCCACCGGTTCCGCCCTGGTGTTCTGGGCGCTGACCAGTGCCTGGTTGATCACCGTGTGGGCAATGGCGGGGCTCAGGTAGCGCTCGTCGTTGCGCAGCGCTTCCAGTGCCTGCTCGATCTCGGTGGCAGTGGCATCCTTGAGCAGGTAGCCGTGGGCGCCGCTTTCCAGTGCGCGCATGATCATCTGCGGATCGGTGTGCATCGACAGGATCAGCACCTTGCTGTCCGGCAGTGCCTTGTGCAGGCGTTCGAGCGCATCCAGGCCGTTGCTGTCTCGCATCGAGATGTCCAGCAGGATGATGTCGGGTTTCAGGTCCAGGGTCATTTCCAGCAATTGCGCGCCATCGGCGGCTTCGCCGATGACCTGGTAACCGGGAATGTCAGACACCAGTGCGCGTACCCCCGCGCGGATCAGGGCGTGGTCATCGACCAGAAGAAGATTGCAGATCATGAATGCTTACTTATGTCAGCGCGTTCGCGGGCGCGGGGCGCCCAGGGGAACAGGGCTTGGATATGAGTGCCGTGGCCGGGCTGGCTGTCTACGGTCAGGTGGCCGCCCAGCAGCGTCGCGCGTTCGATCATGCCCGCCATGCCGCGCTGGCCTTGCTGGCCAGGGTTGCTGGCCGGGGAGAACCCCAGGCCATCGTCCGATACGCTCAACGCCAGGCCTTCGGGACGGCGCTGAATCCGCACCAGCAGATTGCGGGCCTGGGCGTGGCGCAGCATGTTGGTCACGGCTTCCTGGGTGATGCGAAACGCCGCGACGGCCATCTCCTCGGGGATTCCCGCCAGGCGCTGATGGCACTCCAGGCTCCAGAGGATCGAGGTGTCGGCCAGCGTGCGCAGCAGGTGTTCGCGCAGGCTGGCTTCAAGACCCAGGCTGGTCAGTTGGCGCGGATTCAGAATGGCCGACACGTCCCGAACCTTGGCCAGGGTCTCGTCCAGAATGTTGTTGAGCATGGCGCACTGAGGGTGCAGGTCCTGGGCGGCCCGGCGTTGCAGCCAGTCGCTCTGCATCTTCGCTGCGGTCAGCATCTGGCCGATGTCGTCGTGCAACTCGCGGCTCAGGCGATGGCGTTCGGTCTCCTGGACCTGGAGCATATGCTGCGCCAGTTCCTGAGGCTGAAACTCGATGGTGTGGCTGGGACGGCTGATGCTGTAGCCAATGCTCAGGAAAACCAGGACGTTGAGCACCAGCAGGCCCCATGGCAGGCCGTTGCCGAAAAGGTAAACGCCGACATTGCATGCGCTTGCTGCCAGGCACGAGAGTGCTGCCCATCGTAATGCTTTGTTCGAGCCCAAGGCCCAGGACCTGGAAATACTGTTGCTGCCATGCATAGCGGATGAAGCCATCGGATTATTGTTGCGGATACCTGAGCAATAGTTGTCAGGCCACTTAAGGAGGTCAACAGAATGAAGCACAGCTGCTGGCCTGTTACGTGTATACAAAAAATCTGGGGTCGACGTTCAACAACGGTAATGCGCGTAAACACTTTCGGCGTTCATTCGCGGGCGCCGATCTTACCTTAAATGCTGACGTTAATAAGCCTTGAGTGTAAATAAGACCAGCAAGGTATTTGTCCGATTAGTCAGGATCTGACGGTGGAACGATGGTGCTAATTATTGGAGTTGGAAAAGCCCGGCAACAATAGGGGTGTCCTGCTTCAGAACTTCAGCGTGCCGCTTGCCGCGTCGCGAGGCAAGGAGGAAGTTGCAGGCATGTCGCGTTTGGCCATGTTCCAGTGATGGTGAAGATCAATTGTCGTTTTCAGGCATGTCGTCCAGGTTGGTGACATGCCGGCAGCGTCGAGACTGAAAAGGGTCAGCGTGCGCCGGTGTGGCCGACGTGCTCGTCTGGGGGCGGTTCGCGATGCACTAATTTGAGGGTAACGGGCCAGTCGACGGTGACGGTATTGCTGTTTTCGAGGGTACCGATGCCGCAGCAGCAGCCAAACTGTTCAAGCAGTTCGTGCTGCTCCTGATCGTCCAGCGGCAAGAGGCCCGTGACGGGGTCGATCAGCTCGATCTGCCACGACAACAGCGACAGGCACTGGCGCAGCGACACCAGTGCCTTGGGCTGCAAACGCCCGGTGGCGCCTGCGAAATACAGCAGATAGCGCAACTGTCGGGAGAAACCCGCGACCGGCGCCACGCTGGCAGCGTCGGCCAGGCCGGCGATGCGTTGCAGGACGCCGAGCAGGGCTTCGATGGCGTCCTTGTCGTCGTTGATCAGTTCCAGGTGGCTCAGGCATTCGTCCGCGCGATCCAGCAGGCGTTGGCCGTCGTTGAGAAAATCACCGTGCAGTTGATGCCATTCATTGCCGTTCAGCATGTGAAATCTCCACTCTTCATGGCGGGCGATCCAGAGTCGCCGGGGGCGAGTGGCCCAAAGTTAATGTTGAAGGCAATTAAAAGTCTGTAGGGCGTTTCTGAAATTCTCAATTTTCTTGCAGCCAACGAGACGCGATCTTGCGCAACTCCTCGTGTCGCAGGTCGGATCTGGCGGTCCGTTATCACTGTTCTTACGGGGGGATCGAGGGATTCCGCGAGCGCGACCACGTATCTGACTCCATTCATTCAATGAGAATGCCGTCACAATAATGGCAATTAGATACCGCGAATATCAGGTTTGCCCCGATGGCGGATAAGGAATGCCCCTAGGGGTTTCTCCGAGGGTGCAGAAAGAGTGCGGCTAAGAGCCACTATAGTCGATGATTTCCCGGGTCGGGATATTTCTCAGTAGAACATGATGTTAATGTGATATCAAATACGGCGTAAGGCGCTTATCTTCTGACTCAGGTTTGCGCAGCTGCTGCCGATAATGGCTATGCGGACTCACTTGAACCCTGCTCCAGGAGCAACAGATGGCTGGCATTCTCGACACGGTAGATCAACGTACACAGCTGGTGGGTGAGAACCGCCTGGAAATTCTCATGTTTCGCCTGGCAGGTCGACAACTGTTCGCGATCAACGTGTTCAAGGTTCAGGAAGTGCTGCAACTGCCCAAGCTGACCCTGATGCCGCAGCGCCACCCGTACGTCTGCGGCGTGGTCAACCTGCGCGGCCAGACGCTGCCGGTGATCGACCTGTCCCAGGCGATCGGCATGCGCCCGCTGGTTCCGGGCCCGTCGAGCACCATCATCGTCACCGAGTACAACCGCTCGGTCCAGGCGTTCCTGGTCGGCGGCGTGGACCGCATCGTCAACATGAACTGGGAGGCGATCCTGCCGCCGCCGGGCAGTGCCGGGCGCCAGCATTACCTCACGGCGATCAGCAAGGTCGACGACCAACTGGTCGAAATCATCGACGTCGAGAAAGTGCTCGCGGAGATCGTGCCCTACAGCGCCAAGGTGTCCCGCGACAAGCTCGATGATCCGGTGCTGGCGCGCGCTCGCGGTCGTGAAGTCCTGCTGGTCGATGACTCCAATGTGGCGTTGTCGCAGTTGCGCGATACGCTGGGTCAGTTGGGCGTGAAAATGCACGTGGCCAGTGACGGCCTCAAGGCGTTGAACATGCTCAAGGGCTGGGCGGACAGCGGCGAGGTGGTGACCGACAAGCTGCTGATGGTCTTCACCGATGCCGAGATGCCGGAAATGGACGGTTACCGCCTGACCACCGAGATTCGCAACGACCCGCGGCTGCGCGGACTCTATGTGGTGCTGCATACGTCGTTGTCGGGGAGCTTCAACGAATCGATGGTCAAGAAGGTCGGCTGCGACAACTTCCTGTCCAAGTTCCAGCCGGACAAGCTGGTGGATGTGGTGCGCGAGCGTCTGATGCTCGACAACTGAGTCACCAGGGTTTCAGGCCCCTCGCTGTATGGAGGGGCTTTTTTGTATCTGTACCGTTCGCGAAGGTGATGGCTCGTATAAAGTGGGGGCTTCCCGCTTCGTCACTTCAAGGACGCTTTCATGCTGCACCTTAGCGCGCTCTATCGGTATCCCCTCAAATCCTGCAAGGCGGAGCCTCTGCAACAGGCCAGTTTCGACGAGCTGGGGTTGAGCGGGGATCGACGCTGGATGCTCGTGGATGAAGCCACTGGCCGCTTCTTCACCCAGCGCGCCTTGCCGCACATGTCGCAGCTGTCGGTGTTGTGGAATGCTCGGGGCGGGGTGACCCTCTCGGCCCCGGGCACCTCGCCACTGGACGTCGCGCTGCCTGACGACGTCGAGGCCAACCTGCGCGGCGTCACCGTCTGGCGCGACACCCTGCGCGTGCCCGATGCCGGCGATGAAGCGGCGCAGTGGGTCAGCGAGTTCATCGGCAAGCCGACCCGCATGGTGCACATCCCCCACGCACGTGCGCGCTGGCTGCCCTCAGGCTATGGCACTGTGGATGACAAGGTCGGCTTTGCCGATGGTTTTCCGCTGCTGCTGATTGGTCAGGCTTCGCTGGACGACCTGTCGGCGAAAATCGGCCGACCTCAGGAGATGCTGCGTTTCCGTCCGAACCTGGTGGTCGAGGGCAGCGAAGCTTTCGCCGAAGACGGCTGGAAACGCATTCGCATCGGTGACATGGAGTTTCGTCTGCTCAAGGGCTGCTCGCGCTGCATCCTCACCACCATCGACCCGGCCACCGGTGCGCGCAGCGAGGACCGTGAGCCGCTGAGCACGCTCAAGACCTATCGGGAGAAAGAGGGCGAGGTGTGGTTTGGGCAGAACATGGTCAATGACGGGCCCGGCACGCTCGAGGTGGGGATGCCGGTTGAGGTGTTGGAGTAGCTGACGTCCCTGGCTTGCGCCCAACATCTGTGGGAGCGGGCTAGCCCGCGAAGAGGGAGAGGCTTGCGCCGCGATGTTGTCTGACCCATCGCTTTCGCGGGCTAGCCCGCTCCCACAGAGTGACGTTACAAATCGTCGAAAAAACGCTCGTGCCAGTCAACCAGCGGCTGTGGCGCGTTGAGTTTCTGCCCGTAGATCACTGCATACGACAGCACGTTCTGCACGTACTGGCGGGTTTCGTCGAACGGGATGCTCTCGACCCAGACATCGAACGCCAGGTGGTTGGCGCCCTTGAGCCACTGCCGCACGCGGCCGGGGCCGGCGTTGTAGGCGGCCGAGGCGAGTACCCGGTTGCCGTTGAACTGCGCATGGACCTGGCTCAGGTACGCCGCACCCAACTGGATGTTCTTGTCCGGATCCAGCACCTGCGCCGGGGAGGCCAGCGGGATGCTGAACTTGCGCGCAGTTTCCTTGGCTGTGGCCGGCATCAGCTGCATCAGACCGCTTGCGCCGACACCTGAACGGGCGTCGTCCATGAAGGCGCTTTCCTGACGGGTGATGGCGAACACCCAGCTCGAATGCAGGCCGCGCACTTGCGCCTCGCGCACCAGGGTATCGCGGTGGGCCATCGGGAAGCGGATGTCCAGGTCGTCCCAGTACTGCGCCTGGCTGATGGTGCGAATGGCCGGGAAGTACCAGCGCATGTCGTAGGCCAGCTTGGCCTGGGCGACCATCTCGTCACGGGTGAAACGGCGTGTCACGTGATACCACTCGCGACGGCCATTGACCACTTCGCCACGCTCGTAGAACTCCAGCGCACGGCGCACGCCCGGTGTATTGCGCACCTTGTTGATGGTGGCCTGGCTGAGCATCAACGGCTTGTTGTTGAGCATGTACGGCGTCTGGGTACGGTCGGCGGCGAGGAAACCGTAGAAATCACGCTCCCGGGACACGGCCTTGTACAGCGCCGGCAACTGCGGGTTGTTGGGCTGCGACAGCTCCAGGGAGCGAGCCTGCCAATAGCGCCAGCGGTTGGTGGTGGCCAGGTCCTGGGGCAGGCGCCGGGTCAGTTCGTAGGCATCGCCCCAACGGCCCAGGCGCAGCAACAGGCGCAGGCGCCATTCGGTGACGGTGTTGTCGCGCAGGTCCGGGTCGTACTTGGTCATCAGGCCCAGGGCACGGTCATCGTAGCTGCGGGCGAGGGTCAGGCCGATTTCCTTGGCGATCTGCACCTGCTCTTCATGGGAGAAACGCAGCACGGGCGAGTAGCTGTCGAGCAGTTCCATCGCCCGCTGCGGGTCCTGTTTGGCCAGGCGGCGCAGGCCCAGGCCGACCACGTCGGACATGGCCTCGTCAGCCGGCAGGAACTGGGCCTGGTTGTTGACCATTTCGGGTTTTTGCGCGACGGCGATCAGCAGGCGACCCTGAGGCGCAAGGGTGGTCATGCTGTTGACCAGTTGGTTGGCCAGCGCGTAGTTGCGTGCCTGGGCGGCCAGCTTGGCGCGCTGCCAGCGTTTCTGCTCGGTCAACTGGCCCTCTACCGCCCACTGGGTGAAGAAGGTGTCGCAGGCGGTTGGCAGGGTCTTGCCGGTCATCCAGATGCGCTCGGCGTTGGCGTAGCCTTCCGAGCGCAGGTTGTGACTGAGTTGGTAGCTGCCGTTGAGGCAGTCCAGTTCGACGAAATTGAGTTTCGGGTCGTAGTACTTGACGAAGGGCTGCCAGTCACCCCGGGACGCCAGCAGGCGCAGCCAGCGCAACTTCATGAAGTTGGCCTGGGGCAGGTCACCGTGTTCGGCCAGGAACCGTTCGACTTCCTCGTTGCTGGCGCTGTTCAGGCGCGCGGTGAGTTCGTCATAGGCCAGGTAAGGCTCCAGCGGGTAATCGGCCAGCGCCGCGCCGTACATGCGGTACGGACCGGCATCGCCCTTGGCCAGGGCACGTTTGGCTTGATCGTAGTACTGGCGTTGGGTCGCAAGATCCACCGCGTGGACAGACTGGGCTGCGGTGGCCGACAGAAGCAGGCAGGACAAAAGGCTGAACAAACGACTGCGCATGAGACTTCCGTGCAGATGAACCGTGAAAAGTGCCGCTAGCTTAGCCTTTTGCCAGCGTGGGTTGAAGGGCAAAGGTGTTGAAGGGTGGGGTGTGGAAACAATTGCTTGCAGTTGGGGGGTGTGGATGAGGTGATGGGTTGGGATTCTTACTCTGATGCCCTTTGGGCCTTATCGCGAGCAAGCTCACTCCTACATTTGTTGCAACGTGCCGCATTCTGATGGACCGAGTGCGCAGTCTTCGTGAAATGCCGGAGACCTCGCGCCGGGCGCCGGGGCTAGCAACACGGTCTATCAGGCGATGGTACGTTGCAAAAGATGTAGGAGTGAGCTTGCTCGCGATCAGGCCCGCAGGGCATCAAAGTACCGATTCCAAGCCTACCCCCAAACCCATCATCGAATCCCGCCCAATCACCCCTCCATCTCAGGTAGAATGCGCGCCCGGTTTTTGGAGAAGCTCATGACCCTGCTCAAATTAAGCGATGTGTCCCTTGCGTTCGGCGCCATGCCGTTGTTGGACAAGGTGTCCTGGCAGATCGCCCGTGGTGAGCGGGTCTGCATCATCGGTCGTAACGGTACTGGCAAGTCCAGCATGATGAAGCTGGTCAAGGGCGTGCAATTGCCCGATGACGGCAGTGTCTGGCGGGCGCCTGGGCTGAAGATAGGCGAACTGCCCCAGGAGTTGCCGGTGGCCGATGGCCGTACCGTGTTCGACGTCGTGGCCGAAGGCCTGGACGGCGTTGGCGCCCTGTTGGCCGAATATCACCACCTGAGCCAGAACATCGTTACCGCTGAAGACCTCGACAAGCTGATGCACGTGCAGTCGGACCTCGAGGCCCGCGACGGCTGGCGCCTGCAGCAACTGGTCGACAGCACCCTGAGCCGCCTGCAGTTGCCGGCGGACAAGACCCTGGCCGAGCTGTCCGGTGGCTGGCGCCGTCGGGTGCTGCTGGCCCAGGCGCTGGTGGCCGAGCCCGATCTGCTGCTGCTCGACGAGCCGACCAACCACCTGGACATCGGCGCGATCGCCTGGCTCGAAGAGGCCCTGAAGGAGTTCCAGGGGGCGGTGCTGTTCATCACCCACGACCGTTCCTTCCTGCAGAACCTGGCCACCCGCATCCTGGAACTGGACCGTGGCGGCCTGATCGACTGGAACGGCGACTACGCCAGCTTCCTGGTCCACAAGGAGGCGATGCTCGCCGCCGAAGAGACCGCCAACGCGCTGTTCGACAAGCGTCTGGCCCAGGAAGAAGTGTGGATTCGCCAGGGCATCAAGGCCCGTCGGACCCGCAACGAAGGCCGCGTGCGTGCCCTCAAGGCCCTGCGCGTGGAGCGTGGCGAGCGTCGCGAGCGCACCGGCAAGGCCAACATTCAGCTGGATACCGCCGAGAAGTCCGGCAAGCAAGTGATGGTGCTGGAGAACGTCAGCTTCGCGCACCCGGGTGGCCCGACCCTTATCAAGGACTTTTCCATGGTCCTGCAGCGCGAAGACCGCATCGGTCTGCTGGGTGCCAACGGCACCGGCAAGACCACGCTGCTCAAGCTGATGCTCGACAACCTCACGCCGACCACCGGCAAGGTCGAAGTCGGCACCAATCTGGAAGTGGCCTATTTCGACCAGTTGCGTCATCAGCTGGATCTGGAAAAGACCGTGATCGACAACATTTCCGAAGGTCGCGACTTCATCGAGATCGACGGCCAGAGCCGTCACGTGTTGAGTTACCTGGGGGACTTCCTGTTCAGCCCGCAGCGTGCCCGCACGCCGGTCAAGGCGCTGTCCGGTGGCGAACGCGCACGGTTGCTGCTGGCCAAGCTGTTCAGCAAGCCTGCCAACCTGCTGGTACTCGACGAACCGACCAACGATCTGGACGTCGAAACCCTGGAGCTGCTCGAAGAGGTCCTTTCCAACTTCAAGGGCACCGTGCTGATGGTCAGCCACGACCGGGCATTCCTCGACAACGTGGTCACCAGCACCCTGGTGTTCGAAGGCGAGGGCAAGGTGCGCGAGTTCGTCGGTGGCTATCAGGACTGGATCCGTCAGGGCGGCTCGCCGCGCCTGCTGGGCGTGACTGAAGGCAAGTCCGGCAAGGCCGAGCTCAACTCCGCGGTGGTCGCCCCTGTAGCGCCCGCACCGGCGCCAGTGGCCGAAGCGCCGGCAGCGAAGAAGAAACTCAGCTACAAGCTTCAGCGCGAGCTGGAAGCACTGCCGGGTGAAATCGACGCCAAGGAGCAGCAGATCGCTGCCGTTGAGGCCGAAATCGCCGACGCCGGTTTCTACCAGCGCCCTGCGGCTGAAACCGCCAAGGTGCTGGCATCCCTCGAAACGCTGAACAAAGCGCTGGATGCACTGGTTGAGCGCTGGGCGGAGCTGGACGAGTAACGCTCGCGCGCAGCAATAAAAAAGCCCGATCCCCCTAAAGGGCTCGGGCTTTTTGTTGCGATAGCTCAGCAATGTAGCAGTCCGGCCGGGCGGCGCTCCGCTTGCCGGCGTCGGCGTCCTGAGGATCGTTGTCGCCGGCAAGCCGGACTGCTACGAGGGCAAACAGGTTACTCCACGCGCTTGACCAGGCGCACCGCCAGCACATCGCACGGCGCGCCGTGCAGGACGTCATTGGCGGTGGAGCCCAGCAGCAGCGACAGGCCGTGACGGCCATGGCTGCCAACCACGATCAGGTCGACATGGTGCTGCTTGGCCAGTTGATGGATTTCCTGGCGTGGCTGGCCGTAGGTGAGGTGGCTGTCGCCGGTGTGCACGTCAGGGTATTTGAGTTTCAGGGCTTCGAGCTTTTCCTTGGCCTGGTCGAACTGCTGCTGTTGCAGTTGCGAAAGATCCATGGGGACGTCGCCACCGAAGGCCATCGCCATGGGTTCGACGATGTGCACCAGAGACAGCTTGGCGCCGCTGGCAACCGCCAGTTTGATGGCTTTCTTGATGACCGGATCGCACTCTTCAGTGAGGTCCACGGCTACCAGAATATGTTCATAGGACATGGGATGTTCCTTCTGAGGTTTGCGATGGTTTTAATTATGGCTCTTTTCACGCGCCTCATGGCACGCCGTTGTTTTTTCCACGTCGCTCCCCGCGACAGGGGCATAGACATATGACGGTGTGGATAGTGCTGTCAATCGTTGCTGTCGTTTTAAGCCCTCTGGTCTGGCTGCGACCGTCCCGTTCCCAGAGCGGCCGGATGGCCATGCGCATGGAAGCGCGGCGCATGGGGCTGGCCATGCAACTGATCCCCCAGGAGTGGCCGCACTGGCTGCCTACGGAGCCGCCAAGCCCCTGTGCGCAGTACCATCGGCCCCGTTCGAGCCGTGAGCCCGACAGCTGGGTCTACTGGCAAATGACGCCGGGGGAGTGGGTCAATCAATGGCGCGAGCCCTGTGCGGATATGCAATTGCTGGCCCATCTGCGCACGCTGCCCGGCGACGTCTACAAGGTCGAGGCAGGCAAGCAGTTGATCGCCCTGTACTGGGCCGAGAAGGGTGAAACAGAAGTGTTGCAGCGCATTGCCGCGGTGTTGAAAGCGCTGGCCTGACAGGTTGCGCGACACAAATCGCAGGCATTAAAAAGCCCGATAACAACATCGGGCTGGGGTTTGGCCAGGCAGGCCGATAATTCCGGGTGCCCCGATCGCGGTGCAGAAGCGGTGCAAGGCCGCTGCTGCTGATCAGATTTGCTTCACACTCTTTCGCAAAAATGACCCGTCTTGAGGCGCAGTGCGCTGAATGTAGACGTTATTGGTGCATTTGTCTGCTGCGGCCCTCCAGATTTTTTCCAGAATTGCGCGCCGGTCGTCGCTTCCGGCGTTTAGTCACGTCTGCAAACATTGAACGCAATCATTTTTCTGAATGCTTGTTTATCAAATGTGTCTTTTGCCTGTGATTTGCCGCTTATGCCCGCTGTCTGGCGAATTGACAATTGCTGGAATATGGCAGAAGGTAGGCGCACCCAAATCAAACGGCCGTATGAATTGAGCGTTTGCCGTAGGAACGCTCTTACAGACGCCCGAATCGTGTCGACGGGGTACCTGGCTTTTGGTGGTCGCACCGACGGAAACGTCGTGTTTTTTGCCGGATTTCAGCGTCTGACGCGTATTGTTCAGCTTCCATATCGTGGAGATCAGTTGATGATTTACGAAGGTAAAGCCATCACGGTTAAGGCTCTTGAAAGTGGCATCGTCGAATTGAATTTCGACCTCAAGGGTGAGTCCGTCAACAAATTCAACCGCCTCACCCTCAACGACCTGCGCCAGGCCATCGAGGCCATCAAGGCCGACGGTTCGATCAAGGGCGTCATCGTCACCAGCGGCAAGGACGTGTTCATCGTCGGCGCCGACATCACCGAATTCGTAGACAACTTCAAACTGCCCGAGGCCGAACTGGTCGCTGGCAACCTTGAAGCGAACAAGATCTTCAGCGACTTCGAAGACTTGGGCGTCCCGACCCTGGCAGCCATCAACGGCATCGCGCTGGGCGGCGGGCTGGAAATGTGTCTGGCCGCGGATTTTCGTGTCATGTCCGCCACCGCCAAGATCGGTCTGCCGGAAGTCAAGCTGGGCATCTACCCGGGCTTTGGCGGCACTGTGCGCCTGCCACGCCTGATCGGCGTCGATAACGCCGTCGAGTGGATCGCCTCGGGCAAGGACAACCGCGCCGAAGACGCCCTGAAAGTGGGCGCCGTGGATGCCGTGATTGCTCCCGAGAAGCTGCGTGACGCAGCGCTGGACCTGATCAAGCGCGCCATCTCCGGCGAGTTCGATTTCAAGGCCAAGCGTCAGCCGAAGCTGGACAAACTCAAGCTCAACGCCATCGAGCAGATGATGGCTTTCGAAACCGCAAAAGGTTTCGTCGCAGGCCAGGCCGGCCCGAACTACCCGGCACCGGTCGAAGCGATCAAGACCATCCAGAAAGCCGCCAACTTCGGGCGTGACAAGGCGCTGGAAGTCGAAGCTGCCGGTTTCGTGAAGATGGCCAAGACCTCGGCTGCCGAGAGTCTGATCGGCCTGTTCCTGAACGACCAGGAACTGAAAAAGAAAGCCAAGATCTACGACGAAGTCGCCAAGGACGTGAAGCAGGCTGCCGTACTGGGTGCCGGCATCATGGGTGGCGGTATCGCCTATCAGTCGGCGGTCAAGGGCACCCCGATCCTGATGAAAGACATCCGCGAAGAAGCCATCGAGCTGGGCCTGGGCGAAGCGTCCAAGCTGCTGGGCAAGCGCGTCGAGAAAGGTCGCCTGACCCCGGCGAAGATGGCCGAAGCGCTCAACGCGATTCGTCCTACGCTGTCCTACGGCGATTTCGGCCATGTCGATCTGGTGGTTGAAGCCGTGGTCGAGAATCCGAAGGTCAAGCAGGCCGTACTGGCCGAAGTGGAAGGGCAGGTGCGTGATGACGCGATCCTGGCTTCCAACACCTCGACCATCTCCATCAGCCTGCTGGCCAAGGCGCTCAAGCGTCCGGAAAACTTCGTCGGCATGCACTTCTTCAACCCGGTGCACATGATGCCGCTGGTGGAAGTGATCCGTGGCGAGAAGTCCAGCGAAGTCGCGGTGGCGACCACCGTGGCCTACGCCAAGAAAATGGGCAAGAACCCGATCGTGGTCAACGACTGCCCGGGCTTCCTGGTCAACCGCATCCTGTTCCCGTACTTCGGCGGTTTCGCCAAGCTGGTCAGCGCCGGTGTCGACTTCGTGCGCATCGACAAGGTCATGGAAAAGTTCGGCTGGCCCATGGGCCCGGCCTACCTGATGGACGTGGTCGGCATCGACACCGGCCACCACGGTCGCGACGTCATGGCTGAAGGCTTCCCTGATCGCATGAAGGACGACCGTCGTTCCGCGGTCGACGCGCTGTACGAGGCCAATCGTCTGGGCCAGAAGAACGGCAAGGGCTTCTACGCCTACGAGACCGACAAGAACGGCAAGCCGAAGAAAGTGGTCGACGCCTCGGTGCTCGAAGTGCTCAAGCCGGTGGTCTACGAACAGCGTGAAGTCAGCGACGAGGACATCATCAACTGGATGATGATCCCGCTGTGCCTGGAAACTGTGCGCTGCCTGGAAGACGGCATCGTCGAAACCGCAGCCGAGGCCGACATGGGCCTGATCTACGGCATCGGTTTCCCTCCGTTCCGTGGCGGTGCACTGCGTTACATCGACTCGATAGGTGTCGCCCAATTCGTTGCCCTGGCGGACCAATACGCTGATCTGGGCGCTTTGTACCACCCCACTGCGAAGCTGCGTGAAATGGCCAAGAACGGCCAGCGCTTCTTCGGCTAAGTGCCCAACGAACAGGTGAGAATATGAGCTTGAATCCCAGAGACGTCGTGATTGTCGACTTCGGTCGCACCCCGATGGGCCGCTCCAAGGGTGGCATGCACCGTAACACCCGCGCCGAAGACATGTCGGCGCACCTGATCAGCAAACTGCTGGAACGCAACACCAAGGTCGATCCTTCGGAAGTCGAGGATGTGATCTGGGGCTGCGTCAACCAGACCCTGGAGCAGGGCTGGAACATCGCGCGCATGGCGTCGCTGATGACCCAGATCCCGCACACCTCCGCTGCGCAGACCGTCAGCCGCCTGTGCGGTTCGTCCATGAGCGCGCTGCACACCGCCGCCCAGGCGATCATGAGCAACAACGGTGACGTGTTCGTCATCGGCGGCGTCGAGCACATGGGCCACGTCGGCATGATGCACGGTGTCGACCCGAACCCGCACATGTCGCTGTACGCGGCCAAGGCCTCGGGCATGATGGGCCTGACCGCCGAAATGCTCGGCAAGATGCACGGCATCACCCGTGAAGCCCAGGATGCGTTCGGCGTGCGTTCGCACCGTCTGGCCCACCAGGCGACCGTGGAAGGAAACTTCAAGGACGAAATCATCCCGATGCAAGGGTATGACGAGAACGGCTTCCTGAAGATGTACGACTTCGACGAAACCATTCGTCCCGAGACCACCCTCGAAAGCCTGGCGGCGTTGAAGCCTGCATTCAACCCCAAAGGTGGTACTGTGACGGCCGGTACTTCGTCGCAGATCACCGACGGTGCTTCGTGCATGATCGTGATGTCGGGCCAGCGCGCCATGGATCTGGGCATCACGCCGATGGCGGTTATTCGCTCCATGGCAGTGGCCGGTGTCGACCCTGCAATCATGGGTTACGGGCCTGTACCGGCGACCCAGAAAGCGCTCAAGCGCGCGGGTCTGAGCATTGCCGACATCGACTACTTCGAGCTCAACGAAGCCTTCGCTGCACAGGCCCTGCCGGTGCTGAAAGATTTGAAAGTGCTCGACAAGATGGACCAGAAGGTTAACCTGCACGGCGGCGCCATCGCCTTGGGTCACCCTTTCGGTTGCTCGGGAGCGCGGATTTCCGGCACTTTGCTCAACGTCATGAAGCAGAAGGGCGGCACCCTGGGTGTGGCCACCATGTGTATCGGCCTGGGTCAGGGTATCTCGACCGTCTTTGAGCGCATCTAAGCGGTGTGAGGTTGCAAGCCGGGGCCAGGTGCCCCGGCTTTTGTATTTTTTACGAAACGTTTTTTGAAAGTTTTTTTCGGGTCATTACCTGAGGTTCGCAGCATGCAGCTACAACCAGGTCTCTACCGTCACTACAAAGGCCCCGAGTACCGTGTTTTCGGTGTCGCGAAGCATTCGGAGACTGAAGAGGAAGTCGTGTTCTACCAAGCGCTGTATGGCGAATACGGCCTCTGGGTACGTCCCTTGAGCATGTTTCTGGAGTCGGTCGAGGTTGACGGGGAGCAAGTGCCGCGCTTTGCTTTGGTCACGGCCGAACCTGACCTTTTTCCGAGGTCATGAGGCAAGGCCTTGCAGTAGCCTGTGCTTGACCTCACCTTGTAGCCACTATATATAGCGGGGCCTCTGAGGCTCCAACGTCTTTTTTTCTCGCATTAGGAATTTTCCGATCCATGGGCAAATCGCTGGTCATTGTGGAATCCCCGGCTAAGGCCAAGACCATCAACAAGTATCTGGGCAGCCAGTACGTGGTGAAGTCGAGTATCGGCCATATCCGAGACCTGCCCACCAGCGGTTCGGCGAGCGCCGCCAAAGAGCCTGCTGCCAAGCGCGGCAAGGCAGCGGCCGAAGCGCCTGCGCTGTCGCCCAAGGAAAAGGCCAAGCGCCAGCTCGTGGCCCGCATGGGCGTCGATCCCGATCATGGCTGGAAAGCCAAGTACGAGATCCTGCCTGGCAAGGAAAAGGTGATCGAGGAGCTGCGCCGCCTGGCCAAGGATGCCGACACCATCTACCTGGCAACGGACTTGGACCGCGAGGGGGAAGCCATCGCCTGGCACCTGCGCGAAGCCATCGGTGGTGACGACGATCGCTACAAGCGCGTGGTGTTCAACGAGATCACCAAGAAAGCCATCCAGGAAGCGTTCTCCCAGCCGGGCGAACTGGACATCGACCGCGTCAATGCCCAGCAGGCGCGCCGGTTCCTGGACCGCGTCGTGGGTTACATGGTCTCGCCGCTGCTGTGGCAGAAGATCGCCCGTGGCCTGTCGGCCGGCCGGGTGCAGTCGGTTGCGGTGAAGCTGGTGGTTGAGCGCGAGCGTGAGATCCGTGCCTTCAACCCTGAAGAATACTGGGAAGTGCACGCTGACCTGGGGACCGCCAAGGGCGCCAAGGTGCGCTTCGAAGTGGCCCGCGAGAAAGGCGAGGCCTTCAAGCCGCTGAACGAAGCCCAGGCCATGGCGGCGCTGGAGAAGCTCAAGGTTTCGGCCTACAGCATCGCCAAGCGCGAAGACAAGCCGACCAGCAGCAAGCCGTCGGCGCCGTTCATCACCTCCACCCTGCAGCAGGCGGCCAGTAACCGTCTGGGCTACGGCGTGAAGAAAACCATGATGATGGCCCAGCGTCTTTACGAAGCGGGTTACATCACCTATATGCGTACCGACTCGACCAACCTGTCGGCGGACGCAGTGGCCATGGCTCGCACCTACATCGAAAGCGAGTTCGGCAAAAAATACCTGCCCGACTCGCCGAACGTCTACAGCAGCAAGGAAGGGGCACAAGAGGCTCACGAAGCGATTCGTCCTTCCGACGTCAACACCCACCCGAGCAAGCTGTCGGGCATGGAGCGTGACGCCGAGCGCCTGTACGAGCTGATCTGGCGCCAGTTCGTGGCCTGCCAGATGCCGCCTGCGCAATACCTGTCTACCACTGTCAGCGTCACCGCCGGCGACTTCGAGCTGCGCGCCAAGGGCCGCATCCTCAAGTTCGACGGTTACACCCGTGTGCTGCCACAGATGAGCAAGCCGGGCGACGACGACGTGCTGCCGGACATGGCTCAGGGCGACAGCATGAAGCTGATCAAGCTCGACCCGACCCAGCACTTCACCAAGCCGCCGGCGCGCTACTCCGAAGCGAGCCTGGTCAAGGAGATGGAAAAACGCGGGATCGGTCGTCCTTCGACCTACGCTGCGATCATCTCGACCATCCAGGACCGTGGCTACGTGGCGCTGCACAACCGTCGTTTCTACTCGGAAAAGATGGGCGACATCGTTACCGAGCGCCTGTCCGAGAGCTTCTCGAACCTGATGGACTACGGCTTCACCGCCGGCATGGAAGAGAACCTCGACGACGTGGCTCAGGGCGAGCGTGACTGGAAAAACGTGCTCGACGAGTTCTACGGCGACTTCAAGAAGAAACTCGAAGTGGCCGAAGCGACCGGCAGCGGCATGCGTGCCAACGAGCCGGTGATGACCGACATCCCTTGCAAGGTCTGCGGCCGTCCGATGCAGATTCGTACCGCGTCCACGGGCGTATTCCTCGGTTGCTCGGGCTACAGCCTGCCGCCCAAGGAACGCTGCAAGGCCACCGTCAACCTGACGCCGGGCGACGAAATCGCCGAGGACGACGAGGGTGAATCGGAATCGCGCGTGTTGCGTGGCAAGCATCGCTGCCCGATCTGCAGCACCGCGATGGACGCCTACCTGCTCGACGAGAAGCGCAAACTGCACATCTGCGGCAACAACCCGGACTGCGCAGGCTACGAGATCGAAGAGGGCACCTATCGCATCAAGGGCTACGAAGGCCCGAGCGTGGAGTGCGACAAGTGTGGCGGCGAGATGCAGCTCAAGACTGGCCGCTTCGGCAAGTTCTTCGGCTGCACCAACTGCAAGAACACCCGCAAGCTGCTGAAGAACGGCGAAGCTGCACCGCCGAAAATGGACCCGGTGAAGATGCCGGAACTCAAGTGCGAGAAGGTCGACGACACCTACATCCTGCGTGACGGTGCCTCGGGTCTGTTCCTGGCGGCCAGCCAGTTCCCGAAAAACCGCGAGACCCGTGCGCCGCTGGTGCTGGAAATCGTGCCGCACAAGTCCGAGATCGATCCGAAGTACCACTTCCTGTGCGAAGCGCCGGCCAAGGATCCTGATGGCCGTCCGGCAGTGATCCGTTACAGCCGCAAGTCCAAGGAGCAATATGTGCAGACCGAAGTGGACGGCAAGCCGACCGGCTGGCGCGCGTTCTACGACGGCGGCACCTGGAAGGTCGAAGACAAGCGTTGATCGCGTGCGCCTGAGCCTGTCGGCTGGCGCACCCGCCATGCGTTGAATCAGTCCCCCGGTGCGCTTGCGTAGCGGGGGATTTTTTTCGCAAGGCGACCTGTCCCTATTCATCGAGGTGGAGGCCACGTTCATGGCTCGCGAACTCTATACACGTACCAACCAGAAGATCTTTTTCGCAGGGCTTGCCCTGGAAGCCATGGCCAAGGCCAAGGCCAGTGGCGCCATGAACGCCCAGGGCCTGGAGCAGGCTGAACGTGAATCGGCGGTGTTTCACCTGTACGGCGCGCTGCTGGGCCTGTGTCACGAGATCGCCGGCTTCTATCGTTTGCCCCAGGCCAGCTCGCCACGTGCCGAGGCGCTGCTGACCCCGCAGGTGCTGGAGTCGATACAGATCCCGGAGATGGCTGAGCTGGTGGAATTGGCGCAGCAGCGCGAAACCTGGCTGGCGCAGCTGTTGGCGTCCTACAACGCGCTGTTCCAGCCGCCACGTGCCCCGAGCAAACCCAAGGGCGACGTCACCCAGCCGTTGATCATTTCGGTGGGGGCTGAGGATGAGCCGGAGCCTGAGTTGAGCCGTGAAGAGATGGAGAGCTGGCGGCAACAGCTCAAGGGGCTGGCCATTCGCTTCCGCGAAGGCTTGAGCGAGTGCTGAGCCAAACGTCTGAATGATCGATGGACTAGGGCATGCGTCATCAGGCTGTTACAATGGTCGTCTTTCGTGGAGAACTGTCCTGATGCCAACCTCTTTTCTGGAAATTGTCGAATTGCCTGACGGCCGCATCGAGTTGCGCCGTGCCGAGGATGAAGGGTCGTTGGTGACCTTGAATTTCTCCGAGGATGCCAAGGCATTTCTGCAAGGCCAACACGTCGAAGTCGCCAAGGCAATGCTGAGCGTCGGCGTGCAGATGGCTGGCCGCCTGGCTGAAGGCGAGCTGACCAAGGAAGAAGAGGGGCCTCGCGTCCTGCATTGATCCGGCCCGGGTCAAATGCGTGCTTCAAGGCTTCTCATTCGCAGAAGCCTGGCTACACACCTTTTCCGATACTGACTGAACCCGCCGCTGTCACTCAGCCCAGGCGGATGTTCAGGCTTTGCGCATTTCCGATGCTCGCCGCGCTGATCAGTTGCTGACGGGCGGTGCCCGAAATCGGGTTGATCCAGCTGACGACGGTATGACTGCGGCCCAGGCGCAAGGCTTCGCGGGTCAGTTCCAGCGCGCTCTGATTGCCACGGGGCTGCATCAGGATAATGCGCTCCCGGTTCAGCCCGGCGTCCCGCAGCCAGGCCTGGGTGACGCTCGAAGGCGGAGCGATGAGCGTCAGCCAGCGGTCGTTGGAGTCCTGGCTCAGATCCCGGAGGATAGGCGCCAGAAGGTTC
The DNA here is from genome assembly GCF_028682175.1 of Pseudomonas putida. Lineage (GTDB taxonomy): Bacteria > Pseudomonadota > Gammaproteobacteria > Pseudomonadales > Pseudomonadaceae > Aquipseudomonas > Aquipseudomonas putida_AD. Next base: position 33,191 of record NZ_JANHKS010000017.1, on the reverse strand, counting down.
AGGCAGTTCCCGGCAGCGCCGCGCAATGACAATTCACTGAAGACTTCCGCATCGTTGTTCCAGGGCTTCTGGACCACATCGTCCAGGACCGGCACCTTGAGCAGCGGCGCGTCGAGCAGGTGCCCGACCGGAGCCATGAAGGCTTCGAACAGGGGCAGTTGTGCATGTTGTTGCGGTGTCTGGAACTGCATGGACGTTCTCCTTAGCGGCGAATCACGCCGACGCTCAGCCCTTCGATGACCAGGTCCTGATCTTTCAGGTTGACCTCGATGGGGGCGAAATCAGGGTTCTCGGCGATCAGCCAGACCTTGCTGCCTTCACGCTTGAAGCGCTTGACGGTGACTTCGTCGCCGATGCGCGCCACGACGATCTGGCCGTTGCGGGCTTCGCGGGTGGTGTGGACCGCCAGCAGGTCGCCGTCGAGGATGCCGACATCCTTCATGCTCATGCCGTGGACCCGGAGCAGGTAGTCTGCGCTGGGGTGGAAGAACGCCGGGTTGATGGCCAGGGATTCCTCGACGTGTTGCTGGGCCAGGATCGGTGCACCGGCAGCGACGCGGCCGATGATCGGCAGGCCGCCGGTGTCGTCGTTCTTGGCCTCGAAGCCCGGAATGCGGATGCCGCGGGAGGCGCCAGGGGTCATCTCGATGGCGCCCTTGCGTGCCAGGGCCTTGAGGTGCTCTTCGGCAGCGTTGGGGGATTTGAACCCCAGTTTCTGAGCGATTTCCGCACGGGTGGGCGGGTAGCCGTTGTCTTCGAGACAGCGTTTGATGAAATCCAGAATCTCGGCTTGGCGTGCTGTCAGTTTAATCATGTACGTCGCTCTGTCTTTTTATACAGTGACTGGGATTATATACAGTGATCGCGTCTTGGCAATCATCCTTTTATCCGGCGCAGCCGATGACCGTGCAAAGATCCCTCGCGGACTTTGCCAGGCAGTGGCTGTAAGTGCCGATTTGTATGATTAAATGGCGTGACCGGACGGGCAGAAAACGAACGGGCAGGGTTGACAGGAAATCGCTTGAAACGTATGTTTCAAACAAGTGTTTGTCAGGCGAAGAACCATGGCTCAGTCGGAAACAGTTGAACGAATTCTCGATGCTGCAGAACAGCTGTTCGCCGAGAAGGGTTTTGCCGAAACGTCGTTGCGGCTCATTACCAGCAAGGCGTCGGTGAACCTGGCAGCGGTGAACTACCACTTCGGTTCGAAAAAGGCGCTGATCCAGGCTGTGTTCTCGCGTTTCCTGGGGCCGTTCTGCCTGAGCCTGGACAAAGAGCTTGAGCGCCGCCAGGCCAAGCCCGAGCACAAGCCGACCCTTGAAGAGCTGCTGGAAATTCTCGTCGAGCAAGCCTTGGTGGTGCAACCTCGAAGCGGCAATGATTTGTCGATTTTCATGCGTCTGCTGGGCCTGGCGTTCAGCCAGAGCCAGGGCCACCTGCGCCGCTATCTGGAAGACATGTACGGCAAGGTTTTCCGCCGCTATATGCTGCTGGTCAACGAGGCCGCGCCGCGTATCCCGCCTATCGAGCTGTTCTGGCGCGTGCACTTCATGCTCGGCGCCGCAGCGTTCAGCATGTCCGGCATCAAGGCGTTGCGCGCCATCGCCGAGACCGATTTCGGCGTCAATACCTCCATCGAGCAGGTCATGCGCCTGATGGTGCCGTTCCTGGCCGCTGGCATGCGCGCCGAAACCGGGGTGACGGACTCTGCCATGATCAGCGCCCAGCTCAAGCCACGCAGCAAAAGCGCGACGCCGCCGACCCCCGCCAAAGTCTGATCGCTCTCGCAGTACGGTGCGGTGAATTTGCATCGCACCCCTCGATCCCTCACCATGCCGGTCTGAGCATTGGTTGTTGAAGGATCTTGGTATGAATTCTGGCCTGCAAGGCTCCCTGATGGTGGACGTCGCCGGTACCTGGCTGACCGCCGAAGACCGTCAGTTTCTGCGCCAGCCCGAAGTGGGCGGCCTGATTATCTTTGCCCGTAACATCGAAAGCCCTCGCCAGGTACGTGAGCTGTGCGCGTCTATCCGCGCCATTCGTCCTGACTTGCTGCTGGCGGTCGATCAGGAGGGCGGGCGGGTGCAGCGCCTGCGCCAGGGCTTCGTGCGTCTGCCAGCCATGCGCGCGATTGCCGACAACCCGAATGCCGAATTCCTCGCCGAGCAGTGCGGCTGGCTGATGGCAGCCGAAGTGCTGGCCGTCGGGCTGGACTTGAGCTTTGCGCCGGTGCTGGACCTGGATTACCAGCGCAGCGCGGTGGTGGGCAGCCGTTCGTTCGAAGGTGATCCCGAGCGTGCGGCGTTGCTGGCGGGTGCTTTCATTCGCGGCATGAACGACGCTGGCATGGCCGCCACCGGCAAGCATTTCCCGGGGCACGGCTGGGCCGAAGCGGATTCCCATGTGGCGATCCCCAACGATGAACGCAGTCTGGAAACCATCCGGGCCAACGATCTGGTGCCTTTTGCCCGCTTGAGCAAGCAACTGGCGGCGGTCATGCCGGCTCACGTCATCTATCCGCAGGTGGATTCGCAACCGGCAGGTTTCTCTCGGCGCTGGCTGCAGGACATTCTGCGCGGCGAGCTTGGCTTTGACGGGGTGATCTTCAGCGATGACCTGTCCATGGCCGGTGCCCATGTGGTGGGCGATGCCGCCAGCCGTATCGAGGCGGCCCTGACGGCCGGTTGCGACATGGGTCTGGTGTGCAACGATCGCGCTGCCGCAGAGCTGGCCCTCAGTGCTGCGCAGCGGATGAAAATCACCGCCCCTGCGCGAATTGCCCGGATGCGTGGACAGGGGCTGGCGACCACCGAATACCGTCAGCACCCGCGCTGGCAGGCCGCGCTGGGTGCGCTGCGTGACGCCCAGTTGATCGACTGAGCCTCACCCGGGTCAGTTGGGGCGCAGTTGCAGGCGCCCCTGCTGATCGACCACTACCTTGTAGGCATCGTAACTGTTCAGTGAAGGATGCCGCGTCTGTAGGCTGTGGGTATGCGCCGCCGTGACCACCATCACTTGCGCCCCGGCCGCTTCGGCCGCTCCAATACCCGCCGCCGCATCTTCGAATACCAGGCAATCCTCTGCCTTCGTGCCCAGGCGCTGGGCACCCAGCAGAAAGCAGTCCGGCGCGGGTTTGCCTCTCTCGACGTCTTCGGCGCTGACCAGCACCTGCGGCAGCGGCAGGCCGGCCGCGAGGATCCTGCGTTCGGCCAGTTGGCGCGGAGCAGAAGTGACCACGGCCCAGCGGTTGTCCGGGATCGCAGCGAGGAACTGCGCGGCGCCCTCAACGGCCACCACGCCCTCGACATCCTCGATTTCCGCCTCGGTCAGCCGCTGCGCTTCCAGTTCCGGATCGACCCCCGGCAGGTTCAAACGGCGCAGGGTGTCGATGCAGCGCACCCCGTGAATGGTCGCGAGCAACTCCTGGACATTGACGCCCTTGCTCAGCGCCCATTGCGTCCAGACCCGCTCGGCGGCCACGGTGGAGTTGGTCAGAGTGCCATCCATGTCGAACAGGAAGGCGGCGAATGAGTGCTGCTCTGGCATGCATGCTGTCCTTTTATGAAGCGCTGTCGTTCAGTCGATTCGCGAGCCTAGCATGCACTGCACAGAGAGTCTGTCAGTAGCGGCGCCAGTGCCCCGGCATCCACAGCCATTGATTGCCAGCCCAGCGGTAGTGTCCCGGCACCCATTGTGCGCCGGGGGCGGGCATCACGGGCACGACCTCTACAGGCGGCGGTGGGCGGCGCGGGTGAACCGGCTCGACGACACAGCCGGACAATGTGAGGGTGAAGGCGGTGGCCAGCAGGGCGGCCTTGGTGAATCGCAACATGGGAAATCCTTGTGTCGACCTGGCCCGCACCTGATTGGTGGGGCGTACAGGGATTTAACGTTGCATGGCGCAGAATCCGTCGCCGGTTTTTACTCTTTCATCGCGTTGCGTGGCAGCGCCTGACGCCGGTTGACCATCGCCTCGGCCAGTTTCTGGCGTTCATCGGCCGGCAAGGTGGCGGCGAAGTCGGCCAGAGTGGCGTCAACGCGGGTGCGCAGGCTGATGTCGGCGGTGCGGGCGCGGTCCAGGTCGGCGTCCAGCGCATCGCGATCCAGCGCTGCAGATTGCAGGCGCTGCACGACATCGGCGTGGGCCTGACGGCTGGCGACGATCAGCGCCTGGTTTTGCGCGCGGGTTTCACGCAGCAGGCGGCGCAACTGATGGCGACGGGCTTCGGGCAGTTGCGCCAGCGCCTGATGCAGCCCGTGTTGCACCACGCTGCGGGGAGGGTGCGGGCGGTTGGACCATTGATACCAGCCGCCCGCAAGGCCGCCGATCAGGAAAACGTTGGTCAGCACCGAGGCGATCAGCAGGGTTTTGAAGCGAGCGGGGGCCTGGCTCATTGATCGTTCTCCTCGGCATCCAGGCCCTGGAAGAGCTCGACATCGCCATGGTCGAAGATGCTGGGCAATACCTCGGGGGTGCTGGTGAGCGGCAGGCTGAGGGAAACCACCAGCATTCCCGCGGCTGCACCGGCAAGGCCCACGCCAACGATGCCAAGGCTCGACAGCCATTCCCAATGCCGACGCCAGAACGATGACGAGGCCGGGGTGAAGGCCGCTGCCAGCACTGCGCGAACCAGCAACGGATCAGGGGTGGCCGCGCGATGAGTGTCCAGTTGCCGGTCGAGCCAGGCCGCCTGCCGCAGCGTTTCATGCACGCTTGTTTCCCCCGAAGCCAGCAGGCGACGGGCATCTTCCTGTTCGGCTGCCGGCCAGTGTCGCAGGTCCGCCCCGTAGGCGTCGGCCAGATGGGCAAAGCGTTCAGGCGTCATGGTTTTCCTCTCCCTGGGCTGGCCTTGCGCTGCTGCGGGGCAAGGTCTGACTCGGCTAAATAAGTGCGCAAGTTGCGCCGGCCTCGTGACAAAAGACTTTCCAGCGCCTCGACGCTGATCTGCATCAGCGCTGCGGCTTCGGTGTTGGGCAATTCCTGGTAATACTGCAAAACGATGGCCTCACGCTGGCGGTCCGGCAAGGCGGCCAGTGCTGCGGCCATTTGTGCGTGCTGCGCCTGGGTTTGCAACTGCTCCTCGGGTAGCGGCGCGCTGTCCGGGACTTCGGCGAGGAAGTCGTCTTCGAGCAGCGGCATGCCCTTGCGGCTGCGCAGGCGGTCGTAGCACAGGTTCAACACGACGCGGTGCAGCCAGGTGTCGAAGCGCGCCTGGCCGGTGCGCCAGCCCGCCGCATGTTTCCACAACCTGAGAAAGCTTTCCTGGGCGACATCCCTGGCTTCTTCGGCATCGCCCAACACGCGGCTGGCCAAGGCGAGAAGGCGAGGGAGCTTGCGTGACACCATCTCCTTGACGGCCTCCGGTTCGTTGTTGCCGACGCGGGCCAACAACTCAAGGTCCGGATCAGTTTCGTTCAATATGGCGTGTCTCGGTCCGGTTACTGGGGCAGCCACGCCATGTTCAAGGCTGGCGGGGAGGGCGTTGAAATATCTTGTTACTACTGACCGCATCCCCGCCAATGGTTCACCGCACCCAGCGACCTTCTATCCAGTACCAGTTCGGACCGCGCGCCACCCAGTGGCCCGGCTGCCAGCGCGCATTGGGTCGCACGCGCTGCCAGTGCCCGGGCGCCCAGACATAGCCCCGGCCCTCCCAGCGCCAGTGACCGCGGTCCCAGGCATATCCGGGCCGCCCGCCCGGAACCGGCTCCATGCGCATGGGGGGTGGCGCCTGGCGAATGATGATTTCCTGCGCGTAGGAGGGGGTGCTCGCCAGTGCCGCGAGTGCGACCGGGATGAGCAGGGCGTAACCTAATCTGGCCAGAGATCGTGGGACTCTCATGACAACTCCTTCATGCCTGCACGCGAAAATGAGTGCAGCTGAAGGGTTCAACGCAGGCGCTGGAAAAATCCGTCGCAGGCAGTGCGAAAAAAATGGGAGGATCGAAAGGAAGGGAGGGGTGCTAGCGCCATATGACGTTGATAGTCAACGGGAAAGGGTTCAGAAAGTTGTCCACGGAAATAGTGAATATCTCTGTGGATAACTGTCTGTAAGCCCTTGGGTGCAAGGGCTTGGTCAATATGGTCGATTAATGAACAGCTCTTTCCATGGCCTCGATACAGGCGGTCAATTGTCAGAAAACTGTTCCGCCAGGCTGATCGGCGTCATGGGTTTTTCCGAGCGCAGCTCAGGATTCGGCCCACTCTACATCCGTGAGGCCCAGTTGCTCGGCCTTGGGTTTGCTGACCTTAGGCACCTTGTCAGAACGATATTTGGGGATCTGGCCAAAGCCTGCGTCCACTGACGCCCAATGCCATGCAGAAGCGCTGTCCATGGCTTCGGCGCTGATATAGAAGCTTTTGTATTTTCCATGCAGCAGATAATCGATTCTGAAATGCTTGTACTGTCCCACTCTCGTAAACCTCCCTATCAGTCGCTCACACTTCACTGAGTCGCCAGGGCCAGGAAAATTCACTCGAATTGATCCGTTGGGGTGCAAACGGTGGGTATTGGTACAGACGAAGGGGGCAAGCGTTGCAGATGCAGGCAAATGGATGGTCGGCCACGCTGCCCCAAGCCTCGTAGCAGCACGGCTTGCCGGCGGGAGCGGCCTCAATATCGCCGACGCCGGCAAGCCGGACTGCTAGGGGAAGGTGGCGTGTTTTAGATTTTGATCTTGATCTTCGAACGCGATGGCACAGGCGCCGCCGAACGCGACGTAAAGGCGCCAGGCCGAGCGCAGGCGTCGTGGAGGGGGATGAGCGGCAGGAAGCCGCGAAAGCTGTGCGGGCCAGGGACGGCCCATCACAGCGTGCCCCCGGAACGGCGCCGGAGTCGAGGGAAGTCCGAAGGACCCCAGCCAGGAGCAAATGGTTTGCCTACTTTCCCGAAAGAAAGTAGGTCGCCCGTAAGGGGCGAAACCCTAAGCCAAAAACCCCTGCGAAACCGGATATACACCCGATCCCAAAGTCACCCAAAGACGCTGAGCGTCGCACAAGCCATTCCCACGCAGAGCGTGGGAACGATCAAGACGATCAACTGCTACGCCCTTACTTGGTCAAAAACTTGAACACGGTCGTCTGGCTATACGCCTTGCCCGGATCCAGCCGCGTGGACGGGAAGTTCTTCTGGTTTGGCGAGTCCGGATAGTGCTGCGTCTCCAGCGTGAATGCCCCCCAATGCGGATAGATCTTGCCGCCCTTGCCTTTGACCGTGCCATCCAGGAAGTTGCCGGTATACAGCTGTACTCCCGGCTCGCTGGTAAAGAGTTGCAGACGACGCCCTGATTTCGGATCGCTCACGTCCGCAGCAAGCGCCGCCACCTTGCCCTTGGTGTCCAGCACCCAGTTATGGTCATAACCGCCCTGGGTAGGCTCGGCGAATTTCAGCTGCTGGTGGTCTTCGCGGATGCGCTTGCCAAAGGCCACGGGCTTTAGGAAGTCCATCGGCGTGCCTGCCACCGGTGCGATCTCGCCGGTTGGAATCAGCTTCTCGTTGACCGGCGTGTAATGGCTGGCGTGAACGATGGCCACCTGATCCAGAATATCGCCGTTACCCGCACCCGCCAGGTTGAAGTAACTGTGGTTGGTCAGGTTGAGCACCGTCGGTTTGTCGGTCGTGGCGTGGTACTGGATGCGCAGTTCGTTCTTCTCGTTGAGGCTGTAGGTCACCTCGGTTTTCAGCGTACCGGGAAAGCCCATCTCGCCGTCCGCCGAGACATAGGTCAGCTTGACCCCGACCCAGCCCTTGTCCTTGACCTGTTCGGCCTTCCAGATCTGCTTGTCGAAGCCCTTGGTGCCGCCGTGCAAGGCGTTGGTCTTGTCGTTCTGCGGCACCTGATAGGATTTGCCGTCCAGGCTGAACTTGCCGTCCGCCAGACGGTTGCCGAAACGGCCAATCGTGGCACCAAAGTAGGACGTGCCCTTGAGGTAGCCATCCAGATCATCGAAACCGAGCACCACGTCTTCTGTCTTGCCATTCTTGTCCGGTACCAGCAACGACTGCAGCGTGCCGCCATAGGTGATCACCGTGGCCTGCATCCCCAGGCTGTTGCGCAGGGTGTATTTCTCGACCGTGGTGCCGTCCGGCATCTTGCCGAACGCTGCGTGTTCGCTGGTGAGGCCCGTTGCGCCGTTGGCTTGCAGGGCGGCGGCCAGCAGGGTCAGTCCGATAGCAGGGATAAGCGTCTTCCTCATTGCGTCCTTCCTTTTTTGTTATTGAGCAGCGACGGCTGTAGGAGTGAGCTTGCTCGCGATGGCGTTCGTTCAGTCGGCTCCGTTTACAGGCTCGGACCCCATCGAGAGCAGGCTCATTCCTGCATTGGTAATACTATTTTGGCTTCCTGTGACGGTATTTCTGTTTTATAGATCAAAAACACTCGATTTAAAAATAAATTGTAATACTATTTAGCTCAACTGAAGCTCGACTTCAGTCGCGAATCAGGTGTAGACCAGCTTTCGCCACTTGTACAGCCGTTTGACAGTCAATCATATGATGATTAGCCTCGATCTGCGGAAAGCACCGCAAAAAGGGGTAGGGCATGAGCAACAGTTTTCACGCCTCGACCGTAGACCGTCTCGGCGCCTGGATTGCTCAAGGCAGTGTGCCGCCGGGGCAGGCACTGAAGGTTGAAGCGGCGTTGGGCGAGGAGTTCGGGGTCAGTCGTACGGTGATCCGCGAGGCCATCAAGACGCTGGTGGCCAAGGGCATGCTGGAAGTCGGCCCGAAGGTCGGGACGCGGGTGTTACCGGTGCGCAGTTGGAACCTGTTCGATCCGCAGGTGGTCGGCTGGTTGGCAGCCAAGGGTTTGCCAAAGAGTTTTGTGATGGACCTGCTGGATCTGCGTCGGGCCATCGAACCGATGGCGGTGCGTTGGGCGTGTGAGCGGGCAACCCCTGCGCAGATCGCCGAGGTTCAGGCGGCGTATGGCCTGCTGGCGGACAGCGTGGCGGACATGGGCGATTACAACCATGCCGACCAGCGTTTCCACGAGGCGGTGCTGGCGGCCAGCCATAACCAGTTCATCGAGCAGATGCTGCCGGCGCTGGGTGCGCTGCTGGCGATCTCTTTCGAGGTTTCCTCGGCGGTGCCGGGCGAATTGGGACGCACGCTACCGCTGCACAAGGACCTGGCGGACGCCATCGCCAGCCGGGATGCAGCGCGAGGGGTCTGGGCCTGCATGAGCCTGATCGAGAACGCCTGCGAGGTGATTTCCCGCTCGCTGAGCGACTGAGCGACAAAAGCTGTTCAAGAAGGGCTGCGGCCCTGGACAAGAATAAAAACAGGACATTGGCATGAAGTGGCTTGCGGTCTGTGACCAGCGTTTCAAATTGGCCGAAGGGCCGTTCTGGGATCAATCCCGGCAGAGCCTGTACTGGGTCGACATCGCCGGGTTTCGCGCCCTGCGCCTGCATCAGGGGCAGGTGCGGCACTGGCAATTCAACGAGCCTGTCTCGGCATTCATCCCCACCACTCAAGGCGATGCGCTGGTCACCCTGGCCAGTGGCGTGTACCGCCTCAACCTTGAATCCAGCGCCGATGCGCCTGGTCTGGCGCTGTTCTGCGAGGCCGATCCGGTGCCGGGCAACCGCGCCAACGAAGCCCGCTGCGACAGCCAGGGGCGGTTGTGGCTGGGCAGCATGCAGAACAATCTGGATGCCAAGGGCGGCGACGTACCGCTGGAACGCCGCTCCGGCGGGCTGTTCAGGGTCGATGCCCGTGGCCAGTCAACCCCGCTGCTGGGCGGGCAGGGCATCGTCAACACCCTGCTCTGGGCCGATGACGACAGCGCGCTGCTGACCGCAGACAGCCTTGACGGTGTGATCTACCGCTACCCGATACTGACCGATGGCTCTCTGGGCGAGCGGCGCATCTGGGCAGCACAGCATGTGCGCGGCGTGCCCGATGGCTCGGCGATGGATGCCCAGGGCTATGTCTGGAATGCCCGCTGGGGTGGGCATTGCATCATTCGTTTCGCGCCTGACGGCAGCATAGACCGGATAGTCGAAGTGCCGCTCAGTCACCCCACCAGTTGCGTGTTCGGTGGTCCCGACATGACCATTCTGTTCGTCACCAGCGCCAGGCCTTCCAGCGGAGCGCTTGAACTCGATGGCTGTGTGTTGAGCGTTGAAACCGGCATTCAGGGGCTGGCATGCCAGCGCTTCGCCGGCTGAGGATTTCGGACTGCAAGCGAGTGTCACGGGCAGTGTGACACTCGGTTACATAGACTGCATTGATAATATGATATGACTGTTTTCAGTCGAAACGACCGTCAGGCCCTCACGCTTTCCGGTCGCCACGACACTCACTGCTGGACGCTGTAGCTAGTCAATAAAAATAAGGAGTTAGCTATGTTGAGTCGCCACGGGATTCGCTCCCTGTGCTGTGCTGCTGTTGCCACCGCTATCGTTGGAATGAGCGGCGGCGCCATCGCTGCCGACAAGGTCAAGATTGGCTTTCTGGTCAAACAGGCCGAAGAGCCATGGTTCCAGACCGAATGGCAGTTCGCTGAAAAGGCCGGCAAGGATCACGGTTTCGAAGTCATCAAGATCGCCGTTCCCGACGGCGAGAAAACCCTCACCGCCATCGACAACCTGGCTGCCAACGGCGCCAAGGGTTTTGTCATCTGCCCGCCTGACGTGTCCCTCGGCCCGGCCATCGTCGCCAAGGCCAAGGCCAACGATCTGAAGGTCATGGCCGTGGACGACCGCTTCGTCGACGCCAAGGGCAAGTTCATGGAAGACGTGCCGTACCTGGGCATGGCCGCGTTTGAAGTGGGCCAGAAGCAGGGCGCTGCCATGGCGACCGAGGCGCAGAATCGCAAGTGGGACTGGAAGGAAACCTACGCGATCATCAACACCTACAACGAACTGGACACCGGCAAGAAGCGCACAGACGGTTCGGTCGATGCCCTGAAGAAAGCCGGCCTGCCGGAAGATCACATCCTCTTTACCCCGCAGAAAACCCTCGATGTACCAGGCAGCATGGACGCCACCAACGCGGCCTTGCCTAAACTGCCAAGCGGCGCGAAAAACCTGATCGTCGGCGGCATGAACGACAACACCGTTCTCGGTGGCGTGCGTGCTACCGCCGGTGCAGGCTTTTCCCCGGACAACGTGATCGGGATCGGCATCAACGGCACCGACGCCATCGACGAACTGAAAAAGCCGAAGAGCGGCTTCTTCGGCTCGATGCTCCCAAGCCCGGACAAAGAGGGCTACAACACCGCCCTGCAGATGTACGAGTGGGTCACCACTGGCAAGGAGCCGCCTAAATACACCGCCATGGACGACGTGACGCTTATCACCCGTGAGAACTTCAAGGACGTGCTGACCAAGATCGGTCTGTACAAGTAATCCCTGGCGACAATCTGCAAGGCCTCGCTTCACCCCAGGGTGGAGCGAGTGGGAGGTGGTTCATGCAACAGGCTTCTGCACCACAGGTACAGCAACAACAGGCGGGCGGCAGCCTGCGTTTCAACGGGATCGGCAAGACCTTTCCGGGGGTCAAGGCGCTGTCCGACATCAATTTCGAAGCCAGGCCCGGCAGTGTTCATGCGCTGATGGGCGAGAACGGCGCGGGCAAATCGACGCTGCTCAAGATTCTCGGCGGCTCGTACCAGCCCAACAGCGGCGACCTGCAGATCGGCGATCAACACCTGGCGTTCAAGTCCACGGCTGACAGCATTGCCGCCGGTGTCGCGGTGATTCACCAGGAACTGCACCTGGTGCCGGAAATGTCGGTGGCGGAGAACCTGCTGCTGGGGCACATGCCCAATCGTTTCGGGCTGGTGAATCGGCGGGCCATGATGCGTCGCGCGCGCGAACTGCTCAAAGGCCTGGCCGATGAAATCGATCCGGGCACGCGCCTGGGCGATCTGTCCCTCGGACAACGGCAACTGGTGGAAATCGCCAAGGCCATGTCGCGCAATGCCCACGTCATCGCGTTCGACGAACCCACCAGCAGCCTCTCGGCGCGCGAGATCGACCGCCTGATGGCGATCATCGTCAAGCTGCGGGACGAGGGTCGGGTGATTCTGTATGTCTCCCACCGCATGGAAGAAATCTTTCGCGTCTGCGATGCAGTTACCGTCTTCAAGGACGGACGTTTCGTACGCACTTTCGAGGACATGGCCGACCTGGACCACGACCGTCTGGTGACCTGCATGGTCGGCCGCGACATTCAGGACATCTACAACTACCGCCCGCGCCAGCACCAGGGCCCAAGCCTGCGTGTCACCGGTCTGTTGGGGCCTGGCTTGCAGGAGCCGGTGAGTTTCGCGGTGGATAAAGGCGAAGTGCTGGGCTTTTTCGGCCTGGTCGGCGCTGGGCGCACCGAGCTGTTTCGCATCCTCTCCGGATTGACCAGGAGCCAGGCCGGCACCCTGCAACTGGACGGCAAGCCGCTGAACCTCCGGTCCCCGCGCGACGCCATCGCCGCCGGGGTGTTGCTGTGCCCCGAGGACCGCAAGAAAGAGGGCATCGTGCCGCTTTCCAGCGTGGCCGAGAACATCAACATCGGCGCCCGCCCACGGCATGTGCACCTGGGTTGCCTGATCCAGGGGCGCTGGGAGCGGGACAACGCGAAGACCCAGATCCGCTCGATGAACGTCAAGACGCCATCACCCGAGCAGCAGATCATGTTCCTGTCCGGCGGCAATCAGCAAAAGGCCATTCTGGGTCGCTGGCTGTCGATGCCGATGAAGGTGCTGTTGCTGGACGAGCCGACCCGCGGCATCGACATCGGCGCCAAGTCCGAGATCTATCAGATCATCCATAACCTGGCCGCCGAGGGGATCGCGGTGATAGTGGTGTCCAGCGATCTGATGGAAGTCATGGGCATTTCCGACCGGATTCTGGTCATGAGCGAAGGCGCCATCACTGGCGAGCTTTCTCGTGACGAGGCCAACGAACAACGGTTGTTGCAACTGGCACTGCCGCGCACTCGCGGCTGACACCGGGTCAAGACAGTGAAAAATAAAAACGAGGTGCGTATGTCTACCGAAACCAGCCTGACGGCTCCCCGCCAGGGCATGAACATGCGTCGATTCTTCGACGACTGGGCCATGCTTCTCGCCGCACTGGGCATCTTTGTGCTCTGTGCCTTGCTGATCGACAACTTCATGTCTCCGCTGAACATGCGCGGGCTTGGGTTGGCCATTTCCACGGTCGGCATCGCTGCCTGCACCATGCTGTTCTGTCTCGCGTCCGGGCATTTCGACCTCTCGGTCGGCTCGGTGCTGGCCTGCTCGGGGGTGATCGCCGGGATCGTGATTCGTGACACCGACAGTGTGTTTTTCGGGGTCTCTGCGGCCCTGGCCATGGGGCTGGTGGTGGGGCTGATCAACGGCATCGTGATCGCCAAGCTGCGGATCAACGCGTTGATTACCACCCTGGCGACCATGCAGATCGTGCGCGGTCTGGCCTACATCTTTTCCAACGGTAAAGCGGTGGGGGTGGGTGATGAAGGCTTCTTCGTATTTGGTAATGGCCAGTTGTTCGGCGTGCCGGTGCCGATCCTGATCACCATCGTCTGCTTCGTGTTCTTTGGCTGGTTGCTGAACTACACCACCTACGGGCGCAACTCGCTGGCGATCGGCGGCAACCAGGAAGCTGCATTGCTGGCGGGTGTGCACGTGGACCGCACCAAGATCATCATCTTCGCGGTGCACGGCCTGATCGGCGCGCTGGCGGGCGTGGTCCTGGCCTCGCGGATGACATCCGGGCAACCGATGATCGGGCAGGGCTTCGAACTGACGGTGATTTCCGCGTGCGTGCTGGGCGGGGTATCGCTCAGTGGCGGGATCGGGATGATTCGTCATGTGATCGCGGGGGTGTTGATCCTGGCGATCATCGAGAACGCCATGAACCTGAAAAACATCGATACCTTCTATCAGTACGTGATTCGCGGGACGATTCTGTTGCTGGCGGTGATCATCGACCGGTTGAAGCGTCGCTGACGCCTGACCCGTAGCAGCACGGCTTGCTGGCGGTGGCGGTTTCAATATCGTCCCCGCGGGCAAGCCCGGCTGCTACATTGTCATTCGGTGTTGCCGGGGTTTGCGTTTCACCTCGGTCCTGTAGCAGCACGGCTTGCCGGCGGGGGCGGTTTCAGATTAGGGTCAGGTTGCTGACATCACGCGGCGAGGCTCTGCTCGACCCACCTGCAGAACCCAAGCATCGCGGTGTCGCTCATCATCGGGCCGATGAGTTGAATCCCCAGGGGCAAGCCCTGATCGCCAACCCCAACGGGCAGATTCAGGCTCGGCAAACCCAGCAGGCTCCAGATCCGCGAGAACAGTGGATCCCCCGTGCGCTCCAGCCCAAGGTCGGCCTCGCCGCAGGCGCTGGGTGTGAGCAGCAGGTCATAATCGGCAAAGCCCCGCCCCAACTGATGCCGCGCCGACGCCACCTGTGCCCGGTGCTGCACACTCTGTCCAAAGGTCACGCGCGACCCACGCTCAAGCATCGCGACCAGTCTGTCGCTCAACAGCTCGCCATGATTCAGACGCTCATCGGCCAGCGCCTTGAATGCCTCGCCACACATCACCTGATCGTGCACCTCGACCAGGGCTGCCACTGAATCGGCCAGGGTCACATCGACCATGTGCACCCCTTTGGCTGCCAGCGTCCGCACCGTGGATTCGAACGCCTGTTGCGCCGACGCACTGGCCTTGTCCCAATAGGGTGAGCGACACACGCCGATACGCGGCTTACGATCAACGGGCAACTGACGCCACTGCGGCGCGTTGGCCATCACCGACGTCAGCAGGGCCACGTCATCCACACAGCGACCGAATCCACCCACGGTGTCCAGCGATTCGCTCAGGCTCTTGACCCCGGCGCGGGAGATCAGGCCGAAGCTGGGTTTGAAACCCACCACGCCACAATAGGCCGCAGGCCGAATCACCGAAGCTGCGGTCTGCGTCCCCAACGCCAACGGCACCATGTGCGCACCGACGGCGGCCGCCGAGCCGCTGGATGAACCGCCGGGTGTGTGATCCGGGTTGTGCGGATTGCGCGTCGGGCCAGGGCTGAAGGTCGCGAATTCGCTGGTGACGGTCTTGCCCAGCACGAGCGCGCCGGCGTCCCGGCACAGGGCGACGGCTGCGGCGTCATGATCCGGCCAGTGCGTCTGGTAGATCGGCGAGCCGTAGCCGGAGGGAAAATCCCGAGTGTCGAACAGATCCTTCACCCCCAGCGGCAAACCGTGCAGAGGGCCGCGCAACGGGCCGCGATCCAGCGCCCGTGCCTGCGCCATCGCGCTAGCCCCATCGTACTGGCGCCACG
Source organism: Pseudomonas putida (assembly GCF_028682175.1). Taxonomy (GTDB): domain Bacteria; phylum Pseudomonadota; class Gammaproteobacteria; order Pseudomonadales; family Pseudomonadaceae; genus Aquipseudomonas; species Aquipseudomonas putida_AD. The sequence goes on along the minus strand of NZ_JANHKS010000017.1, from coordinate 17,902 downwards.
CCAGAACCTGTGGTTCGCGCGCCTCGATGCGCTCCAGGCACGCGCCCAGCAGCGCCTCGGCGCTGAGCGTCCGGGTCTGCAGCAGGCGGGCGGCTTCGCTGGCGGTGAGCTGGGTCAGGTCATGGGGAGTCATGGGCGCGGCACTGTCCGGTTGTTGTTCTGATGAAGCCGGATCATGCCGCAGGCAATGCGCGGTGTACACCGGGCACGCAGGGGAGGTCAGCTGAGCCGTGAGGTTTCGAAAATCAGCCGGATGGACGCCTGGGCCAGGGCCTGGGCTTCGTTGCGGAAGGTATCGAGTTCCGTCTTCACGGCATGGTCGTCAATGTCGTTTGCCTGGGATTCGATCAGAATCGTGATCTGGAACAGGGCCTCGATCAGTCCGTGCAGGTTACGATGCAGCTGATGCGTGACCTTGCTCATGTGCTCATTCGTGGACGCTCCGTGGGGCGGCATGAGCGCCTGGGCGATGGTGTCTCCGGGACGTGAGCGGGTGCCGGTCAATACGTAATAGATATCGACGCCAGCTTCGGCGATTCGCAACAGGTAGTCGGCTTTCGGAGAGCGGGCACCGCTTTCATAGTTGCCCTGGGCATTGGTCTCGACGCCACCAAGGGTGCCCAGTGCGCTTTGCGACAGTTTCAGGCGAGTGCGTTCTTCGCGAAGTCTCGGGCCAATCCCTGTCATGTGTTTCTCCCCGCTGGCAGTGTTGCAGGCGGTGTCGCCCGCAAAAAGCCGGCAGCACGCACGATTTACAATCACGCTAAAGATGTATGGACGTTTAATTAATCAACTTCATGAATATGCCATGAATTGGTGCATTAAAGCCGTCTATCGGCTCCAAGACAAGTGTAAGTATTCGATTGGATCCTGATGTATACAAACGTTTGGAGGGTTTTTTTATGAAACGGGCGTATGGCAGCGGTGAGGTGTAAATTATACTCGTTCGCGTACATGTGCAGCTTTATTCATGCTTTCTCGATGTTTATATCTAAATAGAAAGACTATTCATTCAATTAGATACTTTATTGACACTCGTTTGAGTGTCAATAAGTTATTGAGTAACATCACGAAGGGCAGCGGGTGCCCGGCTGCCGGCCCCAGTCGGTCGCGGTTTTGGCAATGATGCCCGCCAGCGACGAAAGCGCTTTCTGGTGGGCCAGCACCAGATTTTCGATGCCCGGCCCCGCAGGTTGGCGCACCACGCTACTGCACGTCAGGGTCTGGCGTTGGCCATTGTTTTGATTAGAGCGAATACTCAAGTTCCAGACTACATCGATCATCGCATATTGGCCGATGATCGATTCGAAGCGCCGAACATCGGTACGAATGGACAATACAGGTAGTTCGTTCTGTTTGGGTAATCCTGCCAGATCTCGAACTCCGAAACGACGTTCTAATTCTCCCGTTAGTGCGTCATGGAACTCATCGCCCAGTGGTGCGCCCCAGCGATCGTTCTCCAGAATGGCCAGGCTGCCGTCGCCCTGGCGCACGACCAACGGGGGCTGATCGACCTGAACGGCCATCAGCACCGGCTGCATTTCGAACTGGAACGGCGCCTGTGCGTGAGTGGCCTGGGTCTGGGTCGCAGGGGCTATCAAAGTATAGTAATGGGTGGGCGTGGACGAACAGGCGCCAAGGCCCAGAGCGCACGCCAGGGCCAGCAGGTGGTTACGCACGGTCATTGTGCAGGCTCCGGAGCAATTTCACGGGAAGAGGACGAACCTTTGTACGAGCCGGGCGCAGCATCGCCGGATCGACCGCGGATCAGTGATTCGGGATGGCGGCTGAGGAAGTCGGTGAGGACCCGGACCGAGCGCGCGGTGCGCTGGACTTCTTCCATGGCCTGGCCCAGTTGCAGCCGCGCCGGGGAATCATCCGACAGCGTAGCGTTGGCCGTGCCGATGGTCTTCTGAGCCTGCGCCAGGGTGCCGGTGACTTGTGGCAGGACCTGGCCGTTGACGTTCTTCATGGTCTTCTGCAGTTCGATCAGGCTGCCATTGAGGTTGTTCGCCAGGTCGTCGATCGGAATCTTGCCGAGCTTGTCGACGAAGGCCTGCAACTGTTCCTGCAGCTTGTCGAAGCTGCCGCCCACGGTTGGAATCTCCAGCGGACGAGCCTTGGCGTTATAGGCGATTTTCGGTGCCTTGGGGTCGAAATCCATGGCCACGTAAAGCTGGCCGGTCAGCAGGTTGCCGGTACGAATCTGTGCCCGCAGACCGCGCTCGACAAAGCCGCCCAGGATTCTCGAGGTCTGTTCCTCTTCGTCGCCGCCACCGGCCTGCTCGCGCAGTTTGTCGTTGGCCGCGCCCAGGCGTTGCGGGTAGATCACCGCGCCGACCACGCCGGGGAAGGTGCGGGTGGCCGGGTCGTAGTCCAGGTCCACCGAGACCACGCGGCCGATGTTCACCCCCAGGAAGTCCACCGGGGCATTGACCACCAGGCCGCGCAGGGACTGGTTGAAGCGCATGCGGATGTATTTGGGATCGCCGTCGGGCGGCGCCAGGGCGGTGGCCTGGTCTTCGAACAGCTTGAACTCGGCGTTGCTGTCGGCAGGCTTGGCGTCCGGGCTGTACTTGGGTTCGCGAAATGCGATGCCGCCGGAGATGATCGAGGTCAGCGACTGCGTCGATACCTTCAGACCGGCCGCACCGATGCTGACGTCCACGCCGCTGGCGTTCCAGAAGCGCGAGTCGGTCAGCACGTACTGATCATTTGGCGAGTTGACGAAGATCTCGATGTCCACGCCCTTGCCGTCTTTTGCCAGTTCGTAGGCCACCACCTGGCCTACCTGGATGCGACGGAAGTAAATGGGCGAGCCGATGTCCAGCGACCCCAGGTCATCGGTGTGCAGGATGAAGCGCTTGCCCTTTTCGCCAAAGGTCACCGGCGGCGGGGTCTCAAGGCCGGTGAAGTCCTTTTTGGTTTCCTCGGAGCTGCCCGCGTCGGCGCCGATGAAGGCCCCGGACAGCAGGGTATCGACCCCGGAAACACCGTGGGCACCGATGCGCGGGCGCACCACCCAGTATTGCGTGTCGGCGCGGGTGAAGGGGGTGGCCGACTGATTCAGATCGATGGTGGCCAGTACGTGAGTACGGTCGTCGCTCAGGGCGATATCGGAAACGGTGCCGATGACCACGTTCTTGTACTTGACCTGGGTCTTCTTGGCTTCGAGGCCTTCGGCGGTCAGGAAGCTGACCACCACCTTGGGGCCGACGTTGAGGAAGTCGTGGATGACCATCGACAGGCCGATCACCCCGGCCACGATCGGTACCAGCCAGACCAGGGAAATACGCGCCTTGCGGGCCTTGACTTGCGGTCGCCCAGGGGCCTGCGCCGACGGGGGTAGGGTGTTCTCAGACATCTTCAACCTCTGCATCCCAGATCAACCGGGGATCGAAACTCATGGCGGCAAACATCGTCATCACCACCACCAAACCAAAAAACAGGATGCCCAGCCGCGGCTCGATGGTGCTCAAGCCGCGGAACTGGACCAGCGCCGCGACCAGCGCGACCACCAGCACATCGAGCATCGACCAGTAGCCGATCAGCTCGATGAAGCGATAAAGCCTGGAGCGCTCGCGCATGGCCCACTGGCTGCGGCGCTGGCAGGTGTAGAGCAGCATGCCCAGCACCAGGAACTTGATGCACGGCACCAGCACGCTGGCGATGAAAATCAGGATGGCAATGTCCCACGAGCCGCCCTCGGCGAACTCGATCACACCGCTCATGATGGTGTTCTCACTGGACCGGCCCAGCAGGGTGGTGAACATCACGGGCAGGGTATTGGCTGGAATATAGAAGATCAGCCCGGCGATCAGGAACGCCCAGGTGCGCACCATGCTGTTGGGTTTGCGCGTGTGCACCGCCGATTCGCAGCGCGGGCAGACATGGGTATCTTGCGGGCAGACATAGCCGCACACATGGCAAAGGGTCACGTTGCGCTCGCGGGCGAAAGGGATGCCGTTCATTCGGGCTGCACCCCCAGCTCGTCCCACAGCCTTCTGATGTCCTTGCCGGCGATCAGCACGATCAGCACCATCAGCATCGCCATGGCCCACAGCCCGACGCCGGGATGCACGTCGAGCATGCCCGCCAGCTTGATGATGGCCACCAGGATCCCCAGCAGACACACCTCCAGCATGCTCCAGGGGCGCAGGTGCTCCAGGGTGCGCATGCAGGTCTTGAAGCCTGGAGCGATCTCGTTGCGATGGGCGTGCACCAGCACCCAGAACAGCAGGGCGATCTGCAGCGCCGGGGCCAGGATGATCGCCAGCCCCGCGACCAGCGCGATCAGGGTGATCTGCCCCTGGGCCAGTGCCTCGACCGAGCCCCAGAGCGTGACCTCGTTGTACAGGCCTTTCATGCTGATGCTGATCACCGGAAACACATTGGCGAAGATGAACAGGATGCCGGCGGCGATGCTCAGCGCCAGCATCTGCTCGATGCTCATGCGATGGCCGCGATCGAGCACCGCAGCGCAGCGCAGGCAATAGGCCGATTCGCCCTTGCTCAGGGGGGGGGCCTCATAGAGCGAGTCGCAGTGCTCGCAGATGATCCACTGGGCGGGATCGTCTACTGGTGGAGGCGTTGGATACATGGACAGCACGCTGATAGGTTCGATTGAGACATTGACCACATTGCCATCATCCGGTTCGATGCCAAGTTGTCGGTATTGGTGAATCAAAGCACGTTTTCGCACCCTGCCCGTGGTTGAGCTGTTGCGGTGTGTGTGGTCGGGGACAGACAAGTGTACCGCGCTGTGGCCCCGCGCGCTCCGTCCGATGCACATTGGACATCCGCTCGCCGCACCGACTAGGATCGATGCCTTGAGCCAGGGTCGGTGGGGTAGGGTGATGTCTGCATGGCGTTTGAACAGTTTATGGATGGACCAGCTGGACGAGCCGCTGACGCCCAGGGCATCGCTGCAACAGGACCTGGATGTCGATGTGGCGATCATCGGCGCCGGGTACACCGGGTTGTGGACGGCCTACTATCTCAAGCGCCACGCCCCGCAGTTGAACGTCGCCATTGTCGAGGCGCAGACCGCAGGCTTTGGCGCCTCGGGGCGCAACGGCGGCTGGGTCATGGGCAACCTGCTGGGCGATGACCGGATGCTCGCGGGGTTCACGGCAGAGGATCGCCGCGCCTCCTACGACCTGCTGTTCGGCATCCCCGACGAGGTCAAGAGTGTCATCGACCGCGAGGGCATCGACTGTGATTATCGCAAAGGCGGCGCATTGTACTGCGCGGCGCGTTACCCCGAGCAGGAAGCCAGCCTGCGGGCCTATCTGGACAAGCTCTACAAACAGGGACTGACCGAGGCCGACTATCGCTGGCTCACTCCTGAGCAATTGAGTTCGCAGCTGCGGATTGCCCGTGCCTATGGCGCCATTCATTTCTCCCACCTGGCGACCATTCAGCCGGCCAGACTGGTCCGAGGCCTGGCGCGGGCGGTCGAGGCGCTGGGCGTGCCGATCTATGAAAATACCCCGGCCACCGACTGGCAGGCCGGGCAGGTCACAACCGCCCATGGCCGGATTCGCTGCCGTTGGGTGGTGCCTGCGGTGGAGGGGTATGCGGCCAGTATGCCCGCTCTGGCCCGCTATCAATTGCCGGTGCAGAGCCTGATTGTCGCGACCGAACCCTTGCCTGCGAGCGTCTGGGATGAAATCGGCCTGAACCAGGGGCAAGCGTTTGGTGAGAGCAGCAGGCAGGTCACCTACGGCCAGCGCTCGATGGACAATCGGCTGATCTTCGGCGCCCGTGGCGGCTATCAGTTTGGGGGCCGCCTGCGGGAAAACTTCGATCTGAGCACCAGCGAAGTCGAACTGCGGCGCTACCTGTTCGGCGAGTTGTTCCCGCAGTTGAAGAAGGTCCGTATTACGCATTCATGGGGCGGCAACCTGGGGATGTCCCGGCGGTTTCACCCTCACATGCTGTGTGACCGGTCAAGCGGGATTGCCCTGGCCGGCGGTTACGGCGGGGAGGGTGTGGCGGCGAGCAACCTGGGCGGACGCACCCTGGCGGACCTGATTCTTGAGCGCGACACGCCGCTGGTTCACCAGCCCTGGGTGATTCGCGAAGGTGGCCTCAAGGCCCTGAAAGCCTGGGAGCCGGAACCCTGCCGCTGGCTGGGCTATAACGCGATCATCCGCAGCTTCGTCAGCGAAGACCAGACCCTGGCGGACCCCGCGACACCGGCCTGGCGACGCAAGATCGCCATGGGCGTGGCGGATTTCATGGAAGGTTTCATGAAGTGACCCGACGCCCATAAGATCGCCGTCGCGGGCAAGCGCGCTCCTACAGGAATGAGGCCCGACCCCGCCCGTAGCAGCACGGCTTGCCGGCGGGGGCGTGCGCAAGATCGACCCGCGGCCAGCCGACTAGAGCCTGGCCCAGAAATCCTCGGCGAAATCACTCAACGCCATGGTCGGTCTGAACAGGCGGATTTCCACTGGAATGTCCCAATGCTCATCCAGCGCCCGGACCAGTTTACCGCTGCTGATTTCAGGTTCAGCCAGGGTCCTGGGCAGCCAGGCGATGCCTTTGCCTTCAAGTGCCATCGACAACAACACCGCCGCCAAATGGGAGGTGAACACCGTGTGCACGTTCGGCGGCTGAGGCTCCTTGCGCAGGCGTGCCGAGACGATGCGGCCCAGGCCCGATTCAGCGGTGTAGCCCAGCAGTGAAAGCGGCGTGTCGGCGGCAATCGCCTGCACCTGCTGCCCCTGCAATGGCATCAGTAAATCGCTGCCCACCACCTTGGAATGAAAGGATTCGGCGGGAAACTGCGGCGGCACTTCCGGGTGCTGGTGACACAGCAAAAACTGTACCTCGCCGCCCAGCAACATCTGCTCGCAGACCCGCATATTGTCCGAATGCAGCCGGATCGCTTCGATGGGGCTGGTCCGTTCGGCCGCTCGCACCCAGCCCGGGAAAAACGTGAACGAAAGGGAGTGGGTGGCCGCGAAATGCAGCGAACGCGCCTGCTTCCCGGCCACTTCCCGGGCTTCCTGGCGCATTTGATACAGGCGCCGGGTCATCTCCTGGGCACTGCCGAGCATGTGCCTGCCGGCCTCGGTCAGGGTCGCGCCCTGAGTCGTGCGCTCGAACAGATCGACACCGACCCAGGTCTCCAGCGCGCGGATCCTGCGGCTGAAAGCCGGCTGGGTGACATGGCGCAATTCGGCGGCACGGGAGAAGTTGCCGCTTTGTGCCAGGGCGTTGAAATCTTCCAGCCAAACCAATTCCATCGTGATGCCATCCGCGCATTGAGTGCCGCGTTTTTAGCATTGGCCGCGCGCAAAGGTCCAGCCCTAGAGTGGCCCCGTCAATCGCTGCACCTCTTTCGAAAATAACAGGAGTGACCCATGCGCATCGTCGACATTCGCGAGAAAACCGTCTCCATTGCCTCGCCCATTGCCAACGCCTACATCGACTTTTCCAAGATGACCTGCTCGGTGGTGGCGGTGGTCACGGATGTGATTCGCGACGGCAAACCGGTGATCGGCTACGGCTTCAATTCCAATGGCCGCTACGGCCAGGGCGCCCTGATGCGCGACCGTTTCCTGGCCCGGGTGCTGGAAGCCGACCCTGAATCGCTGATCGACCAGGAACACAATAATCTGGACCCGTTCGCCATCTGGAAAACCCTGATGACCAACGAAAAACCTGGCGGTCACGGCGAGCGTTCGGTGGCTGTGGGCACCATCGACATGGCGGTGTGGGACGCGGTTGCGAAGATCGAAGGCAAGCCGCTGTATCGCCTGCTGGCTGACCGTTATCGCAAGGGCGTGGCCGATGACAAGGTCTGGGTGTATGCCGCAGGCGGTTACTACTACCCCGGCAAGGACCAGAGCAAACTCAAGGCCGAAATGCAGAGCTATCTGGACCGTGGCTACGACGTGGTGAAGATGAAGATCGGCGCCGTGCCGCTGGCCGAAGACCTGCGCCGTATCGAAGCGGTGCTGGAAGTGGTGGGCGACGGTCAGCGTCTGGCGGTGGACGCCAACGGCCGTTTCGACCTCAAGACCGGCATCGCCTACGCCGAAGCGATTCGCCCCTACAACCTGTTCTGGTACGAGGAAGTGGGTGATCCGCTGGACTACGCGCTGCAAGCAGAGCTGGCCAACCACTACGACCTGCCGATGGCCACCGGCGAAAACCTGTTTTCCCATCAGGACGCACGCAACCTGCTGCGCCACGGCGGCATGCGCCCGGACCGCGACTTCCTGCAGTTCGACTGCGCACTTTCCTACGGGCTAGTGGAGTACCTGCGCACTCTGGATGTGATGCAGGAACTGGGCTGGTCGTCGCGCCGCGTGGTGCCCCACGGCGGTCACCAGATGTCGCTGAACATCGCCGCCGGCCTGCACCTGGGCGGCAACGAATCCTACCCCGACGTGTTCCAGCCGTTTGGCGGCTTTGCCGATGGCATACGCGTCGAGAACGGCTACGTCGGCCTGCCGGACATTCCGGGCGTGGGCTTCGAAGCCAAGTCGGCGCTGTATGCGGTGATGCGCGAGTTGGGTGAGGGCGCCTAGGTCCTGCTCGCCCCTGTAGGAGTGAGCTTGCTCGCGATCGCGGTCTGTCTGCCCTGAATATGCCGACTGACACAACGCTATCGCGAGCAAGCTCACTCCTACAGATCAGTTCTCGGTTACTCCAGTCCTTTCCCCTCATACAAAAACAACAGTGAGGCATCCCATGGAACAGGCTTCGACACGCTGGTACAGCCAGCTCTACGTTCAGGTACTGATCGGCATCGTCATCGGCGGTGCGGTCGGCTTCTTTCTTCCCGATATTGGCGCCAAGCTGCAACCCCTCGCCGACGGCTTCATCAAACTCATCAAGATGCTGCTGGCGCCGATCATTTTCGGCACAGTAGTGGTGGGCATCGCCAAGATGGGCAGCGTCAAGGAAGTGGGGCGCATCGGTGCCAAGGCGCTGATCTATTTCGAAATCCTCTCGACCCTGGCGCTGGTGATCGGCCTGGTGGTGGTCAACATTCTCAAGCCCGGCGTGGGCATGAACATCGACATCAACACCATCAACGGCAGCGCGATCACTGGCTACACCCAGGCTGCGGCGGCCCAGGGCGGGGTGGTCGAGTTCTTCATGAACATCATCCCCACCACGCTGTTCGACGCCTTTGCCAAGGGTGCGATGCTGCAGGTGATTCTGGTCTCGGTGCTGATGGGCGTGGCGCTGGTGCAGATCGGCGAGCCGGTCAAACCGCTGGTCAACGTCATCGACATGCTGCTGCAAAGCCTGTTTCGGGTGGTGGCGATGGTCATGCGCCTGGCTCCGCTGGGTGCGGGGGCCGGCATGGCGTTCACCATCGGCAAGTACGGCATCGGTACGCTGTTGTCGCTGGGGCAACTGCTGGTGGCGCTGTATGCCACGACACTGATCTTCATCGTGGTGATCCTGGGCGCCGTGGCGCGCTGGTCGGGGCTGCCGCTGATGCAGTTTCTGCGCTACTTCAAGGATGAAATCCTGGTCACCCTCGGTACCTGCTCAACCGAGGCGGTGCTGCCGCGCATGATGGTCAAGCTCGAGAAGCTGGGCTGCGAAAAATCCGTGGTCGGCATGGTCCTGCCCACCGGTTACACCTTCAACTCGGACGGCACCTGCATCTACCTGACCATGGCGGCGATTTTCGTCGCCCAGGCCACCAACACCCCACTGACCCTGTGGGATCAACTGACGGTGCTGGGCGTGTTGCTGCTGACCTCCAAAGGCTCGGCGGGCGTGGCCGGGGCCGGCTTCGTGACGCTGGCAGCGACGCTGTCGGTGTTCCACGGTATCCCGATGATCGGCCTGGTGCTGTTGCTCGGCGTCGATCGCTTCCTCAACGAGGCGCGAGCCGTCACCAACCTGATCGGTAACGGCATCGGCACGATTGCCATCGCCAAGTGGGACGGCTCGTTCGACAAGGCCCAGGCGGCCCGTGAAATTGCCGCCATGAATGAAGGCTCGGCCAAGGGGGACAAGCGCGTCGATTCAGTGGTCACTGCCCGCGTCGGAAAGTCGCAGGTGTAGGGCGCAAGGGCTGGCGGTCGGCGGGTGTCCGCTGCCCGCTACACAGCCGTGTTACAACTTGAAATGACCTGCGATGGTAGACTTGCGCCACTTCAAATGAGGAGCGACAGACGTGCGCAAGATGGCAATGATGGTGGCGGTGTTGATGCTGGCAGGCTGCGATGCTGGAAAACCAGCGCCGACGCCCAAGGTGTCAGCCGCTGACTCGGTCGCGGAAGCACCGACCCCGGCCTCGGATCAGTGGACCATTCGCGTTCATTTGAAAGAAGCCCTGAGCGACATGAGCTACTGGCTGGTCGAGCACCATTACCCCATGTATGTGGTCAAGGTCGATGGCAAGGAAGTGGTGATGATCGGTCCGTTCGACTCGAAGGACGCCGCTGAAAAATCCAAGACCGACATCGACGCCGCCCTGGTCAAGGGGCATCGCTTGTCGCAGCTGGAAGTGATCCCGCCCAAGCCGTAATCTTCCGCCGGGGATCATCGTCCGACCAATTACCGTTACTTGTCCGGCCGGTCGCCGTAACTTGTAGGAGCGCGCTTGCCCGCGACGGCGGTGTGTCAGCCATGTACTGGTAACCTGACACACCGCCTTCGCGGGCAAGCGCGCTCCTACAGGGATGGTCCGGGGTCGTATCAACGACGGCCCAGCAACAAACCGACCACCAGGCCGAAGCCGGCCGAGATCGCCACAGTCTGCCATGGGTGGCCGCCGATGTAGGTTTCGGTAGCTTCGACCGCAGGCTTGGTGCGATCACGCACGCTGCCCACCGAATCCAGCGCCTGCTTGAGTTTCAGGCTCAACTGCGCACGCATGGTTTCTGCCTCTTCGCCGACCAGCGCGGCGCTGTCCTTGAGCAGTTTGTCGGACTCTTCGATCAGGGCCGCCAGTTCGCTGAATGCCTGATCCTTGATCTGTTCGGCGGCGGTCTGGGAAGCGGTTTTACGAGCCATGGCTATTTCCTTTCAGTTGAGAATGGCAGTGAGCAATGGAGTCCTGGCGCTTCGAAAAAGTTGCAGGGCATTTCAAGCCCGAGGAAAAAAGTGCGACGAATGAAGGCAAGCTTCTGTCCGCCCGGGTGTAAGATGCTGTCGCTTTTCGATCGTCAGTCAACGGCGAGCGAGCGTTCTGTTTTTGCACATCGAGGTAGACGTCATGAGTTTCAACCTGGCCAACAAGTCCCTTGCCGAGCGCGCAGAGATCGAGGACGAAAAGTCCCGTCTGTTCGAGCTGTGGCAGAGCAACCTGGGCAAGTCCAAGGGTGAAGCCGCCCGGCTGATGGGCGAGCGCAGCAAGCGCAAGGGCAAATGGTCGGAGTGGGTGCGGTCCGAGCTGGACGCCATGTCGCCGCCCGAGTACGCCAACATGGTGCGCGCCGAAGTGAACCGCCTGGTGGCCGCCGCCCGCGGCTGATTCAGAACAGCCCCTGTATCGCCTCGCGCACCTTGAGCACCGCCGAGTCCAGTTGGGTGGAGGTGCGCCAGCCCAGCTCGACAGGATAGCGCGGCATCGGCAGGGGGCATTCGAGCAGGGCCAGCCCGGCAATCTGCGCCACCGCTTGCGCGGCGTGTGACGGAATGGTCGAAATCGCGTCGGTGCCCTTGAGCAGGTAGGGCAAGGCCGCGAAATGGGTGGTCGAGGCGCAGACCGTGCGGCTCAGGCCCAGGCTCGACAGGCCTTCGTCGACCATGCCGATGAAGCCGCCCGACGACACCAGAATCTGCTCTCGGGCGATGAACTCCTCAAGGCTCAATGTGCGCTGGCCGGGCGCCAGGCTGGCCGGGTCCGCCAGGCACAGATAGCCGCCTTCCCCCAGCACCCTGCGGCTCAGCAGCCGTTCGGCGAATCCTCCCGATGCCACCGCCAGGTCGATGCTGCGCTCCATCAGTGCCGTGCCGACGATCTGGCTGTGGGTCTGGCGAAAGATCAGGCGCAACCCCGGCGCGCTGTGCCGCACCGCTGCCATGAGGCGCCTGCCGAACGCGATCTCGAAATCATCCGACCAGCCCAACGCCACCGAGCGTCCTTCGAAATGACTGCCCTCGGGCTCGACCATCGCCAGGCTTTGCCGGCACTTGTTCAGCGCGTCAGAGACCACCGGCTTGAGCTGGTTGGCCCGCAGGGTCGGCGCCAGCCCACGGCCTGTGCGCACGAACAGTTGATCGTCGTACACCTCGCGCAGTCGGCGCAACGAGGCGCTGACCGCCGATTGCGTGACGCCCAGGCGCAATGCCGCGCGGCTGGCGCTGGCCTCATCGTGCAGGGCTTCGAAGACTTTAAGCAGATTGAGGTCGACGCTGGCGATATTCATGCTGCTCATATCATTCACAACTGGCGAGGGGTTTATTCATGTTGAGGGTGAGGCGGAGAATTGGCAACAGATCCCGCATTCACATCACAAGGAGTACCCCTGATGAGCAAGTCCATCGTTGCTGCGTTGCAGATCGGCGCCTTACCCGGCGGCAAGGCCGAGACCCTGGCGCAGATCCTGTCTTACGAGTCGGCCATTCGCGAGGCGGGCGCCAGTGTTGTGGTGATGCCCGAAGCCTTGCTCGGCGGCTACCCCAAGGGCGAGACGTTCGGCACTCAACTGGGTTATCGCCTGCCTGAAGGGCGCGATGCTTTCGCTCGCTATTTTGAAAACGCAATCGATGTGCCGGGTGCCGAAACCGACGCCCTCGGCGAGCTGTCGGCGCGTACCGGAGCCAGCCTGGTAATTGGTGTGATCGAGCGTTCAGGCAGCAGCCTGTTCTGCACCGTGCTGTTCTTCGAGCCGGACGGCGGGCTGGTCGCCAAGCACCGCAAGCTGATGCCCACCGGCACCGAGCGGCTGATCTGGGGCAAGGGTGACGGTTCGACCTTGCCGGTCATCGACGCGAAGGCCGGGCGGATCGGCGCTGCCGTCTGCTGGGAAAACCAGATGCCCCTGCTGCGCACGGCGATGTACGCCAAGGGCGTGCAGATCTGGTGTGCGCCGACGGTGGACGAGCGGGAGATGTGGCAGTGCACCATGCGCCACATTGCCCAGGAAGGCCGGGTGTTTCTGATCAGCGCCTGCCAGGTTCAGGACTCGCCGCAGGCGCTGGGCCTCGACGTTGCCAACTGGCCTGCCGAACGTCCGCTCATTAATGGCGGCAGTGTAATTGTAAGCCCCATGGGCGAGGTGCTGGCGGGGCCGCTGCTGGGCGAGCGCGGCCTGCTGACCGCCGAGATCGACACCGACGAACTTGTGCGCGCCCGCTACGATTTTGACGTGGTCGGCCACTACGCGCGGCCGGATGTATTCGAATTGGTGGTAGATGAGCGGGCCAAGCCCGGGGTGCGGTTCGTCAAGGACTGATAGGTTTCCAACCTCTGCCACGGGAGCGCTTCTGGCCGAAGGCCGTGGGAGCGGGCTCGCCCGCGAAAGCGGCGTGCCTGACGCTCCGATGTTGTCTGACCCGCCGCTTTCGCGGGCAAGCCCGCTCCCACAGGGACGAGGGAGCCTGTCGCCAGGTGTCAGATCACCATCCCGCAGGGACGGGGGAGTCTGTCGCCAAGCCTCGGATCACCACTCCCCACTCGCCGGCTGCGGCAGGCTCAGGGTTCCGCTGTCATAGAAACGCATGGTGCCAAACAACCCGCCCGCGAGCTTGCCGTGCAGTTCATAGGGCAGGTTGTCCAGGCTCTGGCGTTCTGTCAGCCCGACTGCCTGACGCAATGCGGCAAACGCCGAAACGGTCACCGGCACGGTGAGGACGCCTTCGGAAAAACGCCCGATGGTGCCTTTCTGGTCGCTAACGCCGGAGGCCAGCAGCTTGCCGTTGACGTCCAGGTTCAGTGCCACGCCGTCGTACTGGATGTCCACGTCGTTGGGGTTCTGCAGGCGCAGTTTCACGGCGAAGCGCACTTCCAGGTCCTGCCCTTGCAGCGGCTCGATGCCCACCACGTTGATGTTCAACGGATCGCGATTGGGAAAAAGCGCACAGGCGCTCAGGGCCAGAAGCAGCACACAGGTACACAGGGTGCGGAAGGGGTGTCGCGGCATTGACGGCGCTCCGGTTGCCAAGGCGTGGCAGAGGCGCGATTGCGCCCCTGCCATTGAGCCTAGCGGTTCAACTCTGCGACCGCGCGCGCCGACAGAGGTTCGCCGTCGCCCGGCTGTTGCGGGTCTTGCAGGACCTTGACGGTGGAAGCCTCGGGGTCGAACTCGGTGACTTCCTCTTCATCCTGGTATTCCTCGGGCAGGAAGATATTGAGGATGATCGCGCAGAAGGCGCCCACCGTGATGGGCGATTCGAAGATGTTGTGCAGCGCCTTGGGCAGTTCGCGCAATACCTCAGGCACCGCCGCCACGCCCAGGCCCATCCCCAAAGAGATCGCCACGATCAGCATGTTGCGCCGATGCAGGCCGGCCTCGGACAGAATCTTGATCCCCGCCACGGCCACGGTGCCGAACATGATCAGCGTGGCGCCGCCCAGTACCGGTTTGGGCATCAATTGCAGCACCGCGCCGATGATCGGGAACAGCCCCAGCAACACCAGGATGCCGGCAATGAAGAACGCCACGTAGCGGCTGGCCACGCCCGTGAGCTGAATCACCCCGTTGTTCTGGGCGAAGGTCACCATCGGCAGGCTGTTGAAGGTGGCGGCCATCGCCGAGTTGAGGCCGTCGGCCAGCAAGCCCGATTTGATCCGGCGGATATACACCGGGCCGCTCACCGGCTGTTGGGAAATCATCGAGTTGGCGGTCAGGTCGCCCGCAGCTTCCAGCGGCGAGACCAGGAAAATCACCGCAATCGGAATGAAGGCCAGCAGATCGAACGAGAAACCGTACTTGAACGGCACCGGAATGCTCATCACCGGCACATTCGGCATCTTGGCGAAATCCACCCGGCCCAGATACCAGGCCACGAAGAAGCCCAAGGTCAGGCCGATGATGATCGCCGAGAGGCGCAGCAACGGAATATTGAAACGATTGAGGATCACGATGGTAGCCAGTACAAGGCCGGCCAGCCCCAGGTTGGTGGCCGAGCCCAGGTCGGTGGCGCCGAAGCCGCCGGCCATGTCAGTCATCGCCACCTTGAGCAGCGACAGGCCCATCAGGGTGATGATGGTGCCGGTCACCACCGGGGTAATCAGCTTGCGCAGCTTGCCGATGAACTGGCTCAGGGCGACTTCGATGAACGCCGCGCAGAAGCACACGCCGAAGATGGTCGAGAGGATTTCCTCGGTGCCGCCGCCGCGGCTCTTGACCAGAAATCCGGCGCTGAGGATCACGCTCAGAAACGAGAAGCTGGTGCCTTGCAGACACAACAGTCCCGAGCCGATGGGTCCGAAACGCTTGGCCTGGACGAAGGTGCCCAGGCCTGAGACGAACAGCGCCATGCTGATGAGGCAGGGCACTTCACTGTCCAGCCCCAGAACGCTGCCGACGATCAGGGTAGGGGTGATGATGCCGACGAAGGACGCGAGAACATGTTGCAGCGCGGCGAAGATCGCCGCCGTGAAGTGCGGTCGGTCGTTGAGGCCGTAGATCAGGTCTGTCTTGCGGGACGCAGGGTGCGTCGGGGGCGTGCTGTGAGCTGTGGTCATGGTTAGCCTGCCTGTTGTTTTTATTCGGTCGTGGGCTTTGCAGTTGACGCTGGCCTGACCTGTATACAAAAGCTGTCTACTGGGTCAGGTTTTGCGACTCTACAACATGTCGACACATTGAAAAACAATTCATTTGCAGATTGTGTACAAAAAGATGCCATGAGCGAGAAGCAGGGCCGTAGGAAAAGGCCGCGCAGAATGCCAGAAAATGCTTCGCGGGTCTGCGATACCCGCTTATTCTGTCGCACTGAACCTGAGCCGCACTCGGGCGTCCAACCTGACGCACGGTTTCGGGCCGCGTCCGCATTCAGACTCTACAAGGAGGTTTCAAACGGGGTGTATCGATCTTGATGAGCACTGTAGAGCCATTTCCATTGACAGACCTGCAAATCGCGCTGATTTCCCGGGCGCTGGCGGACAGCAGGCGCTATCAGATTCTGCTGCAGATCAGCGCGTCCACGGAGCCGGTGCCTTGCGCCGAACTGCTCAAGGTGCACCCGGTCAGTGCCGCCACGGTGTCCCACCACACCAAGGAGCTGGAGCGAGCCGGGCTGATCAACACCCTGCGCGAAGGCAAGTACGCCCGGTTCGCCATGCAACGCGACGTGTTGCGCGCCTATGCGCAGCAGTTGATGCAGTTCTGCTGAAGTTCTGCCGAGGCGAGCTGGTCAGTCATCATATAAAGGTCCTTGACCGTTATCGGCATACGCCAGTAAATTGCCCGGCCTACGCTTTTTCTTCCTTCTCCTGCCTGCGACAGGCGCATTCGGAGCTTCTTTATGTACCCAGACGTTCAGCTGTACATCGACGGCCAATGGCGCGCCAGTGAAGATGGCCGCACCATCGCCGTGCTCAACCCGGCCACCGGCGAAACCCTGGGCACCGTGGCCCATGCCTCCGTTGCCGACCTGGACCAGGCGCTGGCCGCCGCCGAGCGCGGTTTCGAAACCTGGCGCAGCACCCCGGCCTACGATCGCTACAAGATCATGCAAAAAGCCGCCAACCTGCTGCGTGAACGCGCCGACCAGATCGCTCGCATCATGACGCAGGAGCAGGGCAAGCCACTGGCCGAAGCGCGCATGGAAACCCTGTCCGCCGCCGACATCGTCGACTGGCTGGCCGAAGAGGGCCGTCGCGCCTATGGCCGCCTGGTGCCCTCGCGCAATGTTTCGGTCGAGCAGAAAGTCATCAAGGAGCCGGTAGGTCCAGTGGCTGCCTTCACGCCTTGGAACTTCCCGATCAACCAGGTGGTGCGCAAGCTGTCGTCGGCACTGGCCGCCGGTTGCTCGATCATCGTCAAGGCCCCGGAAGAAACCCCGGCGTCCCCAGCAGAGCTGATCCGCGCGTTCATCGATGCGGGCGTTCCGGCCGGTGTGATCGGCCTGGTGTTCGGCGACCCGGCGCAGATTTCCAGCTACCTGATCGCCCATCCGACCATCAAGAAAGTGACCTTCACCGGCTCCACCCCGGTGGGCAAGCAACTGGCCGCGCTGGCCGGTCAGCACATGAAGCGCGCCACCATGGAGCTGGGCGGTCATGCGCCGGCACTGGTGTTCGACGACGCCGACATCGACCTGGCCGCCCGTACTCTGGCAGGCGCCAAGTTCCGTAACGCAGGCCAGGTGTGCGTGTCGCCGACCCGTATCCTGGTTCAACGTGGCGTGTATGAGCGGTTCGTCGAGCAGTTCGTCGGTCTGGCCCGTGAAGTGAACGTGGGCAACGGTCTGGAGCAGGGCGTGACCATGGGCCCGCTGGCCAACGAGCGCCGTGCTCCGGCACTGGCGGCGCTGGTCAAGGATGCCTGCGAGAAGGGCGCGAAGCTGGAAACCGGTGGCAAGGCGATCGACGGCCCTGGCTACTTCTTCGAACCGACCGTGCTCAGTGGCCTGACCACCGACATGCGCGCCATGAGCGAAGAACCCTTTGGCCCGCTGGCGCTGATCGTGCCGTTCGACACGGTCCAAGACGCGGTCAAGGAATCCAACCGCGTGCCATTCGGCCTGGCTTCCTATGCGTTCACCACCTCGATGAAAACCGCGCACATCCTCAGCACGCGCATCGAAGCGGGCATGCTGTCGATCAACCACCAGGGCATTGGCCTTGTCGAAGTGCCGTTCGGCGGGATCAAGGATTCCGGCTACGGCTCCGAAGGCGGCACCGAGGCCATCGAGGCGTACCTGAACACCAAGCTGGTGACGGTGTTCAACCTCTGATAGCGGGCTTGTAGACCCACCTGTATCGGGTGGGTCGGGTATCTGTGCCTGACCCCGAACCAGATCG